>PLWQ01000018.1 GCA_003165595.1 Fibrobacterota bacterium | reverse complement strand
TGGTGGGACGGTTTACTCCCGAAGGGTAGGAAGACGTATAGGGCAAACTCAATTTGCCGTTTTTGCCTTTGAGAATTACCGCGCAATACAGCGTTTTCTGCACGCCGGTATTGAACAAGGGATTCGCTACAATGATGCTGTCGCGGCCATTGGCGGCTGCCATTGTCGGAAAGGTTTTTTTGACGTTGAACCAAAAGATGTTTGGGGAGGTGGTAAAATTCGCCACGTTGTCGGTGGTGCTTGTTCCATACCAGATGCCGAACGTATCCACGCTCGAAGTATCGGCGCCGTGACCGTACACCGAGAACATGACCGAATCGCCACTCAAGAAGGTGCCCACGATGGTGGCCGGATTTCCCGGCGTCGTAGTATCGGTCATGATAACGTATGCACCGTTGCCCGGCGCGAACGCGCTCCAGGATGCTGTCCCGCCTTTGTTCCAATGGACCTGAGTCATGAAGCCGACTGCCGTGTCGGTCCCGGCAAGCGTGACGGAAACCTGCGCCTGAAACGGGGCTGTTGCCTTGAGCATGTCGGCAAGCCCGTAGGTGGTGATCCACGTTGCCCCTGTTATGGACGTCGGGATTGCGCCGGATTTGTACCAGAGCTTCACGCTGTCGGCATAGGTGCTGAAAATGTTCGTGGGAAGCGCTTGATAATTTACAAAGGTTACCTGGGCCTTGCCGGCAGAAACGTATTTGCCGGAAATGGCAATCGGATTGTCGTTGTACACNNACCTGGTAAATTCCCGAGGCGAACTGATGTGAAGGGTTCGGGTTGACAGTGTCGACCGCGCCGTCCCCAAAATTCCATATCCAACGCGTGAACGGCCCGGTCGAAAGAGAATCGGTAAACTGCACGGGAACCGACGATTGGACGATTGAATCGCTCATCTTGAACGCGGCCTTGATGGGCACGATCACCACAAGAACGGCGGCGTTCGACGTTGCGCTCCCGGCCGGATTGATCACCACGGCAGTGTAGGAACCTGAGTCGATCACCCTGGCCGAAGCAATCGAATACGTTTTGCCTGTTTGCCCGCCAATGGTAACGCCGCTCTGCCGCCATTGGTAGGTAAAGGGCGCCGTTCCCACGGTCGCGTTGACCGTAAACGTCACAGCGCCGCCAAGCAGGACCGTGTCTTTCGCAGGCGTCAAGGTCGCGTTTGCCGGTTTTGCAATCACGGTGACCGTCGCCTGCTGGCTTTCGACACTGTCGGCGGCATTCCTCACCATCACGGTGTAGGTACCCGCATCCGTGGTGGCGACCGGACTCTTTATGTAGCTTGATCCGGTCGCGCCCGCGATGGCGGTCCCCGCCTTTTTCCACTGGTAGGATGTCGCATTTGTCGCGACAACGGAGAGTGTGCAGGCCGCGCTTTCGTTGACGGTTATCGACTTGGGCTGCGTCTGAATGACGGGACCGGATGCATCCTGTACCTGGACGGTGGCGGTTGCGGCAACCGAGCTGTAGGCAGTTATGCCGCCGTTGGGAACAACGGCAACTCCGGTGGCGCCGTTCGTATTACCGTCTGTCTGGTTCCAGGCGCGGAATATGAACGTTGCCGGTCCGGTGTAGCTAGCGGTAGGCACGAAACGCACCTGAGCCGCGGCGTTGAGCAGGGTTGCGCCGGCATCCGACAAGGTGCCGAACACATTCCAACTCGTACCGGCGTTGGTGGAATACTGCCAGGCGCCGTTGGTATTGCTTGCGCCGGTTACCGCTATGCCGCTGTCGGCAAAGCCTGTGACTTCAACGTTGTCGATAAACAACGAATCTACTGTCCCGTCCGGACCTTGCATTACCCAGGAAAGCCTGGTAGCAAGCTTCTTGCTCGCGGGGGTCACCGCGGTTATCGCACCGGTGGCGTAGGTGACCGTGTGCAGCGAGTCCCACGTAAAGGAGACCTGTCTCCATGTGGTGGACGCCGCAACGCTGTCCTGATAGTAGCTTTGCGCTCCGAGCTTGGCAGTAAGGTCGGAAGTTTCCAGCTTGAAGTAATGCTTCCCGCCCTTGAACCAGTATCGGAAACCGGTTGCCTTTGTCAAGTCAACGGCAACCGTAACGGTTGTGGTCGAGGCAGGATTCAAGTTCGTGGTAAGTATTCCATAGGGATTATATCCGAGATTGGCCTTGCCGTTGAGGGTCACGTTCATTTTCGCGCAATAGGCCGAATTGTACCCCGGGGCGGTTGCAAAGAAGGTGAGGTACGGAGGATTGATGGTGCTGAGACCTCCGGCCGGGTTGTCGCTCACCGTGAACCAGTTTCCTCCCCACTTATTGATGGCGGTGTTGCCCTCGAAATCGTCGAGCAGGGTGCCATTGGTGACAATGGGACCAAGGAACGAAGACACGAGATACCCGGGCGGCGCAGTAGCGCCTTTCGCGATTGCAGGCGAGAGTGCCGGGTTCACGCCGGAAAGAACGGGCGCGCCCGCGAGAACGACGCTCGGCAGAGTGAGGAGTACCGCCGCGGGCAAAACCAGGGCGAAGACGAAGGCAAGTCGCTTCTGTTTTTTCATGAAACAATCCTTGTCTGAAGCTAACGACCGTTGAGGTATTTTGAGTGTCTCTTGACTTGAGAGACACGCAGGATGCATTAGTGAAGAAGCACGCGTCGGCCCGGGCAATACTTAAACGTGTAAGCATTTCCGTTACCCGGCATCCACCCAGCAATATTATATAATAGTCGCTTAAAACGTTGCCAGGGTTCTCTGTATTTTTGCCGAACGAACTATAGATCAAAGAATTACGCTGCGCCAAACAAAGAAGTTTGCCCCGGGTTTTCCCAATCCCGCAAAAACCCGATGCGAGTTACCCCGGAACGACCGTTTTGCACACTAAATATAGATTTTATATTAGGCGATATTTGATAAAAATGGAAGGTGCCGGCGCAATCGGGATTAGGCTTTCGAAACCGGGCCCGCCAGCGCCGGTCACTTTGAGAGAATCATCACGTGGGACTTGACAAACAGGGGCGATTGCAGGCGATAGATATACGGTCCGCTTGCCACGGTGCGGCCGTAGTCGTCCTTCCCGTTCCACACAGCCTTGTAGAAGCCGGGCTCAAGCCGCGCCGCGTCAACCAGTTTCCGAATGAGGCGGCCCTGCAAATTGTACACGAACAGGTCTACCCGCGTCTTGACGGGAATCGCGTAGCGGATCATGGTGAGTGCGCGGAACGGGTTCGGATAATTCGGCCTGAGGTCAAATATCATGGGCAGGATCCGGCCCGGACGCACATCCGCGTAACCCGGATATGCATCGTGCTTATTGCTAAAATCCACCGACTCCAGCCGGTACTCGTACTCGATGTCGTTATTCACGTCGTAGTCCACAAGCGAATAGTTCCGCGGGCCCGACGAAATCCCGCCGGCAGCGCCGGGAATAATCCGGCTGTTGAGTTGCTTCCACACCGTGTCGTCCGTGGAAATCAGCTTCTTTCGCAGGCACAGGAGCGCATTATCGCCGCTTGCGGTATCACCCTGCGCGGAAGTATGCTGGGCAACCAGCGAATCCATGAACGACGGTTTGATGCGTTTGTAAATATAGAATCCGAGGTTTTCTTGCTCGCTTTCGGTCTTCCACCGCAGCGTGTCGTTGCGGTCGCCCGAAAGTCCCTTAAAATTGGTCATGGTGACGGCGAGGGTATGGTCGTAGGAAATGTAAATAACCGAGTCGCCGCAGAACACCTGGTTGAACTGGAGCACCACTTCCTGGTTGGTGTTGTTGAGGTACACGTTGTAGTCGTACCCGCTGGTTTTGAGATTACTGTTTACAAACACGTACTGCGGAGGCGTTGCCGCGTAATACCCCTTTATCCTGAATGCCGGGTAGAATCTGCACGTGTCGACAGTCGGAGTACTCTTTGCCGCATTCAGGGTGAACTGCACCGTATTGCCGCAGCCCGTTGCGTCTATAACATACGCGCCTTCCCGCTCATTGAACCCGTTGGTATCCAGATCTCCCGTGGTTGCCGACGAACCGGACAAAAGCGCGCCGGTGCTCATGGTGAGCGGATGCGCGGTTGTGCTTGCGGCAACCGGATGTTCAAAGTTCTGCACACCCCTTCCAACGGAATCCAAGCCGGTATTGCCTCCGATGCTTGACCGGGAAATATCCAAATAGTAGGCCATTTGGAAGGGTAGGTTGCCGTTACTCCACAAATTGCCCCCCACTAATCCGCCGTAGTACCGCGCACCGGAATAGTGGTTGCCCGCAACATTGTTCGACGCCCAAATTACGGTATCCGGCGCCGGACCAACGTAAGGATGTTGGACCCAGTAGGTACTCCCTTGCCGCGCGGACAAAAATGCTGACTCGAAGTCCTGGATATGGCTCGATCCGCGAATGCCGCCGCGTTCGCACGTATCAAGAACGCGGCTGGTGCCGTTGCTCGAATACGTTTCGAAAAAGTCGGCCCGCGCACTGTCGACATTTGCCGCGGAAGAGCCGTTCTTTACCGTAAAAATGCTGTCCCACCTGAAGATCTGCCCTGTTGGATATATTGTCCACCTCGTGCGCAATGCAACCGTATCGGCCCCGTTTGCGATCTTCCTGTCGTTGAGTTGCACCGCCACGCGCACTGCCGAGCTTTCCACCACGGTGTAGGTGGGCGCGGAGCAGATGTTCACTGCGCTCGAGATCCAGTTGCCGCCCACTTTGAGATACTGATAGCCCCACGTGGACGAATCGCCGGGTATGGGTACCAGGTTGCCCGACGATGACGCGCCTGTGGTGTCTGCCAGCTGGTTCGCAGACATTTTGGATGTCTTCAGGCAATAGATCTCGCCGTCTTTGCTGTTGACGGAACTGTCCATCTTCCAGTCCATGTAAAACTGGTTTGCCGTTGAAGAGCCGAGATAATCTCCCGCAAAGTTTTTGACATAGAAATGCTGCGGCGAGGTTCCTACCGTTCCCCAGTACATCTGCGGCATTGCATTTGTGAGGTTGACGTTGCTGGCGCTCGTTCCGCTTATGTAAATCACCGAATTCGCATTGATCGTCCGATTCAAGCCGATGGCAAGCGTATGCCGTTTCTGGTCGGTGCCTGCAAAATAGTCGCTCCCGGCCGTTAATTGCGTCCCGTCCAGATAGACAAATTGCGGAACATCGGCATTGCCGCCCGTTCCCCAGTAATTCGTTATCTTGAAAGCGGGCAGATACCGGTTATAGGTGAGCCCGTTCAAGTTTGCCTGTACCGTGCTGTTGTTGTCGGCGCGAATCGAGTACCTGCCCATGTCCGGCGCAAAGCCCTTGAGGTAAATGGCCTTTATCTGCCCATCGTCGATCTGGTTGCCGTAGAATCGCATGTCGTCAAGCACGCCGTTGAAATTCTGACCCATCACTTCGGAGTCCACCGTGGTGCTCGTGGCGCCGGGATACCCTATGGTGGATGCCACCAGCATCGTGTCGATCACGCCGTTCACATACAGCTTCAAGGTATCACGGGTATAGGCGAGCTGCGCGCCAACGTGATACCATTGCCCGGTGCCAAGCACGGTCTTTCCCGTGAGCGTGTGCGATAAGCCTGCATTGTTGATGAGAAGCTGGAGCTGGCCGCTGCTCGTGCCGGTGAGCTCGTATCCGCTGTTGCTTGCGGTGGAGTACTTCTTGAAGAGAACGGAACTTGCCGTGAGCGTCGTGGCCGGTTTCACCCACCCCAGAATGGTAAAGCCGGCGCTGTTGCCGAAGAAGCTTGAGCCCGGTGCAACGGTTATGCTGTCGATGCCTCGCAGACTGTCTCCGCCGCCCCACATCCCGCTTGTCCAATTTCCTGCCGGCCCGTGGCGGATCCAGCCCACGTTGCCGCTGCTGCTGTTGTCGCCAGCCGTGTCTCCCGCGCCTTCGTCGAATTTCCAATGGCCCGAAAGCTGGTTTTCCCACGCTTTTTCGAGCAGCGGCGTGCCCTCGTAGAAATGCATGGTGTCCGGATTCTGGAAATCGTTGACGTAAGCAAGCGCCTTTGTGCTGTCGTGCAAAGTGGTATGCCCGAAATCAACCATGAATTCCCATGTCTGCCTGCTCATGGCGGCCAGCGACCACGATGTGCACTTGATGCCCATGAACTTGTTGGACGATGTTGTCGCATTGGCCTGCGACCATGGCACAAACGGCGCCATCAGAATATCGTAGAAACCCGCCGTGGAATCCTCGTGCAAAAGCCCGAAACAGCTTGACGGAGTGGACCCGTAGCGAGCGGTATCCACGTGCGTGGAACCGGCCGCGTTGTGCGCAATCCGGAACTCCAGCGGCGCAGCGGCAAGGTTGGATGCGGCATAGGTGGTGACACGGGCAAACAGCTTGCCCGACCCGAGCACGTTGTAGTCAACGGTAAACGGCTGCGAAGAAATCGTCACCTGTTGACGTATGCGCGCGTGCACAACGTCGCTGTCCACAAGCGCGAGCGTTCCCGTTGCCGCGTCGCACGACGCATTGTTGTACATGATGGTAAACAGATTGGTATCGAGCTGGTTGGTGGATACCGAGTCTTTGGCGAGGAACTTTATGCCCCCGCCCTTGGCTGCCGAGAACTTGATCGCCCATTTGGTTGTACTAACGGTAATGGAATCAAGCGGAGCCTTCTGGATAAACAGAGGCCGGAACGCGTCGGCGCTGTCCAGGGTGGAAAGGGTCGAGTTCTGCATCTGGTTGTTGTAGCAGAGCTTTATCCAGTCGGCGGAGCGCGTGACATTCTCTATTCTTACCTCGTCTACGACACCATTAAATCGTTGAGCGCCTTGTCCCGTAGCATCGTTGTAGCCGATGCATGTCGCCATGGCGCTCGTTCCAATTGGATACGTTGACGCATTCGTCCCATCGGGAGCACCGTTGTAATACGTTCTTTCGGTAACTTGATCGTAGGTGCCGGCCACGTAGTTCCAGCCATCTACCGTCAAAGTATGCGTCATGACGGATTTTGCTTCGTTACCGTTCAGGTCAAGTGTCAGTTCGGCTATTCCCGTGCCATTGCCACTCTGCAACGTGAAAATTTCATAGGGAGCAGTATTTGTTGTAGCAAACTCTTTGTTAATGATCTTTCCCCACGTTGTAACTGTGTGCTCCTTGACCCAGGCGCTCAAAGTAATATTTGTCGGCGCGATGCCGGTGCCGAGATTGATGCCGTCGGTGCTGGCGCCGGCCTTGAGGCTGTCACCGGCTCCAATATCTCCGCTCCGGCTTTCGGTGCCGTCATAACTGACGGTGGTCCCATTGTAGGCGTTCTGCGCGGAATTATTCCTTGTGCCTGTTCCGCCTTCGCTTAAATGATACACTCCGATAAATCCGTTTGACGTTTCGAACACCTTTTGGCCATTCGACCAGCTCTGCGCGCCGGCATTGCCCCAGTACATCTTGAAATACTGGGTTGAGTTATTGTAAACGGTGTCGACAAGGACCCATATTTCTGCTGAATCAACGGTGCTCGTGCTGTTCCACCGCTCAATCTGGTACGGGAAATGCGCGCCGTCGGAGCGCGAAAACCGGATGTCCTGGCCCGAACTTTGGGCTTGGCTAAAGTCGAAATTGGTCTTGTTGAGCCTCACAAGATACGGGAAACGAGGAACCTTGCCGGACAACCCCAACCCTCCAGCATTAATAGTTATGTTCTTCGAGAACGCCCACTTTGTATAATCCTCGAGGGCCGAGTCGAGAAGGGTCTGGTTGGGATTCTGGTTCCAGTAGCAGAGCTTGATCCAGTCCGCGGAACGGGCAGTTTTCTCTGCGCGAAATTCATCATACAGAGCATACTGATGCGAACTGCCGTAATACGAGCCACCCCAGTTTACATAAATTGGTCCCGGGGGAGCAGCGAGGGTCTGTGCAGAATGGGAACCGACACTGGCCCCGTCCACATAACACGCCCCGCTGCCGTCCGAATTCCATGCAAGGCTTAAGTAATGGTTATTGCCGTCAAAAACCGTATTGGTTCCACCGATATTGGTTCCGTCACCGAGATTACAACTCATGGTGGTGCCATTAGCAAACAAATTGAATCGTTCTGTCGCAGTATTGCTGGTACAAAAAAGGTAGCGACCATTTCCGGTTGCAGTTCCCTTGGCCCAGAAAGATATTGTACCACCGTTTGTACCGGCATTAATGACACTGGCTGGAACCACTAAATGGCCGCTAAGGTTACCTGACTGGGCGCCAAAACCTGCCACCGCAGAGGCTTGCGTAAAGGTGGTGGTATTTGTATCAAGAGCACCATTTCCATTAGCCGTTGCATCAGCTTTAGGACTGACACTACTAGCATCATTGAGATGATACACCGCGCTGAACCCATTCGCCGTATCGAACACCGCCGCCCCGTTGCTCCTGGAATCAACCGGGCTTTTCCCCCAGTACATGGTGAAATACTGGCTCCCGTTGTTGCCGTACACCGTGTCGACCCTCACCCAGATTTCGGCAAGCTGGTTGCTCCGGTCCCACCGTTCAATCTGATACTTCAGGTGGGCACCGTTACTCTTTGCAAACCGGATATCCTGGCCGGAATCCTGCGCTTGCGAGAAATTGAAGGTGCCGCTTGTCAATCTCACGAGGACCGGGAAATCGGCCTGCGGCGTGGCCACGTTCGCGCCTGTGGGCGAGGTGTTGAGTACAATATTCTTCGAATACTTCCATTCCGAATAGTCGTCGGGATCCACCAGGTTCTGGGAGGTTTGCTGGTTCTGGTAGCAGAGTCGTATCCAGTCGGCGGAGCGCGCCGTATTCTCGATGCGCACTTCGTCGATACTGCCGTTGAACCGCTGATCGCCGGCATCCTCGTTATACGCGATCGTTGCATTCCTCGTCGTTGCGGAGATTGATCCGGCCGCTGTCGTCGGAGTACCATTGGACGTTCCGTTCAAATATGCTGTCATAGTGGTGCCGTCGTAGGTACCGGCCACATAGGCCCATGTACCTGATGTCAAGGCTGTCGTCATGGTCGCGTCTGTTTGGGCGCCGTTGACCGCGAGCTGCAACTGGACCAGGGGCGTGCCGCTGTTATCCCATTGCAATGCATACGACTGCCATGGAGCCGCGTTTGTCGTCCATTGCTTGCTGATGAATCTCCCGCGGCCGATAAGTGAATTCGGGTTGACCCATGCGCTCAGGGTGATGGCTGTGGTTATTTCGATATCTCCGAGATTGATGCCGTCGTTGGTAGTAAGGTAGTCGCCTACTCCCACCAAACCAGTCCCCTTTTCATCGCCGTCATAACTGACGGTCGTCCCATTATGGCTGCTCTGCGCGGAATTGTATCGCGTTCCTGTTCCGCCTTCGCTCAAATGATAGACACCTACAAACCCGTTGGATGTCGCAAAAACAGCGGGGCCGTTCGAACTGTCGGCCGCATCGCTTTTTCCCCAATACATCTTGAACGTCTGCAGATTGTTGCTTCCCGCGACCGAGCTTATCAGGACCCAGATTTCAGCCGTGTCGCTGTTTCCCGAGTTAATGGACCAGCGCTCGATTTGATAAGGAAGGTGCGTAGCGGCGCTGTCGTTTGTGGAGAAACGAATGTCCGTGCCGCCCGGCCGCGTCTGCGAAAACCATGAGAAATTCCCCGGGTTTAAACTCACCAGGACGGGGAAATTCGTCACGGTGTTCGTCACATTCGCGCCGGTCCGGGTGGTATTGAGCGTGATGCGCTTCGAATACTGCCACTGCGAGTAATTGTCGGTGCACGCGCCCGAGCATGTCTGAACGGTAAGCGTAAAAGTCGAATCGAAATGCAGTGCTCCCTGATCGGTTGTCCGGACATTGATATGGTACGTGCCTGCGGAAAGCGTTGAGGCCAGATACAGCGCATTGCCCGCGATGCTGAAACTCGCATCGTTCGTGCCGCCGTTAAATGTATAGGTATGGAAATCGTTGGGCAGGTCAACATCGGTTGTAAAGAAGGTTCCGATCCTCGCTCCCACCGGCGTGGTGGTATTGAAGACCTTGTTGGAAAGCGACATATCTGTGGGCGCATGATTTGACGAAGTAGTGGTGAAACTCCAAATCGAAGAAAAACCACTGGAACCGCCGCTGTTCGCGGCGCTCACACGCCAATAGTATACTGTGCTGTTTGACAATGCCGGGGACACTGTCTGCGACGTACTGGCGATGCCGCTCTGATCGTAGATCGGAGAGGAACAGTCCGAATTTGTTGAAACCTGGACTCTGTAGCTGGTCGCGCCGGTCGAGGTTCCCCACGACAGGGAGGGGGTCGTGGTTTGATTAGTTGAGCCATTGGCGGGATTGGACAGTGTGGGAGCCGCGGGACTGCACGTGATGCTCGAAACAAGCTGGCCCGATCCTCCAACGGCGACATTCTGCTGGTTCTGGTAGCAGAGCTTTATCCAGTCCGCGGAACAGACCGCGTTGGAAACCACGGCTTCGTTGATTGTTCCTTGAAAAAACTGCGATGGACCGTTGTAATATCGCGATCCCAAAGTATTGAGAAAATAATTGCCCGCGGTAATTGCTTTAGGATAACCTGTGCCCAATGTTGTGGCGCGCGAAACACCATTTACATAGATGGCTACATTTCCCGAGCCGTCCACCGTGAAACCGATGTGCGTCCAGGTGGATGTCGTCACCGGATAGGAATTGTCCGTTGTGTAGGCGCCATTGTCATTAACGCCTTTTGTGGAAACGGTTAAGTTATTTGCATCCTTTCGAGCCATGAAGATGTAATTCCCATTTGTTGCGGTCGCCATGTCGAATATGCAGGAAGCCTGGCTGCTTCCCGTGGATACAACCCAGGCGTAAAAGGTAAGTGTCTGACCGGCCGAAAGAGCGATTCCCGGCCCAAAATCCGTCGTTGCATTTCCTGCACTTACGGTATAGAGATTAGTGGTGGTAGTTGCGACTGCGGTTGCAGTAGTATATCCGGTTCCGGCATTCTGCACGGCAAGTGCGGTGACGCCTCCTCCATTCACGGCAATTCCAGTCACCTTTACCGTTCCGCCAGTGCCGCCGGCAACCGACAAAATGTCACCCACACAATACATACCAGATGTACTCGCGACATTAACAGTAGCAGCAGTTAAGTTGCCCCCCGCGGCAGTAGTATTTATTGTACATCCCGCTCCGGGAGCTGGACTTTCGTTAATAGTGACCCCGGTGACAGTCGTTCCGCTAACCGCAGTCACACGTGCTATTCCCCAATCTCCTCCTGCCACCAGTAACTGATCTCCCACGGCATAACCGCTGCCGCCCGCCGTTGGAGTGGAGTTTATCGCGTTTATTACACCCGCGGTAACAGTTGTGATGTTTATTGTACATCCGCTCCCAAGTCCATTTCTGAACAATGAAATGGCCTTGCCGCCGGTTCCGCTTCCATAGCTCTGACCGCTGTCAATTACCGCGGCAACCTGATCGGCAGAGGCCATATTGTTTCCCGTGGCAGGGTAAACGCCAGTTGCATCGGCGTAGCCGCCGGCTGTGGTGTTTCCGCCTTCTTTAAGATGCCACACGCCCAGAAAATTGTTTGCCGTAGCAAACACCGCACTCGCGCCCGAACTGTCCCCGGCGCCGCTGTTGCCCCAGTACATCATAAAGTACTGAGTGCTGTTGTTGCCCTTTACGTCAAATTTCACCCAAATTTCCGCCATATTATCGGCATTATCCCAGCGCTCTATCTGGTAGGGAATGTGCGTGCCGTCCGACTTTGAAAAACGGATGTCGGTCCCATCGCTCTTTGCCTGGCTAAAGATATTGGAATTGCTGCTCGTTAATCTCACCAGGACGGGAAAATTGCTCTGGTCGGTGGCCACGTTCGCACCGCCGCCGCTGTTGGTGGTGTTCAGAACAACGCTGGCGCTGTATGCCCATTTGTTGTAATCATCCAGGCTGCCGCTTGCGGCGCTCGTGGTAAAGCTGTAGTTACCCGACCAGGCGCTGGTACCTCCGGCACTCGTGGCATTTACGCGAGCATAGTACGTAGTGCTGGCCGAAAGTCCGGTTGCCGAATAGCTCGTGGATGAGATTCCTGTTTGATCTATCAAAACGGATGTAAAACCGGAGGTTACCGACACCTGAATTTCATACGAGGTCGCGCCCGTGGATGTAGACCACGACAATGCCGCGGTTGTCGCCGTTAAGGTCCCTGAAGTCAACCCGGTGGGAGTCGCAGGCGCCCCGGCAGCCGCTGATGTCTGATTCGCCGGATTACCGGTGCCGGTGCCCGTGTTGTAGCTGGCGCCCGGGCCGGTACTGTTGTATTCGCATACCATTGCCCTGTACGCCGTGCTCGCGGCCAGTCCCGTAATAGCTACCGATGTGCCCGTGCCGTTATAGACACAGTACCATCCGGCTCCGGCCTGCGTTCCGCTCCCGTATGTGGTGCTGGCAGTGTACGTGGTGCCGTATACCGGCGCGGCATTCCCGGTGGTTCCCTGATAAACAAACACCGCGCGGCTGGTGCCGTTGCCGTTTGTCCAGCCGATGGTCATTCCGCTTGAAGTGATGGAACCAAAAGTCACGGTAGTTGCCTGAGTGCCGGGTGCCGTTATCTGGTTCGACGGATTGCTGGTGGCAGTGTTTGTGTTGTATGCGGTACTTGCGCCGGAACTGTTGTACTCGCAAACCATTGTCTGGTACGCAGTACCCTGTGTCAAGCCAGTGACGGCCACGGATGTGCCTGCGCCATTGTACACGCAGTACCATCCGGAAGAACCTATTTGCGTGCCGCTCCCGAACGCGGTGTTGGCGGTATACGTGGTGCCATACACGGGCGCGGCATTCCCGCTGGCTCCCGCGTAGACAAACACGGCGCAATTGGCACCGCTGCCGCGTGTCCAACCAAGGGTCATTCCGGTTGAGGTGACGGAACTGTATGTCACGGCCGAAGCTTGCGTTGCCGGCACCTTGTTGGTGTCGCCGTAGACCCCGAATTCCCAAATGGAATATCCATATCCCGTGGTTCTGGTGTAACCGTACATCTGAATGTAACGGTATAACGTCTTTGTAAAACTGAAACTCCTCAAACGATGCTGCTGACTTAGCCCGTCGGTAGTGTCCTTGATGGTGGTCCAGTTTATGGCGTCGTTGGAACCTTGAATCTGGTAGTGATTCGCTGAGGCTGTTTCCCAATCGATGTAGACCGAGTCAACGTAGTATCCGGTTCCAAGATCGACGTACATCGTTTGGGGGTCGACACCTTGTGTACTCTCCCACCGGGTGCCGGAACCGCCGTCGGTTGCCTTGGAAGCGAAATTTCCCCCGCCTGCAGAAGAAGCCGTTACCGTCTTGCCGAGTGCAAGGTTGGGGTAGGTGGCGTAGTTGGCGGGATTGCCTGCGGCGCTCGAACTCGTCTGGTAGAGGGTTGTTGCTCCGGAGCTGTTGTATTCACAGGCCATTATACGATAAAATGTTTTGGTAGTTAAACCCGTAACAGTAACCGATGTACCTGAGCCGTTATAGATGCAGTACCAACCGCTGGAACCTATTTGCGTGCCGCTTCCGAAAGTTGTGTTTTGGGTGTAGGTGGTGCCGTATACTGGGGACGCGCTTCCGGAGGTTCCCTGATACATAAACACCGCGCAATTGGCGCCATTGCCACGCTGCCAGCCAATAGTCATTCCCGTTGAGGTCACGGCGCTAAAGGTGATTAATGCCGTCTGCGTCGACGGCGGAGCGGTGTAATTGTACACATGAAGCGAACAGGCATATCCCGCGCCGTTGTCGAAAGTGCCCGCGCCAAACCAGCCGTTTGGAGCCGCTGCATTATTGTGAATCAGAAAATTTATCGACATTCCGGAACTCCAGCCGGGGCGGTTTACAATTTCCTGAAGCACGGAAGCGATGTCGAAGCTGATATATTTGGCATCCCATTGCACCGCACCTCCGCCCGAACATGTCCATAAGACTGATGCCGTTGTCTGGGGCCTGGCGCTGAGGTTACTTGCGGTTGCCGCAAACGCGTAGGCATTGTCCGATGCTTCCGCCTTGATGTAAACGTTGGCAGATCCGAGTGATGCAACCTTGCATGAAAACCGGAGGTAGGTTGAATCCGTCCCTGTTTTCGCGGTTATTATAGAGCCTTGCGGAATAGTAACATTCTGAAAACGAAGACCAACCCACCCAACTTTGCGGTTATTTTGAGCACCGGCACCCACTGGATTGCAAACACTGTCAATGTTTACGGAATGATCGGAGGTATCCTCAAAAGCGTCATCTGAGCTTGCAGACACTGCTGTCGCGAATATCGGGGCTGCGGAAACATCCCCCTGCCACGCCTCCCCGGCAAGCAGCAGCATTCCCGCGGCACATAATTTACGAATGACAATAAGATGTGGTTGGGTCATAACTTTACTTATAATAATCAACACCGGGCAAACACGAAAAACCCTTTACGGCGGATTGCCCGGAAAGTCCTTCGGATGAGACCTGTGCACACAACATATCTATTATATGGACAAAGGAAGGTTTTTTCAAGGACAAACATTAAACGACTAATAATCGGGCCAGCATGACTGCAGGCGGTTCGGTTTCCCGGGATTGCAGGTTGGACGGGTTAATGGTTGGGTTGGCGGGCGGGTTGCACCTCATCCCCAACCCTTCTCCTTGCAAAGGAGAGGGGCGCCGCAAAGCGGCGGGGTGAGGTGGTGACGGCTGAGAGGGGTGGCGGCCGGGGTGAGGTGCGAAAGCGACGGTTAAGTGTTGCGCGTCGAACGAAGTCTTTCCGCTTCCGACTTGATTTTTTCTGTGACAAGACCAAAATCACATTCAATTTCAGTATTTGTGAACCGCAAAAAGCCGATCCTCATTCCTTCAATAGCAGATTGCCTGTACCTGTCATATCTTTTCCGGAAACAATGAATTGGCCCGTCAATTTCCACAGCCAGCCTCAATTCCGGACAGTAGAAATCCAGCACAAAACCGCCGACGCTGTATTGCCTTCTGAATTTTGCGCCTCCAAGTTGACGCCCGCGAACAAAATCCCACAACCTCTTTTCCTGAGGTGTTTGCTTTTTGCGCAGCTCGCGTCGTCTGCCTTTCATAATGGTTTTGTTGAAGATGGTTGTTGTCATGGCAGTTATTCTTCTTTCACAGTAAGCACCTCATCCCCATCCCTTCTCCTTACCAAGGAGAAGGGGGCAGGACCAAAGACGGCCAATTCCATTTTGCAATATTCGTTGAAGTAATAAGTCATTCCCCTCTCCTTGCAAAGGAGAGGGGTGCCGCAAAGCGGCGGGGTGAGGTGGTGACGGCCGAGAGGGGTGGCGGCCGGGGTGAGGTATGACAGCGGGAAAACCCTATTCCTTCCCCCGAAACCGTTCCCCAATTTCCCTTGCCCATCTCTCCAACCTCCTCAACAAGGTCTTGAACATCCCCGCCGCATCCTCAAGCGCTTCCCCGGTGAACAATTCATTGCGTCCCATCAGGATGGCGAATCGTTTCCTCACCGCATCCAGGCCCGCGGAATACCATCGCATGATCTTAAGCCGGTAGAAAACGTTGCCCAGCAGCGCCGTTTTTCCCTGGTCGGTGCCCGAAGCCCTGCTTCCGACAATAACGTGCGTTGTGGCGAACGACTTAGGACGGCCGGCGTGGTCCCGGACAACGTCCGGCGCCAGCGGCCTCAGGATGTCCACCAGCTCCGCTGCGGTGCGCATTCGCATCTTGATATTTGCAAACAGGCAGCGCCGAACCGCGGCGTCGAGCTGGCGGGGGACCTCGGGCACGAGGTCGCGAAGCGGCTTGTAACCGCCGCGGCACGTAGCGTCGATAGTCGCGTTCATCGTGTCGCGCAGGAACGGGTGGCGCCCCGAAACCATCTGGTACAACACGATGCCCAGAGAAAACAGGTCGCTCCGCTGGTCGACTTCTTTTCCGTCAATTTGTTCCGGCGACATATAGCCCGGCGAGCCCATCATGGAACCATCCGCAACCGGCGCCGACCACGGCGCCTGCGCGATGCCGAAATCGGCGAGCTTGGCAATGCCGGTACGGCTTTCAACGAGAATGTTGGCGGGTTTCACGTCCCGGTGGATAATATTCCATCCGTGCGCGTGCTGGAGCGCGGACGCGATATCGACCGTAAAGAGGATTGACCGGCGTATGGTGAGTCTTCCGCGCACCGCGAGAATCGCTTCGAGGCTTTCACCGTCCACCACCTGGAAGGCGATCCACGGTTCGCCGTTTTCCTGGCCAGCGTCGTAGGTCTGCACAATTGACGGATGATCGAGCCTTGCCGATGCCTTTGCCTCTGCGGCAAAGCGCGCCAGGTACTCTTCCCGCGTCTGGCTCTGCACCCGCGGATCGATTGCAATGGTCTTGAGGGCAAGATTGCGCCCCAGGACGGGATCGTGAGCGAGATATACCTTGCCCATTGCGCCGCTGCCAAGCAGCTTGACAATGTTGTACCGGCCGATTTTTGTTGGCGTGTCGGGCATTTTGCTTCGATCCAGGCATGATAAACGGACAACACATTATTATATCATTGGCGAAGGGGGCCGGTCAAAGAAACAGCATCGGAATGGAACGTAGGAGGCGGGGAAAACAGAGTTCGCAAAGGATGCGGGCGCGGTGTTATCCGAACAATTCGGCCTCCACCATCCCGCACAAACAATGGTACACCGGCTGGTGGAGCTGCTGGACTTTATAGGTGACGTCCCCGGGCACGCAAATGAGGGCGTCGCACCCGAGGGCATTGATCGTTCCCCCGGATCTTCCCGTGAGGCAAACCACCTTGAGCCCGAATATCTTTGCCACGGCAATCGCGCGGACGACGTTTTTCGAATTTCCCGACGTGGACAGCGCGATGAGAATGTCCCCTTCCCTGCCGTAGCCGAACACCTGCTGGGCAAATATCATCTCCGCGTCTTCGTCGTTGGCAATGGCGGTAACAAGCGGAGAATGCGCGGAAAGGGATATGGCCGGAAGCTGTCGCTGGAGGTGGCTCAGAAGGAACTGTTTATCGTTGAGCAAGAGCGCGCTGCGCCTGATTCTGTCGGTATCCTCATTCCTCAAATGGCGCTTGAGCGCGAACTTGTTCATCATTTCGCCCACGATGTGGTCGGCGTCGGCCGCGCTTCCTCCGTTGCCGCAGGCAAGCACCTTGCCGCCGTTTGTAAAGCAGGTGACAAGCAGGCCGAACGCGCGAACGATGGCGTCCTGGCACGCATTGAGCGCAGGATAGGAGGTGAGGCACTCATCGAGATACTGCTTAGCGGAAGGGGTCATGGTGCATCCGTTCTCATTGCTGTTCTGCAATCGTGCATTTCAAAGCGACATCAGGGTCTGTAAACTATTAGTCCCTGAATAGCATTGAAGTGTTTATCATATGACAAGAGCCTCGATCCGGTTTCCAAAGCGGCCGCCGCGATCCAGATATCGTTGGTGGGGATAGGCCTTCCTTTCCGGCGCAACTCCGCTACGAGCAAACCGTAGCGTTCACAGATAGGAATCGTGGGAGAAATGAATTCCACACCGGGGATTTCAAAGAAGTCCGAGAGCTCCGCCAGATTACGTTGCGTGTGGCTTCCTTGGTAGAAACCGGCAAATAATTCACCAACGACTATGGACGGGACATAGACCGCTTCGGCCTCTTCAAGTAAACGCATTGCCTCTCTGTTCGAACCGCGTCGGACTTCCGTGTAGGCGTTCGTGTCAAGACAGATCTTCATTTCCACATATCCGGATCGATCGTTTCAAACACCTTGGTGTTGCAGTTGAATTCATCCACTTCTTCTTTTGACCATGTCCCCGAACACCCGGCGAACGAACGTTTTTTTCTGGACGAGTCGGACAATCCCAGCGATTTGTTCAGCAGGTCGATAGCGGTCTTATTGAGACTCTTGCCGCTTTTCTTCGCCGCCGTTCGCAGAAGGCTTTCGGTGTTCTTCGGCAGATGACGAAGGGTGAGTTGATTCATCTTGTGCCTCCATTGATGTCAGCAAATGACATCATTAATAATACACCCGGCCGCCAGGAAAATCAAGCACCGCACAGCCCCATCGGGATTGAAGGGAGTCTTCGACTTCTTTGTCTTGAACCTATCTCACTCCTTCGGCAGCTCCCTCACCGCGCCCCTGTCGGCCGACGTTGTGAACAGCGCATACGCCCTGAGCGCCTCCGAGATGATCCGTTTCCGCTTCGGCTTGAACGCGCTCTTCCCCTTTTTCAATTCGACCTTGCGCCGGTTTGCAAGTTCCACAGCGGACAGCTTCACGTTGATCTTGCGCCGGGGAATATCGATCTCAATAATATCGCCGTTCTTGAGCAACCCGATCTCGCCGCCCGAGGCGGCCTCGGGCGACACGTGGCCTATTGACAAGCCGGAAGTCCCGCCGGAGAACCTTCCGTCGGTAATGAGCGCGCATTTCGCTCCCAGGTGCATCGACTTGATGTACGAGGTGGGATACAGCATTTCCTGCATACCCGGCCCGCCTTTGGGGCCTTCGAAAATAATCACGACGACGTCGCCTGCTTTGATTTTCCCTCCGAGGATTCCATCGGAAGCCTGTTCCTGCGAGTGAAACACCTTGGCCGGTCCGCTAAAGGTGAAAATCGATTCGTCAACGCCCGCGGTCTTTACCACGCATCCGTTCCTGGCGATGTTTCCAAAAAGGACGGCAAGCCCGCCGTCCCTGCTGTACGGCGTTTTTGCGCTGCGAATGCATCCGCGCTCGCGATCCCTGTCGAGTTCGGAGTAATGTGCGTCCTGCGAGCCCAGCACCAGGTTTCGCGGCACCCCGCCCGGCGCGCTCTGGTAGTTCTCAATCGCAACCGTGGTAACACGACCGCTCCGGATATCGTTGTGCGCGATCACCTCGGCAAGGTCTTTCCCGGCCGCATGGTGCACGGCCGTGTCTATGAGCCCGGCACGGTCGAGCTCACCAAGAATTCCCATGATGCCGCCGGCACGGTTGACATCCTCAACATGGTATTGGGAACTGGGCGCCACCTTGCACAGCACCGGGATCTTCCTGGAGAGCGCGTCGATGTCTTTCATGCCGAACCTGACGCCGGCCGAATGTGCAACCGCCAGCAGGTGCAGCACGGTGTTGGTGGAGCCGCCCATGGCGATGTCGAGGCTCATCGCATTGACAAAAGCGGCACGAGTGGCGATCGAAAGGGGCAACACCGATTCGTCGCCTTTTTCGTAGTATGCGTTTGTCATCTCAACAATCCGCTTTGCCGCGCTCTCAAACAGGCGCATCCTGTTTTTGTGCGTGGCAACGATGGTGCCGTTGCCCGGCAGCGCGATTCCCAGGGCCTCGTTGAGGCAATTCATGGAGTTTGCGGTAAACAGCCCCGAGCACGATCCGCAGGACGGGCACGCCGCGAATTCGATCTCCCGTATGTCCGCATCCGGAACAGCCGCGTCGGCCGACATCACCATGGCGTCGATGAGGTCGTATTTCCTTCCCTTCCACGTACCCGCCTCCATGGGTCCGCCCGATACGAACAGCGCGGGCACGTTGAGCCGCATCGCGGCCATCATCATGCCGGGCGTGATCTTGTCGCAGTTGGAAATGCAGATCATGGCGTCGGCCATGTGCGCGTTCATCATGTATTCCACGCTATCGGCGATAAGCTCGCGCGACGGCAGCGAATACAGCATACCGTTGTGGCCCATGGCAATTCCGTCGTCGATCGCAATAGTATTGAACTCGGCGGCGAAGCAGCCCTGCGCCTCGATGATTGCCTTGATGCGCTGCCCGATGTCGTGAAGATGTACGTGCCCAGGAACGAACTGGGTGAACGAATTGACTATTGCAATAATCGGTTTCCCGAATTGTTCTTCCTTCATGCCGTTGGCGCGCCACAGGCTCCGCGCCCCGGCCATGCGGCGTCCCCCGGTTGTTGTCGCGCTGCGAAGCGTTATTTTCATATCTGCCTCCGATTTGTTGCTGGTTTGCGGGTGATGATAAAATCGTTGATAAAATGGCGGGAACTCAAGCTATTTGTTAGAAAAACCCGGGAAAGAAAAGACTCCATGCAAGAGTTGGGCGCCCATGGGTAACTTTGTTTCAACCTCAATCTCTTCGGCAACAACCTTGAAATCAACCCGGTTAAGGGTGTATAATCTGTGAGTCGCGATTTACTCATGCCTCATCTGCCATGCATAGCTTTCGAAAGGACTTTCCCGATGCGTAAAGAACTCATGTTTCTTGGCGTTATTGTGCTTGCGGCATGGGCCTGCGCCGCGGCTCCGGCCGATTCCTATGCCACCGCAGACTCCCTGGTGGGAAAAGTGGAGGTGCAGCGCGCGGGAGGCCAGGTATGGACCAAACTCGCGAAAGGCGACAATGTGCGCAACAACGATTACGTGCGCGCCGGCGAGAAGTCATTTGCCCGCCTCACCTGGTCCGACGGCAGCGCTTCGTTCCTGCACGAGAATACGCAGATCCTCCTCGCCTTCTACAGCGGCGGCGAGACAAACATCATTTCGCGGCATATCACGGTGTTCTACGGCGCGGTGTTCTTTGTGCTCAAGGAAATCCTTCCCAAAACCTTCACAAAATCGTATGACGTCAAAATATACACCCCCACCGCCGTCGTGTCGCTTCGCGGAACGTCGCTGTCGGTTTCGGTGGACAACAAGAGCGGCAGCAGCACCGTGGAGGTGATCACCGGTACGATAATGGTAAGAAACATTCTCAAAAACGTCTCGACATACTTGAGCGCCGGTTTCAAGACAACCGTAGACATGAGAAGCGACCCGATCGTTCCCAAACCCGTGCTCTCGGACGATATCATGGCCCTCAAAACCTGGGTTCCGATCGACGTGGTGGACCAGCAGATGACCTCGCAGCTCGCGCGTGCCGGACGCGACCACGAGATTCTCACCGGAAGCCTGAAACAGAAGATGCTTATTTTGCCTTTTGTTAACTCCTCGAAGTATGCCGGCCCCTGGAACATCACTTCGGGAATTCCGCGGATGCTCGGGGAACGGCTGCAGCACGCTGCCTGTACGGCGGAGTTCGCCGATACGCCGAATATCGACCCGCTTGCGTTCGGCGAAAAGGCAAAGGCGAAATTCGTGGTGACCGGAGAAATACAGGATTTCGACGTCGTTCAGCACGCCGAAATTGCGGCCACGGCCGACGAGTATCGTGAGTTCTTCCTGGCTCGCGTGCGCATCTCGGTGCAGATGATAAACGTGGCGGAGAAGAAGGTCGTGCTCGACAATGAGTTCACGGGCGATATGCGGGGCGGCAACACCAAGGACAATTCGTGGCAGAAAATCGCCAGAATGACCTTTAGCGACAAGGACCCGCAGTTTTCGAAATCGATTCTGGGATCGGCGCTGCTGCAAGCGCTTTCCCAATCCGCGGATCAATTGACAAAGCAGACAAGCCGGGAGTGAAGCGCCGCGTCCGTTACTGCCGTTCCAGGCTGTCGAGCGCCTGCTGGTACTCACGCGCTTTGGGCGTTTCGGCAAACGCGATCTGGTCCGCGGTGAACACCTTGTCGATACGGTAGAACGCCGTGAACGTGCCCGCCGGGTGCGACGTCGGCGCCCCGCATGAATCCGCAAAACAGTAATCGCGCGGCATGAACACCGGAGAGCTTTGCGGAACATACTGGTCGGCGGTGAAGTCGAGTATATATTCCACGCTGTCGACGACCACCAGATTAAAGCTGTGGAACGACCCCACAAATAATCCCTGGGCCCGGTAGCACGTGATGCCCCGCTTTGTGAAGTATTTCGCCACTATGGTGGAAAAGGGAACGCAGGCGCCTTCGTCTTTCGGGTCGATTCTCGATTTATAAAGCGCAAACACGGATCGGGCCGGCCGTGCGTACCCCGCCCGGAACGCGGCGCCGGCAACCGACACGGCGGTCGCGAAGATCTTCTTGCACCGCTGCCGAGGCTCAAGGATCTTCGAAAACGCCGAGTCGGAAAGAACGCCGGAAAATCCCCTGAAGTAATCGTTTTGCACGCTGCAGCCCGCCGGCCCTTCGGAGAAAACCGTGTCGTTCTTCGACGATACCGAGGCCAGCAGGGGAACAACCCGGCACGTGACCCGGTTTCCTTTTACCACCCGTTCTTTCTTGCCCGCCGAGTCGATCCAGAGAAAGCTGAACCGGTTGCGAACGGCTATAGGGGCGAAATTGGCCTTGACAAACCCGTTTCCGCAGTCGGCATAGACGTTGTAGGCGTGTGCGTCCCGCACGTCTCCCCACGACAACGTTATCATGTCCTCGGTGAACTGCGCGGCCACGGGGAAGGCGCAGGAAGCGGCGTTTGCTCTTTGACTCGCCATGGTGGCGCAAGCGATAAGCAGCAGGATTTTCCAGGAGGTGCTAAGCATCCTTAAAAGATACTTGAGGGACTCCGAAATGGAAAGCTACCAATTTTTGTCTTCGGCAGAAACCGGCGCAGCTTGGGGTTTGGGCTGCGGTGCCGCAGGTTTCTTGGCGCCGGCGTTCTTGTTGGCCGGCTTCTTTACGGAAGTGGTGTCCTTGACGGCAATGGAATCCTTTTTGGCTGTTGCCGGAACTACGGCTGCGGCCGGGGCCAAGCCCGTTCTTGCTTTTGTCGAATCGCCCACGCCCCACACATCCTCACTCCGGGACCTCTGCGCCTTGCCCGACTCGGCGGCAGGCGACGCGCCCGCCCGCACCGTCCTGGACGTGTCGGCAGTTTCCGGCCTGGGAGGACCCGCCACGGCATTGAGAGCCGCCGTTCCCGCGGGTTTGGCGGCCCCCGCCGAATCGGCTTGCGGTTTCGTCTTGATCTTGACGTCCGGGATCACATTGGAATCGAGCGTCGCAATCTTCCGCATTTTCGCGTCGGGCGACACTTTCATACCGGTCTCTTTTGACAACTTCCGCAGGACTTGCTGGGCGGTAAACGCCACTTCGTCGATAGGATCATTCGCGAGTTGTTCGAGCACATACTCGGCCCTCGTTTCCTTCATTTTGCCGAGCGAGATGAGAATCTCTATTTTGATTTCCGGGTCCTGCGTCTGGCTCAACACGTCGAGCAGGATGTCCGAGGCGCCGGCGTTGCCGATGTCGCCGAGCAGCGAAATGCAGAGCACGCGGACGCGTTTGTCTGTCTTCTTGTCTGTCAACAGTTCCCGCAGCGGCGGAAGCGCGTCTTCCCGGAGGGCCACGATCTCCTCTATCGCACGCTTCACGCGCTCGGGCTCGAACGGCTCCTCGGCATACAAATTCTTGAGAGCGACGATCTTTTCCAGAAGCAAGGGCTTGAGTCTGTTCTTGTCGGTGCTCATGCTGTCGCTGAGCATTGCGAGCTTCCGGCTCACGTCGGCCGCCCGGCGCTGGGCATCTATTGCATATCTCCTGAGGCTGTCCACCTGCATGCTCAACTGCCGGATAGCTTTGCCCTGCGCAGCCACTTTGTCGTCAACGGAATTGAACCCGTCCGACCTGCCGAACCCCATCACAAAGCTGTACCTCAAGCCGAACCAGATGCCAGGCTTCACAAATTCGCTGTTGGTTTTTGGGCCCAGAGAGACCTTAAACTGGTTGTTTTCGTCGAAAAACATCTTGGCGAGATCAACGGCGCCCGCCGACAGTTCGAGCTGCCTCTTGAAAATCCGGTAGCTGAGGAACAGGGAGGGATGAAACTGCTGTCTCCTCCTGAACACCTCAAGTGATGCATACAATCCGGCTCCGAAATATTCTTCAATTCCGAAGTACGGATTGGCCTGTTCGGTGTGCGATTGCGGAATACTCTCGAGGCCGAGATGAAGCCTCATTTTGAGCGGTTCTATGCTCTTGCCGAGTGCCAGGTAGAATTCGTTGGTGACGCCGGAATCCTTGGAGGCAAATAGTCCCGCTTCCTTGCTGCCAAGTATATTGTGCGCTCCGATCGCGAGCGAGGGCATCCACCCGCCTGTTTCTCCGAGGATGCGGGCCTTGAATCCGATTGTCGGCGCGCCGCAGTACCCCGCCTCCAGATTTACCCATTCGACTATTCCGAGAGTGACGAAACCGCCGGGCTTGACAAGCGATTTTCCCGCCGAATCGTGCGTGAAATATCCCTCCGCATCAAAAACAAACTGCCCGCCCTGCAGCAGATCGGCGTCCGGGATAAAGTGCAAGGCGCTCCAGCGGGTCTTTGCTTCAGGAGAAAACACCGATGCCGCGCACAGCAGTAAGCCCGCGCATAGAAACGGGGAGCCACGGAAGAACGATTTGGACTTCATACGATTGTTGCCTGCACAAACGCTCCCTATGCCGAAACGTCTATGGCCTGACCTTTACCCGCCTCGCCTGCCACTGCCGTTTCGACGGCCACCTTCACCATCTTTTTCGCCAGATCGAGGTTCTGGTCCGTTGCCATTTGGAGAATGCGATTGACATCGTCGACCGGATTGGCGGCCACTGTAGCGATTCCATCCATGGAAAGCCCCCCTTGATTAAAGGAAACGTGACGCCGGAAAGATGCAACTCTTTATATGTATCGGCATTGGAAGGAAGAAACTTGCTCGATTACTGTTGAAAAGTGTCCGGCTCCCCTTGCTCTCCCTTGTCTCCGGCATCTTCGGTCTCGCCTATGTCGTCAACTTCGGGAAGCTCGGCGTCGGCGCTTTCGGCAGCTTTTTGGTCCGACACCGGCGGCGGTGGCAGCCTGTCCCGGATTTCCTTAAGGAGCCGGATCATAATGTCGTTCTGTTTGACGATTTTGTCGTTGAGGTTGAGCGACTCCCTTTTGAACCGGTCGTTCCGGCGCCGGGGGTGCTGCTGGCCGCCGTTAAACCCGGTGGCAGGGCTGTAGTTGAAAGCCGTGCTCGGACTGTAATTCGGCATCTTCTCAGGATACTTGGGTTGTCCCATCTTTCTGTTGCCGAGATTTGCCATGCCTGCTCTCTGGGAATCATCGGTAATCATCCGCACAGTCTCCTTTCGTCGAAACCTTCACGGTCATAAATTGGTGATCGAACGCGTCGTTTTTCGGGTCCGTTGGGTCTATTGCCTCTGGTGACGCGGCGCACGAGTGAATGAGCGGAAATTTCTATACGTGATTATACTACTGTTGAAGAACTGTTGCCAGACAAAAATGCGGGGGGATTTTTTTAAAGGAAACGCCCGGATAAGCGTCCGCAGAATTCCTTGACCTGTGACATCACCGTTTCGCTGGCGCAGGGGGCCGCAACAACTTCCCTGCCCAGTACCTGATGGCGGAACCATGTGATTTGCCGTTTCGCGTAATTGCGCGTATCTTGTTTTATTTTGTCAACGGCCTGTTCCAGCGTTGCTTCGCCCCTATCAAACGCAAAGAATTCCCTGTAGCCGACGCACAGCAGCCCCGGAGACCGCTGGTCATAACCCTGCCGCAGGAGAGAATGGAACTCATTGAGCAGGCCGTCTTCTATCATCGTGTCAACACGGCTGTCGATGCGCCGATAAAGGGTTTCGCGGTCGTGCGAGAGAACCATCACGTCAAACGCGATATCCTCGGGGCCGGCGGCGCGTTTCTTGAGTTCGGAGAGAGGCGTGCCGGTAGCGTGGTACACTTCGAGGGCGCGGATATTGCGCTGAAGATTTGAAGCGTGGCTTGCCGCAGCGGTCACGGGATCCACAGCCAGAAGCTCGTTGTATACAGCTTGTCTCCCCTGCGCCGCCGCCAGCGCCTTGTATTTTTCGCGCAGCGCGGGGTCCTCGGGCGCCTGCGGACCAAGGCCGGCGCACAGCGCCTGGAAATACAGCCCCGTGCCGCCGCAGACCATCACGCGTTTGCCTTGCGCCGCCCGCTCGCGGATGAGCGCGCAAGCGTCCCGGGCAAACGCGAATGCCGAATACCTTTCCCCTGGGTCAACGACGTCCACCATCCAGTGCCGCACCCGGGCCCTGTCTTCGGGCGAGGGCTTGGCGGTGCCGATGTCCATATGGCGGTAGATCTGGCGCGAGTCACACGACAGCAAGTCGCAGCCGAGGCGTTCGCAAACGGACTGGGCGATTGCCGACTTGCCCGAGGCCGTGGGGCCAAGCAGCACCGGAACCAGGATCTTTGCAAGTGCGGCCAATTTGACATACTCCAAAACAAGGGGTATTTTTATTGCTTACAATTTACACCGGGAGCCTTGTATCGCCTTGAAATCCTCATTGCTCCGCAGCCGCCTGCCAGCACTGGCGGCCGCCGTTTTCATCGTATCGCTCATCTGCCTTGGAGCGATTGTCGCACGCAAACCCGGCTTGCTAGTTGAAATCCTGCACAGGCCGGGGGCCGCGGACCATCCCGCCGGTACGAACCCCGCAAAAAATACAACACAGCCGGGCCGGTCCTCCATTGAATCGACGATCACCAGGAAGCTCTCCGATCTGGAGGTCCGGCCGGCCGACATTGCCGTCAAATACTCTCAGCAGGACCGCTCGCTCGCCATCCAGGCGGCAGTTCCGAAAGGCAAACCGTTCGAATGGGTCGTGCGGCAGCTCTCCAACGCCGTCGAAGGGACCTCATACAGAGTTTCGGACTGCCTTGTTGACGAAAAGAAACTTTCGTGCACCATGGTTCTGTCCCCGGCTTCGAAACGCGATCCCCAGGTGACGCTCGTTGTGACATCGGCCGACCGTTTCCTCACCAGCAACGCCCGGATGGCCTTTGTGATTGAAGACCTCGAGGACACGGCCTACCAGATCGCGGTGGGCGTGCTTTCCTTTCCGGAACCTCTCACCATCTCGCTGGTTCCCGTCGGAAAAAAAGCGCCGCTGATTGCCCAGCTCGCCGAACAATACAAGAAGGAAGTGGTTGTCAGGCTTCCCCTGGAGCCGGCCGGAAAGGTGCCGGCCGAGTTTCAGCAAGCCACCATCATGGTACATTATTCCGAACAGTCGATCCGCGCCATGGTCTGCGCTGCCGCCCAGCGGATCATAAATGTCAAGGGATACTCCAACCTCTGGGGCTCACGCGCGCTCGAAGACTCGCGGGTGATGACCATTGTCTTCGAAGAAATCAAAAAACAGCACGGTTATTTCATCGAGACGAAATCGGCGAGGAATTCCGTTGCCGGTCCCATTGCGCAACGCCTCGCGGTTCCGTATGAAAACGTGAGTGCGAGGCTCGACAATGCCCCGGACCTTGTTGCCGAGATAAAGCGTGATGCCGCAATTGCCCAAATGAAAGGTTCCCTGGTGGTACGCTGCGCCGGCACCCGACGCCTGGGCGACGCGCTCAAGGCCGCGCTGCCCTTCCTGCGGCAAAGCGGCGTCCGGCTGGTGTTCGTTTCCGACATAGTCAAGCGCGCAGCCGACTAGGCAAATAAGTATATTGGTTACACGTGGGCTTGAAGAACCCCGCAGCACCACGACTACGACTGTATACAACACTACAGGAGTAGACGCGACAGCGAACCTTCGGGGGACCGCGATTACAACCGGATGTACGCCCCAGTGAGCGGCCTGCAATGCGCAAACTTGGGGATTCACCGCAAAGGCGCAAAGGACGCAAAAAGGAGCTTTTCGATGGCCACCTTGGGAGTGAATATCGACCATATAGCCACTATCCGCCAGGCCCGCGGGGGCAAGGACCCCGATCCGGTTCTGGCCGCGATGATGGCGGAACTTGCGGGCGCGCACGGAATCACCGCTCACCTGCGCGAAGACAGACGGCATATCCAGGACAGGGACATTTATCTCCTCAAGCAGTCGGTTTCCACCAGGCTCAATCTCGAAATGGCCGCCACCGCCGAAATCGTCAAGATCGCGGTTGACGTGCTCCCTTTTATGGTGACCCTGGTGCCGGAGAAACGCGAAGAACGCACAACCGAAGGCGGCATTCCGGTTCAGGGCAAGGAACGTGATCTGGAAAAGACCCTTGAGTCGTTCCGCAATAACAACATTCTGGTGAGCCTGTTTATCGACCCGGACATTTCCCAGATAAAAGCCGCGAGCAAGACCGGCGCCACGCATATCGAGCTGCATACCGGCTACTATGCGAATGCAAAGGGCCAGGCACAATTCGATGAACTCGAACGCCTGCGCGACGCAACCATGGTAGCGACGAAACTCGGGCTGCACGTCAACGCCGGCCACGGGCTCGACTACCGCAACGTGGCGGCCGTAGCGAACATCGACGGCGTGGAGGAGCTTAACATAGGCCACAGCATCGTGGCGCGCGCGTCGCTCGTGGGGCTCGATACTGCCGTCCGCGACATGCTGGGACTGATAGGATAGTGTCCCAAAGTCAAAAGGTCCTAAAGTCCAAAGGTCTAAAGGTCGCAGAAACGATTTTTTTCAGACTTTGAGACTTTCGGACCTTCAGACTTTCAGACTTTGGGACTTCTTCTTTACTGCGCCTTTGCCTTCGACCTGGCCCTGGTTCCCGCCGATTTCTTCTCCTTTGACTCATCGGAATTCGACGGCTTGACAAACTTTATTTCGGTGGGAAGCCCGTTTTTGTCGAGCAGTTCGATAAACGGGTCGGGGTCGAGCTCTTCCACGTTCACCATGGTCTTGGGATTCCAGGTGCCGTTGGCAACGAGCAACGCGGCGGCGGCGGCGGGAACGCCCGCCGTATAGCTGATGGCCTGCGATTCCACTTCCTCGTAGCATTTCTTGTGGTCGCAGATGTTGTAAATGAAAATCTCCTTTTCCTTTCCGTCCTTCTTCCCTTTGATAAGATTGCCGATGCACGTTTTTCCCGTGTAAACCTGGGCCAGCGTGCTCGGATCCGGCAGGCACGCCTTGACAACCTTGAGCGGGACGACTTCGAGGCCCTCGGACGTGATAACGGGCTGGTGCGACAGGAGCCCGATATTTTTAAGCACGGTAAACACGTTGATGTAGTGGTCCGAAAACCCCATCCAGAAACGAATGCTGTTGGCGTCGATGTTCTTCGAGAGCGAATGCAATTCGTCGTGACCGTTGAGATACACCGTCTGTTTCCCCACCACCGGAAACGTATACACCATTTTGTCCTCGTGGATGGGCTTGCACACCCACGTGCGGTCGATCCACGTCCACACCTTGATGAATTCGCGGAAGTTAATCTCCGGATCGAAATTCGTTGCAAAGTACTTGCCATGCGACCCCGCGTTGACGTCCATGATATCGACGGTATCGATTTCGTCGAAATGATGCTTGACGGCTAGCGCACAGTAGGCGTTCACCACGCCCGGATCGAAGCCGACCCCCAATATCGCGTTGATGCCGCGCTGCGTGCATCGGTCCTTGCGCTTCCATTCGTAGTTGCCGTACCACGGCGGGTCTTCGCACACGCGGTCGGGTTCTTCGTGGATCGCGGTGTCCATGTAGCTCACGCCCGCCTGAATACACGCCTCAAGCACCGACATGTTGACAAACGCAGACCCCAGGTTGAGCACGATCTGGGAGTTGGTCTCCTTGATGAGCTTCACCGTGGCGGGGACGTCCATGGCATTGATCTCTCGGGAGAACAGCCGGCCCGACTTGTTCTTAATGTTGTTCTTCCGGACGACGCTGTCGATGATGGCGTCGCACTTGTACTGCGTGCGCGACGCGATGCAAATGTCGCCCAGAACGTCGTTGTGCTGCGCGCACTTGTGCGCCGCCACGTGCGCGACCGCACCCGCGCCGATGATTAATACGTTACGTTTCATGGTACCGCACCCTTCTTACGAAGCATTGTTCTTGAAATCATTATACGTGAACCGCCGGACAACGTCAATGGACCCGTTGAGCCTTTGCACCGCGATCGACGGCATTCCAAGACCGTTGAACCAGTTCTTCTTTACCATCGAATAGCCGGCGGCGTCGGCGAACAGAACCGTGCTGCCCGGGTGAAGCCTCCTGCGAAACCCGTACGTCCCGAACACGTCTCCGGCCAGGCACGACCTGCCGGCAACCGTGTAGCGGTGCTTTCCGGAACACGATTTGTCGATCTTCGCGGGAATACGGTATATAAGCAGGTCGAGCATGTGCGCCTCCACCGAAGCGTCCACGATGGCGATATCGCAGCCGTTGTGAACGACGTCGACAACCGTGGTGACAAGCTGGGCCGACTGCGTGATGGCGCTTTCCCCGGGTTCGAGGTACACCTGAACGCCGTGCCTGCGCGAAAACGCGCGCAGCGCCCGGCAGAACCGCCCGAGCTCATACCCCTCCTTGGTGAAATACAAACCGCCGCCGAGACTCACCCACTCCATTGCGTCAAGAACCTTGCCGTACCTCCGGCTGATGCGGTCGAGCGACGCGGCAAAATTGTCCACATCGTCGTTCTCGCAGTTGAAATGAAACATCAGCCCCGACAGCAGAGAGGACACCGCCCGGAGCTCTTTCACAGCAACAACGCCGAGTCGCGAATTGCGCCTGGCCGGGTCTGCGAGGTCGTAATGCGAATAGCTGAAGCCGGGGTTTACGCGCAGGCCGAGCTTGGCTCCCCTCACCAGCGGGAAAAATCGTTTGAGCTGGGACGCCGAATTAAAAATCACCTTGTCGGCATATTTCTTAACAGATAGGATATCTTCCTTTGTGTAGCCGACGCAATAGGCATGAGTTTCTTTACCGAACGTATCATGGCCCAGCCTCGCCTCGTAGGCCGAGCTGCTGGTGGTGCCGTCCATGTATTGCTTCATGAGGCCGAACACGCACCACGCGGAGAAACACTTGAGCGCAAGCATGCTCTTTGCCCCCGATTCCTCGCGCACGCGCTCGATCCTTTTCAAATTGCGCAGCAGCTTTCGTTCGTCAATCAGATAATAGGGAGTCTGCATCTTCATGTGCGCCAGGCGTCTCCATCGCGTGCAAAAGTATTTGTTGGAAATCGTACGTACCATAAATTAAAATCAAACCAAAAAAAACGAAAGGTTTTTCCGAGAATGCGGCGGACATTTTTGCCGCGATCTCCACGATTCTCCTTTAGGGAAGGCTCAACGGCGCGCAAGGTCCCAAAATGGGCAGGCCGCGACAACACTACCGTCTCAATAGCTTTGACAACAAGGTTCGACGCATCATAATTTCTAGGGTGGTAGGCGCCATGAAGGTCAGACACCGGCGGACAAATTTCGCACTGCAACCACTTTACTTTTTTGCTTAAGCGTGTTACTATTTTGGTATTGAACCATGAACACTCATACATTCACTACTCAATCACCATCAACCTCAGCCTCGGGAGGATCCATGAAGAACTCGCCCATGCTCGGCCTCGCCGGAGTTCTCTTTCTGTGCCTTGGCGCATGTGCGCAGGACGATTCCGCCGCTACCGCCGCTGCCGGTTCACAAACAGCAAAAACCTGCAAACTCGACAGCATCGTTTTCGGTACCGGGGTCGAGCAGCGTGCTCCCCAGGGGGTGGCAACCGCGTTCGACTCGACCGCCAGAAAGATATTCTGCTGGACCAAGCTCTCAATCAGCGCCGCGCCGTATAGCGTCAAACACGTCTGGTACAAGGGCGATGAGAAAGTGCTTGAGGTTCCGCTCCGCCTCCGCTACGATTCGGGCAGGCTGTGGAGCTACAAGACCGTTACGCCTGGCCAGTGGAAAGTGGATGTTGTGGGAGAAAACGGGAATGTCATCGGATCAGGGAGTTTTACGGCAAAATAAGAATCTGTCTCTAAAGAGCCCGCTTGCGATTGTCGAATATTTTGCGGGTTTGAGCTGATTACATTACCTCCGAGCCCAGGCCGGGCCCGGAGGCGTCTCGCACCTTGGCCGCTGCCTGAAAGCTGCAGTCTTACCTTATCAAGCAGGTTCTTGCGGACCGTCATAAACTATTTTGTGACTTGTCAAAATCTGCGACAATTGTGACCTGCGTCACATCCGAACTTTGCGCGGCATTTTATTTTGATACGGGAAAATATCGGGTATCCCACGTTTTCAGGAGATTGGAAACCATGCCCCTCAAGATTCGCCTCTTCTACTCCGTTGTCACCTGCGCCATCCTTGCGCTGCTCTCCTGCACAGGCCAGGAAAACCCGTTCAAGACGCAAGACGCCAACGTCAACCTTGTAGTGGAGAATTCGCTGAACCAACTGAGCAAGGACTCGGTCTCCGACACTGTTGAAAACCTGGTCCGGGTAGGACTTAGCGCATACCTGCCAACATTTATAACCCAGGTGTCTGTAACCATTGCCAGGGGAACGGTAGATACCGATAAAGCTATCACCTTCAACAATACCGCCTCATGGACCGACACGCAATGGATTCTTATCAACCTCCACACGATCGGCAAACATACGGTTACGGTTGTCACTACCCTGCAAGGGTCGGCCCAGAAGACATCTACCTCAAGCATTGAGATAATCGGCAAGAAGATTCCTTTGGCGGCGAATCCCCTGAGCAATTCCGTCACCGAGGGCCAATCGGACACGTTTTTTGTTTCGGTCACCGGCACCGGCTCTGTATTTACCTATCAATGGATTCAAAACGGCATCATTCTCTCCGGCGCAAACAAGGATAGCCTTATTGTGAATCCGGTGTATCTCGCCGATTCCGGCTCTTACTCGTGCGTCATCAAGGACCAGTGGGGCGACTCGGTTGTAAGCCTGCCCGCGTTTCTGCATGTCAAGGCCAATCCGGCGGTCAACCACAAGCCCGTTCTCAGTATTTCCGGCGCAAGAAGCATCGTGAGCGGACAGGCTTGTGCGCTTTCCCTCTCCGAAACGGATGCAGACAGCGGCCAGACCCATACCTATACAATGCTCAAATCTCCAGCCGGCGCAACCCTTACCGGCACCAGCTTCACGTGGTCGTCGCCGGCAACTTTTGAAGGAATAGACACCGTCGTCTTCACAGTTACCGACAACGGCAACCCGCCGATGTCGGATACGCAGAATGTGTACATCACCGTCGGCTCGCAATCCGTCAAGACGCCGCCGGTCATCATGGTACCGGCAGCCGACACCGCACCATCCGTGGCGCAAGGCCAGGCCATCAGCTTTACGGTGTCGGCAGTTACCTCTGCCGGGGACACGGCAACGCTCAGCGCGGCGCTTCTCACCGGTGCAAATCTGCCGGATTCTGCAGCCTTTGATGCAAAAAGCGGACAATTCACCTGGACGCCCACCTATGGCGAATCCGGCGTGTATTACATAATCTTCACCGCAACCGACGCAAATGGCGTTGGAAAAGACACGGTCAAAATTACCGTTACAAAAACCGACCGGCCGCCAACGGTGCAGGCGCAATCGGTAAATACTTCCATTAGCCAGGCCATTACCGTTTCCCTCAGCGCAACGGATCCGGACAACGATTCAATCAAACAATGGCAGGTGACACAAAAGCCGCACAACGGAACAGCGACACTTGCCGATTCCACGAAGGGCGGCATAGTTTATACGCCGAATTCCGGTTTTACAGGCGCCGATACGTTTGCGGTAAAGGCCTCGGACGGAACACTCTGGAGCGCAGCGGCGACTGTCATTGTTTCAGTCAGTTCCGTCGAGGTCGCTCCAAAAATTGCAACGCAACCCCGCTCCGACACCACCGTTGCAGTCGGCGGATCCGTGACATTTACAGTTGCAACAAACAATGCGTCACCCTCGCCGACGTTCATCTGGTACCACGGGACCAAAGGCAGCGCCGCCATGGTGGACTCAAGCACCAACCCGCTGTATCAGAATTCAAAAGTGGCGGCCACAGACTCGGGGAATTATTTCGTAGTTGCCGTAAATTCTTCCGGTTCGGATACGTCTGCATACGGGCATCTCAAGGTTATGATGCCACCGTCCGCACCAACCCTGTCGTCTCCGGCCAATAACGCAACCGGATTAGCTGTGGGTCAAACCTTAACGTGGAATGCCGTAACCGGAGCCACCGCCTACCGCGTCCAGGTTTCAACAGCGTCCGATTTCTCAACAGGAATTGTCGTTGACGATTCAACCTTGACAGCCGCGTCAAAAGCACTGACGTCCCTTTCGAACGGCACTCAATATTACTGGCGCGTCAACGCCAAAAATGCAGGCGGAGCAAGCGCGTGGTCCACGGCCTTCAGCTTCACCACAATCGTTGCGGCATCCGGAGTGCCGGTGCTTTCGAGCCCGGCCAATGGCGCAACCGGAGTGGCAACAAGTCAGACTCTCGCGTGGGGCACGGTGACTGGTGCCGTCACCTACCGTGTCCAGGTCTCAACAGCGTCCGATTTCTCAGCCGGCGTCATTGTCGACGATTCGACCTTGACAACGGCGTCAAAGGCCCTGAGTTCGCTCGCGAACAATACGCAGTACTACTGGCGGGTGAATGCCAAGAACGCAGGAGGGACAAGCGCATGGTCAACCCCATTTTCGTTCACCACCATTGTCGCAACGTCCGGTGTACCAGTACCCTCCGCCCCGACCAACAGCGCAGTCGGTGTGGCCTTGAATCCCACACTCACATGGAGCGCGGTCACGGGCGCGGTCACCTACCGGGTCCAGGTTTCAACGGCGTCCGATTTCTCAGCCGGAATGGTTGTCGACGATTCGACATTGACAGCCGCGTCAAAGGCGCTGAGCGGTCTCACGAACAGCACCGTGTATTACTGGCGAGTGAATGCCAAGAATGCCGGCGGGACAAGCGCATGGTCGGCGGTTTCCAGCTTTACCACGGTCGTCGCGACTTCCGGAGTGCCCGTACTCACGGTACCGGCGAACAATGCAACAGCAGTCCCCGTGAGCACAACGCTCACTTGGAACGCCGTGGCCGGCGCGGCCACCTACCGTGTGCAGGTTTCAACCGCGTCTGACTTCTCAACCGGAATAGTCGTTGACGATTCGACGTTGACAACGCCGTCAAGAGCAGTCGGGTTATTGTCAAACAGCACAAAATACTATTGGCACGTTGACGCAAAGAACGCAGGGGGAACAAGCAACTGGTCGACGGCCTTCTCTTTTACCACCATAATCGCGACACCTGCCGCTCCCACGCCAACGGCTCCGGCAAACAACGCCACCGGCGTACCGGTGAGCACAACGCTCACTTGGAACGCCGTGGCCGGCGCTGCTACCTACCGGGTGCAGGTTTCGACCGCGTCCGATTTCTCGACCGGGATTGTTGTTGACGATTCGACGTTGACAAGTGGGTCAAGGGCCTTGACTTCGCTTGCGAACAGCACGCAGTATTACTGGCATGTCATTGCCAAGAACGCCGGGGGCGTGAGCGCATGGTCTACGGCGTTCTCCTTTACCACGATTATTGCGGCGCCGGCGGCACCCACGCTTTCGGCTCCGGCGAACAATGCTACAAGTGTGTCGGTTTCACCAACTCTTGTTTGGAACGCACCGTCGGATGCGACCTATTACCAGGTAGAGGTCTCCACCGTTTCGAACTTTGCATCAACTGTGTTCAACATGTCCGGGTTAACGGCAACGTCTCAAGCCGTGTCGACTACGTTGTCGAACAATACGCTTTACTACTGGCACGCGAATGCTTCAAACCCGGGAGGTACAAGCGCGTGGTCCGGTACGTGGAGCTTTACAACTGTTCCAGCGGCTCCAGGCGCCCCGACGCTCTCCTCGCCGGCAAACGCTTCGACGAGAGTTGCGGTAACACCGACATTGAATTGGAACGCGGCAACCGGTGCGTCGTCATATGACGTGCAGGTCGCGACAGACCCGGCATTTTCAACAGTAGTATCTAACGGAACAGGAATAACCGCTACATCAACGCCAGTGTCCCCTGCGTTGTCCAACAGTACCATATACTACTGGCATGTCAGGGCGGTGAACGCGGGAGGTCCAAGCAGTTGGTCTGGTGCGTGGAGCTTCACGACGATTGGGACAGTTTCTTGGAATCCAGTATACAATTTTCAGTCTGCTGGTACATACCCAATGACGGTTGCTGCCCAAGGCGATACTATCTTGGTCGGGACCCACAAGCAGGGAGTGTATCGATCTCCTGACAACGGTTCAAATTGGGTGCAGGATCCATCCTTCATGACGGTAGGAATGAACTACTTGACCGGTCTTGCGATTTTTGGCGGGATCTCCTTGGTAGGAAACAATTATGGCAACGGCAAGTTGTTTTATTCCTCCAATTATGGAACTAGTTGGTCCAGCACTACGGTCGGCGGCAGCGTCCTCGGTTTTGCATACTATGGTTCCGCCAATAGATATTTTGCCGCGACCAGTAGCAGTGTGATGTATTCAACTGACAATGGGGCCTCGTGGAACGTTGACGCCGGATCCCCACCCCCAGCAAACGCCGTGTTGGTAAGCGGCAGTACCCTCTATGCCGGTACAAGTAGTGGCGTCCAATCCCGAGCTGTCCTTGGGTACTCATGGGGTTCTGCCGGCACCGGCATTACAACCAGCGTGAATGCTTTTGTTATGTATGCGGGAACGATCTATGCAGGAGCAGGCGACGGAGTCTACAAGTATAACGGTACCGACACTTGGACAAAAGTAAGTTCAGGGCTACCAACTGGCAGCGTCACGGCGCTCGCAGCGAATGGAACGCAATTATTCACGAGCATAAGTGGAAGTGGAATATATCTCTCTATGGACGGAGGCGCATCGTGGTTAGCGGTGAATGCGGGACTTCCGTCCGGTTCCGGTTGGTATGCAGTTGCTTTGGCAATAAATAGCACCACTATTTACGCCGTGAATAGCTCAGATTACAACGTATATACTTCCCCGTTGCCTTGAAGATAGATTTGGGGGGAGCGCGGACAGGCGCTCCCTTATCCCTCGTGAGAGATATTTCAACCTTTTTTCATAGCTTTTCTTCCTGAAACTTTTCGAAGGCCGCAATAGGAAGGCTGCACCCTGCCCAAAGCACATTAGTCTTCATCGAGTAACTATTTTCAAGCGGATAAAGCTTCCCCTATCCAATCCACAAATGCTTTTTTACAGATTAGGAATTCCGGCGTCGAGATCATACCCAGGAAGCAAGGTCGCCAAAAAAATCCCCGATTCTTTGATCGAGAACCGGGGACTTGGATCTACATTGCCCGTTGATTTACTATTGGATGCAGGACACCTCCGCCTCAATATCCTACCGCAAGCTCGAACCATGACACATTGCCGTGTTCTATGAATGAAGACCAATTCCATGAGTCATCATATGGAAATCCATAACACTTGAAGTCATATGCACGCCTATGCAAAAAATATGCATAGAAATCGCATGGTGCGGCTTTGTAGTGGTATTTGGAATCTGCTTGTTGAGCGTTGGTCATACCGAGCACATGCCTAGCCACAGCACCCTCCGTTACAGCGTCATTGATGCCATTCAAATACGGGGTTTGAGTAACGCCGAAGGCACTGCAATATTTATCCAGATAGCTTGCATATTTACCGCCTGGACCAATGTCAGAGCCTGTGGTGCCCGGATTGGGTATTTTATATGGGGCTTGCATGGTTCCGAGTTTTGAAAATTCATAGGACACTTCGTTTTCAAATTCGTCGAAAAACGATTGGCGCGTCTGATAGTAGACATGGGGGACTTCACCGCGGCATGTATCAAAACCGTCCGTACAATGCAGCCGGTAAGACATGGGGCAGCCATATGCATCAACTCTCGTGGTATTACCGTGATACCACAAACCAGCCCCGATGGTATGCTCTTCAAAATCCCACACCTGAGTCGTCTGCGGCCTATACCCCCCGGAAGTTTTGAGTGGGTTATACCCCACCATAATGTACAGTCTGCCTCCCCCCCCGGTGTTGGTCATATCAATTGTGTTTGTCTTGCTCAGCGGCCATGGAGTTCCACCATCCCCGATGGCCAAATATATCATGCTGTCCGGCCACTGGCCGTTAGTCCTGTTGAGGACCGTAAACCATAAATGGCCTGCCTCTTTCTTTACATGGGCTGTGTCCCAAAACGCATCGGTATCGCCATTGAAAGCATGATTCTTTGTCAACGTGAAATCAAATTGTCCTGCCAGCGTGGTTATGGCCGAATCGCCGAGCGTGTATCCCGGCTCCGTCGCGCGCAGTGTGTCCACTACTGCGGCAAGCTTTTCCAACCGAGTCTGGAATTCCGGGGTGTTCTGCACGATGGAACCGCCGGCGCTGTGCAAAGAGGGCTCAATCCTCACCACGGTGGCAACACCGCTAATGGTTACGCGAAGCGCATAAAACTGCGAAGCAATTCCGCGCGTATCAACCGACGCGGAATAATTCCCTCTGGCTAGACGGCTGCTCATCACGTCCCGCACAAATCTGCCCGTCAAATCGTACATGGTCATCTTCACAAACGCATCATTCTGCGGCAGACTAAACAGCACTTTGCCGCCGATATACATGGGCCTGGAAAAGGCGTCGCCCCGCATGAGCGTGGCGGGAATGATAGTGTTGACGGCGCACGTTCCCGTGCCCAGGTGGTACTGGCCGGTGGCGTCGGTTGTGGTAAAGTACGGTTCGTTACCATACGTATCGGTAAACCTTGTCTGGCCCAGCCGTACAAGCGTGTTGGTAAGCGGCTTTCCTGCCGCGTCCCTCACAGTTCCGCAGATATTGACCGTCTGGGAAAAGACGGTACCGGCGACAAACGCCAGCAACAGACCTGCTCGTGCTACTTTTCGCATTTCTCCCTCCCCTTTTTTTGTTATGAGAACTCTCGAAAAATTGGCAAAGGTCGCCACGTCTTTCCGAAAGGAAAAACGCGGCAACCCGGTTAAAATCGATCGTAAAACCACTTACCAGCCAATGGCAATTGCAAACCACTGGACGCCGCTGACGCCGCCCACAATTCCCGAGTACTTGTTACAATCGTCATCATAGGGGAATCCATATTCCATACCTTGCTCGGACCGCAAATGGACCCACTTGGAAAAGTAGTTACAGGGAGCATTCTGGTAAAAATTTGATGAGTCACACCATTGTGTCGAGGCAAGAGTGCCGACATGCCTGTTCATGTTGCCACCCCAGGTTGGGGCACCGCCATAGGATCCTGCACACGCAAAAATGTTCCAAGCGGTCGTTTTGGCAGGCACCCCCGTATTATGAGCAATACACGAGTCCTGATAACGGTCGAAATAGCTCACGTAAGGCCCACCAGTGTTAAAAAGGGTGGGGCCTGTCCGTTCTATCATGTGGGGCGCATAAATATTGGCGAAGTCTGCCGTGGCGAGCTTCGTGAATTCCTTTGGCACCTCGTTTGTAAACTCGTCAAACTTTGCTTTGCGCGGTTGGAAAAACATCTCGTACAGGTCACCGCGATCCATATTTTTGCCTGTGGCAAAATGGATTCTAAACATTATCGGTAGTCTCCATCCGTCTACCCGGGTCAGGTTGTTGCCGTTAATGGTTCCGTTCCCGACGGCTTCTTCGACCCACTCCATGTATCTTGAGTTGGAGTCGTTGGGGGCGATAAAGATGTAGAATCTCCCTCCGCCGCTAACCGTGACGGTGCGTTGTTTGTCAAGCCTTGTTTTTGCTCCATTTTGGCTAAGGGCCCAATAAATCTGGCTGTCCGGCCAGACGCCGTTGGTCCTGTTCAGGATGACGTAGGTAACTCCTCCAGTCGCCACCGGGTACCCGCTGCCCCAGAACCCTGCCGTGTCGCCGTTCCATGAACTATTCTTCGTCAACATGAAATCGTTCTGTCCGGACAGCGCGGTTACCGGCGTGACTCCGATGGTGTAGCCCGGCATGGTTGCGCGAAGCGTGTCCACTACGGCGGCGAGCTTTTCGAGGCGCGTCTGGAATCCGGAAGAATTCTGAACGATCGCCCCGTCCGTGCTGTGAAAAGCAGGTTGAATCCTCATTACCGTTGCCGCGCCGTTGATGGTCACCCGAAGCAGATAGTACTGCGACGAAATGCCGCGTGTGTCGATTGAAACCGAATAGTTGCCGCTGGAAAGGGTCTTGTTCATCACGTCACGCACGAACCGGCCGGCTAGCGTGTATATGCTCATCCTTACCGACGCAGTTATTTGCGGAAGGCTGAACAGCACTTTCCCGCCCACGTACTGGGGCCGCGAAAATGCGTCGCCGTTTGCGAGCGTGCTTCTCGGGATGACATTCACATTGCAGGTTCCGGTTCCCAATTGGTAATGTCCGCTGGCATCAGTTGACACAAGGTACGGTGCCTGTGCGTAGTATCCATTGTCGTAGGTTGCCTGGCCTAATCTCACCACTGCGTTGACAAGCGGCTTTCCGCCCGCGTCCGTAACCGTTCCGCACATGTTGACCGTCTGGGAAAAAACAGACCCGGCGAAAAACGCCAGCGCCATACACGTTAATGCTGCCCTTTTCATTTCTTCCTCCCCTTTTTTGTAAAGAGAACTCTCGAAAAATTGGCAAAGGTTGCCACGTCTTTCCGTAAGGAAAAACGTGGCAACCAGGTTATTTCGATCAAGAAGGACGCTTACCAACCTATTGCGACCGCCAGCCACTGGATATTGGACTGGGCGCAAAATGCGGCATGGCCGCCGAAGTCGTCGTACGGAAAGCCGTAGGCCATGTTCTTAATGGAGCGGCGGTGTACCCAATATGAGTAATAGTTACACGGTGGCGCCTTGTAATAATTGGTGTCAATCTGCCATGCCGCTTGCGGAAGCGTTCCGCAATGTCTGTTGACGGCAGAACAATATCCAGGCGAACTGCCGACGCCTCCGCCAGTGCAGGCGGAAACGTCCCAGGAACTCACCTTGGTCGATCCGGGGTTGTGAGCCAAGACCGAATCCTGATACTTATCGTAGTAATTCGCATAGGGGCCGCCCGTGTTGAACAGGTTGACAGGCGAGGTATGCATTGCGTAAATGTTGGCATTATCATGCGTGGCAAGCTGGGTAAATTCCTTGGGCGTCTCGTTCTCGAATTCATCCCACTTCGACTGGTGTGACGAATAGAACATCCAGTATGAGGCGCCGAGTATGCAATCCGAACCGGTAGCGCTGTGAATCCGGAAGGTAATCGGAAGCCTGTACCCATCCACCTGCGTGGTATTGCCGTTCCAGGTGCCGCCGTAATTGACCTCGAGCCAATCGTAATATCTGTTGCCCGAATCGTTGGGAGCGATCCAGATATAGAACCTTCCGCCGCCATTGGGGATCTGAACCGTAGGTTGCGTTGCAATGGAGACCTTTGTTCCGTTCTGCTGAATGCTCCAGAAGATCTTGCTGTCCGGGAACGCGCCGTTGGTCCTGTTCAGGATGACATACGAGGCATTCGTCGGATAGGTGCTCGTGTTCCCCCAGAAGGCGGCCGTATCGCCGTTATACGTATTGTTCTTCGTCAATACGAAATCGGTCTGTCCCGTAAGCGCCTGAACCGGCGTCACGCCGAGGGTATAACCGGGCTCCGTTGCGTGGAGCGTGTCCACCACAGCAGCGAGTTTTTCAAGTTTGGTCTGGAATCCGGAAACGTTTTGAGCAACGGCCGGGCCCTGAATCCGGGAAAGCGGCTGAAGCTTGAAAACGGATGACATGCCGTTGACGGTGATGCGGACAAGATAGAATTGGGACGACATGGCGCGGGTATCCACCCGTACGCCGTAATTACCCCTGGACAAACGGCTGTTCATGAGTTCCTTGACATACCGTCCGGACAGGTCATACAGTCCCATTGTCACCTGAAGATTGTCCTGCGGCAGGCTAAACAGAACCTGCCCGCCAATATAGCACGGCCTCGGAAACGCGCCTGACCTTACCGTTTGGTCCTCTCTGAAAACAGGAGTGGTGCAAATCCCATCCCCCAGGTGGTAATAACCGGTATTGTCGGTTTTGGTAATGTACGCGTTTTGCCCATACCCGTTGTCGTAGGTTGTCTGGCCCAACCTGACTATAGTGTTGGTCAGGGGGGTTCCATTATTGTCCGTCACCTTTCCGCAAAGGTTGACTTGGGAAAAAACAGACCCGGCGAAAAACGCCAGCGCCATGCACGTTAATGCTGCCCTTTTCATGTAACCCTCCCCTTTAAATTGAGATGAATAAGACTCTTTGTCAATGTGAATCAGCTACTTCACCGCCACCGTACTCTGCGCCAGCAATTGTTTTCCCGCTTTAAGCACGGCGACATACACTCCTTTTGAGACACCTGCCAGCGTCATAGCGCCGGCCGATTCCATCACTTCCGTTTGAGCAACCAGACGCCCGGCGCAGTCGTACAGCCCGAGCGAAGCGCCGCCGGAATGAGGTCCGGTGATCGAATACCGCAAGACATTGTCCCTGCCCTTGGTGATTGCGTCGGCATTGACGCTGGAAAGGATTATGGACGGTTTCCATGCCACCGCGGTTTGAGCCGTGAAATAGCCGAATTCGATGACGTAATCCGGCCCAATGCCGTTGGAATATACGCATTGGTCAAGGCTTGCAAGATCGTCGTAGGCATAGCTGTACGCCCAGGGACAGGCATCTTTGAAAAGTTTGGAATACGCCGTAGCATGACACGTTTGCGGCACGCTGTAGGTCCCGGAGCAGCAGAACGAGTCGGCATGAAATTTGGCGCAAGCACTCAGGCATTGGATGAGAGTTCCGTCGGAGCTCTTCACCTGCAATTCTGGCGGGCAATTGGGAAGCAGGTCTTTGGTGCAACCGACGGTATCGCACATATATGCCGCCGTTGAAGTAGTGAAGGTCCCTTTGACCGGGAACATCCGCACCGGAAGATTGTATCCGTCAACGAGGCTCACATCGTACCAGTCGTCGTTGTTGTTGGAGCCCATTGTCCATTCCGCAAGCGACAAAGACCCCATGTTGGTTGTGCCGGGATAGGTCCCGGAGCATCGCGCGGAAGCCCATCCAAAGGCATGTTCAAGCACAATACTGTCTCCGGGATTCATTGTCCGGTTGGCATATCCCGAGAGTTCCAAGGTAAAGGCCTTGTTCAAATGGTTCATGATTATAACGTGCCGCACGGTTTGACCTGCGGCATTCTTGTGCGGCCAACCGGTGGCATCCTGAGAAAACGCCGCTCCCGTAATGACGGCACACAAAACAAAACCTTCAAAAATCGCACGCATCTACCCCTCCTAAAAGCCCCCCCTCTTATGTGAACTTGACTCCAAGGGCTTTACAAAACTGAGCCGACCTGGTCTTTCAGCGACAACCTCCTTTGACTGGCAGCCTTTCCCCCTCTACCCTATTTAATCGCTAAAATTTTACTGTGCCTGGAAACGATCTCCTGAGCTTTGCAGACTAAGTATCGCTGAGGAACGTGTCCACAGGGAATTACTTCCTCACATACAATTTACTCAATTATTATTGAAATGCCGTAAAAAAAGCTTAACACCTTAAACTAATCGTACTCACGATGAATACGGCGGATTTCCCACCCCCCTTGCGGCGCTTTCCTTTACTGCGGAGGCGGGGAAAAAATACCCCTTCACGACAAAAGGAAAGACGAATGTGATCGGACTCTAGCCGGGCCTCACGTGGAACATCAACAATTCGTATTCTGGCGCGCTCGCGCATGGCATTGCCGTATACAGCGTGGAACCGATTGTCAATCCAATGATCAAGTTCCATAAGAGTTGCAATAGAATTGGGCGCCCGGCCGCTACTTCCCCTTTTCTTTGTCAATGTCCGTCTGCCGCATGCCAGGAACGGTGCGCGACTCAACGAGAAACGTGCGGAGGCTGGCCTGGTCGACCAGCAGGAGCGGAAACTCATCGCGGATAATCACATTGTAGGTTGAATCAGCATAGGTTTGCTGTCCCACGATCCGCCAATTGTCAAACAGGCTTCCCTCGGATTGCCTCGACAGCTCTTCCTTCGTCGCCTTCTTTTCGGGCCTGTACACGTAGCCTTCGCGATCCGGATTGGCCGATTCGTAGGTGAACGTGAGGTTGTCGGCCGGCTCGAACGCAACCTTGAGCCTGTCGGCCGATGCCTCAACGGCGATGCATGGGGTCTGCCGCTTGAAATAAACGCGCTTGATGTACTGATCTTCGACCTTCTTGAGCGAATGCGTCTGGTCTATGTCCTTGTTGACGTTCCTGGCTTCCTGCTCAAGCAGGATATCGTCCGAGGTGTAAAGCTGGAGCCGCTTGATGTCGGCATACGATAAATTGTATTCCCGGATAAGCGCCTTTGTAAGTGGAATGCGGGAAGCGCAGCCGGAGAAAAGCACGGCTGCCGCAAGAAATACTGCGGGAATGCCATACCGTGTGGCGGTTCTCATAGTTTGCATCTCCTTTGCATGGCGTGGTAGGAAAAAGTCCTACTGTGCGGCCGGTTTCTTGCCGGGCTTTTTCTTTGCCGACGCCGCCTTCTTGGTCGAATCGGCAGCTTCGTCGTCCTTCTTCATGGCACAGTCGGCAACCGCCAGAATACTGCCACGGTCGAGAAATACGCGAACCGAAACGTCCCAGCCCGTTCCCTGCTTGAAATCTTCCTTCTTGGTAACGTCCTTTTCGGCCCGCTTGATGCAATCGGACAGTTTGGCAGCATCGATCTTCAGCTTGCCCAAAGCAACCTTTATTTTGGCAGTGGCCTGTGCAAGCGCCAGCTTCTGGGCCTCGGCGTTTGCCGCCATCACGTCCTTGTTGACAGAATGCCCGTTGCCCACCACAGAATCGGCCTTCACCTCCTCCTCCTGGTGTACGATTTCCTTTTCGACAAAGCCCCAGGTGCCGTCCGTTGCGATGAGCACGATCTTTCCACCGTTTACCGGAACGGTAAAATCCTGGTCGATCTCGCCCCTTTTCCCGTTTTGGAACGTCCAGGTATTGTCTTCGTGAAGTACGATCTTCTGGCCGTCGAGCGTTGTGAGAATCATGTCCTTTGCTAAAAGCGAGCTGCACACAAGCGCCAGCGCGAGAAAGAATTTCACCGCAGTCTGGGACTTCACGATAGACCTCCTTCAAACGGTTAAAGGCCGGGCCTGCCACTCTGGCAATTACATGGTGTGGGTCGCTCTGAAAATAAATGCGCCGATGGCCTGGGAAAAGTATTTTCACAAACAGCGTGATGACCCGAGGCTATTGACGGACCCCGCAGCAAGCTGCGGGGCCTCTTCCATCCCCAAGGAAGAAGAAATTTACAGTCGTTTGCCAACCCCGAAGCACCACGACCACGACTGCATACAACACTACAGGAGTAGGCGCGACAGCGAACCTTCGGGGAATGCGCAAACTTGGGGATTCACACGTGTCCTCGCAATCGTAGCCAACGCGTTCCATAGCATGATAATAGCAGAAAGGCAACACTGTGGCATTATCCTTTACCGTTTCCGCCACGTTCCCCGTTTCGCCCAAAACCCTGTACACGGCCTGGCTTTCTTCCGAGGAACACACGGCCTTTACCGGCTCGACCGCCAGAATTTCTGCAAAAGTCGGCGGTAGATTTGCGGCCTGGGACGATTACATCACAGGCACCACAATCGAGCTTGTCAAGGACAAGAAGATTGTCCAGCGATGGCGCACTACGGAGTTTCCCGAAAACGATCCTGATTCGCTGGTGAAAATCCGCTTTGCCAAGACCGCACACGGCGCAACACTCACGCTCGCGCACAGCCAGATACCCAAGGGGCAGGCTCGCAGCTACAAGAAAGGCTGGGAAGATTTCTATTTCGCGCCCATGCGGGAATATTTCGGCAAGCCGGCGAAGGAGTAACCATGCCCACGCTCGGCGTTTGCGGCGACAACTGCGACCAGTGCCCGCGCGCCATTGCCACGAGGACCGGCGACGCGAAACTCCTGGAGGATACGCTTGCGCTCTGGGTAAGAACCGGGCTGCGGCCGGCAGGCACGCCTGCAAAATCCCTGTTGTGCAATGGATGCACAAGCGCGGAGCCGTGCGCTTATCACGACCAGAGAACCTGCGCGCGCTCCAGGCACATTGACAACTGCGGCATGTGCGACGACTATCCGTGCGCCGTCGCGAAGAAGACCTTTCACGAATCGGACGAGCTGGCCGCACGTTGCAGAGGAACTTGCGGCCACGACGATTTCCGCCGAATGGAAGCGGCGTTCTTCCGCAAAAAGCAGAACCTCGACAGGGTCAGCAAGAGGCGCGGCGCCTGAGCCCCTTCATCACCGCGGAAAATATTTCCCGCCTGCTTATTTCTTGGAATAAACGTAGGTCAACCCCGCCGTAATCGCTTCTTTCAAACGCACGTCTCTGCTGATGTCTTTGTCGTAATACAAATATGCCGACACATTGAGCATGAGATACTTGGCGAAATTCAACGTAAGATTGTTTTCCCATTTCACGTGCGGATATCTCCAGTCATTTTCCTCCGGTGTTCCTTTTTCAGCGTTCGCCTTGGAGCTTACCAGGGCTTCGTATACCCGAAGCGAGCTGAGCAGCGTCACCCATTTCGCTTTGTTGTTCGCCTTGAGGTCCATGTCGAATTCAACCCCGCCGTCGTTGGTGACGTCGTTGGCGCGTATGCCGGTCGCCGTATCGAGATGATGACGGTCGACAAGCTGGTGCGCCGCTACGCCTAAGCGTGTCGACCAGTCCACGTTCTGATTCTTCTGCAGGACGCGGTCGCCGCCCACCGCCTCGGTAACGTCCAACGGGTTGCCGTAGCGTACAAGCATGGTATCGCTTCCGTCAAGGAATTCGCTTATCGCGCGTACGCTGATGAACGGGTCGGCCCAGCCGCCCAAGGTAAACCGCAGAAGCTCCAACCCATCAATCAGGTCGGAAGATTTCTGGGGTGCGCTCCAATGCTTTGTGTCCTTGTCCTGTACAGCTGTTTGCCCGAACTGCAGGTTAAGGGTTGTTCTTGTGTTTAGTATTGGACTGATTTGCTTTTCCGCATTGCCAAGGAACTGGGACGCCCAGGTGAACGACCCCGCTTCGCCGCCGACCCAGTTGTTGCTGTAGGAATTGACGCCGGTGGTCAGGTTAAGATTCAGGTCAATTTTCCATGGGTCGGCCGAAGAAACGCCCGCGCAAGCAACAATAAAGCATGAAGACAAAATCGCCCTCACGGTGAATTTCATGGATGCTCCTTGGCTATGAAGGTTGAGTAAATCGTTCAGGTGAAAAGCCACCGGCTTTTGAAGGACTCCGCACTGCGGCGCCAGGCGGCTGCATCCGCATCGTACATGGTTAGCTGCATTCCGTCAAATAGTACACATGCTCCCTGCCCACAAAATGATCGAAGATTTCTTCGTTGTGAGAAATCATCAGCAGGGCTGCGCCCCGGCCGCGACGATCGTCGAGAATCGACAAGACCTTCTTGACGCTTAGGAAATCCAGGCCGTTGAGCGGTTCGTCGAGAATAAGCAGGTCGGTGCCCAGCACGATGCTGCGCAGCAGGTTGAGCCGCTGTTTTTGACCGCCGGAAAGCATTGCCACTTTCTTCGAAAGGAAAGCATCGGTCACCGAGTCTTCGAACAGCTCGCCCAGCGCCGAGACGAGCGTCTGCGGCGTGAGCCTGCGCGCAAGCGGCAAACCGAGGAACGTTTCCCGCACCGTTGCGGCAAGGTTGAGGGACTCGTCGGCGTGCTGAAACACCATGGTCGCCTTCTTGCCCCATATCCTGGTTTCCCACACCTTCTTCCCGGTGCGCCCTGTAATCGGCATGCCGCAGAGGTTCATAGCCAGATCGTGCGCATGGTACAGGCCCATGATTACCTTTGCCAGAGTTGTCTTGCCCACGCCGCTCGGTGCCTTGACATATGCCATTTCACCCTTCCGGATAACCAGGTTTGCCGGCTGCGTGTGGGCGGCGTCCTTGAAAAGGCACAGGTTCCGGCCAAACACGGAGAAGCGGGCGCCGAAATCGAGCACTGCCGCGCCCGCGACCGTGCCCGAAACCTGTGGAGGCTTTTCACCGAGCCAGTTCAGGTACTCCTGCGCCGAGAAATCGATCACCTCCACCGCGCGCGCGCCGGCGCGCCGCAGCTCCATGAGGTGAATGCGCGGCAGGAACCCCCGATACCGCGCGTACAATTCGCTTATCACCGAGTAGTCGTGGGTGATTATCATCGCCGTAAACGGGCGACGCGTATATTTCTCAAAAAGCAACTCAAGAAAAAGATTGCGGTAGTTGTTGTCGAGGCTGCCCGTCGGTTCGTCGAACACAAAAAAGCTCTCCGCTCCGTCATCCTTTGTCGATGCCAAGACATCCATTTTCTTGAACGCCATTGCCAGCAGCACGCGCTGCTTTTCTCCGCCGCTTGGCCGGTAGGGTTTGGGAAAAACATTGAGAACGCGGCGAAGAGCGTTGCGGTCCGCGTTCTGCCACAGCCTGCCGAGTATCTCGGAGTCGTCCTTGCACAGCCTCAGGCTCCCCTCGCTCAATTGGTCCGAGATTTTCATCAGCGAATTCAAGTGTGACGACGGTTCCTGGAATACGAAAAAACTGTTGTCGCGTATTTCGTGAGTCGAAGCGAGGGCACAATATTCGGGATACGGTCGTCCGTTTACCGTTACGTCGAGATCGTCGGGGTCGAGCAGCCCGTACACCGCTTTGGAGATCATCGACTTTCCAATGCCCGACTCTCCGAAGAGAAATGTAATCTCGTTCGGGACAACGTCGTAGTTGTCCGTCGTGACGATAGTCCGCTCGCCGGCCCGGATGCAGACGGAATAGCGATGGGCGTTCATAGACGGTGCCTTTCCGCGTACCCATTTGCGATATGGTACACCGACATGAGCGTGAAGACCACGAGAAACGCAACCGTGAGCCCCATCAGATGTTCGAAAAACAGGTTGCCCGCGTACGCCGGGTGCGTGAGCGTGTAGCCGATGGCAAGGATGTCCTGCTTGCTGTCTATTTTGGCGAGAAGGCTGCCCATGGTCGCGGGCAGGGTCACCGAATTGACGTCGGTGGAAAGGCCCACCGAAATGATGAAATCCACGCTGCATTGCAGGAATATGGCCGCGCCGAATACCGATATCAGTTTGTTAAGAATGTGAATCCTGCTGTTCTTCCACAAAATGTCGAAATTGATCACACGCCCCTCGGAAATTCCGCAGACACGCATCGCATTGTAAAAGTCGAGCTTTTGGAAGTGTGCGATGCGTTCGCGCAGGAGGTCGACGAATTCTATGAACACAAAGAGGCTGATTGACAGCGCGAGGAGTGAGAAAATCAAGACCGGGCTTCGAATGAAACCGGCCTCCACAAGCGCGCTCACTCCCACGTACCCGAAGAGAATGCCCACGATCTGAGGAATGGAACGGATAAGATTGAGCGCAAAGGTGAGCAGCATATAGGGGGTCCTGTTCCTCCCGGCGTCAAGAAAATGGAGCGCCAGCGCGAAGCCCCATGCCAATAGCAGCGTGAAGACGACCACCAGGAGCGCAACGCAGAAGGTGTTGAAGAAACCGGCCGTCACCTGAAGCAGCGCGGGCCTGTTGAGGAACAGGACGTCCCATATTCCCACAAGGAGAATACCGGCGAGCCATATGCCGAGCCAGCGGGAGTCTTTTCTTTTCAACAATTGTTTCATTTGAACTAGTAGAAAGTTAAAAGTTTCAAGTTGAAAGTTGACCGAATAGAACGTCGCCCTCGTTCATTGCTCTTTGCGTCCCACGCTCCTGCTTGTCGATAATGAATTTGCGAGTCCCTGGAGCATTTTGGATACTTCCTTCAATTCGGCAGCAAGCCTTTGGCAAACGTCAGCCTCAAAGACTCCGATGCTACCGGCAATGTATACCTGCGTCCGCAGCTCCGCCGCCGAACCCTTGGCGATAAAGAGAAATCTGCGGAACTCCGCCGAGCTGTTTCTCTCACTCCCCTCGGCAATATTCGATGCGATCGACACCGAGGCGCGCAGCATCTGGTCCTTCAATCCGTATTCCTTGCACGACTTAAGCAAAGAGAACATTTCCACGGTCAATCTGCATGATCTCTTCCATACATCCAAGTCTTCAAATGTGGTACCCATTCCCTGCTTCTCTTAACTTTCAACTTCAAACTTTCAACTTTGAACTCACTTGTTCTCCATCCTCTTCTCCGCCCTGTTCCCCATCATATCAACCACGACTTCCGTTCCCTTCACCACATAGAAGATTCCCAGGATAATAGCGATCACAATGTCGTAGTTCTTGTACAGCATCTGACGCAGCATCTCGTAGCTCAAGTGACCGTGAATGTTGAGCGCCATTTCGATGATGATGAGGCCCGAAACCAGAAACGACGCCTGTTCCTTGATGGTCGACAGATACTGGTATCGCGCATTGGAAAAAATGTGGCCAAACACATGTCCGTCGAACCGCTTGGCGGGCCTCAGAATGGCGCGGTAGCCGATGCCGCCCGGTCCGCGGGGCGAATACGAATCCGACAAGTTCTTCACAAGCGCAGTCTCAACGTATCCTTTTCTGCTTTCCGCAACAAGAAAGGCGTAGAACTTATTCGCGTAGGTAACAAGCAGGCCGTTGGATATTACGCCGAGCAGCGCCATAAAGACGATTGTGTCGGTATTGAATTCCGTCCTTATTGAATACGCGATTACGTAGGCGGGAGAGAAAAGTACGAAATACACGGCTGTCTTTCCGATTGTTTTTGCAACGCGGGCAAGGACACCCGCAAAGGACCGGGTTGTCTCGCGCGACCGCAGTTTCTTGCGGGTAAACCGGAACACGGCAATCGTCTGGACGCCATAGTACGTTAGGATCATTACGACGGCGTACACGAGTACGAACTTGAGAAGCATGACCAACAATTGCAAAAGCTTTCCAAACGAAAGCCGTTCCTCCACGCCGGATTCCTGCAGCTTCCTGCTGAATTCGTTTTCCTTATTCGCAAGAATCTTCTCAACCGCGGCGTTGTTCTTTTCGTATTGGTCCGGGTAGAAGATGTTCACCGCGTCCTTGAGCAGCGCCTTGTGAAAAGCATTGTCGAAATCCACGAACCCGAGATTGCCGTAGGTCTGCGACGAAGCTGCTTCGGCTTTGGTTCTGGTCTGAGTGCCGGAACGTACCGCAAAGAGCACGCACAGCAATACGGCCGTCACGAAAGCGATGCTCAGCCCATGTTCGAAGAGTTTTCGATTCACTGCCGCGCTCCAGCGTCCGCCTTCGGCTTAACCAGGATTTCGCCCTTGCCGCCCACAACCTCGTAGTGTTTTCCGATCAACATGTTCTCCACGTCGCGAACAAGGTATTGCGTGCTTTCTTCGAGCTGTGAGCTGTTTCTGTACGGAAGGTTAAGGGTGCACCGCACCTCGTTGCCGCTTGCCTCGCATTGCCACGCCGGAACTGTTTTCTCCTGGTGCGTGAATTCATTGAAATGATCGAAATACTCTTTGTACACCTTGTTGGCCTCTGCAAAGCGCCGGACAATCTGATCCGACAGATGGCCGGTGAGCGCCTGGGGTTTCTCCACGGCATGTTCAACGGCTTTCCATGCCGACCTCCTCGCGAACGAACACCACCCATACTCCGCTCGGGCATCGCCGCGCTTGACGTAGACGAACTGTCCGGTGGAGAATATTCTTACGACAGCCTCCCCTTTCCCAAGAGACTTTCCCTGGCCGGCGGGCGGGAATTTTTCCGAAAAGGGCACGGCCCGGTCTTCAGTTATCAGGAGAGTGTCACCAAGAACAGTGCATTTCCTGAACATCTGCCGGAACTGCTTGCCCCTGTCGCCGATCAAGTTACCGGCTTCGTCCTTTTGAAGAAACCATGTCCTTCCATCGAAATCAAACCTGAGCGCATGGGTGATCTGATCGCCGAGCAGTTCATCGTCATTCTCAATTTGCGCCGGCAGGTTGACCCCAAGCGACTTCTTCTCCGCATCCGAAAGCGGTTGCTGGTATTGATTGAGGATGGTGTAATCGCGCGGCTGCGACAAGATGGCGAAGTCGGCGGATTTCTGAGAATAGCAGAAGCCGGCTATTGACAAAAGAATTGCGCCCGATGTGATGACTATCGTGTTCATTGCGCCTGCAGCCTGGTTGAGAAACGCGGCTCGAATTCGTCGGAAGAAATCCCCGGACTATAAAATAATTATTGATCGAGCTGGAAACCGAGGATACCGTGTATCTATTCACTCGCCCTACCCGGATAAGAATGCGGATCACGCCGCACCTAACCATAACAAGAAATTGTTCTGACGCGTGACGGAGTTCAAACGGCGGCTGGTTCTGCAATTATATTTTAGGATAGACGAGTCGGACAGGACAACGGGAAAGGTTATTGGCCGGGAGTTCTCCTGGGACCTCCTCGCCAGGCGGCTACCATTGATAGGCGGCCGGTCCGGCCGGAGTTCCAACGACAGAACGAACTGTTTGCCCTTTGGGGAGCCTTGTTCACATGAGAAAAGTCTCGCTGCCGATCCTGCTCCTATTCTCTTTTGTCTGCGGCCAAACCGTCAATATTTCCGGGACCGTCACCGACACGTCCAGCCAACCTTTGCAAGGAGTGGTCGTAAGGCTTTTTGTGCACGCTGCGTCTTGCACCACGAGGGCGGACGGCACCTATTTGCTTGCAAGCCGGACGGGTACAATTGTGCCCGTTCCTCAAAGACCCGCCTGTAGCGTCGCATACAGAAACGGCTCGTTCGTCTTTCGAGTTCCGGAGCCAATGCCAGCGAATGTCACGCTCTCCGACGTTCGGGGCAGACTGGTTGCACGGGTTTTTTCCGGCATGCTGAGTATGGGCACCACGAGCGCTTCGGCCGCCGCCAACCGGCTCGGCCACGGCATTCTCCTTTTGCACGTCTCCATCGGCGGGACGAACAGAACATACCCGATTGAATCCCGGAGTACCGGCGCATTCTCCGTATCGAGCGGGTCATTGACAAACAGTTTATTGTCGAAACGAGAGGCAACCGACTGGCTGCAAGCGGCCAAATCCGGGTACCAGACGAACGTGCGGCAGATCGGCTCACTCACGGACACAATCAATATTGTGCTCTCCGGCGTGTCCGCCCCGGACTTTGGACCAAACGTAGAAATATTCGACCCGTCGATGCCGATGTCCACGATCCAATCCACCATGGATGGACTTCTGGGCTCCACGTCGCAGTTCTCGACCCAGCGTGCAGCCTATTTGTTCAAGCCGGGGCATTACAATCTCACAGTCACCCTGGGCTACTACATCCAGGCGCTCGGGCTGGGGCTTTCTCCGGATTCGGTTGCGATCACGGGTGCAGTGCAGTCGCGGGGCACCAGTTCACTGGTATATTTCTGGCGCGGCGCGGAGAATTTGAGCGTTTCTCCCACGGGCGGCACGGATGTGTGGGCGGTTTCTCAGGCCGCGCCGTTCAGGCGGATGCACGTGAAGGGCGCGATGAAGCTCGATGACGGCGGCGGCTCCAGCGGCGGCTTCATGTCCGACTGCATGATTGACGGGACGATCTCCTCCGGCTCCCAGCAGCAGTGGTACACACGCAACTGCAATCTTGCAGCGTGGGCCGGCGGCGTTTGGAACATGTTCTTTCAAGGCGACATGGACCCACCCTTGGAAAACTGGCCCACCGGCGCTGTCTCGGTTGTTCCGCTTACGCCCGTCTCTCGCGAAAAGCCCTTTCTCTGCATTGACGCAGCGGGAAATTACTCCGTATTTGTTCCTGCACTCAGAAGCAACTCACAGGGCATCACCTGGGGGGGCGCGACCTTGGCGGGAGAATCGATGCCCATCGATCAGTTCTACCTTGCCCGGGCCGCAACCGACAGCGCCGCCACCATCAACGCGGCACTCGCACAGGGCAAGAACCTGATCCTCACGCCGGGCATTTACAATCTCGAAAACTCCATTTCCATTCTCCGGCCGAATACCGTGGTTCTGGGACTCGGATTCGCCACTCTGGTACCGGCAAACGGCGTCATATCAATGCGGGTGGCCGATGTTGACGGAGTGAAGATCGGCGGCCTGCTGTTCGATGCCGGCACGTCAGCTGTCGACGTGCAGTTGCTGGTAGGCGACGATCCGGACAGTCCGAATGATCACAGCGCAAACCCCACCTGCCTGTTCGACATTTTTGCGCGGGAAGGCGGTTTTGGCGCCGGAAAGGACTCCTGCGCGGTGATGATCAACAGCAACAATGTTATCCTTGACCACTGCTGGCTCTGGCGCGCGGATCACGGCACCGGCGTTGGTTGGACTTCGAATACCTCCAAGCACGGCCTCATTGTCAACGGCAACAAGGTGACCGTGTACGCTCAAATGGTTGAACATCACCAGCAATACCAGTGTATGTGGAACGGAAACGACGGCCGAAACTACTTCCTGCAATGTGAAATGCCCTACGACGTGCCGAGCCAGGGCGATTTCAACCATGACGGCGCAAGCGGGTACGCGTCATACAAGGTGGCGAGCACGGTCACCAGTCACGAGGCATGGGGGCTTGGAATTTATGCCTATTTCAACAAGGCTGCGATCAAGGTGGACAATGCCATTGAAGGTCCAACCGGCGGAGCAATGAAGATTCACCACGCCGTCATCATTTCTCTCGGCGGCAACCAGGGGCAGATCACGCATGTTGTCAACGGAACAGGCGCCACTGCCAACAGCGCAAACACCAAATCGGTTATCGATCAGTATCCCTAGCAGCAGGAATGGCGTCAGTTGTTTTTTTTGCGCGAGCCCGGCCCCACATAGTCGGGCTCGCGTTTTGTTGCGGGGATGTTCAAACCACGGGGAACCGTAAAACGGGTTCCCTCCACATTCTCTACAAGCAATTACTCAGACTACTGCTTTTTTCTTTCTTCCCACTTCTCAACAGTCGACAACTGCGACGCAGTGCCGTACAAGTCGATAGTCGAGGCATCAAACTGCGTCGAAAAATAGGCCAGCGACGGCAGCGAGAACAGCCACGAGCCGAGCGCCAGCTTCTGGTCGAGCTGGTCTATCATCTGCGAATATGCCTGTTTGTCGCCGATTTCGCGCGTCGACATGAAATTGTAAATGTCGTCGAGGAGCTTCCTGGTGTCGTCCCGATCGGGCGACGAGCCGCTCAGGTCAAGGTGGAAAAAGTTCCTGGATGCGGTGAAGCACTTGGGATCTGCCGCATCTTTTCCCTTGCCGTCAACCATGGTCTGCAGGTTGATTTTGTACGATTCGAAATCTGGTTCGCGCAGGAAAATTGGATACAGGTCGAACAGGAAATTGCTGCGGTACCCGGAGATGGGAACGAGCACTGCGTCGTAATTCCCCCTGCGGATCTCGTCGTTGCTCACGGCGCTCACCTTGATCTTGCCATGGAACATGCCCGGGTCATTGAGGATTTCAACGATGTCGGAAAGCTCTTCGCGGAAATCGTAGTTGAGGCAGGTCTGGATACGCACCGTATCGGGCAGCACCGACGGGTCCGGGCCTTCCCTGGCGGCAAGCGGCGTCACCACTTTTTCTTCAACATAGTACGAGGTGGTGGGAAACACGCTGTTGTTCAGATACTCGGCGTAATTGTCGCCCTCCCCTTTGTAATTGGCGATATGGCGCTGCTGTTGGGAATTCATCTTGAAGAAGCGATCCATAACCATCTCGTTATTGACGAGCTTGCGCAGGGCAAGCCGCTGGTCGTGGTTGAGTTTCTCAACATTATAAAGGATGGCGAAGAAACACGTGGCGATACTTGACTTATGGAAAAACTGCGTACTGTCGCCGAGGATGGGCGACACGGCGCCGAACGGCGTGGACAGCAGGGTGTTGACGTTCCGGTTCCTCAGTTCGGTGGTGTAGGTGCTGTTGTCGATAAACGGCTTGAGAATAAAATTCGTGATATGCGCCACACCCTCGGGCATTTTGTGGAAGAAAATCACGTCTTCGTATTCACCGGTAAGCATGTACGGACCTGTCCCGATATTGTAGGCGGGGGCGTCCATTTCCGAAGTTGCCGGGATTATTTTGAACGACAGAACCTCTTTGATGTCGCTCTCTCCCCAGATGCGGTCGCCTTTGAACTGGAATTTTATTTCGCCGTTGTTGTCCGGCCCGGAAAAATTGAAATCCGGTATCGCCTGCGACACCAGGATATAGTCGGGCGAAAGGCTGCCGAGCTTCTGAATACGGCGCAGCGTGAATTGAAGGTCCTGCGCGGAAAAAACTACGTCCAGCTTGGGCGTGATTGTTGCCTTGTTCTTCTCCATGGTGACATTCCAGCTCGAATGCCATTTCTTTCCCTGCTTGAGCCGCACCGTCACCACGTTGTTCTTGTCGATGCCCAGATATTCCCCAAGCCCGTCTTCGTAGGTGATGCCGCTGGGGTTCGCCGAAACGTTAAACAGCCCGTCGAACACCACTTCGTCAAGCTTGTCGGCTATGGGAATCGGGCTGGGAACGTGCGGGTCGATACGCGGCTTCTGGTGCGCAATATACGGGATAACAATGCTGTCGCTCAAATTCTTGCGGAATACGAACCAGTACACGGCCACACCCGCGGCGGCCACGAGAACCGCGCAGATAATGATGATTGCTTTTTTCATGAGACACCCTTTCTATGGATTGCTGGGTACAATTCGATTCTCCCTGTCCAGATTCTATCTATTTACAATTGCTGCTTTTGCCCAATCAAAAACATGTGTTGCCATTTCCAACACCTCACGGAATTCGGTTTCCGAGACGGGCTCATAATCACCAGGATATCGTGTCTGGACGGCGTAGGCGGTTAGCACCGAAGCTTTTCGCACGTGGCGCTCGGGATGGACGATGTCGACGATCCTTCGAACGAACTCGTCCAGCAATCTCTTGTCCGTCATGGCGACCTCTGCATCTTCCCTGCTTTAGCCGGCAATCAATTCTTCTTTATTATCGGCTTCTGCACCATCACGCTCACCGGGAACGGCTTGAACGCGTGATAGGTGAAATTGACCTCCAGAATGTTGCTCTGGTCCTTGTTCATCTGCACGGGAGTGATCTGGCATTCGTACTCGTTTGAGGCCGTGGGGGCGCCGATGGAGAACCGGCCCTCGTTCTTGAGCTGCTTCTTGTTAAGCAGTATCTCGTCGTACCACTGGCTCGTAGCCGCGTTCTGAGCGATTTCCTTGGGAAGCTTGATATTCACGTCGTACACCGGGAAGTTTGCGTCCGTCGGGATGTCCACGTTGAGGCGGATGTAGTATTTGTTCTTGCCGCCCTTACGGTTGTCGGTGATGGGCAGCGCGAACACGCGCCGATATTCCTTGGGCTTGGTTATTTTCTTGGCCGATTGAGGGTTGCATTCCGCAACGCGGATCTTGAGATCCTTGTCGTCGCCCTTGTAATGGTTCCCGTGCGTCACAACGGCGCGCGCCTTGAGCACGCCGTTGTCCTCAGGATTCTTGATGAATTGCTCGTAGCAAAGCTTGATCGCCTTGGCCGGGAAGTCGTAATCCTTAAGCTTGGCAAGGTCGGCCATGAGCGCGTCCTTCTTCTGGAGCAGATGGTTCTGCGATCCGGACGAAAAGGTTATGTTATAGGCCGGCAGAAACACGGAATCGGAGTAGAGCGAATCCACGTTCTCCAGCACGCCAACCTTGTCTTCGCAGAACTTATTGACGCGTGCGCGCGTGAGCCGCTCCACGCCCGTGTACAGGGAGTCTTCAAGCTCACGTACGGCAGCCTGCTTGTACGGAAGAATTCCCTGAGGATTGAGGAATGTGTTGTCGGTATGCAGCGTTTTGAGACCGTTCTCAGCCTGAGCCCAGGAGTTTGACGAAAGCGAGCCCTTGATCGCCTTCATCTGCTGTTCGATTGACATCCGGTCGAGATCGCGGTACTTATCGATAAGGAACCCGAGCTGCTTTGCCTGGGCAAGCAGGCCCACCATGGACCGGTAATCACCCTGAGCCTTGAACATGTTAACCTGTTGGACGAGCACTTCCGCCTGGCGGGCTTCGCCCAGATGCTGCGCAACATCGTTTGCAAGCTTCGCGATTTCGGCATTGAACGCCTGCGAGCACTTGTATCCGGCGAACTTTCCGTATTGCTCGTCTATTCTGGCCGGAATCGCATTCTTCACCGCAGTGAGGCGTTCAACCACGGTCTTGAAGAATTCGTCGCCGGGCATCTGCGGCCCGCCGAGCACGGTTTTTCCAATCCGGTCGAGCGAATCCTTGAGCGCCACAACGGTCTTGGTCCGCGTGTTGAAATCGGAGACGAACTTTACCATTTGCGACAGATCCTGCGGCACGGAAATATCCGCCTTTTCGTGCAGCGTGACCAGCTTGCCCAGCGACGGCGTGAAGTACAGGGCGCTGTCGAAGGGCGTCACGTCTTCCTTGCCCGACATTCTCATGGCAAGAAAAGGCATCACCTCGTCGAACCTGCCCTTGAGCGCGCGCTGGCTTTCCGCAACAACATTGGAAGCAAGCATTTGTTTCTGACCGAAGTACGAAATAAAATCGTCCAGCCGCGCCATGAAATCGGCCGGGTTCTGGCGGGATGCCTTTTCTTTGGAAAAGAAATCGAGCGCAGCCAGATAGGCCTTCTGGAAGTTCATTTCATCTTCGAGGCTGGCGCGAAGCTTTTTGTAATTCTGGTACGCGGGGTCCGTGGAATTCACGATCCGGGCGGGAAAAATGCTTTCGATGGCGAGAAGTTCCTTGTACACCGCTTCGAGCGCAGCTTCGTGACGCTTTACCGTATCTATGGCAACGCCGTAGTTCAGGCCGTCGAGCTGCGTTGTGGAGCCGATTCCCTTATACGCGCTTCTGTCAACTATGTTTCTCGCAAGAATCGAGTTGTATTCGGCTGCCTTTGTCTCAAATTTGAAACGCCACTGGGGAGCGAACCGGTATTTCATGTGCAGCAGGAAATCTTCGGCTCCCACCTCCAGGAACCAATAGTACGCGGGCGATTTGGTGTTGACCGCGTACACGCTGACGGAGTCGGGCCACAACGTCTCGTCCTTGGTTTTCTCGCCGGGTGTCTTTTTCTTCGCAAAGCTGTTGGAGAAGAAGCTGTTCATTTTCTTTTTTGAGGGCACATTGAGCACAAGGTAGAAATTGTCTTCCGCGGGAGCCGGGAACGTCACAACATATTTCTTTTGTTTCTTGAGCTCAAAGTCCTTTTTGTCGTTCTTGAGTTCGATGTATCCTTGCTCCACGTTCGACAGGTCGGGTTTCGGCTTGAGTTGAGCATAGGGCGCGCAGGACATGAGAACAAGCGCAGAAGTCACAAATAATGCAACAAACAGGTTGAGGACCTTTGTTTTCATCCGCAGCTCCTTTGCATTGGAATGGGGGCATACGCCGGGGTTATGGCATGTTGACGGCAATTAGTAATATAACAATCGCCTCAGAGGAAGGCACCTTTTTGAGCATTGCACAACGAGAGCGGGGCGATTCTCTGCAACAAGAACCGCCCCGCTCCCGGTCGTTCGAAGTCAAAGCCTATGCCTTGGTGGTCTCAAGGCCGGGTTTGTCCAGTTGATGAAATTTGTCGTCGGCGCCCTTCTGTACCACAGCAGGCGAATACATGTTCTCCAGCCACAGGCATTTCTTGGGACACGCGTCGACGCATGCGCCGCACGAAATGCAGCGCAGCCGGTTGATTTGCCAGTCTTTTGTCGCTTTTGTCACCGTGATGGCGGCCGTGGGGCAGCGCTTCTGGCAAATGCCGCACAGTATGCACTTTTCGATGTCGATGGCGACCGCACCGCGCGTGGCCTTGTAAAACGGCCGTTTCTCAAACGGATACAGGCGCGTGGCCGGACGCGACAGAAAACTGCGGGAGACGACTTTTCCTATAGACATTTGCGACATGGTTAACGCTCCGTACAACTGATACAGGGATCGATGGTGAGCACGATCACGGGCACGTCGGCAAGCTCGCATCCGCCGAGCATCTTTACAAGCGGCGGAACATTTGCGAACGTCGGCGTACGCACGCGGAAGCGCTCCAGATTTTTGGTATTATTGCCCTTGACATAGTATATTACTTCACCGCGGGGCTGTTCCACGCGCGCGAAGTATTCGCCGTTGGGATTGCCGGTCACCTTCACGTCGACCGGGCCGTCGGGAATTTTTGCCATTGCCTGATAAATCATGTCGAACGACTGGTACAACTCGCGGCAACGGACCATGCAGCGCGCATAACAATCGCACCCGGTCTCGATGACGGGCTCCCAGGAAATTTTTCCGTACGCGGCGTATCCAAGCTTGCGCATATCTGAGGCGATACCGCTCCCCCGCACCGTGGGGCCCACTGCGCCAAGCGTGATGGCGTCTTCTTTGGACAGCACGCCCTTGCCTACGGTCCTGCGCTTTACCGAACTGTCTTTCTTGAACACGTCGGTAAGCTCGTGGCTCATCTTTTCTATTATCTTTAGCTCGTCTTCGACGCGTTTAAGCGTGAGGCTCTCCATGTCGCGGCGGACACCGCCTACTTTTGCGGTGCCGAAGATCACGCGACCGCCCGTTGTCTCCTCTATGAGATCAAGCAATTTCTCGCGCACGCGCCACGAGTGCATGAAAAGGCTTTCGAAACCAAATCCGTCGGCGAACAAGCCGAGCCACAGAAGGTGGCTGTGGATACGCGACATTTCGCCCCAGATGGTGCGAAGGTACAGCGCCCGCTCGGGAACGTCGATCTTCATGACGCCTTCGATCGCCTGGCAATACGACTGACCGTGAATGAAACTGCAGATTCCGCAGATGCGTTCCGCCACATAGGTCATTTCAAGAAAATCTTTCTTCTCAACGAGCTTTTCCAGGCCGCGGTGGATAAAACCGATGGACGGAATGGCGGAAATCACCTTCTCGTCTTCGAGCACAAGATCGAGATGAATGGGCTCGGGAAGAACCGGATGCTGCGGACCAAACGGAACTATAGTGCGGGTTGCCATAATTATTGCGCCGGTTGTTGAGGTTGAGGAGCGAAAGGCGTCTTGACGGACAGCTTATAGAACTTACCTTTGAAATCGAGAGCGAGACCGGACACCTTGATGCCGAAAAGGTCCTGCAATTCATTTTCGTAGGTGAATGCCGCAAAATAGGCGCCCGTGATGCTGGGAAGTTCCGGGTTGTCCTTCGGAAGCACGACCCGCACATGTGCGCACGCATAGTTCTTGTCGAAGGAATACGTCACTTCGTATGAATCCTTTGCCAGGCACGAAATCTGGACCAGGCGAAAGCCTTCCTTGCTCATTTGCGTCGCCTTGTCCACGATCTGGCCCTTGTCGACGACAACGAGAGATTGTTCTTCTACGTGTACCATCATGCACTCGCTTTCATTGTCTTAAGCGCGGCCGCTTTCTTTTCGAGCACGCCGAGCGCCGCGACCACGCCGTCGATAATCGCCTCGGGCCTCACTGCGCAGCCCGGAATATAGATGTCCACCGGAATGGCGGTGTCTACTCCGCCCTTGACATTGTAGCATTCCCGGAAGATGCCGCCGCTCGTGGCGCATATCCCGATTGCGGCAACGACCTTGGGGTCGGGCATCTGGTTGTAAATGTTGCGCACCACTTCAAGGTTCTGTTCGTTAATGGTGCCCGTGATGAGAAAAACATCCGCATGCTTCGGATTGCCCGTGTTGATGATGCCGAAACGCTCGATATCGTACAGCGGCGTCAGGCAGGCAAGCACCTCGATGTCGCATCCGTTGCAGCTCGATCCGTCGTAATGAATGACCCACGGAGATTTCTTGAAAAAACTCATTGTGTGCCTCATTTAACCAGGAAGGCGATGAGAAAAATATTGACGACCCCGCATACTCCGGCCACGATCCACGAGGACTTTAGGGTAAAATGCCAGGTGAGACGGGCATAGGTGTTATCAATGAAGATTTCGATGAAATACGCGACAAGGACCGCCGGAATTGCCACGACCCAGTTGAAAGCGAAGAACAGGTACACAAAACCCATCAGGAGAACATTTTCGTACCAATGAGCAATTTCTATGACGGCCAGCGATGGACCGGCAAATTCGGTTGTAGCGCCCTTGACAAGTTCCTGGTGCCCATGATGCGAGGTGGAAAGGTCGAACGGCGATTTACGCAGTTTGATGGTGAGGACAAAAAGAAACGCGAGAAACACGCCCGGGAGAAATACGAACAGCGGTTTCTGGAACCCCGCGATGTCGTGAACATGCCAGCTCTTGGTTACCATGAACATGCCGATTGCTGCAATGATGAGAATGGGTTCGTATGACATCATCTGCAAAAGCTCGCGTTCCGCGCCTATGTTCGAATACGGGGAATTCGGTGAAAACGCCCCGAGCGCGAAAAACACTCCTGCCACGGCGAGCGCAAAAATGGTAAGCAAAATGTCGCCGCCGGAAAAAAACAGCGCGCCGGTGACGATGACGAAGACAAGGAAACACACCATGTAGTAATTCTGAAAGACGTTGACGGCCACGCCCTGCTTGCCGAAAAGCTTGAGCACGTCGTAGAACGGCTGAAGCAAAGGCGGTCCCACGCGCGACTGCATTCGGGCCGTGATGATGCGGTCCACGCCGGCAAGCAGCCCGCCGAGGAAGGGAGCGATAACGACCCAGGCGACGACGCAGAGAGCAGTTTTCATAGTTTCACCACCGCGAACATCGTAACGATCAGGCAGATCGTAACGAGGACGCTTGCAATTGTTAATTTCTTTTCGCTAAAAAATCCGGCCAGGTAGTAGTTACGCATCGTGGCCTGCTGCACAACGCCCATGGCGCCCAGGAATTCCCCTTTGTCTCCAACATTGGCGCCGCCGAGGTAGCGCGGAACAAGCTTTGTCTTCTTTGGGTAGGCCAGGAAGCTGAGCGGAAGCAGAATCATGAGCGCAAGAAGGATGGACATGATGATAGTGTTTCCCTGGGAAAGCGAAACGGTCTGGTGATACAGTGACACGATGTACGGCTCCACCGACACCCACGAAATAACCGGGAACAGCGCGGCTGTCGCGACCGTTGCCACGGCAAGCACCACAAGAGCGGTCCATTCGTCGCCCGGGACGCGGCCCTCGCCTTTTGCCAACCCTGCCGGAACACTCACGATCTTCCCCATCCATTTTGCCCAGAAGAACAGCGTTGGAGCGCTGCCGAAAGCCAGAATCATCGCAATCAGCACTCCGGTGGGCAGGCCGAAAATGGAGGAACTGACAAAAGCCTCAAGACACATCCACTTGCTTATGAGCATCCCGAACGGGGCCAGGAACATGCCGAGAATTCCGATAAGCATCACGACTGCCAGTCCGGGACGGTTCACGATGAGGCCGTCCATATCTTCGATATCGCGGCTGCCGATCTTGTGTTCGATGGATCCGACACCCAGGAAGAGCAGCCCCTTGGATACGGCGTGGAAAATGGTAAGCAGCACCGCGGCCCACAGGGTCTCATAGGTGCCGATGCCGGCGCATGCCACGATGAGCCCGAGGTTCGCGATGGTCGAATAGGCGAGCACGCGCTTTGCGTTGCTCTGGGTGACTGCGATAATGGACGTCATGAGAAATGTCACGGCCCCAATGAGCGCAAGGAAATATCCGGCCCATGTTCCCGAAAGCACGGGCGCGAATTTGATGATGATAAAGATACCGGCTTTTACCATGGTACTGGAATGCAACAGCGCCGACACCGGCGTCGGGGCGACCATGGCGCCCAGCAGCCACGAAGAAAAAGGCATCTGTGCCGACTTGGCTACGCCGGCAAACGAAATAAGCACCACCGGGATAAGCATGAGGCCGGGGCCCGACGCAATCACACGCGCAAGGTCGACGGTGTGCTCGGGGCAGAACTTGACAAGATAGAGGATTCCTCCGGCGAAGCCGAGGCCGCCCAAAAGGTTGAGCCCCAGGGCCCTATAGGCGTTGCGTGTGGCCTCTTCGGTCTTTGGATAGCCGATGAGTATAAAGGATGAAAGCGTTGTAATTTCCCAGAACAGGTAGAGCCAGACCAGGTTGTTTGAGAAAACGACGCCGAACATCGCCGACAAAAAGAAGAACAGGATAAAGAAGAAACTCCGCTGTCTGTCTTTCATCTGCGGGTTGTGGTGGTGATAATCGCGCATGTAGCTTATGGCATAATAGCAGATGACGCTGCCGATGATTCCGATGATGAGCGCCATGATAATCGAAAGGTTGTCGATGTACAGGGCATTATCAACTTCCGGGACCGCGCCGGACATTTCGCAATATGCCATAATCCCGGCCTGGACAATAATGAGAGCCGGTATGTACCATTCGTGTTTCTTGATCCCTATACATTTATACAACAGGAACAGCGACAGCAACATCTCGCCGCCGAAAAAGATCATGTCGATGTGAGGAAACTCGACTTTAAAAGATTGGTACCCCTGGCCGTTAAACACGAATGCCGCGTACACAGAACCTGCCGCGATAAGCAGGCAGCTTATCCGGACAAGTGCATTTCGGAACGTATTAGCGGGCAAGATTGCGAAAACCAGGGACATCGCGGCAGGAAACAACAGGAGAAACAGTAGTATGTTCATCAACACCCTCGCGGGCAGCCATTCGGGATGGCTGCAAGCTTCTGTAGTGGGAAGGCGGCAAACCCCGGAGCGCCACGCTCAAATCAGGTCGCCGGATGTGTTAAAAAAGACATTTAAAATGGAATATGGCGGGAGTTAAGGCAAGGATTATCTGGGGTCAAATTATTAGAACAATGCCAAAAAAAACTGGGCGTTACCCCGGCCTGAGAAGCCGGGGTCGGTCTCCTTGCAGGCTCGGCCGCTTGGCCTCGGTGCTGCCTGCCCTAAGGCCTGGCGGCCCGGGTCAGGCAGCCCTGCGCTCCAGCGCACCTTCCAGTCCACCTTACGCCGGGCAGAAGACTGTTGCCGACTTGTTCGCACCCTGACGGAATTGACAAGACGGAAGCCAACGGACAGAAATCAATTGAAGGACCCCGCAGCAAGCTGCGGGGAATCCTTCCATCCCTATGGAAGAAGAAATATTTGTAATCGCTCGCTGACCCCGAAGCAAGCTTCGGGGTTAGCGCTCGCTGGGTGATTCACCCACCAAATCAGAAACGAAACGGCGGCCCCTTGTGCCTCACTGTCAACTTTAAACATTCAACTGTCAACTTTTCAACTTTTTGATCGCATACTCAAATCCCGCGAACGACCGCTTAATCGTCTCCTCGCTCACGCAGAACACGATCCGGAAATATCCCGGTGCGCCGAACCCGGTGCCGGGCACAACAAGCACGAGCTTTTCCTGGAGGACTTTCACAAATTCGACGTCATTTCCGCCGGGCGCCCTGGGAAACAGATAGAAAGTGCCTCCCGGCGGCGTGAAGTCGTAGCCAAGCCTTGCCAGGTTCGAGCACAGCAGGTCGCGCCGGCGCCTGTACAATTCCGCGTCAACGCTCACTCCCTGGATCTTCGCCACCACGCGCTGCATCAGCGCGGGTGCGTTGACAAATCCAAGAATGCGGTTGCACAGGATCATGCCGTCAACGAGATTGTCGAAATCCCCGGCCGCCGGATGCACGGCGATGTAGCCCAGCCGCTCGCCGGGAATCGACAGGTCCTTGGAGTACGAATTCACCACGATGCTGTTTGCGTAATTGGCAAAGAGCGGCGGAACGACGAGTCCGTCGTACACGATTTTCCGGTACGGCTCGTCGCTTATCAGGTAAATTGCCCGGCCCGTTTCCGCGCTCTTGCGCTGGAGCATCCGGCCCAGGTCGCGTATCGTCTGTTCCGGATATACCTTGCCGGTGGGGTTGTTCGGTGAATTAATGAGAACGCCGGCCGTTCTTTTGTCAATTGCCTTCTCGATGGCGTCGATGTCCAGATCGAAATCGTCACGGGTGGCCGCAAGCACCATTTCGCCGCCGTGGTTGCGAATGTAGAAGTTGTATTCCACGAAATACGGCACATTAACGACGATCGTGTCGCCCGGATTGAGGATGGTCTTGAGCACCACGTTGAGTCCGCCGCCCGCGCCGCAGGTCATGATGATGCTCTTTTCGGCGGTCGGCACCCCCTGCTCCTTCGACACATAAGCGGCAACGCTCCTGCGCGTTTCCGGAAAACCGGCGTTGGCCATGTAGCCGTGTTTGAGGGGAATCTTCTCGCTCACAATGTCTTTAAGGGTTTCCTGAAACTTTGCCGGAGGTTCGAGGTCCGGATTCCCAAGCGTAAAATCGCAGACGTTCTGTTCACCGTGCTGTTTCTTGAGCTGCGCCCCGAGTTCGAACATTTTGCGGATGAACGAGGAATTTTCCATTGAGTCTTTAATGTTTTTTGCAATCGCCATACCGAGTTCCCTTCTTTACAAACGCGTTGATGCCTGCCGAGCCACGTCGGTCGCCCTCAAACAGGCGACCTTTTCCAAGGATAGAACTTACGTGATTGCGTGCGGGGAAGTCAATCCGTTGCAATGGCGTCACCTTGCGCGAAGTAGGGGCACAAAATTTTGTGCCCCTGTTTCTGGTCGCCTACACACGGGCCTTCCGATGACAAAAAAAACAATCTGGCGTCCGGAGTCGCCTGCACCTGCGACAAAACCTTGCGCTAATCAAAATCACTCATCCCCCGCCTTGCGCGTTTCTTTTCTCCTTGCAGCCGTTTGCTTTGAACGCGGCGAACTCTTGAACCGTGTGTCGGGCGTGTAGGCCTGCGTTTCCTGGGCTCCGCAAGCGCTTTATGGATAAGCATAACCAGCCGCTCGATCGCGTCGGCCCGGTTCCGCTCCTGGGTCCGGAACCGGCTTGCGGAGATGATGATGACGCCGTCCATCGTCGCGCGCGCCCCGGCGAGCGCGAGCAACCGCCTGCGCACCGGGTCCGAAAGCGACGGCGACTTCGCGGCGTCGAACCGCAGCTGCGCCGCGGTGGAAACCTTGTTGACGTTTTGCCCGCCCGGCCCGCCGGACCGTACAAACGAGAACGACAGTTCCCCTTCGTCCAGACTGCACCCTGGCGCAACGGCGATCATGCTACGCCCCGAACGCCCGCTGATTGAGCCGCTGGATCCGCTGGGCAAGAAGGCGGGACAAAAACAACGCATAGTGGGGCTTGCGTTTGATGGCTTCCACGAAATCTTCTTTCGAAATAGGAATGAGCGTGCCGGCCGTTTTCGCCTTTACCGTGGCGCTCCGACGGTTGTTGAGCAGAAACGACATTTCGCCCATAAAGACGTCGTCGGGCGAAAGGGTCGACATTACGCGGCCGTTTACGATAACGTCGTATTGGCCCTTAACGATGTAGTACATAAAATTGCCGGCCTCACCGTAACGAAAGATCACTTGTCCCGTCCTCACGCTTCGCGACCCTATGAATTTGAAGAGCGCGGGAGTTGCCGCGCTCACATCCTTTTGGTATGGAATCTCGAATTGCACCACGGTGCCCGTTTCGTTGTACCGCATGTTGCGGATCAACCGTTTCGCCATGGAAATTCCCCTGCCGTGAAGCTCGGCAACGTCCGCAACGCGCCGCCCATTCAGGTAGGAACGCCAGTCGAATCCTCTCCCCTCGTCGGCGACGGAGAACCGCGCGCATTCGGGGAAAATGCCGTATTCGAATGTCACCCGTTTTGCCGCAACCGCAGGCTCTGCGCATTTGATCCGGATGAGGTCCTGGATCATTTTTCCCCGGTCGAGCCAGTCGCTCTTCTCTTCGTAGGTGATGCCGCAGTTGCCGTGCTCTATGGCATTGATGAGCATTTCGAAAATGGCCATGGTGAGCATCGGCTTTTCTTTCTGGTCTATTCTGTTCGAGTTGCACAGGAAATTGCTTATCAGGTTGGCATAGCAGCTTGCTTCGAGCGGATCATTTTCCATCTTGAATGAACCGGAAATATTCCATACCAGATCGATGCCCAGTTCCCGTTGAAAAAGGATGCGTTTGTTGGCCCGCACGATATCGAGAATTTTTGGAAGTTGCGTTTCGACGTCCTCTTCCATTATCACAACGATGATGTTGGCGCCCTTGACCGTTTCCAGTCTTGCACACTCTTCGTACCGGCTGCACAGGGCAACGATGCCGCCGTGGAAAATCCACGGGTCGGCCATGATGCCGTCGAGCAGGCCGAAGGCATCGAACCGCTGGTCCGAGAAATCAATGCATACCAGTTCGGGCATGTCCAGGTTGAGGAAATCGATGGCCCGGGAGGGCTCCATGAGAACGGCTTTGTTGAAATCGGCGGATTCTCTTCTGTTCACTACCCGTTTGAAACGGTTGAACAGGCTGCTATTGGTTGATATGAGGGGCAATGCATCCACGGGAGCCAGTTTCCTTTACCACTGATAGACGACCACGGCACCGTAGGAGCCGTGGTCCGCGACAGGTACCACCTTGACGTTCTTTACTTTGGCGCGCGTGAATACGAGATTGCCCGCAATGCCGATGACGGCTCCCGCAACCACATCGAGGGGATAATGCATGTTCGATTCGATGCGGCTCCAGCCCACGAGAGATGCGGCGCCGTAGGCCGGGATTCCATAGGCCGGGCCATACCGGATGTCGAGAAACGCCGCGCCGCAAAACGCCGACGACGTGTGCCCCGACGGGAACGACCGGTCGTCGAGGCCGTTGGGCCGAGTTTCCTTCACCGTGTACTTGAGACCATACGAAACGGCAAGCGTTGCCGCATATGAAGCGGCGAACTGGAAGCAGCCGGTCCAGTCCTTTTGCCATAATGCAATTCCAAGCGCCGCGGCGGGCACAGCGTACTGGCCGATATCGCCCGCCGTCTCGAAATAGTCGGTTGCATGGGCGGGCGCCGCGCAGAGCAGGGACAGCGTCACGATGAGGGCGGCCTTGTTCATGGGAGTTCCGCGGACTAATATAGTTTACGGGCGAGACCCCCGCCCGGGCGCATGCCTGCCGCACAGCGGGTTTTCCGCGCCGGACGGCCGGTTCAGGCAAGGTCGCGGTAATCGGCGCAGAATTCCTTTCGGTCGCACGCACCGCAGTGCTCCCCCATCCACACGCCGTCGAATTCGTCCATGATCCCCCGAACGATGTCCGCGTCGGTGGTGGCGATTCCCATTTCGAAGTTGCGGCGCCGTTCGTTCTTTGCGCCCATGCCCGCGCCCGTAAGATTAGCGCTCCCCATGTAGGCAAAGCGTCCGTCAACAACCACGCACTTGAAATGCACGCGGGGGCACAGGATGCGTTCCATTCCGTCAATAAGCGACGGGTAACGGTCGAAGTCGCGGCGGAAGGCCGGGCCGGGCTCTTTGGCGTGGATGAGCCGGATAGCGACGCCCCTTTGCACCAAATCGGAAAGTTCCTCGAGGAACGGGGCCATGCGGCGCCGGACGGCCACATACAGATCCTTCAGGTCGCTCGTTCCTATCCACACGAAACTCCCCGCACGGGGTATTTCTTCCAGGATTATCCTTGTGTAAATGTCCCGGTCGGTAACGAGCTCAACGGTTTTCACGGATTGTTCCGGCTCTGCGGTGCACTGGTGGGAGAATTTCCAACATACCGGCATGGACGCGGACGCGCCACGCCGGTATGGGTAAAGAACCACGGCCATAGGCCGTGGCTTTGATGAGGGGTACAACCCCGAAATCAAAGAAAAGCACGTAAGTGCTTTAGCGTAACGTTGTGCACCACGCCCAAAGGGCTGGTCTCTTTTCGAGAAACGCCATAGGCTTTGCGCATGTGCTCGTTCACGCTGCACAAAATGATGTGCTGAATGCGCGGATCAGATGCCCATGCTGGGAGCGCCGCCGGACTTCGATGCCTTTTTCGCCTGTTTTTCCAGCCGTTTTTCCTTGAGCGACTTTGCCGGCTGTTTCCTGACATCCTTCTTCACATCTCTGCTGTGAGACATACACATCACTCCTTTTTTTGATGGATGAGGGCGCCGCTTGTTGCGGCGCCATTCGACTTGCCATAAATATAAAATCCGCGGAGCCAATGTAAACAGAACGCCGTGACAAAACCAATTCTTTTTGAGAAAGGGGCGAATGGCCCCGCCGCGTGGCGGCGGGGCCCGCAACGCCTGTCCTCTAGTAAAGAATTCCTCCGGACGCGGCATACTCCCGGAGCACAGCCGCCGCCCGTTGCCGCAGAATGCCGCCTCGCACGTGTATGCCGCGCTCTGCAAGTTCGCTTTCCCAGTCGGCGGCGACCGGTCCTTCATCGAATCCGGCAAGCGCCTGCACATCCCGGCGGCGTGCACCGAAGAGCAGCGTTGAAATCCCCGACCACGCCAGCGCGCCCACGCACATCGCACAGGGCTGCGCCGACGACGCGAGGACATAGGGCGCCCCCGGCGCATCGCACAGCCTGCTCACGCGCAGCCTGCGCTGGGCAAGCATCAGCGCCATCACTTCGGCATGCGCGGCAAAACAATGTTGCCCAACTACGCAATTGACTCCCGCCGAAACGAGTTCTCCCCCGCGTGCAAAGACGGCCGCGCCGAACGGACCGCCCGACTTTTCCCCAACATTCTTCGCGGATAACCGCACCGCAAGGCTGATTTTCTTTGTGTCGGTGTCGCAGGTGCGGGCCCGCTGGATTTCGGCGGGAACCCATGTCGGCAGTTTTAATCGCAGCGAGGTTATCATCGGGCGGTTTCCCGCTGGCGGTCGAAAAACTCCCGGTACAACCGGTAGTGGCTGCTTTCGGCATAAGAGATTGCCTCGATTGCAGGCGAATCGAAACTGAGAAGAACCGCCGACGGCAAAGACAGGAGAATGGGTGAATGCGTGGCGATAATAAACTGCGCGTTACCCGCGGCGGCCGTCTGCGACAAGAGCGAGAGCAGCGAGAGCTGGCTCGACGGCGACAGCCCTGTTTCCGGCTCGTCAAGAAGATACAGCCCGGGTACGCCGAAGCACGCGCGGAAAAACGACAGGATCGACTGTCCGTGCGATTGGCTCACCAGCGATTTTCCCCCGAAAAATTCCGCCAGCCCCGGGTCCATTTTTACCCATTCGTCAACGATGGAGGCGTAGTTGCGGAAAAGATCGGCCCCGAAAAATGATCCGGGCACGCGGCCGTTTGTCCATTCAATGTCGATTACTTTGTAGAAGTCGCGCTCGTACAAATTGTATTCGCTCCGCTGTCGGCCCGAGTCTTCGCCCCAAATGTAAATGCCGCACCGTTTTGATATTGCCTGCAGGAGGGTCGATTTCCCCGTGGCATTCTCGCCCACGAAAAAGGTAACCGGCGATGTGAAGTTTACAAACCGCGTGCTGTTGAAAATAGAAAGGTTGAAGGGATAGCAGTCTCTTACCGGATACTTTTCGTGGCACAAGAGGACTTTCGAAACATGCATCTTCAATTCTTTCGGCGTTCAGGAAATATGGAGGGGCGGGTGCATTAAAGTACTCCGCCGCGCCACGACAACGACCGCATACAGCACTACAGGTTTNNGGGGCATCTTCCATCCCTAAGGAATAAGAAATTTATACTCGTTTGCTAACCCCGAAGCACCACGACCACGACTGCATACAACACTACAGGAGTAGACGCGACAGCGAACCTTCGGGGTTAGCAAACTTTGGGATTCAGCAACAATGCTTCCTAAAACACTCCTCGGAAAGCTTTGCTCCCTGTTCGGTGAGGATCACCGATTTCGACTTGCTCTTGGGATTGCCGATAAGGCCCTTCTGGAAAAGCCGTTCCATGGTGTCCCATTCCATGCCTTTCCATGCGCGCACGCCGGCGTCGGAGGAAAAAGAAGTAAGGTGAAGAAGAGCGAGTGCCAGTTCGTCGACCTTGTCCTTATCGTATTCCATAGGCGGACCCTTCGTTGAAGGTGGCGCTAGAAAACAAAACCTACCACTTGTATACTATTTCTCCTCTCTCAAAGCAAGAAGATCCGCAAACAAAAGCCCGAGGATTGAAAGGCCTCGCAACAAACTGCGAGGTATGCGCTCGCCATGGGATTCAACGAAATAAGATACATTGCTGCACGGGCCCGATGCATCAAGGCGCGGAACCTATTTTGTGCATGAAACCGGCCGGAGAGTCTCGTGACGCTTTCTCATTCCGCACGGAGGGTGTATGACCGTCAAGGACAAGACCGTTCTCATTACCGGGGCCACGTCCGGAATAGGTAAGGCAACGGCGATATCGCTTGCCTCGCAGGGCGCCACAATCGTTCTTGCATGCAGAGACCTTGGCAAAGGGAAACAGGCCGTGGCGGACATCGCCGACGCGTCCGGCAGCTCCACTCTCAAAGCCATGCAGTGCGACTTGTCGTCATTTTCTTCGATACGCGCCTTCTGCGACGAATACCGGTCGAAATTCACAACCCTGCACGTTCTCATCAACAATGCCGGCACATGGGATTTCAAACGGAGAGAATCCAAGGACGGCATCGAGAACATATTCGCCGTAAACTTCCTGGCTCCCTTCCTCCTCACTAATCTCCTGCTCGATCTGCTTAAGAAAAGCAGCCCCAGCCGCATCGTGAACGTGAGCTCCGGTTTGCACGGCGGGACAATCAATTTTGAGGATCCTGAAGGGAAGAAAAAATTCTCCGGTTTCGTCGCCTATCGCCAGTCGAAGCTGGCGCTGCTCCTGTTTACACGGCTCCTGGCGAAAAAACTGGAAGGATCCGGAGTCACGGTCAATGCGGTTCACCCGGGTTTCGTCTCTACAAACCTCGGCCGCGACGCAGGCTTCTTTGCTCGGTATTTCTTCACGCTTCTCGGAAAAAGTCCGGAGAAAGGTGCACAGACGTCAATCTACGTCGCAACCTCTCCGGATCTTGAAGGCACAACGGGCCAATACTTTGCGAATTGCGCCCCTGCAAAGGCTTCAAAACAGTCATGCGATCTTGCCACAGCAGAGAAACTATGGCAGGCAGCGGCTGCGTATGTACACTTGTGAGTGCTGGCTTGCGCGCGGCCCAAGGCGTTGTTGGCCGAATCTCCTCCCGGGAGGATCGCGACGAACCCGGTCGAGCGATCTCGCAAGAAAGCTATTGACATCATCCCGATCGTAAGTTTATTTGTTCTAAATTACGTCTCAGCTCTCACGTCGTGGTACCGGGCGCGAGTTACACCCATACGGCATACCACATGAAGAACAATCCAAACAATCGCTCCCACCGCGAACAATCCGCGGACAACGAAGCGCTGTTGCCGTCCGTTAAAGAACTGCATCAAAGCCGAAGGAAATACGAACAGCTGTTCAACAGTCTCAACGACGCCGCGTCGGTGTTCGAAATGCTGGATAACGGCCTGCCCGGCAAGTATCTCGAAGTCAACGACACCCTGTGCGCATGGCTCGGCTTTACCCGCGAAGAACTTCTCACCAAGACGCCACTCGACATCAGCGAAAAGATTGACCCCGCGGTCAACACAGAATTGGCCCAAACCTTTGCCAAGGGCAACCAGGCGGTGATCGAACGTACGCTTATCTCCAAAAACGGGACCAGGATTCCCGTTGAGGTGAGTTTTCACTTTATCAACTACGAGGGCAGGAAAGCGGGCCTGTCCATTTCCAGAAATATTGCGGAACGGAAAATGGCCGAAGCGTCGCTGCGGGACAGCGAAGAGAAGTTCCGCACGTTTGTTGAGCAAAACCTCGAAGGAGTCACGCTTGTCAACGAAGACGGCGTCGTTATCGAATGGAACGCGGCAATGGAGCGCCTGTCGGGAATACCCCGGCTAGAGGCGATCGGCGAGCCCTTGTGGGATGTCCATTTTGGCATGATGGCCCCGGAACGCCAGTCGCGCGAGCGGTACAAACGGCAACAGGAAACCATCCGTGAGGCGCTGGCAACGGGAGTCCTGGCCAGCCCTGAGGAGCCCTTCGAATTTGAAATAGTGCGAGCCGACGGAACCCGCCTGTTTGTCCAGCAGACTGTATTCCCGATTAAGACGCTTCGGGGCTTCCGTTTCGGGTCAATCACCCGCGACGTTACGCATCAGAAAAAATGGGAACAGGCCCTGCGCGAAAGCGAGGAAAAATTCCGCAAGACGTTCTATTTGAGTCCGGACGCAATCAATGTCAACCGTGTCAGCGATGGCCGCTATGTATCCGTCAACAAGGGGTTCTGCCGCATTACCGGGTATCGCGAGGATGAGATCGTGGGAAAGTCGTCGGTCGAAAAGTCCATCTGGGACGATCCCGGCGACAGGGCCGCGCTGGTGAAAGGCCTCCAGGCGCACGGCATCGTAGAAAGCTACCGCGCATGGTTTCGCATGAAGGACGGCACCCGGCGGTTCGGCAGCGTGTCGGCAACACTTTTCGAGCTGGGCGGCGAACCCCACATTCTCAGCATCACCCGTGATTTGACAAAAGAAAAGCATGCGGAGGACAGGCTCAAACAGCGGGAAGAGCTGTACCGGGCGCTTGTGGAAACAACGGGCACGGGGTATGTGGTAATCGACGGCTCGGGGATCGTTCTCGACGCGAATGCCGAGTATGTCCGCCTCACCGGGCGGACATCATTGTCGGAAATACGGGGCCATAGCGTGCTTGACTGGACCGCCGAACCGGACAGGCAGCGAAACGCGGAAGCGGTTGCCGCATGCGTCCGCGACGGGCAGGTGAGGGACTTCCGAACCAACTATGCGGCGCCGGGCGGAGAAATAGCGCCTGTTGAGCTTTCGGCAACCGTGGTTGGAACAGGATCGTCGTCAAAGATTCTCACTCTGTGCAGGGATATTTCGGAAAAGAAAAAAATGGAGGAGAGCCTTTCCAAAGCGGAAAAACTCGAATCTCTCGGCATCCTGGCGGANNATCGCCCACGATTTCAATAACCTGCTCACCGGCATATTCGGATACATAGACATCGCGCGGTTGTACAATTCGTCGGGTTCAGCCGACAAAGTGTCGATGAATCTGTCCAAGGCTCTTGACGTTTTCAATCGTGCCCGCGCGCTCACGCAGCAACTGCTCACGTTTTCCAAAGGAGGCAGGCCGGTCAAAAAGATAATGGGGTTGTCAACGTTGCTCACCAACTCCGCGAATTTCGTGCTCAGCGGTTCTTCGGTGAGCCCGCGTTTCCTCTTTCCCGAAGATCTGTGGGCGTGCGAGGTCGACGAAAATCAAATGGGCCAGGTTATCGACAATATCGTGATCAACGCCCGGCAGGCCATGCCGACCGGCGGCACCGTGATCGTGACTGCCGAAAATGTTCCCGCCGAAGAACCCGTGCCGCAGCCGCTTTTGGCCGGCGATTACGTCAAGATCTCCATCCGCGATTTCGGCATCGGCATTGCAAAGGAGCATCTCCCCTACATTTTTGACCCGTTCTTCACTACCAAGCAGGAAGGAAGCGGGCTTGGCCTTGCCACTGCGTACTCTATCGTCAGGAGGCACGAGGGCCTTGTCGAAGTGGAATCGGACCTGGGAACCGGTACGACATTCCGCATTTACCTGCCCGCATTGCCGTCTGCGCCGGCGGGTACTCCTTCCGCGGGAACAAAACGCCATCGCGGATACGGCACCGTCCTGGTTATGGATGATGAAGACTTCGTTCGAGACGTGGCAGGGCAATTGCTGCACTCCATGGGGTATACCGTGGATTTCGCAGCAAGCGGAAGCGAGGCGATCGAGAAATATCGGAAGGTTCTGGGCTCGCCCGTGCCGTATGCGTTCGTCATACTCGACCTGACGATACCCGGAGGCCTGGGCGGAAAGCAGGTCGTGCAGGAATTGCTCAAGCTTGACCCCCCACGTGGTCGCCATCGCGACAAGCGGGTATTCCGAAGATCCGGTGATGACCAACCCATTTGAGTTCGGGTTCAAGGGAAAAATCAGAAAGCCGTTCACAAAAGATGAACTCAGCGAGGAATTGGAGCGGGTGACGAATAGGAAGTAGAATTCCAAATTCCAGATTCCAGATTGTGAATTTCAAATTGCAAAGTTAGTGCAAATCCATGGTATGTTGCTTGCAACCGCTCGCCAGCCTTGCGCTTCACCATCCAACCGATTGACTTACACCGCGGGGGTATACGTGCTGAGCGCCACGATAGAGGGAAAGAGATTTAACGAACGGGTGAATGTGATGCGGTAGAGCGACCGGCCTTGACATTCGGATAAGGAGAGGGGAACGGGTAACGTTTCCCTTTCCTGTTTTTCGGAAGCGGCCGAACACAACAGTTTGGTGTAGAGCACACGAGGCGGCATGTCTCTGCCGAGGTTTCCCGAAATGGTCACGCGTCCAGGTTTTGAATTGTGTTTGTACTGACGATGGTCGCCTCTCTAATTTTTGCCATCATTTTGTCAAGAGAACTTTCTTTTCTTCTTGAAAATCCTCGGCCTTTAGCACCGCCAAACAGGGCTCATTGGCAAGTCCCGACATTTTCACATTCTGCAAGTGGGAGCCCGCTTTCTGATACCCCTTTACAAGCTCGCATAATAACTTTCCATTGAGGCTGTACAGCCGGAGAGTGACATTCTCGGCTGGTCGCCGAGTCTAATGCGGCAAGACCCCCGCGGTTGTCGCCCCCAACTGTACTAAATGCCCCACCGACGTACACGACACCCGAGTTCACAGCCAAGGCATACGCGCTCGCGCCTCCAATTCCGATTTTGCGCTCCAACCGTAACGATGTTCCCGCCGATAAAAACACTTGAATTGGTCACGCCGATACATTGAATACTGGAATTCGGATTGGGGTTCCAATCCGTGGCGGTACCCGTCGAAGTGTCCAATGCCGCCACATAGTTTCGCGCCTTACCCCCGATGCTGTCGAAGTATCCACCGGCGAATACAGTTGGCCCGGAAAGAGCTAACGATAGTACTTCAGTCAAATTGACGCCGTCTCCCGTTGCCATGGGATTCCATGGCAGTGCGTTGCCCGTTAATGCATCCAGTGCAGCGATTGCTCCGCGGGCTTTGCCGCCAATGCTGCCGAATCTCCCGCCTACGCCCTTCCCGCAGGGTGGCATGTCCGGCCGAAGCATGGTTTCTCTACGTCACCGGCCACACAAGGACATGTTCGTTTCTCTTTCAGCTGACGAGAAGGGCAATGCGTTTGAAATGGACAGAAGAACCGCGATCCGAGATCGAGGGCACACGGTTATTTGGTTCTTGCGAAATGGCAAGTCGTTGAGGGCAGCCGTGCGGGCATCTCTCATTCTTGGTCAGACAAAGCACCCGGTGCGGGGCAACTCGATCTCCAGAAACAAATTCCCTTCAGCAAAGAACCACGGTCATGGGCCGTGGCTTTGATGAGGCACCACGCCCATAGGGCGTGGTCTGTTTTCGAGAAAACGCCACAGGCTTCTCTCTGATGTTTGTTCGCGCCGCACAAAATCACACGGCAATCCGGCGAATATGGAAAACCTCATCATTCCGTAGCGGTTCGATCTGGGATTCTTCGACAACGACAACATTAATGGTTTCACCCGTGGCATTAAACACTTCCAGAGAATAACCGGTGCGCCCCTTGGCTTCATGGGTATCAACGATTGTTGCGACGTCGCCAGCTTGCAAATGGTGTTCGGGAAGATCGACTGTCAAGGCGACACGGGAGAAGAGACGATGGGCCATGCTATTTCTCCTTGTCGGGATAAAGGGTAATGAATTTCGATATGTTGGTTCCGGATTCGACCATCCACAACTGCTGCCAGTTCTGCAACGAATACCCGGCGCTTTCGAGAAATATTGACTTATCGTTGTCAGGTAATCTTATCAGAAGATACCTGTTAAATTTCTCGGAAGCAAAGACCGTATTTTCCGGCAGTTTCAAATGGCCGTCCTTATGATCGTCCGCTAAACAAAAAATACATCCGGCTTAATGTATACAAGAAAATTTGCATGGAAAAAGGTGGAGCTTTTGGAAACATTGATAGAAGAACATCGAGCCGAGATCGAGAGAACGGGGCATTTGGTTTTTGCGGTATGGCAAGACGTCAATGCCCCGCACGCCGGCCCAGACGGTCCCTTCCGCTCCTTCGGCAAAGGTTGTCCAGCTGGAGCCCAAGGCCGAGGTTCAGGCAAAAGCGGCGTAGAGAGGTGCACATGGAAAGCGAAAGGCGCGGGGTCTACCAATGTGATGCGAGTGACCGACGGCTCCGGCAACTACCGCTGGAGAATCGATCAGTACTTAAACATGTTCATGACCGACTCTGGCGGTGGTGATACGATGGTGATTCAGAATAATGGGGCGGTCGGGATATTAAATACGTTGCCCTCATATCCTCTTGACGTAAATGGTAACATCAATGCCACAGGATACTATGTTGGGGCGACGCAAGGGAAAACGGCCACCATCAATTACCAAAAGTATCCCTCGGGCAATGGTACAATGACATTCAGCAATGGCATTTTGATAGCAGCAACTTGAAATTACAAGGGCGCAAGAGGGGTGAAATTCACCCCTCTTGCTTACCGTGAATATCTAAAAATAATTCCCTCTTTTGTACCAACCACAACATTCCCTCCTGAATCAAGGGTTGCCTTCCCCAGCGAAGAATAATATTCCTGTGGAAGACTGAATCTAAAAATCAGGTTGCCTATCAGATCATAGCAAACGACCATTCCGCTTGCCGCGATCAGCATCTTCCCCTCACTGGAAGAGATTGTGCCGGCGCCCAAATACTGCTTGTTGGGGCCGTTGACGGCAAATTGATTTTCTTGCGTCAAGTCAGCTTTGAAGACCTCCATTGCCATGGGATTTGCAGGAGGCCCGATTTCGCCATATACTAAGAGATTTCCCGAACTATCACATGTCATCGAGTACAAGTTATCAGATGTAGTCCAACTGTCGTTGAAGACAAAAAGAGAATCTCCGTTCGTCCGATAGGCATAGATTTTTCTTTCATTCTGGTTAAGAAGTAATAAGGTGTCTCCGTGCAGGCAGATGCCTTCACAATCTCCTAGAAAGAAAGGCAGTGGCCCCAAGGTATTGCCGAGGGTGTCAAATCTCTGGATGTTGTGCGTGCTGTTGTTGTAGAGCAAAACCTGAAGGGAATCACTCACCGCTATATTGCTTTGAAAATAGGCTTCAGGCCAATTGAATCCCCCTTCAACCGGCCATTCTCTGATTTTTGAACCGCTGAGGTCATAGATTTGAATCTTGTTGGATGTCGCATTTGCAATGTAGAGCTTATTGTCCCTCCCAATGTCGAAATTACCAAGCGTACCTGACAAGGTTATTAGGACGTCGACAATTTCAAATGGGCTCGCTATCAGTGTTGATGTTGCTGCGCTTTTCACCCCTTCCGTCCCGTTCGTATCCACCGCCGCCACACGATACTCGTACGTCTGATCCTGTACACCCGTTGAATCTTTGTAAACCGTATCCACGACCGGCGAAGCATTAATCCGCACAGCTACCGTATTTGAATCCACGTTCCGCCGATAAACGTTGTATGACTTCACCAACGCCGTAGCTGCCTTGTTCCACGTCAGCGTCACAACCTCCTTCATCGTGTCATAGCTTATCTTCAAGTTTTGCGGCGTCGGTATTCCAGTAAACGGCAACCTGATGGTATCGAGGTTGGTCGTATCCCCCGACCTCACCGGCACGCCAAAGGTGTCGAGCACTCCGTAGTTGTCAAGCGACGAGATCAATCGTATGTCGTATTTCGCAGCCGCCAGATTACCGAACTTGAAGCTTCCATCCGCATTGACCGGCGCGAAGCGGTCTATGCCGAATGCCAGGATAAACACCTTGCGCGGATCGCCGCCTTCCGAAAGTGAAATGATGCCTTTTAATGCCCCTGCGGGCTTGAGTGTGTCCGGCGGCAGGGAGTCCGTCGCTTGTTTGTTCCCGATGGGCACGGAGTCGACAAAGATCGCGTTATTGCCGCTTGCGGCCTCGATGACGTAGGTCCCGGTGTCAATTGTCGTGTCGAAAGCAAACCGCCCGGCCGCGTCGGTTAGCACGGAATCGGTCGCGGCGAGCATGGCCGACCTCTTTACAAGGCCGAGGCCCGAAGTATCCGCAAGGGACTTCTTGGGTCGAATGTGCACGCGCACACCCGGCGCGGGGGTTTTGCCGTCCGCCTGGTAGAGTATGCCTACAACAGCCGCGTTACCTGTTTGCGTGCTGTTGCCCGCGACATTAGTTGTACAATCGGCAAACAGCAGTATTCCTGCAACCAGGAACGCGAGCCCAAGGTACTTCATGACACTCTCCTGTAATAACACACATATGTCACCGCTATTCTCCTATTTTGTCAAAACAACTCTTGCCGAAACAGCTTTTCCGTCCAGCAGCGCCCTCACGATGTAAACTCCGGTTCTGTTCAAGGCGGGCCAGGGCGCTGTCTCGCCTTGGATTCCTTCAAGGTGCGCGAGCCGCCTGCCGGACATGTCGAAGACTGAGACTGAGACGGGTTGCGTGTGAGGGGGAAGCAGAAGCACCGGTGCTAACCCGTTTGTTCCTTTACCAAAACGAAGAGATTGTTCGCCACGGGCCACGGAAGGAAGGGCGCGCGAGACTCCGGCAGCGATCTGGCAATTGTAGACCGAGAGCTGGGAGTCTGATAGAGCAAACACGAGATTCTTGACCGTGTCGACAAGGACGGAACGGGCATTTGTGAGATCGATTCCGTAGACCGACACACCGGTGCTCAAGACCTGAAGATCCAAAAAAGGGAGAGCTGCCGAATTGACGCCAAACACGGTTGTGGGCGAAGCCGGAAAATTGAAGTCAAGGACTTCCATGGTTTGGATAAAGCCGTTATTCCCCGGCAATCCTGTAAACAGTCTTCCCTGGTACACTATGCCACTGGACAAACTCGGGCTGGAGGAGTAATCACACGGGAACTGGTCTCCGCAGAGATGACGATAAACAGGCATCACACGGGAATTGGAAAGAACATTGTTCTTGAAGAGGACTTCATTGGCCCGCATATACGACACGCCTGTCGTCCCGCCAAGATTTTGCCCTATGGTGTCCACCAGATCTGGAACAATCAGGGTGGAATCCGACAGAAACCCGCAGGGCGGCAATACCATCCGTCCCAAATTAATTGTGCTCAAGGCGCTCACGGTTCCGGATTGATACCGGTAACACCAGAGCGAATCTCCATCAGGCTTGAAAATGTAGTTCGCCTTTGTATACGCCGCGAGCGGCCTCGAAGATGGATAGTAGTGTATCACTGCCGCTCCGGATTTTCCCGCTCCGGCGAATCTTGGTTGGCTGGGATTCGATACGTCGATAATGGTAAAACTGGAGTCCGGCGCGCCTGCCTCGGTCAGCGCAATGGTGTCCCCGGACTTAAGGCACCAGGAACCGTAATGAATTGGAAAACTGCCGATCTCGCCCAGAACCGTACACTTCTTGGGTGAACTTCTTTTCATGGCATTTACGTCAAAGGTGAAAACGGTGTCGGAGACAGAAGAAAGAGTCTGCTGTCCTTTGTAGGTGACCACGTAGTACATGTACCAGGTGTTGGAGTTGACCGTCGAATCGGGAACGGTGTACCAATAGTCGATTGGAGACTCCACTAGCGAGGACAAATCCTTTATCATCACGAACGGTCCAAAGTTTGTTGACCGGAAGATTCTATGGCCGTTTTGCGTGTTTGAGCTGTCGAGGTAATTCACGCTCACAACGTGAGACAAAGTGTCCCAGCCAAGATAAACCCTTGACGGTGCTGCGAAGACTCCTACGATCTTCGGCGGAGTAATCCTCACCGAATCCCCGCTCGATGTATCCGCATGTTCCGTCTGCGAATACGCGGTCAGCGCGTAGTAGTACGTCGTCTGTGCCGCCGGCTTTACGACATCGGTGAGCGACGTTGCCGTGCCGGGCGCGGTGTCGGCCACGGTGTATGGGGCCGCTAGTGCGGTTTTCCGCAGCACGATCACGCCGAGGTACGCTGTGCTGTTGTTACGCCATGTCAATTGAACCGACGTATCGGACGCGGAGTCTGCCGTGTACAAAAACGGCGCCTGGAGCGCGAAGGCCGCCTGCGAGCACCAAAGAACAGCCAGCACAATGAGCTTTTTCATGATAATTCTCCTTGTTTCTCGGCGCAATGCCGTGTTTCCCATAATCTACATTCTGTCAACCGATTTGGATACCGGGAATAAATGGAAATTGACCTGATATACCCTGTCGGCTTTTTCGTCTTTGTCGGCCACGTCCATGATCTTCTTCTGGCATTCGTAAATAAGCTCCCGCACTTTCCCGTATGCTTCGGCCGAGATTCCCAGGGTGAGTCCGGAAACATTGCGATCTTTCTGGGGGAGGTTACGTATTGCCTGTTGGGCCAGTTGCGCCGTGTCGATGTGAAACCGCTGCACGGCAAGGCTCCGCACTTCTTCGCCCGTTGTCAGGCGCTTGTCGACAACGGCAAAGGTGCGGTCCTTGCGTTTTGAGATGAGTCCGAGCCGCAGGAGCAGCTCCAGGGATTTTTTCGCTTGTTTCGGCGTGATGGGCGGGTTCACCATCCTCGCGATTGCTGTGTGGTCCCTTGAAAGCCGGGGAAAAAGATCGATAAGGGATCGCACAACGGCATGGTACCATGTGGAGTAGAATTCGAACTGGTCTTTCCGCAACTGGCCCGCGCTGCCGGGCGCGGACACGGACGGCAGCGTTGCCGTGAGCTTTTCGTAATAGAAATTGCGCTCCGGAAAGTTTTTCGCCTGGCAGAAATACACAAGGTTTTCAAAATATGCCGCGCTGCTCTTGCTGAGGCCCATGGCGTCGCACAGCTTGACCACCGAGGCGCGGGAGAGGTTCTTTCTTCCGTTGATCACGTTGAACACAAACGACTTGCTCAGGAACCCGGCCCTGCGCGAGAAATTCTGATAGGAGAACCTCGGTGAGTTCGCTTTGTGTTCCTCGTAGTAGTCGGCAAGGAACTTCCGGTAGTCCTGGTAATCGAAGATAGTAGGCATGGCACCGCCCTTCACGAGACAATATACGGCCAACCCGGCGAGCTGTCAACGTCGGCCGCAAGAAAAGGTGTTCCGGTGGAGAACGATTTTTGCCGCTTCCTGCCGGGCCACAAACCCATCTTGTTGTCAGAGTTGCCAAGCGGTCCCGCAGGGCGCGGGGAGAACGAGCCACAGATGTTCCCGTGAGCCTTCTTCCCTCCCCAGCCCTAACCGGCATCTTCTATTTTCCTCGCTTCATCAACATCGCCCACATAAAGGAGCACCACTTGAAAATCGGACTCATCGGAACGCCCAAATCGGGCAAGACCACCATATTCAACGCATTGTCAAGAGCGCAGGCCGAAGTCTCGGCGTACGCGAGCGTGAAAACCGAGCCAAACATCGCGATTGTCGATGTGCGCGACGAGCGCATCACAAAACTGTCGCAGATGTATAATCCCAAGAAGACGGTCTATGCCAAGATCGAGCTTGCGGATTTTGTAGGAGTTGCCAAAGACGAATCAAAAAAGGAAGAGTTGTTTGCCCCTGACCTGATGCGCCTTGTCAAGACCATGGACAGCCTGGCGGTGGTGTTGCGCAACTTCGCCTCGGATGCGGGCGGCGCAATCGATCCGGCCGGAGAGCTTGCCAAAATCGAAGAAGAGCTGCTGCTGTCCGACCAGATCATCGCGGAGAACCGCATCGAACGCATTGCCGCCTCGGCAAAGGGAGGCAAGACCGCCGTTCTGGCAGCGGAGGAAAAACTGCTACAAGAGATTCTCGAAAGCCTCAATGCCCTCAAGCCGATCCGCACCATGGGTTTTACCGCCGATGAGACGCGGATGCTTCGCGGATTCCAGTTCCTCACCCAGAAACCACTTTTTCTTATTGTCAACTCCAGCGAGGACCTTTTCAAGAAGGACCCCGGCCTTGTTGAAAAACTTGCAAAACAGTACAAGGCCATCGAGTGCGCCGGCAGTTTCGAAATGGAACTGTCACGGCTCACCGACGCCGCGGAAATGCAGGCCTTTATGGACGACATGGGCATCAAGGAATCGGCGGCCGACCGGCTCACGCTTGTCGCGTACGAAACGCTCGGCTACATCAGCTTCTTTACAGTGGGAGAAGATGAGGTTCGCGCCTGGGAGCTCGTGCGCGGCGCAAGCGCGGTCGACGCGGCGGCAGCCATCCACACCGATCTGGCGCGCGGGTTTATCCGCGCCGAGTGTTTCTCCTACGACGACCTGGTCGCCTGCGGTTCCGAAAAGGGCGTCAAGGACGCGGGGAAATTCAGGATGGAGGGGAAAGAATATGTTGTCAAGGATGGGGATATTTTGTCAATAAGATTTAATGTGTAAATTGGGCATGAGAATTATGGTGGGGAAACCGTGCCGGTTTCCCCTAGCCCCCGGCTTCCGCCGCACCACACCCTGATGACATACAAGAAGGTGCGGCGGTGATCCGGGGGCACACCCCTTCCTGCGAAGGTGCGCGCCGAAGTCGCTCGCTTTACGCTCGCGAGTCGTCGCACCTTCGCAACGCAACCCCATTGGAATGCCGCTTCGCGGCGATAACAAAAACGACGCCCGTAGCTTAAAGTCCTGCCCGTATTGATCTTCTTTGGGATTAAACAACTCTCCGCGGGTGCCCCCACGCGGGTGGCGGCTCTTGCAGCGAACTTTACAAGGGGTGCACCCAGGAGGGGGTAGCGGAAGACGCCGCGGCCGCAGGCCGCGGTGGCTGAAGCGAGGGGGATACTTCCCCCACAAGAAAAAACTACTTGTGACTTTCTTGTATTAGCAGTGACCCTTTTCCCCGAACGTCGGCACGGGATACTCGCCATTGAAACACGCCGCGCAAAAATTCTGCTTCGGCTCGCTCACCACCGACAGCAGTCCCTCTATCGACAGGTATCCCAGCGAATCCACTTCGAGATACTGCTTGATTTCCTCAACTTTCTTCTCCGACGCGATGAGCTCTTTTTTGGTAGGCATGTCGATACCGTAGAAGCACGGGCTCACGATGGGCGGCGACGAAATCCGCAGATGCAGTTCGGCGGGCTCGGCGGTGCGCAGCAGCCGGACGATTTTCTTCATGGTCGTGCCGCGCACGATGGAATCGTCGACCACCACCACTTTCTTGCCCTTGAGCACGCCCTTGACGGGATTGAATTTGATCCGCACGCCCAGGTCTCTTCCCGACTGCGCGGGCTGGATAAATGTGCGTCCCACGTAGTGGTTGCGGATGAGGCCGATGTCGAAACGGACCTTGCTCTCCTGCGCGAACCCCAGCGCTGCCGTGGTGGCGGAGTCGGGAACGCCCATCACCAGGTCGGCGCCCTGCACCGGATGTTCCTTGGCAAGCCGCCGTCCCAGTTTCCTGCGGATCTTGTCGACGTTTTCGCCGAACACATACGAATCGGGGCGGGAAAAGTAGATATATTCGAAAATGCAGTACGACGGCCGCTCCACGTGTTCGTACACGGGGATGGCAAAACTTTCGATTCCATTCTTGTCAATCCTGACCATTTCGCCCGGCTTGATCTCGCGCACCATCCGGGCGCCCACCAGATCGAACGCGCAGGTTTCCGACGACAGAAACGAGACGTCGCCCGCCTGCCCCAGGAGAAGCGGCCGGAAGCCGCGCGGGTCCCGCGCGCCGTACAGCGCGTCTTTGGTGAGAAACAATATCGAATACGCGCCCTTGACACGTGAGAGTGCGTCGAGGATCATGGCGTCTACCGTTTCGCGCTTCGACCGCGCGATCAGGTGGACGATTACCTCGGTGTCGGTAGTTGACGAAAAAATGGAACCGTCGTTTTCCATTTCGGTTCTCAGTTGAACCGTGTTGGTGAGATTGCCGTTATGCGCGGCCGCGATCTGTCCCATACGGCAATTGATGAGTATCGGCTGGGCGTTGGCGATGTCGGATGACCCGGTGGTGGAATAGCGGTTGTGCCCGATGGCGCTCGATCCCTTGAGATTATCAAGCGAGCTCTGGTGCTTAAAGACCTGGTTCACCAGCCCCATGGCCTTGTGCATTACAACCGACGTCTGATTCGAAACGGCGATCCCCGAACTTTCCTGTCCCCGGTGCTGAAGTGCGTAGAGACCCAGATAAGAAAGCTCGGCCGCTTCGTGACTGTTGAAGATGCCGAAAATGCCGCATTCCTCATGTAAGGTATCGGACATGGTGCTCCTTGTCAAAAAAAATACTCACCACAAAGGCGCAGAGAACGCAAACCGCATTTTTCATATTTCGCGAAACATCAACAGGAGATTGCCGCGCTGCGCTCGCAATGACCTTCGGTTCGAACGCGTGCATTGACAACAGTAAATCCTGGCCTTATGCTCGCACGTTCTTTACTCTCGCCCTCAATCCCTTAGCGACCTTTGCGCCTTTGCGGTGAACCTTCTCTTTATTCTATCATGAAACGCCGGTGAATCCTACTTCTTCCCTGTTTGCTTCAGGCTCGCGCCCACGAAATCCCGGAACAGCGGATGCGGGTCCACCGGCCTCGACTTGAATTCCGGATGGAATTGCACGCCCACGAACCATGGATGGTTTTCTATTTCCACCATCTCCACAAGCATGCCGTCCGGAGATTCGCCGCACACGACAAGTCCGGCCTTCTCGAACTGTTCGCGATAATCGTTGTTGTACTCGTACCGGTGGCGGTGGCGCTCGCTGATCTGGTCTTTGCCGTATGCCTTGCGCGCCACGGTCCCTTTCTTGAGCGTGCAGGGGAAAGCCCCGAGCCGCATGGTGCCGCCCAGGTTCATGATGCGTTTCTGCTCTTCCATCAGGTGTATGACGGGATATTTTGTTTCGCCGTTGTTCTCCGTTGTGTCGGCACACTCAAGTTTCAGGACATTGCGGGCAAACTCAATGACGGCCATATGCATGCCATAACAAATGCCGAAATACGGCACCTTGTTTTCCCGCGCGTATTTTACCGCGAGAATTTTGCCTTCAACTCCCCTGCCGCCGAATCCTCCGGGCACCAATATGCCATCGGCGTCCTTGAGGATCTTGTCGGCGCCGTTCCTTTCGATCTCTTCGGCCGACACGCTCAGAATCTTGACTTTTGCGCTATGAAACGCTCCGGCGTGGTTGAGTGATTCATGGATCGATTTGTAGGCGTCGAGAAGTTCGGAATATTTGCCTACAATCGCTATATTCACCGTTTTTTCCGCGTTTATCACGCGGTCGACGTAGTCCCGCCATGCTTTAAGGTTGCGCCGGCCCGCGCGCAATCCCAGGATATCGATAATCACCTGGTCTATGTCCTGGGCCGCAAAGTCGAGCGGCACTTCGTAGATGGAATGCGGCGCGTCGAAGGCCTCGATCACCGCCTCTTCGTCCACGTTGCAGAACAGCGAGATTTTCTTACGCGCGTCCTTGTCGATGTGCTTCTCGGTACGGCAGATCAGCATATCGGGCATGATGCCGATTTCGCGCAGTTTTCCCACCGAATGCTGAGTCGGCTTTGTCTTGATTTCACCGGCCATCTTCAAATACGGTATGAGAGTTACGTGGATGAACAGTACGTTATTGCGGCCTTCCTGCAGCCTGAACTGGCGCAGCGCCTCCAGAAAAGGCAGGCTTTCGATGTCTCCCACGGTGCCGCCTATTTCGCAGATCACCACATCCACCTCGTTGGAAGCAACGCTGCGGATGCTGTTGCATATCTCGGTCGTGACATGCGGGACCACCTGCACGGTGCCGCCCAGGTAGTCTCCCCTGCGCTCCTTCTTGATGATAGCGTCGTAAATCCGTCCGGCGGTGTAGTTGCAATTCTTGTTTGTCGTGACGCCGGTAAACCGCTCGTAGTGACCCAAGTCCAGGTCGGTTTCGGCGCCGTCGTCGGTGACGTACACCTCACCGTGCTGGTACGGATTCATGGTACCGGGGTCCACGTTGAGGTACGGATCGAATTTCTGGTGCACTATCCGAAGCCCTCGTGATTTGAGAAGCACGCCGATTGACGCTGCGGTAATTCCCTTACCGAGCGACGACACGACTCCGCCGGTTACAAAGATGTACTTGGGCATGAAGAGGCTCCCGTAAATTTATGGGTGAAAACAATTAGACTACAAAGTCAAACAAATTGGGCGCCAGCCGGTATCCCTAAAACAAAATCAACTCTCTTGTCTTTTCAACCTCTCAACCACTCAACTTTTCAACTATTTCCTCATCCTTCATTCCACATGGTCTTGCGGGAATCAAACCCGCCGCCGGCGTCCCGCGCCTTCTTTTTTATCGACGACCCGGCGTATTCCTGGATTGATTTCACGGAAAACCCGGTTTTTTCGAGCGAATCGAGGCCCGAGATGGCGGCCTGCGCCGCCTCAAGTGTGGTGATGTAGGTGATTCCCTGCACCACGGCAGCGCTACGAATGGGTTTGGAGTCGAGCTGTGATTTCCTGCCCGACACCACGTTGATGATAAGGTCGATGTCGCCGCCCTTTATCAGGTCGATAACATCGGGTTTTCCCTCTCCTATCTTGGGCACTTCCTTGGCGTTCACGCCGTTGCTCCGCAGCACCTTGCAGGTACCTTCGGACGCGCAGATCTTGAACCCCATGTCCGCGATCTTCTTAGCCATGAAGATAATGTTGCGCCGCATGCTGTTCTTGACGCTCAGGAACACCGTGCCCGACCTCGGCAGCACGTTGCCGGCCGCCTCCTGCGACTTGGCGAACGCGAGGCCGAAGTCCTTGTCGATTCCCATCACTTCGCCGGTCGACTTCATCTCGGGTCCCAGCACCGTGTCGGCCCCGGGGAACTTGTTGAACGGCAGCACCGATTCCTTTACCGCGAAATAATCGATGGGCCGGTCCACCGCCTCGGGGATGTCTGCGAGTTTGACGCCCACCATCACCTTGGCCGCGATCTTCGCCCACGGGACGCCGGTCGCCTTGCTCACAAACGGCACGGTGCGCGACGCGCGCGGGTTCACCTCGATAACGTACACGACATCGTCTTTTATTGCATATTGAATATTTTGCAGGCCGACCACTTTGAGCTCGGCAGCGATCGCGAAGGTCTCGCGTCGTATTTCGTCGATGATGTCGTCGGACAGCGTATGCGGCGGCAGCACGCACGCGCTGTCGCCCGAATGAATGCCCGCCTCCTCGATGTGCTCCATGATGCCGCAGATCATGGTGTTCTCGCCGTCGCTCACCGCGTCCACGTCCACCTCGATGGCGTCGGAGATGAATTTGTCAATGAGGAGCGGCCGGTTCTCGGCAACTGCCTGGGCCTCGTCGATGCACGACAGCAGCTCGGCCTCGTCGTACACGATGTTCATGGCGCGTCCGCCGAGCACGAACGACGGCCGCATGAGAACCGGATAGCCGATCTTTGCGGCGGCATCGCAGGCTTCCTGTTTGGAAGTCACCATGGCGTTTGCCGCCTGGTGAATGCCGAGCTTGGTTACCATCTTGAAGAACTCGCCGCGCTCACCTGCGCGTTCCAGCGAGTCCACGCTCGTGCCGATGATAGGCGCACCCGCGTCGTGCAGCTTGCGCGCGAGGTTGAGGGGCGTCTGGCCGCCGAACTGCACGATGACGCCGGTAGGTTTTTCTTTGTCAATTATGTTCATGACGTCTTCGAAGGTGAGCGGCTCAAAGTATAGCTTGTCGGACGTGTCGTAATCGGTTGACACCGTTTCCGGATTGGAATTCACCATGATGGATTCATAGCCGAGTTCGCGCAACGCAAAGCTTGCCTGACAGCAACAGTAGTCAAACTCGATGCCCTGGCCGATCCTGTTTGGCCCGCCGCCCAGGATTACGATCTTCCTGTTCCCGGTGGGGACGCCTTCGTCTTCATCCTCGTAGGTGGAATAATAGTACGGGGTATATGCCTCAAACTCGGCGGCGCAGGTGTCGACGAGCTTGTACGTGGGCACGATACCGAGTTCTTTGCGCTTTGCGCGAATCGAAAGATCGTCCGAACCGAGCAGTCGGCCCAGCTGCACATCGGAAAAACCGTATTTTTTCGCTTTTGTCAGGATCGCCTTCTGGTCGGGCCCCTTCCGGGAAAGCACGGCCGGCACGAGCGTCTTCTCCATGGCCACGATTTCGGCCATGTTGTTGAGAAACCACGGGTCGATGCCCGTGGCTTTTGCGACGTCGGCCACGGGTATGCCCATGTCAAGCGCCAGGCGGATCAGAAAAATCCTGTCCGCGCGGGGAAGGGCCAGGTTCCGAGTCACCTCTTCCCTTGTTTTTTCGGGCCGCGCGACCTTTTCAAACCCCTGCTTCCCGATCTCAAGGCCGCGCATGCCTTTTTGCAACGCCTCCTTGAACGTCCGGCCGATGGCCATGGTCTCTCCCACGCTTTTCATCTGGATTCCAAGGGAAGGATCGGCGTCGGGGAACTTTTCGAACGCGAACCGCGGTATTTTGACCACGGTGTAATCGATGGTGGGCTCGAAGCTCGCCGGCGTTTCACGCGTGATGTCGTTGCGTATCTCGTCGAGCCGGTACCCCACCGCAAGCTTGGCGGCGAATTTCGCGATTGGAAAGCCGGTAGCCTTGCTGGCGAGCGCCGAGCTGCGACTCACGCGCGGGTTCATCTCGATCACTACCATGCGCCCGTTCTTCGGGTCCACCGCGAACTGAATGTTGGACCCGCCGGTCTCAACGCCGATCTCGCGTATGATCGCGATGGACGCATCGCGCATATACTGGTATTGTTTGTCGGTGAGCGTCTGGGCAGGCGCGACCGTAATGCTGTCGCCGGTGTGGATGCCCATGGGGTCCAGGTTCTCTATGGAGCAGATGATCACCACGTTGTCGGCCTTGTCGCGCATGATCTCGAGCTCGAACTCCTTCCAACCGATCACGGACTCCTCGATAAGAATCTCGTTGATACGGGAACAATGCAGGCCGTGTTCGGCCACGCGTTCGAATTCTTCACCGTTCCTGGCAATGCCGCCGCCCGTGCCGCCGAGCGTGAAGCTCGGACGTATGATGATAGGAAAACCGATGTCTTTGGCGATCTGCCATGCCTCTTCCATATTGTAGGCGAGCGCGCTTCTCGGAACCTCAAGCCCGATGTGCTGTATGGCCTTCTTGAATTCGCTCCTGTTCTCCGCCTTCTTGATGGCATTGTAATCCGCTCCGATGAGCTGCACGTTGTACCGCGAAAGCACTCCGTTTTCCGCGAGCTCCATAGCCGTGTTGAGCCCGGTCTGGCCGCCCATGGTGGGAAGCAGCGCGTCCGGGTGCTCGCGCGCGATGATCTTCTCCACAATCTCCGGCGTAATCGGCTCGATATACGTCTCGTCGGCCATGTTCGGGTCGGTCATGATGGTGGCCGGATTCGAATTGACAAGAACGACTTCGAACCCCTCTTCGCGGAGCGCCTTGCACGCCTGGGTGCCGGAGTAGTCGAACTCGCACGCCTGGCCGATCACGATAGGGCCGGAGCCTATGAGAAGAATCTTGTGGATGTCGGTGCGTTTGGGCATTACTTTTTCTCCATCATGGTGACAAACTGCTTGAACAAGTAGCCGGAATCGTGCGGCCCCGGAGAGGCCTCGGGATGATATTGCACGCAGAACATGTTATTTGACTTATCGGAAAGTCCTTCGCACGTGTGGTCGTTGAGGTTGACGTGCGTCATGGCGACCCCGCGCGCCTTGAGGCTTTCGATGTCCACGCAGAAACCGTGGTTCTGCGACGTGATGGCGATGCCCCCGGTCTCAAGGTTCTTTACCGGATGGTTTGCTCCGCGGTGGCCGAATTTGAGCTTGTATGTCTTTGCGCCGAGGGCAAGGCCGAGAAGCTGGTGGCCCAGGCATATGCCGAAGATCGGCCGTTTTCCCAGCAATTGACGTATGGCCTCAACGGCATAGGTGACCGCGGCCGGATCGCCCGGTCCGTTGGAAAGGAAGATGCCGTCGGGGTTGTAGGCGAGAACCTGTTCCGCAGTGGTCGACGCGGGAACCACGGTCACCTTGCAGCCGAGCGATTTGAGTATGCGAAGGATGTTGAACTTGATGCCGAAATCGAAGGCGACCACGCTGAACCGGTGCCCGTTCTTCGCCGGTTCCCATTCGTAGGGTTTCCTGCAAGTGACGTTCTTGACAATATCGACGCCGACAAGGCCTGTCCAGGCTTTTGCCTTGTCGACAAGGTCGGACACCGGCGGAGCTTTTTCGCCTGCCCAGATAACGCTTTTCTTTGCGCCGGATATTCGCAGGAGCCGCGTGAGCTTGCGTGTGTCGATTCCCGAGACGCCGACGATGCCGCTTTCCTTGAGATAATCGCCGAGCGACTTCTGCGACCGGAAATTGGACGGGTATGTACACAGTTCCTTCACCACAAAACCCGCCACCTGTACGCGTGAGGATTCGACGTCCGCGTCGTTGACGCCGTAGTTGCCGATAAGCGGATAGGTCATGGTAACGATTTGGGAGCAATACGACGGATCGGTAAGGACCTCCTGATAACCGCTCAGGCTCGTGTTGAACACCGCCTCACCGCAGCTTTCTCCCGCCGCGCCGAACCCATCACCTTCAAATACCGTTCCGTCTTCTAGAGCAAGAATGCCTTTCAAAGGTTACCTCGCTTGACCAGGATTACCCCGGTCTAAGTGTTGAAAGATAGTAAAGAACCACGGCCATAGGCCGTGGCTTTGATGAGGGGGTAAAACCCCCGAAATCAAAGAAAGCACGTCAGTGCTTTTTCGTAACGTTGTGCTCCACGCCCCTAGGGCGTGGTCTCTTTTCAAGAAAACGCCGCAGGCTTCTCTCTCACGCTTATACATGCAGCACAAAATGACGCACAATTCCATAAAAGAAAAGACACCTACCCTTGTGGAGGTAGATGTCTTTCCGGGAAAATCCGGTTTGTGGAAACCGCAACTCCCGGAGGCCACACGCCTCCGTGGAGGAGAGAAGGAAAAAATGCCTGGCACGGTAAAAACAGATGAAGAACATGCCGGGCATTCTTCAGCATTTTCTAAATTCCTGAACCTTTCCAGGCGTCCGTCCGCACCCCATATTTGGGGCACATCTTGGAACCACAATACAACATTTTGTATTTCTTCCCTGTTTTAGCCTGTACCAAAATAATGTTTTTGAGCAAAGGAGTCAAGACAGGAATGTGAGAAAAATTTTAGGAACAAATGAGTATGGTATGAGGGCGAACGCCGGTAGAAAACGCGTGAGTTTTGGCGACCTGCCGGCAGTGTGCTAGAACAATTTTGCCTCTACGGGAACGCGATCCGCATGGTGCCCGAGCACCTGTGCGGCGCGTGCGCAGGAAATTTCCATTCCGGTAATCTGCACTTCGCAATGATACCGGGCACGGATCTCCGCCAATGAGGCAGTCTCCAGGAATCGTTCAACCGCCTCGGCAAGGCTCGCACGCGCCTCAGCCAGAGAATCACCTTGACAAGCTATATCGAACTCCGGACAAAAGGAGATGTAGCCCCTTCCCTCGCGCTCAATGACCGCGGTGAAAATGCACTTGTCTTCCATTCATGCCTCCGGTGGGAATTCGGCCGTTGGGTTTGTTTCACTCAACCCGTCATTGCAGTAAGTATACATCTGCCTGTCTCCGCCCACAACGGTCCGTCAAACAAAGCGTTTTCTGCGAGAAAACGGGTGCGGCGCTTGCACCTGAATAAAGTAGTCACGGGCCGCGGATACCGGCCTGGCAGCGCCCGAAATCTCATCGCGCCGGCAATTTGGTCGTGCGCTTGAATCACCCTTCGCCCTCATATATTTTAGGTGGCTCTCTAGATATTCCGCCATCAACACACCAACATACAAACCAGGAGCAATTCTATGGCACAAAGGAAAATGGTCCCCCACGACGGTAATTCCGCATGCGCGCACGTGGCCCATGCGGTAAACGAAGTTATGGCAATCTACCCAATTACTCCGTCTTCGGGACTTGGCGAAATTGCAGACGAGAAATCCGCAAGAGGCGAGAAAAACATTTGGGGAAATATTCCCACGGTTGCCGAGCTCCAGTCCGAAGCAGGCGCAGCAGGCGCGGTTCACGGGTCATTGTGCACGGGCGCGATTACCACCACGTTCACGGCGTCACAGGGCCTTTTGCTCATGATTCCAACCATGTACAAAATCGCGGGTGAACTCATGCCCACCGCGTTTCACGTCACGGCGCGCGCAATTGCATGCCAGGGACTCTCGATTTTCGGCGATCACAGCGACGTGATGGCAACCCGCCAGACCGGATTCGGCCTCCTCTGTTCGAATTCGGTGCAGGAGGCAATGGACTTCGCGCTTATCGTACAGGCTGCAACGCTCAAGTCGCGCATTCCGTTTATTCATTTCTATGACGGGTTCCGCACCTCCCACGAAGTTCAAAAAATAGAAGAACTCACGTTCGACGATATGCGCGCCATGATCGACGACGATCTTGTCCGTGCGCACCGCGCGCGCGGCATGTCGCCCGATCATCCGACGCTGCGCGGCACCTCGCAGAACCCGGATGTTTATTTCCAGGGGCGCGAGACCGTAAACAAGTACTACGCAGCCTGCCCGGAAATTGTGCAGGAAGCGATGGACAAGTTCGCCAAGCTCACGGGCCGGCAGTACCATTTGTTCGACTATGTCGGCGCGCCGGACGCAGACAGGGTGATTGTCATCATGGGTTCGGGCGGCGACACGGTGCAGGATACCATCGAGTACCTCAACCTGCGCGGAAGCAAGCTGGGCGTTCTCAAGGTGCACCTGTTCAGGCCGTTCGATGCCAAACTGTTTGTCAAGGCGCTGCCCGCGTCGGTGAAGAAAATCGCCGTGCTGGACAGGACCAAGGAACCGGGATCCATGGGCGAACCCCTGTACGAAGATGTTCGCACGGCGGTCGGCGAGGCCATGAGCGACGGCACGTCGTCCTTCAAGGAATATCCGAAAATCGTGGGCGGACGGTACGGCCTCGGCTGTGCGGAATTTACACCCGCAATGGTCAAGGGGATCTTCGACGAACTCGCAAAAGACAAACCCAAAAACCACTTCCTCGTGGGTATCGAGGACGACGTGACGGGCGCTTCCATGCCCTACGACCCGTCGTTTTCCGTTGAAGACAAGGAAACGCACCGGGCGCTGTTCTACGGTCTCGGATCGGACGGCACCATAGGCGCAAACAAGAACTCCATCAAGATCATCGGCGAACAAACCGACAACTACACGCAGGGCTATTTCGTGTACGACTCGAAAAAGGCCGGTACCATTACGGTGTCCCATCTTCGGTTCGGTCCCAAACCCATTCGCAGGCCCTACCTCATTACAAAAGCGAACTTCATCGCATGCCACAACTACTCCTTCCTGGAAAAGTACGACATGTTAACCTTTCTCGAAGAGGGCGGAGTGTTCCTGCTCACGTCCGAATTCGACGCGAACACCACGTGGTCCAAGCTGCCGGGCAGGGTGCAGAAGCAGATCATCGACAAGAAGGCTCAGTTCTTCGTCATCGACGCCATCGGCATTGCGCAGAATCTCGGCCTGGGCGCGCGCATCAACGTGATCATGCAGACGGCCTTCTTCCGCATTTCGAAAGTGATGGACGATATCAAGGCCATCAAGTCGATCAAGTATGCCATAGAAAAATCCTACGGCAAGAAGGGCGAGAAAGTCCTGCAGATGAACAATGCCGCAGTGGATCAGGCGCAAAGCGAAATAAGAAAAGTCGAGTATCCGAACACCGTTTCCAATCCGATAACGGCTATCAAGCCGGTGCCCGACGATGCTCCGGAATTCGTCCGGCAGGTCATCGGTACCCTGCTCATGCAGATGGGGCATACTCTCAAGGTGTCGCAGATGCCTGCGGACGGCGTTTGGCCGACCGCCACCACGCAATACGAGAAGCGAAACATCGCCGTGACCGTTCCTGTTTGGAATCCGGCTGTGTGCATTCAATGTCACCGTTGCTCGCTGTTGTGCCCGCATGCCACCATACGTCCCAAGGCCTACGAACCAAAATATCTCGAAGGCGCGCCTGCCACCTTCAAGTCCGTTGACGCAAAGGGAAAGGAATACGCCGGCCTCAAGTATACGCTCCAGGTGGCTGTCGAAGACTGTACGGGCTGCGGCGTGTGCGTGCAAAACTGCCCGATGACCGGCAAGGGCGACGCCATCATAATGAAACCGCAGACGCCCCTGCGCGAGACCGAAGAAAAGAACTGGGAATTTTTCCTCAAGATCCCGGAAACGGAAGCAAAGCTTTTTAAGACCGATACCATGAAAGGCAGCCAGTTTGTGCGGCCGCTCTTTGAGTTCTCGGGCGCGTGCGCAGGCTGCGGAGAAACACCGTATGTGAAGCTCGTTACCCAGCTTTTCGGCGAGCGTGCGATCATTGCGAATGCGACGGGCTGCTCTTCCATTTACGGCGGCAACCTTCCCACCACGCCCTATTGCAAACGCGAGGACGGGCGCGGACCGGCGTGGAACAACTCCCTGTTCGAAGACCCTGCCGAAGTTTCGATGGGCATCCGCCTGTCGGTCGACAAATTCACCGACATAGCCCAGATTTCCGCAAAAGCAATTATTGAAAACGGCTCCTGCGGCGCCGAACTCAAGGCGCTTTTGGGTGAAATCCTTGCCGCAGACCAGAGCGACCGGGATAAACTTGAGGTGCTCCGCGGCAAAATAGACCGCGCAAAAGCGGCGCTGGCCACGGTTTCCACACCCGATGCGAAGCAGCTCCTGTCCGTCATTGATTTTCTCGGCAGGAAATCGGTGTGGGCTTTCGGCGGCGACGGCTGGGCCTACGACATCGGCTACGGCGGGCTCGACCACGTACTGGCAAGCAACCGCAATGTAAACCTGATGGTGCTGGATACCGAAGTGTATTCGAACACCGGCGGCCAATCGTCAAAATCAACCCCCATGGGCGCGGTTGCAAAATTCGCCGCGGGCGGCAAGCCTACGTTCAAGAAAGACATGGGCCTTATCGCAATGAGCTACGGGTACATTTATATTGCAAAAGTCGCGCTCGGCGCGAACCCGCAGCAGGCGGTCAAGGCGTTTGTCGAGGCAGAGGCATACGACGGTCCGTCCCTTATTCTGTGCTACGCCCAGTGCATCAATCACGGTATCGATATGATTGACGGATACCAGGAGCAGAAGAATGCGGTTGCTTCCGGTCACTGGCCTTTGTATCGCTACAATCCGGCGCTGGCTGCCGAAGGCAAGAATCCGCTGCAGCTCGACAGCAAGGAACCGACGATGACGCTCACGGATTACAGAATGCGCGAGAACAGGTACAATGTCCTGCAGCGCATGAATCCGGCGGCTTCGGAAAAGTTCACGGCCATGGCCCAGAAGAACATCAATTCCAAGTTCGCCATGCTCAAGAGCCTCGCGGCGATGCAAATGTAAAGGGTTGCCGCCGCTTCTAGACAAGAAAATCCCCGGGGACTGTCGGTCTCCGGGGATTTTTTGTTTCGTTTTTTTTGCCGGGGCTACATAGCTTGCGCGGTCAGATCCTTGATGATGACATTGAGGGGATTGTTGTCGTTGGCATCGAGCCTGAGAAATTCCACCCCCCAGTAGAAATCACCGCCCTTGCGCTGAACCCAGACCGTCTTGGCCTTGCACTGCGTGGGGCCGAGCGCGGTGTGGAACGTATAGTTGAACTCGCCCTGCACCAGAAAAGGGATATGGTCGGAGGCTTTGCTGATGTGCAGTTTTGCTCCCATGAGCGAAATGTCTTCGACAAAAGCCGACATGTCTCCGCCGTTGCACTTGAACGACACCTGAAAGGGCGGCGTGCTGCAAGAAAGCCGCGGGTGCAATCGTCGGTCAAAATCGGATTCCCGGGTCGCCATGGCCGGCTCCTTGAATGTGGTGTGGCGCCGGGCGAGGTTCTCTTGAGGGCACCCCGCTGGATTTTCCGGCACGCTAATTATACCACGGGCCTGTGGGATTTTCAATAACGATCTTTACGGTTAGGCAACCGGCCCCGGAAACGTTCCGGCAACGCCCTTTGTGCGGCTAGGGCCGCCCTGTTCGGAGGCGAGCAATGCCTGCTTGAGAGCCAGCGGTGATCCCCGCACGGCGCCCATAAAGCCGCCCAGGCCGCCGTTTTTTGCAATCACGCGGTGGCAGGGAACGGCAAGCGGGAATTTGTTGTTGCGCATCACCGAGGCGGCGGCGCGGATGGCTCGGGGGAAGCCCGCCATTTCGGCAAGACGGGAATACGAAACCGTGGCGCCTCGCGGGATCGTCCGGCAGGCACGAAGCACCGCCTTTGTAAACGGCGTGCATCCGTGGAGGTCCAGCGGCAGGGGCAGAAGCGATTGTCCGGTTCCCGACAGGAAGCTCTCCACGAGCCAGCCCCAGCGAATGAGATCGCCATTGGCCGACTCTGAAGCGTGGTCACCGCCGAGCGTTTTCTTGATGCCGAAAGAGATGCCGGCGACGACCAGCCCCGAAGGAGTCTCTTTTGCAAAGACTGTGACGTTAACGACGGCGTGGCGCACGGTTGTTCTGAGAAGGACGCAAGAGTGACGTTTCATGGTTATGCTCGCCAAAATACGTCGCGGCGCCACTGAGGGCGAGGCGGACTATGCCGGACAAGCATAGCTTTGCAATAGGGAAACTCAGGAATCCTTGGTTCCACAGCGTCCGTGTCGGGATCGCACACCGACATAAAATGGGCCAAGCTTGGTTTCCCGGTTGCTCCGGGCCCTGAAGATCCCCAAAACGGGAATTTCAGCAAAATCGATTTTCGAAAATAAAAAAGTTGTTTACCTTCGCGAGGAAACTATATTAACTATGAAGCGGGTGCAGTGCGGGTCATTGCACTGGCAGTCGCAGTGTGTCACAATCTGTTCTAAAGGAGTGTCTCGATGGGTAACAAGTTGTACGTAGGCAACCTCGCCTACAGTGTCGACGACAGCGCTCTTCAGCAGCTGTTTGCAGGGTTTGGTACGGTAGCCTCAGCGAAGGTCATTATGGACCGCGACTCTGGCAGATCAAAGGGTTTCGGGTTCGTGGAAATGGGCTCGGACCAGGAAGCTCAGGCAGCCATCTCGGCCATGAACGGCAAAGAAGTCGAAGGCCGTGCCCTCACCGTCAATGAAGCTCGTCCCAAGCCGGAAGGCGGCGGCGGCGGCAGTCGCGGCGGAAGAGGCGGTTACGGCGGCGGCGGCGGACGCTGGTAAGCGAAACCATACCGAAAGGTTGTGGTTTTTGAAATAGAGGCCCGTTTCCCTCTGCGAAGGCAAGGGAAACGGGATTTTTTTTTGCAAGAATTTAGAGTACCGCTCATTTCACACGGCTGCGCACACCGTACCTCCCCTCAAGATCGGTGGGATTCCCCAACTCGAATCATCGCGTTCGTCGGGTTGTAATACCCGAGTCTAACACGAGGGAATTCTCTCCTCAGCTCGCGGACCCATTGTATAATTCCTCTTGACGTTCCCGGCAATCTGCCTAGCCCCAGCGACCGGGCATACCACGCCGGATCAATATTCAAATTTCGAGTCTGGATCATGTCGATACCGGTTCCGCGAAGGAGTTTTTTGAGCGCCGCGAGTTCGGCAGGGTGGTCGGTGAAGCCCGGGAACACAAGATAATTGATTGAGACCCACACGCCGTGGCGCTTCGCAACGGCAATTGATGCGCACACATCATTAAAGGAATAGCCGCGCGGCCGGTAATAGGCGGAGTAGAATTCCGGTTGCGCGGAATTGAGGCTCACGCGCATGCTGTTGAGCCCCGCTGCGCAGAGCCGCTCCACCGCATACGGCAGGCTTCCGTTCGAATTGATGTTGATGCTCCCGCGCCGCGTACGCATCCGGATTTCGCGAATGGATTCTTCGACAAGGTCGGCTTCCAGCAGAGGCTCGCCTTCGCACCCCTGACCAAAGCTTGCGATGGGGTTTGAGGCCATCTCAAGATGAGGCACCACATACTCAACGATCTCGTCGGCCGACGGCGTAAAAGCGAGCCGGTGCTGGCTCGACGGAACGCGGGAGGTTGCGGGCTGCCGGGAAATGCATCCGATGCACGCGGCGTTGCACGAACGGCTCACGGGAACCGGGCATTCCCATCTGCCAAGCACAAGGTTACAGGCGTTGGGACAGCGGTATCTGAGGACGCAATTGTTGACAAGATGCCGAGCAAGGCGATTGCAGGGATGCTGCTTGAGAAATGCGCGTGCTTTCGCGTCGACGCGGCCGAGCGCCTCATCCGGGATATCGTGGCGCAATTGCCGGTCTATCCTGTATCCGGCCGCGTAAAATTTCCCCCCAGCCCAACCCACCGCGGCATAGCAGTAGAGCGGCAGGCGCACCGCGCCTGGCAATTGGCGGTATCCGCTGTGATGGGTGCAAATGTATCCCGGCGGCAGAAACGCGGCAGCGGCAAATACGGGCTTCCCCCGATGCACCCGCACTTCTACGAACCTTCTTCCCTCACGGTCGAATCCCACGGCGATTCGCGAAGGCAGCGCAAACAGGATGCTTTCGCGCGGCAGCGGAACAAGACTCTGCGGGTCCGGCACAGCGAACCCGCACGCTGATCCGGCGGTCATTGACAACCCTGGAATGTCAACGACGTCGCCATGTTGGTCGGCAACAACGAGTCTGGGGATATCCATGGTTGTTTGATCCGCACGGTGAAGAAGATTTCAAAGCAGTTCCGGGGCCCCCGGCAAAATACATTTCCGGCGCCCATGCCCCAAATTCCCGCTCCGTTGTTCACGTGATAGCGTTCCGGAATAAAACCCTTTTGCGCGGGTTGGCCTGCATCGTATTTTCCTTTCTTCACTTATGATCGATCTTTGGCCAGCAACAAGAAAGGACGCACCATGGTAAACGTTTCCCGCGTTTGCAAACACCTGTGCTTTGCTATTCTTCTCGCTCCGGCTCTTGTCGCCGCGGAAACCGTATCGCCGGGAGGCATCGTAAGCGCTCTTCGAGACGTGCAGCAATACAATTTTGCCATCCATATTCTGGCGATGTTGCTTGTGGGCTTCGGCTTTCTCATGGTCTTTGTGCAGCGGTACGGATACAGTGCGACAACCGGCACCTACCTCGTTGTGGCTGCCGGGCTGCCCGCGTATTTTGTCCTGCGCTCACTCGGCGTGCTCACGGCGGATGCGGTCCCCATTCATACCATCAGAGGACTCCTGCTCGCGGAGTTCGCGGTGGCGTCCGTGCTCATTTCCATGGGCGCGGTGCTGGGCCGCATCCGGCTGCACCAGTATGCGGTTCTCGCCCTCCTCATGGTGCCGCTGTACATGCTTAACGAATGGATGGTCCTCGACGGCGGCCTGGGAATCACCAGGGGGTTCGTCGATTCTGCGGGGTCGATCATCATTCATGCATTCGGCGCGTATTTCGGGCTGGGCCTTGCGGTTGGATTGACTAAGGAGATCCACCTTGAAACACACATTCCCAGCGACGCAACGTCAAACCGTTTTTCCATGATCGGGTCGCTGGTGCTCTGGCTGTTCTGGCCTAGTTTCTGCTGCGCGGTTGTTCCCGCGGAGCAAGTTGCCGCTACAGCGGTGAATACGCTCCTCGCACTGTGCGGCGCAACCCTCGCCACGTTTCTTCTGAGCGCCTTCTTCAGCAAAGGCAAGGTGATGATCGGCGATATGGCCAACGCCGCTCTCGCAGGCGGCGTTGCGATCGGCGCGACCTGCAACGTCGTCAACGCTCCCACGGCGCTCGCACTAGGCGCGCTCGCGGGCGCCTTGTGCGTATTCGGGTACGCGGTGATACAGGCAAAAATCAAGAAAGTGTTCAAGATCGTCGACACGTGCGGCGTGCATAACCTGCACGGCATGCCCGGTCTTCTCGGCGGGCTCGCCGCCATTCTCGTGGTTCCGGGCATCGCGCGAGCGCAATGCGCCGGCATCGTCTTCACCGTTGTGCTGGCTCTCTCCGGCGGCGTAGCCGCAGGGTTCGTGCTGCGGTTTGTCGGCGCAAAGAAGGAAGCATACGAAGACAACGAGGAATTCATGAAGACCGAGATTTAGGCGAGGCGGCCGCGCGTGGGGACGGGCAAAGCCGTCCTCACGATTCTACTCTTGGAAGAACACTGCCGGCTTGTTCCTTTCCCTGCCATTTTTCCCCATGATTTCAATGGAGCAGCCGCGGCCAAGACGTATTATTGAATATTCTTTCGAAAGGAGTTTCCCGTGAAAATGAGAACGATGCGGACAAATGTCTTTGCCGGTGGTGCAGTGGATTGGGACAGGCGGTTGTTCGACTCGCTGATTCCCCTGCCGGACGGTACCAGCTACAACGCATATCTGGTTCGCGGAAGCGAAAAAACCGCGCTCATCGACACCGTTGATCCCGCCAAGGCGGAAGTGCTGATGGAACAGCTTGCGGATGTGGAAAATCTGGACTATCTCGTCGCGCACCATGCCGAGCAGGATCACGCGGGCTGCATCCCGCTTGTTCTTGCAAAATATCCTTTGGCGAAGCTCATAACCTCGCCGAAGGGCAAGACTCTCATCGTGGATCATTTGCACGTCGACGAAAAGAGGATCACCACCGTGGGCGACGGCGAAACAATTTCCCTGGGCGACCGGTCGCTCAGGTTTATTCACACGCCGTGGGTCCACTGGCCCGAGACCATGACCACCTATCTTGCGGAAGAGAAGATTCTTTTCACGTGCGACTTTTTCGGCTCGCACCTGGCAACCACCGACATGTATGCGCACGACAAAGAAAGAGTTTACGAGGCGGCAAAGCGCTACTACGCCGAAATCATGATGCCCTTCCGGCACGCCATACGCAACAATCTCGAAAAGCTCAACGGGCTTTCCATCGACATTATCGCGCCCAGTCACGGTCCGGCCTACGACAACCCTTCGTTTATCATAGACGCGTACAAAGACTGGATTTCGGACGATCCCAAAAACCAGGTGGTTATTCCCTATATTTCGATGCACGGGAGCACCAGGCTGCTCGTGGAACGCCTGGTTGGATCGCTTGCGCAAAAGGGAATCACCGTGTTCCAGTTCGACCTTGCCGCCACCGACCTGGGAAAGCTCGCGATAGCGATGGTTGACGCAGCCACGATTGTGCTGGGGACGCCGACCGTTCACGTGGGGCCGCATCCGGCCGTGCTCTACGCCGCCATGCTCGCCAATGCGCTGCGTCCCAAGGCCGCCTTTGCATCGGTGGTCGGTTCATACGGCTGGGCGGGCAAGGCCGTGGAACAAATCGCGGCCGCCCTGCCCAACCTCAAGGTAGAACTGCTGCCGCCGGTCATTTGTAAAGGACTGCCGCTTGCCAAGGACTTCGACTCGATAGAAGCGCTGAGCGGCGCCATCTTCGAGAAACACAAGGCGCGGGGGCTTGTGCAATAGCCCGGCAAAGCGCAAATTTCGGGGCGCTTCGGTGATTTGTGTGGGTCCTGCCAGGGTGCGCCCCTTTCGGCCCTTGTAAGGCGAATCCCATAGCGAGGGAACCAAGCGACTATAAACTTGTTTTTCTCTAGAGATGGAATAATCCCGCACTTGTGAGGGATTATTCAACTTGCACCCCGATGACTCACTTCGGGATTCACCGCTTTGGTTTTTCCCGCCGAAAATGTATTTTGTGGGTTCGGAATCCGTCCGTGCCATCCAACGTATTACCAGACAAGAGGAATCCATGAAAAGAATTGCAGCCTTTTCGATATTCGTCGCCGCCCTGGCCGCGGCGCTCTTTGCCGAAACTCACTTGTCGGGCGACATCAAGACCGCCACCATCGACTCCACCGGCAACCCCTATATCGTTGACCAGGACATCGTTGTGCCGGCCGGCAAAAAAGTGACGATCAAGGAAGGCTGCGTCTTCCTGTTCAAGGGATTTACCGGACTCAACGTTTTCGGGCAGATCAACGTGGCCGGATCGGCAAAACACCCCGTGGTTTTCACATCCGTAAACGACGGCGACTACAATCCGAAAAGCGACCAGCTTCCCAATCCGTTCGACTGGAACGGCATGTTGATCGCCAAGGAATCCGGCGGCGCGCTGCTGGAAGATTTCAGTCTCAGGTATTCGGTGTATGGTGTCAAGTCGCAAACGGCGAACGTCTCGATACGAGGCGGCGTCTTCAGACAGAACGGTCAGTTCCATTTCACGATCAACGAAAAAATCCAGTACGTTCAAGACAATATCGCCTATTCTTATACCGCAACACCCGGAGAACCCGAGAGAGCCGGTACTTCCGCTGCCGGTGAGGGAAGCACCAAACCTTCCCAGCAGCAGTCGAAAATGTCGGGTAAGGACAAGGTGATTTTCAGGTATACCTCTCTGAGCATCGGCGTCGTAGGAATTGCGGCGGGATCGCTGATGTTGATGCCGTGGAGCAGTGCCAAGAAGGAACTCAGCCTCAACGACACCCTTTTTACCCAGAAGTATCCCGATTACACGGATAAATGGAACGGATTCGTCGCGAGCGAAAACGGTTGGGGCGCGGGCAGCATCATATCCTACTTCCTCGGCCTGCTCGGGCTGATCGGGTTCGGCGTGTCCTTCGCGTTTTAGCGCCATGGATCGCTCCTTCGGCTACATCGAGGGCTACTACGGGAAGATGCTCTCCTGGGACGAGCGGCGGTTTCTATGCGACCGCCTGGCGCAGCAATCCCTCAACACCTACGTTTACGCTCCCAAGGAAGATCCTTTTCACAGAACCGCATGGAGGACTCCATATCCGTCAAGCTGGATGGAGACCTTCCGTATTTTCGTCAGGAACGCCTCGCGCGAGAATGTCTGCGTTGTCCCGTGCGTCGCTCCAGGGCTCACCTTCGATTACACGAGCGTCGCCGACTATGCGGTTTTGCTCAAGAAAATGTCGGTATTTGCGGACATCGGCAGCCGAACCGTGGCGCTCCTCATGGACGATATTCCTCAGACCCTGCCTGAAGGCAGCCGCGGAACCTTTGCGTCGCTTGGACAGGCGCACGGCATGTTATTGTCCCGGCTCCTGGCCGACTTGCGAAAACGGTGTCCGGGCTTGCGCCTGTGGTTCTGTCCCACGGTGTATGCCGACCAGTATGCTCCGGAAGGAGTGTCGCGTTCCGCCTACCTTACCGACCTTTCTCTCAGCATCCCTCCCGACGTCCAGGTTTTCTGGACCGGGCCCGCGGTGATCGCCGCCAGACTCGACAACAAGGTTCTCGCACGCATTTCCCGTTTGTTGAGCGGCAACGTGGTTGTATGGGACAACCTGTACGCAAACGATTACTGTCCGAACCGGCTGTTCGCCGGTCCGTATGCCGGCCGGTCCCGCACCGCCTTGCAGGCCGTCAATGGCATCCTGCTCAACCCCACGGGTATGCCGCACACCGATTCGCTGCTGCTCGGCGTTCTCGCCGGGTTCAAAAACGGGTTGCCGCGGGAACAGGCCTGGCGTCGGGCCGCGCGCGAAGCGGAAATCGACAGCGCGTTCTTCACGGTTGCCCGGTTTTTTGCCGCGCCGAATTCGGCTCCCCGCTGCGGAAGATTGACAAAAGCTACTATCGCGCGAGCGCGGAAGGCACTGCATCATCTTATCTGGGAATGGAAATCGCCGCTGCAGCGTGAGTGGTATCCCTATCTGTATATGCTCGATACCGACCTGGCACTCCTGCGCACGCCCGGCGATTCTCCCGGCAACCGGCAATGGATAGCACGCAAGTACCCGCCGGTGCTGTCGGCAATCCTCACGGAACGCGCGGGGCACCAAAAGCGGGCACAGGGATGACTGGAATGCGGGAACCGTGTGTGCAGACCGAGCTCGACCTCTTTGCCGCGTCGACCTTCGAGGAGCTGCTGTCCGCGCGGCAGATCACGGACATCACCGTGACCGTAACGCGGCGGCTGCGGCGCGGCTGGCACGCCACATTGAATCATCACACGGGCATGCGCAGTCTCCATGTTCCGGCGTTCCTGGAGACCGCTCCCGCGGAAGTGAAACAGGCGCTCATCGACTGGACGCTCCTCCTGTCTCACCGGACGCCGCGCGCCCGCACGGCGCAGTGCAGGACGCTGGAGCGCACGGTTTTTGCGTTTATCAAGTCGCAAGGGCTCGAAACACGCAATCGTATGAGCGCCGATCCGCGCGCATATGTTACCCGGGGCAGGATCTTCGATCTCGCGGAAATATTCGACGCCGTCAACAAGGCCTTCTTCGAAGGCGGCCTTTCTTCCTTTGTGCGCTGGGGCAGGCACCCGCTTCGATCTTTCCAGTCCACCCGGACCGACACAATCGGCGCGGCGTACAACCTGATTACCATCGCATCCATGTACAACCGGCCCGACGTGCCGCGCTACGCGATTGAAGCAATCATGTACCACGAAATGCTGCACATCGCCTGCCCCCCGACAATCGCCGGCGGCAGGAACGTAATCCACGGCCAGGAGTTCAAGCGCAGAGAGCGCCTTTTCCCCCGCCGCGAGGAATGGCTCGCATGGGAAAAGCGCATCTGTAAACACATTACACGAAGAGGTTGACTTATGCAGGTACCGGCCGGTCCCAAAGGAACCCGTGATTTCTATCCCGACGACATGGCATTGCGCGAGGCCATTTTCTCCTCCTGGCGTTCGACGTGCGGGCGGTACGGGTTCGAGCAGTTCGACGCGCCGATGTTCGAGCATCTCGATTTATATACGCAGAAATCGGGCGACGAGATAGAAAAACAACTCTATGTCTTTCAGGACAAGGCGGGGCGCTCCCTCGCGTTGCGCCCCGAACTCACGCCCTCGCTGGCGCGAATGGTTGCGGCAAAGGGGAACAACCTCAAGCGGCCTGTGCGCTGGTTTTCCATTCCGAGGCTTTTTAGGTACGAAAAAATGCAGAAGGGCCGGTTGCGGGAATTCTTTCAGCTCAATATGGACATCCTCGGCGTCGCCGAAGCCACGGCCGACGCCGAGCTCATCGCCGCCTCAGTCGACATGATGCGCGACCTCGGCTTTACCGCCCGCGATTTCGGCGTTCACGTGTCGAGCCGCGCGCTCATGGAGCAGCTGTTCCTTGCCCTTGGCGTACCGGCGGAGAAATTGCCTTCGCTGTACGGCGTGCTCGACAAACGGAACAAGATTTCCAAAGAGGAGTTCAACGCCGAGCTTGCGGCGGCGGTTTCCCCGGCTGCGAGCCCGAGCGCCGTAGCCGAGGCGCTCTCGGTAACGTCACTTGCCGATCTCGAAAAGGTGGGCGGACCGCTGCCGGCAGCCGGGGAGCTGCAACAGCTGTTCTCCTATCTCGGCACCTACGGTATGGACGAATTCGTCTCGTTCGACATCGGCGTGGTTCGCGGACTCGCCTACTACACCGGCATCGTGTTCGAATTGTTCGATGCCGCACGGTCGCTCCGCGCGATCGCAGGGGGCGGCCGGTACGATAAGCTGGTGAAACTCTACGGCGGCCCCGACACGCCGGCGGTGGGCTTTGCGGCCGGCGACGTCGTCCTCGGAGAGATGCTGCTCCAAAAGCAATTTACGGCAGGGAATCGCCGGTCAAATGTTTTTCTCATTTCGCTCGACGAGCGCCACCCGGAAAATGCGATTCGAACCGCCACCCTCATCAGGCACGCCGGGATCTCCTGCGAATTTTCTCTCAGAAAAACCGGGGTGGGAAAGCAGATGGAGCAGGCCAACGCGGCCCGGTCCTTGCTGGCGGTGTTTGTCGGCGGCGAGGAAGAAAAGGGCGGAAGCGTGCGGGTTCGCAACATGAAATCCGGCGAGGAAGACCTCATTGACCGCCGCGAACTTGTTTCGCGGCTTGCGAAGCTGCTGTCGGCCTGAGGTTCCGCGCAGGCGGAGCGGCTACCCGGCGGGACGGAAGGCGCTGTGGATCGTGTAGGCGAATGCGGCTCGTGAGGCTCCATAGATAAACGAGAGCTGTTTTTTGATTCCCGCCATTTTTGTTTCCATGAGTTTGGCGAGGCGCGCGTCGATTTCTCCCACCAGGCGAAGCATCGCGTTATTTTCTTCCAACAGCATTTTTGCCACAGGGTCCGACGCGATCCGGTCGGCCCAGTGCGGAACCTCGGCGTCGAGCGCGGCTGCACTGCTTTTCATGCGGCACACGATCCCGTCGCGTTCCTTGAGGATCGCCTCGATTTCGTTGATTCCGGGATCGCTGCCCAGGCTGGTGGTGAGCCTCGCGACGTCGGTGAGCGCCGAACGGGTGTGCTTCAGGTGTTCGTAGATGTCCATGGTAGTTGCCTTTTCGCTTGTTAGCACGTAAGCGCGAAATTCTGCATCGCGACCTCTGCCGTGGCGGCGTTTTCTTTCCTCACATTGATAATAGCCTGCGCCCATGCGTCGCGCAGCTCTTCCAGGTATCCCAGGATCTCCCGTACAATGCGCGGATCGCTCTTGATATTAGCTTCAATGAGGCGCCTGATCATGTAGTCGTACAGCCGGTAGAGATTGCGGGCAATTTCCCCTACGTCAAGTCTGAGGGAGCTCATGAGCTCGGTCACTGCGTCCTGCGCCTTGCACAGGTGCCTCGTCCGCTCCTCGATGAGCTTTCTTTCGTCGAATTTTCCCATAGCCAGTTTGCAGTGCTTGATGGCCACGTCGTAGGCGATGAGAATAAGCTTGCCCTGGTCGGCCGTCTCCACATTGGCTGATTGATACTTGGCATACCCGTCGTGCATACGTTCTTCCTTTCCCTTTGTCGCCTAATTTACAAACACTACTACGAAGAACTTGAAGTCGATGAGCTCGACGACGATGTCGTTGAAATCGACGTGAGGCCCAGCGCGGACGCCATCTGGTTGTACTGGCTTTTCATCGACTGCAACGCTTCTTCCATCGCCGCGAACTGATTCTGCAACTGCGTGCGGTAATCGTCGACGTGCGTTTGCATGGTGGTGATACGGTCGTTTGCGTCCGACATCAGAGAGTTGAGCGAATCCACATGGTTGGCGATTGTGCCGGTGGACCCGTCGGTGATGTTGGCGCAGATATTATTCAGTATATCGGAAAGGCCCGATTGAAACGTGAGGGTCGCATCCTGACCCACGAGGATTCCCGACGGAGACGTGATCGAAAGTCCGCTTGCCGGTCCGCTTGAAAAGGTCACGACATCTCCGATCCGCGAATCGGAGGTATACCATGTGCTGTCTCCTGCGATCTGAATCTGCACGTGGTCCGGATCCGAGGCGTCCTCATGAAGCGTGTAAGCGCCCGAGGATGTAGTATCGGTGCTTCTGCCGTAGGTGACATCTTTGTTGCTGCAAATTCCATCGGTAACAAAGAGCCGCTGAAATTCATCGAAACTTTTCGTGGCTACACTTTGAAACGTCGTGCTGTCGATGGACATTTGGCCGGTGTCGGGATCGGTCTGAACCCCAAGAGCGGCAAGACTGTTTACCGTGCCGCCGAAAAGATTCAGATCGCTTTCCAACGCATCGTGGAGTTGATCAGTAATGCTTGTTACGGTCATGTCACCCGCGAGGTCGCCGCCTTTGGCGGCATCGCTGCCCGCCGCAGCGGTCGTATCGGGCATCGTCGTTTCGGAGTTCGCCCAGGTCATCAGCGTGTTGTACGAATCCAGGATGTCCTGAACTTTCTGCTGTAACCCGGTTATGTCGTAGGCAAGAGATACCGAGGTTGTGCTTGTGGGCGATGCCTTGAGAAAGTTCAGCGTCACCCCGGTGATGATATTGTCGGGGTTGTTCGACGAGTTGGTCATGTACAGCCCGTCGAGGTTGAAATAGGCATCGCTGCCCACTTGCAACACGCCCGCGCCGTTTTCACCGCTTTGCGTGATGCCCACGGCCTCTGCGGTGGTTCCGACTTGCAAAGAATTCATCGCAAGCTGCGAATTGCCCGTTACGTTGTCGGTAATCACCAGGTTTCCGGTGGTGGCGTCCACCGTGGCATTTGCCATACCGTGATACGTGGTATTCACCTGGGTCAGGAAATCGTTGATCGTGGACGTCGCTTTCTTGACAAACGTATTGCTCACCGCATTACCGTCGTGATCTACGCCGGAGAAGGTTATGCTGCCGCCCACGGCAAGATTGTTGAACATTGAGTTGAAATCGGTCTGAGTGTTGACATCGCCCTGCGACGTCAAAGTCTGGGCCGTGCTTCCCTTATCGCCGGCAGGGTCAGTTACTATTCCCAGATCCTGCAGCGTCGTACCCGAGACATCCTGATACGTGTCTCCTGCGGCACCCGTGTTGTTGGAGGAAAGGACGAGTCTGAAATCGTTGGCCGATATCTGAAGCACCGAAGCGGTTACATTGAGTTTGTTGCCGCTGGAATCGGTGGCGCTGTTGATCTTGCTTCTGAGGTCCTGAATAGTATCGTTTGCGTCTATGGTAATCTGGGTTCCGTCGATGCTGATCACTCCTGTGTTGACTCCGAAACTTGACAGTGCAGCCGTTTGACTGGTAACCAGACCGTCCTTGCTTATCATTTTTTCGCTTTGCGCCATATGGTAGACCGACACGTTATAGCTGTCGGCCGCAGCGCCGCCCGTGCCGGAAATAGTGACGGAGGACGAATCGGAACTCGTTGCCGTAAAGAGGCCGAAATCATCCGTGGTATTCAAGGCCTGGGCCTTTGTCGCCAGGTCGGCCACATAGGATTTAAGGGTCGAATAATCGGAGATTTGCGTCTGGTAGCTTGAGACCTGATCCTGTACTACCGTAACCTTGTCTTGTTCGAGTGCGACAAGCTGGTCGATCAGAGAGGCATCGTCTATGCCGGACGGACCGTTGATCGTGATACCCATAGTGTTCTTCCTTTGAACGGGTAGCAGTGCGGAAATAACTCCTTACTATTATTATGTATCGGCTTTCTTGCTTATGAACTTGACGCTTTTCTTGACCATCGCAGCATTGGTAACACGTTACTATTATTTGGATTGTGTCGACGGCAAGAGTTCTTTCGAAGTAGCGGCTGTCCTTCCAGGGTTTGTCCGGAATTCCGGACAAGCGTATGCCTGAAGATGCGGTGGCGCTCGCGCGACCCGCCGGGGCCCCGCCCGCCGCAGTCTCTTACGCACCCGCGGGGCACACCAGCTTCGGAAGCCGGAAGCAAGTTGACAAAAGAACATCGCACGTGCAAATGGACCACACACAAGGCATCCGACGCACGCGCTCGCCCGTTCCCCGATCTTGCATACCGCAAAAGCGATGACATATCTTACAGGCATGACGGATAGAAAACTCGGTTATATCATCATCGGCCTTTTTTCCCTGATTATCACCGTTTTGGCCGCATACTGTCTCCGGCCCATTCTTTCTCCGGGCGAAACCCGTGTTGTGGCCTTCAAGAGAATCGGCAGTCTCGGGTATCAGGATCCGGTTCGCGTGCGCGGCGTGTTTTACGGGACGGCAGCGAGCATCAACTGGGTGGCAGATTCGGTCCGGAAGGAGCCGAGGGTGTATGTTACCATTCAAAGCGCCCGGCATATTCCCCTTCATCGCGGATATCTCATTGTCGACGTCGACGAAGGGCTCATGGGAGACAGAGCAATCGTGATCGACCCCGGAGATTCTACGGCGCCTCCCATTCCCGTACGGGACACTCTTGTCGGCACGTTTCATCCCGGCATTTCCGAAGCGCTGGACAATGTCCGAAAACTCCGCGAGGTTGTCGATACGTTCCTCTCGGTAAGCAATCGCCTTGCGCATGGGGCAGGGGCGGCGAGATCGCTTGTTGTGCAAATAAACGAAGCCGTCGCTGCCGTCGACTCGCTTTCCAGAACAATACTCACCGTCGCAAGCCAAACCGGGGCAACCCTCAGCACGAACATCGACTCCCTCAATTCGCTCGTGAATTCGGCCTCGCTCGTAACAAAAACGTTTTCAGCCGCCGCGCCGGAATACGTTGACGGCGTGAGCGGCCGGCTTCGCGACATATCCGTCTTCGTCGCATCACTTGACAAAACCGTAGATACGCTCCGGTCGATGTCGCAGGAGCTTGAGAGCCCCCGCAATATTCTGTGGAAAAGCGATGCCGAAAACATCAGGAAGAAGATCGTCGGCCTTCAGACCATTATCACTACGCTCCAGCAACGTATGCTCCAATTCAAAATCTATATCAAACTTTGATAACCATGGCACGGCACACTCGTCTGCTCTTCACGATATTTGCGGCAATAGCCTTGCTCTCCTGTTCGGTACGGGCGGCCAACGACAGCTTGTACTTTTTGTACCAGCGTACCACCTACCTTGAGAACCTTTTGACGCCCGGCGGATGGTGGGCCAACCCTGCCTTGACAGGAGAAATTACCGTGCCAACAGGGTACACCATCAACGTGACCCCGCTCGGGTATTCGTATACGCTTGCGTCCGTGAAATACCTGTTCCCCTTCCTCAAGCATTTCGGTGCAGGCATCGGGATCATGGGCACGGGAATAGCGCCCGACCAGTCCACACAGATTACCTCGGCCGGGGCGAACTACAATAGTCAATTCACCTTTTCCAACCCGAGTTTTCAACTGGGAATCGGCGGAAGAATGCCCGCAATCGGCAGCGCCGGCATTCTGGTCGATGTTGGAGCGGAAATGCTTCCCAACGGTCAGGGCGGTTCGTCGAATTTTCTTATCACGCGGGGCGGATTGGGCATTCTCACGCCCTATTTCTTCAAGTGCGTATCTTTCTCCGCAACCGCGCTGGCCACGTATCATTTCTGGCAGCAGATTTACATGGATGACAATGCGAAGCTCGGACTCCGGACGACCTTTCTTGACGACATGATACTCGGATCAGCGGAATACACACTGTCGTTCAAGTCCCGCCTTGCCCCGTCTTTTTATACGACGTCCGGGTTCACCTATGAAGTCTTCAAAGCCATGATGTCGGTAAGGGTTTACAAAATCGCCGGTATTCTGGCAGGATACAGCACCGATTTCGGTCAGTTTTCCCAGATGTATACCGGAAATGGAAACTGTATTCACCTTGGTCTGGAAATCCGTCAGATGAACGAATTTCCAGTTTTCGGCGGCTACGACCTGGGCGTAAGCACAACCTGGCAGGGGCTTCTCATCCACCGGCTTTGGATCGGCTACCGCTTCAATTCCGCAAAGTAAAACAAAACCGTTTACGCGGCGGCAGCCTGGTCGGTTGTCGAAGAGCTGTCCGATCCCGTGTCGTCGGCAACCGTGATCCCCTGCGCCTTGGCCCACGCATCCAGTTTCTGCATCACGAGGTCATGCGTATTGCTCACCAGCTTGCTCACCGCGTCCGGCAGCTTTCCCGTGGTGCCAAGAGCTTCGGAAAATCCTTTTTCGATTGCATCCTTAATTGTGGAAAGAAAATCTGATCCGCTGCCCTTGAACGCGCTGAGAAAAGACGTTGCAAAATCCACGATGCGCTGTGACGTGTTTTCGGAGCTCCAGTAATCGGGAAGGCCCGGAATTCCATCCGCCGAAGAAGTCTGCGATGCGGCGGTTGTCGATGCGCTTTGAGCGCTATTTGCACCCAGGCCGTTGTTCTTGAAAAAATCCTGCCTGATTTCGTCCTTGAGCGATTCGAACTGCTGCTTGAGATAGCCCACAATCTGTTTCCAGTCCGCCGAAGAATTGCTTCCGCCGGCGCTGAGCTGTGCCTGCTGACTTTGCAGACTCTGGCTGCTGAGCGTCACCGAATCGCCGTCCGAACTTTGATATTGTACAAGCAAGCTCTCTAGTGAATAATTGTTCGATGTTGTGCCGAGGTTCGCTACCCCACTGCTGCCCGAATACGAATCGGAACCGGAACTCTGGCTTGCGAGGTTGCTGCTCGATGTGTCGTCCGTTGTTGTCGGTGTCTGGGGAAGAATCTGGGATATATTCATCCAAGACGCGCTTATGGATAGTATAGACATGTATTCCTCCTTGAAATTGGTTTCGATTTGTGGTCTCATTAGGAATTTTCGGAATTGCTGAAGAAAACCTTTAGGGTTTTCTCGAACTTTTTCGACAAGGTCCTGGAATAGCAGCGTGGAAGCACTGTTTTGGCCCTGCTACGTCGTCATTGACCGGTTTTTGGAGCGAAACCGCCGGCTTCCAGCCTCATAGCCGGTCTGTGCGGGTTCCGCGCCGAGGCAAACTCCACCAGGTCTTGCAAGCTGCTTACAATAGTGAAACAAAATCCTCACGAATCACAAACTTTTTTTCAGACTGTCGCGGCCCGGTTCATGGCAATCCGCCACCTTTACTAAGGCGCCAAATCAGACTATTTGTAAAATGCCGGGATGTCAAACAGCCTCTCCCGCTTGGTCAAACTGCCCCCCGGAGATTGCCGTATTTTCGGGGTTTGCGGAGAAACAAGGTTTACTTCCCGACAAGACCGGGTTTTGACATTGTGAAACATGACCCGAGATTGTCTAAAAGCGACTTTTTTTCATGATGTCAATTGACGCAAGATTGTTACACTTTGATTACACAACGAAGATAAAATTTCCTTTGACATTCATCCATTGCCTATTATATTATTAAAACAAAAAAAATCAGGCTGGCATGTTGATAACTCAGTGTTGACAATTCGTTGAAAGCCTGTTAATAAGTGGTTGAAAAGTCACTTGCCACCAAAAGACAATTGAGCTTATATAATCCGTAACTAGCTGATAAAAAACAAAATAAAAATAGTATCCTTGCGATTTGTCTCGATTTCGATTTTTGTTTTGTCCCGTTCCTTGCACAACCACTTTGTAAAGCAACAGGAATGTTGACAACATGTTGATGAACGACCTATCTCATGCGATTTCAACCAGTTCTCCGTGGCAAGAATGCCTCCAAAAAATACAGAAGAAAACCACACCTTCCACCTTTGAAACCTGGTTTCGCACAACCGACCTTCTTCTTTCGCCCGAAGGCAACGCAAACATCCTCGTTCCGAACCAGTTCTTCGCGGATTTCATGGAACAGCATTTTTCGGACATCATTCGGGGCGTCCTGACCGAGAGTTCGATCGGTTTTCAATCTCTCTCATTTTGTCCCTCGGAGAAAGATTGGAAAATTGTCCAGCCTCTTGCCCAGACAATTTCAGAGGCTCAGGCAAGAAGAATCCCGCAGTCGGTCGCAAAAAAGGGCCAATTTCACCCGAATTACAGCTTTGATACGTACATCGTCGGCGACGGGAACCGAATGGCCCACGCCGCCGCCCTGGCCGTTGCCGAGGCACCTGGAAAAACCACGTTCAATCCACTCGTCATGTACGGCGGAACAGGTTTGGGAAAGACTCATCTGTTGCAGGCGATCGGTCATTTTGCCCAAACGGAGAATACTGCCGATTGCGTCATGTACATGACAAGCGAAGAATTCACCACTCAGTACATTAACTACGTGGTTGAGAAGAAAGATTCCACGTCATTCTACAAGAAATTCAACAACGTCGATCTGCTCCTTATCGACGACATCCATTTTCTCGGCGGCAAGCCGGGAACACAGAAGGAATTTTACCGAATCTTTAACAGGCTGCTCCTCGAAAGAAAGCAGATCATTTTGTCCTCCGACAGGCCGCCGGAAAAAATTACCGATATGATGGAGCATATCATCAATAGATTCATGGGCGGGCTTATTACCGACATTCAGCCTCCCGATCTGGAGACGCGCATGGCGATCTTGCGCAAGAAGGCCGAAACCGACGGCCTCTCGCTCGCCGGCGAGGTCATACAGTACATCGCCGGTCACATTACCTCAAACGTTCGTGAGCTGGAAGGAATTCTCATCAAGCTCATAGCCTCGTCTTCGTTCACGGGGAAAGACATTTCCATCGACATCGCAAAGGAAATCTGCGGTGACGTGATCTCGAGGAAAGACCAGCGGATTTCCGTCGTATTTATTCAACAGAAAGTCGCCGAAGCTTTCGAAACAACGCCGAATCAACTCACCGCTCACACTCGCAAAAGGGATGTTGCGCTGCCGCGTTCCGTTGCAATGTACCTTTGCAAGAAGTGGACGAAGCAGTCGCTGCGCACAATCGGGCTCGAATTCGGCGGCCGGGACTATTCCACCGTTATCCATGCCTGCAAGAAAATAGAATCCGATGTTCAAACGGATGCGGAACTCAAACGCAAAGTAGGCCTGGTTGAAGAACAGCTTATTCCGCTTGTCTAGCCTCCCCTCTCTGTTTCCGCCGCCAGGTTGAGAGACTCTTCGCCGCCCGCGCCGGGTCAAATACAGTGTGCGCCGCATCCTCTTTAATTTATATTTATACCGCTCAAGTTTGCCCCGGAACAGGAATACCGCCATGTTCCGTTTCACACTCGCACCAAACCACAGGCTTTCCATACATGAGCGACATTCTGAAACGTGCAAAGGCAATCCTTGCCGCCGAGGCCGAGGCAATTCGAAACGTACCGCTCGACAGGCATTTCACGACCGCCGTGGGCATTCTGTACCATTGTAAGAACAAGGTGGTCACCACCGGCATGGGAAAGGCCGGCGACATCGCACAGAAAATCTCCGGGACGCTGTGCTCAACCGGCACACCGTCCTGCTTCCTGCATCCGGGAGAAGCCGCACACGGCGATCTCGGACTTCTGGACAAAGGCGATGTTATCCTGGCCCTCTCCACCAGCGGGAAAACCCGCGAAGTGATCGAAATGCTCGAGCGAAGCCGCGGCCTCGGCATCCATTCCATCATCGGCATCACGTCGCATCCCGATTCCACGATCCGCACCTTGTGCAACGTGGTGATCAGCATGGGAGAAATCACGGAACCCTGCCGGCTCGGGCTCACGCCCACCGCCTCGACGACCGTAATGCTCGCTATCGGTGACGCCCTTGCGCTGGTCCTTATGGAAAAAAGAAGATTCTCCAAAGAGCAATTTGGCCTGCGCCACCACGGCGGCTACCTGGGACAGAAGGCGCGTTTGCCCCACGCCGGCCCGGCCTCAGGTTCGCGATGCAAGACTGGTTCTCCTTCATGAAGACATCCTGCGACTTTCTGGTGGTGGGTAGCGGAATTGCCGGCCTCAGTTTTGCCATCCGAGCCGCCCGGTTCGGATCGGTCATCATGATAACCAAGAAATCCGACAGCGAATCCAACACAAACTATGCACAAGGCGGCATTGCGTGCGTGCTTGACCCGAAGGACAGCTTTGAGAGCCATGTCCGCGACACGCTTGTCTCCGGGGCGGGATTGTGCAAGGAGGAGGCAGTCCGAATTCTTGTTAGTGAAGCACCGCAACGGATTGAGGAGCTTATCGGATGGGGAACGCGCTTCTCCACGTCGAAAAAATCAGGTGCCCGGCACCATCTTGATCTCAGCCGCGAGGGAGGACATTCCGCCAACCGGATCGTTCACATGCACGATTTTACCGGCAGGGCTGTTGAGGAATCGCTCATCAGGCAGCTGCGCAGCATGCGTAACATAACGCTGTACGAAAACCATTGCGGCGTTGATTTGATCACCGACCACCATGTCCGCGGCAGGTCTTTGCGGGGCGGTAACCGATGTTATGGCATGTACGTGCTCGACACGGTTCAAAGGGCAATTTTCGCCGTGCAGGCGAAAATCACGTGTTTCACGACGGGCGGGTGCGGCAGAGTCTATCTCCACACCACGAATCCGGAAATAGCCACGGGAGACGGCGTCGCAATGGCCTACAGGGCCGGCGCGACAATAGAGAACATGGAGTTTATCCAGTTCCACCCCACCACGCTGTATCACGAACACGGCAACTCGTTCCTCATTTCCGAGGCACTGCGGGGGTTCGGCGCGGTTCTCAAGGATTCGCGCGGCGTTGAGTTTATGGACCGCTATCACCCCCTCAAGTCTCTTGCGACGCGCGACATCGTTGCCCGCGCCATAGACAACGAATTGAAGAAGTCCGGAGACAGCTGCGTGTACCTTGACATACGACATGTTCCGGCGGCCAGGACGCGGCGGCATTTCCCCCTCATTTACGGTCGATGCAAAGCGTTGGGCATCGACATCACCCGCGACCTCATTCCCGTGGTGCCGGCGGCGCATTTCCTGTGTGGCGGCATCAAGGTGGACACAAACGGCCAAAGCACCATACCCAACCTGTACGCGTGCGGAGAAGTCGCCTGCACCGGCATACACGGGGCCAACCGCCTGGCTTCGAATTCGCTTCTCGAAGCGCTCGTGTTCTCGCGCCGGGCCGCAGACGAGGCTATTGCCCGCGTCCGGTCGATCTCGCTTGCCGACGGCGGCAGCATTCCTCCCTGGGACGACAGCGGGACTATTGACAATGAAGAATGGGTGCTGCTTTCGCACAACGTCAACGAGCTGCAGAGCGTGATGTGGGATTACGTCGGCATCGTACGGTCGAATCTCCGTCTCCAGCGCGCCTTGCGGCGCGTCGCATTTCTCGAAAAGGAAACCGAGAACTTCTACAGGCGCACCAGGATAACACCGCGACTTCTTGAGCTTCGCAACCTGGTGACAACCGCGAAGCTGGTGGTGACGTCCGCCATCAAACGCCACGAAAGCAGGGGCCTGCATTACACCACCGATTACCTGGAGCAAAACGACCGTTACTGGAAGAAAAATACGGCCCTTGTAAATCCCCTCTTTAAGCGCCGCGTGCGATAGCCGGCGGGAGAGGCATGGGCACCGAGATCCTATTTTTTTGCCTTTTGGCAGCAGGGTTCGGTTTCGCCGCCGTCTTTTATGTCCGGCGCCGCGCCAACCGCACTGCCGTTATTTTCCTTACATTGCGCGTTCTTCTTGTTCTCATGCTGCTCCTTGCATTTTTTGAACCGGTAATCACCTTTGACCGGCTCGGAACCGGGCCGCGACCTATTCCCGTACTTATTGACGCATCCATGAGTATGCGGCTCTTTTACCCGGAATCAACCGTCCTTCCCTTTGTGAGAAGCCTGGATTCACTTGAAAACGCCGGGCCCTCGAACCCGCACTTCCGTTTTTACCGCTTCGGCGATTCGCTGCGCACGTGTCCGGCGCGCCATATTACTTCATTTGCCGATTTGCAAAGTTTTCTCCCGGGAACGGATGCCGATCCCGTTATCCGCGACGCCCCGTTCGTCCTTGTCGTCTCCGACGGTAATTTCTCAAACACGTCACTTTCGCACGAAGCCCGCCAGGACAAAGCCTGTTATTATCTCGAACTCCCGCGGGTTTCGCCCTGGCCGTATCTGCAAACCGAAATACTTGACGCGCGCGAAAGCGTTTCCCTCGATTCGGCTTCCGTCGTGACGGCGCGAATCCACGGCTTCGTTCCGCGCCGGCGGCCGCTTTCGATTGTATGCCGGAACCAGGGGACGATTGTTTCGCAGAAAGCGATCGTTGCCGATTCGGGATACTTTGTCGACACGGCGGAAATCCGGCTGCCCACGTCCCGGCAGGGCAGGTTTGTGTATACCGTTCTTGTCGAAAACACGGCCGACACCCTGCGGTCTGCCCTCTATTTCTCGCAGTCTGTTGTTCCGCAGCGGTTCCTGGCAATCGTTCAGTCGGCCGCGCCGCTTCTCGACCGGCGGTTTGTCACCATGGCCCTGCAAAGCGATCCGCAGTGGCGCACTGTCCCGCACGATGCCCCGACCTGCGACGCACTTTTTTTGTTCGATTACGCCGATGTCATGGCCCCCCTGTTCCGCTCGCTCGATTCCAGGGGCGTTGCGGTTTTCCTCGGCGCATTTCCCTGTGCGGACCGCCAGGATTTGACCCCCGCCGCATTTTCCCTGGCGCCGGCCAACCCCTACGACACGCTGTTTGCCAGGTTCTGCTCCATGGATGTGGCGCCGCCGTCGCGCATCCCGGTGTGCCGGCCGCCGTTTCTCGCCCACAGCCGTACGGTTCTCTACTGCCGTGCCCGGGTTGAAGGGCAATCCGCCGTGACCGCCGATTCCCTCCCCTTTCTCACTATGGGAACATTCCAGGGGCGCGCGGCCGTAGCGGTGGCGGGCAGGGAACTGTGGCATATCGATTTCCTGCCTCTGGCCGTCGCAAAGGAAGGGGAAACGCCCGGGTTCATCCGGTGCGTAACAACATTTGTCAAAAATCGGCTGGTGAGCAACCTGCGGGAAAATCTCGCCGCCTACCCTTCGGCCGCGGAGCTGTTCGAGCACGACTCCATCCCCGTTACGGTTCTCCTTCCGGCCGACCTTAACGCCGCCGATGTGTACGGGGGCAATGCCGGTCCTGCGCATGGGTTTGATGTCCGGTTTACCATAGATCTTTCGGGAAAGAAAATCGTGGATTCCCTGTTTGCGCTTGCCGGCATCGACCCGCAGAACAGAGCACAAGTAAAGCTTCCCCCGTTGGCGGCGGGCTCGTACCGATTCACGTGCAGCGCCGTACTTGGCGGCCGGCAGCGTTCCTTTTCCGATACACTCTATGTGGGTGCAAACAGCCCGGAATTGTCCGCACGAGCCCAGAATACCGTATTGCTCAATCAATTCGCCATCCCGCTTAAATCCGGAAACGCCCGGGAAGTGCGTGCGTTGTACGACGCTCACTCCGAAGGAAAGCGAGCCACTGTCTCCCGGTACCTCCAGCTTCGGCAAACCTGGATTCTCCTTGCCCTGATAATCGCGCTGCTGACCGCCGAATGGGTTATCCGCAGGAAAAAGGGGCTCGACTGACGGGAAAGGCTCTTCTTGCTATTTGTTCACCAAAAAGGTATTTTTTTAAATTGCTTGAAATTTTCCCAACGAAAGTAGGTGATACATCCATGAACGGTATCATTTTGAAAGAAGACGAACCTTTCGAAAAAGCCCTGCGTCGTTTCACCAAAACGTGCGAGCGCGCCGGCATTCTTTCCGATATCAAGAAGTACCGCCACTACGAAAAGCCGAGCGAGGAGAGGAAAAGGAAGATGAACGCTTCACGCAGGAAGAAAGTCCGCGACGAGAAGCGATTTTCGTTCCGGGCGCCGCGATACTTCAACTAACGCCGGCGGCCAGAAGTTTGTGGATCTGTCACCGCGCCGGGAACGGCGCGGTGACTTTTTTTTGGCGCATTCCCTCCAGAATCTTGCAACCGATAACGGCGCACGACGTTGCAACGTTGAGCGAATTCTTGAATCCGTATACCGGAATCTCCACGACATCATCGCATAGATCAAGTACCTCTTTTTCAACACCGAGCGCCTCGTTGCCGAATACCATGCCCAGCCGGGGCGGATAGTCCACCGCGTCGTATGCCCGGGATTTCGAGGTTGTCTCGGCGGCCCACACCGGAACGCCGCGCTCCCGCAGAAACAGCACGGCCGCCGACGCGGAGTCGAATTTCTTCCACGGGACGAAGTCGATGGTGCCCAGCGATGTTTTCGCCAGTTTTTTGTGAGGCGGGAACGCCGTATACCCGCACAGGAAGAGCCCTTCCACCCGCATCACGTCGCACAGCCTGAAAATGGCACCGACATTGAACGCGCTTCTCAGGTTGTCAAGTACTATGTACAGCGGATTCTTGGCCAGGAGGTTGTACTCCTCCAGCGAAATCGCGGCATCCTGCGAGCGGACCTCGAAATTCGTCTCAATGCCGCTGGTGTCCTTGGGCCTCATGCCGCGGCCCTCACCCTCTTTCGTTCCTGTTCGGCAAGGAACAGAAGCGTCCCGCCCGCAACAAACATGATAGTTATCGACGACATTCCCATCCTCTGTGAAAAGGCGTTGCCGGCGCCCAGCGTGCGGCACAAAAGTGTTGTTCCCCCTACGAGCACCGGGCCAAGAACAATGGAGAACCTGCTGATGAGATTGAGAAATCCGAAATACTCCGCCGCATCCTCGGCCGGGACAATCTTGGCAAAATACGACCTGCTCAGCGCCTGCACGCCGCCCTGGACCATGCCCACCAGACATGCAAGAACAATGAACTGCGCGGATGTACGCAGCACAAAGAACCCGACTGCGCAGACGACAATGTAGACGGCGATCCCCACAAGAATCGCCCTTCCTCCCCCTGTGGCGCGCGCGAGATAACCGAACCCGATGGATGCGGGAAACGCCACAAATTGGACGAGGAGAATGGTCAGCATCAACGTCTGGGACGTAATACCGAGGGACAAACCGAAATTGACCGACATGGTGATCACGGTATACACGCCGTCCATGTACAGCCAGAAAGCAACGATGAACAGGACAAGCAGCCTGTTGTGCAATATCTTGAGGCCGGTGGACCGCAGCCGCCGAAGCCCGTTGACAATAACGGACAGCGGGCCGTGGTCGGACGACGGCCGCTGTTCTTTGACAAACACCAGGAGCGGAATAGAAAAGGCAAACCACCACGCGGCCACGAGAACGAACCCCGCGCGCGCCGCGTCGGCCTGGCTTTGGAAGCCCGCTTGCCGCCAGAAGGTAACAAGCAGCACGTCGACGAGGAAAAGAAGGCCGCCGCCCACGTACCCCGTGGCATACCCGAGTGACGAAACGTAGTCCATGTCGTTTTCCGAAGCCACGTCCACGAGAAGGGAGTCGTAGAACAGGTTGCCGCATGCAAAGCCAATGTTCGCCAGTATGAACAGGATGATGGCCGTTTCCCAGCCTCCCGGGCCAACAAAGGATATAGCTCCCGTCATCAGGGTGCCGAGCGTCAAAAAGAACAACAACAATTTTTTCTTTGCTTTTCCCGCATCGGCCAGCGCACCCAGAAAGGGCGACAGGAACGCGACGATGAGTCCCGAGACCGAGTCGCCCATGCCGAGACGCGCAGTATTGAGCGCGGCATCGGCGCCGGTGTCCCAGTACGATTTGAAAAGGAAGGGAAAAAATGCCGTCAATACAACGACCGCAAACGCGGAATTTGCCCAGTCGTACATGCACCAGCACGCTGCTGCGCGGCGCTTTGCATCCGTCAACCACTTGAACCGTACGGTCATGTGCCTCGACTTTCTGACTTTTGGACTTTTCGACCTTTGGACGTCAGACTGTCCTCCATGTCCCTACGTCTTCTTCTCTTTCTTTTCGGCGGCGGGAAACAGCACGTTGTTGAGAATGAGCCGGTATCCGGGTGAATTTCTGTGGAGTCGCAGGTCCGTGGGTTTGTCGTATACGGCATGCTGGTATGCTTCCGGGTCGTGCCCGCCGAAAAAGGCAAACTGCCCCTTGCCCAGGACACCGTGTATGTAGTTGACGCAATTGGTTCCGGGCACGCTGCCCAGCTCCACGATGCTTTTCTTGATGACCTTGCGGTTGAACGAGGTGCAAAGGCCGTAGAATCCTTTTATCGTTTGTCTATGGTCTTGCACGAGCATGCAAGGCACGGGGTCCAGCTTTGCGCTGAAATCAAAAAGCGTGAAATCCATGGCAGGCAGTCGCATGGGCGTGTTGACCAGGTTGACGTCGATGTTGTCGAAATAGGATTCGTAGGGACTGGTCTGAATTGAAAAGTTTTCGAATGCGAGGCAATTGTCGAAATTGAGCTTTGCCGCATAATTCGGGTCTACGCCGTCGCCGTCGAACACGGCGTCGGCTATATCGGTGCCGAGCGCGGCAAGCGCGATGTCGAGCGTGTTGGTGGCACAGCACATGGCAAACAGAAAGCCGCCCTTTTGAACGAAGTTCCGTATCGACAGCGCCACGGCCTTCTTGCACTCGGTTACTTTCTTGAACCCGAGCTCGTGCGCCGTTTTCTCAAGCTCCATTTTCTGCTGCTGATACCACGGCTCGGCGTGGAACGACGCGTAGAACTTGCTGTACTGCCCGGTAAAGTCTTCGTGGTGCAAATGCAGCCAGTCGTACTCCGAAAGCTTTCCCGCAAGCACCTCCTTGTCGTACACCTTGTCGAACGGGATGTCGGCATAGGTAAGCGCAAGGGTGACCGCGTCGTCCCAGGGCGGTGCGGTCGGCGGCGTGTACACCGCGATGCGCGGAGCTTTTTCGAGCGTCACCCGCTCCATGTTGCCGTTCTCGATTACATCGAGGACGCCCGCCCATTCCTGCGTGGAGATTTGCGAGATTTCAACGCCGTCAAGCCGCGCCTTGAGCTCGAATTCACGCGAATCGTCGGTTGCGAATGATCCGCATTTGTAATTGAGCAGCCAATACACCTTTGCCCCGGCCTTGAGCATCTTGTAGGCAAGACCGTATGCTTTCAGGTGGTCGGTTTGCGAATCGTCCATGGGGACAAGGAGCATGGCGCAGCAATTGAAGGCGGCAACGAGCGCACAAAGCGCCGTGCATATGCTGATTCTTGCTTTACCGGAGGATATCATGGGTACACTCGAAAGCGCCACTAGGTGAGCGCGCAATCCGCGCAATCGGCCGATGCGTGAGCAAACAAAATACTATTTATCCACGCGGCCCGGCCGCCGCAACGGAAACGGCACGGGACGCCCGCGCGAGCGTCCCGTGCCGTTCTCCCCTTGCCGGTTTCGGCGGAAGCCTAGAACAAGTATGTTATGTACAGGCTGCCCACCTTGACCGTGTAGTTTTCCCGTGAGCCCGGCGTCTGGTCGAGCGCGCTTTCGTAGCGGCCGCGGGCAGTGAGAGACCATTTTGAGGTGAGAGAATATTTCACTTCGGCCTCAAAGGAATAGAATCTGGTGAGCAACGACTGATGCTGCGCGGGGGCGGAAAGCTCCACTGAGGTCGTGTCGATTGCTTTCTTGTCAAGTTTATCGCTGTATTCGCCTTTGAGGTTCAGATTGAGCTTTCGAGGAATGAGCGCGAGCTTCAGTTCGTCGCCTATTTTGTATGAGACGCCGTTCAGCGAATCGAGAACCTCATTCTTGGTCGTCACCCGGACGGTGATTCTATTGCGCAGAATTTTCCCGATGCGGAAACCGTAGCGCGCGCTCGCCTGGTGCTGAATACCGCTCCGCCTGTTCATGTACGACCGGGTAACGTAGCGGGTTGCGTCGGTCTCAAGAAGCAGCTGGTATTTGAGGCTGTAGTCCATGTCGTTTGCAAACTGCTGCTTTGCCTCTATTCCCACCAGATCCTTAAAATCCCGGATCGTGTAGCCGCTGTCGACGGAACGAGACGTCACAACGTCCGAATCGGCCGTTATTGCAGCGGTGTCAACAACGTTGACATTCTGGATCTCCCTGCTGGTTTCGTAGTAGAACATGTAGTCGAGATCGAATTCGGGCAGAAACTGGCCGAGCCCGTACTTGCCTCCAAGTTGTATCGTTGTGTTGTCGACCGGCTTTGTTGAAAGGGTCCGGCGCTGATAGTCTGCGCTTAAATTTGCGGACAGCTTCTCGGTAAAATCCTTTTCCGCGGTGAGCGCGAGGATTCGCCGGTCTATCTCGAGGTACGGGTTGCCTGCGGAAAAGTACGCGGGAGCGATTTGCCCTCCGTAAAGATTCACTTTGTACCCGTCGAACAGGCCGGTGGCGCCTGCAGTAAACGAATAGTTCCTGTTGGTGGTCATCACTCCCAGCACGCTCGATACGGCGTCGGGCACCTGGGGGTCGTACCAGGCTATCCTGGAGATCTTGCCCGAGTCTGCGGAAAGGGAATCGACAAGGGTATCGCTGCTCCCCATGTCGAGTTCCGCGTTGAGGGAAAGTTTTCCTTCAAGCAGATCCACTTTCCCCTCGAGGGAACCGGTTTGCGCCTGAAGCAGGTTCGGCGCTTTGGGATCATTCACCTCTTGCTGGCCGATGAATGTCTGATATCCCTGGTCGCGCGCGATGAGGCCGCGGGCGGTCACCTGCGAATTGAGCGTGGGCTTTACCGTGAGGGCGGCTTCGTAGGTCATCTGCTGGCGAATGGACATGCCCGTGTCTACCGGGGTATTATACAGGTCTATCTCATGTCCGCCGTATTCTTTGGGCAGCTCGCTCTGACCGAAGGCTGCGCGAATATTGATGCGTTTGACGCCGCGTCCCATTTCCCAGAAATTGCCGTCGTACTTGAGCCCCGTCATTTTTCTGTTCGATATTGACGTTTCGGAATTATTCTCGTAGAAGTCGCCGAGAATCAGCTGCTGGTTCGAGTAATTGAGCGAGAGACTCGTGTTGTTCCTTCGCACGCCCGTCCACGAGTTGCCGTACATGTCGAGCATCAGGTCGACGTTCACGTCTCCCCTTTTGCCGCTTGCAAACAGCTGAACCTCCGGCTGAACGTTGTCCATATAGGAGCCGGGGTTTTCCTCGCCCGGATAGTGATTCTGCTTGAGGCTGTCGACAAGGGAATGCGGCACGAAGACTTCCATTCCCGTGGTGACGTTGCCGATAAGACTCGAAGAAGCCTCACGCGGCGCGCGCACCGCCGAAAACCCCGGAGAAAAATCGTCGCGCGTGGCAACCTTGCTCGACGCTTTGGGCAGCACCACGGATTTCACCGCTTCCGGGGGCCGCAGCATTTTCTCGATTTCGTCCGAACCCGCGATCTTGAGGTCGAGGCCGTTTCCGTAATCCATTTCGGTAAGTTTGCGCGGCAGGACCGATTGCGCCACGATGCCGACGCGGTTCTTTGTGATATCGGCGGCCACGATCACCACAGAAGACCCCTTCAGGGCCACGATTCCGTTCGTGTTTCGCGATATGAGGCCTCCCCGCACCTTGACGGACCCCTTGTCCGAAACGGCGATGCCGGTTGTGTTGTCCGTAATCACCAGGCTGTCGGCCTGGATGTCGCCGCCGCCGTCGCACAGCACGGCGCACACGTGGCCGCCCGTAAACGAGGAATTGGCAATTGTCACATCGGAATTTCTCACCACAAGGCCATGGAGCGAATTGTGCTCAAAACTGCAGTTCTTGAGCGTTACCGAGCCGTTTTCGGCCATGATGCCGTAATTGGAGTGCTTGATGATGCAATGTTCGAACGTGCATCGGTTGCGGCTGCGGCAGTAGATCCGATCCCAATCCCAGGGATTGGGCCGCGCTTTTGCCGACTGGAAAATCACGGGTGCGGCGGCAGTGCCCTTGACAATAAGTTGTCCAAAAACCGTTATGGTCGAGTAGTCGCCGCCCATATAGATTTTGCATCCGGGGCCGAATTCAAGCACCTCGCCCGAAGGCACGATGATGCTGCCGTTGATCAGGAACGGCCCGTTTTCCTTTTCGAATTTGCCGAACAACACGCCGCCCGGAATTTCAAGCGAAAATTCCGGTGCCTGCGGCTGAGCCTTGGGCGGCTGCGCTGCGGCCGCCGGCGCCGACCCAGAGGTTGAGTCTTTGTGCAAACCCCGTTGCGCCGTGTCTGCAGCGGCATCGTGTGCTTGCCCGACAGATACCTGTGCCGCCATTCCATGCGCGCCTGCAGGCGTTGCCCTGCCGGTGTCGGCCGATGCCCGCGCTTGCCCCCACGCACACAGCAACGGCATGCTCATACACAAGAACGCCGCCCGTGCTTTTGTCATGTTCACGCTGTCTCCCCTGCGTCTCGCCGAAGTTCTATTGGACTTCGACCACCCCGTTGCCCACCGTGACGTTGTTATTGATGTCGAGAACGTCAACTTCGATCCTGTTTTGACCTCGTGAAAGCCGGATATCGACTTGCACTTCCAAATCGAACAGGTCTTTCATCGATGCCGATTGGCCGTTGCTGAGGTTCTTTACCGTCACCGACTTGACAAGGCTGCGGTCGTTGTCGGGCACGTTGTAAATCTGAAATTGCACCGTGTATGTCGGGATGGCGTCATCGATCTCACCGGTTCGCAGCGGATGGCCGGGCGGAATGCGGATGACGTCGGTACCGATGGGCTTTCGCATTTGTATCGCAAGCTTCCGGTACAGGTACTGGACCGTTCCCGTCACCGTGTTGGACCTGTTTCTGGCCTTGTCTTCCGCGTACACCGTGTAGGAATGTGTTCCTTCCTGCAAGTCAAGCTTGAAACTGGAATTCGGGCTTCCCGTTTCCGTTTCCTGGGCCCCATCGGCTATCTTGTAGAATGTAACCTCGTCGTCGGGCGTAAGGTCGGTAACGGTAAATGGAATTGATGGCGTTTTCGGATACTGCGGCATGGATGCCGGCGTTATCTGGGGCCGGACATTGTCGAGGGGACGCTTATAGGTTATTGTTCTGGTGAGTGTCTTGCTCACTCCCTGCGACTCGACTTCGAACGTAAGCGACACCTGCCCTTCTTCGTCTGGAATCGTCACCGACCCGCCGAACTTGCCGTTGGTGCCGAGGGATATCTTGGTGTCGTTTACCAGGAGATCAGCGGTTGACGGAAGCACCTGTCCCGAAACCTGAACCGAGGTGGAGGTGACGACCTGGTTGTCCTGGGGAGCGGCCACCGAGATCGTGATTGCCGCCTGGTACGTTATTTGCCGAGTGACCCTCGCGGTCTGCCCGTTGTACGATGCGTCAATTTCCAGATCCAGCCGGGTTTCTTCGTCGGGAATGGGAACCTGGGCCGAGAAAGAACCGTCGCCCGCAACCTGGCACTTGACTCCCGCCACCGTAACCTCCGCTCCCGGCGCCGTGGTTCCGCTCACCGGGATAAGCGGCTGCCCGAATTTCTGCCCATCGGCAGGACTTGTTACGGAGAGAAAAAACTGAGCGCTCGATGCCACCGAATAGCGCCGTACCGAACTTTGTGACTGAGCACCATTGGAGGCCTCAATTGTCAAATCGTAATCGCCCGGAGCCTGCGGGGCGGCAATCGTTGTCTTGAAATCCCCGCTTTGCGACACGGGTACGGCCGTCCCGCCCACCGAGACCTTTGCCGATGATGGCGTCACGGTGCCGGAGACACTTATCTGGGCGCCCGGCTTTACGTTTGTGTTGTCCTGCGGGCCCAGCAGATTGAGCCGAAGCGGCATGAGTCCGCTGGAATCCGGCAACGTCTTTGACTTGCCCGTGGAATCGGGAGCCGGAGTCCTGGCGGTGTCGCGGCGCGCTGTGTCGGCGGCTCCGGTCTTTGCCGGTTCGGCAAGCTGTTCCGGCCTCACTATTTTTTGCCCCTTGACAACAGTAGTCATCTGATTTGACTTGATGCTCACGCCGGTCTGCGCGCCTTTGGGCACCACCATGACTTCGCCTTCGTACACTTTGATGAGCGTCTTGTCGCCGGTGACGTCGAATCCCACCGAGGTGCCGCGTATCGAAGCGACCGCCGTCGGCGTTTCGAATTGGAAGGTTGAACCGACGTTGACCAGTTTCTTCACATTCGCTAATACGGTGCCGTTGAGAATCCTGATCGACGAGGTTTGCGCGCCGCCGCCGAACTCCTTGAGGGCCGCAATTTCCAAGGTGGTGTTCTCGTCCAGCCGTATCGTCGAGCCTTCGGCGGTCATGATCTCGACCTGTGATTCCACAAACGTCCGTACTGCGTCTTTTTCCTTGAGCACCATGTTGGGGCGCCCGTCTTTCCAGATAGGACTCTCGCCTTTTCTTACCTTTACCGTGCCGACCATGCTCTTGAGGTAGGCCTCACGTTCGGCCGCCTGCACAAGGCCGATGGAAAATGCAAGAACGACCCCTACGGCCACAGTTAAGCATTGCCTGATAGTCATGATGACCCCTGTAAAGTACGATGCGGATGGCAATGTTTCGGGATGCGCGTGGCGGCATGGCGTCCCGTCCGAAAGGTTTTCCGCCATCCCGATATCGCAAGTGCCTGATTTGAAAAGGCGTTGTTGCCTTGCGTCCCGAGTGAGACAGCGACATATATTTATGAGTAGAGAACTACGGCCAAAGGCCGTGGTCGCTTTTTGAGAAAACGCCACAGGCTTTTCTCAAATGCATCTTCGTGCAGCACAAAATGAAAGGACGTAAAAATCTTACAATGTTTCTGGCCAGGCGTCAATGATTTTTGCCGCCTTGTTTTCCTGACAGGCCGCGGTGAAAAATAACCGTCCAAAGAAAGTAAGTTTCAATGAATCACTCGACAAAACCGTGCCCATCAGGCGAACCCCTCCTGCTTTGTCACGCGTATGAGAATCTTCCCTGTCCCGGCCGGTTACTTCTCCATACCGCGCGTCTCATTTACAAAAACGAACGCATTCCCCGTGACCGTACAACGCACGTTATCCTCTGCTCCAACCGGGCCATTAGGAAACTCAATGCGATGTTCCGGCACAAGGACAGCCCCACCGACGTGCTTTCATTCAATTACGACGAATCGGACCTGCTGGGGGAAATCTACATTTCTTTGCAGAGAGCACGGGCGCAGGCCGAGGAATATGGCGTGACCTACGCCAATGAGGTGCTTCGACTGTTTGTGCACGGGATGTTTCATTTGCTGGGGTTCGATCATGAAACGGAGGCGGACACTAAAAGGATGCGCAGAAAAGAAGGAAAGTACGTTCAATAATGGAGCCGCGGAGGCAGCTTTCCGGCAGTTGCCTCCCCTGCCCTCATCAAGTATTTTATAAGATTCTCTCTTTCGTCCCAGACTCCTATTATCCGTAAATCACCTCACAAGGAGCTTCATTCGTGAACATAGTGGTTTGCATTAAGCAGGTGCCGGGCACGACGCAGGTGAAGATCAATCCGGACACCGGGACCCTTATCCGCGCCGGGGTCGAAGCCGTGGTGAACCCGTTCGACGAGTATGCCATTGAAGAAGCATTGCGCATCAAGGAGCGGCTGGGCACCTGCGTCATCAAAGTGATTTCCATGGGCCCACCGCAGGCCGAGGATGTGCTCAAGAGCGCCATTGCAATGGGCGCAGACGAAGCATATCTGGTCACCGACAGGGCTTTTGCGGGATCCGACACCTGGGCGACATCGTACACGCTCGCCAATGCCATCAAGACACTCGGCAAAGTAGATCTCATCATCTGCGGCAAGCAGGCCATCGACGGTGATACCGCCCAGGTTGGTCCGGGCGTTGCCGAGATGCTGGGCATTCCGTTTGTGGCATGGGTAAGGAAAGTGGAGGACGTGTCCGAAACGCAGATCCGCGTTGAACGAATGATGGAAGACGGGTACGAAGTGGTGGACATGCCGCTGCCCGGCCTCATGACTGTTGTCAAGGAAATCAACGTGCCGCGCATGGCGTCGCTCAAAGGGAAAATGCGGGCGAAGAAGACCGCGGTTGCAACAATTAATGCAGAGGCCTTAAAAGCCGCCGACAAGGAAAAAATCGGCCTCAAGGGAAGCCCCACGCAGGTGCTGCGTTCGTTTGTTCCGCAGCGAAAGACGGGCGGCGAAAAGATGGGCGGCGAAACCGGCGACCTGGTGAACAAGATCAAATCAACCATTCTCGATCTCGGCGTCATCCGATAAAGGAACCACGACTCATGGGAATTAAAGTCGATCTCGAAAAATGCATCGGTTGTTCGCTGTGCGTGCGCGCCTGCAGCCAGAGCGCAATCACGATCACCGACAAAAAGGCGGTTATCGACCCCGCGAAGTGCAACTTGTGCGCCGCCTGTGTGGAAGCATGCAAGAAATATCAGGCCATTACGATAACGAAAGACTCGTCGGCCATGCTCGCGGATATTTCCGCGTACAAGAACGTTGCCGTATTCATAGAACAGCACGACGGCGCAGTAGCGGGCGTATCCTACGAAATGCTCGGCGAGGGAAGAAAACTGGCGGACCAACTGGGAGAGAAACTGATTGCCGTGCTCCTGGGGTCCGGCATGCAAACAACCGCCGGCGACCTGGTGAAGTACGGCGCAGACCGCGTTGTCTACTACAACAGCGCGAAGCTCGCCAATTTTCAGGACGACAGCTACGGACAGATCGTTTCCGAATTTGTTGACAAGGAAAAACCGAGCATCGTGCTTGCCGGAGCGACAGCCACCGGCCGGTCCTTTATACCCAAGGTTGCCGCGCGCGTGTGGGGCGGCCTCACCGCCGACTGCACCAAGCTCGAAGTGGACGTGGAAAAACGGCTGTTGCTGGGCACGCGGCCCGCGTTCGGCGGAAACCTCATGGCAACCATTATCTGCCCGCACCACAGGCCGCAGATGGCCACGGTGCGCCACAAGGTGATGAAGCAGGCGGTTCGGGACGACAGCCGCACGGGTGAAGTGACGGTTATCGACGTGCCCGATTCGGCGCTTACCATACGCACCACGATTGCGAACATCGTGAAGGAAGCGAGTTCGACCATCAATATCACCGAAGCCGACATCATCGTGTCGGGCGGCCGCGGCATGCAGGACCCAAAAAACATGCAACTGCTGTTCGACCTGGCATCGGTACTTGGCGGGGCGGTCGGCGCAAGCCGCGCCGCGGTGGACGCGGGCTGGATTCCCTATTCGCATCAGGTTGGACAAACAGGAAAGACCGTGTGTCCGAAGCTCTACGTTGCCTGCGGAATTTCCGGATCGGTTCAGCATATGGCGGGCATGCAATCGGCCGATTACATCATCGCCGTCAACAAGGACCCCGGCGCCGACATTTTCCAGATCGCTAACCTCGGCATCGTGGGCGACGCGCTGCAGATTTTGCCGGCGCTCACCAGGGCGTTTAAAGAACAGTTGGGGAAATGAGCAAAACCAGTTTAAAGTTGACGGCTGACAGTTTACAGTAATCCATCTGACCTTTTCCTAAAGCTGTCAACTGTCCACTTTAAACTTTCAACTCAAAAGTAACGATGTTTTGAAGGGATGTAAGTCATGAAACTCACCCTCGGCCTGCCCAAAGGCAGCCTGCAGAAATCGACAATTGAGCTGTTCCAGAAGGCCGACATCCACATCCGTGCCGACGAACGGTCGTACTTTCCCACGTCCGACGACCCGGAGCTCGACCTTATTCTCATGCGGCCGCAGGAAATTCCGCGGTACGTGGAGCAGGGTATTCTCGACGCCGGCATCACCGGGCTCGACTGGACAATTGAGAACAATGCAAAGGTCGTGCGCGTGTGCGAGCTCGAATACTCAAAGGTGTCGCGCCAGCGGTGCAAGTGGGTGCTTGCCGTTTCGGAAGATTCGCCCTTCAGGAAACCGGCCGACTTGCGCGGGAAGCGCATCGCAACAGAGTTGCTTTCGACCACAAAGCGGTATTTCAAGAGTAAGAAAATCCCGGTGGATGTGGAGTTTTCGTGGGGCGCGACCGAGGTAAAGCCGCCCCGTCTCGTCGACGCAATTGTCGACATAACCGAGACGGGCTCGTCGCTTCGCGCCAACCGCCTTCGGGTGATCGACGTTCTTATGGAGACAATGACCATTCTTATTGCGAACAAGTCTTCATGGGAAAACGAGGCGAAGCGTCGCAAGCTGGAGAACATCACCATTCTCCTGCAGGGAACGCTCAACGCCGAGAGATTCGCGGGCCTCAAGTGTAACGTGCGGAAATCGGATTTGAAGCGCGTGCTCATGGTGCTGCCGGCGCTGCACAACCCGACGGTTTCGACCTTATCCGACGAGAAATGGTGCGCAGTGGAAACCGTTATCCACGTGGATGAGATCAAGAAGATCATTCCGCTGCTCAAGCGCGCAGGCGCAACAGGCATCGTTGAGTATCCGGTAAACAAGGTGATACCATAGTCGCACCCGCCGGGACGTGTTATTGGACCGGCTATAGTTGCGCTGGAGGCATTTCGGCGTGCTTTGCGCGCCGGAGCGCCGCTTCACCGCGCAATGCAATTCCCACCACGGTTTTCTGCAGGTCTTCCATCAGATATGGCTTGGCAAGCTTGGCGGTGAAACCGTAGACGCACGGATCGGACATTACCGGATCGTCGGAGTAGCCGCTCGTGGCGACAGCGCGCACCGAAGGATCGACGTTTTTCATTTCGTCAAGAGCCTGCCTGCCGCCCTTGCCTCCGGGAACGGTGAGATCCAGAACGACGACGTCGAACGGTTTGCCGTCGCGAAAGGCCGTGCGGAAAAGATCTGCTGCCTCGCCGCCTTCACCCGCAGTGGTCACGGTGCACCCGATATCGCCCAGCGATTTCGACCCGATCGCAAGAATGGATTGCTCGTCGTCCATCAGGAGCACGCGGCATGGCGCCGCAGGCGTGGAGTCCGCTGCCGGCCGGGCATGCGGCATTCGGACATCCCGATCGGCCGGCGATGCCGGGAGGTAAATCGCAAAGACAGTCCCCTCGCCGGTTTTCGATTCCGCAAGAATATGACCGTCATGCTTCTTAACTATTGAATATGCCGTTGCAAGTCCAAGACCGCTTCCCTGTCGCTTTGTCGTAAAGAACGGATCGAAAATGCGAGGCAGAATGTTGGGGGGAATACCCGGCCCGCTGTCGCGGATTGCAATCTTGACAAAGGATCGGTTGGGAAGCGGCGGCGGAAGGGACAGCCCTTCGGGCACGTTGCCGGCGGTCACCGCGATCGTGCCGCCTCCGGGCATGGCCTGCCGTGCATTGATGACGATATTGTCAATTACCTGGCCGATCTGGCTCGCGTCGGCGTCGCATTGCCAGAGATCATCCGGAATATCGAATGCCGCGCTGATGGTGGAGCCGCTGAGAGCGAAAGTCACGGTATCCTTGAGAATACCCGAAACGGAAATCCTTTGCTTTGCAGGAACTCCGCCTTTCGCGAATGTCAGGAGCTGCTGCGTGAGAGCCTTCGCCCGGCCGTAAACCGAAATCGCCTTGTCGATATTCTCTCTCGCCTCCGTGCCCGAGGCAAGATTCACGCGGGCCATGCTCAGATGCCCGAAAATGCCGGTGAGCATATTATTGAAATCATGAGCGATGCCGCCGGCCAGGATGCCGAGCGACTCGAGTTTCATCGCGTTCTGAATGCTGTTTTCAACGAACTTGCGCTCGGAAATGTCCATGACAATCCCGCGGATCCCGGCCAGCCGGCCGTCCTTCATCATTCGGCTGGAGTGAAGCAAGACGGGAAACGTGCTTCCGTCTTTCCGGATGGCCAGGTATTCGTGAGGCGCGGACTCGCCCGACGACATCACCACTCTAAAGTTCTCGACGGACCGCGGCCGGTCTTGCTCCGAAATAGTCTGGAAAATATGAATGCCCTTCGACAAGTCTGCCTCGGCGTAGCCGAACCATTCCAGCCCTCGTGGGTTGACAAAGGTGAACCACCCATCAGGGCTTGCCTCATAGATAGTAAGCGGTAGGAAGTTCACCAGCTCCCGGAATTTCTCTTCACTAAGCCGGAGCGCGTCCTCGGCCCGCTTCCGTTCGGTTGTGTCGGCAAAAAACTGCACTACGCATCGTGATGCTCCCACCGTGAGGTTGAAACCGTTGATGTCGGCGTAGAAAACCGTCCGGTCTTTTCTCGCGCAGGGCACCGACCGAGCCTGGCTCGTTTCGCCTTTGGCAATTGATTCGAAGCTGGCCAGGGCAGGCGACAGATCCTCGGCGGGGTGGATGTCCTTGACCGGCATTTGCGAAAGCTCCGGTGGCGAATACCCGAGCATGGCACAGAGTGCGGCATTTGCATAACGGATCTTCTTGGTTGAAACGTCGGCAACCAATATCCCCACAACGGCAGCGTCAATTATGCTCGCGGCGACGGCATCGGACAGAATCGTGGAATCGGGCATTCTTAATCACCTCTGCTTGCACGAAATATCGGGCAAATACCATACCGTAAGGCCTTGAGGAAACCACACAAAATACACTACGCAACACCGGGAGGCTTGGGCAAAACCTGCGAAGCCGTCTGCATTCGATGGAGGCGCGGGCGACGGCTTGGTTGGCCGGATACCTGCACCGAAAGAAGTCCGATTGGTTGAAACGGAATCGGGGAAGCCGGTGTCAAACATATGAATGCGATTTGTCGCATCGTGATTAGAACGTTGAGATCGTAGTCCCGGCTTAGTTCTTCCAAAATGAACGCCTGTTCCGCTGCGGGGAGCTCAGACCACGGATTGCAAGGGTAAAAGATCAGCGTTTCACCAAGGAGGAAATAATGAACCGAGCTTTCTCAGTCGCCTCTCTCATGGTCGTCGGACTTTCCCTTCTGCTGGCTTGCGGTCCAGATTTCCCCAGGCTCAATCCGGTGAGGCAGGATAACAAACAGGTAACCGAAGAAGACAATTACGGGGTCATCTGGCATAATGGTGCCTACCTGATTGTAGGAGGAAGCCAGACAAGCAGTGACAATCCATGGTCTATATCCGCTTCCGGCACGATTTTCAGTTGGTCCGACAGCGGTACGTGGATCGGGAGAACATCGGGAACAACAAGTACGCTCTATGGAGTTGCATATGGAGATAGTCAATTTGTGGCCGTTGGCGACGTCGGCACCATTCTTGGATCCGCGGACGGCATTTCCTGGTCAACCCGGATTTCCGCAACGACGCCCGCCCTTAATGGTATTACCTACGGAGGAGGCCAATTCGTTGTTGCCGGTGACAGGGGCACCATTCTGACGTCTTCCGACGGAAACTCATGGACAATCAGGAATTCCGGCACGACGGAACTTCTCAATGGCATCGTGTTCGGCGGGGGCAAGTATGTCGCCGTGGGATACGGCGACGCCATCATGAGTTCGCCCGACGGCGTCACTTGGACAGCCTATAGCTCAACAGCTATACCGAGTCTCAGCGGAGTTGCTTACGGTGACAGTCAATTTGTCGCTGTGGGCAAAAACGGCACTATTCTCACCTCTCCCGATGCCGGCTCGTGGACGATCAGGAGTTCAGGAACGTCGGAATTTCTCAACGGAGCTACCTTCGGAAACGGCTTGTTTGTGGTGGTGGGAAACAACGGAACAGTTCTCACTTCCCCTGATGGAACCGTATGGACCGGGCGCAATTCCGGAACCTCAAACGTGATCAACGGCGTCATCTACGGAAAGAATCAATTTCTGGCAGTAGGTACGGACGGCATGGTTCTCACCTCCGCAGACGGTGTTTCATGGACGGTTGGGTCAGTGAAGTAGCCGGCGCGTACTGCCGGCCAAGGTGAGCATCCGAAAGCAACGCGGACCGATGCGAACGAGGTGATCCGTCATTCGAAATTTCTCCGGGAGAAGACCGGCATACCCTTTAGGATGCCTCCCTGCCACATTTTCCGCTGTCTTTCCATGCTCCCCCGCTTTTATATTGCAAGAAGACTTCCCCGAACCTTCCGCGGTCGCACAAAGACCTGAATATGACAAACGCCGATTTCCCCAACCGCTCCTGTCTGCTTGTGGTCCTCTGTCTGTTTTTGACCCAGCCAATATTCCCCGATACAACGTTGGACCAATTGATCACATCGAAAAAATACGCGGAAGCAACCGCGTACGCCGACTCGGCGATTCCCTCGCCCTCTCGCACTGCCGATATCTGGGCAAAGCTGGGCGAAGCCAACGAAGAACTCGGTTTTCTGGACCGGTCGCTTGCCTGCTATCTGGTCGGCTCGCGCATGGACCCCAAGAACGCCGATGCATTGACCGGAATCGCCGCGATTTACAACAGAATGGGCATGCACGCCAAGGCATTGACTTTTGCAAGTAGATCCCTCACTCTCAGGCCAGCGGCGCCCGCGGCGCGGGAATACGCCACTGCGAGCATCGCGCTCGGAAAGACGGGCCAGGCAAAGACCGCGCTGCAAAAAGCCATAGACATGGATCCGAAAAACGTAGCCGTCATCCGGACGCTCGCGGATCTCTATTGGAAAGAACGTGCGTTCGACAAGGCACTGGCGCTCATGCGAACCGCCTTCGCCGCATCTCCGAACGCCGAAGAAGCCTACCGGATCGGCCATGCGCTCCTCGACGCTGGCAAGACGGATTCGGCGCTCGTCTTTCTCAAGGACGCGCTCGAAAGAAATCCCTCGCTGTTCGACGCGGACCTCGACTTGGCGCGCGCGTACTACCGGAAGGAAAAGTTCCTTGCGTCGGCAAGCGAATATGAGAAAGTTGTTGACAAAGGAATAATGACGGCAACGGACTGCTACAATCGTGCGGTCGCAACCGAAAAGACCGGCGGCGCCGACGCGTTTTCGGCCTACAAGGCGGCGGCAGAGGCGTTCGGCCGCTCAAAATCGGTCGAGTCCGTGGTTTCGCACCTTAAGACAGGATCAGGCGAGCTTGAACGGAAACATTTTGCCGCCGCGATTTCCCATCTCAAGTTTGTCGCCGCCGCCGACACCGGACATTCGCTGGCGCCGGACATCAACAATCGGCTTGCCGAGGCCTACGCGGGTGCCGGTAGTTTGAAGCGGGCGATATCGTGCCTCGAGCAGGAGGCCAGGCGTGACGAAACCAACACGGCCGCGCTTGAGCGGCTGGCGGATTTGTATCAGAAAGCGCGCATGCCGGACAAGGCGCACGAGACATACCTGAAGCTTGCCGCACAAAGCCCTGCCAACCCTGCATTGTTTGCATCCATCGGCGACGACAACCTCAAAGTAAAACGATATGCCGACGCCCTGGATTCCTACCAGAAAAGTTTCGATCTCGATCACAGCGCGCGCGCCGCGTGCGGCGTGGCAATGGCCGCGGCCGGACTCGAAATGTGGGACAGGGCACTTGACGCCGCAAGACTTGCCATACGGAAAGACCCGTCGCTGGTCGAACCCCGGAAGGTTGCGGCCGAAGCGAGCCTTCGCACCGACCGATACAAGGATGCCAGGGAACAGCTCGACTTTCTAGTGTCGAAGGAGCCCGCCAGGGCCGACTACTGGAAACAACTCGCCTACTGCTGCAAGAAGCTCGGGGACAGCGCGGCCCTGTCCGCTGCGGACGGAAAAGTGGCAGAGCTTGACAAAACAGATATCGAATCCCGGATGAGGCTCGGCGCTGCCCTGTATGCCCGCCGGGAATACCGCAAGGCTCTGGACGTGTACAAGTCGCTGTCAAAACTCCTGCCGCAGAACTCCGACGTTTTCAAGACTCTGTATGACGCTGCCGCGGCCCTTGGCGACGATCTGCAGGCAGCCACCTATCTCAAAAAGTATTGCAAGCTCCTTCCCCGCGACGCCGAAGCCTGGAAACGACTTGGCGACCTGTACTACGATATGAAAAGCTTCGACGAAGCCCTGGCCGCGTACCGAAAGGCGACCGCGCTCGATCCCGCGATCAAGGGGGTTTACAAGCGATATGCAGAGCTTGCGCTTTCCCGCGGAACGCGGGAAGAAGCGGCGACTGCATTGACTACCGCAACCGGCACCGGCGAAGCCGACGCGGCCATGTGCGCCCAGCTCGGGTCCCTTCTCGAAAAGAAAGGCGCGTACACCAGGGCTATCTCCTATTACGGCATGGCTCTGCAGATGGATCCGCACAGCGCCGGCACGACTTCGGCGCTGGCGCGCTGCCAGCTTCACATGGGCAAAGCCGCCGACGCGCTGGTGAGCCTGCGAACGGCGGTTGCCGCCAACCCGGACGCCGTTGACGAGTACAAGCTGATCGGCGACCTGTACCGCAAGCAGAACCAGCCGGATTCCGCGATTGTCGCCTACAAATTGTTCCTCCGGAAGTCGCCGCACGACACGGCGGCGGCGATGGCGGTTGCCAGGCAGGCGCTTGCAAACAAGGATTGCGCGACAGCGCTTTCCTGTCTCGCCCAAATCGACGATGCGGAAGCCGGGAATGCATCGTACTGTTTTGTGCGGGGCCAGGCATTCCACTGCGCCAAAGACTATGCGGCTGCAATCCGGAATCTGGAGAAGGCGCGCGCCGCGCCCGGCGCGCCCAGAGACCTGCGCACCACCCTCATGCGGCTGCTGGCCGACGCGTACGACAAGGTCAATGACACCACTCGTGCCATTGCCGTTTACAAGGGCTACCTTTCTTTGACCGGCGCGAAGGATCCGGACGCAGCCTACCGCCTGGCCCAGCTCTCGGAATCGACCGATCCCGCCCTGGCAGGAAAGATGTACCAGCAGAACGCCGCGAGGTTCCCGGCCGACTACCGCAACTACTTCAATGCCGCGCGGGAGTATGCAAGACAGAGCGCGACGTACGACAGGGCGATCGCTATGATCCGGAAGTGCATTTCAGTCAAAGACACGGTACCGTACCTCTGGCTGGTGCTGGGCCGGATCTATGGCAAGCGAGGCGAAACAACCCAGGAGCTCAAGGCATACCAGAACTATCTTCTCGGCGAAGCGACCAATGCCGGTGCGTCCGAAGAAATAGGCACGTCGCTGCTCGATCGGGACATGGCAAAGCACGCCACGATCTACCTCGAAAATGCCAATTCCCTTGTGCCAACCAACCCCGACTACATGTTCCAGCTCGCGCGATGCTACGAACAAACCAATCGCCCCTCCGAAGCTCTTGCTCTTGCGGAAAAGGCCGATACCCTGAGCCCCGGCAACGTAAAAATAGCAAACTTTGCCAACTATATGCGGCTCAGGATGCGGAAAACGGAGACCGGCGACACCGCCCGCTCCGTCGACTTCGCGAGATAGCTCCGCGCACGGAGCAGCCAGCGTACAGGCCGGCAGCGGCGGCGAGTATTGATTCCCGGGGAAACGCAGAGGAAATGACGCTATTTTCGCGCGCCGTACGCCCCTCCATCACCCGGGAGCGCTACGGTGACAAGCTTCCGTGCCTACCACAGGGGGTCAGGCGGCTGCCGGCAACAAGAAAGGCCCTCGATGATCCGAGGGCCTTGACATTTGCGCTGCGTTTCGTGCTTCGCTGTCCCCTCCATCTCCCGAAGGGAGTGCTACGGAAACAACCTTCCGGTTCCTCCACAGGGGGTTAGGGGGCATCCCCTACCTTCCGATAATCGCCTGCACCCGCTGGATCTCCTGCCCCTGCCGAAGTTCGCAGATGTACACGCCGGGGCAAACGGTGGCGTCGGCGTTGTGATTGCCCAGCGTGAGTGTGCCTTGACGGACACTTGCGATGCGGGCTACCCTCTCACCGCTCAATGAGTACACCGACAGTTCCGCGCCCGTCTTAACATTTGAGAATTGAACCCTGCCGTCGCGGCTGTTGAAAAGGTGAACCACATCAAATGAGGCTTTGGGGGCCCGCTGCGATGCGGATGTGGTTATGTTGCTGCCAACGCCGGTGACGCCCCAGAGGGTGACGTAGCTTCCCGCCGTCTGTTTTACAAGCTTGACGCTGTCAAGAGTCTTTGCTGAATTCGTCGTGACGCAAAAACCGTCGAGGTTGTGAAATGCGTTGTCAACAGGAACATTTGTAGTGCTCCACTTTTGCATATTGGAGTCGACATGGAAAACACCTGTAGCGAGAGGTTGATTATAATCATTTAGCGTAAAGGTGGAAGTCGCCGGACCGTCCGAATAGTTGAGTACAACCTTGATTGCTGTCGATCCTTCCGCACTCATTAAGGCAAGGTAGACACCCGAGTAGTTTCCCTGCGGCACGTGAATCGTGACGGAATCCGTTCCTTTGATATAGTGAGTCTGGAAGCTGGCGCTGTCGGAATTGGAAAAATTCAAAATCATTTTTGGATGGTTGGAATTTGCAGGGTACAACGCACTGTCCGGCAGGGTGTGCCCGGTATAGGACGGCGTAAGATGCAGAGCCGCGGAGTGCGTACCGTATCCGTCGCCGCCTCCTCCACCGTCAATACCCATTGTCCATGTATAGAGCTTCCCGTTTGAAAAGGTGGTTACGGAGCGGGCGTTGAGTAAAGACCTGATATTCACCTGAACCGTATCCGCCGCGCTCACGGCTCCGCCAAAACCAATTCCACACACGGCCACGCACAAGGCAATCATCGTTTTCCCGACACAACTACGGACATTCATGTTCCCCCCTCGTTTCGGTTGACAGAAATTTCAACAAATGGCCAGTTCATAATATACGTTTTTCACTTGGTTCTTGCGGTTTTTTTTACCCTTGGACGCGTGCCTATTTTATCTTGTAAATGTCGTAAATGTTCAATCGCCGTCTATAGAAATCGGGAATCAATCCATGTGTGACCTCTGCGCCAAACACGGCGACGGCGGCAAATGGTATTTGAACGCCGCGCACTACGCGGACGAGATCGCCGAGAAATACAACCTCCGCGACTACCTGCTTGAGCAATACAAGAATTTCGAGCAGGTACCCGTACGAAAAGTCAACGGGTTCAACCCCGTGGGATTCGACTACAAGATAAGAATGCCTCTTATCGGTCGTCTCCTCAAGCGCATGGCTGAGGGCATGCTTCACAGCACCAGGCCGCCGCGCAACCCATTCCGCGCCGAAGGCCACATCGGCCAGGTTGTCCCGTTGGAGGACGCGATAGCGATACTCGAAACCTGCGCGGCCGAACCCATCATCGAAAAGAACTGCATGTGCCGCTACATGAGCCGCGGCATCCAGGAAGCATGCTGCATCAATTTCGGCGTAATGTCCGATATCATTTCGAAGCTTCCGCGGTTTATTCCCGCAAAGGACAAATTCTTCCTGACCCGGAAAGAGGCCATCCAGCGGTTTGCCGCTTTCAATAACAAAGGGTATATCGGGACCATCTGGTTTGGGCCGTTCCCATATATCAACAATCTCTGCTCCTGCGCGACCCCAGAGTGCGCGGGCATAAGACCGCGGCTGGATTTTGGCATCAAATCTATTTACAAAGCGGAGTATGTAGCCGACGTGCGTCCGGACGTGTGCACCGGCTGCGGCTCCTGCGAGGACATATGCCAGTTCGGGGCACTCCACAAGACGGGTGCGAGGAAAACGGTGACTGTCGACTACGACAAATGCTACGGATGCGGCACCTGCCGGCATGCCTGCGCCCCCGGAGCCCTGTACCTGAGGTCGCGCGACGAGGTTCCGCAGATCGCGGAGAAGTATTGACGCAATGGCAAGGCGAACCAGGATAACCATCGACTATTCGATATGCGGCGACGGCAACGAAGTCGATCCGCGTGCATGCGGCGCGTGTATGCGAGCATGCGGACCGGCCGTTTTCACCCTGCACCAGACATTCGGCGCAGAGGAAAAGGATCCGTGTGATCCGCAGCAGTGGAGGATCACGCCGCTCTGGGCATCATTGTGCACGCGGTGCAACAAGTGCGTTAAAATATGTCCGAAAGAAGCGATTACTGTGGAATAAGCAGTTCACCGCAAAGGGCCTGCGCTGAGTTCGTCGAAGCACGCAAAGAACGCCAAGAAGAAAGGTTGAATGGTTGAGAAGTTGAAAAGAATGCATTCCTTTTTACTTCGTAACTTTGTCACTCTGTCACTTTATTACTTTTTGAATCTGGAGCACTGATGAACGAACAGTCCAACGATAAGGATATCAACCTCGTCATCGGCGGCGCAGGGATGCTCGGTTACGAGATCGTTTCACAGCTCCTTCAAAAAGGCAAACGCGTACGGATTCTTGACATAAAGGTGCTGGACGACAGCCGGGTCGAGGCTATCGTGGGCGACATCCGCCACCCGCAAACCGTTCTGGCGGCATGCTTGGGCGCCACCACCGTTTTTCAGACCGCTGCCGCAGTGTGGGACCCGGCGCTGCCGGCATGCATATACGACGAAGTAAACGTGGACGGCAACCGCAATGTTGTGGCGGCGTGCCAAAGCCTCGGTGTTGCGAAGCTCGTGTTTACAAGCACCATGGACGTGGTGGTCGACGGCGCCAGGCCCGTAGTTGACGGAGACGAATCGCTTCCCTACCCCGCTGCTGTGCCCAAAGACCCTTACTCCCGCACAAAAATAGCGGCGGAAAAAATGATGCTGTCGGCAAACGGCCCGAACCTCGCTGTGTGCGTGCTGCGGCCAGCCGGCATGTACGGGGCTCGGGACAAGTATCACGTACCCAACATCATCAAGGCGGCGCGCGGCGGGCTCAATATTCGCCTCGGAAGCGGGTCCGCAAAATTCTCGCATGTGTACTCGGAAAACGTTGCGCATGCGCATGTGCTGGCAGCCGAACACCTGCAGCCCGGATCGCGTGTGGCGGGCCAGACCTATTTCGTAACGGATCACGACCCCGAGAACCTGTTCGACTTCATGGCACCGTTTTTGGTCGAACTCGGATTCCCGCCGGCAAGGCTCCGCATCCCCTATTCGCTGGCCTATCCGCTTGCTGCACTGTCCGAACTTGTGAGCCCGAAATCCAATTTCAACCGTTTCGCGGTTGTCCAGACCTGTATCGACCATACATTCTCGCATGCCAAGGCAACGAGGGATTTCGGGTATCATCCCATAGTGTCGAAGGAAGAGGCGTTCAAGAGGACAATGGAATGGCTGAAGAAGGAATGGGAAAGTTCAAAGTTAAAAGTTCAAAGTTGACAGTTGAAAAACATTTGCCGAGGAATTTGCGAGAGCAGACGCGACCCCATGGAAACTGCCGGACTCCTGTTCCCTACTGATGCGTCCTGCCGGAAAGAACGCGATGTTTTCTCTTGATTTTTGCGTTAGGTGGACCAGAGGGTGCGCTGGAGCGCATTGCCGCCTGACCACGGCGCAAAGCGCCATCGTGGCAGGCGGCAACGAGGCGAATAGCCGAGCCCGAAGGGAGACCGACCCGGCCTCCGGCCGGGGAACGCCCAGCTCCTATCCAATTATTCGAACGTGCTACCCCTCGAAATTCTTCTCCGCAAATTTCCAATTGACGATCTTCCAGAACGCTTCGAGATAGGCCTGCCGGTTGTTGCGATAGTCGATGTAGTATGCGTGTTCCCACACGTCGCATACCAGCAGGGGGGTCTTGCCGTCTTTCTGAGGCATGGCGGCGTTGCTGGTATTGACAATTGACAACCTGTCCCCGCCCTTTACCAGCCACGTCCAACCGGACCCGAAATTCCCAACGGCCGACGAAAAGAACATGTCGCGCATTCCTTCGGGCGACTTGAAGTCTCTTGCGATCGCATCGGCGAGCGCCCCGGACGGCTGGAGCGAGCTGGGGGCCATGCACTGCCAGTAGAACGAGTGGTTCCAATGCTGAGCCGCATTGTTGAAAATTGGGCCGCTCGCTTTTGCGCAGATCTGTTCGAGGGTCATCGATTCGAATTCGGTGCCCTTGATGAGCTTGTTGAGATTATTGACGTAGGCGTTATGGTGCTTGCCGTGATGGTACTCAAGCGTCTCCTGGGAGATGTGAGGGACAAGCGCAGTCTTCGCAAAAGGCAGTTCGGGCAGTTTGTGTTCCATGGGGTCTCCTTGGGGTTCCTGCTGGTGAATGGGTCTGCCCGGCCCTGTCGCCGGGACGATCGGGCGTATTGGACGCTCCTACAAAACTGTGACGCAAGCAAATCTATAACAATTGTCCTTTTATTCGCAAGAACCTTGCCAAAAGGACTCGCGCAGGGTCGTTCTATGTGAAGGATAGCCAGGACTTCCGGCAAGGCAGAGGACAGGCGGCAATTCCCATTTTTGCAAGAGGATCTGCGAAACGTGGAATTTTTTCGCCTCCTCATCGAACCCAAAAGTGGTATATTACCAGATATGAAAAATAACCGCTCCCCAGATTCCGGCAGGCGTCACTTCCTTAAAACTTCCACCCTCGCGGCAGCAGGTCTTGCAGCGGCATCAGCCGGCGTGCGAAACGTGTTTGGCAGTGCCTCGGGCTTTGTGGCGGGCATGCAGATAAATCCTTCAATAGACAATCTGCGCGTTGTTGCGTGCCGCAATCCGGCCATAGAGACTTCTTCGCCGCTCAAATGGGACACAGTTTCGCAGAACGCTGTGGTTGATGCCGCAAAAGTATCCGACACCATGGACGCCATGGCATGCGCTCTGGCCCAGACAACCGATGCTCAGACAGCCTGGTCAACCATCCTGCGCAAACCGGATGCAAAAACGTGGGCAAACGTGATAGCGGCAATCAAAGTGAACGACGCGGGCAGCATGCATCCGCGTGCGGCAATCATCAACAAGATATGCAATGTGCTCAATGGTTTCGGAGTCCCTTTTTCGAATATCACCATTTACGACACCACTGATGATGCCATGGGAGACTACAATGGCTTCCGGGGCACGCTTCTGCCCGCCGATGTTGTGGTGAGCAATGGCGCAAGCACTTTTCCCGTCGTGGTGATGGGCGAAACGCTCAACTGCACCTCCATCATCCAAAACGCGGATATTCTGGTAAATATCGGGACCAACAAGCCGCACATCGCAACCTGGGTTGGCCTTACCATGACGATGAAGAACCACGTGGGAACAATCAACCGTTCGCTGCCCACCGGCCAAAACTGTCCCCAAAATCTCACCCAACTTTTCGAGATTAACAAAAGTGACGCCATCATCGGCGTGCCCGCCGCGGGTGTGCCGTGCAGGCAACAGCTATGCATCCTCGATTCCCTGTGGTCTTCCAACGTCGGCGACTGGAGCGCCATACCGAACACCGCCCTGTACTACCTGGTGATGGGCACGTTCGGCCCGGCCGTTGATTACTTGACAACGCGCAAAATACGCATCGACATCATGAAATGCACCACGCATCCGGACACCTTGCTCAATCAATTTATCACCTACTTCGGCTATTCGGACACCGACCGTCAGAATCTCACCGATCTCACGCCCGACAAGAATGCGGGGCGCGGATGGGTCGAGGTTCCTATTACCGGCATCCAAAATGATCTTTTCGCTGGTGCATGGCCCGGCAAAGAAACGTGCGAGCTTGCCATAGAAGGCGGTATCGCAACCGGCCGGCTGTTGCGGTTTTCGTTTCCTTCGTCGGAACCGATTCTTGGTGCCACGATTTGCCTGCCGGACGGCAGGCTGGTGTGCACCCTGCGCCAAAGTGCGGGCAGGCGATTCTCGTGGTCGGGCCGCTCGTCCTCCGGAGCGACAGCGGGCCACGGCTGGTATTATCTTCACCTTACGGGTGAGCACACCTCGCGTTCATACCACCTGTCACTCCTGTAACCTCCTCCCCGTACACCGCTTTACACAAGCTCATGCTTGCATTTCCGCATGGATTGTGATAATTTCAATACAATTAAGGGAACCTCTAGATATTGCCCTAATGTCATTGCGAGGAGCGAAGCGACGCGGCAACCACCCGTAATTTTCTTCAAAAACGCGAGATTCGCTTTGCGGCTACTCCTGTAGCGCTGTATGCAGTCCTGGTCGTGGTGATTCACTTCGTTCGCAATGACAAAACGCGTTCTTGAATATTTGGAGGTCCCCTTAAGTGTTGTTGTGCGATTTGACCGAGCGGAGGCAGATGAACCGGGACCTTTCGAAACTCGTTGGCCACGTGCTTGACTCATCTGAGTTCCTCGCCGCGATACGTGCCTTGCGACCGCCGCCTTCCCCGAGCCGACTTTTCGGCAAACATGTGCGCCATTTGTCAAAGCATGAAGTCGCGGTGCTCGAAGCACAGGGCAATTGCTGCGACAGATGGGACAGCGTGCTCGTGGCACGTGGTTTTGTTCCGGAGACCGTTTCCCATTCCTCATTTTTCGGAACCTGCGTGCTTGGCGCATTTGGCGCCGGGAAAGTGCCGGTGGACTCCGGCCTGTCGCTTCCAAGCGGCATCCTCAATAGTATCGTTGTCGATTCCGAAATCGGCACCGACAGCCTGGTGTACAATTCAACCGTGGTCCGGTACGTCGTCGGCAGGCGCGCCGTCGTGTTTTCCGTCGGCACACTCCAATGCACCGGGGCAACGGCATTCGGAAACGGGACCGAGATTCGGGTTGGAATTGAAACCGGCGGCCGAGAGATATTCGGCTATGCCGATCTCACCATGTCCGTTGCCCGGGCAGTCGCCTTCATGCGCGATAAACCTGCGTTCCTCGCGGAGTATTCTCGTTTTGTTAAGGCATACGTCGCCGCATGCAGGCTCCCCGTCGGCGTAGTCGCCGCAGACAGCGTCGTCCGACGCGCGGTGCTGGTCCGGGATGCCTTTCTGAGCCCAGGTTGCGTCATCGACGGGGCAACGCTTGTGGAAAATGCAACGGTGCTCTGTTCTCTCCGTGACGGCGCTTTTGTGGGTGACGGCGCAATTGTCAAGAATTCCTCCCTGCAATGGGGCTGTTCCGTTTCTTCCATGGCCATCGTCGACCATTCGGTCCTTGCCGAACGGTGCGCGGTCGAACGGCACGCAAAGATAACAAACAGCATCATCGGACAAAACACGCATGTCGCCGAAGGAGAAATAACCGCGAGCCTCGTAGGGCCGTTTGTCGGATTCCATCACCAGGCCATGCTCATTGGTGCGTTGTGGCCCGAAGGCAAGGGGAACGTCGCCAGCGGCGCGAACGTCGGGTCAAACCATACGTCGCGCGCGCCCGACCAGGAGCTGTGGTGCGGCGAGGGAATGTTTTTCGGGCTCGGCGTAAATGTAAAATATCCCGCGAACTTCGCGGGAGCGCCCTATACCATTGTTGCCACCGGCGTTACTCTCGGCCCGCAGAAGCTGGAGTTTCCATTCTCTCTTATCAACTCACCGGCGTCCCGGATGGAAGGCATCCGCCCGTATCTGAACGAAGTGCTCCCGGCCTGGGTGCTCTCCGACAACATATACGCTGTATTGAGGAACGAGGTAAAATTCGAGCAGCGCAACAAAGCGACCCGCGCTTCGTTTGCTTTTGAAACGCTGCGGCCCGACATCATGGACCTGATCGTTCGCGCGCGCGACCGCATTGGGCAGGTAGCGGAGACACGGCCCTGGTACGACGAAAGCACTATTGAAGGCCTGGGGCAGAATTACCTTACCGAGCAAAACCGGCTCAAGGGTATTGCCGCATATAATTTCTTCATCGAATACTATTGCCTGCGCGGACTGTATCGCCGTTGCACCGGCAAAACCACCGCATCCGTCTACCGCAAAGCAACGTCCGATACAATGTGGGAACACCAGCGCACGCTCCTGAAAAAAGAGGGGTTTGCCGGACGCGGCATACGGGAAAATCTTTGCAAATTTATTGACATACAGGAAACCGTTGCTCGGAGCGCGGCAGCGGCAAAGGAGAAGGACGACGCTCGCGGCAGGCGTATTTTCGACGACTACAATGCCGCGCACGTCCCGGCCCGAGCGGATTCTTTTGTCACCGAGACGTTTGACCGTACCAAACGAATGAAAACCGACGTAAAGAGGCTGCTGTCCCGCTTGTAACAAGGAACCTTCTACTACCGAATGTGAGCCCCATGCCGAAGCAGTCCGCCCGTCCACTGGGTATTTTTCTCGTAGCCCTCTTTAAGCTGTTCAAAGGACTGTTGCTGTTGGCCTTGGCCATCGGGGCGCTCAAGCTGCTGGACAGGGATGTGAGCGAACTGTTTTCTTCCCTTGTTGTAAGACTTCACTTAGATCTGGAAAACCATTTTATCCAGAGCATCCTTGCAAGTTTGGATTTGGTTGACAACCGGATGCTCGGGGAAATCAGCGCGGCCACGTTCGGGTTTGCAGGCTTGCTGTTTGTGGAAGGACTCGGCTTGCTGTTTCAACAGCGCTGGGCCGAGTACGTGACGGTGTTCGAAACTGCGTTCTTTATTCCGATCGAGTTGTTCGAGATCGTGAGACGCGTAACCATCACACGCGCGTCAGTCCTCGTCGTAAACTGTGCAGTTGTGACGTATTTGCTGTGGACCCTCATCCGCAAGCCCCGCAAAAAAGAGGTTGTTTAAGACAGATGCGAAGCACCACCCTTACCCCGGGTTTTCTTGCGCAGCGCGCCGTGTACCTCGTGCTCGCCGCGGCGACCCTGTCCCTTGCCTCGTGCTCCCTGTTTTCTCCGCAAAAGTCGTCATCCGCCGTTTCGCCCGCGGCTTATGACACAACATTAAACATTGCCGATGCCGTATTCCGCAACGACACCGGAATTGCACGTTCGGTAGTCTCAAAAGGAAACAATAACCGCCTGTGGAAATTCTTCGAAAAAGCCCGTGCCGGCGGAACGGTTCGAATCGGATTTGTCGGCGGATCCGTCACGGGCGGCGCAGGAGCAAGCGACCTGCAGCACGATTTTGCAAGCATCTTCTGCCGACATGCTTCCGCTCTCTTCCCTAACGCCGCGTTCGAACAAATCAATGCCGGCGTGGGCGGCACAAACAGCACATTCGGGGCCTCCCGGGTGCGCGACGACCTTCTGTCGCATGATCCTGACCTGGTGGTCGTGGAATTTGCGGTCAACGACGATCCCGCGGACACGTTTACAACGATGGCCTCAATGGAAGGGATCGTTCGCCAGTGTCTGCAGAATCCTGAAGTTCCGGTGCTCATGTTGTTCTACATGAACCGCACCGGCGACACCGCTGATCAGCACCTCCATGCAATCATCGGAGAGCACTACGGACTTCCGCTTATCAGCTACCGTAATGTGTGCTGGCCGCTTGTTGCGTCCGGCGCGATCCCGCTCGACTCCCTTTTCGCAGACTCGATTCATCCGAATAACAGGGGCCACCAGTTGCTCGCATTCCTGCTGCTTTGCTTTTTGTCAAATACCCTTGGCGAGAATTCCGTGGATCCCGGGGTACCGGTAGCCACGACGCTGGTATCGGATGTGTACGAACGCGCGACCTGCATGAAAGGCGGCGATTCCCTGGTGCGGATTGCGGCGGACACGGGCTGGACAGAAACCTTGGGGGACTTCAATCGCTGCGCATTTCAGTCGCTCCGATCCGGCGACACGCTCTTGATTTCCGCGCACGCGCGCCAACTTACAATAGGCTATCAGCTTTCCACAGTTACCACGTCCAGAGTACAGATCGTGGTCGACAGCGCAGCGGCAGACACCCTCTGGAGCTCTTTTCCCGGATCGTGGATGCACCTGCAGAGGCTCTACCTTGACGATCCGGCCCTCACGCACAAGATTCGCTTTACATCCCTGGATAGCGATACCTTTGCCATTGATTATGTTTTGTACACGCCGTAACGGACCAAACCGGTTTTCCGGAGTCTGACGCGAATGGAACACGAAATCATCAAGACCGACAAGCGGTACAGAGCCAGGCTTTTTGCCTGGTATGCTGTTTGTCTCGTTGCCCTGTCGATTGCGCTTGCGTTGGGTCTGCGGCCGGTTATGGCCTACATGGACCGTCTCAACTTCTACCAATTGATGAATGCCTCGGAACTGGTTGTCGTATGCCTCCTCCTGTTGTTTGTGGGACCCGGTTGTTACCTAGTCGTTGTCGGGAGGAGAATCATAGCATCGAAGCGTATGCCCTTTCCCGGACAAAAGGTGATCCACGACACGAAATTGATTGAGGGGAAAAAGGCGGTCCTGAGAGGAAGGCTAATGATGTACCTTGGAATACTCGGAATTCTTCTCGCGATGGCCGGCGCGGTCCGGACACATTATCTCATCGAGAAATTCAGGCATTTCAACCCGTTTGAACACTGGAACAAGAGTGCGCGGATTGTGGGAGCGAGCGCCCGGAAAACCGACGAGGGCCTGCATCGATAGGTCTTCCGGTTGGGACAATTGGCCGCACCATTAAGGGTGTTCCGTGGCATGCGGTCATGCCGCTGCCACGACGCCGCGAGCGTCCCTACTGAGACCAGGTAGTGGGTTTCCTGTCCCATCGGTGTTTTCGCAATTCGTCAAGAAGCGATCTGCTGAGCGGCCCGGCCTCTTCTGCCGAGATATTCGACATAACATGGTTTCTTCTGCGCATGCCCGGGATGGTCGTCGACACATCCGGATTGCTCAGGATAAACCTGAGCGCCAAATGGGCCAGCGTCATTTCCGGGGACAGCACTTCCTTGAGCCGATCCAACCGTTCCAGGCTTGCCTCAAGATTTTCCGGGACAAAATAGCTCGCACGCCAATCGCCGGCCGGGAACTTCGTATCGCGTGTGACAGCTCCGGCCAGCGTACCTTCGTCGAACGGAACTCGCGCAATAACGGCGATGTTTTGCTCCCTGCAAAGCGGAAACAGCGCGTCTTCGGGCGCCTGGTCGAAAATATTGTAAATCACCTGTACCGCATCAACGCATCCGCCCCGGAGAGTGTCCAGGCAATTCTCCGGTTCCCATCTGTTAACAGATACTCCGACGGCGTTCACCTTTCCCTGCCGCCTGAGCAGGCCAACGGCCTCCTGCCACCGGCGGTCGGCCGCCCACCGGTCGTTCCACACGTGGAACTGCAGCAGGTCGATGGGGGCTTCGAGATTGCGAAGGCTTTTCTCAGCGTATTCACGGATGTGGTCCGGCGGGAAACAATCGTCGAGGGTGTACTCCGGCCTCGATGGCCATTTGAGATTCTTAGGAGGTATCTTGGTGGCAATGTAGAGCTTCTTGCCCGGGTGCCGTTTGATGAGCCTGCCGAGGATCTGTTCGCTCTTGCCGTTGCCGTATGCCCATGCAGTATCGAAGAAAGTACATCCACGTTCCACCGCGCAGTCCAGCGCCTCATCGGATTCCGCGTCGCTGCCGCCGGTCCAATCCGCAAGCCCCCACATGCCGCAGCCGATTTCGCTCACCTGCCAGCCGGTATTGCCGAACTTCCGGTAATTCATTTTTGGTTTCTCCTCAGAATTTTCGCGTAAGGTTTCTTCCTGACACGGCCATCAGAAATATACTGGGTACCGCTCGTTGCCGCAATATCCAAATCTGGGTGACGTTGACCCCGGTCCGTATTATTTTTCTTTTTTGTCCGTGGTTTGCATTTTGTTTCTCTCTGTGTCTTCTGCGTCTCTGCGGTGAATCTTTTTGACAGGGTTGCCAACCATGACCAAAATCAGAATCCTCGATGGCGATACCGCGCTTCTCGAATCCATCGCCCCGCTGTGGAGAAAACTCGCGAGGCATCACGCCGGGATTTCGGTAAATTTCAGCGGCGAATTCAGCGCTATGCGATGGCCCCGGCGAAGAGCAGATTTGCTTGAAAAAGCTGCAACCGGTTCATTGTACATTGCGCTTGCGGAAGACGCCGCTGGAAAGAAACTTGTGGGATACTGTGTCGCGGTTATCAATTCTCATGGCTTTGGCGAGATTGAGTCGCTCTACGTGGATGATGCTTTTCGGGGCGGTGGCGTAGGCACGGCACTTGTGGACAAAATCATGGTGTGGTTTGACCGGAAAAAGGCAGAATCGACATCCGTCAACGTTGCCATAGGGAACGAGTCTGCATTCCGGTTCTACCGGCAGTGGGGGTTTTATCCGAGGGTCACATCGCTGGTGAGGAAGAAAAAGAACACTCACCGCAAAGGCGCAAAGATCGCGAAGAAAAGGTAAGGCATCGACAAGAATCGGGTATAATCCTGATGAGATTGGCGCATGATTTGGAATCCTGATTTTCAATCAAGCACTCTTTGCGTACTTTGCGCCTTTGCGGTGAACTCCTATTTCACCGTGCCGCCCATGCCCGGCCGCGCTTTCGCAGTATCGTCCTGCGCGCACCGGAATCCGATGTTGCTCAATTTTATGGACGGGTTGTAGCCGGCGCGCCGGGCCGAGCGCAGGCTTGAGGCCTTCTGATTAAAAGCGCCCCCCCGCACTACTTTCAGTTTTCCATCCTTTGGCCCCTGCGGATCCGCGTCGGCCGAATTACCGTAATACGCGGCATCGTACCAATCGTAGCACCATTCGGCGACGTTGCCGTGCATGTCGTAAAGCCCCCAGGCGTTGGGCTTGTAAGTTCCAACCGGCACCGCGCGGTCGCGGGACGGCCCTTCCGGAACGCCGCCAAAGGGAAACTTGCCGTTGAAATTGGCCTGCTCGCTTGAGAGCGTGTTGCCAAATGCGAACTGCGTTGCGGCGCCGGCGCGGCAGGCGTATTCCCATTCGGCCTCGCTGGGCAGGCGCTTGCCGATCTTTGTGCAGTATTGGTCCGCGTCGAGCCAGCTCACATTGTCCACCGGGCACTCGTCGCAGCCCTTGACGGAAGAAGGATTGGTTCCCATCACGCGCTCATAGTCCTTCTTTGTAACTTCGTATTTGTCCATGTAAAAACTGCTGAGGTTTACCGAGTGAGGCGGTGATTCGTCCATCTCCCCTTCGGTTGCCTTGGCCCCCATGGTAAACGTGCCGCCTTTGAGCCAAACGACCGTTTCGCGGTACGCTGGATTGTCCCTGCTGCCCGCGGGAACCGGCTGCGGCTGCGCAGCCGCAGCCTTGCCCGAATTTGCAGGCGCCGCCGGACCGGGCGCGGCGGCAGAGGCCTGCTTCGAAACGTTTTGCTTTGCGATCTTCGTGACCATCGAGGGAATCTCGTCGAGGATCTTGCTGATGTCGCCGTTCACCCTCACATTCTCCCGATTGATCACGCTGTTTCGCAAGACGTCAATCATCTTGAGGCTGAACAGATAACTGTTTCCGACCTGCCCGAGCCCGCCGATAATAACGGCGTCCACCCCGATTGCACTGCCTATCTGCGACAAACACGAATCCGTGTAGCAGTTCAGGAGCGATTCCAGGCCTTCGGACTGCAGCATGGCCCGGATATCTTCGAGATACAGAACCTTTGTGCTCGATTTTTTCTCCATCTCGTTGGCGATAAAATCGGACACACGGTCGAGATTGTCCTTGGAGACCGTGGAAGATTGTATCGACAGGATCGCCACCTTCATTTCTTTCTGGGGCGCAGCAGGCGCACTTTCTTCGGTGGTGCTTGAAACCGTGACTTCCGGATTATTCGGGGCCGCCACGGCACGCGTGCCTGCATGCAGCACGGACTTGGCAGTACTTGAATTCTGCCGGATTTTTGCCGTACCGTCGGCAACATCGAGGAATGTCGTGTCGTTCACTACCGCAGCGACCGCTTCGGCGTCATTCAGGTCGATGGTCGCCGACGGCGTATGAAGCGTGAGAAGGGCTGTATAGCCGAACAGGGGCTCCATCTTGATCCGAAATGTTCCTTTGGAAAGATGAATGACCATCCGGATATTCTTCTTGGAGCGGTTGATGAGCATTTTGTCGAAAGTCACGACGGTGTTTTCTCCAATGGTGCCAGTCATAGACGGTTCGAACGTCACCACAAGCTGCGATTGATCCTCTGTTTTGACGGAATGCCCCTGATCGCACTTTGCCGCCTTTTCGGGCGAAACCCATATGCCTTTGTCCTTCTGCCGCACCCAGACGGACCCCATTGATTTGTCAATCATGCATTTCTGGACCGACAGGCTGTCGGCTGCGAAACCGGAGAGTGATCCGGCGGTCACTATGACCGCACACAGGAGAAGTGGTTTCATAAAATAGAGAGCTTCCTTGAAACGTGTTGAACGTACCGTCCTCCGACGACCAAAAGTCTTCTTCGTCGTCCATAAAAAGTGTGTGGCCGGAGGTAACTCTAAATTATATCACGATGGCCCGTGGAGAGCAATAGATGATTGGCCGGACGAGCGCCGGGCCGGCAGGAACCTGCCCGAATCAGCCGGAATCGGTTTGCTTCCCGGCATTGCAATGTTCCGGTACTGCATGGTATACTCAGCTTTGACATGCGCTGAGTTAAGAACCCGGCAGCAAGTTGCGTGCTCGGGTATTCGCTGATCGCCGCCGGGACAAATCGGCACCTGTTTTCATTGGAGCCTTCGCCATGGCAAAGACGCTCAAACGCTGGTACGACAAAAACAGAAAGCTTGCCAAGCAGCTCGACATTCTGATGAACGTGCATCCAAAGGACGAGTTTCGCGTGCTTAAGGGGCTCATGGACCTCATACGCAACGAGGCGCCGGACATTCTCAACCGGTTTGTGATCCCTTCCGACATCGACAACTGGCACAGGCGCTGGTACGACAAGGATCCCGTATATTGGCTCGCCATCAACGGGCTAAAGCACGGCAACGACGCGCTTCTCGACCACGTAGCGGCATATCTCGAAAAAGAACTTACTCCACGGTGATGCGGCCGCCGGCATCGCCTCGTGCAAGAAACAACGATTTTCCTTGAGGGAAACCAGTGGGTCAAGGGAAACAACCTGAAACGTCGTCCGCTCCCGAGGGGCCGGACATCATCTGCTATTCGGCAAGCGACCGGATTGCCGCCATCATAATGGCCGGTCTTGTCCAGTGCAACTACCGCGCCGAGTTCGCCAACAGTTCCTATCTCGCAATAATCAAGGCCGCGCAACTTCTTCCGAGGCTCGTTGTGGTCGACATCAACAACCCCGGGTCAAAAGGGTTTTCGATTGTTGCGGCGCTTCGCAAATCGGTACGCACCCAGCACATTCCCGTTATCCTCATGCTTCCCGCGGCTCCGGCCACCTTGCTTGACACTCTCAAAAAGACCTATTGGGATAGCCAGATGCTGGAGAACGCAGGCGACATCGCAATTCTCCGGTACCCCTTCAGTTTTGCCGAGCTCATCAAAACGGTCGAGTCAATTCTGAGTAAGTGACTACGGCCACAGGCCGTGGTCACTGACGGAAATCCGAAAGGATTTTCCGCTAACCTTTTGCGCAAGCAATGAATCCCAAGGTTTGCGCATTGCAGGCTGCTCGCCGGGGTGTACATCCGGTCGTAATCGCGGTCCCCGGAGCTTGCATCGGGGTTAGCAAACGACCATAAACTTCTTCTTCCATTCCTAGCCGTTACCTCCTTTTCATGCCTGCATCCTGCAATGCCGGGAAGCCTGCGATTTCCCCGTTGAAAGGACCAGCACCCGCTCTTCAGGGTTTCTTTCCCAAGAATGATAGCCACATGCAGGCATTATGTGAATATAGTCACTTATTATTGTCGCCAAGGCAGTTTATTGTGAAACATGTACTATTAATAATTTCACAATTGGGCCCGGCTTCCTAGGTAAAATCTGTTTTTATTGTGATGTTTATCACTTTTATTATTGACACCGATTTCTTTTCATGGTATATTTAATCTAGAGTTTTGTGACAGATGGTGCAAATTGAACTCGCCTCCTATAAGAACAGACGGCATCAATCCTGCACCACAACAATCACCGTCAACGAGAATCGCACCGGGTTTCACATTATGAATACCAACAGACGATCCGTATCGAGACTCTCGCGCTACCGAAGCGCTTTGTACCGATTCAGGTCGTACGATGTCAAATGGGTGTTTTCCGAGCAAATAGCCTCCGCGCTCGGCATCACCGCGGCGCAGGTTCGCAAGGACTTTTCCCATTTCGGCGTGACCGGCCGACGCAAGATAGGATATCCGGTGGACCAAATTATCGAGCACCTGAACAGGCTACTCGGTAAGAATGACCGCAACAGAGCTCTCCTCGCGGGATTCGGGCCGCTTGCGCGGGCAGTTTACAAAGAATACCTGTCCCGCGAACAGGACGTTCAGATTCTTGCCGCCTTCGACGAATCCAAGGGCGCTGCCTCCCGCACCGACGAGGAAACCGGACTCGCCGTGCTTCCGATTTCCCATCTTATCAACTTTGCCGCTCAAAATAACGTTCGGTTCGGGATCATCGCTCTCAGCAACGGTCTGGCGCAAAGCGCGCTCGACCTCATGGTGCTTGCGGGCGTCCGGGGAATCCTCAACCTGTCCCCCGTCGATCTCAAGAGTCCCCGCTCCTGTTTTGTGAACACGGTCAATATTGTTCGTGAATTCGAGAATGTTGTTTTTTTTGCGGGAAAAAACAGCGCCAAAAAACGAGTCGCAGACCATGCGTAGCATGAGCATCCGCACCCGCCTCATACTTTCGTTTCTCCTGGTAATTGTTGTGCTCGGGGCCATCAGCGGGCTGTTCGAGTATAACAGCATAAGGCTCAACGTCATCAACCGCGCGCAGAACCAGGCCCAGAACGATCTCAAGGCGGCGCGGGTGGTGTACAACGGCGAGATCACCCAGATGCAGAGGGCTTTTGACCTCATTTCCTCCATGGACAATCCGGCGCGGCTGAAATCGCAACTCGGACTCGACTACCTCTTCGTGGTGGAACGGGCCGTAAAAGATTCGGTGCGAAGCGACATCGTTCGCCGTGCATTCGCGGGTAACGGCAACGGCGGTACACGCACCATAGACAGCGCGGAGCTTGCCGCCATGGGCAGCGAAGTGTTCTCTCGCGCGTGCATCGAACTCAAGCAGACGCCCATGGCGCATCCGACGAACAAGACCGAGCTCACCAGTGCACTTGCTATGGAATGCGCGGTGCCGTTCTTCGATGCAAATGGCATGGTCACTCGCGTGCTGTATGGCGGCAAGATCGTCAACGGCTATTTCGGACTTGTTGACAAGATACACGACATCGTCTATGAGTCCAAGCTCTATCATTCCAAGCCGGTGGGCACGGTCACGATCTTCAAGGACGACGTACGCATCGCCACCAACGTGCTCAACGACAGCGGTCAGCGAGCCATAGGCACGCGCGTTTCCGCGGGAGTATACGACAACGTTGTTGCAAAAGGCAAGCCGTGGCTCGACCGCGCATTCGTGGTAACCGACTGGTATCTCACTGCATACGAACCGATCCGCGATGTAAACGGCGCCATCGTTGGAATCTTCTATGTGGGCATCCTGGAACAGCCGTTTATGGACCTTATCCGCTCCACACTGACGCGGTACTTTGCAATAATAGGAATAGCCGCCCTGTTTGCCGGCATTGTCGCGTTTCTGCTTGCAAACTCCATTGCCAAGCCCCTCACCCGCTTCGCGACCGCCACCGAAAACCTTGCCGCGGGCGACCTCACGCACCGGGTTGAAACAACGGGATCCATTCGCGAGCTATCCTCGCTGGCCCTGTCGTTCAACGACATGGCGTGCAAACTTCACGAACGGGCGCTGGCGCTGCGGGACAAGAACGAACAGCTTGCGGTGCTCAACGCCCGGTACCTCGACCTGGTGGGAATGGTATCACACGAACTCAAGGGGATCCTCGGTTCCACGGTTCTCAACACCTGCACGGTACGCGACGGCCACCTTGGAGAGGTTTCGCCCCAGCAGAAGAAAGCGCTCGACAGCGTGGTACGCAACCTCGAGTATTTCGATCAAACCGTGCGAAACTTCCTCAACCTGAGCCGGGTGGAAAAAAACGAGCTGTCGCTGTCGCGCACCCAGGTGTCGCTCCGCGAAGACATCGTCGACGTCTCGGTTGACGCGTACGCACGCCAGGCGCACGAAAAGGAAATCGTCATCGAGAACCTCGTGCCGCCGTCGGTCTGCGTCAACGTGGACGCGTCCCTCATGCTCATGGTGACAAACAACCTCCTGGGGAACGCCATCAAGTACGGCGGCGCACAGGGGAAAATAACCATCAGCCACGCCGAAAACGATTCCGGGGCGGTGGTGGAAGTCTTCAACACCGGCCGACCCCTCACTGCCGAGCAGATCGGCCGCCTGTTCAGGCGGTTTTCGCGGCTCGACGCCTCGGTTGACGGAAAGAAAGTGCGCGGGACCGGCCTGGGACTCTTCCTGTCGAAGGAGACCGTGGAGCGCCATGGCGGAACGATGTGGTGCGAGCCTCGCGAAAACGGAAACGCGTTTATTTTTACCATACCAAAATGCGCAACGGAAACTTTTACGACAGCCTCGGATGTAAAGGAGTACAATTATGCCTGAGACAACCACGTGCGCCTGCGGCGGCACCGTTACCGAAGAGCAAATGAGCAAGCAGCTCGATGCGGTGCTAGCCGAGTACAAATCCAAACCGGGAGCGCTTATCCCGGTGCTGCAAACCGCGCAAACAATGTTCGGGTATCTTCCGGACCCCGTGGTCCGCAAAATCGCGCGCGAACTCGATAAATCGTATTCCGAAGTCGCCGGCGTCGTGGGATTCTATTCGTTTTTTTCGCGATATCCCCGGGGCGCCTACCTCGTTCGCGTGTGTCTCGGCACCGCCTGCTACGTTCGCGGCGGCAACGAGGTTTTGTCGGCCATGAAGAAGGCGCTGGGCATCGACATAGGACAGACAACGCCCGACCGCGTGTTCTCGCTCGACATCGGCCGCTGTTTCGGCGCATGCGGGCTCGCGCCCGTGATTATGGTAAACCAAGACGTGCACCAGCGGGTGAAACCCGCCAAAGTCGGCGATATTCTCGCTTTGTACAGGGCAAAAAGCAAGGAGGAGATTCATAAATGAAGGATCTGAAACCCATCACAAGCGCAGCTGAACTCGCGAACCTCCGGGACTCGCTTGCAAAAGACAGCGAAGCCGCGCAGAAAAAGATACCCTACCGGATACTCGTGTGCACCGGCGGCGGGTGCCTCGCCTCCGGATCGCTTGCCGTGAAGGACGCCCTTGAATTGGAGCTTGTCAAGCAGGACTGCAAAGACAGGGCGGTGATCGTGGCAACGGGATGCCTTGGCCCCTGCGTCATCGGACCGGTGGTCCTTATTGCGCCCGATGGCGTGTTCTACCAGAACGTCACTCCGCAGGACGCGGCCGAGATCGTCTCGAGCCATATCAAGGGGAAAAAGATCGTGGAGCGGCTTGTGGTAACGGAAGGCGCGTCGGCAAAGCCTGTTCCACTGCAGAACGACATTGCTTTCTTCAAACGGCAGACCAAAATAGTGCTTCGCAACTGTGGCATAATCGATCCGCTCGACCTTTCTCAGTACATTGCCCGGGACGGCTACGCGGGCCTCGCAAAGGCGCTCTCGATGAAGCCCGAAGCCGTGATTGACGAAATGCTCGCATCCGGTCTTCGTGGACGCGGCGGCGCCGGGTTTCCCACGGGATTGAAATGGAAATTCACCGCCAAGGCGCCAGGCGACGTCAAGTATGTGCTGTGCAACGCCGATGAAGGCGATCCAGGCGCGTTTATGGACAGAAGCGTGCTGGAAGGCGATCCGCACAGCGTGATTGAAGGCATGACCGTCGCCGCGCACGCGGTGGGATCGCACCAGGGATACGTGTATGTTCGTGCCGAATACCCGCTCGCTGTGGAGCGCCTCGGCATCGCGCTTGTCCAGGCCCGGAAAGCCGGCCTCCTGGGTAAAAACATCCTGGGCACCGGTTTCTCGTTCGACCTCGAAATCCGCATGGGATCTGGAGCGTTCGTGTGCGGCGAGGAAACCGCGCTCATGACCTCCATAGAAGGAAACCGCGGCGAGCCAAGAACCCGTCCGCCATTCCCTGCCGTAAAAGGTTTGTGGGGCAAGCCCACGCTGCTTAACAATGTGGAAACCTACGCCAACGTGGGCGCAATTCTTGTGAAGGGCGCGCAATGGTATGCGTCCTTTGGCACGGAAAAAAGCAAAGGCACCAAGGTCTTTGCCCTTGCGGGCGCGGTGAAGAACACCGGACTCGTTGAAGTTCCTGTAGGCACTACCCTGGGGGAGCTTATCTACGACATTGGGGGCGGCATACGGAACAACAAGAATTTCAAGGCGGCCCAGATCGGCGGACCCAGCGGCGGATGCATACCAAAGCAGCACCTCAACGTTCCGTTGGACTACGATTCGCTCAACAAGCTCGGCGCGATCATGGGATCGGGCGGGCTCATCGTTATGGATGACGATTCGTGCATGGTCGACATCGCACGCTACTTCATCGAATTCGTGCAGGAGGAATCGTGCGGCAAATGCGTGCCGTGCCGCGTGGGCACCAAGCGCATGCTTGAGATCCTTAATCGCATATGTGAAGGCAATGGCGTGGAAGGCGACGTGGAACGCCTCATTGAACTGGGCGAACAGATCAAAGACACGGCATTGTGCGGACTGGGGCAGTGCGGGCCCAACCCGGTGCTGTCCACCATCAGGTATTTCCGCCACGAATACGACGCGCACATCCGCGACAAACATTGCGAGGCCGGCGTGTGCGCGGGACTGGTTCGAGCGCCCTGCCAGAGCGCGTGCCCTGCCGGTGTGGATATTCCCGGTTTCGTCGCGCTCACGGGCGAAAAACGCTATGCCGAAGCGCTCAGGCTTCACCGCCAGCGCAATCCGTTCGCATCGGTGTGCGCGCGGGTGTGCTTCCACACCTGCGAGTTCAAATGCCGAAGGGCATCGCTTGACAATGCGGTGTCCATACGCGGCATCAAGCGGTTCATGGCCGATCAGGAAATTGTGGTCCAGGTTCCCGAAGTGCGGGAAAACGAAACAAATGCCAAGCGCAAAATAGCAATCGTTGGCGCGGGCCCGGCCGGGCTCTCGTGCGCATACTTCCTGGCAAGGCTGGGATACCGGCCCACGGTACTCGAAGCCGAACCTCGTCCCGGCGGCATGCTCGTGCAAACCATACCTTCGTACCGCCTTCCCCGCGAAGTGCTGGCGCGCGAAGTGCGGATGATAGAGCACATGGGCACAAAGATCATCACGGGCAAACGGATGGGCAAGAACTTTACTCTTGCGAGCCTCAAGGACGACGGCTACGAAGCCGTTTTCGTCGGCGTGGGCGCGCAAAAGCCCGTAATGCTCGGCGTTCCAGGCGAAACCGGCGAGGGCGTCGTTGAGGCGCTTGCGTTCCTTCGCGAGTACAACCTGAAGGGCTCGGTGCCGGTCGGGAAGAAAGTCGTTGTAGTCGGCGGCGGCAACGCGGCAGTTGACGCTGCGCGAACCGCGGTGCGGCTCGGCGCGAAATCGGTATCTATTCTGTACCGCCGCACGCGCGAAGAAATGCCCGCCTATGCGGAGGAAATAGAGGAAGCGCAGCAGGAAGGCGTGTCCCTCACCCTGCTCACGGCGCCCGTCGAAATCCTGACAACCAACGGAAAGGTCTCCGGGATCAAGTGCCGTCCCATGCACCTGGGCGAATTCGACAGCTCGGGCAGGCGGCGTCCGGAGGCCGACCAGGGAAGCGACTTCGTTCTGGAAGCGGACCAGGTGATCGCCGCCATCGGCCAGCGGGTGAACACCACCGAAGTGTTCGACGGCATCAGCCTCGAATTGACATCGTACAATACCCTTGCGGCAAACCACGCCACCGGCCAGACCTCGGTGAGCTGGGTGTTTGCCGGCGGCGACGCGGTAAGCGGCCCGTCGAGCGTCGTTGAAGCCATAGCCGCAGGCGAACGCGCAGCCGCAGGTATCGATCGTATGTTTACCGGCGAGAATCACGCGTTCTGGCGCGAGGAGCAGCAGGTGGCGACCTCCTACGATCCGGACGCCGATCCGGTGCCGTATCCGCGGGAAAAGATGCCGCTCATAGGCGCCGACAGGAGGAAGAACAATTTCGACGAAGTCGAACAAAGCTGGACCGAAAGCGTTTCGGTCCGGCAGGCAAAACGTTGCCTGCGCTGCGACTTCGGCAAAAAAACAGCTCACGAAAGGAGATAACGGCCATGGCGGCCATAACAATCAATAACACTCCCCTTACTGTCCCGGACAATATCAGCATTCTCGCGGCCGCAAAGCTTGCCGGCGTGCGCATACCAACATTGTGTTTTCTGGAAGGTCTCGACGCCATCGGCGCGTGCCGCATCTGTGTGGTGGAAGTCGAGGGCGCCAAAAACCTCGTTGCTTCGTGCTCGGTTCCCGTTACGGACGGCATGAAGATCAAAACGAATTCCGGGCGCGTTCGTGAAGCCCGGCGTACCGTTATGGAACTGCTCCTGTCGGAGCACGACGGAGATTGCCAGACCTGTGAGCGCAACGAAGACTGCGAACTGCAAAAGATCGCAAGCGACCTCGGCATCAAGAGCGTGCGCTACGAGGGCCAGAAGACGGCCGCCCACCTTGACACAAGCACACCCGGCATCGTTCGCAACAACGGCAAGTGCATCAAGTGCCGCCGATGCGTTGCGGTATGCAACATTACGCAGCGTGTTGGCGCCCTATTCCCCCAGGCGCGCGGGTTCAAGACCGTCATCGGGCCGGCATTCGATTCCGACCTTGCCGGCGTCACGTGCGTACAGTGCGGACAATGCGCGGCGGTGTGTCCGGTGGGCGCCATCGTGGAACAGAGCCATGTCCAGCGCGTCTGGGACGCCCTGGAAAACCCGAAGAAAACCGTGGTGGTTCAAACAGCGCCTGCAGTGCGGGCGGCGCTCGGCGAGTGTTTCGGGTTCGAACCGGGAACCCTCGTGACGGGCAAGATGGTTTCGGCCCTCCGGCGCCTTGGATTTGCCACGGTGTTCGACACGAATTTCACTGCCGACCTCACCATCATCGAGGAAGGAACGGAACTGCTCACGCGGCTCAAGACGGCGATTCTCGACAAAGAACCAGTTGCGCTCCCGCAGTTCACCAGCTGTTCGCCGGGGTGGATCAAGTTCGTGGAGCACTTCTACCCGGAACTGATTCCCAACCTTTCCACGTGCAAGTCTCCGCAGCAGATGTTCGGCGCGCTCGCCAAGACTTACTGGGCGCAGAAAGTGGGCAAGAAGCCGGAAGAAATCTTTGTGGTGTCGGTGATGCCGTGCACGGCAAAAAAATTCGAAGCGCAACGTCCGGAGATGAACGACAGCGGCGCGCAGGACGTCGATGCAGTTCTTACCACGCGCGAACTCGGCCGTATGATAAAGCAGGCAGGCATCGATTTCGCCGCGCTCCCCGACGATAACTTCGACCGGGTGATGGGCGTATCCTCGGGCGCGGGCGACATCTTCGCCAACACCGGCGGCGTCATGGAAGCCGCTTTGCGCACCGCGTACGAAATCGTCACCGGCCGCCCTCTCCCTTTCGACAAGCTCCACGTGGAGCCGATTGCCGGCCTCGAAGGGATAAAAGAGGCCCAGCTCACCATTACGGGAACTGTACCCGAGTGGTCGTTTCTCGAAAACGTCACCCTGAGCGTAGCCGTGTCGCATGGCCTGGGAAATGCGGAAAAGGTCATTGAGCGCATTACCACGGGCAAGGCGTCCTACCATTTCGTGGAAATCATGACCTGTCCCGGCGGGTGCATCGGCGGCGGCGGCCAGCCCAGGCTCACCGATGACGCAAAACGCAAGCAACGCATCAAGGCAATTTACAAAGAAGACGAGAACAAGAAATTGCGCAAGTCGCACGACAACCCGAAAATCAAGCAGGTGTATGGAGAATTTCTCAAGATCCCGCTGGGCGAGAAGTCACATCACCTGCTGCATACCACGTACACGGTGAGAGAAAGAGTTTAAAAGTTGAAAAGTTTAGAAGTTGAAAGGTTGTAAGGCGAATGAAGGTTTGCAGATTCCAAGTTCCAGGTTGCGGGTTTTATTCTGGCTTCTGTCCCCTGCATTCCTCTTCATTACTTTGTCATTCTGTCACTTTGTTACTTTTAACAAACGAGGTGCTATTATGAACCCCAAAATTCTTGTCGTCGACGATGACGTCGATTTTGTCGAGGCCACGACCACGCTTCTGGAAGCCAAAGGCTATGCCGTTGTGAGCGCGGCAAACGGCGAAGAAGGCTATGCAATGGCAAAGGCCGAGAAGCCCAACGCCATGCTGCTCGACGTGATGATGGCTCACGACAGCGAAGGATTCGACACCGCCCGCAAGCTCGCCGAAGACCCGGCGACAAAGGGCATCCCTATCGTGATAATCACGGGCATTCGCAAGAGCAAAGCCCTGCCCTTCTCGTTCGAGCCGGACGAGGACTGGCTGCCGGTAAAGGTGGTATTGGAGAAACCGGTGAAGCCGGACGAGTTGCTCAAGACAGTGAAAGAGGCTCTGGCAAACTAGCAGGAATACAGAGTACATAACAAGTAATCTGGGCGCGCCCCTCGCCGTGCTCGGGTCGGTCTCCCTGCTGGCTCGGCCTGTCGGCCTCGTTGCCGGACCGCCCTATGCGCTTGCGGCGCCGGGCCGGCCGGCAACCCGCTTTGGCGGGCCCTCCGGTCCACCTCGCGCGGGGGCAACAGGATGATGCCCTCTAAGTCGAATTCCATCTTTACAATTTACGAAAGATACTCGGGCTTTCAAGCCGGGTTTGCTTGAGCGATGCAAAGAGGGGTTTCTTGCGCCAGTGCGGACTGAAGGGCGCACTGGAGTGCGTTGACGGCCGACCCGGCCGAAGGCCTTCGGGCGGTCCGGCAACGAGGCGAATAGCCGAGCCCGGAAGGAGGCACGGTGCCTCAAGGCAGGCGCCCAGCTGCTTCGCCGACTTTGAGACAGACTGAGCTTCCCCCTACAAGAAACGAATTTATGACAACCTCAGGGATTGTAGATATCTCCCTATTTCCATCACGTCCATGGTCGGCATTTTCCCCGGATTCATCAGCAATTTTTCAACGTCGATTTTGTACACGTCCCACGCACCCATCGATATTTCGTTTTCGAGCTGGCCTGCCGCCCACCCGGAATAGCCGAGGAACAAGTGCGCCGATTCCGGATCGACAAGCAGCATTTCTTCGACGCTCTCCCATTTTCCGCCGAGAAACAGCCGCGGCGCCACCTGATGCGACTGGTCACGTCCCGCGTCGGTAATTTCGAGAATCTGCAGTTCCTCCTGCTGAACCGGTCCGCCGATGTACACTCTGCGCCGCCCTTCACTTTCGGTAAAGCCATCGAACACTTCGGACAGCGGCATGTTCGAAGGCCGATTGAGTACGAGCCCATAGCCGCCGTTTTCCCTGGAATAGATGCACATAAGCACGACGGTGGCGAAGAAATTTGGATCTGCCAATGCGTCACGCGCGAGAAGCACGGCTCCGTCGCAAAGCCGACCGATGTTCTCTTGCGCGGCAGGATCGGGCTCCGAATCGGGAAGATTCTGTTCCATGGCTCTCCCTGAGCGGTGTGGTGTGAGCCATGAAAATAACTCGTTGGCGGTCGGGGTTTCTATGATTGTGACCAAACAGATGAAACCGTTTCAATGGCACAATAATTGCGTTTTTTTACCAAAGGTTTGCGTTCCGTCGGCGCAGGGCGCGGCAGATGTAGTATCTCTTTTCTCATTATCAGGAAAACAGTGCGTAAATGGGAAGAAACCGGTCGCGACTAACCGCAGTTGATGCACGACGGATAATGTTAGGATGGATGGAATTGAGACTGAAGAAATTCAAAATCATGCCCAAGTGAAGAGCCCCGCAGCAAGCTTCGGGGATGCGCAAATGTGGATATTCAAGTAGAAAGGGTACAAAATGGAATTCAACAAAGTAGGCATACTGGGCTCGGGCGAAGTCGCCAAGACCCTGGCGTCCGGCTTTATCAAGCACGGGTACGAAGTGATGATGGGAAGCCGTAATCCCGACAAATTGACAGAATGGAAAACACGGCAAGGCAAGAAAGCTGGCACCGGTACCTTTTCCGAAGCCGCAGGCTTTTCGGAATTGCTCGTTCTCGCCGTCAAGGGCACTGCGGCGGTTGGTGCGATCCAATCCGTTGGTGTGGCCGCCCTGGCCGGCAAAACCATTATCGACGTCACCAATCCTATTGCCGACGCCCCGCCCGTAAACGGGGTAATCAAATTCTTTACCACGCTCGACAATTCTCTCATGGAGCAATTGCAGGCAGCCGCGCCCGAGGCGCATTTTGTGAAGGCGTTCAACTCCATAGGCAATGCATTCATGGTGAATCCGAAATTCGAGGCCGCCAAGCCCGCGATGTTCATATGCGGCAACAACGAGGAATCCAAAAAGGCGGTGGCGGCAGTGGTTTCATTGTTCGGTTTTGACGTCCAGGACATGGGCAAAGCCGAGGCGGCCCGGGCGATTGAACCGTTGTGCATGCTCTGGTGCATACCCGGATTGCTTCGCAACGACTGGGCTCACGCTTTTGCATTTCTCACTCCCCGTTCCAAATGATGATCGAACCCGGGAAAGGACGATTCTATGAAGAAAATGATGCTGTTGGCCCTGTTGCCGATTCTTTCGATGACGGCCTCGTCTGCCGTTGTCACCCGCGAAATAGTTTACAAGATCGACACCACCACATGCAAAGGATTTCTCGCCTACGACGACGCGGTAACCACCAAACGTCCGGGAATTCTTGTGGTGCACGAATGGTGGGGGCTTAACGATTTCACAAAAGGCAAGACAAAGGATCTGGCCGCGCTCGGATACGTTGCTTTCGCCGCCGACATGTACGGCAACGGGCAAAGCACCGCAGACATGAAGACCGCCGGGGCCATGGCCGGCGCCGTTCGGGGCACTCCAAAAATGCGTCAGCGCGTTGTTACCGCGTTCAGCGAGCTTCTCAAGCAGCCGTTCGTCGATGCGTCGCGCACGGCCGCCATCGGCTTCTGCTTCGGCGGTTCCGCAGTGCTGGAACTGGCGTACAGTGGCGCAAACGTCAAGGACATCGTCACGTTCCACGGCGGACTGTTTCCGGCCCAGCCCCAGGACATCACGAACATCAAGGCGAAAATTCTTGTATTGCACGGCGCCGATGACCCGACCTTGAAACCCGAGGCTATCGCACTATTCCAGGACACCATGCGCAAATCGAAAGCCGATTGGCAAATGGTGTACTTCGGCAACAGCGTCCACGCATTCACAAACCCCGGTAACGGCACCGACAACGGCAAAGGCATGGCATACAATGCACTCTCCGCGGCGCGCGCCTGGAAATACATGAAGGATTTCTTCGCCGAAACCCTGTAGTGCATGTAAAGGCGTGCAAGATCGCCGCGACCGGAACTTGGCGATTCTTCCGTTGAGTCCGCTGCAGGAGGGTGGGTGGTGAATTGGCAGGAGAGGGAAAGAAGAAGTTGGAGTGTTGAGCGGCTGAGAAGCTGACGATGCGCATGACTTTGCGTTGAGCCCTTTCTCAAAACCGGCTAGGAAAGCGCACCATCCGCCACTTTCGGTTCGATTACGCGAAACCCTTTCCATTTTCCCTGCATGTAGCGGCCGAAAAACATGAACGCCTGAAGCACCACAAAGGCGGTTGCAATCGCCCATTCGGCAAACAGCGTCCGCTGCCATTTGTCCGCCGCGGCCAGCCCCGCAAAGAACAGCGCATTGAGTGCAATGGATGCGTACAATGTCCAGCGAGTGTCGCCGGCCGCCACAAGCGTGGAAACGCACACGTAGTTGAAGGCGTCGACAAGGCAATAGGCGGCCACGAATCGCAGCAGCATTGTGCCGAGAGTTGCAAATTGAGAAGCGGACGCCGGATCGCTTCCTGCGAAAATGCCGAACAATTGCCGTGGGAACACAACAAAGACGATTGCCATTACGAGCATCCAGACTTGCGAGAGAATGGTGCCTCGCCACATTACCCGCGCCGAAATGTCGGGACGCAGTGCGCCCTGTGCATTGCCCACGAGGATGGCCACGGCAGCAGACAAGCCGGTAACAGGAAAGATCGCGATGCCGTTGATTCGCCACGCGATGTTGGTGGCGGCCAGGTCGATGGAACCGATGCGGCCGATAAAGAAGACAAACACGGTCCATCCCGCCATTTCGAGGGAAAATCTCATGCCGCCCGGGAGCCCGAACCGGACAAGCCGGGAAAACAGCGTCTTGTCGAATGCGGCGGAACTCCACGTGGACCATTGGCGACGGTTGGCGCGCCTTAGGAACAGAAAAGCGAACGCAAGCGCGATGAGCGCCTGCGAACCCACCGTGGCCAGCGCGGCGCCCGTGACGCCGAGACGCGGAAAGCCGAACTTACCGAAAATCAACAAATAGTCGAATACGATGTTGACCGCCTGTCCCGCCATGTTGACCGCCATCACCACCGTGGTCTGCCCCCGGCCGGAAAAGAATCCGGAGAGCGCGCTGGAAACCACAAAGAAGAAGCCTCCCCAGCACAAGATTGAGAAAAACCGCACTTCCATGGCCTGAATAGCGGCGGCATGTCCCACCCATGCATACAACGGCCGGGCCGCAACCGACACGAGGGCCAGCAACACACCCGATAGAATTGAAAAGTAGATACCTTGCCACACCGAAGCTGCGACACGCTGCGGACGGTTGGCACCCACGTACTGGGCCACAAAGGTAGACGTGTATCCGGCGGTGCCGGTGAGCGCGCTTGCCAGGAGAAACGACGGCATGAATGCGGGCACAACCGCGGCGATCGCATCCGCGGAATACCAGGACAAGAAAAGTGCATCTGTAAACTGCATCAGCACCATCCCGCTCATCGACAGGATGAGGGGTGCCGCGAGTTTCAGGATTCCGCCGTAGCTGGTTGACGGTTGCTGGTTAATCACGGGTTCTCTTTGCAGCATGAGTGAAAAGCCTCTGTCGCGGTTTGCAAAAGCGCTATTGTTGCGCTGCGGCGTGCCGTTGCCGCGCGTCAAAATGCTTCGGATCGCCCCACTGGCCGGTTGCAGGCTCGCGGCCGAGCGACCGGATTCTGCCGCACAGGCACTCGCGGCATTCCTGCGCGTTTTCGTCGAGACAGGGCTTGCCCTCATACAGTTGATAATCGCGCCGGACGCGCGCCGGCGTCGCCTGCGGCATCACCACGTTTGCGCCATGCAAAAGCCCCATTTCCCTGCCCAGCGGCTCCATGGCCTGCAGTGCGGTTGCGGACGCGATGTTGACGTCACGGCATACAAGCCTGGTGACGGCAATCATGCGCAGGGCCAGCTCCAGGGTCTCCTTCTTGCGCGCCGCCATGGCTTCGTCATGGCGCGCCATGGGCGTCTGTCTGTGCACGATGAACGGTCCCATGCCGATCATATCGGCGTCGATGGCCCGGAAGAACAGGACATCATCGGCAAGGTCTTGCACGGTCTGGCCCGGCAGCCCGATCATGACCCCGGTTCCCACCTGAAAGCCGGCATCCTTGAGAAATGCCAGGCATGCCAGACGCGCCTCGAACGATTGCCGGGAAGGATGAATCGATGCAAATAGCCGCGGCGAAGACGTTTCGATCCGCAGGAGATAGCGGTGCGCGCCGGCGTTAAAGAACCTCTTGTACGCTTCCGGCGTCTGCTCTCCAACCGAAAGAGTTATGCCGAGACCGCGCGGCAGGGTGTTTGAGACGGTCTCCTTTTTGATGGCGCACACCACGTCCTCGACAAACGAGACAAACCGTTCATCGCGGCGCTCGCCCGACTGCAGAACCATGGAGCCATATCCAGCCTCGGCGCAAAACCGGGCTGCGTCGACAATTTCGTCTTTGGTAAGACAATACCGCTTCACACCGGCGTTGCCCTTCCTGATGCCGCAATAGTGGCAGTCGCTGGCGCAACGGTTGGAGAACTCCACCAGGCCGCGCAGAAACACGCTTGTCCCGCAATTGTCAACAAGCACACGGTGTGCAGCGGTCCGGATCGCCTCGGCGTCGGCCGGATCCGTGGTCGACAGCAGGGCGATAACGTCGTCCCGAGCGAAGGTCTCACCGGCCAGGATTTCAGGGATTGTCTTAGTCATACGTTTCGCATTCTTTGCATCGACATCTGTATTCCAGTCCGGAGAAACTCTCTTGGTGCCCCCACGCCGTCGTTTCTATCTTGCCAACCAACTGCCATGGGGGCCACCTGCAGAGGGGGTGTGGGTGCAGATCACCTCGCGCAGTTTTCCGGCGCGAGGAAGCTGCACCCCAGGGGGAAACTTCCCCCACCAGGACAATATTTGACATTGGCTAGAAATACAAATCCCTCTCCCCCGCCCTTGTCCGCTCATAATTCTTCATGAACGCCTCAAAAACTATTGGATTATTTGCCCTGATCTCTTCAATTTCCCGCACAACCACCTTCTCGCCAGCTTCCCGTGTCGCTTCGCTTGCGAAATCGTCAAGCCATTCCCGGTACGTTATGACCGCGTTGAGCTTGCAGAACTTTCCTTCCTGGCCGCTGCGCAGAAGGTCCATGATACATTTGCCTGTCCTTCCGCACCGGTACCCTGCGGTGCAGAACGACGTGATATACCCCTTCTGCGCGAGCGAGCCCACCAGTTCGTCAAGCGACCTGGTGTCGCCGAGGATAAACTGCTGGCGATCGGGCTGCTGATCGGGCTTGGTGTCGCTGTAAGCGCCGAGCCCCACCCGCGACGACGCGTCCATCTGCGTGATGCCCATGGATATGAGGCTGTTGCGCGTCTGCACCGATTCCCTTGCCGTCAAGATCATTCCCGTGTAGGGAACCGCAAGCCGCAGCACGGTCACCGCCCGCCTGAACTCGGCGTCGGTCACTTTGCGCGGCAGCTCCGCTGTGATCGGCGTGTTCTGCGCCGGTTCTATGCGCGGAAACGAAATGGTATGCGGGCCGATGCCGAATGCCCGCTCCAGCTCCAGCGTGTGATACAGAAGGCCCATCACTTCGAACTTCCAGTCGTACAGTCCGAACAGCGCGCCGATGCCGACGTCGTCGATGCCCGCTTCCATGGCGCGGTGCATGCAATACACCCGCCATTGATAGTCGGCCTTGAGCGTGCCGGCGGGGTGCATGTTCCGGTAGGTTTCGTGATGGTATGTTTCCTGAAAGACCTGGTAGGTGCCGAGTCCGGTTTGGTGAAGAACACGGAGATCGGCCACCGGAAGTGGCGCCGCATTGACGTTGACGCGCCGGATCGAGCCGTAGCCGCGCTTCGTTTTCATCTGCACGCTGTAAATGGTACGGAGCGTCTCGGCGATGTATTCGGTATCGGATCTCGGGTGTTCGCCGTACACGGCGATGAGCCGCTTGTGACCCACGACACCGGCCAGCACCTCGGTTTCGCGCCGGACTTCTTCCTGCGACAGCACGCCGCGCCGAATTTCGTTGTTTTCGCTTCTAAATCCGCAATACCGGCAGTTGTTGACGCACACCGTGCTCATATACAGCGGTGCGAAGGTGACGATGCGATTGTCGTACACCTTCTTCTTTATCGCAAGCGCTGCATCTTCCATTTCGTCAATGAGCCCGGGGTCGGTCACGTTGAGGAGCGCGGCGGTTTCGGCGGGCAAAAGCGTTTGGATGGCCAAAGACTTCCGGACAATCTCGCGCACGCGGCCCGCCTCCGGCTTTGCGTTCGCCGCAATCGTGCGTTCTATGGCGGCATCGTCGACAAAATCGACCGGCCCGCTCATGTACTTGACCCGCTCCGCAGCGGGAATCCTCTTCTCTACCCATGCTTTTGTCGTTGCTGCAATCATGCCGTTCTTCCTTTGTTTCCCGCATTCCTGTGCAACGCGTCGAGGGCCGCGGGAAACGGCTCAAGCACGCGCTCTATGACCCCTTGCAAATACGAAATGCATAATCCGTAGTTTGTTATCGCCACGCCCGCCTCACGCGCGAGGCGAATCCGGCCCAGCGTCTCCCGCCGCGTGAGCATGCATGATCCGCAATGCACCACGAGCCGGTAGTCCGAAAGGTTTTGCGGATAGTCGCGCCCGCTCGAAACGTCTATGACCAGGTCGGCGCCCGTAAACTGCCGCAGCCAGCGCGGAATCTTGACGCGGCCGATGTCGTCTTCGAGCGCGTGATGCGAACACGCCTCGGCAATGAGTACGCGGTCCTTGTCGCGAAGCGAACCGATAACGCCGAGCCCGGCAGCCTGCGTTACAAGGTCTCCTTTGCTCCGCGAGAACAGGATGGAAAAGGTTGTGCATTTCACATCCGGGGGCGTGTCGGCCACCATCTTCATCACCACCTGCGAGTCGCATACGACAATGTCGGGTTTTACGGTGAGTTTGCCCAGCAGCGAGGCATACTCACGCTCCTTGACAATAACGATAGCGGCGTCGTTGTCGAGCGCATCCCGTATGGTCTGTACCTGCGGCAATATAAGCCTGCCCCTGGGAGCGCCGAGGTCGATGGGCACCACCAGCACCGCAACCCCGCCGGCGGGAACCAGATCGCCCACCAAGGGAAGGTCGCCGGGCTTTGCCTTTTCGGTAAGCGCCGCCACCGCCTTGCCGAACTCCGCCGCGCATGCTTCGCGCGCAGCCATGTCGAGGCACGAGCACGTGATGACCCCGGCGGCCGCGGCCCCGCACGCGCCGACGAACTCCGGCGACGGCCGGGCAACATCGCCTTTGTTAACAACAACGAGGCACCCCGCATCGCGCCTCTTTGCTTCCGCGCACACGGAATCTTCAAAGGCGGTCCACACGTTCGGTTCGACAATGAGCACAAAGACATCGGCGCGGTCGAAAACCGCACGGGTTTTCTTGAGACGCTCAACGGAAAGCTGCGATGCATCGTCCACGCCCGCGGTATCGAGAAACACAACCGGCCCCACCGGCGAAAGCTCCATTGCCTTTTCCACGATGTCGGTGGTGGTACCGGGCACGGGCGAAGTCACCGCGATGTCCTGTTTGGCAACGTAGTTGAGAAAACTGGACTTCCCGACGTTGGTCCTGCCGAACAGGCCCAGTTGCAACCGCATCGATTTTGGGGTTTGTTCCATTGTTATGCCTTGCGCTTGTCCGGGCCGTTCTTCGAATGCCCCAGCGCCATAAGCCGCGCAGGAGAGAGTACTTCGTCAACAACGTCCTTGCCCAGTTTGTCCTCGAGAAATCCGCGAAACGACCGGCCGCCTTTCACGCGAAATTCAACCACCAGGTTCTGAGCCGTTTCGTAGCCGATGTCCGGCACGAGCGCGGTTACAATCGAGGTGGTTTCGTCGACGTGCTTCCTGCACATCTCGGGATCGGCGGCGATTCCCTCAACATGCCGTGCGAGCATGCGATCGGCTGATGCGCACACGTAAATCGCATCAAGCAACGCCTGCCCCAGAAGCGGCAGAAACTCGTTGATCTGAAGCGTTCCCATTGATGCAAGCTCGATGGCCAGCGCGGCGTTGGACCGCGCCCTGACCGCAGCATTGATGGCAGCCTCGCAGATCACCGGGTTTACCTTGCCGGGCATCATGGACGATCCGGCCTGGACCGGCGGCAACACGATATCGCCGGCAAAGTGCAGGAGGCGCAGGTCGTTGCTTACCTTCTGCAGGTTGACGGCGTGCGCGGCAAGAATGCCCGCGACCTCGGCGAACGAATCGGCATTGGCCGTCTGGTCCATGCCGTTTTCCGCCCGCGTGAGCCCCAGCCCGGTACACTCACGCAGCTTTTCAATAACGAGAAAAATGTACTCCCGCGGCGCCGCCAAACCGGTACCGATGGCGGTTCCGCCTATATTGACAACACGCAACCGCTCTTCGCACTTGAACGCTCGCCAGCGGTCCCGGCCCAGTGCATCCGCAAACGACGCGAACTGGCTGCCCAGCGTCATGGGCACGGCGTTCTGCATCTCGGTGCGTCCGATGGTGACGACGGCTGCAAACTCCTTTTCCTTCTTCTGCAAAGCGCCCTGCAATTCGGCCGCCGCGGCGCTCAGCACCCGCACGCCCAGAATGCAAGCGACCTTGAGGCCCGTCGGGTACACGTCGTTTGTCGACTGGTGCAGGTTGACATGATCGATTGGATGAATCGCCGAATAATCTCCCCTGCTCCTGCCGAGGAGCTCCAAGGCGCGGTTGGCAATCACCTCGTTGACATTCATGTTCGTGGAGGTGCCTGCCCCGCCCTGCAGTTTGTCGAGAGGGAACTGGTCGGCAAGCCCGCCTTCGATGATCTCGTCGCACGCCGATTCGATGGCGCGCGACTGCCCCGCGCCAAGGTAGCCGAGGTCGGCGTTAGCGAGGCAGCAGGCCTTCTTGACACGAGCGAGCGCCGCGATCAGCTCGGGACGAACACGGCCGCCTCCGAGCGGAAAATTTTCCTGTGCGCGGAGCGTGTGGATGCCCCAGTACGCGTCGGCAGGGACCTGGCGCTCGCCGAGAAGATCGTGTTCGGTGCGGGTGTTCATGCCTCAGTCGATTCCGTTCTGCTTTCCGAGCATGGACTTGACGGACACGCCCGGCAGCGCGCCCAGCTTGCCCGTGAGCGAGCCTACCTGGTCGGAGGTGGCGTCCACAACGAGCATGATGACCGAGCTCTTGTCGCGAACATGCGGCACGCCCGTGCGCACCACAATGGTTTCGCCGAATTCGGAAAGGATCTTGTTGACTTCTTCGGCCCATTGCTTGCGATCGTGGATGATGATCCCCACGAAACCGACGCGTTTGTCCATTGTACCTCCCTGCAGGGTGTGGTGAAAACAAAAAATCCCGCTTTTGGCCTCGTGTTCCCGGGGCCAAAAGCGGGATTGTCCGTTCCCGATCTTCTTCGCCCTTGGTATCGGAGCAGTGCCCCTTGCCGCAGGAAACGATATGGAATAATAATACGTTTTGTTCGGCTAAAAAACCACTAAATGATTTACAATAAAATACAAGAAAATCTGGGCGTATCCCAATTCAGTGGCGCAATTTGTTTCGCGACTGAATTGGGTCGGTCTCCCTCCGGGCTCGGCCAGCGGCCTCGGGGCCACCTGCCGAGGGGGTGTGCCACAAGACCCCGCAGACGCGCGGAGCGCGGCGAGGAGGCTTGTGGCCAGGGGGAAACCTCCCCCACCAAGTCAATTATTGGCAAAATCATTTCTTGTATTCCGGCCTCGCCTTGTACGCCGCGTGCAACAATTCTTTTGCTTTGGTTCCCAGCGGCTCCCCGAGGAAATCCTGATACACCTTCTTGACCCAGGGATTCTCGTGGCTGTACCGCATGGTATGCGCTTCGTCGTCTTTGTAAAGGCCCTTGCCTCGTTTGACGCGCAGCTCGTCGGTGACGCCGTAGGGCTGACCGCCGCCGCCAACGCACCCGCCCGGGCAGGCCATTACTTCTATAAAATGATACGGTGGTTCCTCGCCCCTTGCCTTGGCGAGCCGCACTTTGGACAGCACCGCTTCCACGTTCCGAAGGCCGTGCGCCACAGCCACTTTTACCGTGTGGCTGCCCACGGGGACGGCGCCTTCCTTAACTCCTGCGAGACCCCGCACGTTCTCGAAGTCGATGTTCTTGAGCTTTCCGCCGGTAATGTAATCGTAGGCCGTGCGCAGCGCTGCTTCCATCACCCCGCCCGTGACGCCGAAAATTGTGCCCGCTCCCGAGTATTCTCCCAGAATATGGTCGGATTCCTCGTCGGGAAGCGAGGCAAAGTCTATGCCCGCCTGTTTTATCATACGGCCCAGTTCCCGCGTGGTTATCGACACATCGATGTCCTGGTGGCCGGAGGCGAACATCTCGCCGGACCGCTTGATTTCGTACTTTTTGGCCGTGCACGGCATCACCGAAACGACGTATGCGTTTGCCGGATCGAGCCGCTTCTTGCGCGCATAGTACGTTTTGGAAAGCACGCCCACTATCTGGTGCGGCGATTTGCACGACGAGAAATGCTCGATCATGTCGGGGTAGAACTTCTCCATGAAATCAACCCAGGCTGGACAGCAGCTCGTGATGAGGGGGAGCGCGCCTTTCTTGTGAACGAATCGCTCTACGAATTCGTGCGCTTCCTCCACAATGGTGACGTCGGCGCCGAAATTCGTGTCGAACACGGCCTCAAATCCCATGCGGCGCAGCGCCGTGTACAGTTTCCCGGTGCAATTCTGGCCCAGGGGTAACCCGAAAGCCTCGCCGATGGCTACGCGCACGGCGGGCGCGATTTCCACGATACAGTATTTGTTCTCGTCCTGCAGGGCCTGCCATACCTTTGCGGTCTCATCGTTTTCGAAAATGGCGCCGGTGGGACAATGTGCCGAGCACTGGCCGCAATTGACGCACGGCGAATCCGCCAGCGAAATGTCGCCTGCGGGCGAGATCCTGGTATCGATGCCGCGCTCCAGCATGGAAAGCGCCCACACGTTTTGCATTTCCTGGCACACGGTAATGCACCTGCCGCACGAAATGCATTTACGCGGCTCCAGCACGATGGTGCCGGTGGATGTGTCGGGCTTGATATCCGGCAAATACTGCGGGAACGATTCCCGCCGGACGCCGAAATCGGACGCCAGCTTCTGCAGTTCGCAGTTCTGGTTGCGGCCGCAGGTGAGGCATTCGTTCGGGTGCCTCGACAGAATGAGTTCGATCACCGAACGCCGCACCGCCACGATTTCCGGGTCGTGTGTGGTGATTTCCATGTTTTCTTCGAGAGGCGTGCAGCAGGCGCGCACCATTTTCTGTGAGCCTTTTATCTTGACAATGCACACTCCGCACGCGCCCGTGGCCCGCAGGTCCGGGTGCTTGCAGAGCGTGGGTATCTTTATCTGCACCTTGTGCGCCGCGTCGAGAATGGTAGTTCCTTCGGGCACCTTAACCGTTATTCCGTTGATTCTTGCCTTTACCATTGCTAACTCCTCGCCACGGCTTCGAATTTGCAAACTTCAAAACAGCGGCCGCATTTGATGCATTTTTCCTGGTCTATCCGGTATCCCTTTTCCCTGTCGCCCGCTATGCAGTGGACCGGGCAGTTTACAACGCACAATTTGCAGCGTTTGCAGGAGGTGTCAAGAATTTCGAACCGCATGAGCCTGGTGCATTTGCCCGCCCTGCATTTCCGGTCGACAATATGCTGCCGGTATTCTTCGGCGAAATATTTCATGGTGGAAATGATCGGGTTTGGCGCACCCTGACCCAGCGCGCACAGCGACGCTTTCCGCATGGCCTGCGCGATCCGTTTGAGAGTGTCCAGATCTTCCGGCATTCCTTTCCCGTCGGTGATCTTTTCCAGAACCTTGAGCATCTGGAACCCTCCGATTCTGCAAGGCGCGCACTTGCCGCAGCTCTCATCCACGCAGAACCCGAGGTAGAATTTTGCAATATCGACAAGGCAGTCGTCTTCATCCATGACGATCATGCCTCCCGAGCCCATGAACGAGCCGAGTTCGAGCAGATGTTCGTAGGAAACCGGGGTATCGAAATGCTGCTCCGGAATCACGCCGCCCGAAGGGCCGCCCGTTTGCACCGCAAGGATCTTCTTTCCCGATGCGACACCGCCGCCGATGTCTTCGATAATCACGCGCAGCGGCGTGCCCATGGGTATCTCGACAAGACCGGAATTGCGGATCTTTCCGGTAAGGGCGAACACCTTGGTGCCCTTGGACTTGTCGGTGCCTATGGACGCAAAGGTCTTTGCCCCGTTCAGAAGTATGTACGAGACGTTGGCAAACGTCTCCACGTTGTTGATAACGGTGGGCTTTCCGAACAGGCCCACGTCCGACGGGTACGGCGGACGTGGACGCGGTGTGCCGCGCTTGCCCTCAACGGAAGCGATAAGCGCGGTTTCCTCGCCGCACACAAATGCGCCGGCTCCCAGCCTCACTTCCAGATCCAGGCAAAACGAAGTGCCCAAAATATCTTTTCCCAGAAGCCCCGTGCCGTAGGCGTCATCGAGCGCCTTCTGCACCCGTTTGATCGCCAGAGGATATTCAGCGCGAATGTAAAGGAATCCTTTTGTCGCTCCTATGCAGTAGGCGGCGATCATCATGCCTTCAATCACCGAATGCGGATCGCCCTCCAGCACGCTTCTGTCCATGTACGCGCCGGGATCGCCTTCGTCGCCGTTGCAAATAACGAATTTCCGGTCGCCGAACGCGTTTCTCGCAAGCGACCACTTGAGCCAGGTGGGATATCCCGCGCCGCCGCGGCCCCGCAGGCCGCTTGTTTTCAATTCTTCTATGGCCTTCTCCGGCGTTAGGTCGTACAGCGCACGTTTGATCCCCTGGTACCCTTTGCGTGCGATATAGTCTTCGATACATTCCGGATTGACAATGCCGCAATTGCGCATCACGATGCGAACCTGCTCGTTGGCTCCGCAGTATACAAGCCTGCTCACCGGCATTTTTTGCGCCAGCGTGGTCGTTACGATATCGTCCACGTCGGCATCGGCGATCCCGGCATACACGATTCCCTGCGGAAGGATCTTCGCAACCATTCCCTTGTTGTAAATGCCGAGGTCGGCCGCGCGAACCACCTGCACCTCGTTCTGGAGGCCGGCATCTCTTACCTTCTGCGTAAAAAGATCGTGCACATCGCGCGTCCTGTCGGCGCCGCCGCTGTCGGTATCCCTGATAAGCACAACGGTTGTGGTCATAACGCCACCGCTCTCTTCATGGGCGCGTCCACGATATAATCCTGAACCAGCCGCTTGTCGCGCACGTGTTCCTCGATAATGCGCATGGCAATCTCGGCATTTACCTTCCCGTAGGTGACCGAGGGCAATCCGTCCACGCAAACCTCCACGAGCGGCTCGCTGTGACATCCTCCCGAGCAACCGCAGGGTACCACGGGCACGGCCAGTTTTCTCTTTTCAACCTCGGACCGCAGCAGCGCAAACACCTCCGCCGCACCGGCCGCGACTCCGCACGAACTCATCCCCACCCTGATGTAACGGCCGTTTTCCGGCGGCGGATTCTTGAGCACTTCGTCCAGACGATCCTTTGTGATTTTCTCCATTGTCATTCCTTGTTCTTCTTGTAAGCCGCGAGAATTTCCATTACCTGTTCCTTTTTCACCTTACCGTAGATGCGGTCGTTGATCATGATCACGGGCGCCAGGCCGCAGCAGCCCAGACACCGCACTGCATCGAGACGGAACATACCGTCGGGCGTGGTCTCGCCTTCGTCAATATTCAGCAGGTCTTTCACAGCGTCAAGGATCTGCGACGCCCCTTTGAGGTAACAGGCAGTGCCCATGCAGACGGCAATATTGTATTTGCCCGGTTTTTCGAGTTTAAAGTAATTGTAGAACGTGATTACTTCGTAAATAGTAGCCAGCGGGACATCGAGCTCCCGCGAAAGAAGCAGCGCCACCTCACGCGGCACATAGCCGAATTTTCCCTGGATCTGGTGAAGGATCATGATGAGATTGCCTTCGCGGTCGCGCCACTGCCCGGCAATCGCCTTTACCTGGTCTTTGACGCTCATCTCCTTGGTGCTTTCCATTACGCTGTTCCCTCTGGAATGTATATTTGTTCTTATTTTCACAACAAAACTTACGATTCAATAACCTTGCGACGCTAAAATATACCTGTTTTTCGGATGTAAGTCAAGACCTTTTGTGCTTCTTTGGAACATTAATAGTACTTCTGAGATGGCCTGACCGGTCTCGCTCTCCCATTGAACAGCACAGACGACTCACCCTCTTCACCTGGTGACCATCTCTGCTTTTTGTGACTTCTGTAACATAAACATTGACACTAAGTCCCGTTTCGACTATATTTGTACTTGAATACACTTCCAACCTTTTGTGACACGAGGTGCATTATGATCAACAACAAAAATTGTATCATCCGCCTCTCGCGCTACAAGAACGCGCTTGTGAGGTTTAAGACCCTGGGGTTCATCAAGATTTTCTCCGAATACCTTGCCGACGCCGTTGGCGGAACATCCGCGCAGGTGCGCAAGGATTTCTCGCTGTTCGGCATCTCGGGAAACAAGCGCGGCGGCTACCAGATAGACGCTCTTATCGCCAAACTCAACAGCATCCTGGGCAAGAACGAAGTCCAGAAGGTTGTGCTCGTGGGAGCGGGCCAGCTCGGTTCGGCCCTTGTCCGCTACAACACGTTCGAGAAGGAAGGCATCAAGATTATCGCTGCCTTCGACATAGACCCTGCAAAAATCAACCCCAAAGCGCCCACCCCCATCCTGCAAATTGACGAAATGGCAAGGTTCATCCTGAAGAACGGGGTGCGGATCGCAATCCTCAGCGTTCCCGACTCGGCAGCGCAGCAAACGCTGGACATGCTCGTGAAGGCGGGCATCAAAGGCGTGCTCAACTTCGCGCCCATCGAGCTCAAAGGCACCAACGACTGTATCATCAACAACGTGAACCTCGCGGTCGAGCTTGAGAACCTCATCTATTTTGTCAATGTAACGGCCAAGGCGACGGTGTAGGGCGGCGAAATGGAACCCGAAATCCGCACCATCACTGTCCGTATAGAAACCCCGGACGGCACGCTCCCGCCTGCCCGGGTGGCGATTCCGGATGTTCCCCTCGGCCTCGCCGATGCGGCACCGCCGCTGTACGAACTGTGCAACGGCGTTGTCGCACTTGCCGCTCAAAAAGCGTCGCGCGCCGGGGAGCGGACTTCCTGCGCGTCCGGATGCGGTATGTGCTGCCGGCAACTGGTTCCGGTCTCGATTCCCGAGGCATTCTTCATCTGGCGCGAAGCGCTTCTGGCGGAAGGCGAAAGCGCCGCGGCGTTTAACCGGCAATTCGCGTCTGCTCAGGACTCGCTTGTCAATAATGGCCTATGGAAAGTCCTGGAAAGCATCGGGGAAGAGACAAACCAGGCGCAGATCGCGGCCCGGTACTGGGACCAGGCCATCTTGTGCCCGTTTCTCGTCAACGAATCATGCGCCATCCATGCGATCCGGCCCTGCGCGTGCAGGGAGTACAATGTGCTGTCGGACCCGGCGTCCTGCAGCCGGCCGCTTTCCGCAAATGTCAAACGGCTCGTGATTCACCGGAGAATGACCACGGCGCTGGCGCGAACCGCAGCCTGCCTGCTTTCTCAGCCGCCCACGCTTATTCCCCTGGTAATGATTCCCTCGTGGTGCGAAAGCCACCGCAGTCTCGATGACCTACACTGGGACGGCATGGAGTTTTTCGACCTGATGCTTTCCTTCGCCCTCAAGGGCTGATGCGCGAATTCCTCGTACACAAGACATTCCTGCAAAGCCGCAAAGCTCACGATGCTGATCCCGTCCGTATCGCCGCCGCAAATTCTTTTCGTGTCCAAGCAGCACCGTGCAAATGGCAACCATTCTCAGGCACACGCGAGTCTTCCCTCTTGCCAAACCGGCTGTCCCATATAGTATGTTATTATGTTCACCAGAGATTCCGCCGGCGCATGCCTTTTTCACCCCGTTTCTTATGGAGCCAGCCTATGATATGGAATAGAGAATTTGAAACCTTGAGCAGGAAGCGGCTTGCCCAGCTTCAAACCAAAAGACTGCAGAGCCTCGTGCGCAAAGCGTACAACGGGAACCCCTTCTACCGCGGCAAAATGGATGCCGCGGGGGTGAAGCCCACGCACATCAAGGATATTTCCGATATTGTCAAGCTACCGTTTATTACAAAGGCCGAAATGCGGGACGTGTATCCGTACGGCCTGCTCTCCTGCGACGTCAACAACATTGCCGAGATTCACACCTCCTCAGGCACCACCGGCAAACCCGTTGTCGACGCCTACACGAAAAAAGACCTCGAAATCTGGTCCGAGGTGATGGCGCGCACCCTTGCTTCGGGCGGAACCACGGCCAAGGACCGCGTGCAGAATGCCTACGGCTACGGCCTGTTCACCGGCGGACTCGGCGTCCACTACGGCGCGCGAAAAATCGGCGCGATGGTGATTCCCATATCCGGCGGCAATACTAAGCGGCAGCTGCAGATAATGCACGATTTCGGAACGACGGTTCTTGCCTGCACCCCCTCGTACAGCCTGTATATTGCCGAAGCCGGCAAGGAAGAAAAGATCGATTTCTCAAAGCTGCCTTTGAGGAGCGGTTTCTTCGGCGCTGAGCCATGGAGCGAGAACATGCGCAAGGAAATTGAGGAGAAGCTCCACCTGAAGGCTTTCGACATCTACGGTCTCACCGAGATTATCGGGCCCGGAGTCGCCGCGGAATGCGAACGTCAGGATTTGCTGCACGTTTACGAAGACCATTTCTTTCCGGAAATAATCGACCCGGGTACGGGAGAAGCGCTGCCCGACGGAGAAAAGGGGGAGCTTGTTATCACCACGCTTTCCAAAGAAGGAACGCCGGTAGTCCGTTACCGCACGCGCGATATTACCTACCTCGACCATTCCAAGTGCGGCTGCGGACGAACGTCGGTGCGCATGCACCGGATTCTCGGCCGCACCGACGACATGCTCATTATCCGGGGCGTCAACGTGTTCCCGTCCCAGATAGAGGAAGTGCTCCTGCGGATGGAGGGCGTGGAACCGCAGTATCAGCTTGTAGTGGAACGCCGCGACAACCTCGATTATCTGGAAGTGCAGGTCGAAGTAAGCGACGCCATCTTCTCCGACGAGATAAAGAACCTGGAGCGCAGGGAAAAGCAAATGGAGAAGGAACTGCACGAGGCCCTGCTCATACATGCGAAAGTCAAGCTCGTTGAGCCCAAAGCAATCGCGCGCAGCGAGGGCAAGGCAAAGAGAATCATCGACAAGAGAGTCCTCTAGAGTGTCGCATGACGGTTTAGACCAACGGCACTGGAACTCTAATTTGTAATCTGGAATTTGCGATCTGGAATTAATCCCAAGGAGACGTGACATGAATATCCAGCAGATTTCCGTGTTTCTCGAGAACAAGCCGGGCAGGCTCGCGAATGTCGCCCTGATCCTCAAGGAGAACAAGATCAACGTCCGCGCGCTCACCATCGCCGACACGTCGGATTTCGGCATCCTCCGCATGATCGTTAACAAACCGGAACAGGCCAATGAGGTGCTCAAGAAGGCAGGGTTCACGGTGAAGCTCAACACCGTGATTGCCGTTGAGATCAGCGATCGCGAAGGGATCTTCTACGACATCATGAGCCTGTGCGACAAAAACGACCTCAACATCGAATACACATACTCGTTTGTAGAACAGCATTCCAACATGGCAATCCTGTTTCTACGCTTTGAAAACGGCGACAAGGCGATCGACGTGCTCACGAAAAACGGTTACAAGCTGCTTAGAGACGAGGAAGTCAGGAAGATCTGACCGGTTTTCTCGACCTCCAGGATGGTCCTTGTGCGAGCGGAACACGCTCTTTGTTCCGACGCTTTCCAGGTCGAATGTTACTCGATCCGTCACCATAGTGAAGAGCCCCGCAGCAAGCTGCGGAGCATCTTCCATCTCTAAGGAAGAAGAATTTTATAGTTAGTCGTTTGCGTTCCCCGAAGCACCACGACTACGACTGCATACAACACTACAGGAGTAGACGCGACAGCGAACCTTCGGGGACCGCGATTACAACCGGATGTACGCCCAAGAGAGCAGCCTGTAATGTGCAAACGTGGAGATTCACCCGTTACCCGAAGGAGGTTCCGAATGACCAGACGCATGTGGGCGCTTTGCTGCGCCGCGATGATCCTGAGTACATGGACTTTGTCAAGCGCGTCAGAGGCCAAAGACGCAAAAACGGCTCCCGCGCCCGCGCCGGCCGCCGCACCCGCCAAGCCAGCGGACCCCATCAAAATCGGAGCGCTGTTTGCCGTGACCGGCCCGGCGGCCAATCTGGGCTCGCCCGAGGCAAAAACCGCCCAGATGCTCGTCGACGAGATCAATGCCAAGGGCGGCGTCAAGGGTCACAAACTGGTTCTCGTTATCAAAGACACCCAAAGCAAGCCCGAAAACGCGGTATCGTTCGCCAAACAGTTGATAGAAGAAGAGAAGGTCTTTGCGATTATCGGACCGTCCACAACCGGCGAAACCATGCAGATCAAGGCCCTGTGCGAAGAAAACAAGACGCTCCTGATCTCCTGCGCGGCAGCCGAGGCCATCGTGAATCCGCTTGCGAAATATGTATTCAAAACGCCGCAAAAAGACAGCGATGCCGCGCGCAAGATATTCATGGTTCTTAACAAGCTCAAGATCGATAAGATCGCGGTGACGTCAAGCAATACCGGCTTCGGCAAGGCAGGCAAGGAACAGCTCGAGAAGATAGCCCCGGACTATAAAATTACCATCGTCGCAAACGAGGTTTACGAAAAAGACGCCACAGACCTTACCGGCGTGCTCACCAAAATCAAGGCCGCCAATCCTGGCGCCGTTGTCAACTGGTCCATCGAACCGGCGCAGGCGATCCTCGCAAAGAACATGAAACAGCTCGGGCTCAAGATTCCGCTCTTCCAGAGTCACGGGTTCGGCAACATCAAATATGTGCAGGCAGCGGGCGAAGCCGCGGAAGGCATTATCTTCCCGGCCGGGAGGCTGCTGGTCGTCGATGTCTTGGCAAAAGACAATCCGCAGAAGGCGCTGCTCGAAAAATACAAGACCGATTACGAAAGCAAATACAAAGAGGACGTAAGCACTTTTGGCGGCCATGCGTACGACGCGATCTCCATCCTCGCAAAAGCGATTGAGACCGCGGGCGCCGACAAGGAGAAAGTGCGCGAGGCAATAGAGGGCCTCAAGGGATTCGTGGGCACGGCGGGAATTTTCAACTTCTCGCCCACCGACCACAATGGCCTTGACATCAACGCATTTGAAATGCTGACGGTAAAGGGCGGAAAATTCGCTGTGTACGGAAACTAGTCGGGATGCGAGGAGGACTCCTTCTCCTGCGGGAGAAGGAGTCGCGGGGTAAAGTCGCGTTGTTCAAGAACCTTACCCCGGCCTTCGACGTTTCCCCGCCCTTTCCGTTGGGCGGGTGTACCCCTCTTCCACAGAAGAGGGGTTTTCTATGTTGTCATCTGCATCGAGAGAGTACAGGATGTCTTTCGAACTGTTGCTTCAATATCTTTTCTCCGGCATTACAAGCGGAAGCATTTACGCAATCGTTGCAATCGGGTTCAACATAATTTACAATACCACCGGCATCATCAACTTTGCGCAAGGCGAGTTCGTGATGCTGGGCGGCATGACCGCCGTTTCGCTGTCCGCGGTGATGCCGCTTCCCGCCGCCATCGCATGCGCGGTTGTGATCACCTCGCTCGTCGGCGCGCTGGTGGAGATTGCGTGCATCCGGTGGCTGCGGCAGCCTTCCGTGCTGCGAATGATCATGATCACCATCGGCGTTTCCATTCTTCTCCGGGAGGCCGCACTTCACATCTGGGACGAAAAGGTGCGCGCCCTGCCTTATTTTACCGGCAACGAATGCTCGTCCATCTCCATACTTGGCGCGCACATGTCGCCGCAGGTGCTGTGGGTGCTGGGCGTGTGCGGAGCAATGGTGATCTTCCTCTCGATATTCTTTCGCCACACCCTCACGGGCCGTTCCATGCGCGCGTGCTCGTCAAACCGCATGGCGGCAGTGCTCTGCGGGATCAACGCGAAGAACATGGTGACGATATCGTTTATGCTAAGCGCGGCGATCGGCGCGCTTGCGGGCTGTGTGATATCGCCGCTCACGCAGACGCAGTACGAAATCGGCACGCCGCTGGCCATCAAGGGATTTACGGTTGCGATTCTGGGAGGTCTGGGCAACACTACGGCGGCCGTGGCGGCCGGCCTCCTGCTGGGAATCATCGAGGCGCTGAGCATCAGCGTGGTCCCGGTCGCCTATAAAGACGTGATAGCCATCGGCATATTGCTTGTCATTCTCTTTTTCAAACCCGCCGGGTTGTTCGGCAACAAGGAAACAGGAAGACTCTCGGAGTTCTAGGAACCCTTGAGGGCCTGGTGCACACCCATGAAACGACTCATTCCGCTTTGTGTATTGGCCGTTTTCGTAACCGCGGTCCAGGTTGCCGTGACCGCGGCAGGCCAATCGTTCTACCTCACGCAGCTCACCATGGCGGCCTACTACACCATTGTGGTTATCGGATTGTGCATGCTGATGGGATATGCGGGACAAATCTCGCTTGGTCACGCGGGATTCTTCGCCATCGGCGGCTACGTGTCCGCGGCGCTTGTCACTGCCGACTTTTCGGCCTTCGCGCGCTCGGGCATCGGGCACGCATTCGTGAAGGCTGGATTCCTTGCGCTCGGAAAGGATGCGTACGGATCAGCCGTCGCGCTGCTCAACCCCTGCCTGGCATGCGCGGCTGCCATCCTCGCTGCCGTTGCCGTCGCATTTCTCATCGGCGTACCGGTACTGCGGCTGCACGGCCATTACCTGGCCATGGCAACGCTGGGATTCGGTTCAATCATTTACAAGATAGTGCTCGGCACCAAGGTGTTCGGCGGCGCGGACGGGCTCACGGGCGTGCCTCCTTTTGTGCTCGTTCCGGGCCTAAGTGTTTCGGGTGCAATGGCGGAGCGCGTTCCCAACTATTACGTCGCCTGGTTCCTGGTGTGTGCGGCGGCTCTTTTTATGCACAACCTCGTTGATTCGCGGGCAGGCAGGGCGCTGCGGGCCATTCACGGCAACGAGGAAGCGGCATCGGCAATGGGCGTCGACACCGCGCGCTACAAACTGGGCCTGTTTGTGTTGAGCGCGGTATTCGCCGCCGTGGCGGGCGTGTTCCTCACCCATTATAACGGCGGCATCGGCCCTTCCGAAGCGTCAATCATGAAATCGATCCGCTACGTTGCCATCGTGGCGGTGGGCGGCATGGCTAATTTATGGGGAGCCGTTGCCGCCAGCGTCGTGCTCAATTTTCTGTCATTGCGAGGCTATTTCGGCTCGTACGACGAAGCGGTTTTCGGCGCCATTCTGGTGCTCGTGATGCTTTTCGCGCCCAACGGGATCCTGATAAAGGCAGATGTCTGGGCTAAGCTCGGAAAAAGGATTCACCACTGAGACACAGAGAACACTGAGAAGAAAGTTGAAAAGTTGAAAGGTTTAAAGTTGAAAGTTGGAAAGGCTTGCGCTGAGAAATCAATGAGCGGCGTTGGGCGCGGTGACCCAAACAATGACGGTGACGCAGAAAGAGCACGATCTTTGTTGGACCGTGCTCTTGTAGTATTGGTCGATGCGGGCGTTGATTTGCTATCTCGTGAACATGAAGGTACGGGTAAGGACGGTTTTGTCGGGGAGTTGGGCACGGAGGATGTAGAGGCCTTCCCGAAGGTTGCGGTTTGTCAGCATCGCCTGTTTTCCATTAACTGGAAGACAGACCATTTCTTGTCCTGACAAGGAGAAGACTACGATGGAAAAGGGACAGGCTGAGATCCTGTTGAGCGTGATGAGGAAGCCTGCAGTTGATCGTGCAATTTGCATTGCGTTTAATGACGAATGCAATGCTGAGGGTTTTAGAATCGCGCCTCCCGAACTGCAGCCCTCCAGCCTGGTGAATCCAGATAGGAAGCCAGACCTGCCCTCTGCGTACACCGCCACAAGATTAAAATATTGACCGTCCACAAGGTAAGAATGTCTGGAATCCATAGAAGTAGAGTCGCTAAAAGACAGGGAATCCCATTGTGCCATGTTCACAGGTGCATTTGTGTCAATAGCTGCGTCGATCTTTGAACCGTAGAGAATGTACCCAAGAAGATGGTTGTTGTTCAAAAGCGGCGGTTCCCACGAAATAATAGTACTTGGCGGATTGAATCCGTAGGTGCAAGCCAGGTTGTTCGGCTTCCAAAATAGCGAATGGTCATAATTGGATTGCGTCAGCATTCGATTGTTGCGTGTGGTGTTGGTACCGCACCTATATATGTATTTGAATCCGGAAACGTGTTGCAATACCTGAATTTTTGAATAAGTGCTATCCCTATTGTTTCTTAAGATAAAACAGCCAAACAGATTCCGGGATACACCCGTTGCAACCAGCTTTTCCGGAGCCATCGCAATGTCACCAAAAGTATAATTATAGAATCCACCACAGTCACCAAATCCATAGCCGTGGAGAGAGTTGCCCCAAATGTACGGGCCGTAGCCAGTGATTACGAATGCCGAATCCAGCCCATACCCGTTCGTGTCAGTCGTATCGATTCCTTCGACATAGTCAGAGAATGCCAGACTCGGCAAAAGGCCTGCCACCAGCAGTACTACTGCAAACGCAAACCTGGATGCCATGGCTTTCATCGGTTTCTCCACGCTGAGAGATTGGCGCAGTCTTATCTCGTGAACATGAAGGTACGGGTAAGGACGGTTTTGTCGGGAAGTTCGGCCCGGAGGATGTAGAGGCCTTCACGGAGGCTGCGGTTTGAGGTGCTCAGAAATACAGATCTATCCCCAATAGTGGTAAGACGAAAGACTTCCTGGCCCAAAAGGGACAATAACGAAATAGATGATGTCTTTCCAGAGAATCCTCGAATTCTTACTGAATAGCCAGTTCCAGACCTTGTTACTTGCATTTTGTTAATTGACTCGCCATTTTCGCGTGACCATGTCTTGGTGTCGACTATCTGGTATTCATGCTTTGACCATCCCGACAGGAAACTTGATCTTCCCTCGGCATAGACCGCAACAAGATTCCGGTAATAAATGGAATAAAAAAAAGAATCTTGCAATGCTGTCGAAAATGGCACCCAACTTGTATCGTAAAATGTTAGGGAATCCCATTGCGCCATGTTTACAGGAGCAGTTGTATCAACATTTCCTAAGTTTTCTAAACGTTTTGTGAAATAAAAGACGTATCCGAGAAGATGGTTGTTGCTCGGCAAAGGCGGATCCCATGCTATAGTATCGGCAATAGTACCCGAATGGTTATAGAAAGTCTCAACAAAGTTGTTCGGTTTGTAGAATTCCGAACGATTGTAGCCGGACTTGATAAGAGACCTATCCTTGGGAGTGGTATTGATACCATATCTGAACACATATTCATTACCTGAGACTTGTTGCAGAAACTGGACTTTTGAGTAGGTACTGTCCTTGGTACTCACCATTGTGAAACAATTAAATAAGTTTTCCCCCTTTACGTAATTATTCCTCCCGGGAAACCACACCTTGTTTGGAGCCATGGTGATGTCATCAAAGTTATAGGGGAAAAAACCATCGCATCCACACCCCCCGTAGACGTAGTACGCAAGACTTTGTGCTTTCCTGCCGCCGATAAAGCCATATGACACTTGAAACGCAGAATCTAATCCGAACCCGTTTGCATCGGTAGTGTCTATTCCTTCCACATAATCAGGAAACGCCCGTCCCGGGAAAAACACCGCAATCAGGAACACAACTGTAAGGAGAAATTGTGGGACGGTTCTTTTCATTGCGCCCTCCCTGAGAAAAGATTGAATTTAATGTCAACTACCCAACAATATACTCGAAATGCTTCAACCTTGGCCAAGAATCCTCTTAAACCGTTTTCTGGTAGAAAACACCAGGTTTTGCCATAGATCATTAGTTCGCCTTCAAATCAACTTCGCCCGCCAAATCACATTCCGGCAATACGACTATTTCCGACTTTGTCCCCGGGCCGGGCGGCGCCGCCGAATTGTTCGAGGTTAAAGACCAGCTACCTGACCCGCTAACAGTGACATTCTGTATGAAGAAAGGCTGACTTAGGGTCAATGGAGATTGGCTCGTTGTTATGGTTAAGTTTTGCTCGACAGCCGAGTTGTACTGAACATAGGGTTGGGCTCTCAGAGACCCTGCGCCGAGAAGGCTGTAGAAAGGACCCCATGGGTAAGAATTCTGCTGTGCAAGAAACGCTTGACCGAAATCGAGACCATTTACCAAACAAGTCGTAAAAGGTGAATAGCTGTCGCCTGGATGGTTGTCATCTGCTGTGCCCATGCAAATAAGCCCGGAATGCCCAAGAGCGTACAAATTGCCCAAGCATTTGCTTATTGCCAACCCGCCGTTGTTGGGGTTTTCAGCCTCTCCGGGTTGCGTCCAAGTGTAATTATTTAATTTGCATGCATTATTTAGAAAGAAAGGCGTCTTGGACATTCCATTGCCGCCTGGTTCATTCCCCATGTCCTCGTAACCCCGGTTCTCTTCGTCCTCAGTGAACATACCGTTCGTGGAAAACAAAAGAGAGGGACTATTTTTCTGAGCGGGATAGCCCGATTGTGGATAATCCGCATAGATCGTCTGGTCAACCCCGTAATCGGGGGTACCTGTCGGTTGTGGAGATGAATCGAACCCCATCCACGATAAAATTCCCGGTAACGTCCAAATCCGGCCCCCCGGAATGAGAACCAATGTTAGCATAAGCAAGAATTACCACCACCGAGCCGGGGTTCAGACTCACATTCGGAGAAAAGATTTGTTCCCAGAAAGGATAGTCCGGATTGTTGACTCCCGGTTCCAAGGGGTTGGTGTGCGTTTGTTGACCGTAAGAACAGGTGGAGCCACAAATGCAGTTAAGGTCCCATCCTAAGTAGGGTGAACCGTTTGTGCTGCCGTAAGGGACCTGGAAGCAGGTCACCGCAAGAGTCCCGACGCGGCAAAAGCACGATCTTATGAAACCGTACTCTTGCGACATTCCGCGTTGGCGGGTGTTGCTTATCTTGTGAACATGAAGGTTCGGCTCAGGACGGTTTTGTCGGGGAGTTGGGCACGGAGGATGTAGAGGCCTTCCCGAAGGTTGCGGTTTGAGGTGCTAAAGAAAACCGAGGTTCTGGCTAAATTAGAGAACTGAGCGACCTTTTTGCCCGTGGGCGACAAAAGGTAAAAGAATGCAATAGATGAGCTTTGATTCGATTGCTGGACCGATAAAATGTAACCACCTGCCCTCTCTGACTATATTAATGA
>PLWQ01000030.1 GCA_003165595.1 Fibrobacterota bacterium | reverse complement strand
ATGACGTCGGCGTCGTAGGTTTCGTCCGCCGAAATCACGAGGTTGACAATCTGCAATTCGTTCTTGTAGGTCTTGGGGAAGAGGGGGCGTATGGGCCTGTCGATCAGGCGCGCGCTGAGCACCTCTTTCTCGGTCGGCTTTCCCTCGCGTTTGAAATACCCGCCCGGGATCTTGCCCGCGGCGTAGGTCTTGGCAATGTATTCAACCGTCAAGGGGAAAAAATCGGAATTCGGCAGCTCGTTGCCGGCGCATGCCGTCGACAGTACCATGGTGTCGCCTATCCTGGCTACCGCGGCGCCGCCGGCCTGTTTTGCCATGCGGCCTGTCTCGATCGAAACGTTCACTCCGCCGATGGTTGCATCGACTTTCTGATAACTCATGAATCTCTCCTGAAAGCAGCGTATCCGGAACCGGAGCTACTTTCTGATGTTAAGTTTTTTGATTAGAAGCCTGTACTTCTCGATGTCGCGCGATTTGAGGAAGTCGAGCATGGCCTTTCTCTGGCCAACCAGCTTGAGCAGTCCCTGGCGCGAATGATTGTCTTTGGCATGCGCCTTGGCATGTTCGGTGAGAAAATTGATTCGCTCGGTAAGCAGCGCCACCTGCACGCCGGAGTCTCCCGAGTCCTTGTCGTTCTTTCCGTACTCTTTGACAATGGCCTTGTTACGCTCCTTGGTTATCGGCATAGTCCTTCTCCTGCAAAAAAGTTTTGTATAGAGGTTACGTCTTTTTTCATCTGGTGCACGAGTTCGTCCTGCGTGGCAAAGGTTGCATCCTTTCGAACAAGGGCATGCAGCCACAGGTGCGCCGTCTCGCCTTCGCCGGGAACCTCGCCAGTGAAATCGAACTCGTGGAATTCGAGGTGAAAATCACGGTTGGAAAAGGTCGGACAGTTCCCAAAATAGAAAGCCCCCCGCCATTTTTTCGCCCCATGCTCCAGCATGGCTGCGTATACTCCGGGAGGTGGAAGTACCTTATTACTCACGGGCCGCGCAAAATTAAGGGTGGGAAACCCCATTTGCGAGCCCTGTTGAATTCCGGATACACGTTTTGCGGAAACGAGGTACGGATGCCCGAGCATCGCAACCGCGTCCTCCACATTGCCTTCCACGATTTTCTTGCGTATTTCGGTGGAAGAGACGATGGTCCCTTCGCGCTTGAGAGAGGCAACTGGAAATATGTAAATATGGTTCCTGACCAGGCCGGACTGCAAAAGGTTTTTGTTCCCGGCGTGGCCGCGGCCAAAGGTGTGTTCCTCGCCCATCACCCATTCCTGCGCGCGCATGCTCCCGGCAAGCACGGTGTCGGCAAACTCTTCGGCCGACAGTGCGGCGAACTTCCGGTCAAACGGAATCCAGGCGCAGTAGTCCACGCCGAACGGTTCAAGGAGGAACGCCTTTTCCTCAAGCGTGGAGAGCACGGGCTGGACGGAATCGGCCTGCACCACGGAGCGGGTGTGCGGGTCGAAGGTAACGATGATGCTGGCAAGATTCTTGTCCCGGGCGCGCTGTACCACTTCTTTGATGAGAGCTTCGTGGCCTTTGTGAATGCCGTCGAAATTGCCGACGGAGACAACGGAGCCGGTTACAGCGTCCGGGAGGTTCTTGTAGTGAATGAGTTTCATGATGGCAGATAATTTCCTTATAAGATTTGGGCGTTCCCCCGGGTTGTAGAGGCGCACGGNNCCGTGCGCCTCTACAACCCGGGGTCGGTCTCCCTATGGGCTCGGCCTGCGGCCTCGGTGCCGCCTGCCACAAAGGCCCTGCGGGCCGTGGTCAGGCGGCCCCGTGCTCCGGCAGCGCTTTCCGCCCTTCCTGTTGGGCGGGCGCATGCGCCGGTCCACCTAACGCTGGGCAACCGAAATTGCCACACTTGTCAAATCGGCCCAGCGTTATTTCTTTTCCGAACAATTCCTTATGTCAAGAAAACGCGATGCAGAAATCATGAAAAAGACGCTTAAAAATAATTGATGAGGCGGCGCACTCCTAGAACGCGCCGGCGGCAGGCCTACGCCCTCACAAATACCTTGTCCGGGTGAAACTCCTGGCCGTCTTTGCGGAGCACTGCCGCGACTTCTTCTTTTTCGTCATACGCAATAACAACGGCTTCGGTCCTGTCGATCCGGATGTTCGCCCCTGTTGCCACGGCTTCCATTTGCCGGCTGTCGAGCTTCACGGACGGCAGCGACGACAGGGCGCGGCGCACGGGAACGATGTGCGCGGCAACGTCGGCCGCAACGGCATCCGGCGTCGCGGCAGCCTCAACCGCAAACGGCCCGATGCCGAGCCGCCGGATAAACGACGCGTAGCCGAGCGTGCCCAGGGCCGCGGCGATGTCTTTCACCAGCGAGCGCACATACGTGCCGCCGGAGCAGGTGACGTCCAGCGCGGCGCAGGACGCGGCGGCATCGTACTTTACAAGCGAAAGAGCAAAAATCGTGATGGAGCGCTTTTCGAGCGTGAACTCCCGGTTGGCGCGCGCAAGGTGATAGGCGCGCTCGCCGTCCACCAGCACCGCCGAAAATCTCGGCGGCATCTGCGTGATCGCGCCCACAAACCGGGGAAGCGCCGCCGCGAGTTCCTCCGCGCCGGGCAGCCGTCCGCCCTGCGCCGCGACCTTTCCCTCGCTGTCAAGCGTGTCGGTCTCTGTCCCGAACGTGATGCAAAACGAGTATCGCTTGGGTTCGGCGGGCAAAAAGGGCAGGAGCCTGGTTGCGTCGCCGACCGCGCACAGCAGCAGGCCGCTCGCCAGCGGGTCGAGCGTGCCGCTGTGCCCGGCCTTTGCGCCGTTGCACAGCCTGCGCACCTGCCGCACGATGTCGTGCGACGTGGGGCCGGATGGTTTGTCGATGAGCAGGAAGCCGGTCAATTGCTTATTCCTATCAAATTGGATTCGTTGGTGGGGAAACCCTAACGGGTTTCCCCTGGCCCTTTACGTAGAGACGCCATGCCATGGCGTCTCTACGTAAAGGGCACACCCCATCCAGCGGGAACACGGCACGCGCATTGCTTGCGCAATGCGCGTGCCGTGTTCCCGCAACGCCTTCTTTGTGGATGGAACCCTCCGAATTCGAGTTCTTCACCTTAGTGGCGAGAAGCTCCCGTTCCGACGACCCTTACCAAAAGGGAAACTTGAAACGTGGCTATCATCTTCTGCCCACGCGTTAGGCAGGACCGAAAGGAGCGCCGGAGCGCAGTGCCGGTCGACCCCGCCGTTAGGCATGGGACGATCCGGCACCGAGGCCGAAGGCCGAGTCCGGAGGGAGGGCCGCCGCCGCAAAGCGGCGGGGCGCCCGATCTTCTTGATCTTCGCAAAGAATATAGAGCAACTTTACAGCGCTTTCTCAATTATCGCCAGCATCTTCGCCTTGGCCTCGGCAAACGGTATGGTCATGGTGCAGCCGGCCGCGCTGGAGTGGCCGCCGCCGCCCTCGATGCTGGCCGCGATCTTTCCCACGTCGACGCGGCCTTTTGACCGGAGCGAAAAATGCGTTTCTTTGTCGTTGTACTTGATGAGCATGCCCACTTCGACGCCCCCGCCCATGATCGTGAAATCGGCCATGCCTTCGGAATCTCCGTAGGTGGCGCCCAGATCCTTGATAAGCGCGTAGGGCATTTCCATGGAACAGATTTCGCCGTTGTGGTAAAACGCAAGCGTGGACCAGATCTTCGACTGCAGCAGCAGTCCGTTTGACGAAAAAGAAGCATACACCTTGTCGTAAATGAGCGCCGAATCGGCGCCCCGGTCGCAGAGATCGGCGCACATCCTGAGGATGACGCCGCTCGTGTTGGAAAAACGGAACGCGCCGGTGTCGGTCATGATGGCGGCGTACAGCGACTCGGCAACGTGCGGCGGGTACGAAAGCTTCTTGTAGGCAAAGTAATCGTAGAGAATCTGGCCGGTTGCGGCGCCGTCCTTCTTGACGATGTTAAGCGCGCCGAACAGCGCGTTGTCGCGGTGGTGGTCGATATTGACGATGGTGTCGCTCATGTCGGACAGCCGCTCCCAGCCCAGGCGGCTGGGGTTGGAGCAGTCGAGCACCACGAGCACGTCGAACCGGTCCCCGGGACGCTCGGTGGAAAAGACGCCCGCATTGGTAAGGAACCCGAACTTGGTGGGCAGCGGGTCGTGGTTGTAAACAACCGCGCGCTTCCCGATCGACGTGAGGTACCAGTACATGGCAAGCTGCGAACCGATGCAATCGCCGTCGAGGCCCCTGTGCGACGAAATGAGAAACGAAGAATGCTTTTCCAGTAGAGCGTCGAGTTCAGGCCAGATCATCTTGGATTTCTTTGAAGAGTTGACTCATGTGCTCGCTTTCTGCAAGCGTTTTGTCGAGCTTGAAGTACAGTTTTGGAATAAATTTCATGACGATCCGTTTTGCCACGATGTGCTGCAGAAAGGGCGCCGCGTGGTTGAGTACGCCGAGCGCGGTATTCTTGGCTGCGTCGTCGCCCAGGACGCTCACCATAACGGTTGCGTTGCGGCAATCGGGCGCGAGGCGGACCTCGGTGATGGTCACCACGTCGGGGATCCGCGGGTCGCTCATTTGCTCTGCGATTGCAAGCCCGAGCTCCTTGCGGAGTTCTTCACGCAGCCTTTGAACATGCCAGTTCATGATTTCACCGTTGTTGCCGGGCTTCCGGGCCGCATCCGGCCGGCGGCACGAGCGAAAAAAACCGATGGGCTAACGGGATACGGCGCGTCCGGGCGCGTTCCCGCGGAACGCAAGCCCCCGTGACCCGCACTCTCGTCAACCCATCAACCCTCAGAGTGACAATTTCCTTGCGACCTGGACTTCCTCGTATACTTCGACGCGGTCGTTGTCGTGGTAATCCGAGAAATTGTCTAATGTCAATCCACACTCGAAACCGGACGCCACTTCCCGGACGTCGTCCTTGTGCCTTCGCAGCGAGGAAATCTTGGTGTCGGCGATTTCCACGTCGTCGCGGATGACGCGCGCCTTGCTGCCGCTCTTGACGGTTCCGGAAACAACGAAACAGCCGGCGATGGTTCCGACCTTCGAAACCTTGAATACCTGCTTCACCTCCATCTGGGCCACCACGGTTTCCTTTGTCTCCGGTTCGAGCATACCCTCCATGGCCTTCTTTACCGCGTCGATCGCCTCGTAAATGATGCGATAGGTCCGGATGTCGACGCCTTCTTTTTTAGCAAGTTCACGTATCTTGCTGTTGGGGCTCAAATGGAACCCGATGATGATGGCCGTGGACGCAACCGCGAGATTGATGTCCGTTTCCTTGATGGCTCCCACGCTTTTGTGGATAACGCGAATCTTGATTTCGGCCGTGGAAAGTTTTTCCAGCGACGCTGCCAGCGCTTCGACCGATCCGTCGACGTCGCCTTTGATAATGAGGTTGAGCGTCTTGACGCTGCCGGCCTGGATCTGCTCGTACAGATGATCGAGCGATACGCCGCCCATGCGGCGCAGTTCCCGCTCTTTCTGGGCGAGCCTGCGGCGCGCGCTGATCTCGCGCGCCTCTTTTTCGTCTTCCACCACGCGGAATGAGTCGCCTGCCTGCGGCGTGCCCGACAATCCGAGCACGAGCACCGGCTGCGACGGAAGGGCGCGTTCAACAATTTTGCCGCGGTCGTTAAACAGGTCGCGCACGCGTCCGTTGTGTATTCCGGTGACGAACGCATCGCCTTTGACAAGTACACCTTTTTGGATGAGCACGGTGGCGACGGGACCTCTGCCTTTGTCCAGTTCCGACTCGATCACCACGCCGCGGGCCCGGCCCTCGGGATTTGCTTTGAGCTCCATGATCTGAGTTTCGAGCGACAGGATTTCAAGCAGTTTGTCGACGCCCTTGCCCGTTTTCGCCGAAATCTCAACGCACGTTACCTGGCCGCCGTAGCCTTCCACAAGCACATTATATTGAGCAAGCTCGTTCTTCACGCGATCCACGTTGGCCGTGGGCAGGTCGACCTTGTTGATCGCTATCACGAGCGGCACATTCGCTGCGCGAGCATGGTCGATTGCTTCCTTGGTCTGCGGCATCACGCCTGCGTCGGCTGCCACAACAAGAACAATAACATCGGTGATTTGCGATCCGCGCGCGCGCATTGCGGTAAATGCCTCGTGGCCTGGCGTATCGAGAAACGTGACGGTACCGTGCGGCGTGGTGACCTCGTACGCCGCGATGTGCTGAGTGATTCCGCCGGCCTCGCCGGCAATCACATTGGTCTTGCGGATGTAGTCGAGCAGAGACGTTTTGCCGTGGTCGACATGGCCCATGACGGTCACGACGGGCGCGCGCGGCTCAAGCTTGCCGCCAGCCGCCTCATCATCGAGGTCGTCGTTCTCGGTTGCGTATTCAGTCATCAGCTGCGCTATGAAGCCGAATTCGTCTGCGACAAGCTCAATCGTCTCGAAATCGAGCCGCTGGTTGATAGTGACGAACAGGCCGAGTTCCAGGCACTTGGCAATTACCTCCGAAACCGGAGCCTGCATCATGTTCGCCATTTCGGCGACAGTCACGAATTCGCTCACGTTCAGAGTTTTCTTGTCCTCGACTGCCCCGTCTTCCTTGGGCCGCGCCTCTTTCTTGTACTTCTTGCGCTCCGATCCGCTGCCGATCCTAGCGAGCGTTTTCTTGACATTCGCCTTAAGCTGCATTTCGTCTATTTCGGGCCGATCCGTCTTCTTCTTGTTCCCCTTCTTCTTGCCCTTTTTGAAGGACGGCCGTGAATCGGCTCTGCCGGTCGACGACGGCGGTGCCCCCGCTGCTGGAGCGGCAACGGGCATGAACGCCATGGTTTTGATTCTCGGCGACTGCTCTTCACGGTGGAACTCGGCGGCGGCGAATTCGCGATTGCGCTGACGACGGTCTTTTTCGCGTTGTTCCTCGGCCGCGATGACGGCAGCCGGCGCAGGCTGGGGCTTCTTGACCTCCTTGGGCGGCTCGGGTACAACCTCCGGCCTTTCCACTTTGGTAAGGAGATCCTCTTTGGCCTTCACGATCATCTGCTTCTTGCGCTCGTATTCCTTCTTGATCTCGGCCCGTTCCGATTCGAATTTCTTCTTGATTTCATCGCGCAGGTTTTCGTCCACGGTGCTCATGTGACTCTTGACGGGAATGCCCATCTGGCGAAGCATCTGGACGAGCGCTTCGCTCGACACCTTGAATTCCTGGGCGAGCTTGTACACTTTTTCTTTTGCCATTGTTAACCTCTACTGGTTTGTAAAGCGGCAACGCGGCCTTGATCGGGCGGGCGCCATCGCACTATGCTTCTTCGTCCACTCCGCCTTCAACTGGTTCTTCGCCGGCTATCGCTTCGCCGCCCGGAGCGGCCTTGTCCGGATCGATCACTATTTCGGATTCCGATTCATTTTCCACGGCGTTCTCCACGAGAGCTTCGAGGGAGGATTCCGGTTCGATTTCCGTCTCCACGACCGCCTCGGGCGCCTCGGTGTCGCGAACCTCGTCGGTCTCGCCCGATTCGGCCGGTGCGGCATCCCTGGATTCCTCGGCCGCCGCCTTCGGCGGCAGGCCCGCGAGTATCGCCGTGCGTTCTTCTTCCGTAAATGCGGCAAATTCCTCGTCGCCGTACACGTCGATGTCTTTTTCGATCATCTTGGAGGCGAGCCGGATATTCTGGCCCTCCTTGCCGATGGCCTGGGCCAGATCATCCTCGCGGATAATCACCACGATTTTCTTTTCGCTCACCGGCACAACGCGCTTCACCTCGGCGGGCGAGAACACGCGCCGAACAAGCAGCGAGAGCTCCTCGGTCCAGTTGATAATATCGATGCGCTCGTTCGACAGTTCGCGCACAATGGCCTGCACGCGGTTGCCCCGCATGCCCACGCACGCGCCGACGGGATCGACGCGGTCGTCGCTCGTGGTAACCGCGATCTTCGAGCGAAAGCCCGGGTCGCGCACCACCTTTACGATCTTAACGGTCTTGTCGAATATTTCGGGGACTTCCAGCTCAAACAGCCGCGCGAGGAATTCGGGAGCGGTTCTGGAGATTACCACCTGGGGGCCCTTGGGATTGTTCTTGACTTCCACGATGCACCCGCGTATCGGGTCGCCCTGGCGGTACCGTTCCTTGCGGATCTGTTCCTTAAACGGCAGGAGCGCCTCGGTGCGGCCAAGGTTCACCAGGATGTTGCCCTTGTCAATCTGCTGAACCGTGCCCGTCACCAGCTCGCCTTTGCGCTCGCTGTAGTCGGCAAACACCTTTTCGCGCTCGGCCTCGCGTACGCGCTGCACGATCACCTGCTTGGCGGTCTGGATGGCGGTGCGCCCGAACCGGTCGATGTCCAGTTCCTGCATCAGCTCGTCGCCAATCTCGAGCTCGGGGTCGGCCTTCTTGGCCTCTTCCACCGATATCTCCTTTTCCGGATCAACAATGGTTTCCACCACGGTCTGCCGGGTGTACACCTCGATGATCCCCTTCTCCTTGTCCACCTTTACCTCGACGTTGGTGGGTTTGCCCAGATACCGTTTTGCCGCGGTTACCAGCGCGTCCCTGAGCGTGTCCGACACCAGGTCCATGCTGATGCTTTTTTCCTTGGTGACGCTCGAAAGCGCCGCCGCGATATCCAGTGCTTTGACATTTTCGTTTTTGCTCTTGGCCTTCATAGTCTGTTTCCTTTTAAGAATTATTTGAAACGGATATCCAACCTTGCACGTGCTATTGCATCGAGATCAATCTTTGTTTCGCTGCCGTCGTCGAGCTCAAGAGTGAGTACCTTGTCGGCGCAGGAAACGCATTTGCCAACAACGACGGGCTTCAGCTTTTCTTCAGACGCGAGTTCGACACGAACATACTGCCCTATCACCTTTGCAAAGTCCCGCTGCGAGGCAAGCGGCCTGTCGGCCCCCGGCGACGAGACCTCGAGCGTGTACGGGGAGTCGGAGAAATTCTCCACGTCGAGGAGCATCGACAGCTCGCGGCTCGCATTTTCGCAGTCGTCAATTGAGATGCCGCCTTCCTTGTCGATAAATACCCGCAGCACCGAGTGCCTGCCGGCGGCGACGAACTTGATATCGTACAGCTCCATCCGCATGAACTTGAGTTTTTCTTCAATGAGCGGAGTCAATTCCTCAAGTTTCACTCTGTATCGCCTTTGTGACCGGTTTCACCCTGCATAACAAAAAACGGGCTTTCGCCCGCCATCAACCCAAGGTGCATATCTCCGTAACCCGGGTTTAAATATATGATATGGAAACGCGGGGCACTATAAAAAATTCGGCAGGTTTGGAATGTTGGTGGGGAAACCACTTCGCGGTTTCCCCTGGCCCCCGGCTTCCGCCGCACCCGGGTTTTTCGACAAATTCTTGAGGGGTGCGGCGGCGATCCGGGGGCACACCCCTTCCAGCAAAGGGGCGCGCGAAGTCGCTCGCTTGGCGCTCGCGAGGCGTCGCCCCTTCGCAACGCAACCTCTTTGGAAGGACGCCTGGCAGCGGGTGCATACCACACTTGACAAAAAGGCTTTCGCAAAGGCGGGAGTTGACATGCGCACACCCATCAGGAAGGGCGGAAAGCGCACTTCCTCCGCCACGCTACTTATTTCACTATATAACTATTCTTCACCCACGCCAGCGCCTCTTCCCGCGACGTCAGCTTCTCCTCCAATTGCAAATCGTATGCCTCGCCCAGGATCTTTCCGAACTGCGGGCCGGGCGATAGCCCCAGCGCAATGAGGTCTTTCCCCGAAATCAACGCGGGCGGCCGTATCTCCTCCACCGACAGCTCGGCCTGCCGCTGCTTGATAAAGGTGTAATTCGAGATGTCGCCGTGGCTGGCGAGGCAGTCGACCCGGTGGACCTCGAGTTCGTCGACCATGGTGGGGCGCGACAGAAACCGCTTGAGCGTGGAAAGCCGCATCTTCTGCACGTTGATGAAGTTCATGTGGTTGTCCACCACCTCATAGACGTTTTCGAGCAGCGCGCCCGGCGCCTTGAGCCTGCGAAGCAGGCGCTCCGCCATGGAAGCGCCCACGTGATCGTGATTGGAGAATCGGATGCGGTCGGCAACGACCATGGTCGCCGGTTTTCCGATGTCATGAAGCAGCACGCTCCACGCCGTCACCTGCGACGGGGCGCACAGCAGCGAAAGCGCCCGCACCGTGTGGGCAAACACGTCTCCCTCGGGATGAAACTCTTTGGGCTGCTCCACGCCCGCAAGCTTCTCCACCTCCGGCAGGATCACGCCGAGCAGCCCGCTCTGGTGCAGCTGCACCAGAGCCCTGTCGCCGTGCAAACCAAGGAGTATCTTGTCAAGTTCCATAAACACGCGCTCGGCGGATATCCGCAGGATCCCCGCGGCATTTGCGCGCAGCGATGCCCACGTTGCTTCTTCAATTGTAAATTCGAACTTGGCGGCGAACCGGACCGCGCGTATCATGCGCAGGTAGTCTTCGGTAAACCTGAGCCGCGCGTCGCCGATGGCGCGCACCACCTTGCCCGCAATGTCCTGCCCGCCGCCCACGTAGTCGAGGATCGTCTCGGTGAGCGGGTCGTAGAACATGCCGTTGATGGTAAAATCGCGGCGGAGCGCGTCTTCCTTCTCGTTTACGAATTCAACGGAATCCGGGTGCCTGCCGTCGGCCGCGCCCTTGTCCCTGCGGAACGTGGCGACCTCAAAGGGAATGTCGCGGCGCACCACGATCACCACGCCGAAGTGCTCGCCCACCGGAATAACGTTCTCAAACAGCCTGCGCACGGTTTCCGGCGTGGCCGAGGTGGCGATGTCGATATCGCCCGTCGACGGCATTCCCATCACCATGTCGCGCACGCACCCCCCCGCGTACAGGGCGCGGTGGCCGTGCTCGACCAGGGTCTTGACAATTTCGAATGCGGCGATTTCTTTGGGTGTTTTCATGGTTGCAGGATAAAAATACGTTTCCAGCAACGGCCGGGAGAGAAGAATCAGTTCGGCATGCCAACAGCTTTGAGTGCAATTGATTCGCGCCCGGAGAGTGCTGCCCGCCTGTTCAGAAATCCCACGCGTCAAGCTTCTTGAGCCGCGACCTGATGGCTCCGTCGTTCCTGCCGAACCGCGCCGCGAGTTCGCGCGCCGTGGCGCCCCCGTAATACAGCTTCTTGAGGAGGTCGTCGTCCGCTTTGGTCCACGGCGCATAGGCATTGGCGTGATCGCTCCGCTTGCCCCCGACCTGGCCCGCCTTGTCAAAGCGTAACCGGCCGGCGCCGCCTGTTTTTCTTTTTCCCGGCAAAAACCCGGCGCCGTCCTCGCCCGGGAACATGGCCTCGGGAAATTTGAGGAAGTTCTTCGACCGCGTCACGGCCACGTAGGCCAGGTTGATTTCCTCGCCGATCCTGGCACGGTCGAACGGTTCTTCCTTCTCCTTAGCCACAATCCTGCGCACGCGCTCCTCGGTGACAAAGTCGTCGGTGAGCGTCACCATGTCGTATTCCATGCCCTTGCAGCGGTGCAGGGTGGAAAAAATCATGTCGGCCTTTTCGCGCTTGTCGTCGGTCACATGCATGTCGCCGAGCCTCTTGAGATAATACGGAAGCTGTTTGCCGTACGTCTTGACGATATCCATGAGCATGCCCAGCTCCTGGTCGCCGGACGCTTCAACGTACTGGCCGAGGTCGCCGAAATCCCGCATGGAGGCGATCACGGGGTTGCGGATCCGGCCCCTGTTGTCAAGATAGAGATTCAGCACGTCGTACACCGACGCCCCGTCGGCCGCATAGGTATACGAATTGATGTTGCCCTCGAAATAGATGGTCTTCACCGATCGGTCGTTCACCACCGTGTCTATGGCCGTTTTCAAGAGCGCGAGGTTGGTTCGCGCAATGGTTGCCCGCGACGACACGGCCTTCGTGGTGCCCACGCCCCGGATGCGCACCGGGTCGAAGGCGCCCAGCAGCCGCTTCCACCCGAGGCACCGCTGCGCCAGCCCCGCAACGCGATCGTTAAAGCGGAAGCTGGTGGTGAGCGCCAAGCACGGGAAGTCGACCAGGTTCAGCGCGTTTATCGCGTGACGCCAGCCGTAGATCTGCTGGTGAACGTCCCCCACGATCACTTTCTTCGCCTGCTGCGACAGGAACACGTCGAGCATCACCGGCGAGGCGTCCTGGCCTTCGTCGAACAGAACAACGTCATACGGCAGCGACGGACGCGACAGCTGGAACTTCTTCAGGTAGAAATCGTGCGTCGCGTCGATTTCCTTCCTGTCCATCCTGGCGAGGAATATCTGCGCGCCCTTTTCGATGACCGGATACAGGCGACGCGCCGCCTCGCGTTCTTTTTCGTCGGGAATAGTTGCGCAGTAGTCAATGTCGGACACCCTCGCCGTGTTGCCGTTGCAAAACAGCGATGCCGTCTTGAGGATATGGCTTGCAATGACAAAAGGAGAATGCGGATCGCGGCCCGTCGGCCCGATGCCGAGCATCGTCACGATATCGTGAACCTTGTACCCCTTGGTAACCCGGTACCCGAGCGGCAGCGCAATGCGGCGAAACGCAAGCGAGTGCGCGGTCTGAACGTCGACACCGGCAATACGCTCCTCTTCACAGCGGCGCTGGGCTTCCATGCGCACCGAGCGGTTAAAGGCAAGATAAAGGGTACGCGATCCTTTCTTCTGCCTCCGCGCGTATTCGAGCAGCACGGTTGTCTTGCCGCTGCCCGCGACCGCGTTTATCTTGATATCTCCGGAACTGGAAAGAACGGCGTCCTGCTCGGGGGTAAAGTTCATGCAACGGAAATTACAACAGGCGGGATTTCGGAATTTGGGTTTGATGGGCGTGGGCAGGAAAGGGGCCGACCGCGCCCCGAAGATCTCGTGTTCAAGACCGAGACCGAAAGGGAACGCAAACAAACCCGCAAGGCGTGGAAGCGGTACGTTATCAAGGCCCATGAACGCGGACACCGCAAAAAGCTGTCCGAAACGCTCCACGAACCCACGGAGCGGCTTGACACAACGATAATATTGCCGAAGAGGGTGTCTGCCTGGCTAAGGACAAAAAAGAACCGGGCGGCCTTTATACGTCACATTATTGTCAACAGCTACGAAAAGCAGGGGATTATCTCCACCGCGATCGGCTCCGTCTGCTTCGGCACGGTCTCGGTTGCCAATTTCTGCGCCTTCTCTCTAAGACCTTTGAGGCGGTTTTCATGGTGTCGGCCCCTTGGGTGCGAGAGATTGGCGTATCGTAATATCAGTGATGGTGACGAGCGTAGCCGGTCCTTCCGGCATATCAAGAGGCGTCAGGCCGATTTCCGCAGGGAACTCGGTTCCGTCTTTGCGTGCCGCGAATAGATCGCGACCGGCGCCCATGGGGCGCTTTTCGGGCCGGGCGGCGAACTGGCCACGGTACCCGGGATGCTTTGTACGGAATCGCTCTGGAACGAGCGTCTCTACCGCCTGGCCGATCAGTTCATTGCGGGGGTATCCGAACATGACTTCCGCCTGGCTGTTGACAAACGTGATCATGCCGTCTCTTTTTGCAAGCAGTACGGCATTTGGTGATGACTCCACCAAAGCGCGGAACCGCTCCTCGCTCACGCGAAGCGCGTCCTCGGCCTTTTTGCGTTCGGCCCTTGCCTGCTCCAGCAGATCGACTTTCTCCTGGAGCTGGTTGATGACGGTCGTCAACTCCTCGTTCGTCGACTGGAGTTCCTCGGTCGAACTCACCAATTCTTCGTTTGTGGATTCCAGTTCTTCGTTGGTGGACATGACCTCCTCATTGGCAGCACGAAGCTCCTCGTTTGAAGACTGCAATTCCTGGATGGTCGCCTGAAGGTCCTGCTGGGTCGCCCGCAGCTCATCCTCCAGGCGTTTGACCGCGGCTTCGTTCTCCGGGATTTGGATCACTTCGGCTCCGCTCGTGGCGGGTCCGGCGGCATCTTCAAAAAACACAACGAGCAGCGGCTCCAAAGGAATCCTTTGCGCAACGGGAACAACGGTAACCCGGACAAATGCCGGTACTCCATTGTACATGCACGAAACATTGTCGACGATTACGGGCTTATCGTCCTGGACTGCTTTGTGCACTGCCAACCGAAGTTTGGTGGGTAGGTTCTCTTTCGCCAAGTCAAAGACGTTGAAGTTCGGACCTGGCGCCGGAAGATTCAGGAAACGCTCGGTTTGGCCATGAAACTGAAGTACGCTGCCTTTCCGGTCTATCAGGACGGCACTCGCCCCAAAGTGCTTCAGGATTTCCAGCCGAATCGCATCCGCAAAGTTGGAAGCAACGTGCATCCCTCCGGCCGTGTGGCCGGGCATGATCATTCGTCTCTTGCCGGGCAGGATCGGGGAATCGAGGAGCAGCGGTCGGGTCGGGGTCAGACGCCTGTAGATTCTGGCCTTCTTTGAGGCAGCCTCAAAAAGGTCGCTTTGGCCTGCGACCGTTTCTGATCTGCCAAGAAAGAGATACCCGCCGGGTTTCAAAGAGAAGTTGAATAGCGCCATCAATTTTGCCTGCGCATCGGCATTCAGGTATATCAGAAGATTGCGGCAACTTATCAGGTCCATTTTCGAAAACGGCGGGTCGGTGATCACGTTTTGAGCGGCAAATGTGAGGATCTCCCGCAGGGAATCCTTTACCTGGAAGCCATTTTCCTTACGGACAAAGTACGAAGCAAGGTATTCTTTGCCGATATCGCCCACGATGTTTTCCGGGTAGAATCCCGATCTTGCCACTTCCAGCGCCTCTTCGTCGAGGTCGGTCGCGAATACGCGCAGAGAGCAGGTCTTGCCGAACTTTGCGCGTTGCTCCATGAGAAGAATGGCCAGGGAGTAAGCTTCTTCGCCTGTCGCGCACGCCGGGACCCATATCCGCAGCGGCTCGTCGCCCTTTTTCGCCTCGGCAAGCGATGCGAGGACTTTGTCCCGCAGCTCATCGAACGCATCCTTATCGCGGAAGAACGCCGTGACATTGATGAGCAGGTCCTTGAGCAGAAGCTTGATCTCGCCCGGGTCGCGATGTAACAGGGCCAGATAGTTTGCCGTGTTCGCAACGTGCAACAGTCCCATGCGTCGGCCGACACGCCGCGACATAGTGGCCGGTTTGTAACACCGGAAGTCGTTGCCGGTCTGGTCCAGGACCAGCGAGAGGATTTCCCGTATTCTTGCGGAGTATTCATTAATGTCAATGAGGCGGGTTCCCGTAGCGCCCTTGACGTACGGGTGTTGTAGGTACTGTTGGACAACTTGGGGCATGTAGGCCGGTGCAAGAACATAGTCGGCCAGGCCCGCGGCAACCGCGCTTCTGGGCATATCGCCAAACTGGGCGGTAGCGGGATCCTGCGCAACCACCAGGCCGCCGGCGCCCCGGATGGCTCTGGCTCCGAACGTGCCGTCGGTTCCCATTCCGGAAAAAAGGATGCCGACGCCAAGGTGTTCCCGGTCATCTGCCAGAGTGCGAAAAAAGAAATCGACCGGCATGTGTCTGCCGTAATCCGGAGCAGGGTCGGCGAGAAACAGCGTTCCGTTTCGAAGACCAAGATAATAATTAGGAGGAATTATGTAGACGCAATTCGGTTCGACGTGCATCGCATCAACGGCGTGCAGAACACGCATTTTCGTATGTGCGGCCAACAGCTCAGGCAAAAGGCTCTTGTGGTTCGGCGAAACGTGCTGGATAATGACAAACGCGGCGCCGGAGTCCTTTGGCATGGCCGCGAAAAAACTTTCAAGCGATGTCAGGGAGCCCGCGGAACCGCCCAAGCCAATGACCGGAATTCCTGCGACCTCAGCGGCTTGCGGTTTAGGAAAAGAAAACTCCTGGTTCATTGATCACGGTGTCCGGGATCAACGACTTCATGGTCGCCATATCCGTAGCGCGGCGGTTGACCGAACTGACGGCACAAGTGGTCGATCTCTTTCTTGAGTTCTATCATGCGAAGCTCGCGGCCGACCATGATCTTGTTGAAGTATGCGAGCTCTGCATTGGACTTGCGCAATTCCTCTGCCTTGTTGCGCAGATTCTCCTCCGCCTGCTTAAGGTCGGTGACGTCGCGAACAAGCCATCGCAGGTTGATAGTTTTGCCATCTTCGTCACGGGCCGCGGCCATGGTAACCGAAGCCCAGAACGGCGCTCCTTTGGCTCTTTGTGTTTCCACTTCCCATTTCGGGATCGCTGATGCTCCCCTGGTCAGGGAGGTCAGTATCTGTAGATATGCTTCTTTCGCCGTTTCAGCGAAAAGGGCTGAGAACGGATTTCCCCTTAATTCGGAGGCAGGACGACCCAGAAGACGGGCTGCTGCATGGTTCATTTCCTGAATCGTTCCCTCGGGATCGGTGACCACGTATCCGTCCGGAGCACTTTCGAAGAGGTCCTGATACCGCGCGCGCGTTCGGTCCAGTTCGGCACGGGAGGCTGCAAGTTCCTCATTCTGAACACGCAATTCTTCCTCGGTTGCAGCCAGCTCCTCGTTGGCTGCCTGCAGCGCCTCTTGCTGACGGCGGAGCTGCTGGATCAACTCTGTCGAGTTCTCCAGTTCACTCAGATCGTTTGCCGCCCTTTCGAAAGCGTCGGCGTTGTCCGCAGTTTCCCGCTTTTTTGCCATGACAACCCTTCCTAACGTTGACGAGGCCGAAGGTCCAAACCCACGAGCACCCGTTCGGTATTCGAGAGGTCTCCGATAATTTTGCGCACCGGCTCCGGAAGTTTACGCACCAGAGTCGGAGCGTGTTTTAGCCATTTTTGCGGTCTCCTAAATGGTCTTGATTGCAAAATTCCCCGGAAGATTGCAATCTTGACAAAATCTAATAATGTATCGTCAGTGTCTTTTGCTGCTGGCCCGGTTCTATTGCTTTTTTCAAATGAACATGGCGCGTATGATTAACAAAGCAAGAAGCGCGAACGACATTTATGGGGTTGTAACAAAGATATTATCTGCGTGTTGCAAAACAAAATTCGTCGACACGAGAGAAGTGAAAGTAATCGGGAAAGTATTGAGGGGACCTCTAGGAATTACTCCGATGTCATTGCGAGGAGCGAGCCGCAGCATAGGACGTGCGGAGACCACGCACGAAGTGCGCCCTACGGGCGCGAAGCTGGAGGCGAAGCGTGAACCAAGCGACGTGGCACCACGACTTTGACGGCATTCATTTGTATTGCGAAATGACCGCGGCCAATGTACCCCGCCCGATGTTTTGATATTGATAACGATGCATGGTTTGCGGCGCCTGTCGTAGGGGTTGACCATGGTCAACCTCTACATACCGTCCAATATTTTTTCGCGATTTCGCCGGTGGGCATTAATCTCAATTGGCGGGGATATTTTTGTGGTAGGGGTTCGCCATGGCAAACCCCTACCTCTATTGCCGGCCTATTTCCCGAACGCCGCCCTGAACTTTCCGTATCCCTCCCGCTCCAGGTCTTCTTTTGCAATAAACCGCAAGGCCGCGGAGTCGATGCAATACCGCAGATGTTCCGGCGCAGGGCCGTCGTCGAACAGGTCTCCCAGGTGCGAGCCTCCGTGGCGGCTGTGCACTTCGGTGCCGCCTCTTGCTATTGCCAAATGATCCTTTTCCACGACATTCCCGTCCGCCAGCGGCCGGGTAAAGCTGGGCCAGCCCGTGCCGGATTCAAATTTGTCCAGCGAAGAAAACAGGGGCTCTCCGGTCACCACGTCCACGTAGATTCCCTGCGCGTGGTTGTTCCAGTATTCGTTGCGGAACGAGGGTTCGGTGCCGCCTTCCTGCGTCACCTTGTACGCCAGCGGGGAGAGCATTTTTCTGATGACCGACTCTTCCGGTTTGGAAAACGTATCCACCGATACCGTGTCCGCGCTCCAGGAGGCATGCTTCCAGGTTCTTTCGAGGAACTGGTCGCGGCCCGAGCCGTTTCTATACCGGCCATAATCGCCCGGGTTCTTTTTGTAGTAGTCCTGATGATATCCTTCCGCTTCGTAAAATGCAGAGGCGCCCACAATCATGGTGGCAATTGCGTTTTTTCCAAACACTCCGGAATGCGCAAGGCTTGCTTCCGTTGCCAGGGCCAGCGCCCGCTGTTCCAGGGTATGGTAGAAAATCGCGGACCTGTACTGGTTTCCGCGGTCCACGAACTGGCCGCCGGCGTCGGTCGGGTCCATGCTTTTCCAGAACACATCGAGCAGTTTGAGATAGCTCGTTTGCGTCGGGTTGTACGTCACCTGGATGGATTCCATGTGGCCTGTACCGCCGCCGCCGACTTCCTCGTAGGTGGGATTCTTCCTTGTTCCGCCCGTGTAACCGGCAAGCACCTTGGTGACGCCCGGGATCTTTTCAAACGGGGGCTGCATGCACCAGAAGCAGCCTCCGGCGAATGTCGCGGTCGCTGCATCATGCGAAAAGACCGGGGTTGTTGCCTGCGTTTGCGACATGGGTTTGGTCCAGCAGAATACCGCCAGGCACAAAGCGACCATCAAGAGTGTTCGACCCATAAGAAGTCCTCCTTTTCTCGCGCTCGAAATACCATTACCCATCGCCCCGCCCCTTGTTTGTGTGAGCGGGACCAATTTCAACCAAATGCAATTCACATACCAAGGCCGACTGTTTTGGCAAGCACCGGGCGCGAAGTTTGCGCGCATATCCTAATAAAGGGGACCTCTATAAATTCAGTTATCGCTGCTTTGCGTGTCATTCCCGCGAAAGCGGGAATCCAAATGGACCCCCGATCTGTCGGGGATGACGAAACTTTCTACCGAATTAATAGAGGTGCCCGTAAGGCAAATGAATGGAGGCCGCATGCGTAAGAATGGGTTTGTGACAATCGGAATTATTTCCGCCTGGCTGATTCTCGTTGCCGGGTCCGGCCGGGAATGCGCGGGCCAGGGCGACTCTGGTCCTCACCCGGTGAGCAGCCGGCCCTCACTCCATCACATTCTCATTGAGGTCACCGACATCGGAAAGTCCATTCCGTTCTACCGCGACTGCCTCGGTCTCTCGCTCACCTCGCAATCAAACGATTTTGCCACACTGGAATCGGCCAACGCAGGGGTTTACCTATGGCAGAACCACTGGGACTGGGAAGGCGGACACGGTTCTCCAAAAGGCCTGGGCATATACCCACATTTTGAGGTGGACGATGCGGCAGCCATGGTCGAGCGTTTCCGGAAGGCGGGGTATGCAATTGTCCAGGAGCCGCGAAAGTACGATTGGGGAACCGAGGCGTTTGTGCGCGATCCGGACGGCTACGTTATCGCTCTGGTTAAGGTAACCCATGTCCGTTGAGGCTTTTTGTTAGCCCACGTAAGGGTTTGGTAGTGGTGCCGCTAAGCTCTCACCTCCGCCTCGGCTCCTAACCAATCGTGCCACGATGTTTTCTCAGCGGATGTTGCAATTTGCTGACCTCATAAACCAGATACGCACCTGTGTCCCTTGGAACCGTCTTTCCCGTTATCGACAAAGTAATTCCCATTAACAAGAACCAAGAAGGACAGTGTGACTGTCAACCTCCGGCAAGTAAGCGGCATGCGTAACAGGCCTAAACGCAATGAGCGGATGGGGTGGCATAGCAATTGCACAGCTACGGGAGACCATTGGCTATGTCCATGAGCAAACAACCACGGCCATTGGCCGTGGCTTTGGTTCACCCCATCCGCTCGCATTCCCCGGAACCCGTGGTGACGCTAAGAATGGGAGAAATGTCCGATGCAGCCAATCTTTCAACCGAAGGACCCGTTATGAAACTCAGTCCCTGCGCACTTTTCCTGATCTTGGGAAGCTCCATCGTGTTTGGCTACGACGAAAAGTCTATGCCGGACCTGATAGTACCGGAACAAATCACCGCACCGAGCCTTGAAGTAAATGTGACCCACAGATTTTACCGCGAACCCACGGCGATGTTTCCGGACAATTTTATTGCCGGTGCGAACGTCAAGGCCGGGCTCAGGTATGCCATTTGGCAGGGGCTTGAAGTAAGGGCCGAATATGTGTTCATTCCCAAGGAGTTTACCATTGATGCGGGCTATTCCATGTCTTTTCCCCGGCTCTTCCTGAGGGCGCAGGCCTATGTTCAATACTACGGCGCGCAATCGGACGTGTCGACAAACTGGAATTACAACGCGCTGTACCGGGTCAACCTCCAGAGCACCGCGATTCTGGGAAGGATATACCCGGTTGCAAACGTGGCGTTCGACGGCATGTCGAAGAAGTTCGGCATAGGCACCGGTCTCGACGTCATGGTGTGGAACAACATCGACGTCATAGGAGAATACTATCCGGCATTGGGGAAAAGGGACACTCTGTTGTATACCGGATCTTCACTTGTCAATTGTTTCCTGGCCGGCGTAGGGTTCACAACCCTTGGGCATCATTTTATGATAAACGTTTCGAATTCCCGCGACATGACGATGCGCAGGCTCATGCGCGGCACGGCCGACAATACGCTGTTTTACGGCTTCACTATTCAAAGGCTGTTTTCATTTTAGCCCTCTGTGTCCCTTGGAACCGTTCTTCCCATTATCGACAAAGTAATTCCCATTAACAAGAACCAGGGTGGGCAGGGAGACCGTCAACCTCCGGCAAGCAAGCGGCATGTGTGACAGGCATAAACGCAATGAGCGGATGGGGTGGCATAGCAATTGCACATCTACGGGAGACCATTAGTTATGTCCATGAATCCTCATTTTACAAAGGAGCGTCTATGCGCGGGGTGATTCTCTGTTCGATGTTGGTTCTCTTGGCATCCGGAACTTCCTTTGGCAAGATTCATTCGTGGAAAGGCGCCGTCCATTTGTGCGCGGTTCCCTTTATCGCAACAACCGGCATTTACTCGGACGTCTGGATACTGCATGATGCCCAACAGACCGGAACAAAAGCCGGGGCGATTACCAACCTGAGCCTCCTGGGAGTTCAGACCGCCTTGGGAGCGACCATCCTTTTCACCAGCGACGATCTTCCTCCAGTGGTCAGGCTCATTCACAGGATAGTCGGCGCAAGCGTAATCGCTACGGGATTATGGCTCAGCATCGAAGGATCGCTTGATAAGGGCGTTCCCAAGACCGCGCGCTACTCCGACTATGCCCACACCGTTTTTGCGGCGGCACCGCTGATCCTGTTTACGTTTTAGGGTAGTGTGGCGTAGATGTCAATACAAGTGTCATTCCCGCGAAAGCGGGACCGCGACTTTGACTGCATACCCATGACGGGAGCAGAGGCTTTGCCAATCTGGTCATTTTTCTTATGGATGCACGTTTTCACGGGCATCACAGCTAAGACAGCCAATTAAGAAACGCCGCACTAGATTAGGGAGTAACTTGTGAAGACGTCGCGCACATGGTCGATCCGTTCAAAGAAGGTCCTCGTAGTTCTGCTGCAGATTCTTGTTGTTGTGGTGCTCGTGAGCCTGGCGGGATGCCTGCGCTATATCACGCACGATCGCTCAAAGGTTCTGCTGCCGGGCGTCGACATCGACCAGACGCTCAAGATCGCCGCCATAGAAATCGACAAAGGCACCACGGGATGCGTCCTGGGCGTTTGGGCAATTCGCGACCAGGTCGTAACAACAGAGCAGGCATCCAAAATCAGCGACATCTATTTCTCGCATATCGGCTTGCTAAAGCAGAGTTTCAACGTTTGGCATTTGACGTGGTCCATTGCCGATTTGTATGACAATGGCAACCAGGAAACGCGGGCCGCGCTCCAGAAAGCCTACGACGACGCAAAACGGCGGGCAAAGGCGTTGGGCGGCCTTGCCAACAGATTCGTCAACGGCGACAAGATTTACATGGGCGATGCCCATTCTCTGGGCCGGCGCTATGCCGAAACCCATGTGGTGGTTCCGGGAAACCCAAAGTATCTTCAGTCGTTCGAGGAGTATCTCAAGAAACATCCGCAGGGCGATGCGAAAGCCCATCCGGCGTCCTGAAGTTACTCAATTCCGAGGAGGCCTATAATGGACAAATGGAAATGCACGGCTTGCGATTACATTTACGATCCTGCTCAAGGCGACCCTGATTACGGCGTAGCCCCGGGAACGAAATTCGAGGATATTCCCGACGATTGGGTTTGCCCTGAATGTGGTGTGCCAAAAGACCAGTTTGAGAAAATGCAAGGAGCTTAACGAGGGATACGATACCGGGAAGTTCTTGAGGAAGGAAGAATGCCTTATGCAGCCAAGAGGCCCCTTAATGATCGAACATCGTCTCATAATGCGCATGATTTCGTTGATTGACAAAGAGGCGACACGAATTGAAAACAGCAACGTTGTAAATCAACTGTTTATTGATACCGCCGTTGATTTCATTCGATTTTACGCCGACCGGACGCATCACGGCAAAGAGGAAGAAATCTTGTTCAGGGACCTGGCAAGGAAGAAACTTTCAAAGGACGACAACAGGATCATGAGCGAGCTGATTCAGGAACACATAGTCGGCCGAAACACGACGGCTCAACTTGTCAAGGCGGCCGATTCATACCAAAAGGGTGATGAGACGGCATTGCCCCAAATTACGAAGTACTTACGGCAGTTTGTTGATTTTTATCCCAAACACATTGAGAAGGAAGATGAGGTGTTTTTCCCCTCCTCCATGTCATATTTCTCGGAAACGGAGCAGCAATCGATGCTCAGCGAATTCCGGGAATTCGACAGGAAAATGATTCATGAAAGATACAAATCGGTCATTGAAACTATTGAAAGGTTGAGCCAAGGAAAATAGCCTCCCGTTTCCAAAGACGGAGCAATTGCCTAAACGAGCTTCTCATGGGCGGGACCGCGGAAAGTATTGTCCCGATATATTCGCGGCAAGGAACCGGCGGTACCGGGGATCTTTTCATTCCTGCACGCAAAGGAGGTCTTCATGGTTTTGCCGCGCGCTTTCACAAAGTCGGCTCTCCTGCTCCTGGTTCTGGGCATTGCCCGCGCGACTCCCCAAGCGGAAGAGAACGGCCTTCCTTTACAGGTGGCAAAGGCATACGGCCTCGATTCGTTCTTCCTTGTCGGCAAGATAAAGTATACTTTTAACGTCACGTTCAATGGAAAAACCATTTCGCGGTCGTGGCTGTGGGATGTGAGCGGCGGGCGCGTAACGATGCAGCAGCCGGGCTTCGAGCCGGTTTCGTACGCCCGCAGCGGAATGCCGGATACGGGCGGGGAAAATGTCCGCAAGGTTGACGCGCAGTTCATCAACGACCAGTACTGGCTGCTCTTCCCCTTGCATCTTGCGTGGGACGCTTCAGGCGCCATCACCGTTGCCGCGGACCAGCCCGTGCCAATCGGCACGGGAACCGCAACCCGGGTTACCATCGCCTTTCCATCCGCAGGCGGCTATACGCCGGGTGACGCATTCGATCTTTTTGTCGACAAGAGCAATCACGTAAAGCAATGGGCCTATCGGCGGGGAAATGCGACGGTTCCCACCCGCACCAACCTGTGGGAAGAAAACAGGCGCCTGGGACCGTTGCTTGTGTCGCTCGACCGGCCCGGCGCAGACAGCACGTTCCGCGTCTGGTTCACCAACGTCGCGGTGCAGTTGAAAGGTTCCAACGATTGGCTTACGCCGAAGTAAACGATTGGTAAAGGCAGCAGGAAATGAACCGCGCAACGCTCTTGGCGTTCTCTTTTTTATCAACAATTTCCATAGCAGTCCCGTCGCGCGGGTCCGATCCCATGTACCGCGATTATGGTAGATTGCTTTTGGAATATGTGTGCCGGGGAGGGGTTGCGTACGACATGCTTGCAAAGAACCCGGCCATTCTGGACAAAGCCAGGGCCGAATTGAGTTCGGTCAAACGCGCCGACGTCGCCGCGTTTTCCCCAAACGGACAAATCGCCTACTACATCAACCTTTACAACTTGTATACCATAGACCTTGTTGTACGGCATCTCCCCCTCAGAACCGGCATCAAGAACATTTCAAATCCGTGGGGAGCCAAATTCGTGCCGCTCTTCGGCGACTTGGTGTCGCTTGACAACATCGAAACCGATATTCTTCGGAAGCGGTTCAAAGACGCGCGTATTCATTTCGCCCTGGTGTGTGCTTCAAGAAGCTGCCCCGTTTTGCAAAACGCGCCCTACACGGGAGACAGTCTCAACATGCAACTAAAGCGCGCGGCCTTCGATTTTCTCACGGACACAACCCGGAACACTTTCACAACTCATTCAATGAACGTTTCGAAAATATTCGACTGGTACGGCGACGATTTCAAGATGTCTTTCGGGTCATTCTCATCGTTTATTGCGGCGATTTTGTCGCGGCCGGTAGGACCGGAAATTCATTTTAACGAATACGACTGGTCGCTCAACAAGGTTAGCAGGTGCCCGTGAAACGAGCTGTGCCGGTTCAAACGCCTCCAAAGGAGATCCACATGCATCAGACGTTTACAAAAGCTCTGGGCTGCTGCATTATCCTGGTTTTGTGCACCTGCTCCGGCACGCGCCCGTCCAATCTCGGCGTGCACGACGGCAAGCTCGCGCCATGCCCCGAATCACCCAATTGCGTATCGACTTTTGCAACCGACAAGACCCATGCAGCCAAACCGTTGTCCTACACCGGGACCATGGATCAGGCAAAGCAAAAGCTCATTACGGTCATCAATTCCCTGCCCCGCACCAGGATCATTTCGGACAAGGGCGACTATCTCGATGTTGAATTCACTTCGCAACTGTGGCGGTTTGTCGACGATGTGGAATTCGCGTTCGACGACAGCGCAAAGACAATTCAGTTCAGATCGGCTTCCCGGCTCGGCAAGGGTGACATGGGAGTCAACAGAAAGAGAATGGAGACGGTCAGGGAAAGATTCGATTCGGCATTGTAGGGGCAGGTTCGAAACCTGCCCCTACAATGCCCGGGCCGGCCTCCTTAAGGGGTCGGCCGGTGGGGTTTCTTCTTCCGCAACCAGCATGTCGATGTCCTTTTGCAAGAGCCCGCTTTGCCAGCCCCGCGCCAGAGGGAAACCGGTATTCTTGTACTTCTTGTTTTCCAAATCGGTCGATCCCACGGCGCCGAACGTGAGCACCTGCAACGGGCAATTCACCACGCACGCGCTGCAGCGAACGCATTGCACGTCGTTCATGGGAATGCCCTTGTTTGCAAAGTTCATCACGTCTATTCCCATGTGACAAACCTTTGTGCAGATGTTGCACGAGATGCAGCGCTTCTTGTTTGCCATGATGCGATACGGCGAGAAACGGGCGTAGATATGCATGAGGGCGGCAAGCGGACAAAAAAACCTGCACCAGACGCGGCCCGAGAAATGGAAATAGACGCCCAGGCCTATCACGCCGGCAAGCACGACATCAATGATGATGCCATATACCTCAAGCGCGTTGTTTGAACCGCGGCTGCCGGTCCCTGCGGCAAGGCTCGCCAGCGTGACCAGCGCCGCAAACCACAGAACCGCTTGTCCCCAATTCTCCGCCTTCTTGGCAGCCGGGCCGTGCAGCGCGCGCGTCCGATACTCGTCGCCGAGGGTTTCGGCCATTGCCCCGCACGGGCACACCCAGCCGCAATACGCGCCTTTGCCCCATTTGTACACTATGAACGGAACTATTACAAAGGTCTGGACAATTCCCAAAACCAGCCAGAACAGCGCGGGAGAACCCGTTGCCGCATTGTAAATGAAGAGCGGCCATGCCAAAACAAATCCGAATGCGCGCCAGTAGGACTGGTCCGGAAAGACCGTTTCCATGACCCGGGCCGGCAGCAGGTGATGCGACCCCATGAAGGGAAGCGCCAGCAGCGGCAGAACAAAAAGCGGCAGCACCTGGAACGCCATCAGCGCAAGGGTTTGCCTCGCGATGTACCCGGTGCGCCTCACATACATGCGCCGGAACCCGAAGATCACAATGGTAAGGGAGTACAGCGCGGCATACCAGTCGCCCATGTCGGAAAGCAGCGGCCGCTGCCCGAGCAGTTTGTACGCTATGTAAAGGTAACAGACAAGAACCGAAATCGCGGCATAGTAACCGAGCTTGAAATCATGCCAAACGCCCCGGGCATTCCGTTTGATCTTCCTCACGGAATACGCCGCGAGCGCGAGCCCGGTTATTGCGAAGCATACAAACCCGAGCCACGCCGCCAGGCCGTCTATTTGCTGCGGCCACGCCAGGCCGGATAGCAAGAGCGGCAATCGCACGAAATCGCCAAAGCCCGATACCGCCGCGACCGGGGCCTTTTTCCCAAAGTAAAGCATCATCGCGAAAAACAGGAATGCGGCCAGCCCGACTTTGTCCGGCAAGGAGAATTGGCCGTGCAGCCGTACTCCCGCCTTTTTGAGAAACTCTATGGGCGGCTCGGAGCCGATCAAAACAAAAACAACCGCGTTGGAAAGAGCGGTGTCGCCGCGCTTTGTAGAAAGCAACACGTCGGTTTCGCGAATCTCCTTCACCCGCGATTCGAACAGGGGCGTTACGGCGCCTGCCCGTACCAGCTCGTTAAAGTTCCTAAGGGTGCGTTCTTTGGGCCTGCCCAAAGCTGCCTTGCGATACGATAGAGTCACTCGGTTGCCGCTCTTTGCAAGCGCGACCGCGGCCTCGAGGGCGCTGTCGCCGCCGCCCACAACAAGTATATCCTGGTCGTGATACAGACCCGGATCGATGAGGCGTGAGAACACTTTTGGAAGATTCTCACCCGCAACGCCGAGCCTCCGGGTTGCCCCTGTTGTGCCGATTGCAATCACCACCCTGAGCGCCCGATACGTCGCCGCCGACGTTTCCACAAAGAAACTGCCCGAGCTCCCGGCGATGCTTTTGACCATTTCGCCTTCGTGAAGCTGGATGTCGTGCGCGTCCTTGCCCGCTTGTAACTGGGCAATGAGCGTTTCCTTGGAACCGTCGGTAAACGCAAGCGGCGATTGCACCGGGCCGGCCGGCGTTACATAGATAGGCTTGCCCGCCGGAAAGTTGTTAATGGTGTTGAACGCACGCGACGACTCGATAATCAGATGCTTGTAATTCAGTTCCAGGGCCCGCACGCCCGCCGAAACGCCGGCAGGCCCGGCGCCGATGACGATCAGGTCGTAGAAGTCCCCGGCTTTCCCTTTCCGCTCCGCCGCGAACGCTTCGTCGGAGGACAATTGCTCCATAAAGCGGCTTCCCGATTCCGCGGCAAGCTTGATAAGAGGGACGCCGGTAAGGTCGCCGATGCAATACAGGCCCGGCACGGACGTTTCGAACCGGCCGGCAAGCGCCGGCAGCCGCTCAACCGCGCCGCTGGGGTTGTCTTTCTGGAGCCAGTCAAAGTAGAGAAACGGGGTTTTCATCGAGCCAAGCCTCTCCAGGTGAGATAATCGGCGTAGGTATCGACATCGCTTCTTGGTTCCAATAACCAGCAGCAAATCCCGAGCCGCTTTGCCGCTTCAAGCGTTTCTGAAAGAAGATGGGGCGTGCTCCAGCCCTGCACGTCGAAAAGACCGGTGCATGCGACCGATCCGGCAATAAGATGGTAGCCGCCGTCGGCGGCCGGCCCGATTGCCGCGTCGTACCCATTGTCAAGTGCTGCAAACGCGGCCGCGATGTCGCGGCCGGTGCGGCCCGGACAGTCGCATCCGACAAGACAGAACCTTTGGTATCCAAGCCCGGCGCAGTGCAGAAACGCGTTTGCCTGGCGCTCTCCCAGCGTTCTCCCCCGCTGCCGGAAGAACGACGTTGCCTTGGGAAAATACCGGGCAAGATCGCCGGGGGCCCTTGCGCCCGTAAACGCAACGTGATGGCGAAACCGCACGAGCGTTTGCGCGGTGCGCCGCAGCATGGCGCTGTAAATTGCCAGCGCGCAATCGTCGCCGTGGGTCGCTGCGATCCGCGTCTTGACGGCGCCCTTTACGGGCGCCTTTGCAAATACTATTACCGTGCGGCGCCGGGCATCTGCTCCTGCCACTATAAGCCCCGCCTTCCTTGATAATAGCGAATATAGTAGTCTTCGCAATCGGGTGAAACGAGCCCGAACCTTCGCTGCAGCACGTACCTCATGGTGAGCCAAACGACAACCGCGCAATTGCGCACATAGCCGTCGCGCTCCCACTTTCGCACCGAATTGCTTATACTGCAAGGAAGGAACGCTACCGAACCGCTTTGCTTCATGAGAAAGGAAATCTCTACGTCCTCCATGATCTTATACGCCGGGAACCGGTCTCCAATCGCCGCTGTACGAAAAAATTGCGCCTGGTCGCCAAAGGAAATCCCGGTGAGCATTGCCCGGCCGCTGTTGAGCAGCGACGTAAGCGCGTACCGGTTCCGCGTACTCCTGTACCGCGCGCGGAACGCGCCGCCGGAAACATGCGGGTTCTTTTCGAGAACGGCGGCGAGCCGGGAAATCAGCGTTTGGTCCGGCCTGCTGTCTGCGTGCAATACGAGAATGACGTCTCCTTGTGCCGCCGCAATGCCCTGCCGGATTTGAATGCCGCGTCCCTGCGCCGACGCCACGACCCGCACGGCCGGACGGTTCCTGAGAATTTCGAGAGTCCCGTCGGCCGACCCGCCGTCGGCCACGATCACCTCATGGCCAAGCTCCGTGCACGGCGCAATGGCGTCGATGCACGCGATGATGTTTTCCCGCTCGTTAAGCGTTGGAATGACTATTGAGAGAAACGAGGGACGAGCGTACCGCGTCGGCGCAAAGGATGCGCCGCGGACAAAGACCCGCAGCCCAAGCAATGCAAACGGAACATATTCGGCGGCCCACAGCAGGGGCGATTCTCTCCACACTCCGGTTTGCACGTAGCCAATGTTGACAAGCGCCGCAAACCCGACGGTCAGGTGCAGCAGAATCCAGGGCCGCGACCGGTAGAACGGCAAAAGAATCGTAACGAGCAGCAGATACCAGGGATGCGCGGTTGGTGAAAACAGAAAAAAGGCGCCTGCCGCGAAAAATGCCGCCCGTAAACGATCCGGGGTGAAGAAGAACAGGTACAACATAACGGCGACAAACAACGCCAGACAAAGCGCGGGAACCCGTGAAAAAGGCAGAAGCCACGACAGAATTGTCGCGCTAAACCCGTTAAAATGAAACTGCGTGGCAAAGTGCAGCGGTACCGAAAGAAACGACACGCCGGGCGCGAGATACATCAAATAAAGGCCGATCGGCACGAGCGCAAAAATCGACCGGGCCGCGTTGTTTCTCCTGAGTAAAAACGGAAACAGGAACACCGGCGTGAGCTTTGTGGCGCAGGCAAGGCCAAAGAAGAGAAACGTGAGGCCGTGCTTTTGTTTGCGAAAAAAATAGAAACAGCCTGCAATCCAGAAAAGCATGACGCTTTCCAAATGCCCCTCCGCAGCTATCGAGTACAGCACGAGCGGATTAAGCGCATACAAAAGAAGATGCCTCGGCTCCAGTGAAGAACCTCGCAGCAAGCTGCGAGGCATCTTCCATCCCCAAGGAAGAAAAATTTCATAGTCGTTTGCTAACCCCGAAGCCTGCTTCGGGGAATCCGCAAACTTTGGGATTGACCAGGTGCGCATGAGCAGGGCCAGAAAAAACATGGTCCCCATATCAAACAAAATAAAAACGATCTTGAAGAAAAGCGGCGACGTTGCTATTGCGGCGCACAAACGGAAAAGGATTTCGGCACAGGGACCATAGACGGCCGGCACGTCCTTATGGTTGACCCCTTTCCATACAAAATCGCGCAGCGGCGCGAGGCGGGGCGAGTCCGGCGCAAGCGCGTAGGGGTTGAATCCGGCGTTCTGGACTTCCCCTTCCCATACATACCGGTTTACATCGCTATTGGCCGGAAGCGGCAGGAGCGCGGCGCGAAAAGCAAGTGCGATCAGGAACACGGCCCACAACGGTCCGCGTTTGGGCCACAAACGCCACAGGCCGATCATGGCGATAAATGCAAAGCCGTAGAATGCGATGAAAAGTGCGGGACTCATGGGGATTTGTCAGCCGCGCACACCGGACGCCTTACCCACGGCGCCCTGGCACGAGGACCCTTGACCCGCGGTGCACGCATAGCAATGATCGTCCACCACGATCCGCCGTTGCCGCAGCGCCTCCAGGTCGAACTCTTCTATATGGTTGGGCGCGCCATGGTCTACCCGAAGGCCGAGCATCTGGTTGAAGTCGCAATCGTAAATCGATCCGTCCCAGCCGACGGACAGCGTTGTGCGGCACATCACGTTCTCCGCGGCCAAAGGGTTAAACGCCCGTTCGAGCGCCGCCATGTATTCCTCGTAGCTGCCCTTTGCCGCCAGATGCTCCCTGAACCTGCCCACCGGATTGTTGGTGAGGCAAAAGAGTTTGTTAAAGGTGATACCATGAACAGTCGCCAGTTCGGCTTTGTATTCCTGTTCGAGCGCGGCCTGCGGTCCGGGCAAAAACGATCCCATCGGATTATGCACCAGGTCAAGCACCAGCCCGCTCCCCTCACGGCCATACCCTTGCCCGTTAAGAATCCGAATGACGGCAACAATCTTGTCGAACGAGCCCTGTCCGCGCTGGCGGTCGCATTTTTCCGCCTTCCAGTGCGGCAGCGACGCTGCCAGTTCCACCCTGTTGCGCACGTAAACATCAACGAACTGTTCGTATTCCTTATCAAGAAGGATAACCAGGTTGGAGCGCACAATAAGCCGTTTGCCGAGTTTGGCCGCGGCATCAAGGAACCACTCGATATGCGGGTTCATTTCCGGCGAGCCGCCGGTGATATCGACGGTGGTTATGGACTGCCCGGCCGCAATAGCGAGACATTTTTCCAGCGTAGCGCGAGACATCTCCTCGGTGCGCCCCGGCCCGGCCTCAACATGGCAATGTTTACATAAAAGACTGCAACGCTTCCCCGCATTGATCTGCAGCGTCACAATGTCCCGGCTCACAAGCGGGCACAGCGATGCAGCCTGCAATTTCTTTTCAAAAGGGGTCGGTACGGGAATTGTTTGTGGTTCCATCGCGGACCGCGCTACATCTCATTCTTCCGGATGATTTTTCTCATCTGCGTGGCATGAGCCAAAACGGCGCCCGCAACCATCGACGCGCCCACGTGCACCGCCTCCATCATCTCGTCACTGGTGAGGCCCAGGGAAAGACACTTTGTGGTATAGGCGTCGATGCAGTACGGGCAATGCTCGGTGTGGGCGACCGCAAGAGCGATAAGCGACTTTTCGCGCTCCGACAGCTTCCCCGCTCCGGTTGAACTGCCGTAATACTCGAAAAAAGCCTTTCCCTGGTCGCGCGCAAATTCCTCGATATTGGGAAAATCGGCCAGGTCCGCGCTTTCGTAGTACTGGTGAGCCATGAAAGATACCTTTCCGTTTCGATCGTCACGCGATGCCGCTTCGATTAATCACTGTGGGCGACGCCCGACTTAGGCGAGCGGTTTTTGCTTTGATTGCAACATAAATAATGCGCGAACGGGGTCCCAGGAGATTTTCTTTGGACCCTCAGCCAAAATCATCTTTTCAATATAGATTGCAAACTGTAGATTGATGAATGAAAAGCATTGGTCCGGCCCCCGGCGGCCAAAGCGCCGCCCCTGAAATTGTACCGGCAGCCTACGCCGGCCGTCACATCGACCCCCAACCTTATCTGTGAAAGCGCGCGGGTGCCCAGACCATCGCCTAAAAGTAGATCCAACCGTTTGTGTGCCGCGATCATCCCTGATCGTGTTCCTATTGTAAACCCTGAGGCAAATCTTGGAGATCACTTGCATCCAGGCAAACGAAGAATACCGTTAGTCATCATCATTTGCACGTTCGAGAAACCAAGGTGTAATCCCGGACAAATACAACATGCCGGTGCTCATGCTCAACCCTCAGCATCAAGGGATTGGAATTATTTAGACAAGGCTGCCTGTGGTGATGCCGCTGGTCATCCCCGCCCCGGATGATGTATTTTTTGTTTATACCATGAATGTTCGGAAGAATTGTTGAATATAGGAGAAGAATTTGAAATCACCATTGCTGGACAAAGTAAAAACCGCCGTAAAGCAAATCGAGCCTTTCGCTGAGATTATTCTCTACGGTTCCCGCGCGCGGGAGGATTTCCACGAAGGTTCCGACTGGGATTTCCTGATTCTTGTGGATGGCCAGGTTGATGATAAACGTACGGATAATATCCGGCATCAGCTTTATGAAATTGAATGGCAAACCGGAGATGTTTTATGTTCAATTGTGCGAAGCCGCGTCGAATGGGACAGCCCTGAATATCGAATAGTACCTCTATATAAAAACATAAAACATGAGGGTATTACCATATGAGCGGTACGTTGGAGGATTTGATACAATATAGGTTGGAAAAAGCCAATCAGACTTTGGAAGATGCCAAATTATTGGCAAACGCCAAACGATGGAATCCCTGCGTGAATCGCCTTTATTACGCCTGTTTTTATGCTGTTTCTGCTTTGCTTGCCAAAAACGATTTTAGTTCAAGTAAACATACCGGCATAAGGTCACTTTTTAATCTTAATTTTGTAAAAACAGGCGTTATTTCAAAGGAAACTGCCGAAACCTATAATGACCTTTTTGATAGACGTCAAGAAGGTGATTATGCTGATTTTGTTGTTTTTAGAGAAGATCAAGTTCTTCCAAGAATTGCGAAAACAGACAATTTTATCAAAGCCATTGTTTTCCTTTTGCAAAACAAATAATCGCCTTCGCCCGACCTCGGCTCAGGCGAAAACCGGCGCCCGGCTGCCCAGAGCATCCCAGGAAAAAGTATTGGTATTGGTCACTGCCTATTCAATCGAGGGATAATATGCAAGACAGATACTTGGAAATAACCTTTCGTAAGGGCAAGCCGTTCGCTGCATATATTTATCTTTCCAGGATGACCGGTTCAACAGTTTCAACGACAAAGAAATTTACAGAAGGTATAATTGCTGATTTTGACAATGAAAATAATGTTATCGGCTTGGAAATTACCTCCCCTGCGCAAACACCCATTTCAGCAATTAACGATGTATTGCATCAATTACATGTCTCCCCGATTTCCGAACAAGAACTAGCGCCGCTAAAAGCAGCATAAATTCACACAATTTACAATAACCGGAAACAAGGCCGTCAAGCCACGACCGGCCGAAATTGTAATGCGGTTGTAGTCCGGCATCTTACTTCGCCCGTCACAAATCGTACCGTCGAATTGACCACGAAGTTCACCGGCTGGATGGACTGCACAAGAAGGCAGCATGAATGTTCGGCACCCGCGCGAAGACTGATCCCTGTTGACATGAGCTGCGATATCCCGTATTTTTGCTGTGTTTACCGTTCGGCAGGATTTGCTTTTCAGCTGCTTCGATTCCTATCTGTCTTGATATCGCCATAGCCGTTTGCAACAGAGGAGAAACCATGAATCGCGCCGTACTATGCCTGTTTTCGCTTTTCACGGCAAGTTTGCTTTCCTGCAACCTGCCCACCTCGCCAAATAACTCCAAAGGAAGTCTGCCGCAACAATCGCAAACCTTTGTAACCTTCAAGGTCAATGGCGTTCAGCAACAGCTCACCCAAATGGCCTACGGCGCGTTCGACACGTCTAACGGCAGGCACATTGCCGCCGTGGTCGGTGAAAACAACGCGGGCACGGCTTCCCAAATCGCACTTTTCATTACCTTTAACGATACCAGTGTCGGATCACACGGGGCCGATTCGACGGCCTCAATTACCTATACCCCGGATACTTCGGTTACGCATGTAGCGACCACCAAGCTATCAAGCGTTCAGCCTGTTATCACGGTGTCAAGCTTTGGGCCGGTAAACGGGTATATCCAAGGCACCTTTTCCGGTGTTGCAAAGAACGCGTTGGGGCAAATCGATTCCATAACCGACGGAAGCTTCAAGGTACTCCGCATCAACATCGATTCCACGATGCCGTTTACGAATCCTCCGACCACCGATACGAATTATCTCTCGGTTCTTTTTAACGGGCAAACCATAAACTATAACGGATTCGGGGCCGCGGTGTCGGTGTGTTCGGTAACCACCCTGTGGGGCCTCACGGACTTAAGCAAAATGGCCGGTGATTTGACCCTGGAAATTTCGGGAACGGGTTTTCGGGTTGGCGGCACCTACAGCGGACCGGACCGTGTCAAGTGCGTTTTTTTCCCTCTTCCGGGCACTACGATAGAGTCATGGGATCCATCAGTGCCCACTGTCTATCAAGCAGGTGTGATACCTTTTGCAGTAATAGACAGCATTTCGAAAAGTGATAATGATTCAGTGCCATCCGACACATTTTCGCACATGGACAGCAGCAACGTATTCTCGGTTTCGGTTGACCTTACCTTTAAAGCTCCTAAATATTCCAACGGGGCGATTATAGGCTCGTTCGTGAGCGGCACATTTTCCGGCCTAGTGGGCGCCGACGATCCCAGAAATCTCGGCCTTAACTATCCGATTTATCCGCCGCTGCGCGCACCGATTTCCGGCGTCTTCTCGGTATTTACATCTCAAACGCCTTGCCCGTAGTCCGTAGGGAATCCATTTTCCCAAAGACGGGCGCGCGCACGGGAATCCAGCGCGGTAAGCTGCGAGGCCCGCACGGCTGCCCAGACCATCGCGTGAAAGTAGATCAAAGCGTTTGTGTGCCACGATCATCCCTGATCGTGTTCCTATTGCAAACCCTGAGGCGAGTAAGGATTTATGGGCACCTCTAAAAATTGCCTTAATGTCATTGCGAGGAGCGTAGCGACGCGGCAATCTCCCGTAATTTTCTGCAAAAACGCGAGATTCGCGGACGCGAAACGATCCTTTTGATGGACTAAGAGGCGGAGGTTTTACCGTGCCGCGGCCGTTACGATCTTGTTTTTGAGCGCAAGCGCGTCGCTGTCGAGACCGAAATCGGCTTCGCAGGTCTTGAGCAGGATCAACGATTCCGTAAGGTTTTTCTCGTTGTACCGCTGGACCGCCCAGTTAAAATACGCACCCTTGATATTGAAGATAAACGGTTTACGAACTTCGTCTTTGTCTGCCAAGGAAATTGCCTTACGCAAAAGCCGTATCACGGTGTCCCAGTCCTTTTTGGGCCACAGCGAGGAGGCCCAGTTCCCGTAGACAAACGATTCCAGATACGTCATCGACGGCTTGATGTCCGGATACCGGCAGAACCGATCCGCAATGGCAGCCGACTCTTCGAACCTGTCTTCCTTGATCTTCTTGTCAATTATTTGCTGCAAGATCGCGCACGTATTGTTAACGAGTATCTTGTAATCCGGCATAGCTGCGAAAAGGTGTTCCGCCACGGCGGCGATGGTGTCTTCCGAGGCTGCGCTGCCTGTTGTTTTGAAAATCGTAAAGCCGTAGCTCAACCGCAGCGACGAGGTCAGGCAGCAAAACGCGGTGTCGTTTCGTCCCACGGAATCGAGTGCCTGGATCACAGGCAGCATCTTGCCGTAAAACCGGCCCATCGATTCAAAATCTTTCGCATTCTGCAATTCCATGACCTCGTTATTGAGAGCCACGAGGCGGCTGTAAGCGTACGCCTTGATTTCGGGACAGCAGAACCCCATGGCCTCAAACAGCCGGTACCTGTCGACGTTTGCCATGCGCGCGGGATCGGTATGCTGGTTTATCATGTTGTTGACAATGACGTGCAGCGGGGAAAAGATCTGCCGTTTCGTATAGTCTTCGTAGGTAGGCATAACAAGGCCGCGAGCTTTGAACCAGTCCCTCTGCAGGCGTCCAAAGCTGCTCCTGTCGTTCTTGAAATTGTAGCCGTTCTTGCTGGTGGTCTCTATTTCTATCATCCCGCCTTCGCGCAGATTCTGCTGGACAAATACGTGAGACGGAATGACGGCAACGTCTACGTCCAGATCGAAATAGCGCGCAAGAACCACATACAGTAATGTTGAGCTGATGCAATTGTATGTTGCCGATCTGAATATCTCCGACAGCTTCGATTGACTAAAATCGTAGCCTTTGAGCTCGTCGCTCCCGGGCTGATGTCCGAAAAACTTCAGAAACATGTTGTCGTACAGAACCTTACCCCGGTTGAAATCAATGGAATCTTTGCCGACATCGAGCCTGACCTCTTCTATAAAGTCAAGAACCCGCTTGTGATACGCCGCATAAGTCTCCATGGAGCGAACGTCGCCGGAGGCGAACAGAGCGAGCGCGAACAGCGCGTCGGGATCTCCACAACGCGCCTTGGCTGCGCCCCCGAGCGCCATGATCTCAAAATCGGTGAGATTGCTCCAGATGGCAAGGTTGGTGTTCCCGTACGGGGAGGCAGGCGGCGCGCCGGGTTTGACAAGCTGATGCGGCGCGCAGAAGAGAAGAACAGACGCGCACAACGCAAGCGGTAATCCGGTACGGCATCGAGTGGTGTGGAATTGGCGGCGCAACATGGTGATCCGACTTTTCGCAAGCGGGCGGGCGTATAAAGAGGGTTTCTTTGCTGACCTGCCTCCGCCGAAGCTTCGGCAGGCAGGCGTTCGATTCTTCCCCGGTTTTCCGCCTTCGCCGTCTACATCTTGAACGGCCTCAAAGAACAATATAGACATTTACGCCCACCATTGTCAAAGCTGAGAACCCGTGGTGGGCCCGTCGAACCATGCCGGTCTCGTGGCTTTATGGGCGGGAGGGTAGAAGGAAAGTTGCACCTTGTTGTCGAAGATGAAAAATAATGGCAAAACAAACCAGGTGCAATGAAGTTGCCTGATGGTGACAAAAGATAGTTGACACATGACTTTTCTTAAAGGCATGCGAGGAACTCCGATGGAGAACAGGTTCGTATCCCACGGCACGTGTGAAACGGGAAATGCTTTCGGTTTCCAGTGATGAGGAATCCGGATTTTGTCGACAAAGCGCACTCGTAAAAACAACGGTCCTTCTCATCGGGCAGCCGAACGTGAGTATGTTCGGCGATTACCGGTTTACCGATGACCGTTACGGCGGAAAGCAAATCTTCTACAACTTCCAAGGGAAAGCAAAACTTCGGGCGAGCAAGTACATCTCGATATTCAAAGAGAATTCTATCGTCAAAAACCGGCGTGATGACGTTCCCGAAAATGCAGTCAACGATTTCTCCGGCAGGGCCGTCTGCGCGAAGCAAACCGGAGACAAGAACATTGGTATCGATGACCGCTTCCATGAAATCGTTCAGCGACTTTTTCTGCTTTTCGCAATTTCAGCGAAGATTGCCTTTCCCCGCATCCTGGAAAGCCCCTGTTTCTGGGCGTGAGCTCGCAATTTAGATACGGCTGTGGCGCCACGCGCCATGGCATCGATACGAATTTCCTGTTCAATGGAGCTGCCCTTAATGTTTGTCAGCAGCGCAATTGGTTTCCCCGTGGACGTAATGATCATCCTGCCGGATTTTGAAAGCCTTTTCCAGACTTTGCCCGGATTGACCCGAAAGTCGCGCACCGCAACTGAATCCATGATTCCTCCTGTAGGACAAATGTCCTACACTGAAATATACCACAATCTAAGAAGATTGCAACAAGATTTCAGACACCCGGCGAAAGATTGAAGGACCCCGTAGCAGAGCTGCGAGGACCGCGATTACGACTGGATGTACACCCCGAGAACAGCCAATGCGCAAACTTCGGGATTGAAGGACCCCGCAGCACCAC
>PLWQ01000002.1 GCA_003165595.1 Fibrobacterota bacterium | reverse complement strand
CGCGTCCCCCGCGCTTACAACGGTTGTCAAGCTTTCGAACAGCTATTTGTATGTCTTTGGCGGCAACACGCTGTCCGGGCTGGACACGGTCAAGGCCGGGGTTCGTGTCTTTCCCCTGGAGCTGTGCGGCGACATTCCCATCATCTCGAATACCAGGGCTGTGGGCAATCCGTTCGTGCCGGGCGTCACCCAAATTCCTCAGAGGTGGCTGGGCACGGGCGATCCGACACACGGCTCACGGCTCGAGATATCGTTTGTGCGAGCCGTGGAGCAGGACCTGCAAAACGGCAACGTGCGGGCCACCATCACGATATACGATGCCGTGGGGAACGTGCTCGTGGACAACAAGGACATGAAATTCGACTCCAAGAACATCTCAGACAATGTAAAACTGTATTTTATCTGGGACGGCAAGACGAGTAAGGGCTCATTGGCAGCGCCCGGTACCTATCTGGCGCGCATGACCGTGCAGGACATCACCCGAGGCCGCACCCAGACGATCCGCATGAACGTGGGCATCAAGAAATAAAACATGGCGCCGCATTACCCGCCGCGGCACAAGGAGATCGCCCCATGAAAACAATCATATCCTGCCTCGTGGTCGGCATTACCGCGGCACTCTGGACTCCCGCGGCGGCCGGTCGCATTGTTTCCGTTCCGTCAACAGAAGCCCGCACCATCGCCCTCGCGATGATCGCGGCAAAAGCCGGCGACACAGTGCTGGTCGCCGGCGGCACGTACTTGGGCGAAATCATGGTAAAAGCCGATGTAGTTCTCAAGTCGGCTTCGCTGCTTGGCGCCGCACTCGACGGCGGCGGCAAGGGCACCGTCGTCACCTTGGGAGGCAACGCAACGCTGTGCGGGTTCCAGATTCGCAACGGCACCATCGGCATTTCTTCGAAGAGCGGCGGCAATGCAATCCTCATGTGCCGCGTTACCGGCAACCGCGAATCGGGTATCCTGTGCGTCGGCAACATTCCCAGCATCCAGGACAACGTTATCGTCTTTAACGGCGGGTCGGGAATCCAGGGATGGAACCTGAGCTCCACGTCCGCGGCAATCAACCGCAACACCATCGCGTTCAATATGAACAACGGCATTTCACTCGGCGGGAACTCCCTGGTGGTGCTCGAATCCAACATCATAGCCTTTAACCAGAACGAGGCCGTCAAGATTGTTGAAAATGTGCGGACGAGCATGGCCAATAACGATTTCTTCAAGAACGGCCGAACGCCGTCGGCACAGCCGTCCAAAAACTATTCTCTCGATCCGCATTTTACGGCGCCCCGCGGCAAACTCGATTTTTCCCTGGCCGCCGATTCCCCTTTGAAAAGTCTGATTTCGAGCATTAACTCCGAAATAGGCGCACATTTTTCCTATTAACCTCAAGAACGGAGCTGGCATATGTCTGCATTTACGCGCGCGCGAAACCGGATCGGTCTTCTGGCCGTCCTTACGTTCCTTCTCCCGCAGATTTCCTGGGCCGGGGAATCCATGTCGGTCCCGTCGGTGGGGGTCAAAACCATCGGCCAGGCCATGATCAATGCCAAATCGGGCGACACCGTGTGGGTCGCCGACGGCGTTTATCCGGAACTCATCTTTGTAAAGGCGGGGGTCTCGCTTATAGCACGCAACACATTTAAGGCGGTCATCGACGGGAGCGGGAAAGGCACCATCGTGTCGCTCTCCGCGAATTCCGTGCTGAGCGGCTTTGAAATCCGCAACGGAACCATCGGCGTTTTCTCCAAGGACGCGGGTAACTCTATTGTCAACTGCAGGATCATCAACAACTGGGGGACGGGCATTATTTGCGTTCGGCATCTGCCCAGAATTGAAGACAACATCATCGTGTTCAACCGTGCGTCGGGAATTCAGGGGTGGGACATCCGTTCGACCTCGTCATCCATCAACCACAATACGGTGTGCTTCAACGGCAACAACGGCATCGCTCTCGGCGGCAGCTCCGACGCCATCATCGAAAACAACATGATCGCGTTCAACGAACGCATGGGCGTCAAGCTCTCCGCAAAATCGGACAGGACCAAGCTTACCAAAAACGACTTGTTCGGCAACCTTGCGGTGAGCCGCACGATCCCGGCCGACAATTTCTCCTTTGATCCGAAATTCGGCAGCCCACGGTCAAAGCTCGATTTTAAGGTCGCATCGAACCAACCCTGCTGCATGTACGGGTCCGACAATCAGATTCTAGGAAGCAGGCTTCTGGGCAGCGGCGAGCAAAAACAGGGATTGTAGACAAGCTGACAGTTGAAAATTGGCGGTTGACGGCGGCGTCCTGAGGGCGAGGCTGTCAGCCGTTTCTTTTGTTGGGACGTGCCTTCCTACCATGGCGCCAAGCGTTCGCTTTCCACCGGGCTGGATATTTCTCTTGTGCGGCCCTCCAGCTTGTAAAGCATGGCCTGCACTTTGCCGACATCGCCCTGCAGTTTCTTGTAGTAGAGCACGCACAGATATTTCTGATCGGGCGACACCACCTTCCTTGCAGCATAATAAAGCGCCATTTGATCGTTGCAGAGCTTTTCAAGACAAACGAGATATGCCTTCACTTGTTCCACGGTTCTAAGTTTGTTGGAAAGGAAGAAGACAAGGCAGTCAAGTTTCGCGTCGGTGGTCACCTTCTTCCCCTTCAGAACAGGTTGGCCCTTGAAAATTATGGCCGCCAGTTTCTGTTCCTCAACAGAGTCTTTGTGGACCACGGTACCGATACTGTCGGTTTCCCTGCGAGCGGCCAGGGCATTGCCGTCGCCGCTGTCCGCGTCGACCACGGACGCAATCCGTCCGAGCGCGGCAATGGAATCCGAAACGTGCGCATGGAAAATGCTGTCGGCATGAGCGATACTGTCTGCACGTATCGCATCAAAGATGGAATCCACAACCCCGGGATAGCCCAAGCCTCTATAGATATGAACCGCCGCAACAGGATTACTCGGCGATGGAACGGAATCAGGAAGGAGTGAGATGAGGTGGACCAGTTCCTTTTGGATTGAAATCCGCCACAACGCACCGCAGTCTCTCGACTTGAGGTCTGCGAATCCGATCTTGAGCGAATTCGAACACGAGGTCAGGATCAAATTGCATGCCGTGAGCATTCCGGGCCGGTTGCCGCCGTGAAGATATTGACAATCGAACGATGAAGTCACCCGTACAATGCCGAAAGAATCGCTGCAGGCAACTGAGAGAAAATTGTATTTGTCCCTGTTCTCTTTTGCCCACTGCCGCACACACTTGTAGCAGGGCAGGAAACCGCCGCGGTGAACAAACGTGCTCTCCTGAGACACGCTCTCAAACAATTCCTGGCTCGGTTTGTTGTAGTAGTCGGATGCTACCTGGGCGAGAGCAACGTTTCCCGCCGCTAGAAGAAAGAGCAACACGCCGCACAAACGCATGATGACCTCCCTCGTCATGTATGCAGGAAGAGGCCCTATACCGTGTATGCTGCACTTGACTCTTGTGGAATGCGGCCCATGCGGAGTGCACTGTTCCGGCCTGGACCTTCTTTACTGAATATAAAAAGGCGTAGGAGCTACTGTCAAGGGAATTGAATTCTGCCGGCGGGACAGGACATTTGAGCGGCCAGAATTTCTGTAGGCGGGCTTGTCAACAAACAAACCACGGCTCAGTTCGTCACGAACAACTTCTGCTTGATGCTTTTTGGGCCTGCATTTACAAACAGCACGTACAGGCCGTTGGATACACGTTTACCCCAGTGGTCCGTGTAACTCCATACCATCAAGTTGTTCCCGGAATCCGAGCCCTTGAGCCGCGCAACCACTTCCCCACTCACCGAATACACAACGCCGCTCACATCGCGGTTGTCGTAGCCGCCGGAGGAAATGAGTATGCCCGGACCCGATTTCGCTACGCGGACAAAGTGTTTCATGGCTAGTGCCGGAATCTTTTCATTGCCCACGGCATCTATCTTCAGGCTGTCGGCCGGCGCAAACAACTCGTAGTTCCTGCTGCAGCTTACGCGCCAGTACCACATGCCCGGCGCACAGTCGGCGAGCATCGTAAACGACGTATCCGAGATGTCCAACGTTGAAACCGGCGAAAACGACGGCTCCTGCGACACCTCGATTTTGTAGGATATGGCATTGACAACCGGGTGCCACACAAACGTGGGGCGAACGGAAGAGACGGTTACTCCATCAAAGCGGACGAGCACCGGAATGGAATCGGGCTCGATGGAGAAGCTGCCGATGCTTGACCAACCGGTACTATCGCTCTTGACGCGCCAGTAAATAGTTCCGAAAGGCAGGTCGGCGGCAGGGACGAGGAACGTATCGCTCACCGGCGCAAGCAGGAAAGGCGAAGCGAACGTGCCCAAAGTGTCGATCTCAACCGTGTATGCTGCCCGGGGCAAAACCGAATGCCAGGTCAGCTCGGGACGGCGGCTTGGGGAGGGCGAGGCAACGGCAATAAGCTGCGGACCGGGAGTCGATATCACCGGCGCGACCAGGTTGGTGGTGATCTTGATGTCCGAACCCACCGACTGCCGTTCGCAGTAGAAAACGTCGAGCGTTGCTGAATCGTCCGGGACAAGACCCACCTGGGTTGCCAGCCCGTCAAGTGAGAGCTGGCCCTGCGTGGTGCCGTGAATGCCGCCGAGGTCGAGCACAAGTTGTCCGTCGACAAACACCCACAAGTCGTCGTCTCCTTCAAAATTGAAGGTGAGACCCGCCCGGTACTTGAACCCTTTCCTCAGGTGCATTGCAAACGAATAGTTGTGCGTATTCGTCGCTCTGTTGAGCGGCGTCCCGTCGAAGTTGATTGTCGGCACATCCGCGCCGAACCCCCTGTTGTCAAGCGGGAAGAAGTTGGCGTTCTGATACTGATACACTCCTGCCGAACCCGCCACGTAAGTAAATACCAGATTGTCCTGAATCACGGCATTTTTGTATGCTGTATCGTAGGACACGGTGTCGACCTGCAACAATGCCTTTCCCCCATTGACATACTCAAGCCCGACGGCATTCCCAATGCTGTAGGCCGGCCTCAGAAAATCGCTGCCCTGTCCCAGTTGGCTCTGCGGCCAGGCACGAAACCATTTTCCGATCCCCCAGCTGTACAGGTAGGTCGTTGTTCCGACAGGCAATCCGTCTTTATCCAGCGCAGTCTGTACCATGCCGGGAAGAACAATGGCCGGATTCGTGCCCGAATTGAAATCAGGATTTGATCCGTCGGAATGGTAATCGAAATACGTCACGGGAACAGTGATCGTGGCCGGATACACGGCTTGCCCGTTGCTGGACAAGGCAAACGCCAGCACCGCCCACGCGCAAACCGCATTTTTCAACCTGCCCGCTGCTGGCATGTCTTTTCCCTCCGTTTTTTCAATCACCTCTGCACCAAAATTCTCTCCGTCATCATTTTCCCGGGTGCAAGCACCCGCAAAATGTAAACTCCGTTGCCGCGGTTCCAGGCAACCAGGCATGCGCGCATCAAGAAGCGTCGCAGGAATGCACACNNGCAGCGGGAAATCATCCTCGCAAAAGCAGTGATCCTTCAATTGCCGGCCGTCTCAATGGCCCGAAGCTGTATTCACTGTCAACTTTCAACTTTGAACTTTTTACTTCTTCAAGGCATATACGTCATCTTCTTCTCAAACAGAGCCGGCTGCTTGAGGCCCGGCCCGGTCGCGGCCATTCGCAGTATGTAAACACCGGCGGCAACCGGCCGGCCGTCCACGGAGCGGCCGTTCCACGTGAGCTCGTTCACGCCGTAGCGCGCCACGTTCTTGATTTCGGTTTGCCATACGATTTGTCCACGCACATCGTAGATGACGAACCTGAGCCTTTCGACGCCGTCGTACGGAAGGCCGTACCTGATGTGCACCATTGACGCAAACGGGTTTGGATAGGTTCCGAACAGCTTGAGCACCGCCGGTTTCAGCAGCGCCGCTTCCTTGGCCAGGTAGTCCTTTGGTCCAACGAGCAGCCACCGGTAGCTCTTCGAATTGCCCCCCACCGCGACGGCAAGCGAGTCCTTCGACATGTCTTCAAATGCGCCTGTGACGTCGTTGAAAACCGCGGCCTGCACGCCCTTGGGAAGCAGCGGCAGGTTCTGGATTCGGTAGGTAAAGGTTTGTTTTCCCTGTGCGTCGTTGCAGAACGCAAGCAGGAA
>PLWQ01000027.1 GCA_003165595.1 Fibrobacterota bacterium | reverse complement strand
GCGCAACCGGGATTTCGAGGACCGAGTTATAGAGAAAAATGATTGCGGCCGTGGCGAGGTTCACTGTCCTTGGCGCGTAGTTTTTCTTTTCCTTCAGATGGAGCTGATACTGTTTGATGGCTCCGGCATCGCCGGCCGATGGTGCTTTCTTGAGCCAGGTCAGATAATTGTAGGATATGGCGCGGTAGTTTTCAACCGTGCGGCTGCTGTAATTGCGGGCCTTGAGTTCCAGATCGAGTTTTTCAAGGATTGATGCAGTTTCCGCCTCGCGCGGCTCCGGGGTCGTGGTCGTTGCCGGATGAGCTGCTGCGGGCCGGATTGCCGGTTTTGCGGTGAGCGCTGCAAGGTGTTTGTCGGATCGCGCCACCTTTTCGTAGAACAGGATGAGCGGTCGCCGGACATCATTTTTCTGGGCAGCCACAAATGCCAGNNTGAGCCTTTCAACCTCGTCGCTCACCTTTGCGAGCCAGAAAGATTTCCACTCCTCGTTTGTCACGTGCGCTGCGGCCACTGTGCCTCCGCTCCCGGCATCGCCCGATCAACGCTCAACGATTTCTCGATTCAACTCTTTATAAATCAATTTCTGCCGTCTTGCAAGTCAAGAAAAGACTCACCACGGAGGAGAGTTAACAGTTGACTGCCGAAAGCAAAGAGCGATAGACGCCGGATCAGGTCTTTGTAATCGCCGCACCCGCCTGGCAAACCCTGTAACGAATCCAACTCTTTTCAACTCTTCAACCCTTCAACTTTTCAACTTTCTCCGTTGTGATTCTTCTCTGTGTTCTCTGTGTCTCTGTGGTGAATCTTCTCTTCTTTGCGATTTTTTGCGTTCTTTGCGTCTTTGCGGTGAATCTTATTCTTCTCCGTGTTCTCTGTGTCTCTGTGGTGGATCTTTTATATTCTATCCATGCCCGCCTTCTCATTTCCCCTGCCGCAATTCCTTCAAGGCCTGCTCACTCCCGCGGCCTACGACAATTGGGTCCGCGTCAAGGCCTGGGCGCTGTTCAAACGCGACAAAAGACGGAAGCTTCCGGTTGCATTAAAGAGCACTATTGTGCAATACAAGGAGACGGTAAACGGCGCGGTCGGGGCAAGCGGGCCGCTTGATCCGTATACGGGAGACAAACTCAAGTGGGACCTGATAAGCACGTGGGACCCGCAAAGCGCCAAGTCCGATGCCGATTATGTGAAGCAATTCTATTTGATGCCCACCATCGATCATGTGGATCCCCGGGGCAACGCGCTTGCTTTTGAAATATGTTCGTGGGAGGTGAACTGCTGCAAAAGCTTCCTCAATCCCGGTCAGTTCATTGCTCTGTGCAACAGAATCGTCGAGTACCGGGCAAGCGGAAAACAGGGGAGGGTCGTGACATTTCCCGCCAAATACCTTCTGCCGCCGTTTTTGCAGGGTATTTGCACGTTCCCGCAGTACGACAAATGGCTGCTTGCGCGGGCGAAGGAACTATACAAGCGCGACCTCAAATTGAAGCGCGCCTGCGCGCTGGGCGCGAGCAGGTCTCTCTACCGCGAGGCGATCCACGCCGCCGTCTGCGCATCCGGCCTGCACGATCCGTACACCGGAGATCCTCTGGCGTGGGACAAGATCGGCGCCTGGAACACGACAAAAGGCAGCGACGATCACGAGATATTTCTGGAAGAATTCACGCTCCTGCCCACGGTCGACCACATCGACCCCTCGACAAAAGCCCTCTCGTTTGAAATCTGCTCATGGCTCGTCAACTGCTGCAAAAGCGGCCGCACGCCCGAAGATTTCGTCGCGCTGTGCGCTAAGGTAAAAGACTACTGCGAAGACTCACCACAGAGACACTGAGGGCATGGCGAGGAATTAACAGTTAAGAAGGGGCGATTGCCAAAATTGTGGCAGTAAACTTCTGCCAAGCGTTAGGGGCGACCGATGGGTGCGCAGAGCGCAGTACCGCCTGACCGCGGCCGACAGGCCATAGCGGCAGGGCGGTACCGAGGCCTGTGGCCGAGCCCGGAGGAAGAACCGCCCCGGCCTTTGGCCGGGGAACGCCCAGGCCTTTATCTTCATTTCGCCGCACCCGTTCTGCCGTGAATTTTATTCTTCTCTGTGTTCTCTGTGTCTCTGTGGTGAATCTTCTCTTCTTTGCGATTTTTTGCGTTCTTTGCGTCTTTGCGGTGAATCTTATTGAATTGCTCCCACCTTAGCGTCACTTCTCACAAGCTCTCTAAAGCTCTCCGCAAGCTGTGGGCCCCGCGCCGCCGCGTCATCCTCATGCTTGAAAAAAACGAAAGCCTTTTTCCATTCCTGAGCCGTCACTTTGTCCGCCCATTGCGAGAGCTCTTCTTCGGTGTAATCCGCCCTGCGCAATCGCAGATAACCCCACGGAGCGGTGCCGACAATATCCTGTATCGGCTCTTCGTCCGTGTCCTCCAGACCAAGGCAGAATTTTCCTTTGCGAAGCAGGCTATAGGTCTCTTCCTGGAACCACGACTTGTTCCTGAACAAAAATGCGCAAAGAGCTTTCGGCGGGACAAGGCCCAGAAAATCCTCGAGCAGAGGCAAGTTCTCCCGAAAACTGCCCGGAAACTGAAAGAGCACGGGGCCGAGCTTCTTGCCCAGAAAAGCGATCGTTTTGAAAAAATACCGCGTCTCCTCCTTCACGTCTTTCAGGCGCTTCACATGCGTAATGATCTGGGGAGCCTTGATGACAAAAGTGAACCCTGCCGGCACCTGCTCGGCCCACGATTGGACGACATTTGCTGTGGGCATGCGATAAAACGTGTTGTTGATTTCCACGGTCGAAAGCCGTTTGCTGTAAAAGGCGAGCATCTTGTCCGCGGATAACTTCTCGGGATAGAAATTTCCCTTCCATTCCTTGTAACCGTAACCGCTTGTACCCGTAAGAATTTTCATGTGGTCCCCACTTTCCATTTTTGCTGCGTTCGATGTTCCTGCGCCCGTTCCCGGGATTCAGGGGGCGAATACCGCTTCGTTCGGCTTTTTGTCGTCCCTGAACCTCAGGAAACGCGGCTGCCGCATCAACATCTCCTTTGTCCAGCCCGCAAAAGCGACTTCGCAGACCATCACCGGTCGTATCCAGGTGGTCGGGCTTTCCCCGGGCGGCATAGTTTTGAACGGACAGGTTTTCCGCGCCAGGGGCCGGAGTTTTTCGTACATCGTTTTGAGGGTTTGGGCGGCAAAGGCCCCGCCCGAATGGCCGATGTAAACAAAAGCGCCTTTGTCGTACGCGCCGAGAACGATGCTGCCCAAATATCTTCGCGCTCCGCGGGGCTCGGTAAATCCGGCGATCACGCAGTCCTGGGTAATACGGTTCTTTATCTTGAGCCACTGCTTGCTCCTGGTTCCGGGCTTGTACGTGCTCAAAGAATGTTTGGCGACAATGCCTTCGATGCCCTTTTGTTTCGCCGCGCTAAAGAAGGATACGCCGTCCTTCCGGATGTGTTCGGAGTATTTGATGCGCTCGTCCGGTGGAAGGATCGACTTCAAGAGTTCCTTTCTTTGCACAAGCGGCAGCCCGGTCAGGTCGCGGCCCCTGTAGTATAGGATGTCAAAGACATAATACAGCAAACGGCCGCTTTTTGATTTGGGATAATCCTGGAGCTTCTGGAAGTCAGGCTTGCCGCTGTGGTCCGCAATCACCACTTCGCCGTCCAGCACCGCTTGCATGCCGAGCTTTTGCAGGGATTCGACAACGGGAGCGAACTTCTTTACAAGCGAAATGCCGTTGCGGGAATAAAGCGCGATATTCCCTTTGTCCAGCTCCGCAATCGCCCGGTAGCCGTCCCACTTCACTTCAAAAAGCCAGTCCGCGTGGTTGAACGGCTTCTGCGCGGCCTCGGCCAGCATGGGCTCAATGCCGTGCGGCAGGGGCCTCACCGGCGCACCGGCCGGGATGTTTGCAACCGGTTTTTGCGCCGCCGTTACGGTTCGTTTCGCGGGCCCGGCGGGGCTTTCTTCGGAGAGTTCATCAACGGTCTTGTTGGAAACTACCGATCGGTCCTGCGCAAGGATGTCGTCGGCAACCGTGTAACGGTCCTTTTTCTTCAACAGGAGCCACGATTTGTCGTCCCACCCGGTCTTGACAAGGGCAAACTCGCCCTTGAGTTTGCTTCCGGCAAGCACAAATTTCAAATCGCCTTTCCGCAGGCCTTTCAGAAGCAATTCTTCGCCTTCGTGTTTGTCCTTTGCAAAAGGCGAACCGTACAAACCTCTGTCCCAGATTATCACCCGGCCTGCGCCGTAATTGCCCGCGGGGATAACGCCTTCAAAATCTTTGTACTCAAAAGGGTGGTCCTCAACATGGACCGCCAGCCTCTTTACGGTCGGGTCCAGAGAGGGCCCTTTGGGAACGGCGAAACTCTTGAGCACGCCGTCCATTTCGAGCCTCAGGTCATAATGGAGCCTGCGGCTGGCGTGCTTGTGCACGACAAACGCGAGATAACGCCCCTCGTTTGTTTGTAAAGATCCCGGTCCGGGCTCCGGCGTCTTTTCCAATGCGCGTTTTTGCCTGTATTCTTTTAAGCCCATGTGTGCGGCAACCTCTGTTTCATTCCCAACAGCTCCCGGTAAAATCCACCCTTTTTCTCAGCCAGTGCACTTGCTTCAGGCGCAAGGACCTGGAATTTTCCGGGGTCCTTCTGCGATGCCGTTTTCTCAAGATCTTTCCACGAAACGGGAAACGACACCGATGGCTTTTCCACGGCGCGTAAAGAATAGACGCAGACCATGGTCTTGGATGCGTCGTTCTGGGACCAGTTGATAAATACTTTGTTCCTGCGGTATTCCTTGTTCATCCTGGCCGTCACAAGGCCGGGAAATTTCTTCTGCATGATGGCGGCCACTGCCCTGGAAAAAGTCTTCGTGTCCTGGAATGTCGTTTTCCCTGGATCAAGGGGCACAAAGACATGCAGCCCCTTTTTGCCGGAAGTCTTTGCAAAGCTTTCAAGCTTCAAGCCCGAAAGCAGGTCCCTCACGATGAGCGCCACCCTGGCGCAGTCAAGGACGCCGGCGCCGTCGCCCGGGTCAAGGTCAAAAACCATTGAATCAGGATTGCCGGGGGAATCCGCCTTTGCCATGGGGACATGAAGCTCGATCGACGCAAGGTTTCCCAGCCACACCAGCGATTCCAGGTTGTTGGCCATGCAGTAGGTAATCACTTTTTTCTCGCCATAAGGGACCTCGGCGGTTTCCATCCAGGCCGGGCGGTGTTGCGGACAGCGCTTCTCAAAGAAAAAATCGCGGTCCACTCCCTGCGGATAACGCTTGAGCGTCAGTGCCCGGCCCTCGAGAAACGGGAGCATGAATTGCGCAATAAGGCTGTAATATTCGAGCAACCGTGTTTTTGTAAAGCCATACGGCGGATACATGTCCTTGTCAAGGTTTGACAACGACAGTTCCCGGCTGTTAATAGTCACGGTTTTCCCGTTCATGTGCCCTTTTTCGTTGCGCGCATGGATTTCTCCAGGGCGCTCATCAGGTCCGCCACGCCTTCCGCCGCTTCTTCCTCCTCCGGTTCCGGCGCTTCGACCTCGGCCCTTTTCTTCACCTTTTTGTTGATAATGCTCAAGAGCTTTTCCCTGCGGTCGTTTGAGTATTTCTCCGGGGTAAAGCCGGTCATCATTCCCTGTATGGTTTTCTTGATGACGTTCTCTTCCGAGGCTTCGGCTGCCGGCGCCAAAGCGTTTTCCGGCAGTATTTCGTCGCTGTAATGAAGCGTGCTCACGGCCAGTGCGCCGTCTCTGCTCATGATCACCACGAGGTATTCCCTGTCGTCAAGAACGAATTTCGCGACGCCCGCTCTGGCGGTCCTGTGCATCGCCTCCGCCAGCAGGCGGTAGGATTTTTCCCCGCCCTTGAGCGGGACAAGGAAATACGGATGGTCGTAATAGAGCGCGTCAACTTCCTTTATGTCGATAAATTCCGTTATCTCGATGGTGCGGCTCCTTTCGGGTGACACGGATTCCAGTTCCTCGCCCGTTATCAAGACGTGTTTCCCCGGTTCTATTTCAAAACCCCTGATGATCTCTTCCTGCGGGACGATTTTCTCTTCTTCGGGGCAAAACATCGCGCGTTCGAGGGGCGAGAAGTCCTTGGCATGGAGCAGGTGCAGCGAGATACGGCCCGGTTCCACCAACTTTACAAGTCGGACAGGAATGGCCACCAGGCTAAAGCTTACGGTGCCGCTCCAGATTCCCTGCGCGGGCGCTTCATGGGGAGCCGATTCGGTCTTTTTCCCGTTGCTTCGTGCGGCTTTTGCCTTGCCGTGCTGCATCATCATGCGGCCCCTTTCAGGCTTTTTTCGAGCGCATCGAGCAATGTGCCGGGCTCGGTGGGTTTAAGGTGCTTCGGCGTGAAGAGCGCGATTTTCTGGCCATGCGCCTTTTTCTCTATCATGTCCCGCAGCTTCTTCTGGTGTTCGTTGCCGTACTTTCCCGGCTCAAAGTGTACCGTAAGCTTTTGTATTAATTCGCAACCTATGCCCACCTCTTTTTCGGACAATTCAAACGACTCAAGGCCAAGTGAATTTGCCTGTACTATCTCGTCGGTGTACCGGAGTACGTTGAGCCTGAGTGCATGCCCGGCCGACTGCAGTGCGCCAAAATAGGCCCGTTTTCTCATCACCCACGTGCAAACACCCTGCGCGTCCATGTCTTTGAGAGCTGCGGCCAGCGCGCCGTACGCTTTCTGCGAAGCGTCAGGCTCCAGGTAATAAACATGTTCGACGAAAACGGGATCAATCTCGCCGGTCTTTACGAATTCGTGTACATCAATGGTCCTGCTTGCTTCAGGCTCGGCTTGTTCGAGTTCTTCCGCGTCTATAAGAACGTATTTCCTTTCGTCCACCTGAAACCCTTTTACCTGCTCCCCGGCAGGCACGGGAGCCTTGTCAAGTTTGCATATCATCTGTTGCCGCAGTCTAACGCGGTCTGTTTTGTGCAAGAGGTGAAACTGAACACGGTCTTGACTCACCGCGGCGTGGAGTTTTACAGGAACGCTGATGCCGCCGAATTGTATGTTTCCGATCCAGAGTGTTGAGGCCATACCCGCTCCTTTCTGTACAACTAAGGCTTGCAAAATATGGGCCAGAAAATCATGTTTTGAACATTGCTGAATCTTCTCTTCTTTGCGCCCTTTTGCGTTCTTTGCGCCCCCGATCAGGTCGAGGGCAAACCTTTGCGGTGAATCTTGTTCTTCTCTGTGGTGAGTCTTCCTTTCCAAATAATTGACTTTTCTCAGATCACATCGTAATTTGCTCAGGCAACAATCGGCAAACCAATCAGGAAACGGAACACCCATGCCCAAAAAGACACCTCCCAAAATCATGGTCCGGCGGTTGCCGCACGCCGGCGATTTGCCCATACCCCTTCGCATGACCAAAGGCTCCAGCGGCTGCGACATTGCCGCTGCCGTGGAGGCCGACGTCGTGCTCCAACCGTCAGGCCGCGCGCTGGTGCCCACCGGATTCTGTTTTGAGATCCCGCAAGGGTACGAAGTGCAGGTGCGCTCGCGCTCCGGACTCGCCATCAAGCATGGCGTGTTCGTGCTCAATTCTCCGGGCACCATAGACTCGGACTACCGGGGCGAAGTGAAGGTGATCCTTGCCAACGCGGGCAGCGCGCCGTTTACAATCAAGCGGGGCGACCGTATTGCGCAGCTCGTGGTCGCGGGGGTGTCGAATGATATTGACTTTAAAGAAAGCGCATCCGTGTCGGAGACGGACAGGGGAACGGGCGGGTTCGGACATACGGGAATTTAGAGACTCACCCCGGAGAAGAGTTGAAAGTTAACACTTGACAGTTGAAAGTGAAGAACAGGAAAGCCCCATGTGCGCGCGCACGAGAGAAGCGCGAAGCGAGCAGAAAACACATAGTCGTGTTGCTTCATTCTCGCTCCTCGCTTCTCGATTCTCGCTCCCTTTTCACGATGTACCCGCTCAGCAAACCACTATGGCGAATCCAACTCTTTTCAACTCTTCAACTTTTCAACTCTCCTTTCTTCCCCGTGTCTCCGTGGTGAACTGCTTATCCCCGTCTATGCCGCACGCTTGAGCCCCTGCGAATTGTACGCCGGTTTGAGCACCTCATCCACAAATTGACCAAAGCGCGTGCTCCCGTTGGGGCTGTCCGGTTTGAGTTTCCTGGCAGCCAGCTTCCCCGTATTGAGCCCTCTGCTCATCTCGATAAAGGACTCGGCGACTGTTCTGGACACGCCCATGCCCGTCATCGCGTTGATCGCATCGTCGTCGGCAAAACGCACATAGGGGAGGTCTGGAATGTCAAGAGATCGTCCGACCACCTTCGCCGCATCACGGTAGGAAACGCGGTCGCCGAACAACTCGATTGTTTTGTGACCCCTAAACTTCCGGTCGAGCAGGATTTCGGCGGCCTTGTCGCCGATGTCCCGCGACGCAACCATGAGAATCGGCACGTCGGGCTCCACCGAATCGCCCAGGATCCTTCTGTTTCTTATTGTGTCAAGATTGACCAGCAGGTTCTCCATCATGAACCCGGCGCGGATTACCGCCACGTCGACCCGCCTCAGCGCATTGAGCTTTGCCTCCGCGTCGTGAAGCCCCAGAATTGGCCCGGTTCCGGTCTCCCGTTCGGCCCCGAGGCTCGACAGAAACACCACTTTCCTCAGGCCGGATGTTTTGATGGCCGTTATAATGGCGTCGCTCATCGTGTTGTAATAGGTGCGGTAATCCTGCGGGTAATCGTACTTCGGCGGGATGATGATATACGCCGCCTCCGCTCCCGTAAACGCCTTGGTCAGGAAGTCAGGGTCGCCCTGGTCTCCCACCATCACCTCGGCGCCCCGGTCGCCAAAATGTTTCAAATGATCGGCCGACCGTCCCAGTACACGGACCTGCTTCTTGTCTTGCAATAGAAGATCCGCAGTGCGGGAACCCGTCTTGCCGCTTGCACCGGTTACGATAATCATATATCACTCCTTTCGAAAAGCCCTGGTTATCCGTCCCGTAAAATTACGTTTGCCGGCAGGGCACAATTGCAGGAGCGCTTTTTCGGAAGAAACAAGGGCCACGGACCGCATATTTTCGCAATTTCGGCAATGAATATGAAGAAGGCAAGGAGTGAAGCGTTTCAATCAGCGGTAATGACTCTGCGCAGGGGAAAGTTGACAGTTAAAAATGAAGAAGAGAAGACTCACCACAGAGACACAGAGAACGCAGAGAGAAGATTGGGGGGTTGGAAAACGCTGTCTTCAAGAATCGCAGCCTCCCGTGTTGAATTTTCTCTGTGACCTCTGTGTCTCTGTGGTGAACTCTTTATCCGCGCAGCGATTCCATCACCGCGGTAAACGTCTCCGGCAGCGGCGCCTCAACCGTCTTTTCCTCCCCGGACGTCAGCTTGAACGCAATCGACTGCGCATGCAGCATCAGGCGCGGACATGCGGCCTGGCTCGCTTTGTCGCCATAGAGCCTGTCTCCCGCGATCGGGTGGCCTATGCTATAGAAATGCACGCGAATCTGGTGCGTGCGGCCGGTAAGCGGCTGCGCTTTTACAAGAGAGAACTTGCCGAAGGCCTCGACAACCTCATATTCCGTTTTGCTCGGCTTGCCCCGCAGCTGGTCCACGCCCATGCGGCCCGACCCGAACTTGTGGATGGGTTTGTTGATCACTCCCTGTGTCGGTTCCGGGCAGCCGTGGACCAGGGCAAGGTACGTCTTCTTCACCGTGTGCGCCGCGAACTGGTCGTTGAGGCATTTGTGCGCTGCCGCGTTTCTGGCGAAAAGCATCACGCCGCTCACGTCCTTGTCAAGGCGGTGCACCACAAAGAGCTTCTGGTCATATTGCTTCGACAGCATTTCCACAAGCGTGTCTTTTCCCTTTTCCGACCCCGGAATCGACGTGAGGCCTTCGGGCTTGCACACGGCAAGGATGTCTGCGGATTCAAAGAGTATCGGGATGGAGATAGCCATCGGTTGAAAATAATTCCATGCCCGGTGCAACAAGACCGGGATCAAAATTTAGATTTGGGCGCCCCGCCGCTAAATAAGTATGGGAGTATGGGCGTTCCCCTTGCGGGCTCGGCCAATAGCCTCGGTGCCGGTCCGCCCTTGGCGCCTGCGGCGCGGGTCGGCCGGCACTGTGCTCCCGCACACCGCTTCAGTCCGCCTAACGCTTGGCAGAAGTGAATTTGCACAAATGTCAAGCTTGGCCGCCGTAGAGGTCGATGAATTGACAGCTGCATTCTCTTCCCGCCATCAGCGCCGCCCCCGAGGCCAAAGGGTTTGCCGCTCGTGCTGTTCGAGCCAAAGCGAGCATGCGAGCTTGGTATGAGGGTCAGGCCCTACCGGCATTAGATTGGACATGTCACGATTCTGCACAACTTGCCGGAACGCACATGAAGCTCCCCAGTCATCCCATTATTTAGATTACTACTCTCGTTTGTTCAAACTCTTCCCGGGGGGAATATGAAAACCAAAGTCATGGCTGCATGCATCGTCTCGTGTCTTTTTCTCGCCGGCGCTTTCGGTCAAACCATCGACATCTCGGGAAAGGTCGTCGACGAAACCGCAGTCCCCGTCACCGGAGCGTCGGTCGCGCTGACAAAAGGCGGGATCAGCGGGCTCTCGTCCGCCGCGGGCGCCTATCATCTGTCATCAACGCCGGTGCGGGCTTTCCAATCGTCGCAGGGAGAAAGTGCGCCGGTGTTTATGCGGGGTTCCGATCTCTGCATGCAGTGCGGCTCTCAAACGCGTGTCGGCGTCCAGCTGTTCGGCCTTGACGGAAGGGTGCTTGCGTCCAAACCTGCGGTCCTGCTCGGCCCCGGAACGCACGTGGTGGCGGGCGGGCTTTTCTTTCGCGAAATCCGGAGTTTCGCGTGCGGGATTCTCGTGGTTACGGCCGGAGACCACCGGTACAACCTCAGGGTGACCCTTGTCGGCGGCGGCATCCTCGCCGGCGCGTCCGGCTCCGCCGCGGGCTTGACCCCGCGCCTCTCCAAAACGGCCGCGGACACGATCGCCGACACCCTGCGAATCGTCAAAGCAGGTTACGATACTGTCAAGGTGTGCCTGGGCAGGCTCGTCGACACGATGCCGGACGTGTACCTCACGACGCCGGCCGGGTATCCGCGCATGATCATCAACAACGCGACCACCATATTGACACTATATAAGCCCGATGCAAAGAACGGCTATTCCCGCGGCACGCGGTTCGACTGGTCGGGAATCATCGGCAAGGCCCAGAACAAGGGGCACACCTGGTATGGCGATTACACGCTGGGCAGCCACGACCCGCTGTCCGAGGGCACCGGCACCGCCGGCGAATTCGGAATCGACAGCGCAACAGGCTACAGCGGCACGCAGCCGTTTCTAAAAATAGGGGTGGGCAAGCTGCAGGGAACAGGCGGATCGTACGACTTCCGCGCCAATTACCAGATCCTCGACCCGGGCGTGTGGAACATTGTCCGGGGCAAATACTGGGTGCAGTTTACCCACGTGCTCACCGCCTTCAGCGGGTACAATTACAATTATGTCAAGCGGATCACCGTCGCCGACACCGCGCCTTCGTACAGCATAGACTTCGACCTCACGAATACCGGGACAAAAAATATCGTCACCGATCATTATACTCATAACTTCACCCTTATCGACGACAAACCGGTGGCCGGGAACTACCAGGTCACCTTCGGGTTTGCGCCGATCCTTCCGGGCGGCTCCAACCAGACGTCGTCGCCCGGCAGCTGGGGGTCAATGTCCACGATAAGCGGCAAGGTTATTTCCGTAACGTCAACGCTCTCGGGGTCGGATTACCTGTGGGCGAGTTTCGGCGGCATTCCCGCGACCGTAGCGGCCAACACCGCGATCGTCTCGGAAACCACGGGCAAGGCGGCACTCAAGCTGGAATGCAACTGGGTCCCGTGCAAGTATAATTTCTGGGCGTCGCCGCGTTCGATATGCCCCGAGCCGTACATCTCGGTCAAACTTAATCCGGGTGCGGAGATAACATGGAAGGATACGTATACGCTCTATCCGGACGGGGTTCAATAATAAATGTGATTTTGTAAAGAAGATAAAGAAGAAGATTCGGGCGTTCCCCGTCGGGTAGAGACAAAGCGCGCAGGGTCTCTGCCCGACGGGTATCCACTTTTCCGCATTAGAACCGGCATACCAACGCGAGGGCATTGGGCGACAGCTCGACTTCAAGGGTGCACCGCTGCTGCTTTTCGCGGTTTTTGTATTCCACCACCTTCTTGACGCCTATGGTCGTGAGAACGCCCCCGGCCACAGCCATCAGTATCCCGACGGCAGTCACTTCCGAGCCAATGGCGCCTGTCATGTTTCCGCTTTCCCCGTACTCACTGTCGTAGCTGTAATAGGTGACGCCGTTGGCGCTCACGATCATGGCCAGCCCGATGGCAGCGGCCGCAACGCCGCCGCTCAGCAATCCGATTCCCACGTTGCGCACACGGCTAAAAGATGCGATCTTGTGCTGTATCTCTCCGCACGAATATTCGAATTTCTGCGGGTTCTCAACCGATTGAATGTTTGAATTCCGCTGCGGTTCCACGATTTCCTCGGTCGGGGCGGCCTGCGCCGCAGGCGCGCTCCGTTGCACCGTAACCGTATCGCGCATGGACGGCGAATCCGCGGACTTGGACACCGCCAGCGAACAGAAAACGAGAATTGCCGAGCACGCAACAATGGCCTTCATGTTCCCTTCCTTCAAGTTAAGGTCTTTGCGAGTAAATAACTATGGGCGCTGGAAAAAACGAATCGATCTCAACGGCGAAAGAATCGACCGTCTTAAGGGTGCCTCTAAATATTCAAAAACGCGGTCTGTCATTGCGAACGAAGTGAAGCACCACGACTAAAACTGCATACAGCACTACAGGAGTAGACGCGTCCGCGAATCTCGCGTTTTTGTGATGAATTACGGGAGATTGCCACGTCGCTTTGCTCCTCGCAATGACATCGGGACAATTTTTAAAGGTCCCCTTAATATACCGTAAAATTTTTCAGTAGTCAACGGACAAATCGGAAAGCCGCGGGTGCACGGGGCTCAGGGCCGGATGCGAGCATGGGGAGGTACGGGGTAAAAGTTGACAGAAGGATATTAGGCCGACGCGCTTGAGCGGTCTGCTCGGGGTGCCAGCGCGATAGAATCGGTCCTTTCGCGCCGCGACATTTTTGGCCCCGCATTCCCTGCGGCGGTTATATTTACCTTTCAGCGGAATACGGCAATCAAATACAATTTGCTCCGCCCCACACACCTGCAAGGTGATTCCCGAATGCGCCTCGAACAACCCCGGCCCTCTGCCCGGGAACTGGACGTCGCTCTCTTCCTGGATTCCCTGGGAGTAAAGCTTCCCCTTGCGCAGGAGCGCGAGGATGGCATCGAACTCATCACCCTTCAATCGCCTGCTGTTTCGTTCCTGGAGGCAAAAGACAATAGGGCCGCGCTTCTCTGCTTTCGCAGTAGCGGCGCGATCTATCCGATGTCATTGCTTTTCCTCCGCGGCGACACGGAATTCACATTTTGTCATTCAACGCTTTTGCTCGATTCCTATTCCGGCAATTCGAATATTGCGGCTCTGCTCAGGCAAAAGACCTCGGAATTCTTTTCCGGCCAGCCCGGGAAGTATTTGTCCGGTCCCTGGCCCCGGTGGGCCACGCTGGTGCTTAAGGGCCAGCAGGATTGCCGCATCGTGTGGAACATGAAGCCCACCCTGCCGGTGGCAGTTGAGGTCTTTTCAAAAACGGTTGGCCCGGTGCCGGATCTTCCGCTCTTTCCGAGCGTGTATTCATATAACAATCCCTATGTTGAGAACCTGCTCGAAGTCGGGTTGCCAAACCTTGCCGGCTGCAAGCGTGCGCTCGTTCTCGGCACAGGCGCCGGACTCGACGCGGTGTGTATCGCGCTGGCCAACAACATTCCAGTTGACGCAACAGACATCAACCCGATCGCGGTTGCAAATACTATTGCATGTGCGCGCCGCGTGGGCAAAGAAGGGATGGTATCCGCATGGGTGAGCGACGGGTTCGATCGTATAACGCAGTCGTACGACACGATTTTCTTTGAAGCGCCGCTCGCCGTGGAGCACCAGCACGAGCGTGATCCCAACCGGTTTGATCTTGGCGGAAGGATCCTGAAACAGGTTCTGGCAGGCCTGGCTTCCCATTTAAACCCGCAAGGTGCTCTGTATCTCATGTCCCAACCGGACATTTCGGCCTATTTGCCTGCCACCGGTTTGAAATCTGAAGTGCGCAGGATTTTCGTGCCAAAGAGCGCCGCGGCGATCCATGAGATCAGGCACGCCTAGAGGCGGGTCCGGACAATCCTGGATTCCGAAACAAACGTTTTGATTTACAGACGCTATTCCGGGGAAAATAGAAGCCCCCGGCTCCTGTTGCAAGGAGTCGGGGGCTTCGGCTCGTTCGACAAATTTGCTTGGTTGGATTCTGTATCCGGATTATGCACACTTCCCGCATGAATAATCCGGATAAGAAATTGAAATCGAAATTCTTTTTCCATAGTTAAAATCAGGGCAATCCTGTGTTTTTTTCAGGAGAATCCTGGTTAGAACTTATACCCCAGCTTGAACGCCCACCACCATGAGCGGTCGGTACGCAGTATTTCCTCCGTATCGTAAAACGCATTGACCGGCGATTCATTTCGGATATGGTCGCATGCGACCTGTCCCACAACGAAAATGCCGTTTTTGAAACTCTTCTTTGCGTAGAAAGCCCATTTCCAGTTGTCAAGTGTGGAGTAATTGCGAGGATCACCTATTGTCGTTAGATTGCCCGGAGGTACGGGTACAGGCTTATATACCGTCTCATCCTTGACCTGTATCGTGCTCGGATAGGTGCAGCCGTAATACTCGACTTCCGCGGTAAAAACATCCAGAAGTTTGAATGTCGGAACATTGAATCCCAGGGTTACGGGAATCTTGTGCGCGAGCGTGTCATACCCGTAGGGGTTAACCTTGTTTGTGGGATAGTCCGAAGGATAATTCTCCACACCCAGGATTGCCGCTTCTCCGTACAACTTCAAGTCCTCGCTTCCCAGAATGGTCGGGCCGAAAAACCCTTTAATATCGAAAGTAAACCGCGCCATCAGTTTGAGCCCGGCCGAGGTATAATATTCCGTTGTCGTATCGCCTATGATATTCCCCAGCGAATCAACGGTGGCGTTTTTCATATACGAGTTGTCAACCCGCTTCGGCTGCGTAAGGTTTTCATCAAGAGGCACGAGACTCTGGTACATGAGCCCGGCTCCGATGTCGATGATTTTCTTGGGATCATTGAATGAGACAACATAGCCGAGGTTCAAATCAAAATATGGCGGCAAATCGGTTGTTAATGTCAGGAGAAGGTCCTGGTGAAGCATGCCGAACAAATTGCTGCTCACCTTCAAGCCTGCCAGTCTGGCTTCCGGGAAATCAAATTGATTGAGAATATACGCAGGGTATGTGCCGCTTCTGTACAGGTATTCCCCAAGGTCACGCACATCCGGGTTGTATTTGTAGGGAAAGTAGCCGAGGGTCAATTGAAGAAACGGCGACGCGACATCCCCGAATGAATAGGAACCGAACGCGCGGTCCATGTAGAAAGCATAATACGTCGTGGGCATGAAAAACCCCTCTAAAATTGACGAGGTCTGTTCCTGGTTGAAGGTGTTGTAATACATTTTCCCTTCGGCCGCCGCCTCGATCCTCAGCCGGGGCGTTACCTGCTTTGTCACGCCGAAATTGACGTAGGTGCGCAGAATATCCTCGCGTGCCGTTGGATTTGTCAGCATCCAGGGGTTCAGCATCTGGCCGAATTCCATGGATGTGAAACCGGTAAACCGCAGTCCAAGCACGGTCAATCCGGGTGATGTTGAGGTGCTTGCGGTGTCTGTTTCCTGGGCGCTTGCGGTCTGCAGCAAACCGCTCAGGCACAAAAGGCTGATAAGTGCTGCGATAGGAAGCCTGTACTTCTTCATCGGTAAGACTCCTTTGAAAAAAGTGTATTGGTTTGTCGTGTCGATACTGAGTCATTGAGGCATCAATAGGGCGATGATGCCTGGACAATACAATATAGAATAAAAACAGCCGGTCTCAAAATCCGTCAAGTAAACCCGGGAATTTAATCTCACATGAAGGCCATGAGGCAGGGCGGCCGGGACCCCTTACAGACAAAAAAAGAACCCCCGCTGCATGAAGCGGAGGTTCTTCGATACTGATTCGTTACTGGGTTATTGCTGGCTTGTCAACATAGACGCCTGGAGTAACATGGCTTGCAGCGGATTCGGAAATCCGTTTCCCATCCACCGTGTATCGTCCGGCCTGGCTTGCCGAACCATTCTGCAGACCCATAACATGCCTCCATGCGGAAAGCTTGGCTTTCGCGGAAATCGGTGTTTTTGCACTGTTAACAACCGAAACGCCCACTGGGTACCACGTAAGATCGTCAATCGACATGGCAGTGCTCGCGTACTCTACCTGATTGGTTCCCACCACGACCCTGGCATTGTATGCGGTTGACCCTGCATTATGCGCAATGACCACGATGCTGGAGTCGGGATTTTTAAACGCCATCACGTCCGGGGTAGGGTTCCCGCTTGCCGTGGCGCCTATACGCACAGCCCCGGTGTGGACATACTTTGAAAATTGGGCCATGCAGTAATAAACAGGCGTAAATGAGAATGTCTTTGCGCTGGTATTGATGAGGACCCCTGCATCACACCAGTTATTCGACACATTCGGGCCACCCTGCTGGTCAAGTATCATGTTCCAGTCCACCCAGCCTTCGGAACCAGCGAGACAGTCACCGTAAATATCCTTGGCATATTGTTCCGCGCTGTTGGCCCATGAAGGGGGATTGTTCTGATTGAAGCCGGTTATGCATTGTTCCGTTGCGAGCAAGTGCTTATGAGGACCGGCAATGTCGTATTGCGAGTAAACCTGATTAACGGCGCTGAACAGACTCTGGTAATCGTACCAGTGAATAGCCTCGCCCCAAACCATGGCTGTTACCGTTGGGTCGGAATAAAAAGTGTTTGCCCATTGGATCATCATATCCCTGTTATGATCAAGGAACATGACGTTCAATTTGGTGGGGCCAAGGTTATTGGATGCCAGGGTTGGACCAAGATAGTTCTTCATGAAATCGCGCTCTGCAACATCCGAATAGCACATAGAAGGCCACGTCTGGTCAGCGCCGGGCTCGTTCTGGATGGTCACTCCCCATACCGGAACGCCGGCAGCCGCGTAGGCCTGCGCATATTTAACAAAGTACAATGACCAGGCGGTCTGGGTTGGCGCGTCGGTTTTCAAAGTCCCGCAGTGATCCATGTTGCCGTTTGTTTTCATCCATCCCGGAGCGCTCCAGGGGGAACCGAAGATTTTAAGATTCGGGTTCTGAGCCATCGCGTCCTTGATCCATGGGAGTATAAACGTCGAATCCCGTGAAAGGTTGAAATGACTTAGTGTAAAGTCTCCGGCCACGTCATCATAGTTGTACAACATGTAGGAGAAATCGCTGGCGCCCATCTGGGAGCGGCACACGGAATAGTTGGCGCCGCTGGGGCCGAAATACGCCTTCACCACGGTTGCGCGGTCTGCTGCGCTGAGAAAGTTCAAAGAATAAGCCCCTGCATCGGTGAAAGAACCGCCGAATCCCATCATGGTCTGATAGGTTTGAGACGGGTTTACATTGATTGTAACCGCAGCTGCAGTTCCCGCAGCGTGAAACGCCGTCGTTTGTGTCTTGAGCTGGTCCCCGCCGCTGGAGGACCGCACCCACGTGACGGACTGTCCATAGGCCGCTCCGGCCATAAGCAGGCCGACTGCAACCAGCATCATGTTCCTGAAGATCCCGACCTTCCTGCAAAATCCTGCGCATTTCATAAGAACACCCTCTTGTTAATGTGATTAAAATCTTGCTGATACCCCTCACATCGCAACCGGCTTACTGGCCACTCTATTTTAAGACTAACGGTCAAAATATCGATTGAATCCCACAGCGAGCATATTCCCCGAAGCTCGCTTCGGGGTTAGCGAGCGAATGCAAATATTTCTTTTTCCATAGGGATGGAAGATTCCCCGCAGCTGCTGCGGGGTCTTTCAAAACCTTTTCCTGTTTTTTACCCCTTTCGTTGTTCATGGTTGGACCTGTTCCCGTATTACATAATATAGTAAATCTTGCCTGAAAAGGTTGTGTTAAACAGCTTTTTGCTCCGTAGCCCCACTCTTTTCCATCGTGCAATCCGGGGCTTCTGTGGGTTTCGACCGCGGGCTTGGTCATTCGGTTTGCCGGTTATAGGAGGTTTCAAAAATCGTTGCCGCTCGTTCTACCTCAGCCTACCATGAAAACTAATAATGAGAAGCCCCCTAAAGTATTTTCGTTACGGAGCGGTCATTTTGTGCTGCATGTATAAGCGCGAGAGGGAAGCCTGCGGCGTTTTCTTGAAAAGAGACCACGCGCTATGGGCGTGGAGCACAACGTTACGAAAAAGCACTGACGTGCTTTCTTTGATTTCGGGGGTTTTACCCCTTCATCAAAGCCATGGCCTATGGCCGTGGTTCTTTACTGGTCCTTAAATAAGAACGCTTACTATGAACGTCAACCGTAAAATCGTTACAAAAGTAACCGGCGACTCCCCCGAAAGGCCCGTTCCCTTGACAAAGTCCGAGGCTTTGTCGTTCGTATGGGAGCTTACGGAAGAAATATATTCCATTTCCGGGAGCTATAATGTTGAATCAAGATTACAGAGAGATGTTATCGTTATTACTCGAAAACCGGGTTGATTTTCTTCTCGTGGGCGCTTACGCTCTGGCCGTCCACGGCGTACCCCGGGCGACGGGCGACATTGATATTCTTGTCAAGCCGGACTCCGGCAATGCGGGGCGGCTGTACAAATCCCTCGCGGATTTCGGCGCGCCGCTGGGAAAAGTGACGGCGGAAGATTTCTCCGTTCCGGGAACCATCCTGCAGATTGGAGTCGCACCGCGACGCATTGATATCATTACGAAAATAGATGGACTGGACTTTGGTGAAGCATCCGAGGGCAAGGAAATTGTTCCCATCGACGGCCTCCCCGTTCCGGTCATATCGAAGATGAAACTGATAATCAACAAACAGGCTACGGGGCGTGAGAAAGACAGAATTGACGCGGATGTTTTGAAGAAACTTTGACTCTTTCTGTTCTCTGCGAATCCACCGAAAAAGATCGCGATCGAAAAGAATCCAATGACATTGACGGACATCGAATCCCATATCGACGAATTCGCACAGTCCGGTTACTACCAGCTCCTCGATCCCTGCGTCAAGGAACACGGCGGCGGGATCATCACGCACTTTCTGCGGCAGTGCGCCTCGGCAGGCGCTCAATCGGTGGAGTCCCTCACATCCGCCGTTCTTGAAACCGCCCTGCTCGACGGGATGACCGCCCTGGATCTTCCGCCTGCCTCAAAGCAGGGCATTCCCGCGTTATTGTCCGCATTTTTCCGGTACGTTTCCGAAACAGGCCATTATCCGCCGGCATCCCGGTGGGAGAACACCATGGAAGCACTGCAACAGAAATTTCTTGCGAAATTCAGGGAAGATGGGTCGGTGCGCGGGGAAACGTTCAGGAAGAAATACTCCGACGTGAGCAGAAACGACCCCTGCCCCTGCGGCAGCGGGAAAAAGTTCAAGAAATGCTGTCTGAGGCTGATTTCCTAGCAGATGAGAAGTATGATGCCCGATCTTTGCCGCAGGCGGGTGCCTGTCTGCACCGGAACCTGGGACACTTGAGCGTTTTAACTTTTCAACCCCTGCGCTCGTACTCTTGCAACTAAATAGTGGCAAATCCAGTCGATATATGGTATAATAGGGGTGAACGAGGAGGCATTTATGGAGATATCGCTCAATACCGCAGTTTCCGGAATGCAGGTGTCGCTCACGAGGCAAGACGTTACGGCAAATAACATTGCCAACGTGCAAACCCAGGGTTACAGTCAGCTCAATGCCCAGCAGACATCGGTTCAACCTATGGGCGTGCGAATCTCCGCAATAACCCAGACTCCCAATCCCAACCCCGGCGAGTCGGGCACCGACCTTGCGCAGCAGATGACCAACATGATAGTTGACAAAAACACACTCGCGGCCAATGCCAAGGTATTCAAGGTGCAGAATCAGATGATCGGCGATGTGATCGACCTGATTGCATAAATCCAGCCTTCGTCAAGATAAAGAGATTTTTTGGTGGGGGAAGTACAGCCTGTCTCAAATCTTGACAGTGGGTTTGGGCGTTCCCCTCGCTACGCTCGGGTCGGCCCTTCCTCCTTGCTCGGCCGTTCGGCCTCGGTGCCGGACCGCCCGGATCGCCTTCGGCGCGGGTCGGCCGGTACCGCGCTTTGGCGCGCATTGCGGTCCTGCCTAACGCACGCGTGCAGGCTACCGGCGGCCGGTAGTTGCTGTTGAATATTGCAAAGAGCGGTCTTGAGCAAGAGTTTCTGACGGTTGACGACCAGTAAGTTGCGTCGGGTCTTGACATTTACGGTTTGTTTAACTAATGCAAGAGGTAGTTTCTTGCGCCAGGGGCGACGGAAGGTGTGCCGGAGCACAGTGCCGGCCGCCCCGGCCGCCAGGCATAGGGCGGACCGGCACCGAGGCGAATAGCCGAGTCTGGAGAGCCGGAGCACAGGATGTGCGGAGACAACGCACGAAGTGCGCCCGAAGGGTGCTGAGCTGGACGCGAAGCATGAACAAAGAACCGGTGCCTAGGGCAGGCGCCCAGCCAAAATACGGGATTATGAGACAAGCTCAGTTTCCCCCTAACACCGCCTTTTTTCGCTTCTTCGAAGAGCTCAACGATTTCCTGCCGCTTCACAAACGCAAGACCCGGTTCGAGTACGCGTTCGACGGAACGCCGTCGGTCAAGGACGCAATCGAGGCGCTGGGCGTTCCGCACACCGAGGTCGACCTGATCACGGTCAACGGCGCGTCGCAGGGGTTCGACTGCCGGCTCGCTTGCGGCGACGCGGCTTGCGTGTATCCCCTGTTCGAGTCGCTCGATATTTCTCCTGTTGTAAAGCTTCGCCCCGCGCCGCTGCGGGAGCCGGCGTTTGTGTGCGACGTGCACCTCGGCTCGCTTGCACGCCTGCTGCGGCTGGCCGGGTTCGACACGCTTTACAGAAACGATTATTCCGACAATGCCATCGTGGAAATTGCGTCCCCCGGCAAACGGTGCATCCTCACGCGCGACAGGGGAATTCTCAAACGCAAGGCCGTTGTGCGCGGCTATTGCGTGCGGAGCACGCAGCCGCGGGAACAGGCCCGCGAGGTGATGCTGCGGTTCGACTTGCGCGGCGCGATGAAGCCCTTTTCCAGGTGCATCGGATGCAACGGAACAATAGGTCGCGTTGACAAAGAGTCGGTGCTGCCGCTGTTGCCGGAGAAGACCCGGGAGTGCTATCACGAGTTCTACCGATGCGGATCATGCGGAAAGATATACTGGCAGGGGAGCCATTACGCAAAGCTCACGTCGGATATCGAAGACTTGAGGAATGCCGCTTCGGCGAAGGATCCCTCGCCGCGAAGCCTCACACCTCCTTAACTTCCAGTATCCGGTCCCAATCGTATACCCCGGAAATTGTCCGGCCGGGATAGACAACAAGAAAGTCCTCCGGGTACCAGTTGCCCAGCATGAGGTTGTGCACGAGCGAAAGACTTCCCTCCAGCACTACCGCGTCCTTTTTTTCCGCGGCGGCCTTTTCCCTGAAAGCCAGGATGCATTCGCTGCTGTGCGTGGGCCCGACGTTCACATACACCTGGCGGCCCGTGTCCGGGCCGGCCATTACCTGGGCAAGCAGGTCGGCATTTTCCTCTCCGTAAATCCTTGCAAGCAGGGCCCGGCGGCCGTCCGGCGCAAGCATCCATGCGTGATGCACGTGGCCGTCCGTGCTTCGCTCCATGTGCCCGCGCGAAGAAAACGATTGGCTCGGACATTCCTCAAAGTGCTGCCGGAACAGTTTCCTGGAGCCCAGCAGAATGGTGCAGCAATCGTGCGCGCGCGGGATTACGAGCCGCGTGGCGCGCGCGACAAGACCGGCCGTGGCATTGCCGCAGAGACCATAGCAGAGGAGAATGGCGTCATAAGAACGGCCCGACGCGTCTGCGGCGTCGATCTTTTCCTGCAGGGATTTTCTCAGCTTCTCGGGTTGATCGTGGGAATCGATTGCGGTGAATTCGAGGTCCACGGCATGCGGCAAGCCGTCCATGCAGGCGCAGATTTCCCGGGTAAAGGTCTCGCAGGCAAGGAGTTTGAAGTACATGGAGTACAGTCCTTCGGCGTTCTCTTCAAAATAGTTGACGAGAATGACGGGAGTGAGAATTCCCATTCGCTCAGCGGGAACGGTAACGCAGCCCTTCAAGGTATTGACAAGAACACTAACTTACTGTATATTTGAATTACAGTAATACCGTAATAAGGAGGATTATCATGTCATCAACAATTCATATCAACAAACGGGGAAACCTCACGCTTCCTATGCCTTTTCGAAAAATGCTCGGGCTCGAAAAAGGCGGCGTGGTTATGGCGGAACCATCAGAACAGGGCGTTCTTCTCAAGCCTGCCGTCGAGTTCCCCATAGAGATATATTCGGACTCGCGCGTCGCCGAATTCGATGCAGCCGATGCCGCGCTTGAAAATCACCTGGCAAGAAAGAGACGGAACAGGTGAGGATTTTTCTTGACGCAAACATCCTTTTTTCCGCAGCCGCACCGCACACTGCAACGCGCAGACTCCTTGACGCGGCATCGGGCTACGCGGTGCTTGTCACCAATCCTCACGCATGGGAGGAGGCGCGAAGGAATTTGGCGCGCAAAAGACCGCATTTTGAACCCGGGCTGGAAAGCCTTAAGAAGACGGTGATTTTGTCAAACGCCTTTGCTCACGCCGGACCGATTGACCTTCCCGAATGCGACATTCCGGTCCTTGCCGGGGCAATAGGTTCAAAAAGCACCCACCTGTGGACCGGAGACAAACAGCATTTCGGGAAATGGTACGGCAAGGAGCAGTGCGGCGTAACCGTTGTCTCAAGCGTGCTTCTTGCAGACATCCTTTTTGAAATGGGCTGGAAGCCCTGAATAACACAGCCCGCGCATTGCAGGCTGCTCTCCGGGGCGTACATCCGGTTGTATTCGCGGTCCCCGCGACTTGGCGCGGGGTTCTTCAACCCTCACACACTCGGGCCCCTCACGATTTTCCATCCCGCCCGCACCCTATTTATTATTTTCATTCCTTCGCCCAATCCTCCGGTCGGAACCAACAAAGGAGCTCCCGATGCCCGAAGCAGACGTCTCTAAAGCCGAGAAGAATTACTATACCGATCAGCCGCAGAAAAATGAGGCCTTCTTCCTCAAAGGCTCCAACAACTACGATTGGGGATTCAAGAACAGGCTCGGCCGCATTTTCAATTGCGAATCGGGAAGAACCGTGATGCTCGCGTTCGACCACGGGTATTTTCAGGGGCCCACCACCGGTCTGGAACGTCCCGATATAACCATCCTGCCGCTGGCGCCCTTTGCCGACGCGCTCATGCTCACGCGGGGAATTCTGCGTTCGCTAATTCCGCCGTCGCTTGCCAAGGCGACCGTGCTGCGCGCCAGCGGCGGGCCGAGCATTCTCAAGGAATTGTCAAACGAGCATATCGCCATGAACATGGAAGATGCCGTTCGAGTGAACGCGTGCGCCGTGGCCACCCAGGTGTTTGTCGGCGGCGAAAACGAGACGCAATCGGTGATGAACCTCACCAATCTCGTTGACGCGGGAAACAGGGTGGGCATGCCGGTCCTGGGCGTGACAGCCGTTGGTAAGGACATGGTGCGCGACGCCAAGTACATCCGGCTGGCGACGCGAATGTGCGCGGAATTGGGAGCCGCGGTTGTAAAGACGTACTTCGTACCCGAGTTCGAGACGGTCACGGCAGCCTGCCCGGTGCCCATCGTTATCGCCGGCGGCAAGAAACTGCCCGAGCTCGACGCGCTCAAAATGGCCTACGAGGCGATCCGGCAGGGCGCCGCTGGCGTGGACATGGGCCGCAACATCTTTCAGTCGGAGGCGCCGGTCGCCATGATCAAGGCCGTACGCAAAGTCGTGCACGACAACATGAAGCCCGAGCAGGCATTCGAGCTGTTTCTTGCGCACGCCAACCTCAAGAAACACAAAGCATGAGCGCCCCGGTCTGCACGCTCCTTCGCGCGGCTGCGCCGACGCTCTCCGTGGGCGCGACAAGCGCCAATCTCATGGCGCTGGCTGGCGACATTGCGACGCTCGAAGCATGCGGCGCGACGTTGCTCCATTTTGATAGTATGGACGGACATTTCGCTCCGCAGCTCACGGTCGGGCCTGCGTTTGTAAAGTCCGTACAAACCGCGATGCTCAAAGATGTGCATTTGATGATAGAAAACCCCTTCGACGTGCTGCCGCAGTATGCGGCCGCGGGCGCCGATATCATCACGGTGCATGTGGAATCGTGCGTGCACGCACGCGCATGCCTCCAGCGCATCGGCGGCCTCCCAAACGTCCGCGACGAGTCGCGGGGCATCGGCCGCGGCATCGCCCTCAACCCGGGAACGCCGCTCTCGGCGCTTGAACCGCTCCTTGACGAAGCAGACATCGTGACGCTGGTGGCGATCAACCCCGGTTTCGGCGGCCAGACCCTGTACCCGGACACCGCCCGCCGCGCCGCGCAGGTTCGCGGCATGATTATGGAAGCGGGCAGGGACATTCTTCTCTGCATCGACGGAGGGATTACAAAAGCGACCATAGGCGCGGTGGCCGCGATGAAGCCCGACATCGTGGTAAGCGGCAGCGCCGTGTTCGAAAAAAACGCAATTCGCACAAACTTTGATGCAATGACGGCGTCGTTGAAGGGAATACGATAATGGTAAGCAACAGTTGGATAGAAGCCGACGCAGACGCATTTGTAAAAACCTGGAGCCCCCGGTGCGGCGCCGATGTCGCCCTGCTGGCCTACGCCACCCGGCTTGTCGGAAGCGAACCCGATCTTGCCATGCACGGCGGCGGCAACACGTCGCTCAAGACCACCATCCGGACCCTCACGGGCGAGGAACGGAGCGCATTGTTCGTCAAGGCGTCCGGCGCGGCCATGGGTACCATTGACCCGTCGGGATTCGTGTGCCTCGACCACCTGTATCTCAAGAAATTGCGCACCGTTGACTCGCTCACCGACGAGATGATGGCGGACGAGTTCCGCATACACCTGCTCCTGCCGGGCGATTCGCTGCCGTCAATAGAGACGCTGATGCACGCGTTTGTCGACCGCACCGCGGTGGTCCACACACATCCGTCGGCTATTCTTGCGCTTTCCAACCGCGATAGCGGCGAAGAGACCATTGCAAGGGCGCTGGGCAGCGACGTGGGGATGGTGCCGTACGCAAACGCCGGCCTTTCGCTCGGCCGCGCCGTCGCCGATCTGCTGGACACGCAGAAAGGTATGCGCGGCATCGTGGTGTGCCATCACGGGCTCATTACCTACGGCACATCCATCAAACAGGCGTACGACAACACCATGGAGATGGTGAACCGCGCCGAGGAATACATCCGCAACAACCGCAGGCGTCTCATTCATATTGACAAAGACCTATCCGTGGAAACCGCGCAGGCGCGGTACGCACGGCTTGCCCCCGTGCTCCGCGGGCTCCTGTCGCCCGCGTCGGGAGACCCGGACTCGCCGCACCTCGCCATGTCGCTCGTGCCGCTCATCACCCCGGACGTGCTGGGCCTTCTTGATTCCAACCCGGGGCGCGGCATCGCGTTGTCCCAGCCGCTCACGCCCGATTATCTCGTGCGGATGAAATCGCACCCCTTGTTTGTGGACAATCCGAACTACGACGACGGCAAGATACTGCGAGAGCAACTGGCGCGGGACATTGCCGCATTCTCGGACAGGTACGAAGCATATGGAAAACGATATGCGTCGCGGCTCCCGGAATTCAATGCCGCCGGATTCGACCTTCTGCCCCGCGTGGTGCTCCTGCCGGGTCTGGGCGCGGTGTGCGCGGGTCGCGACATCGATATGGCGATGGTGGTGCGCGACATCACCAATCAGGCCTTTACGGTAAAGCGCGCCATCTACGAAACAGGCGGCACCTATCACGGTCTTGCCGAAGAGCACCTGTTCGACATGGAATTCCGGGGGTTTCAGGTTGCTAAAATGGAATCCGATCCCGCCCGCAGGCTGCGGGGAAAGATCGCGCTCGTCACCGGCAGTGCCGGCGCCATCGGAAGCGGTATTTGCGAAGCGCTGCTTTCGGAGGGATGCAACGTTACCGTCACCGACCTGCCGGGCGAAAGCTTCGACGCCTATGCCGACGCGCTCCGCGCGCGGTATGCCAACTGCATCCTTGCCGCGCCGCTGGACGTTACCGACCCTGCTTCGGTTGCGGCCGCGTTCCAGAAAACCGTGGAAGCATTCGGCGGCATCGACATCGTCGTGGCCAACGCGGGCCTCGCGCACGTGTCGTCCCTGGCCGACATGAACCTCGACGCATTTCGCAAGCTCGAACGCGTCAACATCGAGGGAACCCTGCTCGTGACGGCCGAGGCCGGCAGGCTCTTTCGCCTCCAGAACACGGGCGGCGACATCGTGCTCGTTTCGACGAAGAACGTGTTTTCGCCCGGCGCGCAATTCGGGGCCTACAGCGCCACCAAGGCGGCTGCGCACCAGATCGGACGCATTGCGAGCCTCGAATTCGCCGACATGGGCGTTCGCGTCAACATGGTCGCTCCCGACGCGGTGTTTTCGCATGGGTCAACAAAGTCGGGACTGTGGAAAGAGGTCGGGCCCGGCCGCATGAAATCGCGCGGGCTCGACGAAAAGGGGCTCGAAGAATACTACCGCACCAGAAACCTGCTCAAGGCGAAGGTAACGGCGCAGCACGTGGCCCGCGCCGTCCTGTTTTTCGTGACGCACCAGACGCCCACCACCGGGGCGACCATTCCGGTGGACGGCGGGTTGCCCGATGCGACGCCGAGATAAGGTTAATTTCGAATTTGTCCTTGGTGGGGGAAGTTGAGGTTGTCTCGTAACCTCTTTAAATCCGGGCGCGCCCCTCGCTTCGCTCGGGTCGGTCTCCCTCCGGGCTCGGCCTTCCGGCCTCGTTGCCGGACCGCCCAATGCCGCGCTTCGCGCTGCCGGGTCGGCCGGCAACCCGCACCAGCGGTCCCTGCGGTCCACCTCGCGCGGGGCAGATGGTTTGTCGCCAATAGCGGTTCCCCCCTCAAGAATCGATACCCGGGGAACGCCCAAATTACAACGTCATAGTACAAAGTGCCCCTTTTCATAAATCACCTTTTCGTCTCCATTTTTCATCACTGCCGCAACGGTCCGGTTAGTAGTAGCGATGATGTCCGTATGTTCCGGTGAATGATTGAACCCCAGCTTTTCAAATTCCTTTTCGGAAATCTTTGATGTGTTGCCGGCATAGGTGTCGTGATACGACTTGCCCACGGCGAGGTGCGTGTTGCCGAATTTCCCCCCGTAGTTTTCGTCGTACAGGGTGTCGGCCATGAAACGGGTGATCTTTGAGAAGTGCGTGTCGGTGAGGGAGAACTCGCCGATCTTGTCCGCGTTCTTCTGCGCGATCATCTGGTGGAGGAGCTTTTCGTTCTTCCCGGCCTTTGCCGACACGATTTTCCCGTTCGCAAATTCGAGGCTGATGTCCTTGATGATATTGCCGTAGCGGTAGAGCGGCAAGTCGAAGAAAATGCTGCCGCTGGTTCCACGCCAGTCGGGCGACGTGAAGATCTCGAAGCTCGGGATGTTCCTGCCGCTGCCGCCCAGCCAGCGCCGCTTTTCTCCCAGGGTGATCCACAAATCCGTATTGCGCGCGGCAACATGAAGTTTGTCAATGGGAAGCCCGTTGAGCTTGTTCAGGGTCGTTTGCATTTCGGCAAAAACGGATCGCCAGGTGGAAAGCGGGTCGGCATCGTTCAGGAAACACGCGCGGCAAATCTGGTCCCAGTATTCCCTGAGCGAAAGACCGGCAGCGCGAGCCAGCCCCGGCGTGCCGTAGGTGCACAGGGTCCAGGTGAATTTCCCTTTGTCTTCCTTTTGGTCAAGCCACGTGCGGAACGGCTGCGTGCTGCGCGTCGAGGCGATCACTTTCTTCGGGTCGGCCTTTGCCAGAAAAAGCGGATCCTTGTCGGACAGGATGCGCACCCAGTGGTCTATCTGGTCGGCCAGGCCGCGGTAAAACTTGTCCGGAAAGAAACCGAGCTGGCGGGTATTCGCTTTTGTCACATGCAAGAGCTTGAAGTCGTCGTCCATGATGTTGAGCAGCGGATGGCCGCCGCGCGCGAGGATCGACCGGTATACCGCGTGCGCAAGCGGGAGTCCGGGCAGTTGCGCAACCAGATAGACAACATCGTCTCTCTTGATGCCCGTGCCGCTATTGAGGGCAAAGCCGACAAGGACATCGGCATATTTTTGGAGAATCTTTGGTGACGGGACAAATTCCGGCTGTGGCATAGTGTGGTTTCCTCCTCCTTGTAAGATACGCTCTGGCTCGCCGGCCTGTCCACTGGCGGCGGTGAGGGTGATCCCGCGGAGCCGGCAGTCCCAAACCCATGCTTTCGATTTCTGGAAAATCGTTCTCGCGAATCGTACAATAGGGTCACTACCGTGCCGCGTATTTTTCGCCGCTGTTTCACCCTTTGTTTCCTCCAGAGCAAGGACGGCCGCCGTGAGAGTCTGTTTTGTCCAGAAAAGCGCAATGAGTTATTTCGGCGTCATGTCGCTGGCCGGGTATCTTCGCGACGGCGGCCACAACTTTACGGTGGTGATCGATTCCCTCGAACACGATGCGGTCGCGGCAATCGTTTCCCGGCAACCGGGCGTCGTGGGCATCAGCGTCATCACGTCGGAACACGAATGGCTTATCGGTATGTGCGCCAGAATCAAATCGGCCCTCCCGGACGTTCCGCTCGTAATCGGCGGCATTCATGCCGTTATGTACCCCGAAATTCTTGCCGAAACCAGGGCCGACTTTCTGTGCAGAAGCGAGGGAGAAACCGTGCTGCGGGGGATGCTTGACGCATTGCCGTCCCCCGGCGGCACGAACGCGTGCATGTCGGTTCCCGGGCTGGTCTACCGCAAAGACCTGGCGGCGTCCGGCGACCTTGTTCTCAATCCGATGCCCCCGCTGCTTCCGGAAATAACCTGGGAAGACGACTTCGATCTCTACTACAGCCGCTATCCTGTTCTCGCCAAAGACGAAATGAAACAGTTCCTTTCGCAGCGCGGCTGTCCCTACGATTGCTACTTCTGTTACAACCACCTCATCAAGCAGCGATTCAAAGGGCTGGGGAGGTATTTTCGCCGCAAGAAGCCGGAAATCTTCGTGAGCGAAATGCAGGATGTCGTTGAACGCTCTCCAACCCGGTTCATATCGATTCTCGATGATCTTTTCACGTCGGACAGACAATGGCTGCGCGAGTTCACGATTCTTTACAAAAGCAGAATAAACAGGCCGTTCCTCTGCCAGATCCGCGCCGACCACGCCGATGAGGAACTGGTGTCGATGCTGGCGGAGTCCGGGTGTTTCACGGCCTGCGTCGGTCTCGAAACAGGCGACGAAAAGCTGCGGGAGGAGGTCTTGAATAAGAAAATCTCCAATGAGAAGATGTTTATTGTTGGAGACCTGCTCCGGAAATATCACATCAACCTGAAAACCGGGAATATGTTCGGCATTCCGGGCGAAACCGAGGAAATGGCATTCAAGACGATCGAGCTGAACATCAAGATCGGGACAAGATTTCTCGGAGCGGCAATGCTGCTTCCCTTTCCCGGCACAGGGATCGAGAAGATTGCGCTGGAAAAGGGGTGGCTCAAAAAACCGCTCGACTACAGGAACCTTCCGGCCTCGGCGTACGACGAGTCCGTATTTATCGCACCGCAGATCCCCCTTCTCACCAATATCATGAGCATTGCGCAATTGAGCGTATTTTTTCCGCGTCTTCTTCCTCTCCTGAAGAAAATTGTTCACCTCCGCAGCCGTCCGCTTTTCAAGTTCATCCATTTTTCCACGCTTTGCGTGAGGTTCATCCGCGAACGGAAACTGGGGCTTGTGTACGGGATCGGTTTCCTGTGGCGTTTCAGGAAGAGCCTCTAGCCGCCTTGAAAAATTCTGCGCTTACCCGTGAGGCGCGGCGCTGTTTCTCGTGACAATCATCTTGATTGACCCCGGCGCCTGTTTGCGGTATAATAGGTAAGATTGTGCAGTGAATTCCCTTGGCGCCGCTTAGACTGCATGTTGCTGGAGCGGCAAATCAATTTCATGTCCGGAACAGAGCGCACGAGGAGGGGCGTACGACGTTGGCGCCGGCTCTTCGCGAAGTCCAAGGCGTCTGTCTTTTTGTCTCTATCGTGCTGCAAGCGAGGCTGGCCGTGGTGATGCATCGCAGGAATAAGAGGAGGCCGGGCCCGGCAGCGGAGAGCGGCGCTATTGACTGCGGTGACTCACGCCGAATGAACGTTTGCAAACAATTCGGGGCATGGACCAAAATCGGCGTAGTGGCTCTTGCGCTGGCTGGGCCCGCAAGACTGTGCGCAGCCACCGTCACGTGGACAAACGGCGGCGGGAACCATCTCTGGTCGAACACGTCCAACTGGTCTACCAATGCACTTCCGCTCTTAACCGACGACGTGTATTTTTCCCCCAGCTACAACAGCAATTGTATCCTGGACGCGCCGCAGACCGTCAACAACCTCACCTTCGATCCTTCCTATACCGCAACCTTCAGTTTCGCGCCCGGCGGAAACGGAGTGACCGGGCAATACTACACCAACACAATGAGCTTCGGCACCGACGTCACGCTCACGCGTACCGATGCCAACATCAATTTCAATTGGGCGGCCGGAAGCCCTGATCCGTCCATCACCGTGGATCATTTCAGCGTTCGATGGATAGGATACATTCTTGCGCCGGTCACGGGAACCTACACGTTTACGACAAACACCGACGACGGCTGCCGGCTGTGGGTAAACGGCACGCTTTTGGTCGACGACTGGGTTGACCAGGGCGCCGGGGATCATGTGGGCAGTCCCACTCTCTCCTTGACAGCCGGACAGCAGTATTTCTTTCAAATGGAGTACTACGAAAACGGCGGTAACGCATCCGCCATTCTCAAATGGAAATGCGCTCCAAGCATACCAAACTCTGTGTTCATTCCGACAACGAACCTCTATCCCGCGGTAACGCTCACGGTAAACGGCAACGCCGATCTGCGAACGGGAGGAACGTTCAATACCACGGGCGGCGCGCTTGTTCTCGCCGGTACAGGCAGCCAGACCTTTTATCCGCGTTCGGGCGGCGGCATGCCTCCCGTATATCAGCAGGGAGGCGGTACAACAACGCTATCGACAAATAATTTCACCGGCGGCATGCTCACCGTGTCCGAGGGAACGCTCGCTCTTGGCGCGGGTCTCACCCATACGCCGGCGCAATTTATTGCCGGCGGTGGAATCGTCGATTTCGGCACGTCGCTGTTGCAATTATCGCAGACCGCGGTTTACATGAACAAACTCACCTCGGTGACCGGAAACGGCACCCTGGAATTTACCGGGTCAGCCCTTCAGACATTCGGGCCATGCGCAACCGGCTCATACGGGACAATCAAGCAGTCGGGTTCGGTGGAAACGGATTTCGTTTTGGCAGGGACTACGTGCAATACGCTCAACGTGAACACCGGCCTGGTCAAGCTCGGGGCAGGCTTTACCTACGTCACGTCAAGCCTTACGGGCTCCGGCAGCCTCAACATGAATACGTCAACACTTCAGATATCCGGGACTCCGGCCGATTTCTCAAATATCGCGGCGTTTACTGCCGGAACAGGCACATTTGTGTTCAATGCGGCAAGCGGCACGCAGACCTTTACTCCCAAGGCGAGCGCACTCTATCCACCTATCACCCATACCGGGGCGGGGACGCTGCAACTTGGCGGGAATCTCACCTGCAGCTCATTCAACCAGAGCGCCGGCATCCTGGATTTCGGACAACATTCCTTCACCGCAAACGCTGGAACCTTTATCATGACGGGAGCCGCCACCGGCTCGATACTAAACCTTGACAATGTGGCATTGACGGTCGCCGGCAAGATCAGCATCACCGGCACGTCGGGGACGCCCGTCAACTTGAACCCGTCGAACCCGTGGACCATAACGAGTTCGTCGGGAGCGACGATTGATGCCAGCTTTGCCACAATTGCTCACGGCACCTGCGTAGGTTTCAAGGGCGTTGCCTGGGGCTGCACCGACGGTGGCTCGAATTCGAACTGGGATTTCTCCAATGCCAAGGTCTGGACCGGCAACGGCGCGGACACGCAATGGACAACGGCCGCCAACTGGAGTTCGAGTCTTGTTCCAATCTCCACCGACAGCGTGGTCTTCAACATCTTCTCCGCAAAGAACTGCGCGATCAACGCTTCGGCAGCGGTCAAGGCGATCACGCTTACCCCGGCCTACACCGGCAACCTTGGTTTCTACGGCCAGGGATTAACCGGCTATTACTACACCAACTCGACCAACTTTAACGGTACGCTCGCGCTCACCCGTATCGACCAGACCGTCAATTTCAATTGGGGCAACGGCTCGCCCGACCCTTCGGTGAGCGCCGACCTGTTTAACATACGGTGGCTGGGCAGTATCGTACCGCCGTATTCCGAGACCTACACCTTCTACGCCACTGCCGACGACGGCATACGCGTGTGGGTGAACGACTCGCTGATAATTGACAAATGGGTGGCGCAGAGCCAGACCCAGTGGAACGGCGCGATTGCGCTCAAGGCAAATCAGTACTACGACATCAAGATAGAATACTACGAGAACGCCGGACAGGCAGTGGCATCGCTCTCCTGGTCGAGCCCGTCGGTGTCACAGCAGGTGATTCCCACCGCGGTCCTTTTCCCCTCGCAGGCGCTCTCGATCCGCAGTGATGCCGATTTCCGTTCCGGCGGCGCGATCAACGACTACGGGTTCACGCTCGCCTTTACCGGAACGGGAACACAGCACCTCATCGGCAAGGCGGCAACGAACCTGCCTGCCGTTTCACACACCGGCACCGGAACCTTGCAGCTTGCAAATCAATCGCTGATTGCTAAAGGATTTTCCCAATCGGCGGGCGTTTTTGACTTTGCCGGTCAAAACTTGACAACTGCGCTGGCGGGCGGCTTCACCATAACCAATGGAATACCGGGCAGCATTTTGAACCTTGGCGGCAGAACCGTCGCGGTTTCCGGAAACGCAAGTCTGAGCGGAACCAGCAGCGGCAGCACCCTGGGACTAAGCCCCGGCAGCAACTGGTGGATAAGCGCGGGCGGAAAGCTTACGGCAAACTATGCGACCATTGGAAGCAGCCAGAACACGTCAACCAACGACGGCTTGGCCTATAACTGCAACGACGCAACGGGTAATGTCAAGTGGGATTTTCTTACACCCAATGTCTGGTCCGGCGGGGGCGCCAACTGTAAATGGAGCACCGCCGCAAACTGGCAGAACAATGCCGTCCCAACCGCAAACACCATGGTGGTCTTTAACGGAACCTCCGCCAAGAATTGCTCGCTGGATGTCGACATCACGGTCCCGTCAATTACCTTTACGGGCGATTACACCGGAACGTTTTCCTTCGCCACCCATCGGCTCAATGTGACCGGCAACGCCGATTTTTCCACCGGCGGCGTGATCGATCCTGCAACCGGGACCCTGGGGTTTACCGGAGTCTATGCGCAGGCATTCACGCCCAAAGCCGGGCAGACGTTCCCGGCAATCGTGCAGAACGGGGCGGGCGGCACCGTCGTGCTCAGTTCGCTGAGCGCGGGGGCGCTCACCATTACAAGCGGGAATTTCGATTTGAGCGATTCGCTCGTGAGCCACGGCTTTGCCTCGATTTCGGGCAGCGGGAGCCTGGATTTCGGCAACGCCACCACAACGGTGCCGGGTAATGTGACGCTCAATTCGCTGTCGGCGTGCGTTGCGGGAAGCTCCGCGCAGATCATTCTCACCGGCGCCACGAAACAGGTGTTCACGCCCTTCAGCGCCTTGTACGTTCATCCCGCAATCGTGCACAGCGGCAGCGACACGGTGCAGCTGGCCAACAGTACGCTCAAGTGCCAGAGTTTCTCTTTGACTAATGGTACCCTCAATCTGAACAGCTGCGACGTCACCACGGTCGGCGACTTTTCGGTTTCAAACGGGAGCAACAAAAGTTTTGCGAATCTGGGCGTGGGCGGTCGAACGATAACCGTGGGCGGCAAGGCGTCCTTTACGGGTCAGAGCACCAACCTCATGAACCTGAACCCCGGTTCCGCGTGGAACATCGCAATGAGCGGCGGGGGCGCGCTTACGGCAACCTATGCGAACATCGGCAACAGCACCGTTACCACGGCGCCGCCCAACGGTCAGGCCAATCAATCGGTCAACAGCGGTTCCAACAGCGGCTGGACATTCACATCGGAGAATTACGCCGACTGGACCTACTCGCGCAAGGTGTACATAAACACTACCGCGAGCGGGGCCAACACCTCGGCGAACGTTACCGATTTCCCCATGCTCGTGCGGCTCAGCGCCACGAACTTCACGTTTGCCCAAGCCCTGGGCAGCGGCCAGGACATCAGGTTTGCAAAAGCGAGCGGCCTCGCGTTTCCGTACGAAATTGAAAGATGGGACAGTACCAACGGCGCTGCCGCGCTGTGGGTAAAAATCGACACGGTTTATGCCAACAACAAGACCCAGTATTTCGTGATGTACTGGGGCAAGAGCGGGTCGGTGAGCCGCTCCGATGGCACGCAGGTCTTTCCCGCGTCAAATGGCTTTAGTGGCGTGTGGCACCTCAACCAGACCCCGCCCACCATGAGCGACGCATCGGGAAACGCAAACACCGGAACCGCCCAGGCAAGCCCCTCGCTTGCCGCGGGCGACATCGATCAGGGCCTTGCACTTGTCAACACAAGCCTCCAGTTCGTTTCCACGACAAAAACCCTTACCAACCCCAACGTTATAACCCTGACGGCTTGGTTCAAGGCGCCGGCCGCGGGCGAAGGCGGCCTGATCATCGGCTTCGGCGACCAGCAGACCGCCTCCAGCGCCAACTACGACCGTCATCTCTACATGACCGCGGCCGGCCTGCTTGAATTCGGCGCGGTGCCGGGCGGGCTGTCGTATATCAACGGCGCCGCGGCCTACAACGACAACGCCTGGCACTACGCCGCCGCGCGAATGTCAATCGCCGGCATGTTCCTCTTTGTCGATGGAGCGCAGGTCGCCACGAGCGGCAATGTCGCGGGATGGAACGGCACCGGTTACTGGCGCATCGGCTACGACAATTTGAACGGAAGAGCCAACCCTCCGCCCGCCGCCAACTACTATTTCAACGGCACGCTCGACGAGGTAACCGCGTCGACCGCCGAGCGCAGCGCCGACTGGATCAAGCTCTGCTACCAGACGCAGAAAAGCGGGACATCCACAATTGTCATGCCCAAGACCTGGACCGGCGGCGGCGTGGACAGCAACTGGAACACGGCTGCAAACTGGAGCGGCAACGCGGTTCCTGTGTCCACAGACGACGTCTTCTTCGACAATACCTCAATCAAATATTGCAAGCTCAACGCGTCGCCCACCGTGCAGTCGATAACCTTCACATCGGGCTACACCGGCACATTCGACTTCAGCGGCTCCACGCTCACCGTTACCGGCACCGCCGATTTCGGCTCCGCGGGCGCCGAAGCAATAGCCGGCGCGGGCACGCTTGCATTCACGGGCGCGTCGGCGCAGATATTCACGCCCAAGACCGGGCAGACATTTCCGGCGATCACGCAGAACGGCGCCGGCGGCACCACGATTTCGGGCGCTGCGCTTTCCGCCGGAGCCTTGACAATTTCGAGTGGTACCTTGACGCTTGGTAGCAGCGGCCTCACGCACAAGGTAACGTCGGTGACGGCAACCGCCGGCACGCTTGCATTCGGGACTTCCACCCTGCAGGTTTCCGGAAACTGCAATTTGTCGTCCCTGGCCGCAGTCACGCCCGGCACCGGCACGCTGCAGTTTACAGGCGGAGCAAAGCAGATTTATACGCCCAAAAACGCCGCCGGACCGGCGGTTACGCACACCGGCACCGACACGCTTGAGCTCGGAGCCAACCTTCAGTGCAACGGGTTGTTGCAGTCCGGCGGAAAATTCAATCTCAAGACATTTACCGTCACGTGCACCGGCAACTTCACAATTACGAACGGCACCAGCGGCACCATGGTGAACCTTACCGGCAGGACAATCAACGTCACAGGCAACGCCGAGTTCGACGGCCAGAGCGGCAACCTGCTTAACCTCAACACGGCGGCGGTCTGGACTATTGCCGTTACCGGCGGGACGCTCAAAGCCACCTATGCCACGATCACCAACAGCAAAGCAAGCCTTGCGGCCGGACAGGCCGCTTCCACCTGCGTGAGCGGCGGCGGCAACACCAACTGGACATTCGACGCCGAGAACTATGCCACCTGGGCCTATTCACGTCCTGTCTATGTCAATACCACTCCTTCCGGGGCCGGTGTGAGCACCAACCAGGTGGGCTTTCCGCTGCTTATACGGCTCACCAGCGCAAATTTTCCTTTCGGTCAAGCGCAGGGAAGCGGCAATGATATCCGGTTTGCAAAGACCAATGGCACGCCGCTGTCCTACGAGATAGAACGGTGGGACAGCGCCGGCGCCCTGGCCGAAGTCTGGGTGCCCATTGACACCGTGTACGGCGACAACATGACCCAGAACATCACCATGTACTGGGGCAGTTCCGGGGCGCCCGCAAGATCGAGCAGCGCGAATACCTTTGTGGTTGCAAACGGATTCAGCTCGGTGTGGCATGCAAAGGAAGCGTCGGGCAACCTTTCCGATGCAACATCGAATCTTACTACGGCAACCCCGGTGAACGGAATTGCCTATGGAACAGCCGGGGTTATTGCCAAGGCGATAACGCTCAACGGAACGAACAATTACCTTACGGCAAGCGACACCAAGTTTCCCAACGGCATTCTTGCCCGTACGATTTCGCTCTGGTTCAAGAAGAGTTCTTCCGATATGGGCTCGCCGGGCAGGGCGATTGCGGGATGGGGAAACAATGCGGCCAGCCAGCGCTTTATTCTGTGGACGTCAAACAACGGGGGGCTTGCGGCGGATATCAACGGTTACGGCTATGTGTTCAACTGGACCTACGACACTGCCTGGCATTATCTGGCCGCTTCGTTTCCCGGTACCTCGAACAATCTGGGCACCGTGCAACTCTATCTCGACGGCGCGCTCCAAACGGGTTCCCCCTACGGAATTTTGGCAGCTGTAAACACGATTCGCAGCGAGGCATGTCTCGGAGCATCGCCCCTTGGCCACACCAACTACTTCGACGGTTCCTTGGATGAGCCGAGAGTGGAGACGTCCGCGCGTACGGCCGACTGGATCAAACTGTGCTACCAGACGCAGAAAATCGGCTCGCAGGTGGTCAGTCTTTCCACGGCGCCGGTGGTGACAGGGCCGGGCGCTTCCGACACTGTCTCCGGCGTACAGATCACCCAGGATTCCGCGCAGATGACCTACGAAGTGGGAGATCCGGACAATGCCACGGTGACGATTTCGGCCCAATACGAACCGCTGGGCGGCTCGTGGACGGCAATGAGCAATACTGCCGGGGCGATCGGCGCGGGAATCGCCGCAAACTCCCCGTCGACCAACCGCGTTATCAAATGGGGCGTGCGGGCGCAGCTGGGCAGCAGCACCGAAGGCTTTTACTACGGACGCGTTATCGCCAGCGACGGGACCTACCAGGACACGACGAAAACAGAGCAGTTCTTCCTTGACACGAGAAAACCGTTGGGGCTGGCGAACCTTGTGGTAACCGACTCGAACGCAAATTCAATTTCTCTCTCCTGGACAACCGCGACGGATGCCGATTTCAGCTGCTATCAGATCTACTATGGCCTGGTGCGCAGCGACGTGGCGGCAGGCGCCGGCACCGCAATGAAATGGGACACAACCTGCGATGCAACGCTCAAGAGTAAATCGACAAATGCAACAACCATTACGGGCCTCACCGGCAACGCCACGTACTATTTCAAGATCTGGGCATTTGACACGTGGGGAAATAACGACACGGCGCAGAACATGAGCGGGTACACCCGCAACCAGACCACGCCCAGGTGGAGCAGGACATCCATCGGCACGGTGCTGGGAGGCGCCATCGGCGACAGCGCCGAGTATGTGGGCGCGGGCGCCAACGCCTATTCGCTCTACGCAATCAATGCCGCCACAGGGGCCACAAAATGGAGCTATTCAACCACTCCCAACGTGTGCAACATGCCCACCTACATTTTTTCCCCGTCGGCAAACAAGTACCGCGTACTGGCCTCAGCCGGCACCATGGTGGTGGGAAGGCAGGACAACGGCGCGTCGTCGTCCCAGCTCTTTACGCCCATCAACCTGGGCGCAACTGCGGGAAATCCTTATGCCAGCCCGGACGATTCGAGTTTCTATGTCGCCTATACGGGGAACTTGACAAAAAGAAATATCGCTACGGGCGCGGCGCTGTGGACCGCGTCGGTCCCCAACATCAGCACATCGGCCGATCCCGTGGTGAGCAGCGATTGGGTGTATGTCGCCGGGACCGACGGCGTTGTCTCAAAAGGCGATTCCTACGACTTTACGCCCTTGTCAACGTTCAACGCGGGCGCATCCGTGCAGCAGCCGCTGCTGATGAGCGGCGACACCCTGTACGTGGCTCCGGCAAGCGCCTCGCTGTACGCGGTGCGCGCTTCGACCATGGCCCAGGTGTGGCAGGCGAGTCTCGGCGCAGCCAACAGCGGACCGCCGTTCACCCAGAAAGGGGCCTCCGTAATTTATGTCGCCACGGGGACCGCCGCCCAGCAGGTCACGACCGCCGGCGCGGTGACCAAAACGTACGCCGCGGGCGCCACGATCCAGTCGGGTCCCATCGAGTACAACGGCACCGTGTACCTCGGCAGCAGCGACGGCCAGTACCATGCATTTGACGCAAGTTCGCAGGCCGAAAAGACAACCTGGCCGTTTACCTATACAAGCGGTAACGCCAGCGCCGGCCCCGTTATAGATACGCGCGACACACTGGTCATTTTCGGCACCACCGGCGGCAACCTCAACGCGTTCAAGCTGCAATGACACGGAAAACAGAATAGGAGTGCATTCGTGCGGGTTCGTTACGCATCAATCATCGGTAAACCATTCGTCTGCGCCGTGCTCGCCGCGGCGGCTCTCATAAGCCCCAGCCTCGCCTCCGACTGGCCTATGTTCCGGGGAGACGCGCAGCGCACCGGGTATAGCGGCGACGTCGTGGGTTATCCGTCGAAACAGCCGGATTGGGTCGACACGCTCAACTGTGCGGTGGTATCGTCGCCGTCGGTTGTCAAAGGCGTGCTTTACATCGGGGGACGCGACAGCGCGATCTACGCGATCAACGCAGGCAGCGGGAAGATTCTGTGGAAGCGCAAGACCAAAGGCTGGATCGACTCGTCGCCGCTGGTGATGAGCGGCCGGGTGATCGTCGGTTCAAGGGACGGCACGGTGTACATTCTCGACGCGGCCAACGGCGACGACGTCTCGTTTCTCGATGCGGGGTTGCAGCTCTCGTCGCCGGCAATGATGGCCGACGGCACGATTCTGTGCGGCATGGGTTTGCCGTATCACGGGGTTTCCGGATACACGACAGTCCTTCCAAAATGGACGCGCACCAATGCTGCATGGACCGTGGCGTTCGGCCAGACTTCGTATTCGTCGCCCGCCCTGTACGGCCAGGCCGTGGTGCTTGGCGCGAATGACGGCCGGCTTTACGGACTCGACGGCCAGAGCGGCAAGATTGTGTGGAGCGTGGGAACGGCGGGCAGCGTATACATGTCGTCGCCTGCCATCGACAAGGACGCAGGCACGGTCTACTTCGCGCCGGGCGACGGCGACGCGGCGGTGTATGCCGTCGATCTTGTCAAGGGGCAGGTGCTGTGGCGAAGCGAGGGATTGCCGGCGTTGAGCCTTTCCAAGAGGATCAAGGCAAGCCCGATTCCACCCGCGCAATTGCTGTCGCTCCTGCGGTTCTCGCCGCAGTACCGCCAGCCGATCATTGATGGCCTGCTGCGCAAAAGCGCCATGTCCGGCGGCCTGCTGGCCAAGGCCGCCGCCACATTGACCGATGCGACAGGCTGGATGGCCACCGGCGGCCTCAAGACTTCGTCGGTGGCCATCGACGAAGCGAACGTGTATGTGGTGCAAAAGGCGCTTGGGCTCAAGGAGGCAACGGTCGGCGGTTCGACGAATTACCAGTACATGCCGAGCTTCACCCTGCTCGCGCTCGACAAGAAGACCGGCGTAGAAAAATGGCGGTTCTCGGAACTGAGGAATTGCGCGAGAATCGGCTACTGTTCCTCGCCGCTGGCTTCGAAACGCAGCGTGTTTGTGGGCTGGGGAGACGGCGCCCTGCACGTTCTGGACAAGACCACGGGAAAACCCGTGTGGTCCGACACGCTGCACGCCGACATCATTTCATCGCCTGCGATAGCGGATGGCAAACTCTTCATCGCGACGCTGGCCGGGACGGTGTCTGCATACAACCTGTTGGAGACCGCGCCGGGATTGGATTTTCCAACAAGCACCTACTGCTATCCCAACCCCGCGCGCGGCAGCGTGTCGCATATCCAGGTGTACGTGAACCGCCCCGCTCAAATGTCCATGGTTGTTTACACCATGGCCGACAAACCCGTGTTCCGCAAGGAGGCCGGTTGTGAGGCGGGCCAGAAACAGGTTTTCGACTGGAACCTGGCCGGCGTCGCCAACGGCGTGTACTTTGCCCACATCACGGTGCACTATTCGGACGGCGCAGGCCAAACGGAAAAGAAAGTCGTCAAGATAGCGGTCCTGCGGTAGGTGAGGCACGAACTGCAAAAGTTTTGGACGCGACGACGCTCGGATCTCCGATAACCCCAGCTTCCCGGGCGCAGAGCCCGCCTTCGATGAATTACCTTCCGCGTTTTGCAAAAGGGTTTGGCAACCTGTGCCACCGGATTCCCGCAATCGGCGGCGCTGCTCAATACCAAAAAGATTTAGCCAGTGTACTCAAAAATAGCTGCAAAGATTGAGGATATTCAAGAAAAGCTCAGGAGCAGTAGTTTTCGTATATTATATAATTACAACATATTACAATGATTAGATATGTGGTAAAGTGTTTAGAAATGTGCTGCAATTTAATGCGAAATTATTGTAGAAAATGATATTTCTATGGTATTCCCTTCCAATTCCGGGTATATTCATGTCATGAAGTCAATAGAATTCTATTCCGACTTTCGCACATTTTTGGCAGACTTTTATGCTGAAAAGAAAAAAGCGCTGTCCGGATTTTCCTACCGCAGTTTCTGCATCAAAGCGGGACTGAATTCACCCTCAATTTACAAAGAGGTTGTCGGCGGCAAACGCAACCTTACCCTGTCAACGATCTCAGCCTTTGTCAAGGGGCTGGGGCTGTCGGAGCGCGACGGCCGTTTTTTCGAAAATCTCGTGCTGTTTAACCAGGCCAAACAGGAGGAGACCAAGCAGAAATACCTCGCCATCCTGCGCGGGCTGCGCTACCGAAAGCCGCAGAAGAACATCCCTTTTCACATGTACGATTATTACGAGAAATGGTACAATCCCGTCATACGCGAACTGGCCGTGGCGTTCGACTGGAACGAAGACTATGCGAAACTGGCGCGGGCGGTCGTTCCTGCCATCAAGCTGTCCGAGGCGCGAGACAGCGTTCACATGCAGCTGCGGCTCGGGTTCCTTGTCAAGGACGCCGGTGGAAAATACAGGCAGGCCGCCCCCGACATCACGACCGGTGCGGAAGTGAATTCGCTTGCCGTACGCAACACCAACCGTGAATTCGCCAGGCTCGGCGTTGAGTCCATAGACCGTTTCGCGCCGTCGCAGCGTGACGTTTCCAGCCTGGTGATGGGGATTCCTCAGAGCAAACTGCCGATACTAAAGCAGGAAATCGCAGAATTCAGAAAGAGACTTGTTGCGATTGCCGGCTCGGATGAACCGACTGATGCGATCTACACACTGGTTCTGGAATTTTTTCCTGTGGCCCAACGAGCACGACCCAAAGGGGAAAATGATGAAAAAGTGGGTTGACTGCATTGTCGTGGCTTCCTTGACGGCGTGCGCGTGTTCCGTGGGACCGCAAATCGCAGGGACGAGCGAACAGGGAAATGCAAGGGTCACGGCAAGCGTATTTACCTCACGTTCACAACCCGCGGCCGGCGCACTCGTGACGCTGCGGACACAGGATTACCTGGGCCAAACCGTCACTCCGCTTGCAAAAGCATTCCGCGTCAAGGCCGAAACGGTGGTGGGGCCCAACGGCGTTTTTGTCATCGATTCGCTCTCCGCAGGAGCCTATTCGATAGAAATCAACGACGACACCGCGCATGCGCTTCTGATGCGATGCACTATTGTCAATAATGCTCAGAAACTCGATCTTGGCACCGACACCCTGCGGCCCTATGCAACGGTAACGGGCCTCGTGGATTCCGCGACTGCAACGGCACATCCGCTCTTTGTGCAGGTGTACGGACTTGAACGCAGGGTGCCGGTCTCGCCGGCCGGTGAATTCACCCTGGCCGGCCTGCCAGCGGGAATCTTTCGCCTGCGAATTGTTTCCACGGATACGGTCTTCAAGCCGGTCGTGATAGACAGCGTTGCGGCGGCGAGTGACAGCATAACCGTCCTGCCGCACAGTGCGTGGCGCTATGCCACATGGATATTCATCAACACCTCCGCAACCGGCGCGGCAGTGAGCGAGAACATCACAAGCTTCCCGCTTCTGATCCGGCTCGTGGACACGACATACGACTTCTCCCGTGCTACCGGCACGGGATCGGACATACGCTTTACAAAGGCGGACGGCAAGCCCCTGCCGTTCGAAATAGAACAATGGGACAGCGGCGGCGCCGATGCCGCCGTATGGGTACAAATGGATACCGTTTTCGGCAACAACAATACTCAATACATCATTCTTTGGTCGGGAAGCCCCTCGGCCCCTGCAGCCTCGAACGGAGCGACCGTATTCGGCACCGCTGCCCACTATAAAGCGGTGTGGCATTTCAGCGAAGGAGCGGCTGGAACAGGAACTGCCGGCCTTTACAAAGACGCAACCGGCAATGGTAACGACGGAGACGATTTTGTTTCGACAACAAGCCAGACCGGCGTTATCGGCAAAGGCTGCTCCCTTAACGGAGTGAACGACTATATTCCGATCAATCATTCCATCACGGAGATTGGCCGCAACAGCTTCACTGTGGAAGCATGGGTGCAACCAAACAATAACGGCGGTTGTGTTTTATACAAAGGCGACAGCGTGTCGACATGGTCAAGCGGCGGAAGAATGCTCTTTATGGGCGGCGGTCCGGCCAACCCGCTCACCGACGGGACCTATCCCTCGATAGCAGGATATGGAAGCGGCGTTGCGACGACAATTGATTCGCTCAAGGTTCCGGACTACAACCACTTCGCTTTGAGATGGGAGTATCTTGGCGCGGACAGCGGCATAGTCTCAATATTTGAAAACGGGGTACTGTTGCCGATGGCGAATTCTACGTACAAGGTACCGACTGCCGACGGCGCCGCCGCAATGGTGTGGATCGGCCGATGCCCCGGACTGCCCGGGGGCGGTTTCTTCAGCGGCAATATTGACGAATTGAGAATTTCCGGCGTTGCGCGGTCGGACTCGTGGATCAAACTCTGTTACCAGAGTCAGCGAAGGGCGCTTTCCATAATCAGTTTCAAATAATCGGGAGAGAAGCATGTTATGTACTCATCTTATTGCTAATATGCATATAAAATTGTATTTAACGTGGAAATGATAAAATATTTTTACCATTTGATTACAATATATTACGAGTGATTTCCTCGATAACAAGCGCCTCTTTCTTGTACTCATTTTAGTACAGATAATTTATCAAATACTTTCTTTTCCTGGAAGCCTTTCGTTTTTCTGCGTATATTCTTTCCATCATCACAACAAACGGTGAGTCCTGCTTGCAGCAGTTTCCAATCAATTATGGAATTCACACAGCGCAATCAAAAAACAAGGAGGGCTGCATGAGAAACCGGATTGAGGGCACAAGCGTACTTTCAAGGGCGTTGTTTCTTGTCGCATTGTCCGTTCAGGTGAGCTGGTCGACGATTGTCATTACAATGCAGGACTCGACAAAAGCCCCTATCGCCGGCGTGAGCTGCGAGGATGGCGGTGCTTCAGCGGTATCGGACGCCTCGGGAAAACTGACCCTTTCCGATAGCACCGCCGCGGCTATTCAGCCGCGTCAGTCGCTGCACAACAGCCTCCTGTCGCAGATTCCTCTTGCTTCCGGTGAAAGAGCCACGGTGTCGCTCACCAACCTGCGCGGGCAGAACGTGTTTCAGCGCCGAATCGGGCTGGGAGAAAGGTTGACACTGCCAAGAAGCGGCCAGGGCATTTATTTTGTCACCATTACCGGCAGAAACATGTCTGCCCGTAAATGTTTTGTAAACCTGGGCAAGGAGCTTTCGTTTGAAGGTGTGGACATAAAGTCCGCATACGCCCTGGCCAAAAAGGCTGCGGACGTGACCGTCACCTGCAGCAAATCGGGATATCCCACAAAGACCTACGTTCTTACCGACGGTTCCGCCACGACTATCGACTTCACAAGAGCTTCCGCGGCTGTCTCGATTGTCTACGATACCGCGGTTCACCCAATCAGTTTTGCGGCGTCGGAACTCCAGACAGGGCTGCTAAAATCCGGATTCTCTGTTGCAAATGTCCCCCTTGCCGGTCTCGCGAGCGCCACAGGTTCCGTACGCATCGTCATCACCACCATGAACACTTCCGCGGCCCAGGCCTTTCTTGCCACGCCTGCAGCCGTACCTGCGCCGGCCCCGAAACCACAGGGCTTCGCTATTCGTAAAGATGCCTCGGGCTCCGCAACGACGTGGTGGGTTTTGGGCGGCGATACTACGGGCGCCATGTACGGCGGGCTCGAGGTGGCCGAGCTTACCGGGATTGCGCATGGGTTTTCCTCCCTGCAGACCGAGGATCAGAACCCGTACCTCCACTACAGAGGCGTCAAATTCAACTGCCCGTTTGACAAACGCGCATTCAGTTATGATGATGCAAACGATTTGTCGCAGCTTGCTATAAAGGAATGCTGGGACATGAACTTCTGGCACACCTATTTCGACGAAATGGCCCGCCTGCGAATGAACCAGATGGCGATCTGGAACAAGGTCCCATGGCCGGCAATGGTGGTAACGCCGGGCTTTGAGGACGTTGCACTGAATGATGTCATGATGGGAGACGGTTCGATTTACAAACCGGCGGGCATCAACAACATAAACGACAAGATCAATTTCTGGAAAGCGGTGATGCAGTATGCCGCCGACCGCGGGGTCGAATTCTGGATGATGAGTTGGGACATCTATCTCGAAGGGAAATACGGCAACCATACATTTGTCAAGGGTGATGCCGCGAGCAAGGCATACTATTATGCAAGCAACGTGCAGCTGGTTAAAACCTATCCGCTCCTTCGGGGCATAGGATTTGCAGACCAGGAGTCCATGGGCGGCACGCCTGATTCCTGGCTTGCCCAAACCTATGCGCAGGGGATTATGGACGGACTCGCCGCCGTGGACCCCAATCAGAATCGCCTGTTTGGTTCGTATATTCGCAGCGATATCGGCAGCACACTGGACCAGGAATGCGCCAAAATTACGGGTTTTACCGAAAGAACGTCTTTGGGTCATGAAGATAAATACTCGGGCGCATTCATGTTCACCACGCTTACACCGGGCGGAAACTTTATAAAAGCAACTGCCAATCATCGCTACTGGCTCACCTGTCGAGACGACAGCTACGTCATGTTCCGCGGCGGCGGTGATCCGGAATGGCTGCGGTCGTACATCAAAGATATGGGCGATACTGCCCATCTGGCGTCAATCAACATCGGCGGAAACAGAACGTGGGGCATGGATTCGGCAAGCCTGACATTTAAGAACCCGCACGAGCTTGTTATCCAGAAACGCTGGTGGACAGCCCTCCTGTTCAGCCGGCTTGGGTACGATCCCACGCTTTCTTCTCAACGCTACTTAAGTATTCTGGCAGCCAGGTTTCCGGAGGTCGATGCTGCTACGCTTCTCAATGCGTGGGTGAATGTGTCGGATGCATCTATCATGGCGCACAGCATGCGAAGCGCCGGCGCGGACTACAGCGAGTATTATGAAATGTGCCTCCAACAAGGCGGGTTTCTTACTATTGCCGATTTTCTCAACACCTCCACGCAAAACGAAAATGATGTAACCAGTATTTCCAATTACATTGCAAATACCGGCAAGGCAGGGGCAATTCCCGCACCCGCGGCTATAGACAGTGTTTTGACAAAGGCAAACAGGACGCTGCAGATCCTGGGCACAATGCCGGGCAGCGTGAGCAGTCCCGAGCTATCGGAGACGCTTGGCGACATCACGGCCCTGGCGCTTTTGGGCCGCTACTATGGCTGCAAGCTCCAGGCGGCTCTTGCTTCCGCTCAGGGCAGTAAAGCCTCCGAAATTGCAAATTTCCAGGCGGCATCCAAGGCATGGAGCGCCTATGCGACCTGGACGTCGCTGTTTTACCTGCCGCAGAATGTCGAACGGGCGAGCATGTCGGCCCTGGGCAAGAGCATCAACCCGACAGGTGTGGATAATGTCAAGGTCATCCAATTGGACGTTGATAACGAATTGTACACGGCTGCAGGTCTGACGGCAGCCAGCGCGCCGACCATTTCCGCAATAGCGGATCAAAGTGTTGCTGCCGGCGCTTCCACCGGTCCGATCGGCTTTACCGTTGGAGCCGCTGCATCCTTGACCGCTGCGGCTGCGAGTACAAATCAAGCCCTCGTACCTGATGCAAGTATCGTGGTTGGCGGAACCGGTGCGAGCCGGACTGTGACAATTACACCCGCTGCTGGCAAAACCGGCCGGGTGGTGATTACGGTAACCGTATCCGATGGAACACTTGTCAAGAACGCATCATTTGTGCTGACTGTAAATTAACGAAATACTGGCCCTCTGTGATTGGCATAATAACTCGCCGTTGTTGCTGTTTGTCCTCAGGTGATTCCCCTGCGAAGCATTACGGCGGGAGCAGAACAGACGGGTTTGCCGGGGCGACTGACAGGCAAGCGTCGGTTGACCGACGAGGCTTCGCTAGCTATTAGCCTGTATCAACCCATGCACCGCCTTCTTCATCGCCGCGATATGCGCCGGCGTGGTGCCGCAGCACCCGCCCACGACATTTGCGCCCGCGCTCACGAGCTGCGGCACCAGCGCCGCCATCATGCCCGGCGTTTCCGGGAACACGATGTCGCCGTCCTTGTTCTCCGGCAGCCCGGCGTTAGCGTGGACAAGGATCGGCGTTTTCCCGTCTGCCGCGCGAATCTCGCGCACGATTTCGATCATGCGTTCCATACCGTTGCCGCAGTTGGTGCCGATCACGTGCGCGCCCGCCTTGACAAGCGCAGATGCCATGTCGGCGGGCGACACGCCCATCATGGTACGGTAGGTGTTGTCCATGGTCTTGTCGAAGGTAAACGTGGCGATGATTTCAAGTTTGGTGTTGTCGGCCGCTGCCCGTACGGCCAGGCATGCTTCGTCAATGGCGGTCATGGTTTCGATGCAGCAGGCGTTAGCGCCGCCGTCGGCCAGGGCCGTTGCCTGCTCGGCAAAAGCGTCGTAGACCTCGTTTTCGGACACGTCGCCCATCATCAGGATCTTTCCCGTGGGGCCCATGGACGCGATGACGTGGCGGTTAGGGCCTGCCGCCTCCCGGGAGACCTCGGCCGCCGCGCGATTTATTTCCTTTGCGCGGCTGTCAAGTCCGAAATGGGCTAGCTTGAGCCTGTTGGCGCCGAAGCTGTTCGATTCGATCATGTCCGCGCCGGCCGCGACATAGCTGCGTGCGATGTCGAGCACGTCGCTTCTGCGGGTGATGCACCAGAGTTCCGGGCACTGGCCCGGTTCGAGGCCTTTCTTATGGAGAAACGTTCCCCACGCGCCGTCGGATACGAGCACGGCGCCGGCTTTGACGGTTTCGACGATGGTTTTCATGGTTTCCTTAGGAAGAATGTTTCACCACAGAGACACAGAGTACACAGAGACAATAGAGAAGATCAAAGAATGCGCAATACTATTTCTTTCCCTGAGTTCATGATTTTTTCTCTGTGCTCTCTGTGTCTCTGTGGTGAGTTCTTGTTTTTCCTATTTCCCCGAATTCAAAAAACTCACCGCGCCCTGCGGATCGGCCGAATAGCCCGCGCCGATCTTGTCGGCAAATTCCTTGGTAATGGGCGCCCCGCCGATGATCACGCTGATGCCGGGAAACTTCTCCTTGAGCGCAGCCGTGATCTTCTGCATGTTCGACATGGTGGTGGTGAGCAGGGTGGATATGCCCACGCTGCATCCGGGATTGCTTTCCACGGCTTTAACAAATTTGTCAAGCGGCACGTCGACGCCAAGGTCCACCACTTCCCACCCGCCGCCTTCGACGATCATGGCAACCAGATTCTTGCCGATATCGTGGAGATCGCCTGCCGCGGTGCCGATCACCAGGGTTCCCTTGCGCTGCACCTGGCCCGACTGGAAAAAAGGCCGCAGATGCTTCATGCCCGCGTACATCGCCTTGGCCGACATGAGGACGTCGGGAATAAAGACTTTGTTACAACGGAATTTCTCGCCCACGTTGTACATACCCACAACGAGCCCCTTGGACAGGATGTCCTGGGGAGCGATTCCTTCGGCAAGCGCGGCAGCAGTGAGTTCGTCCGCGCCGGGCGCGCCCTTGAGGTCGAGGGGGAACGGTGCCGCGACGCTGATCTTGCCGCGTTCGACGCAGGTTGCGATTTGGGAAAGCAATTCCGACATTGTGCCTCCTTGTTCGGTTATCCTTGTTTCAAGAGACAGGCGTGATAATGCGACGGATCGTCTGGCAGCGGGGCGAGGCGGGGGATTTCCCGCGTACAGCGGGCGACGATACGTGCCGGTTCACCGCCCGCGACTATCGAGACGGTTTCCTTTTTGTCGAGCGTTGCGGCGACGGAGCGGGTGTACGCGCACCGCGGATGGAACGGACAGCCCGGCGGCGGATTCACGGGCGACGGCGTTTCGCCGGGCAGCCGCACGCGCGAGGACGCAGCCGCGGGATCGGGAACAGGAATCGCGGAAAGCAAGGCCTGCGTGTACGGATGGGTGGGTAATGCGTACAGTGAGTCCCTCGCCGCTTTCTCAACGATCCTTCCCAGGTACATCACCGCCACTTCGTCGCTGAAATGTTCCACCACGGCAAGGTTGTGGGCGATAAACAGGTACGAGAGGCCCATGTCGGCCTGCAAGTCGGACAGCAGGTTGAGTATCTGCGCCTGGATCGACACGTCGAGCGCGCTCACCGGTTCGTCGCAGACGATAAAATCCGGCTTGCTCGCCAGCGCGCGCGCGATGCCGATGCGCTGCTTCTGTCCGCCCGAAAATTCGTGGGGATAGCGCGACATGTACTGGGCCGAAAGCCCGACGCGTTCAAGGAGTTCGCCCACGCGCAGTTTTCGTTGACGCCGCGAAAGACCCGAATGCACCACGAGCGGCTCGGCCACGATGTTTGCCACGCTCATGCGCGGGTTAAGCGAGCTCATGGGGTCCTGGAAAATAATCTGCATCCTGCGGCGCAGGCTGCGCATGGCCTTGTTGTCAAGCGAAAAAACATCCTGATTGTCGAACGTTACCGTGCCCGCGGTCGCGGCAATGAGCCGTAGAACCGTGCGGCCCGCCGTTGTCTTGCCGGATCCGCTTTCTCCCACCAGGCCCAGCGTCTTGCCTTTTCCTATTGCAAAGTCGACGCCGTCCACGGCACGCACGAAGCGAGGCGCGGCGCCCAGCGGCGTACCGCGAACCGGGAAGTATGTCTTGAGCCCTGCCACGGTGAGCAGGGGTGATTGCGTTTCGCTCATAGGTCAGTCCGAACTAAGAAGAGTCTCACCGCAAAGGCGCAAAAGACGCGAAGAGGAACGCCAAGAAGAAAATGCCGTCTTGAGTCGTCACCTGTAAATAGACAACATTCCATACCACTTTGCGTCCTTTGCGCCTTTGCGGTGAAACATTCGTATTTCTATCCTGCCGACGGATCCGTCTCTTTCCCCTCCGAATATCCCTCGCATTCCCAGCACGCGCACCAATGGCCCGGGTACACTTCGAGCAGCGCGGGCGCCTCCCGCGCGCACCGGGCGAGCACCCGGCACGGGCCGTCGGCTGCGCCGATGTCAAGCGTCTCCGCCGCCGATGCCGACAGCGCATGAGTGCGCGTGAGCGTGCAGCGCGGGTGAAACCTGCACCCCTCCGGGAAATGCAGAGGAGACGGCACGGTTCCCAAAATGGTAACGAGCCGGTGTTTCTTTTCGCCGAGCCTGGGCAGCGAGCGGAACAGGCCATGCGTGTACGGGTGCAGCGGCTTTTCGAACAGGCTCTTTACATCGGTAAGTTCCGCAAGACGCGACCCGTACATCACGCCGACGGTCGTTGCCGCCTCCGCAACCACGCCCAGATCGTGGGTGATGAGAAGAATGCTCTGGCCGTGACGCTGCAGGTCGCGGAGCAGGTCGAGGATCTGTGCCTGAATCGTGACGTCAAGCGCCGTGGTGGGCTCGTCGGCAATGAGCAGCTTCGGATTGCACGACAGCGCGATGGCGATCATCACGCGTTGCTGCATGCCGCCCGAGAGCTGGTGAGGGTACTCGCCGAAGCGCTGCAGGGGCTCTGGAATTCCCACTTTGGCAAGCATGTCCACGGCAAGGCTTTTGGCTTCGCGGGCCGACGCCTTCCGGTGCAGCATGATGGCCTCAACGATCTGGCTCCCGCATGTGAATACGGGATTGAGCGAGGTCATGGGCTCCTGGAAGATCATGCTCACCTGGGCGCCGCGAACGTCCTGCATGCGGCGTTCCGTGAGCTGGAGCAGGTTCGTGCCGTCGAGCATGATGCGGCCCGACACGATCCTTCCCGGCGGGCAGGGAACGAGCCGCATGATGGTAAGCGCGGTGATGCTCTTGCCGCAGCCACTCTCGCCCACGAGCGCGAACAGCTCGTTCTTGCGAACGCGGAAGCTCACGCCGTCAACGGCCTTGACGACCCCGGCCTCGGTATCGAAGTAGGTCCGCAGATCGGAGACCGAGAGCAATGTTTCACCTGATGCCATGCCGTAAAGTCCTTGGAAGTTCAAAGCGAGAAAGTTTCAAGTTGAGAAGTTTAAGAGTTGAAAAGTTCAAGGAAATACGCCTTACTCACTTGTCCTCAACTCTGCTACTTTGTCACGCTGCCACCTAGTTACTTCAAATACAGTCGCATGCTCCGCCTTCTGTCTTCTGCATTCTGTATTCCACTTTCAACTTTGTCACTTTGTTACTTTGCCACTCTCTTTTCACACATTTCTCAATTTCGGGTCAAGTGCATCGCGCAGCCTGTCGCCGAAAATGTTCCACGCCAGAACAATGATGAACGTGGCGCCGGCAGCGGCCGTAAGCTCCCACCAGCGCCCGACAATAAGATCCATCCTCGCCTCATTGATCATTTTCCCCCAGCTCGGCAGGTTCTGCACGCCAAGGTTGAGAAAGCTGAGAATGACTTCCGCGCCAATCGCGCCCACGAATCCCAGCGAAAAGTTGATAATTGCGATATGCATGAGATTGGGAACGATATGATGGAACATGATGGCCAGGTTGCCTCGGCCCGTGGCGCGCGCCGCCAGCACGAAGTCGAGCTCCTTGAGCTTCATTGTTTCGGCGCGCACGAGCCTGCATGTGCCCACCCAGCTGGTGAGCCCCAGAGCGACATAAACACCGGCCATTCCGCTTAAGTCAAGTTCAAAGAACGAGCCCGGGAAAAGCACTTTGTCGGCAAAGGCGAACTTGAGCGCGATAAGCAGGATGATTCCCGGGATCGACGCGAGCGTGGTGTACAGCCACACGACAAAATCGTCGATCCTGCGGCCGAAAAACCCGCCCAGAGCGCCCAGCAGGATGCCCAGCGGCAATGCGATGACGTTGGACATGAAACCCACGGTCATCGACACATGCGCCCCGAGAAACACCTTGACAAGCACCGACCTGCCGAGCGCATCGGTGCCCAGCGGATACTGCCACGACGGCGACTCGTTGCGGTGATTGTAATCGTGCGCCGCGCTCCAGTCGCCGAATACCATGGGGCTGCCGATGGCAATGGCCGCATAAATAATGATCACGGCGAAACAGGCCATTGCCGCCTTGTCGCGCAGCAGGCGCAGTGCCGCGTCGGCCCACAGCCCGCGGCTCACGGGCGTTGCGTTTGTTTCGTGTGACTTCTTCATCGTGGCACCCTAATTCGTTTTCGCATCGGCAAGGCAATATTTCACCACAGAGACACAGAGGACACAGAGAATGGAACAGCTCCTTGAAAACATTCGTCCTCTTGCTTCCATACTTCTTGTCATTCTTTTCTCTGTGAACTCTGTGTCTCTGTGGTGAGTCTTATTCTTATTCCTTATCGTAAATGAATCCGCGGATCGAACACCGCGTAGAGCACATCCGTAATCAGCAGGCTCACCACGTACAGCACAGCCGTAAGATACGTGAGTCCGGTAACAATGGGCACGTCGCGCGACGTGATGCTGGTGAGCAAAAGATCGCCCAGCCCGGGAATCCCGAAAAACCGTTCGAGCAGAAGCGATCCGAGTATCAGAAACGGAATGGTTGTTATCAGCTCGGTGAGAATGGGGAGCATGCAATTCTTGAGCACGTGCAGAAACAATATTGACGGAAGGGGAACGCCTTTTGCGCGCGCAGTGCGAACGTAATCTTTGTTGATTTCGTTGAGGATGATGGTGCGGTAAAACCGAACCTCGGCGCCCAGGCCGGCGATAACGGCAATAAACACGGGTACGTAGATGCTTGACGGATGGGCAAGTCCGGCCGCGTATTCGGGCGCGATCTTGAACATCACCCACTGGCCCAGCAGCATGTAGGCGAGGTAGGGAACGCACATGCCGAGCACGGTGAGAAGCACGCCGACCTTATCGATCCAGGTGTCGCGGTAGTAGGCCACGAAGCAGCTGATGATCATCGCAAACAGCCAGGTGAGCACCATGGCAGGCACGGTAATGGACAGCGAGAACTTGCCGCGCTCGCCGACGATTTCAAGCAGGCTCTGGTTCGTTGCGTAGCTCCTGCCCGAGAATGTCACGTTTTCCCAGAGGTGCCAGAAGAACTGCGAATCGAACAGCGAGAGGGGCGACCAGGTCGAAATCGCAGTCGTCAACTTGCCGTTGTTGCCGGGGCTGGCCCCGATTTCCGCGATGAGGTCGCCGCAGGTGCGGGCTTTGGACAGGTCAACGTCGAGAACGGTTCCGTCGGAAAGCGAGATCTTCCACGCGGGAGAGGCCGCCGAGCCCGTCTTCTGTGAAACGAGCGGTTTGCCGTCGGTCATTGCGGCCAGCGGCGTCGATGGCGACAGCGCAAACACAAGCCGTCCGGCCAGTCGAGGAGCGGACGACAACGCCTGCGCGCCGCGGGCCGGCTCCAGGGGCGCCAGGTGGAGGTTGAGAGCGCGGGCGGCAAGCGAGCCGTTTTGATCGGCGATTTCGAACTGGTGCGGCCCGGAGGTGTTGTCGGAAACCAGCAGCCGCCGGTGATAATTGAACACGCCCGGACGGTCGAGCTTGTGCTTTTCGTAGAAAGCCTGGCGCGCCTCGGCGCCGAGCTTCTGATTTACGTATGCGGTTGAAACGTCGCCCGCTATCACGCGGAACAAAATAAACGTCAGCAGCATCACGCCGAGCACGGTAAACACGGCCTGCGCAAGGCGGCGAAGAACGTAGTGCATCACGGCGCTATCCCTCACTTCCGCCGAGCGCATGCCGCAACCGGGCGTCGATGCGTCGGTACTTGAGGTAGCCGTAGCCGATCGGGTGCTGCTTGATGTTGAGCATCCAGTCGTAATACAGAGTGAAGTTCTCCGGTTCGTAAATAGGCATGAGCGGGCAGTCTTCGCTGATAAGCCGGATCATGCGGACGTACAGGGCCATGCGCTGGGGGCTGTCGGGCATAACGCGAATCGCCTCGTACAGGCTGTCGAACTCGGGATTCCTGTAGTTGGAATTGTTGGTCCCCTTGTCGATGTTTTTCGAATAGAACAGCTGCAGGAAATCCTCTGCGTCGGGATAATCCGCCGCCCACCCCATGTAGTACATTTGAATCTGTTTGTTCTGCACTTTCCGCTGGAGCGTGGGCCAGTCGTTAAAAATACACTTGAGCCTCAGGCCCAGCCGGGCAAACTGCTGGCGCGCGAAATCGGCCATGCGCAGATTCATCGGGCCGTCCGACATGTCGAACTTCAGCTCCGGGATCTTGCCGTTGACAAGCAGGCCCGCGGCAGCCAGTTCTTTTTTCGCATCCTCTATCTTGCGGAGCGCGGCTGCCGTGTCGAAGCGGAAATACGGCCCCGGTCCTGCCTCGGTGTGCCCGGCAAACGACGAGGGAACCACATTGACGGCCCGGATTCCCCTGCCGTTCGAAAGGATTCGTATTTCGTTCTCCGCGTCGTAGCACAGAGAAATCGCCTGGCGCAGCGACTTGCTTTTCCCGAGTACCGGGTCTTCCATGTTGAAGGCGATCCAGTAGATAACGGGGTCCGACGTCCTGCTGAGGGAAATACGCTTCTTTTTCCACGAGTCGGTGAGCTCCTTGCCCGGCGTGATCACCGCCTGGAACGTTTCCACGGGAATTCCTGTTACGTCAACCTGCTTGCTCAAGAAAAGCATCCAGGTGGCGTACTCTTCCTCAACATAGCGGAAATTGATCCTGTCGACAAACGGGACGCGTCTGCCCGCGTCGGCAAGCAGGCCCGCCGCCTTGTCGCCTTCGTAGCCGGCCGACGGCCCTTCTCCTTCCGCAGGATAGAAATCTTCGCGGTACTCGGGATTGCGCTCCATGGCAATGGACCATTTGCGCTTGAAGGTGGTGAGGATATAGGGGCCGGTGCCGACCACCTGTTCCTGCTCCATGATTTCGGGAACGCGGTCCTGCACGGGAATGGAGACCCGGCCGCCCCTGCCGTCGCTTGTTGTAGACAAATGGTAGTCTACCACCTCGCGCGGCACGGGTGCGTACACGTTGTTCATGGCGAGAACGTAAATAAACTGCGGGAACGGCGCCGTGAGCCGGAGCACGAGCGTGAAGCTGTCGGGCGCCGCTATGCCTTCAACCGGAATGTCGTACCGTGAAAAATCGCCGATGCGGAATTGCCGGGTCTTCTCGCGGTAGGCGTCGAGCCCCACGATCCGGTCTGCGAGAAAGGCCCAGGCAAGCCCGGTATTGACGTGGTAATCGGCCACGCGCTTGAGCGAAAGCACAAAATCTTGGGCCACGACTGTTCTGGTGTTCCAGCCGTGCCGGCCCGCGGGGTCTTTCCCGAAACAGGGGTTGCGGTGGTAGAGAATGCCTTTCTTGAGCCTGATGGTATATGTCAACCCATCGGCAGACACCTGCGGCATGCCCGATGCGAGCTGCTCCACCACTTCCACCGGCCGCTTGAGATAGTGGTAGGTGTACAGGCCCTCATAGAAATTCGCCTGGATGGTGGACGACGTGACGTCGCCGCAGGTGGCGGGATCGAGCGACTTGACGTCTGCGCTGTAGATCGCGTTGTAAACCACACCGGGAGCGCCAATGCCGCTTCCGGCAGTGTGCAGCACGAACAGCGGCAGCGCAACCAGAGTTGCTACGAGCGCCGTGGAAAGGATGTAGAACCATTTCATGTACGATTCGCGCCGTTTCCCTGCCTAAGATCCCTGGCGGCAATCCGTCGCCTTGTGCAATCTTTCCGCATGCCGAACCGCAACGCGGCTACTTCGCGGCAGGCGCGCCGGTCTGCGGACCCGTCACGTACAGGCGCTCTATGGAATACAGCAATCCGCCGGTGACGCTTGGATTGACGTTGTGGAATTTGTTCGAAAGACAAAAAATCTGCTCGGGCAGCACTGTGTAGACAAGGGGAAGCTCGGTCGCCGCGATGCGCTGCCATTCGTCGTAGAGATCCTTGCGTTTGTCTTCGTCGAGCTCCCTGCTGCCCGCCGCAAAAATGCTGTCGATGCGCGCCTCCCACGGCGTGGCCGGGATTTTCTGGCCCGGATGCCACATGTGAAGGTAGCCGCTCGATCGCCACACGTTTGAGCCGAAGTGCGGGTCGACGTTACCGCTGAGCGCGAGCAGGATCGCGTCCCATGCGTACGGCGGTTTGTCGATGCGCTCGGTGAGGCTGCCGAACTCCATTCGGGTCACATGTGCCCTGATGCCCACCGCGGCGAGGTTGGCGCAGATCATGTCGGCAAGCCTGGTGCGCACCGTGTTGCCGCTGTTGGTGCAGATTGCGAATTCAACGGGATGCCCGGACGCGTCTTCAATGACGCCGTCCTTGTTTTTGCCTGTAAATCCTGCTCCCGCGAGGAGCGCCCTTGCTTTTGCGGTATCGAACGGGTAGGCGGCCACGTCGGGATTGAAGAAAAATCCCTCCGAAGGACTCATTGGCCCCCACTGGGGATAGCCGAGCCCGTTCATCACGTTCTTTATCATGCTTTGTTTGTCGAGCGCGCAGGCCACGGCCTGCCGGAAGGCGCGGTTGCAGAACCACGAGAGCTTTACAGAGTCGACATACGGTTTGCCCGTCGACGGGTCCCGTCCGTTGTTCTGGTTGAAGAACACGAAGTAACTGCCCGAGGACGGGCCGAGGCGGTACACCGTAAAGTCCCCGCGCGATTCTCCCTTGACAAGTCCGGGGAAATCCTCTCCCTTCGCTTTCATGTAGTCGATTTGGCCGAGCTTGAACCGTGAAAGCTCCGCGTTCTGGTCCGCGACAACCGTAAACACCACGCGTGACAGATAGGGAAGCCTGTTTCCGGCCGAGTCCTTTTGCCAGTACACCGGGTTGCGCTTGAGGGAGGTTTTTTGACCGGCGACAAACGATTCGAGCAGGAAGGGCCCGGTGCCCACGATGGAATCGGGCGGCGTAAGCACGCCGAGCGCCCCGGAAAAGAGATTCGCTTTTGCAAATCCGGCATATTTGTGCCGGGGCAGGATTTCCTGGGCCATGGCACGTAAAAACGGGGCGTACGGAAGGGGCAGCGTGAACCGTACGGTGGCGCTGTCTACGACGGTCACCACCGGTCTCTTGCCCTCTATGGTGAACAGGTCGCGGGACGAATTCGGGTTGATCGAATCGTTGAACACCAGGCTGTCAAAGGTGAACGCCACGTCTGCTGCCGTGAACGGTACGCCGTCGGACCAGACCGCGTCGGGGCGCAGGAAGAAATCCCACGTGAGACCGTCGTCCGAGACGGTCCACGATTTCGCCAGCCCGGGTTCGGGCTTCAGCGTGATGCCGCTGATATGGACGAGCCCCTCGTACATGAGGCCCGTGATTTCTCGCGTGAAGATATCGGTTGACGTTATCGGATTATACGAGCGCGGGTCGGAAAACGTCGCCTGAACCAGTTCGCCGCCCACCGAACCGACAGACCAGACAAAATGTTCGGCCTTGTTCTGGATCGATGCGTAATCGACGGCTCCGGGAACGCCGGCCTGATGATGGGGTGCTCCGCATGCAAACAGCGTCGCGAAAATCGAAGCGCACACTATGCGGCTCCGGCCATGAAACATAAACCACTCCTCAAAGAAAAAAGCAGGAACTGAAAAATATATAGAAGAAGGCCTGCAAGGCACCTTAAAACTAGAGGCCCCGGAGTGTCCAGGCGATTGCTGTTCAAGCGAAGATACGTCGGGGACCTCTAAAAATTGTCCCGATGTNNTTGCGAGGAGCGTAGCGACGTGGCAATCTCCCGTAATTCTTTGCAAAAACGCGAGATTGCTTCGCTTTGCTCGCAATGACAAAACGCGTTTTTGAATATTTAGAGGTTCCCTGTTGTGTATAGCCCGGCGGAATTGGAGAAGCAGGTTTTCGTGTTTCGCCGTGAGGCTTCCCGACAGTCACCGATCTGCGCTTTGCCACCGCTTTCTGAACTCTTCGCTTTGGGCCACCGCGGTGATGACGGCGATTTCGGCTTCCGTCCATGGAGATTGCGTCATGGGAAACGGCAGCGTGTCGCGAAAACCGGTACTGAGGCAATCGCGGAGAGTTCGCTCGTCGAGGTCCGGGACAAGTTCCTGCATGCAAACGCACTTCCGGGCAAGCAGCCGTTTCTGGGTTTCGCGCTGGCCGTTGTCCAACTGCAGAAAATCTGGAAGCCGCATGAATGCCGGCGTGAGCGGAATGGACCCGTGCTGAAGCACCGCGCCAGCCGTCCGCTTTTGTGCGGAGCCGACCAGCTTTCTTCCAGAGACCATAATTTCGTGCCGGTTGCGCGAGAGAAAGCAGGGCAGCTTTGCGCGGCTTCTTGATAGGTGAGAGTCCGGCGGTGAATCGCTGGCGGTGCACGCCACCCCGGCGCTCGTGAGCCCGGCTATGAGACAGTCCGAGATCACTTTATACGTTTCCATGAGGGTCGCGCCCATGCCGCCGATGCCGCTGGAACATGTGCACGAGTAGGTGATGTCGTTGTCGTGGAGTACCGACCTGCCGCCCGTGGGCCGACGGATCCATTCGACCTTTTCCCGGGCCAGGGCGGCCCGGTCAAACGTTTCTCCGGGTTTTTCGGCCATGCCGAGGGTAATCGACGGCCGTTCCCAAGTGTAAATCCTCACGACAACCGCCGGGCGGTTTTCGCACAAGGCAAGCAGGTGCAGGTCCGCGGCCATGTTGAACGCGGCGGAGCGGGGGGGATCGTCGATGAGGCGGGCTGATGCAATCATTGCAAAGAAAATACTCGATGCAAGAAACGGCATCTCTTGCGCTGATCAGCCGTATTCGCGTGGTCCGACAGCCAAAAGGAGTGTTGTTATCCGCTTAAGTATCAGCCACTTGTGGTTAATGCGCTACATTTTGGATTGACAGTTGTAAAGCCTTGATAAGACTGACCCGAAATCCTGATGCCGCAAGGAAATTCTACGAATTGTGGTCGATTGACCACATGTGCGACTTCCATTTCGCATGATTAATAGTAAGGAATTAGCCGAGGAAACGCCAAACCCAATCTTCTAGCATGGTGTTTGCTCCATTATAAGAGCATCTGCCCCGTAGGAGGGAAAGCCTTTTGCCATCTATTATCGCCGGAATGCAATTGTGATTCGTGTGACAGAAGTATTCATCAACCGGTTTCTTTTGGAAAGGGGGAAAACGGCGCACCAGGGTTAATCACGGTACGAAGAAGTCTTTCTTGCAAAGCAAACCAGTACTAAACAAAGGAGATAAAGGGTATGTTGAAAAAAGTCAGTATAATTCTTTCAATATTGGCGATGAGCGCATTTACAGTGAAGGCGGGTACGGTGTCCGGCACGGTGACGGATACCGGCACGGCCGCAACTCCGATCCAGAATGCAATTATTACGCTTACCCCGGCTGGTGGAGGCGGTGGAACCCCGCTCCATGATACCACGGATGCAACCGGTGGCTATGCAATAGCGAACGCGGCGGCAGGGTTCTACACCATTGTTGCCGAAGCTGTTGGGTACACGGCTTCGACTCCGGCATTTGTTAATGTTGGGGCCGCCAACACGATTACGCGGGACATCGTCCTTACGCCGCTTCCTAAAGGCATTATTATTTCCGGAACAGTTACAGACTCTGTGACGGGAAATCCTCTTCCGGGAGCAATCGTCCGGTTGCGTACCGGTGCAGGCGGCGGCGGTGCCGGCGTGCTTGTTGATTCTGCTATTGCAGGAGCAAATGGTCAGTATTCAATCGACAGCGTCCAGCCTGCCACGTACCGACTTGTTGCCTCTGCCGGCGGTCACACTGCCAAGACGATAACCGGGCTAGTAGTCGCTGCCGCAAACCTCACCAGAGATTTTCAGCTGGTAGGTCTGCCGGTCGGGATCATCATTTCCGGAACGGTCACCGACTCGGTATCAGGGAATTCTCTTGTCGGCGGAACCGTTACTTTACTTACTGGTGGTGGTATTGGCGGCGGCACGGTGGTTGCAACAGCAACAGTTACCGCGCAAGGCTACTCAATCGACAGCGTACAACCAGGAACGTACACCCTTACTGCAACGGCTGCCGGACACACGGCAAAAACAGTGAATGGCGTTGCGGTCGCGGCCGCGGCCGTTACCAGGAATTTCCAGCTTGTGGGACTTCCCGCCGGTATCATGATTTCCGGAACAGTTACCGACTCGGTTAAGGGAACATCCTTGGCCGGAGCAATTGTCCGGTTGCGTACTGGCGGCGGCGGTGGCGGCGGCACGCTCGTTGACTCCGCGATTGTTGCTGCAAACGGTACCTACTCTATCGACAGCGTTCAGCCAGGCACGTATTCGCTTACAGCAACTGCGGTAGGGCATACTGCCAAGACCGATGCAGGGATTGTGGTCGCGGCAGCCAACCTTACCAGGAACTTTGAGCTTCTTGCCCTTCCAGGTATAGACATAACCGGAAGAGTTGCAGACTCGACAACAGGCGCGCCGCTTGGCGGTGCAGTAGTTCGTCTCATGCAGGGAACCGTGCTGGTCGATTCGGCAATTGTGGCCGCAAATGGCTCGTACACTCTCACCAGTGTTCCGGCCGGCACCTATTCGCTGTCTGCAACCGCCACCGGTCATGCAGTCAAGACGATGACGGGTCTTGTTGTGGCGAATGCCAGCCTCACCGAGAATTTCTTCCTGGTGGTGGGCACCGGTGTCGTGGCGATATCGCCCAATACCAAGTCCCTCATGCCGGAAATCAGCATGACGGCCGGACTCGTGCACTTGCGTAATGTCAATGGAGCGGGCACGGTTTCACTCTATGGCATCAACGGAAAGCTGCTTTACAGCGCAGCCATTGCGCCCCATGCATCTTCCGTGGCGATTCCCAACGGGATCGCGCGGGCCGGTGGCGTTTACCTGGTGAGCTTGACGCAGAACAGCTCCGTATACCGTAAACAGGTCGTCCTTCCCTGAGGACAGCAGTTGCATGAAGTAAAACAGTAATTGTCCGGGGAGAATAACCGCGCTGGTTTTCTTCCCGGAAGGAGGCCCCGGCAAGGAATGCGGGGCCTCCTCCGTTTCCCTCTCGGTCACGGATGTGGACGCTTCTGTTTCCCATCAAAAAGGATAGACGAAATGTACCCCCTATTGCGTTTCTTCAGTTTGCTGCTGTTGGTCACAGCCCTGTCAACGCAGGCGCTCACCATTTCCGGGGTTGTTACCAATGCTTCGAATAACCGGGCCGTGCCGGGCGCGATCGTAACATTCCAGAATCTGGCCGGAACCAACACCTTTTCCGACACAACCCTTGCAAACGGCGCATTCGCATTGCCGGCCATTGCCAACAACCTCACGACCGGCATCCTCACGGTGAGCGCCGCAGGCTATGCAACGAATCGCCAGATCCTCACCGGAATTGCGGCTGCAGACACGGTAAATGTGCAACTGGTGCCCAACGCCACAGGTGTCGGAACCAAAAAAATTCTCGGGATCGTCACCGAAGCCGGAAATGCAAATGCGGTCGGCGGGACGCAGCTTGTACTGCTGCTCCGCGCCGGTCTCGTAACCACCACACCGGTCGACACGGTAACGTCCGGCGCGGACGGAAGATACCTCTTCGACTCGCTTGCATCGGGCCAGTACGAAATTGTTGCGACAAGATCCGGGTATCTTGACAACAACGCCAACACGGATTTGAACCTGAACCCCGTTGATTCCCTTGTTGTAAATATTCAGATGACGCCGATCGGGCTCCGAGTGGGCACGCTTACCGGCAAGGTCACCGCAATGGACACAACGGTTCTGCTTGCAAATGCAAAGGTGCTGCTTTCCCGCACCACGTCGTCCGGCGGCGTCATAACCACCGTTCTTGCTGACTCCGCATTTACAAACGCAAGCGGGCTCTATGCCATAACGGGCGTCCCGGCGGCTGCCGGATACAGGCTTGCCGTTTCCATCGCAGGGTATGTTCCGGCAAGCTCGCCCGATTTGTTCAGGGTCGATTCCGCCGTTACCCGAACCGAGAATTTCCGGCTCGCTGCCCTTATCGTTCCGTCCGGTATCGTCAAGGGCACGGTCACCGACAGCGCATCGCTGGCGGCCCTGGCGGACGCCTCCGTTGTCCTGCGGGTGCGAGGCGTCGTGGCAGGCCTATGGACCGCGCTCGACTCGACCACAACCGCCGCCAACGGCTCATTTTCGTTTCAGGGCCTCGGAATCGGCACCTATTCGCTTGTGGTAAGCAAGGCCGACTATGTCACCTATGTATCGCCGCTCAACCAGGCTATCAACCTTACCACGAATCCCGATACGGGCACGGTCACCGTGATTCTCGTGCAGATACCCAGGGGAACCCTGCACGTATTTGTCCAGGACAACGCCAACGCCGCGATTGGAGGCGCGTCGGTTTCGGCGATTGAAAGGACCGCAGCGGGCCAGGCGCCGCAGACCTACAACGGCACAACAGGCGCCGACGGCTGGGCGACGTTCCCCGGCGCTGTCGCCGGAACATACGACCTTACCGTTTCGAAATCGGGCTTCAACACGGTAACGCGCGCCGGTCAACCCATTACGGCCTATGGCAGCGACACCACCAGGGTCACGCTGCAGAATGCAACGGGCCTGGCCAAAGTGGTGAAGGGCATGGTAAAGACATCATCCGGCACAGGTATCGGGGCGGCAGTGGTGGTGCTCACCGCCCGGGCCGGCGGCGGGACAACGCTGGCGCTGGTTGACACATGCGGAACCGACGGTTCGTACCTCATAGCGGGCATTCCCGCGGGCTATGCCGCGGCATCGCTTTCGGTTACGAAAGCCGGATACCAGTCCAGGGATTCCACCGGCATTCCTATTGCGGGCGACACCACAACGGTGAATATCACGCTCGCACCTCTTGCCGGCGTGGCGCAGTCCCCGGTTTTGGCGCCTGCGCTGTTGAACGCGGCGATGACGAAAAGCGGCGTGGTTGTTGTTGGCATCCGGCCCGACCTGCCCCTGCGCGTTACGATCTATTCTGTAAACGGGCAGGTTGTGGTCGACCGGACGGTGCAGCATTCCTCCTCATGCCTCACCCTGCCAAGAACCTGGTCAAACCAGATCGTGTTTCTCAGGGTTGAGCAGGGAGACAAGTGCATCGGCCGGGAAGGCATGGTGCGGTAAGGCACTCCGCATCAGGCGGACGCCCGCCTCGGGTTCGGTTCGCACACTGGCCGCGAAAAAGGCCGACGTGCTCGCGGTGCCCTTTAGCGCGGATTTCCTTCTTGCAAAATTAAGAAGCGGTTCCCATTCCTGAGAGCCGCTTTGACAGAAAGCAAAACGTTCACCACGGAGATCACGGAGAAGATCAGGCACACCCTCTTTTCTTCGCCTCCACCCCCTTCTTGATCCGGTTCACGTGGCCGCGGCCGAGCCCTTTTACTTCGCATCCCAGCTCAAAATAGCGCTGAATCTTTGCGTCGTCGAGTATGGCGAAGCAATCGATGATAGCCGCCGGCCTGCCGATCTTCTTTACAACCGTGTCCGGATCGAGGTCGAGGTACTGTTTGTGGCGGACAGCGAAGACCACGGCGTCGGCGCCGGAGAGCGACGCGTCGAGGTCCTGCGACACGCGAAGCCCGGAGAGCTTTTCCTGGCTGCGGAAAAACCGCGCCCAGCCGTAGCCTTTTGACGGATACGAATCCTGCGATTCGAATTCCCACCAGTGCGCCACGTACGGATCGTGCACGCGCAGCTCGGCGCCCATCTCGGTGAGTTTACGAACAATAATTTCCGAACCGCTGTACCGCGTGTCGCCCACGTCCTCGCGGTACGATGCGCCCAGGAGAAGCACTTCCGCGGCCGCGAGGGGCTTGTCGATGTTGCGCAGCGCGTCGCGGGTGAGCTGGCCCACCCGCAGGGCGCGCGTGTCGTTGATGTTGATGGCTGCGGGCGTGATCTTGAAGATATTTTCTTCCCAGCCGAGAATGTGCTTATAGGCCCACATGCCCAGGCCGCCGTCCTTTGGCAGGCAGTAGCCGCCGATGCCCGGGCCGGGGAAAATTATGTTGCTGTGGGTGGGCCTCACCTTGATGGCCTTGATCACCTTGACAAGGTCCACACCGTTCTGTTCCGCAAAGAGGCTCCACTCGTCGAGGAAGGCGAGAATGGTGGCGCGGTAGCTGTTCTCCACAATTTTCGCCGTTTCCGATTCTATCGGCCTGTCGAGGACCGTGAGTGGAAAGTCCTTGGTGTTGAGCACCTCGCTCAGGAATTTCACCACACGGCGCTTCGACTCCTCGTTGACGCCGCTGCACACCCGCCAGAAATCGCGTATGCTTGCAACGTAATTTTTGCCCGGCATGACGCGCTCGTAGCTATGGGCGAGCACGGGCTCGCTGGTGATACCGCGGTGCTCGAACACTTTCTTGATAATCGGATACGCCACCTGCTCGGTTGTCCCTGGCGCCACCGTGGTCTCGATAAGAACGAGCGCGCCGGGCTGTATGCGCTCGGCAATGGTGTGCATCGATTTTTCGAGGGCGTCCATGTCGGCGCGCCCGGTTGCCAGGTCCCCGAGCGATTCCTTGAGATAATCGCATTGGACATCCACAACCACGACGTCGGCAAGCGAGAGCGCATCTTCGCTGAACGTGGCGACGAGCGTCTTCTTTTCAACCACGCAACGCCGGATCATGGGGTCAACTTCGGGATCTTCCGCTTTGACCGGAGACGAGCCGCGGTTGAGCAGTTGAATCTTCCAGAAGCTTCGCGTGCTCGGCCGTTGCATGCCGATCACGAACTTTCCTGGCTTGCCCGAGGAGTCTTTTGTGTCGGCCACAATGGCAGCCATAACCGCGCCTACAAACCCGACGCCGACCACAACAACGATTTCCTTGCCCTTGGATCGCTGATCGTCTGCCAGATTCTTGATGCGGGCAAATTCCGCCGCATATTCCTCGGGTGCCGGTATGGGGAACTTTTCGCCGTCCGGGCTCGTGGAAAATTGTTGCGCCATGGTTTTTCCTTTCGTGGGAACCGGGTTTCTGGCTGATGGGAACGCAAGCACAGCAACAGGTTATCAATATAAACTCTCCCCGGTTCCATTTCAAATGGAACCTTGGGCGCCTGCATTAGTGCTGCAACAGGCGATTCCGAAAATGGGTGGCGACGACCGGGTCGCTTTCGGGAAATCTTTCAAAATCCACTATTTCGTCCTTTCTTTGTTGGTTCGCACGGTTTTATTTTATAGCTCCATTTCTCCGCAGCGTATGCGCGGCGGGAAACTGTGAGCAAGGGTCTGCTATATATATTAGAGGAAGGCGGATGATGGAACAGCTCGCGATTGGAATTGATTTGGGGGGGACCAACCTGAAGGGCATCATCATGAGCAGGGAGGGCGAGGGACGTCATCTCACTCGTGTTCCAACAGAGGCCAAAAAGGGCGGGCAAAAAGTTCTGGAAAACATCCTCACGCTTGTCGACAAGATCGTCCAGAAGGAAGGGTCAAAGGACAACATTATCGGCGTGGGCATAGGCACGCCGGGCTTTGTCGACCGGGACGGAACCATCATCGGCGGAGCGGAGAACCTTCCGGGCTGGAAGGGAATGCAGATCTACGAGCCTATCCAGCAGCAATTCGGGTTGCCTGCGACCGCAGGCAACGACGTCACGGTCACCGCACTTGCCGAATGGCGGTTCGGCGCGGGCAAGGGTTTCAAGAATATCGTGTGCCTCGCGCTCGGCACCGGCATCGGCGGCGGCATAGTCGCAAACGATCTGCTTTACAAAGGCAGTCATGGCATGGCCGGAGAACTCGGCCATATCTGCGTTGAAACCAACGGGCTGCAGTGCAACTGCGGACAAAAGGGCTGCGTCGAACGGTATGCCTCCGCCACGGGCATTGTGGAATTGGCAATACGCGTGTGTCAGGAACTCGACGTGAAGCAGCAGACCCCATTCGCGCACGAAGTGCTGCGCAAGCCCCAGAACCTCACCTCGAAGATCGTTTACGATTATGTCAAGAGGAACGACCCCGTTGCCTGCCGCGTCAACGAGCTGGTGTGCGAAAAGCTCGCCCGGGCCGTGGGCATCATCGTCAACGCGCTCTCGCCCGACCGGATTATCCTCGGCGGCGGCGTGATGATGGCGGGACAGGTGATTATCGACACCGTATCGCGGTACGTGCCTATGTTCTGCTGGCCCGAAGTCTGGAAGCGCTGCGACCTGGCCATTGCCCAGCTCGGCGAAAACGCCGGCGTTCTCGGCGCGGCCGGTCTGGTGTTCGAGGATTTCACCGACAGGCGTATTTTGGAAGACCGCCGGGACGACGTCTGAACCCCGGGTAACCGGAACGCATCCCGCCTCATCGCCCCGACGGGGACCATCATGGCCGATGTTGCAGCCGCAATCTCCGAGCTCAAAAACAGGATTCGCGCGCTGGACGCCGCCTATTACGGCCGCGGGCAGTCCCTGGTCTCCGACAAGGAATACGACGACCTCTGCGCGAGGCTCGCCGCCCTCGAACAGCAGCACCCCCATCTAGTGACTCCCGACTCTCCCACGCAGCGCGTGGCGAGCGACCTCTCCGCCGGATTTGCAAAAGTAAAGCATGCCGTCCCCATGATGAGCATCGATAATACCTATTCGGAGGTGGAGGTGCGCGAATGGATCGACCGGGTGCACAAGCTGCTCGCCGGCGAGAAGCCCGTCTTTGTGGGCGAGCTCAAGGTGGACGGCGTTGCCTCGGCCCTCGTGTACGAGAAAGGCCGGCTTTCGGCCGGCGTTACCCGCGGCGACGGGGTCACCGGCGACGACGTAACCGCAAACGTCCGCACGATACGGTCGGTGCCGCTGTCGCTGCCGACAAAGGAGAAACTCGAAGTACGCGGCGAAATCTACATGACGTTCGACAACTTCCGGTCGCTCAACGATTCGCTCGTGGAAAACGGGCAGAAGCCCATGCAGAACCCGCGCAACACCACGTCCGGCACGCTCAAATTGCTCGATCCGAAGGAAGTCGCACGCCGCAATCTCAGCTTCGCGGCGTATTTCCTGCTGTCCGCAAACCACGCCGAAAGCCAACTCGAAAACCTCGCCTTCCTCGAAGCGGCCGGCTTTCCGGCCGTGATCCACTCTCCGCCGCTCGCCACGTCGGACGAGGTTCTTGCATTCATCAACGATTGGGGTACGCAGCGGCACAGCCTCAATTTTCCCGTGGACGGCGTGGTCGTCAAGGTGGACGGCATTGCCCAGCAGGAGAAACTCGGCAGCACGGCCAAGAGCCCCCGTTGGGTGATAGCCTACAAGTACCAGCCGGAAACTGCGATCACGCGGGTGATTGCCGTGGAACCCAACGTCGGGCGCACCGGGGTGGTGACGCCCGTTGCCAAACTCGAGCCCGTGCTGCTTGCCGGCACCACCATCCGCAACGCCACGCTCCACAACTACGACGAGATCAAACGGCTTGACGTACGCGTGTCGGATTACGTTTCGATAGAAAAAGGCGGAGAAATCATTCCCAAGATAACCGCTGTGCTGCCCGAGAAGCGGTCCGCGGTAAGCGAGCCGCTGGCGCCTCCCGGGAAGTGCCCGTCGTGCGGCGCCGTGCTGGTGCGGCTCAACGAGGAAGTAGCCCTCAGGTGCGTCAACAATTCCTGCCCTGCCCAGCGGTTCGCATCCATTTCCCATTTTGTCTCCCGGGCCGCAATGAACATCGAAGGAATCGGTCCGTCGCTCGTGTCCAAACTGCTCGAGGCCGGGCTCGTCGGCACCGTTGCCGACCTTTTCACACTCAAGAAAGACGAGCTTGCTAAACTGGAAGGCATGGGAGAAAAATCGGCCGGGAACATCGTTGCGGCCCTGGAGGCCGCAAAGAAGAGAACGCTCGACCGTCTCATTCACGGCATCGGGATTCGCATGGTCGGCGCGCAAACGGCGCTTGTTCTCGCCCGTAACGTACGCGAGGTCGCCGATCTGTTTGCCCTGTCCGAAGAGGAGCTCACAAAGTTGCCGAACATCGGTCCGCAGGTGGCGCAAAGCGTGCGCAGCTTTTTCGACCGCAGGGAAAACCGCGCACTGGTGGAGCGCCTGTGTTCGCTTGGCGTCAACTCCGCCGGCATGGAAAAGCCCGCAGCGGACGCCCCGTTTGAGGGCGCAACGTTCGTGCTCACCGGCGGGCTGTCGCGGTATACGCGCGACCAGGCCGCCGACCTTATTGAGGAACGCGGCGGCCACGTGTCGGGCAGCGTGAGCAGGAAGACAAGTTACGTGGTGGCGGGCGAGGACGCGGGCTCCAAACTCGATAAAGCCAGGTCGCTGGGCGTCCCCGTACTTTCTGAAGAAGACCTCATCAAGATGCTCAACATCACATGACCGTGCAGCACTCCGGCCGCGTGGCCTTTTTCCCGGGACCGCTTCTGTGGAGCCGCGCTTGCGCACGGAGCGCCGCATGATCCGCTCCATCCTTCTGTATTGCCGGCCCGGGTTCGAAGCCGAACTCGCGCGCGAAATATCTGAATTGTCAACCAAGTACGGTCCCGGAGAAATCGCCCGGACGAATACCGGCAGCGGTTACGTGGTGTATCGATTTACCGATGCAACGAGCGCGCTCGCCTGCGCGAAAGCTGTGCCGTTTGCTTCCATTACGTTTGCGCGGCAAATGATTGCGGCGTTCGACGACGTGGGCCCGCTTTCCCCGGGGAACCGGGTGCAGCCCGTGGTTGACGCCGTCGCGGAAGCGGGGCACTTGTTTTCCGACGTCTTCCTGGAAACGGCCGACACGAACGAGGCAAAGCAATTGAGCCCGCTGTGCCGGAAGCTCGCGGTCCCCTTCGAAAATGCGCTGCGGGAACTGGGGCTGCTCGCCGACGCAAGCGGCAAACCCGGGCCGGACGCCGTGCGCCTGCACGTATTGTTCACCTCGACCGACAATGCGTTGCCGGGAGTCTCTTTTGTTAATAATTCGTCGCCGTGGCCAATGGGCATTCCCCGCCTGAAGTTTCCCGCGGGCGCGCCGAGCAGGTCTGCGCTCAAGCTTGAGGAGGCATGGTACGCGTTTCTATCCGACCAGGACATTGCGGGGATGCTGGCGCCCGGACTCTCGGCGGTTGACCTCGGCGCTTCGCCGGGAGGGTGGTCGTGGCAATTCGCCGGCCGTGGCATGAACGTCACGGCAGTCGATAACGGCCGCCTCGACCCACAACTCCTACGGTCCGGGCTGGTGCGTCACGTGCGGGCTGACGCATTCGCGTTTGTTCCGAGGCAGCCCTCGTACTGGATGGTGTGCGATGTCGTCGAACAGCCTTCCCGAATTGCAAAGCTCGCGGCGCAATGGATCACACGCGGATGGTGCAAGGTCACCATTTTCAACCTGAAGCTGCCCATGAAGAAGCGATACGAGGAGGTGGTCCGGTGCAAAGACATCATTGCATCCGAACTGCGAAGCCATGGCATACGGCATCAACTCTTGATCAAGCAGCTGTATCACGACAGGGAAGAGGTGACCGCATATCTGCGCAGGTTGTGATCCCCCCTGGCCGTTTCCTGCCGGAAACTAATTTTGATCGGCAGCTCGTTGATGGATAACAAATATGGGGACAACCACTTGTTTTTTTATTAAATTATAGGTAGGATTCGGTCTTCACTTTTCGAAATGCGATTTACAGCCATGATAACGGCAGAAAGGATTTGAAAGGAGGGGGGGGGTTAATCGTTTATTCTGCTTACAGGAAACGCACTATCTAAAAAATTACTAATCGGGAGGAGTAATTCATGAAACGAATATGTTACCTCAGCATGGCTGTGGCACTTACAGCCATCCTTGCCGTGAGCGCAACGCCGTGGCAGGCAATCGACAGCAATCCGTTTAGTTTCTATGGCCCAAATGCCGTTAGATTTTCCAAACAGGCAAATGCGTCACAGGCCACGCTCAAATACAAGCCGGGCCTCAGCAAGGGATTCGTCACCTTTCAATACAGCCTTCCTGCCGGCGCCAAGAGCGCGAAGCTCAACATCTACAACCTTTCCGGATCGCTGATCGAGTCGTTCGATCTTGCGGCGGGAACAACGTCGAAAGTATGGAGCTTCGGAAGCCGCAAAGCGGCCGCCGGGATTTACCTGGCCACCATGCGCTGCGGGTCGTTTGAAAACAAAATCCAGATATCCATTGTCAAGTAAGGGAGGCTGCATCATGATTATGAAAAAACTGCTCGGACTCATTTGCATACTTTCGCTTCCCGTGCTTGCGGGATTCAACGCCGATTCGGTTTCGGAGCTGTTCATTCACGCTCCGGACCCCAGCGGTACGGGACTTACCGGGTTTACCGGCCAGGTGACATACACGGCCACCGCCGGTGACACCGATTCGGTATTCGTGGCTCTCTCCATCCAACCTGTCGGCGGCGGCGCCGCGCTTGCGCTTTCCGAAGTGACCGGCGACGTGGGGCTTATCCGCATTGTCAAGCCATTCACTCAGGAAAAACATGTGATTTACTTCCAGACTCAAGACGTGCCCGTACAGGGAACGGAGTACGTTGCCCACCTCACGGCCGACGCCGCAATATCGGGCGCCAAGAGCCAGGTGGAGGGGTTTCTCAAGCTGATGTCCAAGAACGACAGAGCGTCCATGATGGGCGGCTGCTGCGACAATTTTACCGGAACCGCCGGAGGCGCAGCCATCCCTCAAATCATAATGTCGGATGGACCACACGGCGTGAGACCGCAGAACGGTGCACAAGCCACACTCTACCCTTGCTGTTCCAACGAGGCTTGCACGTGGGACACTTCGCTTGCCACCATTCAGGGACTTTCCAAAGGCGAAGAGTTCAGGGCTTTGGGGAAGAACTGCGCGCTCGGACCGGCCCTCAACCTTGTATATCATCCTCAGGGCGGTCGTGCATCGGAATACTATAGCGAAGATCCGTATCTCTCCGGCCACGTGGCCGCATCCGACGCTTTCGGCATGCAGGCAAAAGGCGTTGCTGCTACCGTAAAGCACTTTGCCTGCAATAATAAGGAAGACAGCCGCCAGCTTTTGAGCGCGAACATGAGTGAGCGTTCCTTGCGGGAGATTTATCTTTACAATTGGAAACCGTCCATGGTGCATGGCGCAGACGGTTGCTGGGGCGTGATGGGAGCATACAACCAGGTAAACCATCTGGTTCCTCTCCAGGGATATGCCTGCCAAAACAAGTATCTTGAAACCGACGTCTTGCGCAACGAATGGGGCTTCAAGTACCTGGCCATGACCGACTGGGGCGCAAACATGGACTTTGTCCAGGCCATAAACTACGGCGTGGATATCGACATGCCCAACCCGGACACCTATGCTCCCGGTAACGTGGCCCTGCTCGCAGACAGCCTCATCAACCAGCACGCACGCAGAATAATATACACACACGAAAAGATAGGTGACTTGGTTTCGGGGTACAATGTCACGATGTACGGCGACCAGTTCAAGGGAACTGCACACCAGAAGGTGGCCCAGCAGGTCGGCACTGCCGGCATCATTCTTGGAAGAAACAACGGCAATATCCTGCCCCTTCCAAAGTCCGGCAAGAAAATAGCCCTTACCGGGCCGTTTGCCAGTGTGTGCCGCACCGGTCCCGCGGGCAGCAGCGCGGTGAACCCGGCCTACCGCATTGACCCTAAAACGGGCATAAGCCAGCTACTCATGGGAACCGGCCCGTATGTCGGCCTCAAGCCGGCTGGTGCATCCACCATTGTAACCGACGTTACAACCGCCGATTACATCATTGTTTTTATGGGCGTCACGGGTGAGCAGGAAGGCGCCGACAGGCCAAGTCTCTCGGTGCTGAACGGTGCAGACGGTGGTGATGACGCGGTCGCTGCAGCCCTTGCGGTGACCACTGCCAAGACCATCGTGGTGTACACGGGTGGCAGCGCGGCAACGCCCGGCAACTGGTCCAAGGCGGACGCAATTGTGTTTGCGTTCTATCCGGGCCAGGAACAGGGCTATTGCATTGCCGACGTTCTTTTCGGAAATGTCAATCCAAGCGGCAAGCTGCCCGTAACTTTCCCCAACGACGTGACTCAGTTGCCGAATTTCGCACTCGTGAACAATGTTGAGCTCAACTATCCTTCGTCCGACACCGCGCACGGCTATTTCCGAATGGACAAATGCAAATATACGCCTCTTTTCCATTTCGGCCATGGTCTCAGCTACACCACGTTCGGCTATTCGAATCTAAGCATCTATCCCGATTCGATCAAGGCCGGCGACAGGGTTCACGTTCGCCTTACGGTAACGAACGCCGGAGCCGTTGCGGGAAAAGAAACGGCCGAATTGTATTTGTCAATGCCGTCCGGCGCCGGTCTTCCGGTTCGCGTTCAGGACCTGAGAGGATTCCAGAAGGTGCCGCTCGACCCCACCAAGACGCTTGACCCCCAGGGAAGCGCCACAGTCGACTTCACCCTGTCTCCGGAAGACATGCAGGTGTTCAACCCGAACGGAGCGGATTACAACGGGTCCGGAAGCTGGCAGATCCTTCCCGGAACCTACGGCGTGCGCGTGGGCACGTCGTCGCAAATCGATCTGCAGCCGACTGTAAGCGGCTCTTTTACCGTAGTGCAGTAGCCGCATCTTTGCAAATGGCAGCGCCGGGCCGCCCGCCCGGCGCCGCCGATTTCTCACCGAAAATTCTTGTCCAGGTCGCGCCCAGGATGGTAGCCCGTTGCGCGGCCGCAACGAAAGGAATAGAACATGCGCACCAGTTTCCATTTGTGTAGTGCAATAGCAGTGCTTGCGCTCTTCTCGCTGGCACAAGCCCAAGGCGATTCCGGCGCGTCCAACAGCGGACGGATAGTTCTTCCCGACGGCCTCACCCTAAAACCCCACGCGTACGCGCATTTGGAGGCCGGACAGGTGGTATCCGGAAATCTTAATTATCAGGAAGCCAGCTATTTCAACAACAGTAAATATGCAATAGACCATGTGTGGACCGAAGACGCAGACATTGAATTCGGTTTCACCTCAACCTACCGTGAGCGCCTTAAGATGGAAGTGAGTCTTGGCGCAAAACAGGCTTTTTCTTATCCGAACTATTTTGATAACGGCCACACGAACACCAAGTACATGAATAGCTATATTTACTTCGACGAGGCGTACGGCCAGTATCATTTTGGCCAAGCCGAATCGCCGTGGCTGATGGCCCAAATCGGTTACTTCCGATTCAAGTACAACCCCGATGTGCGTAACCTCGGCGAATACATGTTCCGGACCGGCACCTATCCCATTTATTTCGACATGTCATTCGACGCGCCGTTCCAGAGGTTGCTCGGTATTCATCTGCAGGACAATTTCTTCGACAACAGCCTGAAGTTGGACTGGCTGCTCACAAGCGCAACGACGTTTCCAACGATGAACTGGTCTTTTGCCGCGCTTCTTGATTACGATATCGCAGCTCTCCATTTTGTCAATTTTGGCGCAGGCGTCGATTTCGCCGATCTGCTGGATGTTTACACGGATCATGCATTTCCGCCGGACGGGGGAGACCCTACGCAACCCAAAAAGGGAAACTTCCAATACGTTGCCGCAAACGGCGACACAAGCTGGTACTCCTACCAGGGTACAAAGATAATGGCTCGTCTTTCAATTGATCCGAAGGCTTTTTTCAAGAGCAGGTTTCTCGGAAGTGAGGATTTGAAATTGTATGCGGAAGCCGACCTCATCGGTGTGCAAAATTACCCGGACTCCGGTATTTCCCCTGGAATCGGCAAGGAATTGGTGGCGCCTTCTTACGACAATTGGAAGGAGAGGATACCAATCGCCATTGGATTTAATGTACCCACCTTCAGGACTCTGGACGTTCTTAATGCGGAAGTAGAATGGTTCGGCGCCCAATACTATAATGACGCTACTGAGGTGTTTGTTCTGCAGAATAATCCGCCGTTGCCAAACGTGTCGGGATGGGGATTGCCGGACGCGCCCCGCAAGACAGACATAAAATGGTCGATTTATGCCAAGAAGAGTTTCTTTAACGGCCATTTCGTAGTCACGGGCCAGGTTGCCCGTGACCATCTTAGGTTGTCTAATGCGGCATTCGACTTCGCCCAGTTGTGGAACGAAATGCTGGTCACGTCGAACGACTGGTGGTGGGTGCTCAAAACGAGTTGGATGTTCTAGTCAAGTCTTCCTGTTGATAGCAAACGGGGCAGGAGCCGGTGGCTTCTGCCCCGTTTGCATTCGGGTGCGCGTGATCGGGGATGCATGCGCTTGCAATAGAAAATGTCTTCTCCGTGTCCTCTGTGTCTCTGCGGTGAATCTTTGTCTTCTCCGCCGCTACCGGATAAACTCCAGCATCATGCCCAACGCCACGCATGCGGCACCGGCAAGTACATACAAAGCGACGTTCATCAGCTTGTGCCACAGCGAGCGTCCGTCAATTGCCGCGATTACCTCTTGCATGGACTGAAACCGTTTCTCCCGTTTTATCGCCATCATCTTTCTGAGGATGCGCACTGTTGCCTGTGAGACGGCGGGGTTGTACTTCTTGGGTGAAACGAAATTGCCGGTAAGATGCTTGGTAAGAAGCTCCTGCGGGGAATTGCCCGTGTACACCGTTCTGCCCGTAAGCGCATAGTAAAGCGTCGCGCCCAGGGAATAGATGTCGGCCCTGCCGTCGATGTCGCGGTTGCCGTCCACCTGTTCCGGCGACGTGTAGTAGAACGATCCAACCAGGCAGCCTTCCTGCGTGAGGGTCATGTGATCGACGTCGTGGTGCATGACAAGCCCGAAATCGGTGATCTTGGGTGCTCCGGCTGCGTCGAAAATGATGTTCTCGGGTTTCACGTCGCGGTGAACCACGCTTTTCGTGTGCGCATGGGCGAGCGCCTGGGCGGTGGCGCGGATCAGGGAAAGCGCCTCCCTTTCCGAAAGCATTTTCTTGGAGTCGACATAGGCCTTGAGTGACGGCCCGGGAAGAAGCTCCATGGCGAAATAGTACCGGCGGTTGATTCTGCCGGCGTCGAAAATGGTGACGATATTTGGGTGCGTGAGCTTGGCAAGCGCACGAATTTCCTGAAAGAACCGCGTCGCGTTTGTCTTGTCGTTGGTGAGCGATGCATTGATCACTTTTACCGCTACGGTCCTTCCCATGAATTCGTGGACCGCCCGGTAAACTTTTCCCATGCCCCCTTCGCCGATCAGCTCGCCCACGCGGTAGGCGCCGAACACCTTTCCATCCTCGGTAAGCTGGCCGATTTCGGTGAGCTCGTGTACCTGTTCGGGCGTGAGGAAGCCTTTGCTAATCAGCACATCTTCAACCGAGGCCTCCAGGCCTATTTTTCTGCTCTTCTTTGCAAGGTTCCTGCAGAGGTCGAGCTGCTCCTCCGTGAGAAGCTTGCGTTCGAGCGCCAGTTTGACAAAGGGTATGCTGGTGTCGGATTGGTCATTCATGTTGGAAATCCTGCCACGCGCTTTGAGGGCCGGCAACACACCGGCAGGGCAAACGACCCGCACAAGTTACTCCGGTTAAAATATATCATTTCTTGAGTCTCCAAAAAACATGTCGCTGCGCAGGCTACAGCGCGAGTTCAATTCCTATCGGACAATGATCGGAACCCATGACGTCCTTCAATATAAATGCGTCTTTCACATTCGTGACAATGTCTTTGCTTACGAAGAAATAGTCTATGCGCCAGCCGACGTTCCGTGCGCGCGCGCCGGTTTTGAGGTCCCACCAGGTATACAGGTTTCCTTCCGTACGGAGCATCCGGAGCGTGTCCACATACCCGTGGTTCTCGTATTTGTCAATCCATGCGCGTTCTGCGGGTAGAAAGCCGGACACGTCCTGGTTCTCCCTGGGCCTCGCCAGGTCCAGTTCCTTGTGTGCCGTGTTGTAATCGCCGCACATAACAAGCGGTATCTTCTTCTGCAGCCTGTCGCAAAAAGAAAGAAACGCGTCGTAGAAATCCATTTTATGTTTGAGACGGTCGCCGTTCTGCTTGCCGTTGGGAAAGTAAACGTTGAGGAGGGCGAACGTGTCGAAGTAGGCGACAATGGTCCTGCCTTCGGTGTCGAATTCCTTTGCCCCGAGTCCCCGTTCGACCTTTCTTGGCTGTTGCTTTGTATATATCACCACGCCGCTGTATCCCTTCTTTTCTTGCGCGGAATTCCAGAAAGATGCATAACCGCCGGGCGACATGAAGGACGGATCGAGCTCCTGAGGATCGAACACCTTCGTTTCCTGCAGGCAGATAACGTCCGCGCCGTCCTTCACAAGCCAGTCGAGCATTCCCTTTTTCGCAATCGCGCGGATTCCATTGACGTTCCAGCTGAGGATCTTCATGGAGAAATATCCTTCCTGATCCAAGAGGGCAATAACGCTTCACGCAAAAATCGCAGGGACAACATTAAGAAAAGGCTTTAGGACAGCCTTTCCCCGACACGGGTTCGTGCTGCGCATCGGTTCCACGGTTGCCTATGCAAACGCCTTCACAACACCTGCAATTACCGCCGCCGCAACGCACCATGCCGCGGTGGACAACGCCAGGCTCGGGACGAGCCCCGTTCTGCCGATGAGCGCGTAGAACGTTCCAAGAAACGTAAGTGTTGCGGGTAGACCGATCATGGAGAAAAGGGCTATCTTCTTGAGATCGGTAGCTCCCGCCGCATGCCCCGCGAAATAGAGCCCAACCAGGGTCACCATGGGAAACAGAAGGAAGAGCCCGGCCAGAAGCGGGTGCTTTGCCTTTGCGAGAAGTGATATGATCGCCACAAGACTGCCGCCGGCAATAAAGCGCAATGCGACCTCGGTGATGTTCATGGCCCTCCCCGGAAACTTGACACCTTCTCAACGGCAGACCACAAGACATCCGCCCGCCCACTGGAAAATAGTTCGGGGAGCACTGCGGCGAGAATCCCATAGCGAGCGCATTACAGGCTGCTCACCGGGGCGTACATCCGGTTGTAATTGCCGGTCCCGCAGGTTCGCTTTCGCGTCTACTCCTGTACAGTTGTATGCGGTCGTAGTCGTGGTGCTGCGGGATCCTTCGGCTACGGCAGCAAAATTCTTAAAGTCTTTTTTTCGCGGCAACACCTATTTTATTTGAAATTAGCGGGGCATCAATTACCCCATTCAAACCATGATGCATCAGCGGAGGATCTCAGGATGAAACAACCGCAACAGGTCGCAAAGAAACCGTCCAGCGCCGGGATTTTTTTCGTCGTCTCTCTTGTCCTTGTTCTGTTGAGTCTCGCGAGCATTGCCGTATTCGCCAATCTCAATCGGACCATAAAGATGACCGCCGGGAAAGTCGTTGATTCCTATACAAAAAAGGAATTCGCCTCGCGGAAGCAGACCATAGACCAGGAATACGAGGTGGTGCGGTACACGGTTGACGGCAAAGAATATTCCGGAAAGACCGCGGCGCCCAAAACGGGGTACTCCTCCCAGTACGTTACCGTTTACTACTACGAGAAGTTCCCCGGGTTGGCGTGGTTCTACAAGAAGAACAATGCCAGCATCGTCTTTTGTTCTCTGTTCGCAGCGCTTTTCCTCTGCAGCCTTGGTTATTCCGGATACAGGTTACGGAAGAACGTCGCGGCCGCGTCTGTGGCCCGGAAACAGCCGCAGGATAAGAAAGCCGACAAGAAACCGCGGTAGGAACGGCGCATGTTCGATAGGTACCGATGCCGGCAGCGTGGCCGGTGCACAGGGGCTGCACTATGAAACTTCTGATTCCCCTTAGAGTCGTCGCCGCCGTGATCCTCGCCTGCAGCGCGCCGATTGCCGCACAAACCGATTCCACGCTTCCCGACGACACGCTGCCCCTCAGCGTCCTCATCGCGATGGGGACCAGCTACATGGAGAAGACGGTTTCCGCAATTGTAAAGGACAGTCTCGAATCGCGCGGATACGAGGTCGTCATTGTGGACATCGCGACCCTGGGCCAGCAAGACCGGCGCCAGTACCGGGCCGTGATCCTGTTTAGTGCGATCAAGGCCTCGCAGCTTACCGAAACCGCCCGCAAGTTCGTGCAGTCGCAGGCGGGACCGGGTGAAGAATCCAATATGCTCGTATGCAACATTCTCGGTGAAGCGTGGAAGCCCGGCCTCCGGGGGATGGATGCCGTGGCTTCCGCCACGAAACGTGTGAGGCCGGAGGATGTCGCGGCAAGGATCGTGGCGAATTTCGAAAGTCTGGTTGCAAAGAAATAGAACCGCCAGGCCAATGTTCCACACCCCTTCCACTTTGACAATTAAACCCTGTTCCCCGGCTGATTTCGACACGATCCTTGGCGTCATTAACGATGCCGCGCAAGCGTACAGGGGCGTTATTCCGGGCGATTGCTGGCACGATCCGTATATGTCAAGCGACAATCTGCGCAGGGAAATCGACCGGGGGGTGTCGTTTTCCGGCGCCAGGTACGGCGTGAGGCTGCTTGGCGTCATGGGAATCCAACGGGTGAGTGACGTGACGCTGATCCGGCATGCGTACGTGCTTACGGAATCCCGCAGGAGCGGCATCGGCGGTGCGCTGCTGTCGTTTCTCACTAAGCAATCAACCCGCCCGGTTCTCATCGGTACATGGAAGGCCGCTACGTGGGCGCTTGCATTTTACCGGAAACACGGCTTTACTCCGGTCGACGAAGAAACAAAGAACAGGTTGCTCAAGAAATACTGGGTGATTCCGGACCGCCAGATTGAAACATCGGTGGTCTTGGCAGACAAAACATGGATCGCGTGCCCCTCGGCAGGAGGATAAGCTCTCAGGACGCGTCCCGCACCGGGCCGCGTCACCCGGTCTTCCACTCCCTTTATTCGTCTTGACTCCACCGCGCAAGGATGGGTATTTTCTTGGCGGCTGTTTCGGAAACATTCTCAAACGCGAGGACGGCACATGTTCAACCTTCTTGTCATCGGCGGCGGACCCGCGGGCCACGCGGCTGCGGAGCACGCGGGCAAAGCGGGGCTGTCGACCTATCTCATCGAAAAGGGGCTCCTGGGCGGCGTGTGCCTCAACGAAGGATGCATCCCGTCAAAAACACTGCTGCATTGCGTAAAGCTGTTTTCCGCGGCCAAATCGTCGGCCGCGTTCGGCGTGACCGCCGCGGGGGTATCGTTTGACCTGACAACCGTTATGGCGCGGAAGCAAAAGACCGTGGAGACCCTTCGCAACGGCATCGCCTTCACGCTTTCGAAAAGCAAGGTTGAAACGTGCGCGGGTTGCGCCCGTATCCTTGGTGGAACCGAAGGCGGCTTCCGGGTGGAGGCTGCGGGAGAGGTGCGGGAGGCTCAGCGGCTCCTTGTGTGCACCGGGTCCGAGGCAATGAAGCTGTCGGTCCCCGGCGCGCAGCAGGATTTTGTGATGACCAACCGGGAGATACTCTCGGTTGATTCCATTCCTTCAAAAATCGTCGTTGTAGGCGGCGGCGCCATCGGGCTCGAATTCGCCTCATTCTTCGCGGAGGCGGGCAGCCGTGTTACCGTCATTGAAATTCTGCCCTCCATCGGCGGACCGCTTGACAAAGACATTGCCGCCGCGCTCAAGCGGGAGCTGGAGAAAAAGGGAATAACCTTTTGCCTGCAATCGAAAGTGAGCGCAATCGGCGACCATTTGGTTACCTTCGAATCGGACGGGAAGAGCAGTGAGATTCCTGCCGATATCGTCCTCATAAGCGTTGGTCGAAAACCGGTGGTCGCCGGGTTCGGTCTCGAAACGCTTGGCGTCCACCTGGAGAAGGGCGCGATAAAAACGGACGAACGGGGCCGCACCAATGTTTCCGGCGTTTGGGCCGCAGGGGACGTCAACGGCGTCTCGATGCTCGCGCACACCGCCTTCCGCGAGGCGAAGGCATGCGTTCACGACATGCTCGGGACTGCGGACTCCGTCAATTACCGTGCGATCCCTTCGGTGATCTACACCCACCCGGAAGCAGCCTCGGTTGGATTGACAAAAGATGATGCCGCGGCACTGGGCCTCCGGCCCGTGGAGGCGCGCCTGCCGCTTACCTATAATGGTCGGTACCTTGCCGAAACCGACGGTGAGCGCGGCACGATACGCGTGGTTGCCGACGCGGAAAGCGGGAAGGTGCTCGGCGTCCACATGCTGGGCGGAAACTGCTCGGAGATCATCTGGGGCGCGGCCGCCGTTATCGAACGCGGGCTTACCGTGGACGATCTCTCGAAGGTGGTCTTCCCGCATCCGACGCTGTCGGAAATAATCGGCGACGCCGCGGCGCAGCTACGGTAACGGCCATGTTCACCCTTCACCTCAAGCACGGCAAAGACAAACCCGTCCGCATGGGACATCCCTGGATTTTTTCGGGCGCCGTGGCGCGGGAACAAGGAAACGCCGGGCCCGGCGATCTGTGCACCGTGGTTTCTGCGTCTGGCGAAGTGCTTGGAACGGGGTTCTACAACGGGCACTCGGCAATTCGCGTTCGCATGGTTGCGCTCCGCGGCGAGCGATTCGACGAGGGCGTTCTTGCGCAGCGCATCAAAGACGCCGTTGGGCGGCGCGCCGCAATCCTCGACACCCGCACGGATTCGTGCCGTCTTGTCAATTCGGAAGGCGATCGCCTTCCCGGCCTCATTGTCGACAAGTTCGCCGGCGGCGTGTGCGTACAGATTCTCACCGCGGGCATGGAACGGTTGCGCTCGTTCGTGCTGGCCGCCCTTGCCGAATGCTGCGCGCCCGCGTTTGTGTTCGAGCGCTCCGACGCCGACGCGCGCGTCCGCGAAGGCCTCTCTTTGCAAGAGGGAATCGTTACCGGCGAGCTTCCGAGCGACCTTGCTATTCTGGAAAACGGCCTCAGGTTCGGGGCCGATCTTGCGGGCGGACAGAAGACCGGTTTCTTCTTTGACCAGCGCGACAACCGGCGACTATGCGCCTCCTATGCGGCGGGCAGGCGGCTCTGCGACTGTTTTTGTTACAGCGGCGGCTTTTCGGTCTACGGGCTTTCGGGCGGCGCGACTTCGAGCGTGATGGTTGACANNATCGCAACCGGCCGTTGCCGCGGCCCTGGAGAATTGCAGCAGAAACGGTTTCGGCGCAGACCGGTGCACGGGCGTAACCGCCAATGTGTTCGAATTTTTGCGCGCAACCGACAAGCGATTCGACTGCATCATTCTCGACCCGCCGAAATTCGCGCGTCACAAGGGAGAGGTGGATGCCGCGGCACGAGGCTACAAGGACATCAACCTGCTCGCCTTCAAGAATATCGAAAAGGGCGGGATCGTATTTACGTTTTCGTGCTCCAACGCGATCGACCCGTATCTCTTCCGTCAAATTGTCTTTGCGGCAGCCGCGGATTCCGGGCGATTCGTGCAGGTGCTGCATGTCCTGTGCGCAAGNNCATCGCGAAGGTGAATATTTGAAAGGGCTGGTGGTACGGGTGGAGTGATGCAGCCGCCCCTTGAGGTCAAAAGACCGAGGGTGTGAGGGCCGGCCCCGGGTGCCTGGTTCTCGTGTGTCCGGAAAGGTTTCGTTCAAACAGGCGTAGTCAAGAAAAGGCTTGACAATTTTCCCGCGATACTGCATATTTAAGAGCAGAAAAGAGTGCTAAGAATCAGTTGGACCCTGTTTTCAGCCTCACAAACTACCTGTTCGGCCAACAACCCAATCTCGAACTAGTTTCTATACAAATAATCTCCAATAATGGAATTTCATATAACGGCAGCCTGATTTTTCGTCAAGAGCAACTTGAGCACCCACGCATTCAAAGAAATCCAAATCGAACCACAAACCGGATTGTGGCGGGGTCGCTTATCTTCTGCCGTCGGATAGAAATGTCTGTCAAAACCAAGCTCGCTTGATACCGTTCTTCAAATTATCAATTGTGAACACGTTTCAAGAAGCTTTTTCACCCTTCGTTTCCTTACGACGTTGTTTCGGACAACCGGGGAAAGGGAGCATCTTTTTCAAATTTCACTACAGTTGAGGTACGTCGATGAATGTTGCCGAGTTAAAAACACGGGCCATGACCGATCTCTATGATCTGGCCATCAGTCTCAGCATCGGAGATCACCGGAATCTTCGCAGGCAGGAACTTATCTTCAAGATTCTCCAGGCGCAAGCAGCCCAGAACGGGCAGATGTTTGCCGAAGGTGTGCTGGAAATTATGCCGGACGGATTCGGATTTCTCCGTTCCCCGCTCAACAGCTATCTTTCTGGCCCGGACGACATATACGTTTCTCCGTCGCAAATAAAGCGGTTCTATCTCAAGACCGGCGACACAGTTTCGGGGCAGGTGCGTCCTCCCAAGGATTCGGAGCGCTACTTTGCGCTGCTGCGCGTTGAAATGGTCAATTACGAGGATCCGGAGGAGTGCAAGAAGAAGGTCAATTTCGACGATCTCACGCCGCTGTTTCCCCAGGAACGCTTCAACCTGGAATACGACGCCAAGGAAAACTCCACACGCATCATGAACCTTGCGACTCCTATCGGTAAAGGCCAGCGCGGCCTGATTGTGGCCCCGCCACGGACCGGCAAAACCGTGCTGCTCAAGAGTATCGCCAATGCGATATCCACCAATCATCCCGAGGCAGTGCTCATCGTGCTGCTCATTGACGAACGGCCGGAAGAAGTTACCGACATGACGCGCTCTGTAAAGGCGGAAGTGATCAGTTCCACGTTCGACGAACCGGCCGAACGTCACGTTGTGGTGGCCGAAATGGCCATCGAACGCGCAAAGCGGCTGGTGGAGCACAA
>PLWQ01000023.1 GCA_003165595.1 Fibrobacterota bacterium | reverse complement strand
TCATTAATATAGTCAGAGAGGGCTGGCATCGTCCAGCTTTGCCATTGCCGGGGCTCTTGAAACGCTTATTAAACGGTTACGAGAAAAGCTTGCAAAGGGCACCCCGAAAGAACAGCTCGAAGATGAACTCGACAAGGATTACGAGGCCCTTGATGAAACTGCCGAGGAATGGCCGGACGAAGACGCGCCCCCAGCTCCTTTGTCAATTGAAGAACGGGCAGCCATCGAAAATGAAATCAAAGATCTGGACGGATTCCGTTCGCTTGCGGTGTCAATAACGACCAATGCTAAAGGAAGGGAGCTCGTGAGTGCCTTAGACCGTGCATTCAGTGAAGCGGAAAGGCTAGGCGCAGCCAGGAAAGCGATAATTTTCACAGAGTCCCGCCGCACGCAGTTGTATCTGCTTCGGCTCCTCGCCGACAGCCCATTCTCTGAAGGAATCGTGCTTTTTAATGGTTCCAATAATGATGAAACCTCCAAGAAAATCTATTCCGAGTGGGTTGAGAAGCACAAAGGCACCGACCGCGTGACCGGCTCACGCACAGCCGACATGCGCTCGGCTATTGTCGACTATTTCGGCGATCAAGGCAAGATAATGATTGCAACTGAAGCCGGGGCAGAAGGAATAAACCTCCAGTTCTGTTCGCTGGTTGTCAATTATGATCTTCCTTGGAACCCTCAACGAATCGAACAAAGAATCGGCCGCTGCCACCGCTATGGCCAAAAGCATGATGTCGTCGTTGTCAATTTTTTAAACAATAAGAACGAAGCCGACCAGCGGGTATTCCAATTGTTGTCCGAAAAATTCAAGCTTTTCGAAGGCGTGTTCGGGGCGAGCGATGAGGTTCTGGGTGCAATAGAATCCGGTGTTGATTTTGAAAAACGAATTGCCGATATTTACCACCATTGCCGGACGTCCGGTGAAATTAAGACATGCTTTGACCGGCTTCAGGCTGAGCTTGGCGCCCAAATCAATGATGCAATGACCCGCACACGCAAACAATTGTTTGAAAATTTCGATGAGGAAGTCCACGAAAAGTTGCGGATAAGCATGGCAAGCAGCAAAGAGTACCGGACACGATATGAACAAACTCTTATGGATCTTACTCAGTTTGTTCTTGGTGAAAATGCTGAATTTAAGGATGACCAATCATCATTTACGCTTAAGAAAAACCCTTTCGACGCAAACGCAAAGATATTATTAGGACTGTATGAACTCCCCCGCCATACGGGTGAAGCGCATTTGTACCGGATGCAACACCCGCTTGCCCAATATGTGCTTGAGAACGCCAAGAAAAAGGAGTTGCCGCCTGCTGAGATAACGTTTCGATATGACGGGTCAAAGAAAATCACCATTCTTGAACCATACATTGGGAAGAACGGCGAATTGTTGCTGAGCCTGTTTACAATCAAATCCCTGGATCAGGAAGAAGATCACTTGATTTTCTCGGCGGTTTCATCGGACGGTGCCATGATGGATGAGGACGCGGCACGAAGACTTTTTTCCCTTACTGCGAAAACCGTTACGCCGGTTCAAACGCCAATAACCGATTCTCGATTGACGGAGCGGACCGAAGGACGTAAAACAGAAATACAACGCACGATATCAGAAAGAAACGCCAAGTTCTTTGAAGCAGAGGCGGAAAAATTGGACAATTGGGCCGAGGATTTGAAGGTGGCGCTGGAACGGGAAATTAAGGAGATCGACAAGCAAATACGGGAGATTAAAAGGGCGACAACGATTGCCTTGAGCCTGGAGGAAAAGCTTGCCGGACAAAAGCAGATTCGGGCCTTGGAAGGGACGAGGAATGCGAAAAGGAAGGCGTTGTTTGAGGCGCAGGATGAGATTGACAGGAAGAGAGATGAGTTGATTGGAGTGATTGAGGGGAAGTTGATTCAATCTTCAAGCGGTAAAGAGATATTTACAATACTATGGAGACTTGTATGAGTAAAGATAAAAACCCGATGAACCCGGATCAGGACTCGTCATCGTCGGTTTTGAAACAGATGACATTTGAAGACATAAGGCAGACAAACCCGCACGGAGCGGAATACTGGAGCGCTCGTATGCTTCAACCGCTTCTGGGCTATAGCCAGTGGCGACGGTTTGAGCAGGCAATTGAGCGCGCACGGGTTTCATGCACCCGGTCCGGCAACGAAACTGGTAACCATTTTGCCGACGCCGGCAAAATGGTAGATTTAGTATACAGGTGTGTATAGCGGGGAATACGAGGGAAATTTAATTAAAACGATTAACCATATCGTTGAGGGCACCGAAATGGTTAATAGATTAAGTTGAAAAGGAACCACATGGAAAAGCAAATAATTACAAAGCTGCGTATTACCTTTGAAGAGGCGGCCTATGAAGAAAACGGCGTCGAATATTGGCTTGCCCGTGACATGCAAAAGCTCCTTGAATACGATGATTGGCGCAATTTCGAAAAGGTTATTGAGAAGGCCAAAATTTCTCTTTTAAAAGTAGGTCAGGATACAACAGACCATTTTGTGAGTATAAGTAAAAAAGTTGAAGTTGGTTCAGGCGTTCAACGCGAAATCGACGACATCATGCTCACCCGTTATGCCTGCTACCTTATCGCGCAGAACGGCGACCCGCGAAAAGATCAAATCGCTTTCGCCCAGAGTTATTTCGCCCTTCAGACCCGTAAGCAGGAAATGCTGGAACAGCGAATCAACCTTGTTGAAAGATTACACGCCCGGCAAAAGCTTGTCGAAACGGAAACGGAACTCTCAAAGCTTATTTTCGAACGCGGCGTGGATAGTCAAGGGTTCGGGCGTATCCGAAGCATGGGGGATCAGGCCCTTTTTGGCGGATTAACGACCCTACAAATGAAAAAGAAGCTCGGAATGCCGGAAAATCGTCCGCTTGCCGATTTCTTACCGACAATTACCATTAAAGCCAAAGACCTGGCCACCGAGATCACGAATTTTAATGTTAAAAAGAACAATTTATTCGGCGAACCGCGTATCACAAGTGAGCATGTAAAGAACAACCGGGACGTGCGGGACGTTCTTGCGAAGAGCGACATCAAGCCGGAAGAGCTTCCTCCTGAAGAGGATATTAAGAAATTGGAACGAAGAGTAAAATCGGACGAAAAGAAGATTCTAAAGGACACGGGGAAACTGGCGCGGACGAAATTAACGGAAAGCAAACATGCAGAATAAAAAACCCAAACTCGAACTCACCTGGATCGGGAAAGAAAACCGGCCCAAACTGGAACCGCGCATACTGATTGAGGAGCCGGAGAAGAGCTATTGCGCGAAGTACAGGGTGAGTGATAAGGATGTTTTTGATAATAAGTTGATATTTGGGGATAATCTGCTGGCGCTCAAGGCGCTGGAGCAGGAGTTTGCGGGGAAGGTGAAGTGCGCGGCTTTCGACCCACCGTATAATACGGGGAGCGCATTTGAACATTATGATGACGGAATTGAACATTCGATTTGGTTGAGCTTGATGAGAGATAGGTTGGAATTGGCAAGGCATCTTCTTAGTGAAGATGGTTCCTTGTGGATAACCATGGACGACAATGAAGCACATTATTTAAAATTGCTTTGCGATGAGATCTTTGGTCGTGACAATTTTGTGGCAGACTGCTTCTGGCAAAAAGTTTATAGTGAGCGTATGGATGCAACGGGTTTCAGTGTGAGTCATGACCACGTTCTTGTATACAGGAAATCAAATGCATTTCTAGTTAATCAAATCGCGAAAGATCAAAATGCTGAGCAATTTAATTTTATGGATAAAAAGAATGGCAAGTATTATAGACGTCGATCACTAAGAAAAGAAGGTTCAGAGTCCTTGCGTCAAGATCGGCCTTCAATGTGGTATGCTGTTAAAGCGCCAGATGGTAGCGAAATATGGCCGGTAAAACCTGATGGAACAGAAGGACGGTGGCGTTGGAAAAAGGAGAATGTTTCTGAAAACGAGCTTGCTCTTGAATTTGTTAAGAAGGATTCACACTGGGAAATTTATGTCAAGCAGTACATTGATGAAAATGCAACCAGGCCACCTAGTACACTTTGGTTGCAAGAAGATGTAGGCCACAATCATGAAGCAAAGCTCGAAGTAAAAGCTTTTAATTCTGGCTCCGTGTTTGATACGCCAAAACCAGAACGACTATTAAAACACATTCTTTCTTTAGCCACCTCCCCCGGCGACCTCGTCCTCGACTCCTTCGCCGGTTCCGGCACCACCGGCGCCGTTGCCCACAAAATGGGCCGCCGCTGGATCATGGTCGAGCTTGGCGAGCACTGCCACACGCACATCATCCCCCGCCTCAAGAAAGTGATCGATAACGAAGACAAGGGTGGCATCACCGATGCGGTCAACTGGAAAGGCGGCGGCGGTTTCCGCTATTATCGCTTGGCCCCTTCGCTTCTTGAAAAAGACAAATGGGGCAATTACGTTATCAACAAGGAATTCAACGCTGCCATGCTTGCCGAGGCTCTTTGCAAATTGGAAGGGTTTGTGTATGCTCCTTCGGAGACCATGTATTGGCAGCACGGCCATTCAACGGAGCGGGATTATATTTACGTGACCACGCAGACGCTCACGCACGACCAGCTTGAGCAGTTAAGCGACGACGTGGGGCTGGAACGTTCGCTCCTGGTATTGTGTCTTGCTTTTCGCGGAAACACCGAGCGCCATCAAAATCTCACGGTCAAGAAAATTCCCAAACAGGTTCTTTCCCGCTGCGAATGGGGCCATGACGATTACAGTTTGAAGGTTGAAAACTTACCCAAGGCTCCAAAAGAGTTGAGACCACAGACAAGCCTTTTTGACGGGGAGGATGCATGATTAAGAATCATTCCGGCTCCCCTCGCCTTGTGGGAGAGGGGTCGGGGGTGAGGTCAAAATCGGACCTTTTTTCCCGCATTCGCGCCATTCTGGAATCCGCCCGTGCAACAGTTGCCAGATCGGTGAACACAACGCAGGTGATTGCAAACTGGTTTGTCGGGCGTGAAATTGTTGAGGAAGAGCAACATGGAAGGAAAAGAGGCGCATATGGGAAGCGAGAGATAGCAAATCTTTCGGAAAAACTGCAAGCGGAATATGGCTCCGGATATTCGATTCAGAACCTCCGGTACATGCGACAATTTTATCTGGAATATCCTGTTCTCATTGCAGCAAATCAGATTCACCACGCACTGCGTGGCGAATCTATGGGGCCCATGATTTCCGACGCACTGCCTCGGAAATCTCCGGATAAAACAGGTACGGTATCGAACATTTCTTCAAGTCGTCATCGTTGCCTGAGCCTGTTAAAAACATCCGTAAAACCGGACGGAGATTGAAATGAACCGACACGTGAATTCCATCGCAGGCCGCCTGAGCCTGCGGGCGCCTCAGCGTATTTCTCTTGAGATTCTTGACCGGTTAACGGAAATAGTACCACCAAGGAAGGACCCGGACATTCAAGCGGCGCTGCAAGCGTTCAATAGTGAATTTCCAACCGTTACCGATTTCGAACGTGAGTTTCCATCGGTGTGTTTTGCGCTTGCGACCGGCGTGGGTAAAACACGGCTCATGGGTGCATTCATAAGCTACTTGCACCTTGCGCACGGCATGAACAACTTTTTCGTACTTGCGCCCAATTTGACAATTTACGACAAGCTCCGCCGTGAATTTGAAGAGCCAAATCATCCAAAATATGTGTTTAAAGGCATTGCGGAATTCGCCACCGATGCGCCGGAGGTTATTACCGGCGACAATTACGAATCCAGGGCAGGAACGCTTCTGGATGAGCTTGTACGGTGCAAAGTTAACGTGTTTAATATTTCTAAAATCAACTCTGAAGTACGCGGAGGCAAATCTCCCCGTATCAAGCGGCTTTCGGAATATATCGGCCAAAGCTATTTCGACTACCTTGCAGGACTTAAGGATTTGGTCCTCATAATGGACGAGTCGCACCGTTATCGCGCATCTGCTGGTATCCGTGCAATAAATGAGCTAAAGCCCGTGCTTGGTCTTGAACTTACCGCAACGCCCTTTGTAGAGACCGCCAAAGGGGCAATACCGTTCAGAAATGTAATCTACGATTATCCGCTAGGCAAGGCCATGGCTGATGGATTCGTTAAGGAGCCCGCTGTTGTCACCCGCAAAAACTTTGTGCCGTCCGGCATGTCGCAGGATGCTATTGAAAAGCTGAAATTGGAGGATGGTGTTCATCTGCATGAGAGTATCAAGGTCGAACTTGAAACCTACGCCCGCGAAACCGGCAACAAAATTGTAAAACCCTTTCTTCTTGTGATTGCCCGTGACACAACCCATGCCGGGCAACTCATGCAATACATCCAGTCCGAATTCTTTTTCCAGGGTCGTTATAAAACAAAAGCCATCCAGGTTGATTCAAGCAGAACTGGCGTGGAAGAAGATGAAATGGTAGCCCGGTTACTCGCGGTGGAAAGTACGGATGAACCCACTGAAATTGTGATTCACGTTAACATGCTCAAGGAAGGTTGGGACGTTACAAATCTATATACCATTGTGCCACTTCGGGCAGCGAATGCACGAATCTTAATTGAGCAGTCGATTGGGCGTGGGTTACGATTGCCCTACGGGAAAAGGACCGGCGTCACGACGGTAGACCGCTTGAATATTATTGCGCATGATAGATTTCAAGAGATTATCGATGAAGCAAACCGCCCCGATTCGACAATACATTTACAGCAGGTAATTCTCAATCCCGACCAACTTGCACAGAAAACAGTCACGGTTGTATCACAACCATCACTGACAACGGCTCTTGGGTTTGGCGCAACGCAACCGGCCACTTCTGGTTCCGCGATAGCGCAGGCAACTTTACCAAAACCGTTATTCAGTACACCTGAAGAACAGAAAGTTGCGCAAATTACCTACCAGGTTATTCAAAAGATGTCCGGGAATCCCGAGAAGTTGCCGTCCACCAGCTTCTTACGGAAACCTGACGTGCAGAAGAGGATTTTCGAGGAAGTTGAAATCCAGTCCCTACCGATGCAAACCGAACTGGAAGGTATCAAGACAAAGCCCAATGTCTATGCCATTGTGTCTAAAACAACCGATTACATCGTACAAAATACGATTGACATCCCACGTATTCTTGTTGTCCCTAAGGGGAAAGTGCGTTCAGGTTTCAAATCATTTGCTTTGGACCTTGCTACCATCAACTATCCACCCCCATCGGAAGAATTGTGGATACAACATTTGCGCACGAACAAAATGGAGATACTTGGTATCGGAAAAGGCGGTATAGAAGAAGTCCGTCTTGAGGACTATGTCGTTAGCGGTCTTGTTGATTTTGATGATGTTTCCTACGATGACCATGCAGACTTATTATATGACCTTGCAACGCAAACAGTAAAGCATTTCCTGGGCTACCTGTCCGAGGATGATACCCGAAAGGTCCTTCGCTTGCATCAAAGGGAAATTGCGCGTTTCATTCATTCCCAAATGCAAAGTCATTACTGGGAAGAGTCGGTTGACTATGACGTGAAGATCAGTAGGGGTTTTACCGAATTAAAAGAAAGCGCATATACTTCCGTTGAGGAACCGCCTCTTGACTACCATCACTCTCCTGCTGACAAGAGCAATATGGCGAGATATTTATTCGGCGGATTTTCACGGTGCCTCTATGGCATGCAGAAATTCCAATCAGATTCGGAACGTAAGCTAGCCGTCATTCTGGAACGTGAATCAAAGAAATGGTTCAGACCTGCAAAAGGCCAATTCCAGATATTTTACCGTATTGGGTCGGACCATCTTGAATACCAACCGGATTTTGTGGCAGAGACGGAAAATGTGATTTACATGCTTGAACCCAAAGAACGTGGCGAAATGGAATCTCCAGAGGTTGTCGCAAAAAAGGAAGCCGCTATCGCATGGTGTAAGAATGCTTCCGATCACGCAGAGTCATACCAAGGAAAGCCTTGGAAATATCTTTTGATACCTCACGATGTAATCGCCGACAATATGACTCTTGATATTCTGTCAAGACAGTTTTCTGCAAACTAAACGCCTCGGCACGTCCTAAGCCGAGGCGTGAAGATACTAAGAACCGGGCGCTGCAAATTCAATAACCACAAAAACAGCCGCCGCCAAATATCAAGACAAGTACGGGCAGTACACGCCACCAACAGCCGCGTTACGTTCGCGCGAAACGCGCACATGTCCAGCGTTTGAAGTAAACGTGTCATGTCGCTTCGCTCCGTCACGTTTTCTAACGCTGGCCACGTCGTAACACGGCACACGTTGAGCCTGTAGAAAAGGTCCCTTTCAGGCGGCTCTTAAGGAATTTCTTGGCGCAAGAATGGTGAAATTGGACAGATTTCGTCACTTGACATCAGCGCGCCAAACGGATAGATGCCTTTTTCTACAGCCTCGTTAGGTGCAATATTTTGTCGCTAATGCGATTTATAAATAGAAATGAGTATGGAGGCATTATAATCCTATGAATAAAAATGCTGAAACCCCTATTAAATCCTTTGCATCCTCAAAGCGATGGAAGGAATGGCTTGCAATCAATTATGCCATATCCAATAATGGTATTTGGCTTCGAATTTTCAAGAAAGGTTCCGGCGAGGCAACGATCACCTATGATGAGGCGTTGGATGAAGCTCTTTGCTTTGGTTGGATCGACGGTCAGAAAAAAGCGTATGATGAAACATCGTGGCTTCAAAAATTCACGCCGCGCAGATCAAAGAGCATATGGTCAAAGCGAAATAAAACACGAGTGGCCCGGCTTATCGAAGAAAAGCGAATGCAACCATCCGGACTCAAAGAAATAGAAACCGCAAAAAAAGACGGCAGGTGGGACAAGGCCTATGATTCTCCCAGCCAAATGGAAATTTCCGCCGATTTTCTATCGATACTTAAAAAAGACCAACAGGCCTACGAATTTTTTAAGACGCTCAATAAGGCAAATACCTATGCAATTGCCTGGCGATTGGAAACTGCAAAGAAGCCGGCGACCAGGCAAAAACGGATGCAAATTCTTCTGAAAATGATGAGGAAACAACAAAAATTGCACTAATTTTTCGTGCATTTCCAGTCGAATTAAATACTGCTTGCCCAATGATCCGTGCAGAGCGCACCAAAATACTGCACCTAGAACCGCGCGGGCGAAAGGATTAAAACCCCAGACACAATCTTGGATATTGCAAAAAAGTATTTGTATGTTAATACCGCACAATTGTATGTTATAACCATACAAAGGGACTGCAATGAACATTCTCGCCGAACTCGTGTCTTCAAGAGTACGTGCTGAAATCTTTCGGATTCTTTTTGGAACCGATATTCAGGAATATCATCTGCGGGAAATCCAACGCCGCTCAAAATTGGCAATCGGAACTGTCCAGCAAGAGATAATGAAACTGGAGAGATTGGAACTAATACTTAAGCAACAGGACGGTAACCGCACCTATTACAAAGCAAACACAGCACATCCCCTGTATCGTGAGATTCATAATCTGGTTCTGAAAACCATCGGCCTAACCGAAATCCTGCGAATATCCCTCTCAATTGATGCAATTAAATTTGCCTTTGTTTTCGGCTCCTTTGCCAGCGGGACAGAAAAATCAGATAGCGACATTGATGTTTTTATTATTGGAGATATAGCCCTAAGGACATTGAGCAAGGTATTGAAAGAACCAAGTCTTAAAATTGGGCGGGAAATTAATCCGCATGTAATGACGCTAAAGGAATTTGTTACTCGAAAAATAGAAAAAGAGCATTTTGTCAAGAATGTAATTGATTCTCCTAAATTAATGATAATTGGAACCGAAAATGAGCTTACAAGACTGGGCGAATAGCGGCTGGCTGCGAGTTCATAAAACGCCGCAAAGAAGCTTTCGTCAAACGGTTTACGCGTAATTGTTGTCGGCCGTAACCAGGATCGCCTGGAGAAAGCCCGCAGTCGTATCGGCGCGAAGGTGGAAATCGCAAGTGTTGATGCTACGGACAGATCCGCGGTAGATAAGTTCTTTGCGCAGTCCGGCGGTTTTGAGCATTTGGTTCTCTCGCTGAGCGGCGGCAAAGGTGCCGGCCCATTTAGAGCCCTTAATTTGAACGACATTCGCAGCGGGATGGAGGGTAAATTTTTTGCTCAGATTTCGGTGGCGCAGAGTGCCCTCAATACTTTGAAACCCGGCGGGTCCGTTACTTTCATCTCGGCTGGAAGTGCGCGTATGGCTTTACCGGGAACAATTGGACTTGCGGCAATCAACGGGGCTCTAGAAACAATCATTCCTACTTTGGCAAAAGAGTTGGCGCCAATACGGGTGAATGCGGTTTCGCCCGGAGTTATTGATACGCCGTGGTGGGACAAAATGCCAAGAGAGGCGAAGGATTCCATATTTGAACAAACATCGAAAACCTTGCCGGTTCGCAGAGTCGGCCGCCCGGAAGATGTTTCGCAAGCGATCGTTTTTCTAATCGAGAACACATTCGTTACTGGAACTATCATAGAAGTAGACGGCGGCGCGCATTTAAGTTAGATCTGGTATTTGTCGCAGAAGGCGGTTGTGCACATGCTCTTCTTCGCTCTATTGGGCTCCAAACCCACCGCTTGCGGGCTTGCCGTGTCGGCCCGCCCTGTTTTTGGCGCAATGCTCGCTGCCGACAAACAGAGAAACAAGCAGAAAAACGCGCCTACCCCCGGTCGGTGTCGCTTATGGCGCAATATTTGCAGGTTAAATATTCCAAAGAGCCTGATTTAGGTCTCATAGTGCCAAAGGAGTGCCCATGTCGACGAGGAGCCTTGTTCAAGGTTATTACGAAAGTCTTGCTCATAAGGATGACAAATGGAAAGAGCTTTATTCCGAAAACGCCATCTTTTCGGATGCTTCCGGGGCATTGGATGCAAAAGGGAAGGAAGCGGTCATTCAATCATTCACCCCGTTTTTAAAGGGAGTGCATGGAGTCAAGGTAAAACAGATGATCGTGGAGAATGAAGATGCTTGCGCCATAGTGGGGTACGACTATGTGAATCCCAAAGGCGAAAAACTCAGTCAAGACGTTTCTGAAGTTTGGCAGGTTAAGGATAATAGGTTGACCAGACTAACCATTTACTTTGACCTAACGGCCTACCGAACCTTTATGAGAAGTTAAGAACTAAATCGCGCCCTGTTACAACAGGATCACCGGCCTCTATCTAACGTCATATAAGGAAATCTATGAGAAAGGTTGTTTTTGCGATCAATAGTACCGCCGACGGGTACTGCAACCACACGGACATGATTGCCGACAAGGAGTTGCACGACTTCTTTACCGGGCTGCTGCGCGATGCGGGCGTCCTCCTCTTCGGCCGGATCACCTATCAACTCATGGTTCCCTATTGGCCCGACATCGCCAGGAACCAATCGGAGACAGGGCCAACCAAGGAGTTCGCCCGCGTGTTCGACTCGCTGGACAAGGTCGTATTCTCCACGACATTGAAACATGTTGAGGGCAACAACACGAGAATCGTGAGCGCAAACGTTGTGGAAGAGGTGCTCACGCTCAAGCAGCAGCCCGGGAAAGACATTTCCGTAGGCAGTTTGAGCATTGCGTCCCAGCTTTCGGACCGCGGTTTGATTGACGAATATCATTTCGTGGTTCACCCGGTTGTTGCCGGTAAAGGACCGCGGTTATTCGGCACCGTGAAGCCGCACGAGAGGCTTCTGCTGGATTTTATCGGTTTGAAAACCCTTCAATCCGGCGTCGTTGCCCTTCACTACAAAAAGCATACGTGAGGAGAAACGCCCTGCGAAATTCGGCGTATTCGACCTGAAGGTCCCGGATACTCTTAAGATGAGTTCTCCTAAAATATCCCGTCATGGAATAGATTCCTTTGGACTTTGTGAAGATTGCCGGAAATGGGAAGAATCAACCGAAAGGGGAAAGCGCTATGAATACTGAGGACAAGTGCCCGGTAACGGGCGCAATAAGCAAGCCCACCGCCAGCCAAGGCACCTCGAACCGCACCTGGTGGCCGAACCAGTTGAACCTGGGTGTCCTTCACCAGCATACAAAGGTGTCCAACCCCATGGGCCCGGAATTCAACTATGCCGAAGAATTCAAGAAGCTTGATCTGGCGGCCGTGAAAAAGGACCTTTACGCCCTGATGACCGATTCGCGGGACTGGTGGCCTGCCGACTGGGGTAATTACGGCGGTCTAATGATTCGCATGGCCTGGCACAGTGCAGGCACCTACCGCACCTCAGACGGCCGCGGCGGCGCCGGCACCGGCAACCAGCGTTTTGCTCCACTCAACAGCTGGCCGGACAATGTGAACCTCGACAAGGCGCGCCGCCTGCTCTGGCCCGTAAAACGGAAATATGGAAAGAGGATATCCTGGGCCGACCTCATGATCCTGGCCGGCAATTGCGCGCTGGAATCGATGGGCTTCAAAACATTCGGCTTTGGCGGCGGCCGTGTAGATATTTGGGAACCCGAGGAGGACATCTACTGGGGCAAGGAAGATACCTGGCTTGGTGACAAGCGTTACAGCGGCGATCGTGAACTCGAAAGCCCCCTGGCAGCCGTGCAGATGGGGTTGATTTATGTGAACCCCGAAGGGCCCAACGGCAATCCCGACCCTGTGGCATCGGGCCGCGATGTGCGCGTAACCTTCGCCCGTATGGCCATGAACGACGAAGAAACGGTCGCTCTTGTTGCCGGCGGACACTCATTTGGCAAGGCGCATGGCGCAGGAGATCCGACGCTGGTGGGTCCGGCACCCGAAGCCGCGCCCATAGAAGAACAGGGGCTGGGCTGGATCAACCGGTTCGGCACGGGAAAAGGTGAGCATGCAACGGGCAGCGGTATCGAAGGCGCCTGGAAGCCGCAACCAACAAAGTGGGACCACGGCTATTTCGATATGCTCTTCGGGTACGAGTGGGAGCTTGTTACAAGCCCTGCCGGGGCAAAGCAATGGCACGCCAAAAATGTAAGGCCCCAGCACATGATCCCGGACGCCCACAACCCTTCGAAGAAACACCCGCCTATGATGACCACGGCCGACCTGTCACTGCGGTTCGACCCGATCTACGAACCTATTGCGCGGCGCTTTCACAAAGACCCACAGGCATTCGCCGACGCATTTGCCCGCGCGTGGTTCAAACTGACACACCGCGACATGGGGCCGCGCTGCCGCTATCTCGGCCCGGAAGTTCCGAAAGAGCAATTGATCTGGCAGGATCCGATTCCGGCCGTTAATCACAAGCCGATCAATAAGCAGGACATCGCGCTGCTCAAGGCCAAGATCCTCGCCTCACGCTTGTCAATCTCCGAGCTGGTCTCAACCGCCTGGGCATCGGCTTCTACTTTCCGCGGGTCCGACAAGCGCGGCGGCGCGAATGGGGCGCGCATCCGCCTGGCACCGCAGAAAGATTGGGAGATCAATCAGCCTGCACAATTAAAAAAGGTGCTGCAGACTCTTGACAAAATTCAAAAGGCGTTCAACAAGACACAGCCGGGCGGGAAAAAGGTGTCGCTCGCCGATTTGATCGTCCTTGGCGGTTGCGCCGCTATTGAGAAAGCGGCAAAGAAGGCCGGCCGAAATGTGACGGTTCCCTTTACGCCCGGTCGCATGGATGCTTTGCAGGAGCAGACCGACGTAGAATCGTTTGACGTACTCGAACCTGTTGCGGACGGCTTTCGTAACTACCTCAAGACGAAATACTCGGTGCCGTCAGAGGAACTGTTGATTGATCGGGCGCAACTGCTCACGCTGTCCGCCCCGGAGTTGACGGTCCTTATCGGCGGCCTGAGAGTCCTTAATGTCAACTACGGCCGGTCCTCGCAGGGCGTCTTCACAAAACGCCCCGGGGTTCTCACCAACGACTTCTTTGTAAATCTAATTGACATGGGGACAATATGGAAGCCGGCAACGGAGGAACGGGACGTATTCGAAGGCCGCGATCGTGCCACGGGCGAACTCAAGTGGACCGGCACCCGCGTCGACCTGATCTTTGGATCAAATTCCCAACTGCGTGCTCTCTCAGAGGTTTATGCATGTGATGACGCGCAGGCAAAGTTCGTTGATGATTTCGTTGCCGCCTGGAACAAGGTGATGAATGCCGACCGTTTTGACCTTTCTTGAACAAAGGATTCATGCCCAACAAGGGTCCGAACAGGCTGCCTGGAAGGCACGGAGCTGGATGCGGCGTGTGAACCAAGCGGCGGGGCGCCCACATTCTTATGGACGCTACTTTGATACCATTTTGTAAATCAGGTATATCAGAAAACCCATGCTGAGCGCCAGTGCATAAATCCCCCTGTACATGTTTCTAAACAAACTTCCCGTATGCTCTTTTTCCCGCTTCCAGTCCTTGTAATGCAGGAAGATTGACACGGAGCCCGCTGCTGCAACCAGCAAAACAGGGATGAGCAACATCAAAGTGTCTTTGTCTATCATTCATTCGGGTCCGTAATTTGGGGAAGCGCCGGGAAAAGCGGCAATCGTGCCGCCGGACACACCCTATTTAAATAGCAAAATGCAGACCAATAAGAAGAGGTTTGGGTGGGGAAACTACAAGTGGTTTCCCCTGGGGTGCCACGCAGGGGCGCAAAATTTTGCGCCCCTGCGTGGCACCCACACCCCATCCAGCAGAAACGCGCGCGATGCGCAACGCTTGCGCATTGCGCGCGTCGTGTTTTCATGCTCCGCCCTCTTTTTCGCGAAGGACTGGGCAACGCCCAAGTCGTTGTCTACTATTTGTATTTGCATTTGTATTTGTATTTTTTATTATGCTTTTCTCATATACGCCGCAATCGTGAGCGGCGCAAACACCGCAACTATCAACGCAGCTCCCAGTAAGGAAAGCCAGAGATCCTGGCCCACGACGAGATTGGCATGATTGGTGAGCTGCCGCACCGCGGAAATAAGATGGGAAATTGGGTTGACGTCTGCAAATAACCGAAGCGCTTTCGGCAGAGTTCTTGTCGGCACAAATGCGTTCGAAAGGAATGTGAGCGGAAACAAAACCAGCATGGATATGCCCTGAACGCTTGCCGATGTGCGCGCGATAACTCCGAAAAAGGCGAAGATCCAACTTATTGCCCATGCAACAACGATAACCAACGCTCCGGCCAGCGTTATGCCGACAATGCCTCCAAAAGGCCGATATCCGATTATATATCCGACAAAAAATGTGAGCGACGTTGCTATGGCATAACGAATGGTATCTGCCAACAGCGCCCCCAGCAGCGGCGAAATTCGCGCAATGGGAAGAGACTTGAATCTGTTGAAAACTCCCTTTTCCATGTCTTCGCGAAGCTGGACACCGGTTACCATGGACGCGCCGATTACCGTTTGCACGAGAATTCCGGGAATAACTATGGGGAGATAATTGCGTATGTTGCCCGCAATGGCCCCGCCGAAGAGATAGGTAAACATGAGCGTGAAGATAATCGGTTGCAGCGTAACGTCGAAAAGCTGCTCCGGATTTCTGCGGACTTTGATGAGCCCCCTGTAGGCCAGTGTCATTGAATTGTCGACAATCTGACCAAGCGTTTGCTTGTAGGGTTGCACGAGCGATGGATTTAATTCTAAGGTGCCGTTCATTCTACATTCTCCTTGGTTTCTTCTGTTGTGCCGTGCCCGGTTAGTGTAAGGAATACTTCGTCGAGCGTGGGTTTCTGCACGCTGAGTTCGGCAAGCCGGATTCCGGCATCCCGGAACGCAACGAACAGATCCGCGATAAGGTCCGGATTTGCCATGGGCGCCGAAATGTGTTTCCTGTCTACCACTGTTCCTTTTGCGCCGAGCACGCGTGCGATTGTGCTCATGGCATTGTCCGTATCGGCCTGTTCCGTAAGCTGCACGTGCAAAGACGTGGTGCCTATCGACGCCTTTAATTCGTTGGTGAGTCCTTCGGCAACCACCCGGCCGTGATCTATTACCGCTATCCGGTCGGCAAGCTGATCCGCTTCGTCAAGATATTGCGTCGTGAGAATTACCGTAGTTCCCTGAGCTACCAGGCGCCGTATCAGGGTCCACATGCGGGCCCTGTTGTGCGGGTCAAGCCCGGTTGTGGGCTCGTCGAGAAACAAGAGCGGCGGCTGCGATATGATGCTTGCGGCCAGATCAAGACGCCGCCTCATGCCGCCCGAGAACTTGGACACGGGCCGGCGGGCAGCATCGGCAAGTTCGAATTCTTCAAGAAGGTCGTTTGTTCGTTTGCGCGCTTCCTTCGGGCTTAATCCCAACAGGCGAGAGAATATCACAAGGTTTTCGTAGCCGGTAAGCGCTTCGTCCAGCGATGCGTATTGGCCGGTTACCCTCATAAGTTGACGAACAGTATTCGCTTCCTTCAGCACGTCGTGACCGAATATCTTTGCGGTGCCGCTGTCGGCCCGAAGCAGTGTTGCCAGTATGTTGATCATTGTTGTTTTACCCGCGCCATTGGGACCCAAAACGCCGTACACCATTCCGACAGGCACCACCAGGTCGATGCCGTCTACCGCCCTGTTGTCTCCAAATATCTTGACAATCGCCTCCGCTTCAACGGCAGGACCCGACTGCTCCATCGCAAATCCATGTATTGAATCTGTACTCATTCTTTCTTTCCTGCTTTCTCTATAACCGGGTCTATTTAACGTACTCTTCATCCTGGGACATCCCGGCCGCCCTCTTGAGCACGGCGTCGCTTACAAGGCAATCGTACAGCGACCGCACATATCCCACGTTTGCCTTTGAAAGATCCGCCCGTACGCTGAGGAGATCCAATCCCGTGATCATGCCACCTGCATAGCGGACATTCGCCTGTTCCACGGTCTTTTCCGCAAGCGCCACATGCAGCTTTGCAGCGTCTATTTTGTCGCAACTCGTATTGAGGTCCGATACCGCTCGTCTGATATCGGCAATTATTTTTCCCCGCGTCTCGCGGCTCGATTCTTCGGCGCTTCTAAGGTCTGCCTCTGCCGCCCTTACCGTTGCAAACTGTGCAAAGCTGAATAGCGGCACATCCGCCGTTAGTGCACCGCCGGCATTCGGAGTGTATTTGTTCATGTCCGGGAAATACCCGGTTTTAACGCCAGCGTCCACAGAAGCAGAGATAACAGGGAAGTATTTGCACTTTTCAGACTTCAACCGTTCCCGGCATTGCTGCACCATTGCATCGGCTATCGCAAGTTCCCGGCTATGCTCCAGGCCATAGGCCACCATGGCTTTTTCATCGGCCTTGGCCGTTGTAGGCGCAAGGTTGCCGACCACCGGGATGTTGTCGTAATTGTCAACTCCAACCGTCTTTGCAAGATCGATGCGCAGTTTGCGAAGCTCATTTTCCTGGTCCTGATGCGCGGTTTGGACCTCGGAAAGCTGCACTTGAATTGTCATGACGTCAAAATTGGTTGCAACACCGGTCGTAACCTTGTTTCTTGTCATGTCGCAGTATTGAGTGAGGGCCTGTATCTCGTCGGCCTGCAGCTTTATCTCCTGCTGGTACAAAAGAACGCCGTAAAACAATTGCAGTGTTTGGAATCGTACCTGCTGCCGCGCCATGTCCAGGCTGTACTCGGCGGCTTTCACCTCCCATTTTCCTCCCGAAACTTGCGCATGGCTTTTGCCGAAATCGTATATTTGTTGCGAAATGTCAACGTGACAGTCGACATTATTATCCGGGAAAAACTTAAAGCTTCCAAAGCTTGGAAAAGAGATTTCGGAATTGGGAGCCTGGCGCGAATACACGGCGCTCAGGCCGGCTGTTGGATAATATCCCGATCGGTATTGGTCCAGATTCGCTTTTGCTTTTTGCAAACCAGCCTCAGCTTGATGAATCGCGGGGCTGTTGGCCATTGCCGATAGCGTTAGCTTTTCAAGATTCGATGCGACGGACAAAGTTTCGGAATATCCCGGCACTGCGGCCAACATTGTAGTCGCCACCATCAGAGCAAGACTTGATCTTAACGGGTGGAAAGTTCTCATCATCTGCCTCAACAGACTAGCAGGAATGGTCTTTGTCATAATTGATCCACCCCCTTCAGACGCACTTCCACCGACATGCCGGGCAACAGGGGCGTTGAGGCTGCCATATCGTTGTTTGCCATGCTGTCAAGCACGATGCGTACAGGCACGTATTGCGTTATCTTGGTGAATTCTCCCGATGCGCTGGTCGATTGCACCGGCACAAATTGTGAAGCCGCGCATGGTCCGGACGAAACCACTTTCCCGGTCCAGGTCCTATTCGGATATGCATCAACCGTAACAAGGGCTTTCTGGCCCAATCGAATGGAGGTGAACTTGGTTTCTTCCACATTCGCGGCAACGGAAATCGTATGCAGGTTGTACATTGTGTACAAGGGCTGGCCGGGCATTATCACGTCGCCCTCGGTTGCCCATTTCTTCGCTACAACTCCGTCGTCGGTTGCGTAAATGGAATATTCGTCCATTTGCGTCTTTACAATATTGAATTGCGCCCTGGCGGAAGCAGCCTGCGCCGCTGCTATGGATTTCTGAATTTCGGCCACTTCCCGCTGGTTTTCCGCGTGCTCATATTGCTCGGTTGGAATGTAACCGCTCTTAAACTGAAGCTGCGCGCGCCCCAAATCGTTTTGCGCTTTGCCCACGCCTGTGGTGTACAATTTCATGTTCTCTTCGGCAAGCAGCATGGCGGTTTCGGCTTGTGTCTTTTGCGCCGAAATTTCCGATTCGTCTAGCGATACGAGCAGTTGACCCTTTTTTACGACGCTTCCTTCTTCGACAAGAAGCCTCGACACTTTGCCCGGTTGCCGGGAACTTACCGAAATCTTGTCGCCTTGAATCATTGCATCGTCGATATACAGGTATTTTGTGGACGACAGGTAAAGGCCACCCAGGCCCGCGACGCATGCGACTGCCGCCGCTCCTGCAAAAAGCACAAAGATCTTTGTTCTATACCACGGCACGTAGCTTGCCTTTGGTTGCGCCACAGAACTTTTACTCATCGCCATACCTTATCCTCCCCGAAAGTTTTTGGTTGCAAGGTGTCGCACGTCGTCGCATGCCCACAGGCCCTCATCCACAGCATCTGGTGAGCCATGCATGGTGGTTCAAGACGGATGGTTCTTTACTTTATTGCATTTTTCCCATAACAACATGAACCGCCCGTTTCATTCATACGAGCCCGGACTGTTTGAAAGTTCGCGGACACCAGCGAAGGCTTGATGTCATTCCCGCGAAAGCGGGGCCGCGACTACACGTGCATACTTATGAAGGGAGCAGAGGTTTTCCAACCCATTTCCCCTATGAAGAAATGATGGATCCCCGATCAGGTCGGGGATGACAAACCCTTTTGCCGAATAAATGGAGGTGCCCCAAATAGAATCGCGCAAGCCTTTGTTGACAATTGGGCAACAATCTTCTGCCCAGCGTAAGGTGGACTGGAAGGCGCGCAAAAGCGCGGTGCCGCCTGACCGCGGCCGCAGGCCCTAGCGGCAGGCGGTACCGAGGCGAATAGCCGAGCCTGCAAGGAGACCGACCCGAGCGCAGCGAGGGGAACGCCCAGCTTCCAGTCTTTTGATTGCGACGAGGATTTTCGCGCCCCCGACAGGAAGGGCCCAAAACGACCGCAAAATGGTTTCTCCTGCAAGATTGGTAGCATAAAGCCGTGGGTGTTTACTCTCATTCCCAACGACCATTAATCCCGCAATCCCCGAAGCGTAACTTATCTTTTAATCAACTGCATCTATTCATGATTCTTAGTTCCGATATTTCTTTGTCTTTATCGCCGCAGAGCGGCGTACCAATGAGAAGGCGTTGCGGGAACGTGACGCGCGCAATGCGGGAGCGTTGCGCCTCGCGCACGTTTCCGCTGGAAGGGGTGTGCCCCCGGATCGCCGGCGCGTAGCGCCGGAAGCCGGGGGCCAGGGGAAACCGGCTACGGTTTCCCCACCAGAATTAGTACTATATGAAACTATTATTTATAGGCGACATCTTCGGCACCTGCGGCAAACGAGTCCTTGCCGAGCGGCTTCCCTCCCTTATCAAGGAATATGCCATAGACGTGTGCGTCGCAAACGGGGAGAACGTCGCGGGCGGCAAGGGCATCACCCACAACCTCGTGGGCAAACTGCACAAGTTCGGCGTGAACGTGATCACCGGGGGCAATCATTCCTTTGCCAATGCCGACGCCTTCGACGACTTTGCGAACGACCCCTTTGTGCTGCGGCCGCACAATTTCCCGCCCGGCAACCCGGGGAAAGGCACGGCGCTCTACACCCTGCCCGACGGCCGGACGCTGGGAATTGTCAATTTACAGGGCCGGGTGTTCTTCGGCGAAACGCTCGACTGTCCGTTCCGGACCGGCGCGGCCGCAATAGAAGATTTGTCGGCGTCCACGAATGTCATATTCGTTGATTTTCACGCGGAAGCAACCAGCGAAAAGAAAGCATTTGCCGCCTACGTTGACGGAAGGGTGAGCGCGGTGATCGGCACGCATACGCATATCCAGACCGCCGACGAACGGATTTCCGCAGCCGGCACCGCCTACCTCACCGACGCGGGCATGACCGGCGCGGCGGATTCCATCATCGGCATGAAGAAAGAGCAGGTTCTGCGCAGGTTCCTTTTGCAAACACCCACGCGGTTCGAGCCGTCCAACGAGGGCCCCCTGTTGTGCGGCGCCATCGTCGACATTCTGGATGCAACCGGCAAGGCGCGGTCAATCACGCGCGTGTGCGAACAGGTACGGTTTTCTCATGAACTCGATGTATGATCACCCCTTGTTCGAAGATGCGGACGCGCTCCTCGGCGTGAACGAGCGGCGGCGGCGTTACTCGTTCGAAAACAACGGCGATTCGCCCGCGGAATCCTCCGCTTTCCGGTTTCAGCCTCCTCAGAAACGCGAAAAACCCTACACGGTAAGCGAGATCAACGGCGGGCTTGGCCGCATCATCGAGAGCGGCAACACGCTGGTGTGGGTCGAGGGAGAGCTGTCCGGTTTCAAGCGCGCATCAAGCGGTCATTGCTATTTGCGACTCAAAGACGAAGCCAGCCAGATTCCCGGCGTGCTCTGGAAGCAGACTGCAACGCAATTGCGGTTCGAGCCCAAAGACGGCATGCAAATCGTTGCCATCGCCTCGATCCGGGTGTACCAGAAAGGCGGCTATTATCAGCTCGACATCCACCGCATGCAGCCGGCCGGACTCGGCGCCCTCTACGCCGCATTTCTCGCGCTCAAGGAAAAACTGGAGAAGGAAGGCCTGTTTGATCCGGCGCGCAAGCGGCCCCTGCCCGACACCGTCACCACACTCGGCGTAATCACTTCCAAGCGCGGCGCGGCGCTTTTCGATATTGTCAAGGTCGCGCGCTCGCGCGCTCCCCGCACTTCCATCGTCGTGATCGACGTGCCGGTGCAGGGAGAGGCCGCGGCGCCCGCAATCGCGCAGGCGATTGCCGACATGAACCGGTACGGCAAGGTGGATTGCATCATCGTGGGCCGCGGCGGCGGCTCCGCGGAAGACCTGTGGGCCTTTAACGAGGAGATCGTCGCGCGCGCGATTGCGGCTTCGGCCCTGCCGGTTGTATCGGCCGTGGGCCATGAGATCGACTTTACCATTGCCGATTTTGTCGCGGACCTCCGCGCGCCCACGCCGTCGGCGGCCGCCGAAATGGTGATAGCCGACGACCGTGAAAACCAGCGGTACTTCCGCGCGCTGTGCCGGCGGCTGTACGGCGATTGCGACAGATTTTTCCAGGAGTCGCGCGCCGCGTTCGATTCGCTGGCACAGAGCCCCGGGTGGCGGCGCGCCGCGGAACTCGCCGACGAAACACGGCAGGCTCTGAGCGACCTCGAAAGCCGCCAGGCGCTCGGCCTGCGCGCAAACCTGAGCGGCGCGCGGCTGCGGGTCTCCGCCGCAGCATCGAGGCTCTCGGCGCTGAGCCCCCTTGCCACCATGGCGCGAGGATACAGCGTCGTGGCCGACGCGAAGGGTACAACGGTAAAAAACGTCTCGCAGGTGTCGTGCGGAGACGCGATAAGAATATATTTTCATTCGGGAAGAGCCGAGGCAACCGTCACGTCGACAAGCGTTGGCTGACCCACAGTCTCACGGCGCGCGGCATATAACACCAACGGGAGCAACGCGGTGGCAAAATCGGAACTGAGCTTTGAGGTTGCCCTCAAGGAACTCGAGAAAATCGTTGAAAAGCTTGAGAGCCCGGATCTCACGCTCACCAGCGCCCTGGAACAATTCGAAAAGGGAGTGGCGCTCATGAAGACCTGCGATTCGCACCTCAGGAGCGCGGAGGGAAAAATCAAGGAACTGCTTGCCGGGAAGAACGGCGAGTTCATCGAAACAATTCTCGGCGTGTCAAGCGCCGAGACCGCCGGCGGAGAGTCCACCGATGAATGACCTCAAGACCTACATGAAGGCCGTTTCGGAGGCCACCGAAGCCGCGCTCAACAGACTGCTCCCGCCGGAAACCACCTATCCGCCGTCCATCCATTCGCTCATGCGGTACAGCACTTTCGCAGGCGGTAAGCGCGTGCGGCCGTGCCTCATCATGGCGTCGTTTGAGGCATGCGGCGGAACCTTCGGCGACGAGCACGCGCTGCTCGCCTGCGCGGCCGTGGAGATGCTCCACACCTTCTCCCTTATCCACGACGATTTGCCCTGCATGGACGACGACGACTTCCGTCGCGGCAAGCCCACGGCGCACAAGGCATACAGCGAGGCGCTTGCCGTGCTCGGCGGCGACGCGCTGTGCATTTACGCATACGAATGCCTCGGATCAATCGGCAGGGCCGATGTCGTCGTGGAAATGTCGCGCGCGCTCGGCACGGGCGGCATGATCGGCGGCCAGGTGGTGGACATAGAATCCGAAGGCACGCAGGCCACCCGGCAAACCCTCGAATACATCCACAGGAACAAGACCGCCGCGCTCATCCGCGCGTGCGTGCGCATCGGCGCCATGCTTGCCGGCGCGCCCGGTTCGACCGTTGAACGGCTGTCGGCCTACGGCGATTTTGTCGGTCTTGCCTTCCAGGTGGTCGACGATATTCTTGACGAAGAAGGAACCACCGAACAGATCGGCAAGGACGCGGGAAGCGACCGTGAGAAGGGCAAGGTGACGTTCCCCAGCGTCGTGGGAATGGCCCAGTCCAAGGCGTATGCGAAAGACCTGATCGACAAGGCGCGGCGCGAAGCGGCATTCCTGGGCGACAAGGGACAAATCCTTGCGGACCTCGCGGAATATATCAGGGTGAGGATTTCGTAGCGGGACAGTTTGCTGTTTGTCAAGCAACCCTGCGGCTATTCCAGCGTCCCATCTTTCATCATTTCCCTTCGCACCCGCAAAAGAGTCCTGAACATCGGCTCCCGCGCATTTCCCTGCGCCCTCATCTCCATGGCCCGCTGCATCATCGCAGGCGAAGGCGCGGACTGCGACGCAGGCACGCAGTTGTGGCGGGTTTCCGCGGCTTCCTGCATGAGCGCATCGATGCGATCCTTGCGTACGAGCGGCGACAGGTAAAACACGGGCCGCAGCAACGGATCAAGAGGTCCAACGATTCCTTCGCGAAGCGCAATGCGGTGCAATTCGGTGTTCGGGTATATGCGGAGGCCCGCCATCATGTACACCATGTCCTCCGGGTTCACCCACTTGTCGACAAACGCGAAGGTTTCCGCGATGGTCTTTTCGGTTTCGCCCGGGCCGCCAAACACAAAAAACCACATGGTGGGGATATTCGCCCGCCGGATGAGGTCCGCGGTTGTTTCGAGCTGCGGCAGGGTGAAATTCTTCCTGAGGTTGGCAAGCATTGTTGACGATCCGGAATCCGGCGTGCAGTCGATCTGGGAGAAGCCCGCGGCGAGCATCAGGTCGAAGAGTTCCCTGCTCGCATGCGCGGGATTAATTCCCATGGTGCGCAGCCGCACCGTGATGTTCTTCCCGATAATCGCGCGGCAGATCGCTTCGGCGTGGCCGGGCGGGTCATTAAAGGTGGAGTCCACAAATTCGAACGTAACATCCCCAAGGCGGCCCGCCGCCTGCTCGATCTCGTCGGCAACGGCCTCGGGCGAGCGGCGCCGGTAGGAAACGCCTTCGATGCACGGGTAGGTGCAATACACGCACCGATGGCCGCATCCCCGTTTGGTCTGAATCGGATAGGCGCCGCGCCTGGCGTAGGGCGAGAAATCGATCCATCGGTCGACTTCCGAAAACGGGACCGTGTCCATGTCGAGCGACGGCGACTGCCCGACAAACGCCTCCGGGACGGTGTTTCCCTTTATAACACCCGGAATTCCCGCGGCAGCATCTCCTCTGTCAAGAGCCGCAACAAGGTGCGCCAGCGCGGCTTCACCCTCGCCCACGATGCCGTAATCCGCGCCGGACCGCTCCATCAATTCGAACGGGAATACGCTAAATCCGCTGCCGCCCGCGATAATCGGGGCGTCCGTTTCACGCTTGATGGGCACAAAGAATTTTTCGTGGATGTCGTCGATGTAATAGACCGGCTTGTCCAGAACGATGCTGTCGATGTTCCGTATCCCGACGCCCACATAGTCCGGCGCAAAACTGCGTACCACGCGGGGAAGCGATCCGGCCGGGGCGGCCAGGCCGTCGAAGATGCGGACCTCGTGCGTCTTGCACAGCGTTGAGGCGAGCAGGCACAGCCCGACCGGCGGGACCGGGTACGGGGCGCTCTCGGTGTTTGTATTGACAAGAAGGATTTTCTTCACGCCGGATCGCCCGCCGGCTGCCGCCCGGTCCGGCGCTCCACGCTCAGGGCATGATGGACGAACTTTTCGGCCCGCGCCAGCACCGATACGTGCGCGGAGGCGCGGCCAAGCCCCTCCTTGCTGATCTCGGCAACCGACATGCGTTTTACAAAGCTCTCCACGCCGAGTCCGGAGGCAAACCGTGCCGCCCCGCCGGTGGGCAGCACATGATTGGTACCGGCGAAATAGTCGCCCACCGCAACCGGCGAATAGGGCCCGATAAAGACCGCTCCCGCGTTGCGGATTCCGGCAAGGTCGCGGCGCGGGTTCCGGGTGACGATCTCGAGGTGCTCGGGAGCGCATTCGTTGACAAATTCTATACTCTTGCCGCGGCTTGACGCCAGGCAAATGCACAGCGCGCCGGCGCGAAGCCGCTCGAACACCGGGCGAACCGGCGACCGCGCTATTTCGGCGGCAACCGCGCTTTGCACCCTGGCGGCAAAGCGCGCGTCTTCGGTGACGCAGAACGCGGTTTCGTCGCCGCTGCCGTGCTCCGCCTGGGCAAGGAGATCAAGCGCAACCCACTCGGGATTCGCCGACCCATCGGCCAGTACGATCACCTCGCTGGGCCCCGCCACCGCGTCGATGTCCACGGTCCCGAAAACGGCTTTCTTTGCAAGCGCGACATACAAATTGCCCGGACCCACAATCTTGTCCACCGCCTCAACGCTGCGGGTGCCGTAGGCCAGCGCGGCAATCGCCTGAGCGCCGCCCATGCGGTACACTTCGGAAACGCCGAGCATCCGGAGCGCGAACGCAATGCCGGGATCGAGCTCGCCGCGGGGCGGGGTGGCTACCGCGATTTCCCGGACGCCCGCGATCTGGGCCGGAATCACGTTCATGAGCACGCTTGACGGATACAACGCGAAACCGCCGGGAACGTATACCCCTGCCCGGCGCACCGGCCTCACGATCTGCGACAGCAGCCCTTCCCGCGTCCGCATCACGAACTCGCAGGGTTTCTGCCTCTCGTGATACGCGCGTATGCGCTTGGCTGCCTCTGCGCACGACCGCCTGAAGGCGGCGGGCGCGTCGTGCGCCCGGTCGCGGATATACGCCGCGTCGAGCCTGATGTTCCCGGCAAAGACCGCGACATGGTCGAATTTCCTGGTATAGGCGAACAGCGCGGCGTCACCGCGACGCCCCACGTCGGCAAGGACCGTTGCCACGACGGCCTGCGCCCGACCGGCCCGCGCCTGCTGCGATTTACGGATGCGCCGGATCACGCGTTTGCCGCCGGCGTTGGAGATGTCCACAATAGGGATTGGACGCATAATGGTGCTTGCTTTCTGGATGGGCCCGGGCTTGATCGCCTCTATGGCCGGTTGATAATATACATAATCGTCGCCGTAAAACGCAGCCTGCGGTCCTCCAGGATAAACGCCGGCCGGCCTTTTCTTTTCCCGTGCCGCATGATACAATTTGACCCTGGAAAACTATCGGAAGATTTCAAGGAATGCGCACAACATGACCACACTGTCCGCCGTCGTCCCCGGTTCCCGACCGCGCGTGTTTTGCGCCGCACTTTGGCTGGCCGTTGCGGCCTTTCTCTTTTTCGCCGTGTTCGCGCCCATGGGAAACCTTCCCTCCGACACCGAGTACAGCGTCGAGACGGCGAAATCCCTGTACTTCAAACACTCGCTTGCCATCGAGAAGAACAATCATTTCTGGGCTGTCAACCTCACCAGGAACGGAACGTACCACAGCCGGTACGGACTCGGCTACGCGGTGTCGTTTCTGCCGCAGGTGGCCCTCGCGGACCTCGTGTCGCGGGCCTCTGGCGTGCGCTTCGACTATGCGCTCCGGTTCTTTCTCAGCTTTACAAATACAATTTACGCCGCAATCATCGCGCTGCTGTTCTTCCTGTTGTTCCTGCGGCTCGGGTATGGCGCCCGCGAATCGGCGGTCGCCGTTGTGCTCATCTGCTGCGGATCCATTCTCCTTCCCTATTCAAAGATCATCCACGCCGAAGTGCCCTCCACCGCATGTCTGGTTCTGCTTCTCGTTCTCATCGCCCGGAACACAAGGCTCGATTTTTCCGGCGGCGCCGCGCTTGGCGCCGTGGCGAGCGCGCTGTACCTGCTCAAGATCGGCAATGCGCCGCTCTGCCTCATTGTGGCGTCCTACGCCGCATATTGCCTTTTTGCAAAGCGGGCTACTCCGGAAGGCGCCCTTGCGTTTGCGCTCATGGCAGGGCTGCCGCTTGCCGCACTCATGGCGCTCAACCACCATTGCTACGGTTCCGCGTTCAACTTCGGATACGGCGAGGAACAGAGGCAGTTCGGAACGCCGCTGCACATCGGACTTGCGGGCCTCCTTCTGTCGCCCTCGAAATCCGTGTTCGTATTCTCGCCCCTGCTCGTTATTGCCGCGGCTTCGCTGCGCCCTTTGTTCCGGTCTCACAGGACTGTCGCGGTATTCGTGGCAACGATCGTGCTCACCGATCTTCTGTTCTATGCGCGCTGGCACGACTGGAGCGGCGGCTGGGGCTGGGGGCCGCGGCTCGTTGTCCCCGCAATGATCGTAGGGCACGTGCCGCTCATCGTTTTCGTCCACAACCTCGGCGCGAGGCTTACAAAACGCGCGGTGCTCGCCGCCGTCCTGCTCGTTGCTTTCTGGATCAACCTGCTCGGCGCGCTGGTGTGGTACCAGCAGATTTACTACTTTCACAAGGACTTCGCCACCGTCTCCCATTCCCATATTGCCATCGCATCGCAGATTTTCTGGCATAAGCTGACGGGCCGACCGGAGGTTTACAACTGCGCCGATTTCTGCGTGGACTGCACCACGCCCTCGTACCACAGGTATTGGGACAATCTTGCAAAGGGGAATAACGTCGATTTTTCCGGCTTTGCCACCTACCGGGGGTTCGCAACGATGTGGACCGGGATGGCAATGAATTTCGGGATGAAATGGGTGGTTGCGATTCCCTTGTTGTTGCTGGGCGCAGCGGTCGCGTGCGGCCGGCGCGCGCTGAGGCTTTGCGGGGACACGTAATACGAATTTGTTTTCAAGGTGATTTCAAGCAGGGGTGTCATCGCGAGCGCAGCGCGGCGATCTCATACAGTTGAGATTGCTTCGTCGCGGACTCCTCGCAATGACATACGATCACCTTGAACGCAAATCAGCATAAAAACGCCGCGCTCGCGTTTGGGGCCTCGCAGCTCCTGCCCGGCCCTATCCGAGTCTCTCCACGAACCTCACCGCCGTTGATCCAAGGTCCGACTTGTCTACTACCGCGTCGACCAATCCCGCGTCCAGTGCGTCGGACGCGAGCAAAGACTCGCCGGCCAGTATCAACTCAATTGCTCTGCGGTAGCCTGCCAATCGCGTGAGCCGCACCGTGCCGCCGCAGCCCGGCAAAAGGCCGAACGTGGCTTCGGGCAGGCCGAGCACCGCGTTCTTGGCAGCCACACGGAAGGTGCAGGCAAGCGCGAGCTCCAGTCCGCTGCCCAGACAGCACCCCTGGATGGCGGCAACCGTCGGAAACGGCAGGGCGGCCAGGCTGCAAAATCCCCTGCTGTTATCCCGCAGCGACCGCATGCCCTCCGCGGCATTTTCCTTGCCGAGCATGGCGCGCAAGTCACGAAGGTTCGCCCCGGATGAGAAATGCCGTCCCTGTCCGCGTACCACCAGCCCCTTTACGCGCAACTGTTCGATGGCCGGGACAAGTCGCAGAAGTTCATCAAAGAACGCTGCTCCCATCTCGTTCTTCGGGGGCGCGCATAACGTGAGAAAAGCCGTCGTCCCTTCGCAATGGAGCGCAACGTGCCTTTCAGGCATGGGGAACCTCTTCTGTAAAGACCGCGGCACATCCGAATGCATGGGTTGCGGTATGGGAAATCGATATGCGAATGTCGCGCCAAACCGCTACGGCAACGCGCGCCCCCCGCGGCAGCCCTCCCGGGCGCGGGGCGCCGCCGGCCGCGTGCGCCAGGTTGATATCCCGCAACGGCACGCGGCCGCCGCAGAGTGAAACAACGATCGCCGCGGCGGCTTTTTTCGCCGCAATGAGCCCGGCAACCGTTTGCGGCGAAGCCTGCGACAGCGTCGCGGCCGCAGCCGGGGAAAACGCGGACCGCATGGCGCGCCCGCGGGATCTCTTGACATACGCTATCGGAACGATTTCGAGACAGGTGCGCACAACGCCGCGCCCGGGGAATTTGACGTCTCTGCGGCCGCGCCCCCCGGCCTTTTTTGGTGAGCGCGTCATTGCGAGCCCCGCGCCGCTTCACAGAACAATTCGGTCTCGCGCGACAGCGCCTTTTCCATGGGAAAACGCCGGGCATTGTGAATAGATTCCATTATTCTTCTCACCAGCGGCGCCGGCCTGCCCGCCGTGAGCCGTTCCAGAAACATCCCGGCCTCGTTCTCAACGGCCCTGGGCTCGCAGCTTTTGTCAACCAGCCCCATCGAAACCGCTTCTGCGGCCCCGATCATCCTGCCGGACACAGCCAAGTCTATCACGCCGGCGCGATGCGCCGTTTCCTGCGACGCCACGGTGCCGCCCAGCCCCGGCAGCACGCCAAGCCCCGATTCCGGAAAACCAAACAGCGCCGACGTCGCGGCAAACCGAAAATGGCAGGCGAGCGCGATCTCGAAGCCTCCGCCCAGGCAACTGCCGCGTATCGCCGCAGCGACCGGCACCGTGGCATAGCGAATGATGTCGAGCAGGGCTTTGCCGTCGGCGAGCTTGCGGCGGAGCGCGTCACCGTCGCGAAGCATCCGCAAGAGCGCCTGCGGATCGGCGCCGGCGCAAAAATGCCGGCCGCTGCCGGCGACGATCACGGCCCGAAGCTGCGGTTGTGAAAAGAAATCCTGAAGTATTTCCGGACGCTCGAACCCGGGCTCGGGCAAATAATTGTACGGCGGATTGCAAAGGACGATCCGGCCGATTGAACCTTCCAGTGAGTAAACAAGCTTCATGCGAGTTTCCGGAAAGGGTTGTGCACGGGCAACCCGCGCACCCATGGGTCGTTACTCTGCGTCAAGCAGCGCCGACGGTTCGAAATACTCGGCCCCGCCCGACAGGCGGACGGCCCGCAGCGCGGCCGCAATAGTGCGCTTGCCCGCGCGCGACACCGCCTCTTCGAGCGTCGTTGTCGCTCCAAGCACCCGGTCTAGCGCGCAATTGAGATCCGCCCCAAACAGGTCGCCGCGCTCAAGGAACCGCAGGCACGTGTTGATAAAAAGATAATACAGGGACGTTGCCATCGCGTCCCGCTCGCTTGCGGCAAGCGGTTTGGCGGCCTTCCAGCCGTCCAACGACGCGTCGAAAGCGGCAAGGCCCGAAGAAAGCGGACCGTAGAGCTCCGACTCGGCCGCGCTCATGCGCGAGCGATAGTTTTCCACGGCGGCGGCGACCACTGCCGGCCCCACGCCCCGCGCGAATTCGCACATGCCGACGCCGACAAGATCCGAAGCCGATGCGGCATCGGCATCGGCGGAGCAGACCCCGCGGCACAGCGCCCGGAACACCTCATTTTGCAGCGGCAGGAGCATGCGGTTCACCGCAAAGGCGGTCGCCTCGCTCTGCACAATGGCGGCAAGACCGTTTTCTTTGCAAAAGGTAATCGCCGCGTCGCGCTTGACCGGCGGCAGGTCGGCCGGAACGATAAGCTCGGCAACACCGGCAAGCTCCAGGGGATAAAACACGTGCAGGCCGCAGCACTCCTGCGCAATGGCCGAGGGAAGAATGGACGACGACGCGGAAAACAGCAGCGCCTCGGGGGAATGCCGTCCGGCAAGGCGCAGGAAAGCGTCTCGCTTGACTTTAAGCGATTCGTTCGTGCATTCGAACACCACGTCGAACGATTCGTCTTCCAGCTCCTCGTACAGGCCGAAACAGGCGCTTATCTCCCGCAGCCCACCGGCGTTGCGCTTGAGAAACAGGTGGACGCGCTTGGTCACCCACGCCTGCAAATCCACGATGCGGTCCTCACTGCCCGACACCCAGTGCACGGCGTGGCCGCGCGTGAGAAAGAACATGCCCGCGTCGCGGCCGATCTTTCCGCTCCCGGCGATACAGATGCTCTTCTTCACGGCGATTCTCTCCGCACGAGTTTCCTGACGGTAACATACCGCAGGCGCGGTTCGATAAACCTGCCGTTCTGGCACAGGGAAATGCCGGGCCCGCATTCGTACGCGGTGGTGACGCCCATGGCGGCGATGGTCTCCGCGACCTTTTGCCAATTGACGGGCGAGGCGATGTTCTGAGCGGCAAACCCGGCCAGATCGGCGGCCTTTACAAGTGATCTCTGGTCTATGGACGAAACAACGGGGACCGGCGAGTCGCGCCAGGCCACCTTGTTCACCGCGTCCAGAAAGCGTTGCGCGGCCCCGCCGAGGAAATCGGCATGATGGTATGGAATGCTCACGTCGAATGTTACCGTGGAAAGCGCTCCCCTGCTGCGGGCGGCGTCGAAGAAGCCGGCTATGTCCGGGGCCGCGCCGGAGTAGACGCCGCAGGTGGCATTGTTGGTATTGGTCCGGCGCACCGTTGGAAACGCGCCGGAGGCGAGCATGCCGCGGGTTTCTTCTTCGGTCAAGCCGACGACGGCGCCCATCGCATACGCTGCGCCCCCGCACTCCCGCCGCATCAGGTCGTAGGCGAGGGCGGCAAGGGCCAGGCAGTCCCCAAACGCAACCGCTCCCGATGCCGACAGCGCCGCATACACCCCGAGGGAATAACCGGCCAGTACCGCAGGCACAATGCCCGCGTCGACGTGAACCATGGCCACGCCGTGCGAGTACGCAACGGTAAACAACTGGCTGTTTCTTTCGTCGAGACCGGCCAGACCGCCGTGCCCGCAAACCTCGGCAAGGTCTACTCCCGCAGCCTCGGAGGCCTGCGCGATAAACGGGGCCATAACGCCCCGGTGCTTGTCGAAGAATGCCGCCTCGGCGCCGCTGGGTTCGACGGCCACGCCGGGAAAAACGAACGCGGCGGCGCCCGGCGCGCCGGAATTATCGTTTGACAATAGAATACCCCGCCTGCATGAACTTGCTCACTTCGGTGACGAAACTCACGATCCGTTCACCTGGCTCCAGCCGTTCTTCCCTCATGATTTTGTCCAGGCATATAAACACCATGGGCGGACCGCAGTATCCCAGATCGTGCAGACGCGAGTACAGCGCCTCACGCCGGATGCCGATCGTCACGCACTCATCCATTATGGATTCTATGATGTGCTTGGCGGGCATGTTTACCTGGAAAATTCTGATTGTGTCCACCGGAATGCCGCCGCGGCCAAGCATGCGGCCCAGACCGTTAAAGAACACCGAACCGCCCTTCTCCTGAAACACCGACGTCGACAGGGAATTGCGGAACTTTTGCCGCAGGTGATGGCGGCCCTCGGCAAACTCCTGGTTTGGCGGAAGCCACAGCGCGGGCCGCTCGTTGTACATGAGCGACGGCCGCTTTCCGCCCACCGATTCTATAAACGTGTGTTCCAGCTCGTACCCGGCGGATTTTCCGGGGTCCGCGGTGAGGATCACGGCTCCGGCGCCGTCGCACAGAAACCACCGCAGGAACAGGGATTCCTTGTCGACAAGCGCCTGGTTGTAGTACTCGGCGCGCAGCTCCGAGGAGGAGATGTTCGCCGATACCACGAGCGCGTTTTCGTTCTTTCCGGACGCAATGAGCTGATGAGCGCAGTACAGGGCCTTGTAGGCCGAGGTGCAGTTCGCGTGGATCGACAGCTCGTCGCAGCGTTCTATGCCGAGGGCCTCCTGGATGCGCACCGAGGCGGTCGGCATCTGGTCCTGGTGCGCGCTGCCGTAGCAGATGAGGTCGATGGCAGGGGCGTCCATGCCCGCGGCAAAAAGCGCCGACGTCGCGGCCTTCGCAGCCATGGTGACGTTATCTTCCGTAAACTCGCGGGTGAGGGGGTCCAGGGCATAGTGGACATACGAAACGTCGAGAATCTCGCGCATCACCGCGCTGCTTGACGCATACCATTTTTGCACCGCGGCGGGAGCTTGGTCGAGCGTGCCCAGCACCGCGTCGATTTTGTCAAAGGGTATCGGATCGCCCGGAAGAAAGGCGCCGGTTCCGGCGATATAAACGGGGCGGGTCATACTCGTGCAACGATGCACACGCCGTTATGGCCGCCGAACGCGAACGAATTCGACATCACCGCGTTCAGTTGCCTGGGCCGGCACCGGTTCGGGACGTAATCGAGGTCGCACTCGGGATCGGGCGTGCGCAGGTTAAGGGTTGCGGGGACCATGTTCTCGCACAGCGCCAAAACGGAGATTACCGCCTCGACGCCCGCCGCGCCGCCAAGGCAATGCCCGGTTTGCGGCTTTGTTGACGAAACGGGAATCGACGCCGCCGAGGCGCCGAATACCGTCTTTATCGCCTGCGTCTCATACACGTCGTTGTATCCCGTAGATGTGCCGTGCGCGTTAATGTAGTCGATGTCGGGAGGCGACATTCGGGCGTTGGCAAGCGCGCGCTCCATGGCGATCGCCATGCCCGCGCCGCCCGGCTGCGGAGACAGCATGTTGTACGCCTCGCTCGACAATCCGGGTCGAAACAACCTGCAATACAGTTTGGCGCCCCGCTTCTTTGCGTGATCTTCCGATTCGACAACAAGCATGCCGCCGCCTTCTCCCATGACGAAGCCGCTGCGCGTGGCATCGAAAGGACGGCAGGCCCGGCCAATGTCGTCCCGGTCCTCGGCCAGGGCCATGATGCTCTGGAACCCTTCGACGTCCGCGTAGTTTATCGACGAATCGGCCGAGCCCGCGACAACCGCGTCGCACTGGCCCGACAGGATGAGGTCGATGGCTCCGGCCAGCGCGTACGCGCCCGACGAACACGCGGTGCTCACCGTATACGACGGGCCGTGGAACTTGTTGCGCAGGCTTATCCACGACGACGAGGCATTGGCCATGTTCTTGAGGATTCGGTGTTCGTCTTTCCCCGGTTTGTCCCAAAAATATCCCGTTCCTGTCGCGCCGGTAACCACGCCGATGCGCGCCGAATCTGTTGCGCTGCCCGCCAGGCCTGCGTCGGCGATGGCCATGTCGGCGGCCATTACCGAGATCATGGTAGATCGAGTCATTTGCGAACGACTGCGCGGCTTTATGGTCGAAAAAAGAGCTTCCGATTCCGGAGGCAGTTCCACGCCGAAATTGCAGGTCAGGTCTTTCGGATCGAACAAGGTAAACGGGCGCACCGGGTTAGCACCGGCCACAAGGCTGCTCCAGCAGGAGGCGCAGTTGAGGCCCAGGCCCGATACAAGCCCAAGGCCGGTTATCACGATGGAATCAGCCATTCCGGAAAAATCCCAAATGTTAAGGGGTGGGCAGGAGCGCGTTGATTTTCTCGACGTATTTGTCCGGCGCGGGTATCATGCTCTTGGTAACCGGATCGACAAAGCAGAGGCCCGTTGAAGCCCGCGCGATAAGATCTTTGTTCCTGCGGACTTTATAATACAACACCATGCGGAAATTGTCAAATGATTTGAGAGACACCGTTACCGTGAGTTCGTCCTGAAAAAACGCGGGCTTCTTGAAACTCATTTCCAGGTGGTACAGCACCACGGTCATGTCTGCTGCAGAAAGAACGAACCCCAGGCTCGAAAAATACCGCACCCTGGCGCGTTCGAGGTAGGAAACAAGCTTCGTGTGATGCGCAATTCTGTACGAATCAACGTCTTCGAATTCGACGGTTACGGGGACGCAAAACTCGTGCAGCGGTGATTTCATGAAGGGATAAAATACACGAAACAGGGACGGGAAATCCAGCGGCATGGGAGATTTCGGGGACGGCATCGATTCGGGAATCGAAGGCCAAAAGTTTGGGCTCTTTCGACCACGAGCAAGGCCAGACCTCCGCTAACCTGAAATCACCGTGCAGCAAAGACAAAAACTGCATCAGGTGTATACCAATGGTATACGAAAAGTTTTTGAGGGTGTTGATTTTTTGCCTTGAATAGCGTATACTTCTAGTTGATGAAAAAGACCTCTATATTCCATTACATCTGCTATCAGGACTACCTGAAAGCCTACTTCTCCGCGCGGAAGAAGGACGATCCGAAGTTCTCCCACCGCTACCTTTCCACAAAACTCGGGCTTTCGTCCCCGAATTTCATAATGCTGGTGATGCAGGGCAAGCGCAAGCTCACGCGGTCCATGGCGTTCAAGATATCGAAGGCATTCAAGCTTTTGCCGAAGGAGGCGGAATACCTTGAGAGTATGGTAGAATTCACCAGGGCAGCGTCGAACTCGGAAAAAGACAAGTACCTTTCGCGCATGATGGAACTCCGGAAAAACACGGACGCAGACAAGCTCGCCGACTACCAATACGAGTATTATTCCAAATGGTACAATCTTGCGATACGCGAACTGGTCACGTACCCCGAATTCAAGGGAGACTATGCCTGGCTTGCCAGAAAGGTCTTCCCGCCCGTCACTCCCGGGCAAGCAAAGGATTCGGTTGAATTGCTCCTCAAGCTCGAGCTTGTCAAAAAGAAAGGTAGCGCCTTTGTCCGCAGCGCTCCCTTTATCACCACAGGGCCGGAAGTGACATCCGTCGCGGTCGCGAATTTCCACCGGACCACTGCCCAGCTTGCTTCTACAGCCCTCGACACGGTGCCCAAAGACGAACGGAACATGACCGCCTGCACCGTGAACATATCGCAAAAGGGGTTTGAGGAAGTTAAAGAAGCAATCGCGGAATGCAGGCGCAGGGTGCTCGCTGTTTCGGAAAAGGATGCCGCAGCAGACAGGGTGTACCAGGTGAACTTCCATGTGTTTCCGGTTTCAAGAAAGAACAATAGCTGAGGAGCGGAATATGAAAAACTATCCGTTGATGAAGCTGGCTGTATTGGTTGTCTCAGCCTTGGTTCTTTCCAACGTGAATTGCGCACGCGTTGTTTCGGATAGCGGAACGGAGACGGGCAACCCGTCGGTTTCCGCAATGCTGTACAATCCGGGCGGCTCGCCTGCTTCGCATGCAAAGGTCAAATTCTATCCGATTCGCTACAACCCGCGCACGGGCGGCCTTTCCAAGGCCCTGACAGCGGTCGTGGAATCCACCGTCACGAACGCCCAGGGCAACTACACGGCCAAGCTCGACTCCGGAGCGTACAATGTTCTCGCCTCAAGCGACAGCGGGGTGGTGTACCAAGATTCGATAGCGGTGGCCAAGGATTCGACAATTCATCCGCCTGCAGATACATTGAAAGCGCCGGGAGCGATTCGAGGCCGTGTGCGCCTACAACCGGGAGATGATGCGAGGACCGCTATTATCCTGTTCTTGGGCACAAATACGTGGGGAACGCCGGATGACTCGATTGGTACATTTACGGTGGCGAACATGGCGGAGGGAACATACAGAGTAAGGTTTTTGACCACGCTGGATGCTTATGCGCCAAAAGATACGGTGCTGAGCGTGACGGCGGGGAGGACGGATTCGTTGGGGCATGATATTGTGTTGCAATATACGGGGATACCGGTAGTGAGTGGGTTGGCGATCAACTATGACACGCTTAAGCAGATTGTGACGCTGACGTGGAACAAACCCATAACGGGAAGGAAAGTTGCGGGGTACAATATTTACCGAAAGGAGTTGGACTCGGCGAGCTTTGCCACTATTAAGAGCGGGGTAAAAGACACGGTCTATAGTGATAGTACGGGCGTACAGGATTTGACGTATGAATATAGAGTGACGGCGGTGGATACGAATGGGACGGAGGGAGTGAAAAGTGCGGGAGTACAGGTACGCATATTATCGTATTTTGTCCTTGATACTGCATTTGACGCTTCAGCAGTAGGGCCTGGGCAGTTTAGTATGCCAAATGATATGGCCATTGACACCAGCGACAACATCTACGTTACAGACCAGGGTCAAAAAAGGGTTCTGGTCTTTAACGCAAGCCTCAAATTCGTACGATCGTTTGGCGTTGACACCCTCGCCATCCCTAGCAAGATTGATGTCGACACAGCAGGCGATGCATACGTGCTTGAATCGACCTCGCAAAATCGGATATTAGCGTACAGTCCTGCCGGCATAGTCAAAGACTCAGTGGCTTTCAAGGGATATGTCTACGATTTCGCAATTCTAGGGGATCGGATTTTGGCATTAATCGGCGGAAACAGCGGCGGTGATAGTGTAATAACAGCGGGACTTGACGGCACAAACATGCATCTTCTTGCTGGAATTGCGCGCATTGCCTCGGGGTATTGTCTTTCCATGGGTGACTCAGAAAGCATTTATGTGGCGGACAACGGTGCCCACAGAATTCAGAGAATTGATGCCATGGGGAATTCCAGAGTCTACCCACTAATACCTAGTATGGATGTTACGGGAATTGCACCCGGGAGAAAACAGCAATTGATCGATCTCAATGCAGGAAATGAATTGTGGGTTCTCAACGGGCAGGGCGATTTCATTGCCCGGACCCGTTTGGAAGAATACATGAAAAACCCTGGTGAGGCATATGCCGTTTGCTCGGCACAGCGGTCAAATGACGTAGTCTATGTGCTCCACAGGAACGGAATCTTAAGGTTTAGGTATCTGATGCCATGAGCGAGAGGGAAAGCCCCGACATCGTACAGAATGTCGGAGCCTTGGCTATTATCAGAAATCAGAAAGCGGGGGGAACGTGGGTATTGGAAATACTAGCCAGTTTGGCGGCGGAAGCGGCGTTATAGGCATAACAAATGCCGTAACCATACCTTCATCGAATCCGAGTGGAGGTGGAGTCCTCTATGTTCAGAACGGTGCTTTGAAGTATCGCGGTTCAAGTGGAACTGTAACGACACTAGCTTCTGCATAGTCATCAGGGATATCTTTGGAGCCTGCCCATTCATCCCCCAGACTCCACGCTTGCGGATGGGTGGGTAATCCAGGCCAATGTCGAGCTGAACAGTCTGCACGTCATCTTTTAGGAGTGATTGTGAAGCGTTGCATACGTTTTCTAGAAATGGCCCTCCGGTCATGAAATTCCGCGCAACCTGCGTTTGTGCCATTCCGTTAGTCGTTTCCCTGTTTTGCGCCCGCATGTCTACCACCCCTGATCGCCCCGCAGACCTTCCTCATCCCGGGATGGTAAAAATATCGAGCGCAGGGAAATCGTTTCAGCAGGGTTGGAACGATTCGCTCGCGTCCATCGACGAAAAGCCCGGAATGCAAACCGCCTTCACTTACAACTACTGGCTCGATACCACGGTAGTGACCCAGAAGCAGTATTTCGATGTTATGGGAAAGCGGCCGGATTCCGCGAGTTCACCGTATGGGGTAGGTGATGACTATCCGGTGTATTACGTATCGTGGTTCGATGCCGTGCTGTACTGCAATGCGCGGAGCAGAGCCGAACATCTTGATACGCTGTACGTGTATTCCGGCATCAACTATTCGTCAAGCGGTAGTGTCTATGAACTCACTGGCTTGCGATACGATCTGTCGAAAGACGGGTATCGTCTGCCCACGGAATCCGAGTGGGAGTACGCAGCACGCGACGCGTCGTCGTCCTTGCCCTTCAGCGCGGCATCCGACAGCGGTTATGCGCGCAATTGTGCGTGGTTTACCGCGAATTCATCGGGCAGGACGCATCCGGTTGGAACACGGCTTCCAAATTCACTGGGGCTCTACGATATGGCCGGGAATGTCTTTGAGTGGACGAATGATTGGAAATGCTTGTACGATGGTAGCAACATTACGAACTCATTGGGCGCGCTTCAGCCGGATAATGCATACGAGAAGGTGATAAAAGGAGGTTCCTATAATTATCCTCTGATGTATTTGCGGCCATCGCACCGATCGGCGACGTATGCGACACAACTTTCCACTGCGTGCGAATATGTCGGTTTCCGGTGTGCACGCGGCCCTGTTCTGAACGGCCGGTATATCGGGAGTGTGCAACCTGCCGCTACGAATCCGGTCAACATAGTTGCCGGTTCCAATGACTTAATGTCGTTTATCGGGACGAGTAACGTAAAGATTGTTTTTGTCAATGTCACGGAAAACCTTCGCACGCTTTGTTATGTTGATTTCAGCCGGGCGTTTCCGGCGCAGTGGGAGTTTCTTGATGACCGTAATGTGTATTTGCCGACGCTCTCGCCAGATGGCCGATATGTCGCATATTGCAGTAACAACTGGGGCCTCCAATCGGCCCCGTCGAGAATAACGATCCGGAGCCTTGATTCTCTTGGAACTCCCCGGGTCACTCTTGCCCCGGACACGGCCTTTGCACCGCGGTGGTGGGTGAATACTGCAGCCGGAGATACCTGCATTGTTTATACCAACTCGGCGTGCGATGACGGAATTGCGTCTTGGTCATTCACGAAGACCTTCTCGCAGAAGGTAAGCGGGGGCGTACCCGTCGGCGCCGCGCAGGAACTTATCCCTGACGGGAGTTATCACGATGGGATATCGTTGAACGGAAATTATGCGGTGACAGGATTTACCCGTCTTATGATGAAGGATTTGGTGACGAACAGAATCGCGCAGTTGTTTGTATCACCGAACAACGGAAAAGATGACAATGGCTCTACGCAGGTGTGTAACGTGTCGATATCGCCTGATACGGGGAGCGGAGTCCGGTGTTTGTTTTTGGATTTCGGATGCCCAGTGATAAGCACCGTGACGGGTTCCAGCTACGGACTACACGAGTATGTGTTTGTCTCCACCATGGCCGACTCGATCATTAATTATGTACATTGCCCTTCCGGTGAGCAGGCGTGGGATAATCCCAAGTGGTCGAACCAGCCGCGGTTTGCGGTAGCATGCGGCAGGAACAGCGCCGACCAGGCGCACGCGATATATGCCATAGACCTGGAGAGCAAGAATTGCAAGCAACTGATAACGGGAACCGAATTGCAGCAGCCGCATCTTTGGTCAGCGCATTCCATTTTCTTTGATCAGGACAGCGCAGGTTGTTATGATTCCCCTCCTACCGACAACACACAGGGAATTTGTGCCACAAAACTTCTCATGTTCTGGCGGCTTTTTGACTCCGTCGAGGTAATTGCAACAGGTAGTTCTCACGCCTATTTTGCTTTTGACCCGGCGCTGATCACAGAATTAAAGGCTTTTAACATGGCCGCTTCGGGTAGCGATCTTCTTTGGCAGAAGGTTTCCATCCTGAATTATGCACTCATTAGGTGTTCCAACGTTAGAGTGATCTGTTCAACCCTTGATATTGGTTTTCTTGACAATCCGAATGGGGGCTACACACCGGAACCAGGCTTGGTAAAAAGCAATGGTTACGCATACGATTCCTGTCACGCCTTCTGGCCCAGCGATGTGTCAAGTGGTTTCATCAACAATGTTCTGCAGGTTCCTCTTCCTAACCCAGACAATCTGGATACGGCGCTCTTGGGGTTTTGTCCACTTCCTTCACGAGCATGGGGCGGTACTCCCGTCAAATTCGTGGCTTGCTCGACATGGACGACTGCGGATTCCAATTATCGGAAGAACCTCGCGACCATAACTATGATTGCCGACACTTTGCGATCAAGAAAAATCCACTGGATCATGGTTAATTATCCCGTGAGCCCCTATTACAGGGGCACGGATTATTACAGCCTTTATGGGCCATCCTGGCAGACGGCCGAGGATATCCTTCAACAAATGCGAAACATACAAGCTTCAAACCCCTATTTCCATCTTTACGACGCGAACATGGACGGCAACCACGATTATGGAGACGAAGACGCAAGGGATTGCGATCATCTCTGCGACGTCGGGGCCGAGAAATTTACCCCCCGTCTCAATGCGATCATCGATTCGATCTTGGGAAGATGATGTAAGCTTCAAAGCTACAGGAAACAAGAACCGCCAGGCTCCCAGATTTTTGAAATTCCATTCCCGTTACATAGTATTTTAGTGAACCTTTACTACCTCAAGAGCATACGGTTGTTCCACCCGGTTCAGGAGCTTTGGGACATGCCCGATTCCGACAAGCAGCAGGAAGCCGAAATCCGCGCGCTGGTGTACGACTTTTTTGCGGAAGAGTGCGACATAGAATCGTCAAAACTCACCGACGCCACCAACATCATCGAGGAACTCGAAGGAGATTCCCTCATGCTCCTGTCCCTGCTCGAAATCGTGCGCAAGAAGTACGGTCTCAAGATAGAGCTCAAGACGCTCGGCAAGCACCTCATGAGGAAACCCGCAGCCACCATCGGTCAGGTGGTGGACCTCACACTCAAAATCGTGAGACATGGCGACGACATCGTTAACCTGGACGTCTGACTCCTGCCGCCGCCTCCTGTCCTGCGGCATCGATTCGGAACGCGTCGCCCGGTTTCGCCGGATGGCCCGCGACCGATCCCGCTTCATGCCGTTCGTCTTCACAAGCAGCGAACGTTCCCGCTGCCGGCGGCTGCCCGATCCCGCCGTTGGGCTGTGCGCGTCGTTCTGTGTCAAAGAGGCCCTGTTTAAGGCGCTGGGAAGCCCGTACAACTTTACAGACTGCGAATTTCTTCCGGGGCGCAACCTCGGAAAAGGTTCTTTTGCCCTGTCGCCGCGATTTGCGGCCGACCACCCCGGCGTGATGCCGTGCGTCAAGATTCTTGCGCCGGTAAAGGGCCAGTGCACCGCAATCGTGTACCTCCTGGACGCGGCATGAACATTCTCCTGGTTAATCCTCCCCGTTCGCCCGAGAACGCCATCCTCGCGTACGCGCCCGAGGCGGCAAAGCGCTTTATCCACAAGAAGCTCATCGGGCCGCCGCTGGGACTGCTCACCGTTGCTTCGGCCGTCGCCGACCACAACGTGACGGTTCTGGACATGAAGGCCGAATACGACATGAATCCGAAGGCCGCGCCGCCGGCCGATCTTGTCAAACAGTATTGCCGGGACACCGGGCCCGATATCGTCGGCGTCACCTGCATCGCATCCGAATTCCCCTACGCCATGCAGATACTGCAGGCAGTCAAGCAATGGAACCCCGGCCTCCTCACCGTTGCCGGCGGCCTCCACGCCTCATTGTGCCCCGAGGATTTCAGGGAAACCGCCGCAGACATCGTTGCCGTCGGGCAGGCTGGCCACACCTTCAGGGAAATCGTTCTCGCAAAAGCGGCAAACGCGGATTGCAGCCGCGTGCCCGGGACCTTTGTCAATTCACCGCAAGGCTTTGTTCACTCCCCGCAGCCGCCGCTTGCAAAGGATTATGGCAAAGACGGCTACGTCCTTCCCGACCGTTCTTATATCCGCAGGTGGCTCCATGCATACCGCATGCCACACAGCGACAAAAATGTCACCTACATCAACACCTCCCTCGGCTGTCCCTACAAATGCTCGTTCTGCTCCATCTGGCCCCAGTGGGACGGCAAATACTACCTGCGAGATATCGACAGCATTATTGCGGAGCTAAAAACACTTTCCGAGTACGGCATCGTTCGATTTGCAGACGCGAATTCGGTGATCGATGAGGCGTACACGGCGCGGCTCTTTGCCAAAATCGCTGATGAGAAGCTCGACAAGGAATTCGTGATGGACATCCGCGTGGACACGGCAGCGAAAAATCCGAAGCTCGTGGAACAGATGGCGCGCGCCGGGCTCAAAGTGGTAATTTGCGGGTTCGAGTCATTCCGGCAGAGCGAGCTTGCGCTGTACAATAAGAAACTCGACGCCTCGCTCATCAAGAGCGCCATCTCGGTGTTTCACGAAAATGGCATTTCGGTACGGGGCAACTACGTGGTGCCGCCCGATTATGGAGAGGAAGATTTCAAGGCTCTTGCCGACTACGCGTCGTCGCAGAAGGTTACCTACGCGGGATACACCATCCTCACGCCCATGCCGGGAACAAAACTGTTTGCCGACCTCACAAGCGACATCGTGGATTTCAATCTTGCAAAATACAACTTCTTCAATTGCGTGCTCAAGACAAAATTGCCAATTGAGAAATTTCACGAGCAGGTGGGCGCGTTGTGGGTGATCAAGAAAGGCACCGACGTGATATAGAGAACCTCCCAAAATTGCCTCGATGTCATTGCGTGGAGCGTAGCGACGTGGCACCACGACTTTGACCGCATACAACCCTACAGGAGTAGCCGCGTCCGCGAATCTCCCGTAATTCTTTGCAAAACGCGAGATTGCTACGCTTGGTTCACGCTTCGCCTCCAGCTTCGCGCCCCTAGGGCGCACTTCGTGCGTGGTCTCCGCACGTCCTGTGCTGCGGCTCGCTCGCAATGACAAAACGCGTTTTTGAATATTTAGGGGTCCCCTATAGGAAATCGGGGGACGCTCTCCCGGTGACCTACCACAGCACCCTGTACACGTAAAACCCGTTCTTCGCCGCAACCAGTTCTTTCTCCTTGATTTGCGGAAACGGGTTCCTGTTTTCCGCCGTATCCAGCGTGTTGTTGCCGAAAACGTACCGGATGTTCTTCTCCGTAAAATCCCGCTTCATTTCGTTGAGGTCCGGATAGCTGCGGTACGAAACCACATACGGAACATCGAGCAGGTAATTCGAAAAATTGTACACCGGCATCACGGTCGCGCCGTCGCGGATCGAGTTGATTTCGTGTATCACCGCGTATTCGGGCAGCACCGACGCAAGATACGTGTCGCGCGGGGCCATCGTTGCGAGCGCAAGCCAATCCCGGTAATAGCGCTTCACGAACAATACGCCGCCCAGCGAGATCATGCATGCCACCATCATCACGAGAATCCGCCGGACCGCGGATTTGTTCGACAAACGAGAAACCGTCCAGACGACAAGCGGTGCTGCAAGGACCAGCACGAACGTGCTGTAGCGGATGCTCGATCCGCCCGGAATAAACCACATTTCCATGACCAGGATCTCCGCTAAGAAGATTCCGCCCCACGCGAGGATACGCCGGACTCCTGCGGGAACGTCGACAAAAAGCATAAACGGCAAAATCGCAAGAAGCAACGGGCCAAAATTGTCCGCCTGATGCTGGCGCGCAAAGAGCGAGAACGACCAGGGGCTTGCGGCGATACGGCCCAGGGTGTTGACAAACCAGTATTCTGCGGCCGAGTGCGTTGCGACGCCGAACGGATTTCCAAGGCCCTGTCCCACCACAAGACTGCGGCCGATCGACAGAATAGTGCCCGTGTGCGCGAAACTCTTCGCATACCATGGCAGTCCAAGTGTCACGGCTGGTATCAGCAGGGCCAAAGAGTCCGCCCAAGAACCGCGCCTCGTTTGCTTTTGCGGAATAAGCAGGAGCTGCGCCAGCGCAAGGGGCAGCACCATCACTCCGAAAATCTTCGTCTGCATTGCCATGCCGCAGAAGATTCCCGCAAGGACGGCATGGCGGCGCAGCCCTGTTTCGCGGAACTGTTCCACAAGGAGGACCGCAAGGAGCATCCAGACCGCCAGCGGCATATCCACGTAGCAGTTGCTGATGTTTGCGATGCTGCCGGTGAAGGTGAGGAATACCAGAAGCGCCGGAACGGTCGCCCGGGGACTTTGGCAATGACGCCTGCACAGAACCGCGATGCAGCCGCAGGCCAACAAGGCAAAAAGGAAAGACGTCGCCTTGCACAAAATATCGTTGCCGAAAGCCAGCCCGATCATGAAATTCATCTCGGTGAGCATGGGAAAATCGGACTGAGGATTGAAGTAGATGTGATAGAATCCGCCGTGCGCCAGAAACAGCTTCGCGGAAGCAAGGTGGTACATGAGTCCGTCAAAATCGGTCGGCGGCAGCAGGCCGCGCGCCAGATAACCGGCCAGAAGGGCGAGCAGCGTCCACCCAAGGAGTTTACGGCGCGCGAACAGAAGCGCATGCGCCAGCACCGCGTGCCGTCCAAGTGCGGTCCGTTCCATCCACACAAGCGGCATGGACGTGAGGAACAGCACAATGAGAAGTCCCCGGATAGCGCCCGGCGAAGCCGTGCCGCAAAAGCACATCAGCATGATGAGGTTTCCCACCGTGCCGAATCCCAGACCTGTTTTTACGAGCGTTGCAAAAAGCGAGTTGTCGCGCGCCGAGCAAAAGCGCGCGAACAGGAACGATCCAACGCCGAAGCAGACCGAGAAGAGGCACACCATGCCGACGAGTGCTAGAAGAATCTGTAAAGCCATTCACGCAACCATCGGATTGAAGTGCCGTAGGGGAACCATTTTGCGACAAACAAGACCAGTCCAAGGCAAAACACGGCTAGCGAATGCGCGACGCACATCGAGTACACCGCCTTGTTCCTGAGAAAGGCCATCGGTTTCCCCACCGTGGTGACGGTTCGCGTATTCGCAGGAGCCGTTAAATATTGTAAAGGTGCCACTTGAACATATGTGGATATTATTTTACCATTAAAAGATAGCCCATTGCAAATGCATCCGCCACGATTTCCGTTGACCATAACCGGCGCCCAAACCCTATGAAATCTTCCCTGGCGACGCTTGCAGTTCTGGTGATCATCCTCCCGGCCGCGCCCGTGTTTCCGCAAGCGACCTTCGACGTGATTTCTCTTGACGGAAGCGCCAAGGTCCAGCGCGTTTCCAAAAAGGAATACGAAAAGATTTCCGTCGGGTCACAGGTACACGACAACGACATCGTGGAAACATATTTCCAGGCCAAGCTCGTGATGCAGTTCGGCAAGGGAAATGTGGCCATCCTGGGCTCAAACTCCAAGGCGCTCCTCAATATCCGTGAACAGAAGGCCGACAACGGAACAACGACCCTCGAAGTGAACCTCACGCTTTTCAGCGGCGGCTGTTTCGTAAAGGCCATTTCCAATTGCCGCATCAGCGTGTACACGTCGAATGCGGTCGGCGAAACCGAGAACGGATCGTTTTCGACCGTCGTAGAATCGAAAACCGGCGAGACCGGGTTCCAGGAGCTCGGCGGCTCCATGAAGACGAGGAACATCGCACAAAAGGAAGGCAGCCCGCTTTCTTCCGGGCAAACCAACATGATCTTGCCGGGCAAGGAGCCGACCGCGCCGCTGTATATCACCATGCGCCACGTGACCGTGCTCAAGCACTTTTTCGGCGACGATTACATCGATGCCGAGCTGAGCGCGGCCGGCATCAAGCCCACGGAGGAGAAGGCCGGCGGCGGGCAGGCCGGTTCCCTGGCGGCGCCTTCGCAGCAGTACAGCGGATTCGGCGCCATGGGTGGTTATAAAAAGCAGTTCGTTGAAAACAGACTCTGGGCGTCAATACTGTCCGACAGAGCAAAAGACGCCCTCAGCTTTTCGCCGTCCGGTCCTCCGGATGTTTCGGCCGACCACAAGATTGTCGTACAGGAATTGAATTCCTTTGCCATGGCCCGCGGCGGCGTATTCCCGGCGTTTTCCCTGGTCCCGTCGTTTTCGAGCAAGGTGTTCAGCGCCGGGCTCAGGATTCCCTTTGCCGCAAACTACACCGGCCAGCCGGGGCTTCACGATTTCGGCGGCATGCCGGGATTTCTCGATCTTGTCGACCACGTCACCATCGGCCCCTTCTTCGATTCAACTTTTGTCAAGCTCGGCCCCATCAACGATTACACCATCGGCGGCGGAATCGTTGTTGACGGGTACAATAACTATAATCCCTATATCATTTTTCATCCTCTGGGAGTGACGGCGCAGGTACAGATCGGCGACTTCAGCGCGCGGGGATTTCTCGGCGATCTTACCTCATTCTCCCCCGGCGGACTGTACGTGGCCTTCGATCCCACGTCCTACCACCTGGGGGTAGGAATTTTCTTTGATGGAAATCAGAACTACCTGAAGGGCCTCGACTCCGCGGGTTTTCGACTTGTTAAGCTGCCGTCGGCAGACTCGACGACCGACACGCTCCCTTCGGCCATGAGTGCGACGATCTACCAGATTGACATTTCCACCGATCTTTTTTCAACCTACGACCTCCACCTTTCGATCGGCGCCGGTTTTGCCCAGAAACTGGCCGGCGGCGGCGACGACGGTTTCGTGCTCCGGGTGCCGATTGTCGGTGCCCAGTGGAGCAATTTTTCTCTCGGCACCAACATCACCACCGAGGGTGGCAGACTCGTTGAGGGCGAGTTCAATTCCTTCTACATGTCGAACCGCGCACGGGTGGTGTTCGACTCCGGATCCGCCCGCGATACGCTTGTCAGCCAGAATTCCATCCTGGGCGGCGACAGATTGTGTTCGAAGCTCGAACTCTTTTTCGGCGTGGCTCCCATCAGGGGACTGTCACTTTCCCTTGAATACAAGCAGAACCTGTTTTCGAAATACTCGATCGTCACCGATACAAATTATTCCGACCCCGATCTGACCATAGGATTTTCCCTTATTGCAAACGACACCATGTTCAGACCCTTGCGTTACGGGAAAGTATACCTGGAGGAAACGCACGGAGGGCTGTATCCGCACAATACCGTCTTTCCTTCCTGGGGATTCAAAGCGGGAATCGACGTCGTTACCAACCCGATTATCCTGGGCATCGGCCTATCCGCCGGATTTTCGTGGTACTACCTCGACATGAACTCCAACAATAAGATCGATGCCGCCGACAACGTAGTCGAATTTTATCTCGGATTGCGCTACGGGTTCCTATGAGCAGCGAAAGCGAGCCGCTGATAAATTCGCTTGTCCGTGAGGCCCTTGCCGAAGACCTTGGTGGAGGCGACATCACGTCGCAGGCCGTGTTCGGCGCGGGCGACATCGCGGCCGCAGTCATCAAGAGCAAGGATCGCGGCATTCTGTCCGGCGCGCGGCTGCTGGAGCCGCTGTTCCATTGTTGTGATGCTGCGCTGCGTGTAAACGTCCTGCTCGAAAGCGGGGCCGCGCTCGATAAAGGCGTCCGCATCTGCGAGCTTCGCGGCCCGGTACGCGCCATCCTTGCAGGCGAGCGCGTAGCGCTCAATTTCCTTCAGCATTTGAGCGGCGTGGCCACGGCAACCGGCCTTCTTTCCGCAAAAATAGCCCACACCGGTGCCAAGCTGCTTGACACCCGCAAGACAACTCCCCTGCTTCGGGCGCTCGAAAAGGAGGCCGTCGTGCACGGCGGCGGGCGCAATCACCGGTTCGGCCTGTACGACATGATCCTCATCAAGGACACGCACGTAAAGGCTGCCGGCGGCGTGGCTGCGGCGGTACGTAAGGCGCAGGCATTTGTCAAAACGTCGGGCCTGCCCGTCAAAATAGAAGTCGAAACCCAGACCACGAGGGAATTCGAGGAGGCGCTCGGCTGCTCGCCGGACATGATCATGCTCGACAATATGAGCGTCGGGGACATTGCTGCCTGCGTTACACTGGCTCGAAGCAGCGGCAAGTACGTGGAACTTGAGGCGAGCGGGAACGTGAACGCCGAGACAATTGTCCCGATAGCGGAGACCGGCGTTGATTTCATTTCGGTGGGCGCCATCACGCACAGCGCCAGAGCCCTGGATATCCATCTCGTGATCGAATGAGACGGAGGAGCCGGCAGTGACCGCAGATATTGAAGCCGTTGGTGCGCTTCCGTTTGTCGAGGGATTTTTCCATTTCGACAGCATCGACTCCACCAGCACGTTCGCGAAGAGCCTGCCTTCCTATCCCGAAAAGGGCATGGCCGTTGTGTGCGCCGACAAACAGACTGCCGGACGCGGCCAGCGCCAGAACACGTTCTTTTCCGAGGTTGCAGGCGGGTTGTATGCGAGCGTCGTGTGCCCGATCTCGGATTTGGCATCGCATTTCACCTACAACCGGGCTGTCAGCCTCGCGATATACGACGCTGTCAAGGCCATCGCTCCCGGGTCGTCGCTTTCCATCAAATGGCCCAACGACATTTACTGGGGCGACAGAAAGCTTTGCGGCATTCTGCTGGAAACCGTGCCGGCGCATTCCGGCATGATCGTGATCGGGTTCGGCATCAACGTCAACATCGCCCGATTGGATTTTCCGCCCGACATCCGGCGCGCCGCCACATCGCTGCTCATTGAAACAAAAAAGAGGCATGCGCCGGGCGGGCTGCTGTGCGTCATCCTTGATCGATTCCGGCAATACCTGTCGGTCCCTGCCGGGGCCGCGCATATGTTGTACGCGAATCGTCTTTACAAAATGGGAGCTCCGTGCGAGGCGGGCGGCAACCGCGGAATGTTCTCCGGAGTATATCCCGACGGCCGGATGCGCCTGCAACAAGGCGAATCCGAAATGCTGCTCACCACCGGCCCGGTTCGATTTGCAAAAGCGCGCAAGCGTTTGCATCCACGGCCCTGACGGCTCGACGCTTCCATTCCTGCGCTGCGCCAATTAGTTTGAGGGAAGATCACCATGAGCACGCTCATCCTTTCGGTAGACATCGGCAACACCAACACGCATGCGGGGCTTATCGACCGTGACGCTCTTGCGTGCGGGGGCTCCGACGTTTTCCCAACAACCGACCTTGCCGGCCGGCTGTGCCCATCGCTGGCGTCGCTGGTTCCAAAAGGCGCGCAGACGCAAACGCTGCCGGTGATTATATGCTCTGTTGTCAAAGTCGACCGCGCGGCGATTGCCGACACTCTTGTCGCATCGGACTTCAGGGCCCCGGTCTGGTTCGAATACTCCGGGACTTTTCCCATCTCCGTTGCATACAACGATCCCCGCACGCTCGGCGTGGACCGCCTTGCCGATTGTCTCTACTGCCGCGCCGCATATCCCGAACAAAGCCGGATCATCATCGACGCGGGAACGACCATTACCGTTGATTACCTCGCAAACGGCAGGGAATTTTCCGGCGGCGCCATTCTGCCCGGCATTGCCACACAGTTCAAAAGCCTCCACGAACATACCAGCGCCTTGCCGACGGTAAACCTTGACGAATCGGCAACCGAGTTTCCGGGCAGGTCAACAAAGTCGGCCATGACCACGGGCGTCATCTATGGTTCGGCCGGCGCGCTGTCGTTTCTGGTCGATCGCTACCGAAAACAGTTCGGCGGCGCACCTGTGCTTGTCACGGGCGGCGCATGGAAGCAGGTTGAAGGGCTGGTAACGTTTGAATTTGAATATGTAAAGGAAATGACGCTCATAGGGACGGGGCTGTTCGGGACGGCGGTATGAGCCGGCTTGAATGATATGCCATCTTTTTTCTATCCCGTAATTCCCCGTATCGCCTTGTAAATACTATTCGTAATATCCCCCGCGATCATCGAATATTCGCCCAGTTCCCTCGCCGCCTCGTCCCCCGCCCGGGCATGAATATACGCTCCCAGTATTGCCGCATCCGTTACCGTGCATCCCTGCGCCACAAGCGACGTGATGATGCCGCTGAGCACATCGCCCGACCCGGCGGTTGCCATGCCGGAATTGCCGTAGGGCGACAGATGGACATTCCCGTCCGGCGACGCGATAATGGTTGGGTTCCCCTTGTATAGAATCGTCATGGAGAACTCCGCCGCCGTGCGCCGAAGCTCTTCCACGATTTCTACCGGACTTGCCGGCATGGCCGAAAACAGCCGCGCCCACTCGCCCGCATGCGGCGTCAACAACAGCGGCGCGGCATGCACCTTGAGATCGTTGCTCCTTCCTTTGAAGGCATTGATGCCGTCGGCATCGAGCACCATGGGGGCCGGACTTTTGGCAACCAACCGGCGAACCAGGGCTGCCGTATCATCGTTATGAGAAAGGCCCGGGCCAATGCACAACGCCTGGCAGGTCGAGGCCTTGGCAAGAAGGAATTCCGATGCGGAAAGGGCTGCGGTTCCTGCCTTCGTCTCGTTCAGCGGATGAAGCACCACCTCGGTGAGTTTTGCGGAGAGCGCGGGGAGCACGCTGCCGGGCGTCGCGAGATGCACCATGCCGCAGCCGGTGCGTAAAGCCGCAACCGACGAGAGCGTGGCGGAGCCGGTCATGCCGGCCGACCCGGCGAGCATGAGGGCGACGCCGTGATCGAATTTGGAGCCCGCTGGTTTGCGTTTCGGCAGCATTTTTCTGAGGTCGTCGAGGGCTGGAAGAAAGGTGTTGGACCGGTTCTTTTCGACGATTTCTTCAGGGTATCCGAGTTGCTTTATGCGAAGCGAGCCCACCAGGGATCTTCCGGGATAGAAATAGGCGCCGATCTTGGGAAACCCCATGGTAACCGTGACCGCGGCGCGGACGCACGGCGTTCCCGGCATGCCGAGGTCGTTGTCCAGTCCCGACGGCGTGTCCACCGAAAGCACCGGCACGCCGGCAACGTTGAGAGCCTCAATAACCTCGGCGCTCAGCCCGTGCGGATCGCCCTTGATCCCCGTGCCGAGCACCGCGTCTATGATGAGGCTGCACCTGTCGAGGTTTCCGAGGTCGTCCACATCGTCGAGGACCAGGAAATTGCCCTCACGGCCGACGTAGGAATCATAGGCGAGCCTGGCCTCTCCGGCAAGCGCGTCGGGCTGACACAGTCCGAAGCACATCACCTTGTAGCCTGCTTCGAGCAGGAGGCGGCCCACGGTAAACCCATCGCCGCCGTTGTTCCCCTTTCCGCACACGATGGCGATGTCGCCGCTGCGCGGGGTGGGTACCAGCTGGCGCGCGGCTTCGAACAGGCCCACGCCGGCTTCCATCATATAGGAGAAACCGACCGCCGTGTTCCGGCCTATTGCCATTTCGTCAATTTTGCGCATCTGCGCGACGCTGAGAACCGGGATCATGCGCCTCCCTTCGGATGGTGTTGTCTCGGATTGCTCCAACTAAAATAGTAATGAGCACGTGGAAGTCAAACACCTTACCTTGCGCAAAATGCGTGCCGGTAATCCCGGCCCTCGCGCTGCCCACAATTTCACGATTGGTTTCAATTATTTTCGGTTCGTAGGGCAATGTTGGGAACGCCAAAAAGGACTGCTCCATGCACCGGCTCTTTATCGCGATAGACTTTCCCGAGGACGTGCGTGAGGCGCTCGCCAATATATGCTTCGGCGTGCCTGCGGCAAAATGGGTATCGAAGGATCAGCTCCACCTTACCCTGCGCTTTGTCGGCGACGCCGACGACACCCTCTTTTCGGATATCGAGGAAACACTGCATGATGTCAATGCGTCACGATTTTGTCTCACCCTCAAGGGCGTAGGCTATTTCCCGCCCCGAAAAAAGCCGAATGTGCTGTGGGTTGGAATTGAGCCTTGCGAACCGCTTATGGTTTTGCGCGATGAGATCGAGGGGCTCATGGAAGAACTGGGGCTCGAACCGGAAACGCGAAAATATCATCCGCACCTGACCCTCGCGCGGCTGCGGCCCGAGGCGCCGCTTCCTAAGATCACGGGGTTTCTGGCTGCGAACAACCTGTTCAAGGCGGAAAACGTTCCGATCCCGGAGTTTCACCTGTACTCGAGCGTGCTCATGCCCGCGGGTGCGGTGCATTCGATTGAGGAGTCGTATCAGTTGCTCTAAAGAAGATTGCACTCTGCGCCAATCCGCCATAGCGGCGATCTTCGCACCTTGCAAGCGTCCTGTACGTTCTGCTCACCTCCGGTAGCCGGGTGCAAACGTTTCTCTGCTCTATCGCCCTCAAGGGATTTCAGAACGGATTACTGGATGTCATGATCGCGCAGACAGCCATTGACAACGCACAAAATATTCTGACTGCCAACATTGCCGATTTCAGCAAGATCGGCCTGGTAGCTGGATTGGCAATCGAGGAGGCATAACCATGATCCGACGGACGGGAAAGAACCCATTTCGAAAATCGATGAAGCGAATTACCACTATACGCACGAACATCCATATCGATACGAATCTTGTCCACAGGATATCGTCGCGGACCAGGCTCAAAAGCCAGCGGGCGGTTGTCGATTTCGCGCTGCGCGCTACCGCGGAAATGCTCGAACGGCGTGAGCGAATCGGCAGGATGGGTGATTCCGTGTTTGGCCTGACAAGAGGCACGAATATCTTTCCGCCCGGCTATGCGGAGGCAGTAAGAGGAAAATAGCCGCCGCTACACAGAGCGTCATTAGCTCAGGTGAGGCAAGATTCGGCCGGCATGGTTCCTCACGACAGTTGGAACCTTTGTCACACTGTTACTTTCTTCCCTCTTCGCTCCTCCACAAACGCGAATGCCGACTCCGCTGTCCGGTTGACCACAAGCTCCGGAGCGATACCGGCGTGCTCGATAAGCGGCCGCACCGACTCGTCGAGTCCCACCTCCCCGATCGCGTGCGCGTCGGAATTTACCGCAATGCGGCATCCTGCGCGTTTGCACGCGTCAAGAAGAGCCAACAGCCGCTCGGAGGACACGCGTTTGTTAAGAATCTTGGAGTTGTTGCATTCCAGCGCGATGCCATGGCCGGCGGCGTACTCGGCAAGCGTGTCAAATTCGACAGGGTAAGCCTCATCTTCAGGATGCGTCACGATATCGACGAACGGGTTCTTTTCGAGCGCACGCAGAAGAAACTCCGTGTTCTTTGGGGCCGAAATGCCGCGCGGAAGGTGCGGATGCAGGCCGAGCAGGATTATATCGGCATATTTGAGGAACTTTTGCGGAAAGTCAATGTCACCCTCATCGGAAATCACGTTGCATTCCATGCCCTTGAGCAGACGAATGCCCACCACAGGATCAAGAAGCCTGTCCCAGAACGTGCTGGGCGTGCAGCTTTCGAGTTTGGGTCCATGGTCGGTGATGGCGAGCGCGGCAAGCCCGCGGGCCTTTGCCTCGGTAAGCATCTCGATGATGGTGTGCAGCCCGCATTTGGAGAACAGGGTGTGGGAATGAAAGTCTACCGGTAGCATGAGTGGGTCTCTCTCCGTGGTCTGTTATTAAGAAATACTTCGTTGGCTCAACCGCCCGATTCGCGTTGTCTTCGCCGAACAGTAAGAATCCGCCCTCTCCCCGGAAATACATGCGGCCCGCGGTGTCCCGCGAGCCGCATGCTGAGTTACCCAGCGAGCAAATTCCCGCTTACTTGGCCTTCTTCTGCTTCTGCGCCCCGGCCGGCGTGGTCGCCGCAGTGGGAGCGGCCGCAGCCGGATTCGGCTGAATCGACAGGAGCTCGATTTCGAAAATGAGCGTCTTGTTGGGTCCGATCTGCTGGCCCGCGCCGCGCTCGCCGTAGGCGAGGTTGCCGGGAACAAACAGCTTGGCCTTTGTGCCAACCGGCAGAAGCTGCAATGCCTCGGTCCAGCCGGGAATAACGCCGGTCACCGGAAAGGTTGCGGGCTGGCCGCGGGTGTAGGAGTTGTCGAATTCTTTTCCGTCAATAAACGTGCCGCGATAGTTGACCGACACCATGTCGGTGGCTTTGGGCTTGGGGCCCGTGCCTTCCTTGGTGATGGAATATTGGAGGCCCGAGGCGGTGGTGACAACGCCCTTCTCGGTCTTGTTCTTGGCCAGGAATTCGGAACCTTCCTTGGTGTTCTTTTCACCAGCGGCCTTCGATTCGGCCATCTGCTTTTCCTGCATCTTCTGCGAGAATTCCTGCTGAACCGCGGTCACCTGCTCCTGCGTCATGAGCGCCTTGTGGCCGTCGAGAGTATCGTTGATTGCCTGGAACAGCGCCGCCCTGTCGACATTGATGCCGAGCTTCTTGAGGTAGCCGCCCATGTTGAGGCCGAACATGTAGCTCACCTTCTGGTCCTGGGTGGTAAGCTCGGTTACCTTTTTGTCCGACGAGCAGCCGGGCATTGCCAGAAAGACCATTGCCGCCAGCGCCAGCGTAATGAGTGATTGCTTCACAATTGCAACCTCGTTTCTATTGATAAAGGTGAAAATACGGGATTAGCTTCCAAAAAGGGAAAGGCAAGATCCATCGATCTTGCCTTTCCACATAAGAACGACCTTATTACGAGGTACGTGTAGCTCTGTTCCTTACTTTCTCTTCTTCGCGGCCGGCTTCTTCGCCTTGGCCGGTTTCTTGGCCGCGGACTTCTTTGCCAAAACATCCTCAACGGCAGCCTGCGCAGCCGCAAGCCGGGCGATGGGCACGCGGAACGGCGAGCATGAGACATAATTCATGCCCACGCGGTGGCAGAACTTGACGGAATCCGCATCACCGCCGTGTTCGCCGCAGATGCCGACCTTGAGCTTCGGCCGTACCGAGCGACCGCGCTCGATGCCAATCTTGATGAGCTCGCCGATGCCTTCCTGATCGATGGTCTGGAAAGGGTCGGCAGGCAGGGTCTTCTTGGTGAGATAATCCGGCAGGAAGCTGCCGATATCGTCCCGGGAGAACCCGAAGCCCATCTGTGTGAGGTCGTTGGTGCCGAACGAGAAGAACTCGGCCGTGGTCGCCATCTTGTTTGCCGTCAGCGCCGCGCGCGGGATTTCGATCATGGTTCCGTACATGAACGGAATCTTCTTGAGACCGACTTTTTCGCATACTTCCTTGTAAACGCGGTCGACAATGACCTTCTGGTCGTTGATTTCAGCTACCGTGCAGGTCACCGGAATCATGATCTCGGGATATGCCTCTTTTCCGGCTTTGAGGATTTCGCCGGCGGCTTCGAGAATTGCACGTACTTGCATCTCGGTGATTTCCGGATAGGTGATGCCGAGACGAACGCCGCGGTGCCCGAGCATGGGATTGTTCTCGCGCAGACCGTCGGCGCGTTTCTTGAGTTCGGCGCCGTCGATATGGAGATCGCTTGCGAGCGCCTGGAGCTTGTCGGCCGCGTGCGGCACGAATTCGTGCAGCGGCGGGTCGAGCAGCCGGATGGTAACGGGTCTGCCGGCCATGGCCTCCATGGTGGCCTTGATGTCGTTCTTAACGAACGGGAAGAGTTCGGCAAGCGCGGCTTTGCGCTCGTCGAGCGTCTTGCTCATGATCATCTTGCGGAGAAGGAACAACGGTTTGTCCGATCCCTCGCCGTAGAACATGTGCTCGGTGCGGAACAGGCCGATGCCCTCCGCGCCGAATTCGATGGCCTTTTTCGCGTCTTTAGGAGAGTCGGCGTTGGTGCGAATCTTGAGCAGGCGCACCTTGTCGACAAGCGTCATAAGGTCCCTGTAGGTGGTATTCGTGGCAAGGTCGATGTCAACGAGTCCGAGGCTGCCCTGGTAGACAAGACCCTTGGTGCCGTTGAGCGTGATCCATTCCCCTTCCTTGATCGTGAGGCCCTTCTTTGTGACAAAGGACTTGTTATCGTCGGCGATTTCGATGTCGGCGCATCCGACGATGCAGCACTTTCCCCATCCGCGCGCGACGAGAGCCGCATGGGACGTCATGCCGCCCTTGGCCGTGAGGATGGCCTGTGCCTTGTGCATGCCGTCAACGTCTTCGGGAGATGTTTCTTCACGAACAAGAATAACCTTTTCGCCGCGTTCGGCCCATGCGACCGCGTCCTTGGAGGAGAACACCGCGCGGCCTTTCGAACCGCCCGGACCCGCCGGAAGCCCCTTGGCAATGGGCGATGTCGCACTTTCGGCCTTCGGATCGATCATGGGCAGGAGAAGCTCAACGAGCTGATTGGGCCCAACGCGCATGATTGCCGCATTCGCGTCGATGAGTTTTTCTTTGTACATGTCGACGGCCATGCGGACCGCGGCAACGCCGTTGCGCTTGCCCACGCGGCACTGCAGCATGAACAGCTTGCCCTTCTCAATAGTGAACTCGATATCCTGCATGTCGCGGTAGTGCTTTTCGAGAGCTCTCTGATAACCGAAGAGCTGCTTGTAGCATTCCGGGAATGCCGATTCGAGCGTGGCAAGGTTCCTGCTCTGGTCGTTTGCCGAATTTTCGTTGATAGGCGCCGGGGTGCGTATTCCCGCAACCACGTCTTCGCCCTGTGCGTTGATGAGATATTCGCCGTAGAAATGATTGTCGCCGTTGCCGGGGTTTCTCGTAAACGCAACACCGGTTGCGGAGTCGTCGCCCATGTTGCCGAACACCATGCTCTGAACGTTTACGGCCGTGCCCCAATCGTCCGGTATCTTCTCGATCCGGCGATAATCAACGGCCCGTTTGCCGTTCCAGCTCATGAACACGGCGCCGATGCCGCCCCACAGCTGTTCCTGCGGCGTTTCCGGGAACGACTGACCCAGGTGTTGTTTGACCATCTGCTTGAACTCGACCACAAGCGCCTTGAGGTCGTCGACCGTGAGGTCNNTTTGCGTATTCCCTTGCCGCCCGGGAGCTCGATGCCTGCGGCTTTTTCCATGACCACGTCGGCATACATCATCACGAGCCGGCGGTACGCGTCGTAGGCGAAACGCGGGTTGTTGGTTTTGGCGATGAGGCCCTGGATCGTGACATCGTTGAGCCCGACGTTGAGCACCGTGTCCATCATACCGGGCATGGAGCGCCGTGCGCCGGAACGTACCGACACGAGAAGCGGGTCTTTGGGATCGCCGAACTTCTTGCCCATGATCTTTTCAACCTGAGCAAGAGCCTTGTTTACCTGTTCCTTGAGCTCTTTGGGATAAGTCTTCTTGTTGTCGTAGTAATAGGTGCAGACTTCCGTGGTAATCGTAAATCCGGGCGGGACAGGCAGTTTGAGCGCGGGATGTCCGGCCATTTCGGCCAGGTTGGCGCCTTTGCCGCCCAAAAGATTTTTCATCGATTCGTTTCCGTCGGCTTTTCCGCCGCCGAAGAAGTAGACGTATTTAGCCATATGAGCCTCCAGATAGAAATGAATATTGGTGTGAAGTGAGGTGATGCTCGAAAAAGACTAAGAAAATATATGGTACCGGGAAGAGATTCAAGGAAAAGGGGAGATAGGTTTGGCAATTCCTCGTTGATTTGCCACAAAGAATATGGGCGTTCCGCCGCTTCGCGGCGGCGGTTCTCCCTCCAGGCTCGGCCTATTGGCCTCGGTACCGCCTGCCACGATGGCCCGTTGGGCCGTGGTCAGGCGGCACCGCGCTCCCGCGCGCCTTGCGGTCCCCCCTAACGCGCGGGAATAGGGTAATGCGCCAACCCCTCATCATGTTCACAAAATGTACTATGCAAATGCGTTTACAAACGCAACAAACTAAATTACTGAGAGGAGAGGACCTGATTGTGGTTTTATCGCCGCCAAGCGGCATACCGCAGAGAAGGCGTTGCGGAAACACGACACTCACGTTGCGCAAGCAACGCGACTCGTGCGTGTTTCCGCAGGAAAGGGTGTGGGCGCAGATCGCCGCCGCTTCACGGCGGAAGCTGCGCCCCAGGGGAAACCGCGAAGCGGTGTCCCCTCCAGAATATCAAGTACAAGAAAGAGCTTTGTTACTTAGCAAGAATTTTCCACTCCACACGTCTATTCTTCGCATGGCACGACTCATCGCTTCCGCAATTGGGAAACGCCGGCCGTTCCTTGCCGTACGAGGTGATCTCCATGCGGTTGTCGGGAATGCCGTAGGTGGTGAGGTAGTTCTTTATAGAGCGGGCGCGGCTTTCGCCGAGGCCCACGTTGTACTCCGCGGATCCGCGTTCGTCCGCGTTGCCTTCGATGAGAACGCGGATGGCTGTGTTGCTTTGCAGGAACGGGGCGATCTTTTCGAGCTTGGACACGCTTTCGGGCATCAAATCGTACTTGTCGTAATTGAAGTAGACCGGCACAAGTATTTCCTTCATCTTGGAATCGAGATCCTCCACCTTGAAGGAGTCGGGCAGCTGAACCGCCTGCGATTCTGCGGGCTTGGGCACCGGCTGCTCGGTCTTGGGCTTCTGGAGCGGTTCTTCAACCTTGGTGACCTTTTTGGAACATCCGGCAGCGACCAGAAAACATGCGGCACCGGCGATGATTGCGATCCATGTACGTGTTCTCATGACAGACCTCCTGGGGGAATTGTAAGATTTCCATAGCTGATAGTAATATATGAAAAGCACGGGCGTGCTGCAATCACTTGCAACCGAGTTTCAGAGTTTTCTTCCTTTCCCCAGAGCCAGCAACTCAAGGCCGGAACGCGCATCCTTCTTCCGGCTCGCGGAAAGTCCCGCAATTTCGAGCATGATTACCTCGTCGATCAGCCAGCAATCGGCGCCCAGGCGAGGGCACCCCGCAATGGCCGACGCACCCTTGCCGATCGCCGCGTGCAGGTGCAGCTTCGGCTCGCCCTGTTCGTTTGTAAATATCGTTCCGAATCCGACAATTTCGCGGGCATCCGAGAACCGTTCCTCCAGAACCTGAAGCGGGAAAATGTCCTTGACCTTTGGCCCGACAACCACGCCGCCGTTCTGAACGCCGCCCACGATCCACACCGCCGCGCACGCGACATGCTCCGCGGACGCGGCGCGTTCGATGGACGCGTACACGGGATCGCCGTCCTTAAGCCGCATCACGATTATTTTTCCTGCGCTGCCGACATCATATTCCATGCGATTCTCCTTCACATATGAAAGCAACAATTATATTATTAGGGTGGTTAACGGGTTCTTCACAACTTTTTACAACGGATCGGCCGCAATGTTCTTCAAAAAACAACCCTCCTGGTACTGGCTCACGATATGGGCGCTGGTGTTCGCGGGATTTCTTTACAGCATTTCCCGGTTTTTCCTGCACGCGATTGACAAGGAGTCGCGCGAAAAACCGAGAAAGCAGACAAAGAAATCCGCGTCCTCGCCGTGGGAAGAGCTGTTTGTTTAGCGCGCGTACGCGTGTGTGCGTACGCGGATAAGCGTACCCGTCATCTTCCGCGTTTTCCGTCCAAGACAGCTCCGCAATTCCCGCATCCGCGTGCTTACCTGCCTGTCAACGGCTCATGCTTTCTCGTTGCAAAATCGATGCAGAAGCTGTCGTCGAGCCTGAGCAGATCCTGAGGAAAGACGTTGAATCCCGAGGCTTCGGCTTCCTCCAGCGCAGTCTCGTACTCGCCGCGATTGATACCGCGCGAAAGTTCGGGGAACTCCCCTGCCCGGTACATCGGTCGGAATTGCGCCATAAGACTGAGCGTGATGTCCGCCGCATCAAATGTGGAGCGGAGAAATTCAAACACCAAGCCCGAATGCGCCCTTCCCTCGGGCAATACAAGATGACGGATGCACATTCCCCGAAAGGCAATCTCGCTGCCGTCGGTTTTGAGGGGCCCTACCTGCCTGAACATTTCGCGGATCGCGGACCGGTTGACCTCCACATAATCCGGCGCTTTGCAGTAGCGCTGTGACGATTCATTGGAACCGTATTTCATGTCCGGCAGATACACGTCCACCACGCCTTTGAGCGGAGAGAGCGCCTCCGCACGCTCATAGCCGCTGGAGTTCCACACAAGGGGAATCGCAAGCCCGCGGCCGGCGGCATCCCGAAGCGCGCGCAGGATCCGGGGCAGGTAATGCGTGCCCGTCACGAGATTGACATTGTGCACGCCTGCTCCCTGCAAATCGAGCAGCTTGAGAGCGAGCCGTTCCACCGTGTACGGCTCGCCCTCACTCTCCTGCGATATCTGGAAATTCTGGCAGAAGCAGCACCGCAGCGAACAATGAGAGAAGAAAACCGTGCCCGAGCCGCGAGTGCCGGAAATGGGCGGTTCCTCGCCGTGATGCGGGAAAATGCTCGAAATGTAAAGCTCGTTCCCTGCACGGCAATACCCCGTACGGCCTTCCCGCCTGTCGACGCGGCACGCGCGCGGGCACAGCATGCACGGCGAGGCCAGATCGTCCGCGGCCGCGATGCGTTCGTCCCAGTCCGATGGGGACAAAAACGTGTATGAAGGCGCGTGTTTCATGTGATTGGGAAATATACTTCAGCTTCAAAATGCGGCGATCGGATACTCCGTTTCTTGTCGCCCCGGCACTTGTGTCTGTGCCCCGTGTCGCCAAGAATGTTTCTGCCGAAAAGTATATTGATACGCATGGACAAAAAGTACTACCCCGACAAGACGGCCGTCGATGCTGCCGCGCAGGCGAATGATCCGCTCCTGGTCTTGATTTCCTTCTCGGGCGACGCCATGCTTGTTTCGAACATCGACGATGCCATGGAACATTCGGTTCTCCTCAAAAAACTGGGATTTCGAGAAACGGACATCGACAAATACTTCCGGCTGGTTGTCAACAAATCCGGAGCGGACTGGACCTTTGCGTCTCCATCGGACTATAAGGGCATCAAGGACAGAAACAGGCGAATTGAGGCTTTCTACAATGACGGCATCGTCATAATTTCAAGCGCGCTCAAGGAAATCGGCTATGCCGTGCCCATCAACATTCCGGACAGGTACCGGCGGCATTTTGACGTGTTGTCGGAGTAGGCAATAGCGGTCAAGAATTGATGGGGCTCAGCATACAAGACCCCTCCGGTTCCCCGTAGGAGCGCTCATGGAGGCGCTGAGACGCCTGGGAAGAAACGAAATGTTCCGCTGCTCTCCTGCCGACAAACAAGACAAAGAATCCTCGCCTGCCATTTTTCGAACCGGGCGCATCACTCATGCTTGACAACTGGTGTTTTCTCGCAGAAAACGAATTCTCATCGCGGCCTTTAACAACCGCCCGTTCGGTGGTATATTTGAGGCAGGTCGGTATCCAGCGGCGCGTCACATTGCCACCCCCCAAGCGGTTTGCGCCGGCCGCATGTCACCCCTTTCCGGAAGGAAAGGGGTGACGCTTTCTACAACACAGGAATTTTGGCATTACCCTCGCCAGAATATCGAACAGCACGGGTGAGATTTTTTTGAAGTAGAGACGCAGCGCGCTACGCCTCTACCCGCTGCGTCTCTACCTGCCCGGATTCTTGATATTGTCAAGCGGAATAAAATCGTTCTCCGCATCGGCGGTCTCGGGCGGGGCTGCGGGCACCTGGGTAAATCCGTACTGGTCCGGGTGCTCCGAAATAATGAGCAGTGCCATCACGCGCGGTATGTACTCGTTCGTTTCCTCGGCAAGATATCCCATTCTGTAAATGTACCAGAAATCGCGGTTCCGCATCGGGTTGTCGATTTTCCGGAGCGCGCCCACGATCCTGCCCTCGCCGGCGTTGTAGGCCGCCATGGCCAGCATCACCGAACTCTGGCCGCCGAAAATGGCGATGAGTTCCCGGAAGTACTTTGCGGCGGCCGCGGTTGCTTTGTCGGGATCGCACCGTTCATCAACGGTGGCGTCGACCCGGAGCCCGTACCGCCTGCCGGTTTCCGGCATGAACTGCCACATGCCGCGCGCACCCACGTGCGACAGCGCGCGCGGGTTGAACCCGCTTTCGAGCATCGAGACGTAGGCCAGGTCTTCGGGCAGCTGGTTCTCGCGGAATATGCGGCGGATCATGGGGAAATACTTCTCCTTGCGGCCCACATACTTGGCAATGGTGCTGTGCAGGCCGCCCGAATACACCGAAATATGATACTTGACGCGGGCGACCATTTCCTTGGGGATGTGGTAATCGGTCTCGCCGAAGCGCATCAGCACCTCGTCGATGGTCTTCTCCATGGGGTCGGAGTAGAATTTGCCGTAGTCGTTCTGGCGCACGTCTTGCTTTACAGACGCAAGCTGCTTCTTGGCCTTGTCGAGCTCGCTGATGAGCGAATCGAGCCGCCGCTTGTTGGCGTCCGGGTCCTTGTTCGCTTCGGCGATCTGGGACTCGTACGAATCGAGAGTGGCCCGCAGCGACATTCCCTTTGACAGCAGCGACTTGTATTGAGAGGCTCTTATTGCGAAAAAAGAAATCGCAAGCACCGACACCGCCACCACGCATCCCAAAACGACAAACCACTGCTTATTGGACCGCTTGTGGGCCACGCGCACGGTACGCAGCATGGATGCCTGCGTCGCGCCGATATTCCCGCGGTCGATTATCTTCTCCAGCCGCTTGCCGTCCCGCATGAGATCGTGCATGTCGCTGGCGCCGAGCTTCTTTTCGAGGATCTTCTTTTCCATCTGCATGGTGTACGAGGGATTCTGCAGGCCCTCGGAATCCTTGGGCAGCCTGAGGCGTACCTTGGTAATGAGATTCAGGTCTTCCTTGCCCGTAGTCTCGGGCGCATCCCTGTTTGCAAAGTGCTGCAGCTCGTCTTCCACGGTGCGGATGCTTGTGGAGTCGGCCGAGGCAATCTGGGCTTTCCCTCCATCGAGAGGAAGTTCTTTGTCGGACACCACAAGCTTGAGCCGTGGCCCCGTCTTGCCGAATCCCGCCACGTCTCCCACCGAAAGTTCGCACTCGGTTGTGAGCTGTTCGTTGACAAAGGTACCGTTGGTGCTTTCCAGGTCCTGCAGGCTTATGCGATCGCCGCTTTTGTAAATAATTGCGTGGTGGCCGGACACGCTCTTTTCCCCCGGATGCAGCGGCACCGTGTTCTGCGAACTCCTTCCCACGCTTATCGCACCGTCGCTCAGAAGATAGCGTCGCCCGATTTCCACACCCCGAATTACTTCCAGATAATAGTAGCTCATGTCACTCACACGGAAATAAGGTTATGCATAGAAACGTTTCGTAAGGCTTTCGAGAATTGCGTACCCCGACGTCGTACCCATGCCCCGCAGCACCCGGTCCAGATCGTGTTCCATGGCCGCGGCCGAATCGTATCTGTCTACTGCCTTTACCGACATTGCCCGGGCCACAACCGCCGAAAGCGGCTTGGGTACATACGCCGGCAGCGGCTTGCATTCGCCCGTTGATTTTGCGGAGAGAAGCGCCGGTATGTCGGTCTGGGGAAAGGTGCGCTGGCCGCTCAGGAATTCGTACAGGGTTGCGCCGAGCGCGTAGGTGTCGACGCGTGCGGTTATGTCCTTGCCGCTGAGCTGCTCGGGCGCCAGATACGGCAGCGTTCCCACAACGGCGCCGGTATCCATAGTGTGGAGGCTCACGTCCTGGGGCCGGGCAATGCCGAAATCGGTGAGCTTGACGCGGCCACTTTTGGACAGCATCACATTGGCGGGCTTGAGGTCCCGGTGAATGACGCCTTTGTAGGTTGTTCCGTAGATGGTGGCCGCCTTGCGGTGCGCGTATTCGAGCGCTCGGCATACCAGGATGCCCACGGCGGCCGTCTCCTGCGGGCTCAGCACCGTGCATTTCTTCTGAACGTCGTCCATGGCCGCGCCGGGCACGTATTCCATCTCGATGTACGGAAGAGAATACCATTCCCCCACGTTGTAAAACTGCACAATGTTGGGATGCTGGAGTTTGGAAAGGATCCGGATTTCGGTTTCGAACCGGGCAAGCAGGTTTGACGGCTGGCCCGGCTTGATCACCTTGACGGCGCGATACACTTCGAGCCGCGGGTTCCATACCAGATACACGTCGGCCATGCCGCCGCTGCCCAGGAGCCTCACGATCCTTCCGCCGGCCAGGTTCTGAAAGGACGATGCCTGTTCGGGCGACAAACGTAAATTCGTCTCGGCAGCGGGACCGTTCTCCATCGCTGGGTCGCTGCTGGACGCGTAGAGATGCTCCTCCACCATGGTGCCGGAAAAGGTTTCACCCGGCTGCTGCGCAGCGAGCGCCGATTCCGGAACCAGCTTGTGTGCGATGTGCGCTGCCGTTTCGGCCTGCGGCAATTCGCGGATGAAATCCTCTTCACGGGGCGGCGGCAGGAAATCGCGGTCTCCGGCGGCGGGAACTTCGAAATCCAGCGCCGTGGACTCCACAAGCGTGGGAGCTCCGGTAAGCGCCGCCACATAGACAATTGAGAAGAACAGCGCGTACACGTGATACCCCGGGTTCCAAAACAGGTGCTGCTGCGAAAACAGCCACCACCCGATTGCAACGCTGGCCGCGACAACCATGAATCCCGTCCCCAGGTACAGGGCCTTCCTTTTGGGCGGGAACACAAGCGCCAGGCCCGGGAACACGAGGAAGACGAGCAGGATATTTACAAATGCACCAATGCCGGTGAGATTCCGCACCCACGATCCCTGCAGAATATCCATGGCCGAGGTCGCCCACAGCTCCACGCCGGGAAATTGCGCTCCCACCGGCGTGGTGAAGAAATCGGCGCCGGCGAGCGCGTCGGTAACGCCCACGAAAACCAGCTTGTCGCGAAGCGAAGCCGCGTCCACCGCTCCCTGCAGCACCTTGATCGCGGGCAGGGTGCGCACGGTGCCGGACCGTCCGCGGTAGCGGATGAGCGTGCTCCCCGCGTACGTGGAAAGAGGCACGCTTCTTTCGCCCAGTTTCACCTGCGGTTTTCCGTCGAGCACGAATTCATCGGGCTTCACGCCCAGGTACGCGGACACCGCACACAGCCCGAACGACGGATAATAGTCGTCGCCCGCTTTGATGACATGCACGATTTCCCGCAACTTCTGGTCCATTTTATTAGTGGTGACGTTGATAACCCCGCTCTGGGCGGCCGACGCGGTGAACGCATCGTCGGAGGCGTCGATCCGGTTTGCGGAAAAGAACGTGGCGTTTTCGAGCCCGCTCTTGTGGGTCACCATGAGAAACCGCTGCTTGTAGACCGACGGCGGAACAACGCCTGCGGCCGCGCCTTCGTCTCCGGCGCGGAAGGTGGCGCGAAAAGGCAGAATAAGCTTGTTTACTTTTGCAAATGTCCGCGCGAGGCTGTCGTTTCCCCTGGGGTCTTCACGTTTGGGCGGAAACAGGATGTCCAGCGCAACCACGCGCGGCGAATACGATTGCAGCGTGCTCACGAGCTGCGCGATCACGGCGCGCGGCCACGGCCACGTGCCCACGCCGCTGATACTCTCCGCGTCGATGCCCACCACAACCACCGAATCGCACGCGGCGGTCGATTTTGCAAAAGCGAAATTGAGGTCGTAGAATACGTTTTCCACAAAACGCAGCGGATTGAAAAACATCACCGCCGTCAGCAGCACGGTGCCGATGCCGAGCACCGCCGCTTTCTTGGGATTCATCACTCGCTCTCCTCGAAAAGTTCCGCTATCCGCTTGTCACGTTCTGCGTTCCATTTTTCCCACGAATCGGCGTCGTTCCTTTTGAACTCTTCAACCGGCTTCGGTTTGCCTTTCTTGTCTATGCGGATCTTCTGCATGTCGTGAACGATGGTCACCCACTGGTCCATGCTTACTTCCTGCGGTCCTTCGACCTCGCCGGGGCCGCTCACCTCTCCGGGCTCGCCGGCCGATGCCGGGGGAGCGGCCGGATTGTTCTTTACCGCAACTTCGCCGGTATACACCTTGACTTCCGAGGAACTGTCCTTTGCAATGGAGGCTTCGTACACCGTGCCGTGAACCCCCGCGATCGCCATGGGGAGCTCGAGGTCGAACCGGCTCACCTTGTCGCGGAACTTCTTCATCTTGGTCCACACCGAACCCAGGCTGAACCCGCACCTGGTTTTTCCCTCATCCTTGCCCGCGTCGCGGAACGCCTCCAGGGTCATGTGCGTATTCTCCTTAAGCCGGACCACGGTCTCCCGATTGACAATAAGCTCGACCCTGCCGTTCTCCGCGGTGGCGATCGCGTCGCCCGGGTTGACGATGGTGTTAGCCGTCAGCTTCTGGCGAGCCTTTGCTCCCTTGGCAAGAATGGTCGCGTCGCCTTCGACATAGGTAACGACGCCCTGCGTCGCGTTTACCGTGCGTTCGAACACCGGGTTGACATTTGCTGCTCTTTCACTCTTGTAATCGGGATTGCGCAGCGCAAGCACCTGGCCGGGAATGATGAGGTTGATGTCCTTGAGCGACGGGTTGTCCTTCCCAACGGCCTTTCCCAGCTCCCCGCGGTAGTGGCCGTAGAAGTCGATGCAGATGAGGCTTACGGTTTCGCCTTTGCGCACCGTGTGGTTCACGAATTCTCCGGTTGCGGCGACTCTGGGCGCGGAAGCGGCGCACATAACGACGCATGCGACGCCGGTAATTGACACAAGAGTCCTTTTCATAATCACCCCCACCCGCGTTACAATGAAAACGTGAACCGGACCGGATGTCCGGAAATAGTGGTTTCGGAATCGACGGCAACGGCAATGGCGCCGTCGCCCCGCACAACCGCGCTCACCGCATCGCCGCCTGCGGCAATACCGCACTCATCGCACTCACGCCGCACATAGTCGCCCAGCGCGGCGGCGGCATCCGCTCGCGCGGACCCGGGCGCCGCCGCGAGCAGTCGCAGGCCGCACTGGCGGATCACACGATTGACAAGAAGGTTGAATGCAAAGCTGGTGAAACTTGCGTCGACCGCCTCGGTTGACACCACGGTAACGGCTTTGTCGAGCGTCGCATCCGCGAGCGTCTCGCCGAACAGGGTGAGCCCCATGGCCGCGGCCTCGGCGGCAACCGACGGGGCGATGCGGTCGAGAAACACCGGGCCGCCCGAAAAGACGCTCTGGGCGTCGGGCTGCGGCCCGCGCGCCGCAACCGGATTCCTCTCTAAAATCAACATTTCGGTCCACCTGATGGCCGCATACCACGGCGACCGGCTGTTGGCGTGGAGCGAGCCGTTTGCCGATCCGAACAGCACGAGCGGCGGCGCGCACAGGCAAAGGCATCTGGCGTGCGAATTCTCACGCAATTTCTTGAACGGCAGGAATCGCACCTCGCCGAACACGTGCTGCACGCTCTGCCGGCCGGAAATACCGGAGAACAGCGGGTCGGCGGGAGAAGCAGGTGCCAGCACCATGCACTTGTACTGATCCGCGGCCGTTGCCACGGTCTCCATTGTTTCGGCATGTGCGTTTGTGAACGAAACGTCGTAGTCCCAGACGACAACGTCGGGCGAACATCCCTGCTCCATACACCAGCCGAGCACCTGCGCGAATCGCTGCGGCATGTCGTCGGCTTCGGCCGAAAACACGCTCACCGAAGCCTCCGCCTTTCTTCCCACGACCCTTGCAAGCGTCATGAGGCAGTTCCACGAGGCACGGCGCAAGGCAAAAAACGGCTGATCCTGCAGTGCGGCTGCCTGGACCCTGATCCTTTTTTCGCACGCATCCGCATAGGCAAGGAGTTTCTCTTTGTCAAACGTGTCCCGTGCGCCCGAAACGGATTCGGCCAGCGCTCCCGCCAGATCCCGGGGGCCGCCCCCGGCCTCGGAAGGCGCAGCGGCAGCCGGAGCAGGGCTCACCATGGACAGAATTCTGTCCACCGGCGTCCCGTCCGATGTTTTTTGCTCCTTACGCCGCACCGCAGGCGGCGCCGAGCCGAGCATGCTCATCACCACCTGTTTTTCGTGCGCGGGCAGTTCCGCCCGTGCGATCATGGCTGCCGCGTCCGCTTGTCCGGTCTTGCCGTCGAGCAGTTGGCGAATCGCAAAAAGCGTCTTGGAAAAGGCCGCGAGCTGGGGGACATTCTGCTCAACGCTGTCGATGGAAAAATCCTTTGCCGACCGTACGGGATACTCAACGTACAACGGCTTGTTCCCTTCCGTCAATGTATTCTGAGCCGTGCCCGACAGAACCACCTGCTGCGATTGCAGGAATTCGTTCCACTCGGCAATGCGTACCTGCTGCGGCTTTTTGGAAGCGAACCCGAGGTCGGAGCAGACCAGGATGTTCCAGCGATCCAGCCGACCGGGAACGGGTGGAGAAGGCGGCGTTGAGCCGAGAGAGACGTCGAAGGAATCGATGGGGGATTTTGGGTCATCCATGGGTTAGGTTACCTGGAATCATTTGATTCTTTTACTTCTGTTAAAAAATTCTTTGGGCGCCCCGCCTGCGGCGGCGGCCCTCCTTACGGGCTCGGCCATTCGGCCTCGGTGCCGGATCGCCCCATGCCTTCGGCGGGGTCGACCGGCACCGCGCTTTTGCGCGCCACTCCAGTCCGGCCTGGCGCGAAAACCAATGCTGCTATGCGGTTATCTTGGTTGAAATTACCCGAACATTTCGTTATTGGCAAACAGCAATTTCGGGACATACATTTCTTTTGCAGTCTTGCCGCAAACCGATCACGCCCCCGTAGACAAAACGCAGACTACCGCCGGGTGTCCATCCAATTACGGCACGTTGCCTTCGCGCAAGTGTCAGTCCACAACCCCGGTCTCGTTCAATATATATTGCTTCTTAATATATGATATTTGCTATATTTATGGGCACTAAAATCTGCGGAAGCAGTGGAATTCCATAGTTCGTTTCACAAGGAGCTTTGCGTGATGAAGAAAAGACCCGTTTGTCTCATTATCCGCGACGGGTGGGGACAGGGAAAAAGCGACGACACCAACGCAATCTATGTCGCCAAGACGCCTTTTACAGACGCATACCTGGCTTCCTACCCGCATACGCTTATCCAGACCTCGGGGCTCAGCGTCGGCCTGCCCGGCGGGTACCAGGGCAACAGTGAAGTGGGCCACCTCAACATCGGGTCGGGCCGCATCATGTACCAGAGCCTCACGCGAATTGACAAATCCGTTTCCGACGGCGACTTCTTTACAAACAAGGCTTTCTGCGACGCCATCGATACGGCAAAGAAGCGCAACAGCACGCTCCACCTTATCGGCCTTATCCAGGAGGAAGGCGTGCACGCGGTAACGCGGCACTGCGTGGCCCTGCTCGACCTGTGCAAGCGGCGCAACCTTGGCAACGTGCTGGTGCACGCCATCACCGACGGACGCGACACGCCCCCGCAATCCGCACGAGAGCACCTGGCGCTGCTTCAGGCTGGAATTAACAAAACAGGAACCGGCAGGGTGGCCACGGTGATCGGCAGGTACTTTGCCATGGACCGCGACAAGCGGTGGGACCGAACCGAACTCGCATACCGTGCCCTCATGCAGGGCCAGGGCAAGCCTGCTGCAAGCTGGCAGGCGGCAATCGACGATGCCTATGCAGCCGGCGAGAACGACGAATTCATCAAGCCGCGGCTCATCAATTTCTCCGGCATAGGCGCCAGCGACGTCATCATTTTCTTCAACTTCCGGTTCGACCGTACGCGCCAGCTCACCATGGCGATCGTAGAACCGTCGTTCAAGGAATTCGCAGTTGTCAGGCACAACATCCATTTCGTCGCCATGACCCACTATTACGACAAGGGCAACTTCACCGAGGCGTATCCGGAAATTCCCTCCACCAACATTCTCGGCGAAGTTCTTTCCAACAGCGGGCTCAAGCAGCTCCGGTGCGCCGAGACCGAGAAATATGCGCATGTCACCTTCTTCTTTAACGGCCAGAGAAACGATCCATTCCCCGGCGAAGACAGAATCATGGTGAACAGTCCAAAGGTCGCCACCTACGACCTCAAGCCCGAAATGAGCGCCTTTGAGGTGCGCGACAAGCTCGTGGAGGCAATCGCATCGGACAAGTACGACGCGGTGATCACCAACTTCGCCAACTGCGACATGGTGGGGCACACGGGCGTATTCGGCGCAACCGTGAAGGCAGTGGAAACCATCGACACGTGCGTGCACGACGTGATCGAGGCGGCGCTTGCGAAGGGCGGGGTATGCATCGTGGCGGCGGATCACGGCAATGCCGAGCAGATGAAGCTCGCCGACGGCTCGCCCATGACCTCGCATTCGACAAATCCGGTGCCCCTCATGCTTATCGGCGCGGGTTCGGCGAAGATCAAGGACGGCGGCAGGCTGTGCGACATCGCGCCTACGATGCTCGAATTGCTGGGCATAGCCAAGCCGGCCGAGATGACGGGCGAGTCGCTCATTGTCAGATAAGAAACCAAGGGAAGATTCACCGCAAAGGCGCAAAGGACGCAAAGGGCAATGATAGTTTCTTACCGCGTGATGGTGATTGACGTGAGGCAAGTCTCCAGCCAGTCACGAAGCCTTCGGCAGGCACGGAAAACAACTTTACTACGGTCCTTGCGTTCTCTGCGTCTTTGCGGTGAGGCCGTATTTTCCTCCTAAGCGTTAGAAGGCATCATGAAAATCGCGCTGTGCCAGCTCAATCCGATTACCGGCGATATTGCCGGCAATACGGCCAAGCTCGTTGCCGCGGTCTCCCAGACGTCGGCCGGCGCGGACCTTTTTGTGTTTCCGGAATTGTTTGTCCAGGGATATCCGCCGCGCGACTTGCTCGAACAGTCGTGGTTCGCCGAGAGCGGTATGCGCGCTCTTGACGAAATCCGGCGTTTCTCCTCATCGGTGCCCGGTGCCGGCATTCTCTTCGGTTTTGCGATGCCCAACAACAGGCCCAACGGCAAGCGACTGTCCAATTCGGCCCTGCTTGTATGCAACGGCAACATTGTCTTTGAGCAGGCCAAGTCGCTCTTGCCCACCTACGACGTGTTCGATGAATCGCGCTACTTTGATCCTGCGCCGCGCCGCGCAGTGGTTCCGTTCAAAGGTGAGCGGCTCGGCATTACCGTATGTGAAGATGCCTGGAACGACCCGCACATGTGGCACAAGCTGCTGTACGATTTCGACCCGGTCGCCGAGCTTGCCGGCCTGGGCGCTACCCTGCTTGTCAATCTCTCGGCTTCGCCGTTCTACCTCGGCAAGGAGGCGACGCGCTACGCCATTGTGCAGAATCACGCGCGCCGTCACGGCATGCCGTTTATTTTTGTCAACCAGACCGGCGGCAACGACGAGCTCGTCTTCGACGGCAACAGCATGATTGTCGACGCGTCCGGAGCCCTCCGCGCGAAGCTCCCCCCGTTCGCGGAATGCGTCCAGGTGGTCGACACTGCCGCGTTCGGTCCGGCAATCGAGCCGCCCCGTCTCGACACCATAGAGAGCGCGCATGCCGCCATCGTCACAGGCCTGTCGGATTACATTCACAAATGCGGATTCTTAGAGGCGCTCGTCGGGCTGTCGGGCGGCATCGACTCCGCCCTCACCGCCGCGCTTGCGGTTGACGCCCTGGGATCGGCAAACGTATGGGGCGTTACCATGCCCTCGCGCTATTCGTCCGAAGGCAGCGTTGCCGATTCTCGCGCCGTAGCGAAAAACCTTGGCATCAAATTTTCGGTTATTCCCATAGAAGGGCCGTTCGCGGCGTTTCTTAAAGAGCTGGAGCCGGCCTTTGCCGGGATAGTGCCCGGCCTGGCCGAAGAAAACATTCAGGCGCGCGTGCGCGGCACCATACTCATGGCACTGTCCAACAAATTCGGTCACATCCTTCTGTCAACCGGAAACAAGAGCGAGCTTGCCGTAGGCTATTGCACGCTCTACGGCGACATGAACGGCGGCCTGGGCGTCATTTCGGACCTTCCCAAAACCATGGTGTACAAACTGGCGCGCCACGTCAACCGAGGCAGGGAAATCATTCCGGCAAGCAGTCTGACAAAGCCTCCTTCCGCAGAGTTGCGCCCCAACCAGAAAGACCAGGACACGCTGCCGCCGTACGAAATCCTCGACCCGATTATCGAGCTGTTCGTGGAAGACGGACTATCCGCTTCGGAAATCGTGAACAAGGGATTCGACGAAAAGACCGTGTCGTGGGTAGTCGCAGCGGTCAAGAACAGCGAATACAAGAGACGGCAGGCCGCGCCGGGACTCAAGGTGACGCCCAAGGCGTTCGGCATGGGACGGCGGTTTCCGCTGGCGGCGAAGTATGAATGCTAGGGAGTTGAAAAGTTGAGTAGTTGAAAAGTTAAAGAGCTGCTGGATCGAGGCTTGTCTCGCCGCATTGTTTAGCCAAATCTATTGTTTCCAATAACATTTGACAGATTGGTATAACCCGAGTTATACTATAATCATGAAAACAGCCATTTCGCTTCCAGACCCTCTGTTCAAGTCGGCCGAACGCACCGCACAGCGCCTACGAATGTCGAGAAGCTGCTTCTTTGCCGCAGCCGCCTCCCATTTCATTCGGGAGGTCGCCAGAACCGACACGACAGAACGACTTAATGCCGTATATGGCGGCAAGCCACGAAGCGATTTTCAACTCCCGGAATCAATTGCAAAGATGCAATTGACCAGCATCAAGAGAGAAAAATGGTAATTCACCGGGGCGAAATATGGTGGGCCAACTTGCCCATTCCCGAGGCATCGGAGCCCGGATACCGTCATCCCGTCCTCATTGTTCAATCTAACGATTTCAATCAGAGTATGATCAGCACTGTGATTGCCGCCGTAATTACCTCCAATCTCCGCCTCTCTCAGGCGCCTGGAAACGTGCTGCTCTCCAAACGTGCAAGTCACCTTCCAAAGGACTCGGTAATAAACGTTTCCCAGTTGGTAACAATCGACAAAAGCTACCTTTCACATAGGATTACAAAATTGCCCGAAGACATTGTCAGCGAGGTTGAAGAGGGAATTAGGCTTGTCCTGGCGGTGTGAGCGTCTGCCGAAAGAGTTAAGATCTCCGTATGAGAAATCAGAAGTGACGGTACTTCTTGTTGTCCAGTGGCCCTTTTCTTGTGAAAGCCGATTCGTCTTGAGAGATAATGTCTGCTTTAGTCTGGTATCAGGCGAACAAACCCTTACCTCACTACCTTGACAACCGCGCTTCCCCGTCCGTCCATTCCGGCAATCTTGACAAAATACAGTCCCGCCCGGCCTGCCTGCACCGTGAGCGCCTCCCCGGCCACGCAACTCGGGATCCTCTTCCCCGCCGCATCGAACACGGCGGCTTCGAATCCCCGTTCCAATCCAAACGGCACAACCAGCGTTCTCTTCATCCCGCAAAAGGTGCAGCGAATCAGCCCGCCGTGGCCGCCGCTCGCGGCAACGCTGCCGCCGGCGCCGGGCCTCACAGCCGCATTCGTGTTGAAAACATTCCCGTCCCGCCGGTAATTCCCTCTCCCCGTTCCCCACAGCATCCGGGCGTTTTTTGTGCCCGGCAGATCGTAGACAACGATGCCGCTTGCGGCGGTGTTTGTTACAACGGAAAGATCGCCTGAGGTGTCTATCTTGTCAACTGTCGGCGAGGCGAGCCCGCCGTTCCAGGTTGCGCCGCCGAACGGAGGGGGAAGCGCCACTTTGTACAGTAGATTGCCCAGGTAGTCGAGCACGAACAGGTCGCCGGTCGCGTTTGAGCCTTTCTGCGTCCACGTGGTGAACAACACCTCGGCCTTGCCGTCGTTGTCGAGGTCCACAACGACCGGCGGTGACGCGAACCGGAAAAACGGGTAGGACCCCGGTTGCGGGCTCGGATCGCGACGATTGTCGGGCCAAACACCGGTGGCCGAAGGCAGCGGCTTGCGATCCGTAAAGGGTTGCTTGTATATTGAGGCATGTGGTGAACAGGATACACTGTATGTTTTTTGAGGGAATGAGCAATGTCCTCCGGCATTCTCAACGAGCTGACCGGTTATCACAACCGCAGGTCCATCCGTCTGAGGCATCACGATTATTCGAAACCCGGCGCCTATTTCATTACTGTTTGTATCCACGATCGGAAACAACGCCTGTTTGGCGACATTGTTGACGGAAGGATGATGCGTAGCGACGCAGGCGATTGTGCGCAAAAATGTTTGTTGGAGATCCCGAAACATTTCCCGCAGGCAGGGTTGGACGAATTCATTGTCATGCCTAATCATGTTCATTTTATTATCATGATTCGCGATTTCGAACACCCTGTAGGGGTTCAGGATTTTGAACCCCTACGAAAACATCGAAACACACAAACGTCCCACACCAACAGATACCAACACGTCATCCCCCGGTCCATTGGTTCCATCGTACGCGGTTTTAAAACCGGGGTCACAAAATGGTATCGGCCGTTGGAACCCGCCACGACGCTTTGGCAACGAAATTATCACGATCATGTCATCCGCAATGACAAATCGTTATATTTCATGCGAAAGTATATTAGGGACAATCCGTTGCAATGGTCAATTGACTCGGAGAATCAGCTTGCCAAAGAAACTGCCGGATCTTATCATGAAGATCCTTTGACAACAGCGGCCATGAAGCCGTAGGAACCCAGGAGCAAACATTCCATCGTATGCTCGCATATTTTACCATCATCTGCGCCCTTCTTTCTGCGCTCTACGTTGCCGTCGTTCTGTTTCTCTATTCCGGCTTCCGCCGCCTCTCGTCCCGCCACCTTGTCTCTCCGCATAACCTGAAATTCTCAATTGTCATAGCTGCCCGCAACGAAGAGCGCGCCATTGGGCGCTGCCTGAACTCGGTTCTCAACCAAACCATCGGCGCCTCGCAGTACCAAGTGATACTTGTCAACGACCGCTCCACCGATGCCACAGCTTCGGTTGCCGGAGAGCTTGCGGCACGCCATCCGAACCTGTCCGTCGTTTCCGTCCGGGAAACGCCGGCTGGCATGTCGCCCAAGAAGCACGCCGTCGCGCTGGGGATCGCGTCCGCGGCCAACGAAATAATTGTCTTTACCGATGCAGATTGCGCGGTTCCGCCGACCTGGCTCGAAACCATTGACCGGTATTTCGACGAGCACACAGGGCTGGTTCAGGGTATTACCGTGTACGAAGACGTCGCGGGAATGAACCGCCTGTTCTTCGGGCTGCAGGCCGTGGATTTCCTCTCGCACGGCGTGGTTGCCGCGGCGGCCATCGGCGCGGATCTGCCCATAAATTCAAATGCCAACAATTTTGCCTTTCGCAAGGCGGCATTCGACCAGGCGCACGGGTACGGGAAACTCGGTTCGGTGGTTTCCGGCGACGACGACCTGCTCCTGCAGCGGATATGGCGCAGCAAGAAATGGCGCATCCGCTACATGGCCGACGCCGCGGGAAAGGTGACGACCCTGCCGACGACTACCGTTCGGGGCGTGTTCGAACAGCGCAAACGCTGGGGCTCAAAGACCGTGCATTACAGTGCTCGACAGATATGCCTGCTCGTACCGGTGTTTCTATTTTATTGTGCGACCGTTGCGGCACTCGTCGCCGGGTTCTTTCGGCCCGCGGGGTTCGGACTGTGCGGAGCTATGCTGGTTGTCAAGTTTCTCGGCGAGATGTCGCTCATGATGCCGGGCACGAAGTTGTTCGGGGAGCAGCGACTCAGAAGATTTATCCCGTTTGCCTCGTTGATCCAATTGCCCATGGTGGTTTGCGCCGTGGTGCTGGGCGTGTTCGGCAGATTTGCGTGGAAGGGTCAGCGGTTCGCCAGGACCTCGCGGTAAGAGTTCGATAAACTACCATCGAGTAGGATGATCCCGTGATCTTGTGAGCACCCAAGCACCCTTGGCTTCGCCATTTTTCGCAACCTTGAAAGAAAACGCGCCGAAGATGGGTTCGAACGCACCAGCCGTATCTCACGGTTTGACGGCAGGAAGAACGCCTTGCAGTGTTCTTCCTGTTCCGTCAACAGCCAGGTCTTGACATCACTGGGCGGAGGATTACCAGGTTATCCAGGTTGGGGAAGTGTGATTGGTGGTGGTCTTGTCGCCAAGCTGTCCATTGGAGTTATCCCCAAAACCATAAACCCTTCCGTCCGTGGTAAGAATGAATGAGGAATTTGATCTCGCGGCAACTTGGGCTATCGATCCGGTGAAACTGATGGCGGTTGGAACCAAACTATTCGTCGTACTTCCAATTCCAAGTTGACCTTTGCTGTTGTCACCGCAAGCCATCAGCGTTGTAGCATTATCCCAAAAAAGACTGTGGTTTGAGCCTCCCGCAAAAACCATCCAGGAGTATCCCGAAAGGCTTGATGAAATATCAACTGGCGTTTTCGCGGAAACTGTACTATTGTTACCCAGTTGTCCGGAGGCATTGTTGCCGCACATCCATGTATAATTTGATCCATATTCCATAGTATGGTTTGCACCTGTTCCAATAGAACTGGCGTAACCTGGCATCTGAGGCATTTGCACAAAAGATGTGCGGTTAGTCGTAGTTCCATCTCCCAATTGCCCGGAAGTATTGAGGCCGCATGCATAGGCTTTTGCATCATAAGATGAATAAACAACAGTGTGGTAATCACCAGCACTAATGTTGTCTTGCGTACCGCCCGCCAAATATGCGGTGCTAACTGTTACGTTGATCGGGGAATAGGTCATTCCTTGGGAACCGTATCCCCCTTGCCCATACGTATTGTCACCGCAGGTATATATCGGTGCCACATCGCTTGTTTGAAAGACACTATGCTTGTATCCCGCTGCAATGTGGATTGCATTGGAGATACCGGTAACCTTGACAGGGTAGGAAGAGGACGCTATCGTTGTCCCTATTCCCAACTGACCGGACGAATTGTCGCCACAAGTCCAAACAGAGCCATCGGACAACAAGAACATGCTGAAATTTCCACCGGCAGCTATCGCTGTTACACCTGTGAGCGGAACCCCGCTTGAAGCCATTACTCTTACCGGAGCGCTTTTGCTTGTTGTAGTACCGTCTCCCAATTGCCCAAAGGCATTGTTTCCAACAGCCCAAACACCGTTAGCAACGCCTGCGTCGGTGCACAGGAAAAGGGTGAAGCCATATCCGGGCGCGACCGAATTTGCCTGGATATAATTCAGCAGAACCTCATTGCTCGTAATTGTCCCGCACGTATTTGTTATTTGGCAGCTATACTTATCTTGATCATTTGTGGCTTTTACGGGCGCAAACGTGTACGTGGCGGAATTGGCGCCGCTAATATTTGCCGGAGTTCCGTTGTGAGGCCGTCTTAGCCATTGATAGGTTAACCCTGTTCCGCTGCCAGCAACGGAAAATGAAGCTGATGTCTGAGTAGGCCACAGGTTATCCTGAACAGGCTGCGTTGTTATGGCGGGCGCGATATTTAATGTAACCGTTACGCTGGCGGCAGTAGTGGGTCCGCAGGTTCCTTCCGCCCGCACATAATAGGTGGTATTTGACGTTGGAGAAACAGTAATCGGCGTCCCAGTGTTGTTTCCCGTTACCGGAATCGAGCATGCCGCATCCGTGTACCATTTCCAGGTGGCGCCCGAGCCAAGCGTGCCGCCATTCACCGACAAACTGGAGGTGCCTCCACTGCAGATATTCGTTGGACTCGCGGTTGCGCTCGTGGGGGCAGTCGAAGCAGCATTAAGCGTAACAGTCGCGCTCGCCGCGGCTGTACTTCCACACCCGCCTTCTGCCCGTACGTAGTAGGTGGTGTTTGACGTTGGAGAAACGGAAATTGGCGTCCCGGTGTTGGTTCCCGTTACCGGCATCGAGCATGCCGCATCCGTGTACCATTTCCACGATGCACCCGTACCGAGTGACCCGCCATTCACCGACAAGCTGGAGCTGCTACCGGAACAGATGGTTGTCGGATTCGCGGTTGCGCCATTTGGGGCAGTCGAAGCAGTGTTCACCGTCAATGTGACACCCTGTGTTGATGCCGCAGCCGAAGCCCCGCAGACATTGCTCACCGCACACGTGTAGATGCCGGCATTAGCCGATGAGATGCTCGCAATGTGATAGGACGCGGCGATAGCGCCTGTGATATTGTTTCCCGCCAGCTGCCACTGATAACTCAACGGCGGCGTGCCGCTTGCAGTAACACCCAAGGTTATGGAATCTCCTTGACACTTTGCCCCCGGAGCGACGGGTCCCGTGACAATTGACGGCGGGACATCCACGGTAATGTGTGAATATGACGACGTGTCCGCCCCGGAAGTATTCGACACTATCACGTAGTAATTTCCAGAGTCTGCCGCTGCAACGCCAACTTTGGAATAAACCGGATTTGAAGTTGTACCCTTAAGCGTCCCGCTCCCCTTAATTCCCTGATACCACAAATAGGCTGGCGACGGGAATGCGTTGTTGGTCGCCACGGTAATCGTAAACGTACCGCCTTGATTGATGGTAGTGTCGATTCGCGGTTCTGTGGTAATTTGAGGTGCAACCTTGTTTGAGTCGACCGTGACTGTCACATTTGCAGACGTCAAGCTCCACAGAGTTCCGTCCGAAGCGCTGAAGGAGAATGTGTCGACTCCTATGAACCCTTGGTTGGGCGTGTAGACGACAGTTCCGGCAACTTGATCAGACAACGTTGCGGTCCCGTTTGATGCAACCTTGGTAATTTTGAATTGAGCAATCGGGTCTCCGTCAGGGTCGGTTGCGGAAAGAATAATCGTCTTGGCGGTGTTCCTGCCCGCATTTACCGATTGCGCCGTTGCCACCGGCGGCCTGTTGGTGTTGGCGATTTTTACGGTGATTGTTACGGTGTCGTACAAAATTCCGTCCGACGCGATAAAAGACACCTGATAGGTTCCGGAGTCGGAATATCCCGGCGTCCAGGATAATGTGTCGCTTACAATTGTTGCACCCTTTGTAAAGGGCGCGCCTACAGTGGCAAGCGTGACTGCATCTCCGTCGGGATCTGTGGCCTTAACATATTGTTTTAGAACGCTTCCTTCCGCACCGGTCAATGTCGCGGGAATCGCATTAAACACCGGCGCTCGATCGGTTTTTTTCACAATAATCGTGGTAGTGTCTTTGGCTGTAAGGTTGCCGTCCGAAGCCGAAAACACGATGGAAAACGTCCCTGTCTGATTGAACGCGGGAGTCCATGAAAACAATCCGGTTTTGGGGTTGAACTTTGCGGAATCAGGCAAAGAGGCTGTGGCAAGCCCTGATGCGGTTATCGTCACCGGATCATTATCAGGGTCAATTGCCTGCGCCATAAAATTAAGCGGCTTGCTCTGAAATACGGTTGTGTCATGCACTACCATGAGAACGGGCGCTCTGTCCACGTTGATTACGTCAAAGTTGACCTTGAGCGTATCGGACAGCGGAGGAGTGCCATTATCCGTCACGACAAATGCGATATTTGACAAAAGAACACTGTCCTTTGTTGCACAACTAAACGACGGCACAAACATGAATTTGTAATTGACGCTGTCGAACACCACGGTCCCGCAGGAAAGCGGCGATCTATCGGCAATTCTCAAGACATGTGTCTGGCCGGAGTCCGGATCGGTAACGGAAAAGGTGAGCTTGGCGCTGTCGCCTTCGTAGATACGGATTGTCTGACCTTTGCCTACCGTCTGCGCCAGGTATTGGGCCCCGAGCGACGGAGCCGCGTTTACCTTGCCGACCGCAACCTGGATCGTGATAAAAGTTGTGTCAAGGCCGTCCGACGCGCCTATCACGATTGCGGCATTGGTGCTGTCGGTAGTAGCCGACTGCCAGGTAACAGTCTTTGCGGCCAGCACCGGTGCAGTGCGCGGAAGCGTCGAACTCTTGATAAAACAGGAAACAGAATCGCCATCAGGATCCGTGGCATTGATGGCAAATGACAGCATCGCTCCGCCCTTGACGGCATAAGACGTAAGCGGTTTACCTGCGTCAAATTGGGGTGGCCGGTCTACATTCACAACATGCAGCACCATGGTAAGCGTGGCCGAATCGGTTGCGGTTGACGCCTGAATCCGGATTGTGTACGAGCCGGAATCTGTAAATATCGGCGCATACTTCCATACGGAGCCGTGCAGCGAATCGGCAATTGTTGATCCGTTCTTGAGCGTGTAGGCCACGATTGATCCGCCGTTGGAAACCATGCAGGAATCGGCAAGGTTTATCGAATCCACAGATCCTTCGCTCACCGCAATGTGAATCGTATCATGCGCCCATTTCGGCACGGCATGGAGCATCGTGATTGCAAGCACGGTAGGAGGTGTCGTGCGCGCCGTATCACCCCATTGGTCTGTTATCAAACAGGTGTAGCTGCCGGCATTTACGGGCTGAAAATTAAGAATCGCGTATGAAGACAGTGATGCACCTGTGACGACGGATGTGTCTTTGAACCATTTGTAGGTGTACGGTCCGACGCCGGATACGGTGGCGGTAAGGGCAATAGAGTCGCCTTGGACCACGGAGGCGCTTGCGGTAACGGCGGAAATTGTAATTGGTCGAGGCAGAATCGTAATTTCCGCGGATTTCGTTATTGTAGTTCCGCCTATAAATGCGAAAAGTGTTACGGTTCGCAAACCTGAGGACCGGAATGCAAGCTTGATCCACACGGTATCGGGCCAGACGGAATTCTTGACAAAAGTATGGCTTGTATCAATCTTGGCGCCATTGCCGATTGAGACAGTAACGGAATCGATATAGTCGGGCAAATACGTGGTAAAGCCAACTTTTACCGTATCGCCCACCGTGTCCGAAATACTTTTCACGCTGTCCTGCTTCAGGGAATTATAAAGGATTGGATTTACCGTTGCATTTCCTTTTACGAATGGGCTTTCGGTCGGCGAGCAGGAAAGTACAAGGAAAAGTGACGCCAGAAACAGCAACGCGGCGAAAAGACTCTTGGAATACATTCGGCATCCTCCCGGACATGGATTCTTATAACAATAAACAAATTTGATGGCAATTCTGTCTTCTAAAATACCATTGATGGAATCGCGGGAGTGTGATGCAGGTCACAACATTGCAAAATTTCACGATCAGGAATATAGTAATTACCCTGTACGAAGGTGGGAACTTTATGGCTCTTTAGGGCTTTGAAATGACCGAAGACGATAGATTATCCCCTCGGCAATTTCTCCAAATTCCACCAATAAAGAACTTGGCCGTCGCTTACAACAAAGGTTGTTGGGTCGGTTGCCCAGGCCGTAGCTACCGGTTTCTCATATTTCCTAAGCACCGGCCCAAGAATAATTGGTTTACCGAGGAAATATGGATACTTTTTGTCAATTGGAACGGCAACAAAATCAGGACCGGCTATTTCAGGGTTGGAGCCAGGAGTATTATTCAGCCGGGAATTGTCGCGGTAAACAAGCCACCTACCGTCCGGAGAGAAATCGAAAGATGAAATCTGAACGAACTTTTCGGAATCATATTTCGATCCTTCGGCTTGAATTCCGGGCAACAGGCTGGTTTTATGTGTCACCAGGGGAACCAATTGCTTTTGAGGGTCGGCTATGTCCCATCGAAGAATCCAAAGAAACGGCCCGGCTTTTGCCAAGGACTCGATAACCGCTTTTTTCTCCTGAGGTGAAAGATCAGAACGAGATTCGGACAGGGCCGGGTCTTTTCCTCTTGCAAGCAATAATGCAAAAGGCATTGTGGGATGGACATCTATTTCGCTAATACCAAGAAGCCGCCAGTTCTCCTTTTTAAAAGTTTCCGTTAGAATATGGGTTGCCGGCGTTAACGTGGCATCAAAGCATTTAATGGTTGGAACCGAATCATCACAAACAAACAACTTCCCCTGATAGACAAACCATGGGGAACCATAATCGAATTTTTTCATCCCGGCAGCTACTTCCCCGATAACTTTAACCGAATCTTCGGTTACCGGCTGAATAACTTGGAGAAATCGCTCATAATCCGGAGCCAAAGGACGCAACAATTCCGTCACGAACAGCTTTTTTGCCGGATCAATAACTGCAATTCCGCCTATTTGTTCCTGAATTCCGCAAAGATCGTAAAGGTTAGCTTTGCCGGTTTTTGCATTAATGCACACCATTCCGCGTGTCTGGGTGTAAACGATTTCATCCTGCGAAAAAACAGGTGTAAAACCGAACTTGTAATCGCCGCTTACCTCCTCCAGAAAATCCCTGGCAATGATATGCCGCCTTACCGATTCATCTCCCAATTCCAGAAAAGTTATTGCGTTATCGAGGTCGTTGGTTCCCACCGAATTCTTCCGAGGAACCGGGAACAAATGGTGCACCTCCTCGTCCATTGCAACTGAGTTGGGAAATACCACTGTGTTCTTCCCGTATTGCTCAATAAGTTGTTGTTTCATTGCGGGTATCTCCAATCTGTTTTGTTTTATTTCCTTTATCGGAATATGCTCGCTCAGGCATCCGCGAGGCGCAATGCCGAGCGAGACAAGCACAAGAACAATAACGGTTTTTATCGCTATCATTATTGCTGCTTCGACTTTATCTTATCGATCCGATGCTGGAGACCAAGGATTTTTTCCATTCCTTCGTCGATTTTCGTTTCGAATTGTTTCTTATCTTTATTGTTGAGGTCAAATGCGTCTTTTAAAGAGCCGGCCATTTTTTCCATTTTGTTTTTGTTTCCAAGCCCGTAAAATTCATAAGGGTTGAGCAGCGTAAACCGCGTCCACAAACTTTTATCAATGCCATCAAAGAATTTTTTGAAATTTTCGCAATACACCCTATAATCGCCTTTTCCCATTACAAGAAGCGTAAGATACCAGTCGGTTCCAAATAGAAACTTGTCCTTTAGATGCGGATATTTGTTTTCGCGCAAAAAGCGACCAAAAGCATCTTTAACTTGGGCAAGGTTAAAGCAAGCGACGTCGGTGTAAACATTAGGGAATTCCTTTGTTAGCGCAATTATCTCCTGCACCCAGTCGCTTGCCTCGCCTCCGCCCTTGCTCCACTCATCGCCACCGAAATGTGCGAGACACAATCGCAAATTGGGGTTTATTGACAGCACTTCTCTCCAATTCTTGGGATGAACGTATTTGTCATAAAAATATCCAAGCGGAGCATGAGGATTGTAGCCAAGGCAACGGGGCTTTGCGCCGGATATTACGTCAACAGGGTCAAGCTTGACATTGTCGAGTTCACAATAGAAATTGGACTCATGAGTGGTCATCCCGCCGGGCGAGCAGTGCGTTAGAATTGGTATGTTTCTTTGTTGACAAACGCTGTAAAAATCAACTAGGTGAGGAAGCCTTTTGTCGAGAGGACGATAGCCCAATGGCGGATACATCTTAAAACCAAGGAACAGACCAGGAGTTGTTTCTGATGCGATCTCCTTAAACGGCAGGTTCCATGGCCCATACACCCATGCCCGGTCTTCTCTTGTACTTTCACTTTTTGACCATCGCCTTGGATCGTAATTATACATCGGCAAAATCTTTAAGGGATTTACAAGCACAGCTGACCGCAATTCCGAGTATTGGGTAAGCCAATCCTTAAATCGCCATACATATTTCTTTTGTTTGTCCAGCACTCTTTCATGCGATACATCGACAATGGTCCCGCTTGTCTCTGGAGCGTTGGCTTTCATGCGGTTGTAATAGATAACTTTGTTACCATCGGCATGATAAATTAGGCTGCTCTCCGGCGGATAACCGGCAATATGCGCATAATCCATGTCCATGGGCTGTGATACCATTATGGAGATAAATTCGTCGGAGTCTTTATATTGCTCGTCGGAAAGAATATTACCGTCAATTGAATAAGTATTGGCATTTTCCTTGCAAACCCTGGCCGCGATGGCGTCGCCGGCCTGTTTTTGCACCCGGCCAACCTCTTTGAACATAGCGAGATTTTCTATCCAGGTGCGCGGCGCGGGCGCGATATTAATACCAATTGCATCGTGAATAGGAGCATATAACAGCGGTAGCGGAGCGCACTTGCCGCTTTGAGTATGCATATGCCCATCAATAACTCCATGCGGCAGCGTGACGATAAATGAATACTGCTCGCCCGATTTCACGATTATCCTTTCGGTTGGGCGTACTCTTGTTACCAAACTTCCGTCGATTTTCTCCACGGTCCCGACCTTGGCGGCAAAACTAATCCCCGCAAAACTCAGTTTATAAGGCCCTGCGGGCAAATCTTTGACATTTATCGTTCCTGACTTGTCGCTTTTCCCTTTAGTCACCTTATTGTCGGGGCCATCAAGCGTGTAGTCTATATCGGCACATTCTTTTCCCTCTCCGTCGGTCAAATTAATAGTAATCGCATCTTTGAATTTTAATTTCCCGCTCTCCTGCCCTTCCCCCACTCTCACCCCGTCAATGACCACCAGAAAGAAAAACTCCACCGGCACATAATGCTTCTGATACTTCTGCCGTTCTTCTTCGGTCGGGATTTGAGATACGTCGTACGTGGATGGAAACTCCCACTTGACTTCAATCTTGTCATTCTCAATTTCCACGGGAAACGAGCAATACTTTTCGTGGTGACCGTCCGGATCGTATTCGTAAATAATTATCTGCGCCTGGGCGCCGGGCAGGGGGTTGACAAATTGCGTGGTAAGCGTGACAATGTCTCCACGATGCACTTCTGTTTTGTCCCAGCACATTTTGGAAACCTGGATGGCCGGTATTGCGGGGATGGTAAACTGGCAGTCCTGTTTGAGGCCGTGCTTGGGAAGTTTTGCTTCAAACCCGATTTGCGCGCCAAGCTCGACTTTTTCGGGAATCGGCAGTTCTCCTGCAAATTCGTTGTTGTAAATTTCGCCCTTTATTGTACCGGGCGCTTTGCCCTTTGAACTGAAACCCTTTATTTCGATGGAAGAGCGTTCGGCGACGGCGTAGGTTGTCACCTTGAGCGCGGCATTGGTGCCGCCATGAGCTGCGCCGCAGAGCCATGTTGCTTCCACGATATCGGAATCGAGTTTGATCTTCTCTTTCTTGTCCGTTTGAACCTGATATTCACCGTTCATGTGTTCTCCACGGTCTCTTTCACAAGGGGGTGCGCCCGACATTGGCGCTGTGTTCACAGCCCGCAAGCACAAAATACGATGTAACCATGCCATGCGGTGTGATGGAGGTCACAGGTTCCACCGCCGCAATCAGCGTTCTTTTCTCAGAACGTTTTCATTTGCCGACGCACTCCTTCCAAAATCCCCGCATCTGTTCCCAAAGCTCTCTCCCCGATCCCGACCGGTTCACCCACACGATGCACAAATCGTCCTTTCGCCGCTTTACCCAGCGCGTGGCGATTTCCTGCTCGGGAAAGTCGGTGGGAAGGGGCGGGAGCATGCCGCCGAAGAAGAACGCTTCGAGCTCGGGTTCGATGGCAGGGCCATCGCGAAAGTCGGAACAAAAGGGCCGCATGTTTATCTTCTGGTTTTTGCGGAACCAGAACGACATGCCCTTCTCTTTTTCCGCGTGCGGCAGGAGCACTATGCAGTCGTCAAGCGGTTGGAAATCGCCCTTGCGCTCTGCGATCGCCACCTGTGTGTTAAGCGTCGGGGAATGCTTCCGGATAAGCCTGTATTCGTACACAAGGCTTTCCAGCTCGGAACCGCAGGGGTAGGATACCAGCGTGTGCGATTCGGCGCGTATGCGGGAAAGCTTGTCCGGCGACTCGTCGGATTCGCGAAAGTAGCTTGCCAGCCTTCTCCGGAGATTCGAGGCTTTTCCGATGTACAGGTAGGAACCTTCTTTTGCCTTGAATCCGTACACGCCGGGCGTCGAAGGCGCGTTTGTTATATCGTCCCGGGTAAACGTCTTGGATGAAAAATCGAACGCAAACAGTTCTTTCTGCTCGGCCTCCTCTATCTGCGAAAACCGCTTGATGCCCGATTGCCGCATTTCGTCGAACAGCGCACGGCAGCACAGCGCGAAATATTCCCCGCGCTTGTAGGCATAACAATCCGGAACCGGCGAGCCGAATATCGCCTTATTGCATTCGTCAAGAGACAGGGGCCTGGGCAAGGGGCGTGAGCAGCATGAGAACAGCGACCCCGCCAGCACGGCGTCATCGGGGGGCGGCACGCCGGCCCGGGTGGCGAGATTCGCAAAGAGCGCCTGCTGACGCCACGAAAGAAACAGCGGCGTTTTCCCTTCGCATGCGGCAACGAGGCGAGCCGCCTTCTCGGTTCCCGATTCGTCGGGAAACGGCGCATCACTCACGCTCGCGAGCGTCTGCTGTTCTTCCCAGGGAAGCGAGGCCGGATCAACAAGCCACCGTTCGAACAGCAGTTCGGGCGGTTCGACCGCGGTCCATGCCGACACATGCACCGCAACGGACGGGTTGGCCGGAAGCGTCAGAAAGTAAACGACGGCCCAGGGGATATCGGCGAGGAGCGGCGATGTGCCCGCGGGCTCGGCCTGCGCCACGGCATGCCAGAGATTGTCGTCGTCAAGACGGAATCGCCGGTCTCTGCCCAGAATGCCGACCACTGCCAGGTGCGCGATTTTCTCCACGGGATTCTTGAACTTGAGGAATTCCTGCGCAAGAACAAGCGACGAAACCGGGCCGTGCTGCCGCAGATAGTCGATTATTTCTTCATGCATGCCGCATTCTTTCGACAAAATATGACGATGTGAGTTGTAAATTACCTTCTTTACCCCGGGAAACGCAACCGGCGGCGGCACGCGGCAGTTTCTTGTTTGCAAACAATTCGGCCGCGCGAGCCGCCGCAGCTGTGCGTTGCGGGAGAAAACAGTTGTGCGCCGGCATCCGCCCTGTTATTTTGGTTGTTCGGACTTTTTAGTGGGTGGCGGGATGCTGGACTGAAAGGACCTTGTACCAGCGGCCCGGGCATGCAGGAGCGGAATTTCGCGCAAGCGATTGTCATCCAAGGCGCTCCGCCTTGCACAAGCTCCTGCGTGCCCGGTAGTTCTGCCGCATTACAAGGGCCTGGAGGGCCAGTATCACGACAGGACCCACTAAAAAAGTCCGAAGCGCAGTTATTTCTATATGCCGCCGGCATGCACCCGCGGCGTGCGGATCTCATTTTACCGCGACAAAATCCTGATGTCAACTTTACAAAAGCCTTCATCTGCACCCGATCTCAAGCGCTCCATTGCAATTGCATCCGTCATCATGATGACCTCGGTGCTGCTCAGCAGGATCATGGGGCTGGCACGGGAGACGGTGCTCTCCGGATACTGCGGGACATCCACGGAGATGAACGCCTATGTCGCGTCCTTCATCATCCCGGAGCTCCTGAACCATTTCCTGGCAGGCGGCTACCTGTCAATCACATTCATTCCGATTTTCCAGAAATACCTCGTGAGCGGCGAGCGGGAGAAATCGTGGCGGGTATTTTCCAACCTTCTCACTACGGGCACCATCGTCCTTGCCGTGCTCGTGGTACTGAGCATTGTTTTTACACGGCAGATAATCGGCCTCATGGGACACGGCGTGCCGCTCGACCTGACGGTGCGCCTTACCCGCATTATCATGCCGGCGCAACTCCTTTTCTATTGGGGAGCGTTCCTCCTTGCCGTCCAGTATGCAAACAACCGTTTTTTTCTGCCTGCGCTCCTGCCGCTCTGTTATAACGGCGGCATCATCCTGGGCGGGATCATTCTGTACCCGTTGATCGGCGTCGAGGGATTCGCCTGGGGCGTGCTGATCGGGTCGCTTGTGGGAAACGTTTTCGTTCAGCTTCCCGGCGCCCTCCGGGTGGGAATGCGGTACCGGTTAATCCTGGATCTCAGGGACAAGGACCTGTATACCTACGTTATGGTCACCATTCCGCTTATCATCGGCGCGGGCATGACCTTTTCAAACGAGATATTCTTCCGCTATTTCGGATCGTTCCTCAAGGGCGGCGCGCTCGCAAGCATCAACTATTCGCTGCGGACCATGATGATTTTCGTGGGCGTGTTCGGCCAGGCCGCCGGCGTCGCCTCCTACCCGTTTCTGGCGAGGCTTGCGGTGGAGCGGAAATTCGGCGACATGAACAACCTCCTCAATGGAATCACGCGGAAGATCGCGGCCCTGCTCATTCCCTGCTGCGGCGTGATGATCCCGCTATCGGCCCAGGTGATTGCCGTTCTCTTCCAGCACGGCAGGTTCGACGCCGCGTCGACGGCAGCCACCGCGCCCGTCCTGGCGGTGTATCTTGCCGGCGCGTTTCCTTTTGCCGCAAGCACCATCGTGATGCGAAGCTTCTATGCGGAGCAGAAAATGATTTTTCCCATGGTGACAAGCACCGCAATAGCGCTGGCAAGCATTCCGTGCTTTCTCTGGCTAAGCACGCTGCTCGGCGCCATGGGCATCGCCCTGGCGTCGTCGGTGGCGATGACCGTGCAGTTCTTCGTATTGTACTGGACATGGGAGAACCGGCATTCTTTCCGGGCCGATTTCGTCGCAACGCTCATGGTTTTCGGCAAGGTGCTTTGTATCGGCGCCGTCGCGGGGGCGCTGTGCCTGGCCCTTAAGACGCTGCTGGCGCCGCGCATCGGTGCACATTCCTTTGTCCAGAACCTGCTCGTGGCCGCGGGTGCCGGCATTCCCGCCCTTGCGGCGGCGGCGGTCGCTTTGCACTTCGGCAAAGTGGTAGACGTGAGGGAACTGGCCCTGCGATTTGCAAAAAGGGTTTGATACAATATCTTTCGGCAAATGTAATATCTGTTTCTTTTTCCGGGCGCAATTGTTAATTTATCTGCACGCTTGCCTTGCAAACAGGAACCCCGTTCCCTCCCGCAGAACAATCCCAAACGGCAAGACGCGTATGAGTGCGCCCTATGAAACATTCCGCCCGAAATGGCTCCTTGCTTTTTGCAGCAGCGGCAGTCGCTTGTATCTGCGCGGGCTTCCTCGCACACGCAAATAACGCCGTCCGCGCCGACCGCGATACCGCAGCGCTGCGGAAAGCGTCCGCGCCGGCCGTATCCCCGGCACCCCTTTGCGTTCCCGATTCGGCCCTGTTCGTTCCTGTTACGCAATGGGTCAACAGAAAATTCGTCGTGCTTGCAAAACAGAAGCTGTTCCGGCAGTTCGGATATGAATTTTACCTGTCAAAGAGCCTGGCCGCCGCCACCGCGCCCGTGGACACGTCGATCGAGACATCCAAACGGCACCTTCGCAGCGACAAGCTTGCCGGCGCGACCCTTGCGGTAACGTCAGTGGAACCGGCGGGCGCCGAATTCCTCGTTACCTTTACCCTGGACCAAAACGGCCGGCAGGTATTTGCAAAGACGCGCAAGGGAGCGATTGAAGGAATCGCCTGCGCAAGCGATCTCGACAGCGCCACAAAGAAGTGGGTGAGGAAGACCGTGTATTCGCGTCGCGGGTTTATCGGCACCTACGATTCGGCCACCGGCGCGTACGGGAAGATCACGGTGAAGATCCAGGACAAGCTCAAGGTAACCGGGGTTTCGTGGGGCCTCACGCCGCTTCCGCCAAGACCGTTGTGGCTTCTCGTGGAAACCGCGGGGAAAGAAAAGGGATTCATTCCCGCGGGCATCAGCTGGACAAACACCATGGAAAACGAGATACTGCCGCAGCAGCCGTGGGCCGAAGAGCTGTTCGAGTCAAACCCCGCCGACCTTTATAAATGGGACAGCCTCACCTGGAGCGCCGTCAACCGCCACACCATTGTGAGCGGCATGACAAAGGAGCAAGTCACCGTAAGCTGGGGCCGGCCGCATTCGGTGGTCACCGATACCAGCCGCCGGTCGTGCCCGCAGCAATGGCTGTACGGCAGCCAATACGTCTGCTTTAATCACGATTCCGTCGTTTCCGTTGGCGCGCGATAGGAAGAGCCACTATTTTGTAAATGCTTCCCAAACGGGAGAACGACCCGAAAAAAAACCAAAATTGTGTACCTTGCGTTGTACCAATATTATATTTAATCAATCCACCTTAAGAAAGGAGTCATCATGGCCAGACTCAGCAAACAGCAGCTTACCGCGCTTCAGAAGAAACTGGGAACCGACCAGGCAATCGGCGACAAGGTCGGTGTCACCCGTCAAGCGATCCATCAATTGCGCAACAAGTACGGCATCGATTCGCTTATCGCGAAGAATGCCGAGAGAAACAAGAAGATTCTTGGGATGTACAAAGGCGGAAAGACAGGCACCGATATCGCCAAGAAATTCGAATTGTCCGTTTCTCAGACCTATCGCATCATCAGCCTTGCCGGAAAAGGAAAAAAGAAAAAGTAATCACGTTTCCAGCGTCAGGCTATCGACCTTTTCCACATGGCGGACCGATCCGCCATGTGGATTTTTTTTCGCGCCCCGCGTCCGGCCGCACCCCTTCTTTCCACAGCGTAAACTATCTTTTCTGCCACAACGGAGATTTCTGTCGCCATGCCTCTGCTATCGGTTGTCATTCCCACTTTCAACAGGGCTGCTTTGCTGATTCGGGCGGTGGGCTCGGTGCTTGACCAGACCATGCGCGACTTTGAGTGCATCGTGGTTGACGACGCATCCGCCGACACAACCAGCGAGGAGCTGGAGGCACACGGGCTTTTGCCTTCCGTAAAGTTCATCCGACTTCCGCTGCACCGGGGAGTCTCGGCCGCCAGGAACGCCGGCGTGTCTGCCGCGTCCGGCGCGTGGATTGCTTTTCTGGACTCCGACGACCAGTGGCATGCCCGGAAACTTGAGAAGCAAATGGCGTGGCACGAGAGCAATCCCGGCTTCAGGATTTTCCAGACGCGCGAGATCTGGGTCAGGCGCGGAATTCGCGTCAACCCGCCTGCCACGCACGAAAAAAGCCAGGGACATATTTTTGACCAAAGCCTCGCCCGGTGCATGGTGACGCCGTCTTCGGTCGTCATCGACACGGAGCTGTTTGCGGAGGCGGGCGGTTTCAACGAGTCACTTCCCGCATGCGAAGACTACGACCTGTGGCTCAGAATAACCTGCCGCTATCCCGTCGGGCTGGTTGATGAATACCTGCTCACCCGCTTTGGCGGACATGCGGACCAGCTTTCCGCAACCGTACCATGGCTCGACAGGTTTCGGATACGGAGCATCCTGGACATTCTCCGGTCCGGGAGGCTTTCGGCCGCGCAGGCGGTTCTGGCGCGGGCCGCGCTCGCAAGGAAGGCCCTTATATTCGCCAATGGCTGCAAAAAGAGAGGAAAACAGCAGGAATATGAACAATATTCACAAATCGCAAGAGATTTCGGCTCTTGAGCGTGAGCTTGTAGCGAGAGCTGCGGTCGTCGATTGCGCAATGGTGCAGATGAGCAGGCTTACGCTGCCGGCCGGACTGTTTGATCCGGCGGCTGCATCGGCGCCCCTGCCCGACGCGTCGCAGCTGCTTCCGTTGCTCGTTGCAGAAAATGACGGCGGCAGCTTTTCCATTGTCGACGGATGCAAACGATATCTCGCACTTCGAGGGCTGGGCCGGGCGTTCTGCGCGTGTGGCATTGCGGCGGGCCCGCTCACCGCCTCGCAGGCGGGGCTGCTGAGGATTCTGGTCAATCGCAGCAGGGGCGCTCACATCGGCGAACGCTTTGTCTTTTACAAATGGATGGCCGGGCAAGGATATGCGAAAGACCAGACGGCTGTCGCGCAGCTCCTCGGCATCAGGTGGAACGAGGCTGCGGAGCTTGCCGATCTTTCCGAATGCCCGGGCGATGTCGTAGCCGCCGTGTGCTCCGACCGCATTCATGTGCAAAACGCGGCCGATTTCCGCGCGCTCTCCGAAAAGGACAGATCGTCCTTTGCCGGGTTCTTCGGCTCACTTCGGCTGTCGCAGCAGGCAGAACGGGAATTCCTGCAATGGCTTGCGGAAATCGCTTCGAGCCGAGACTGCGGGGCCGGCGACATTCTGGCGTTGCCCGAATGTGCCGCCGTCAAGAACGACGTCTCGCTCAACGACCCGCAAAGAATCGAGAAGCTGAGGTCAATCTTGCATTCCTTGCGCCACCCCCGGTTCGACGCGGCCCTCCAGGCCTGGAACGAGCTTTCCCGAAAGGCAAACCCACATCCTTCATCGATACATTTCTTGCCCGACCCGTTTTTCGAAAAGGACAGGATTGAGGTCCGCGTTGTCGTGTCAAATCCGGACAAAGCGGCGGAAATGTTCAGGGACCTTTCGGCCGTCTCCGTCGAGGCCTGGCAGGGGCTGATACAGCCTGCCGATGGCACCGTTATGTAATACTCCGGTCGGTAATCATCTATATTAATGCTGCCTTTGACACGTCTTTCTTTTTCCCATGGGAACAAGTACATGAGAAACAGACACGGACAAGCAGCGCTGCCGGCCAGGACACCGGCACTTGCGTCGCCAGCCACCTCTTCGCATCCTTTTTCCGCAGCTACGTTGTAACCCGTTTGCCTTCCGAAGGTCACGGCCTATGCTCCGATCGACAATGGGATATGTGCGACTGCATGGATTTCAGATCATGGCTGCGGGATTTCTTGTGGTTGCAGCTTGCGCCGTTTTCTATGGCGCCGGCCTTATCACTCATTTCATGACGCACCATCTGAGGAGCGTTACCTACTTTTGCGCATTGTGCGGGCTCGTAATCTACGCAATCGGCAGAACCATTATGTATATGGAGCAGAGGAACAAGAAACGGGATTCGGAGCGTGCCGACACCAGCAACAAGGAACCGTCGTGAAAATCCAAGATATTCTCCAGAAGAACGGCATTATCACCAATCTGGATTCCACGGACAAGGCCGCCCTCCTCACCCAGATGGGCAAATACCTGGCATCCTTGTACGATGTAAAGGACCAGGACCTCATTGTACACAAGATTCTCGACCGCGAAGCGGAAATGTCCACGGGAATAGGCTATGGGATCGCCATTCCGCATGCGCGCATCGAAGGCATCGACAGGGTTTTTATGATTGCCGGCCGCAGTGTAAAAGGCATTGATTTCAACGCCATCGACGAACAGCCCGTTCACCTCATTTTCATGATGCTATCCCCCGCAAATGCCTCGGCCCAGTACACCCAGCTCCTTTCGTCGCTGTCGAGAATCATGTCGTACGAAGAGATTCGAAGCAGCCTTGTGGAAACGGAAGACCCGGAAAAATTCCTCGAAGTAATTGCCCGGGGTGAGAACAAATATGTCGAATAGCAGCACCGTCTCCTCGCCGCTGTTTGATGTTCGCGTTGACCGCGGGATCGCGGTGCTTCGCGTGTTCGGCAAGGCCTACCTGCATTCCCACGCCACGGAATACGCCAGGATACTTGCCAAACTAAGGGAACAAGGGGTCGCGAGGTTCATACTCGACCTGTCCAGCTGCGACTACATATCGAGCGAAGGAATAAGCAATGTTACCCGGAGCTGGAAGTCTTTTTGTGACGAAGGGAAAGGCCGGATGGCCGTGGTCGTGCCGAATGACCCGGCAAACGAAGTAAGGAATCTTTTCGACGTCATCGGTATTTCTCCTATCCTGGGAAATGCGCTGCAGCCGACCGTGGAAGCTGCCGTAAACTGCCTGCTGGAACCTCCGCAGGACAAAGGCCTGGCGTAATTCCATTTTCTCATCCGCTCGTTTAGAGCTTTGCCGCGATTTTCGTACCGCAATGACAAGTGTCTAGCTTGCCCCAAATTGCAGCTTATAAAGCTCATAATACAATCCCCGCCTCGCAAGCAGCGATGCGTGGTTGCCTTCCTCCGCAATAACGCCCTTTTCGAGCACAAGGATCGTGTGCGCGCTCTGGATTGTGGACAGCCGGTGCGCCACCACGATGGACGTTCTCCCCTTCACAAGGTGCGAAATGGCGTCCTGGATGAGCCGCTCGGTTTCGGTGTCGATATTCGACGTCGCCTCGTCGAGCACAAGGATGGAAGGGTCCGCGTACAGCGCGCGGGCGAACGCCAGAAGCTGCCGCTCGCCCGCCGAAAACGTTGTTCCGCGTTCCATCACGCGTTCGTTTTCGCCGAGGGCAAGACGGCGGATGAATTTGTTGATATGGGTGACCTGCGCCACCTGCCGAAACATTTCCTCGTTGTACTCCGAGCCAAGCGTCACGTTTTCCCGCAGGGTGCGCGAGAACAGGAACACATCCTGCATCACGGTGGCGATGTTGCCGCGCAGAATGTCGAAGGGAATTTCGGCGATATTCATGCCGTCAACGGAGATAGCCCCTTTTTGCACCGCATAGAGCCGCGACAGAAGGCTTATGATCGTGGACTTTCCCGACCCGGTCTCCCCCACGATCGCAAGCGTCTGATGCGGCTTGACGGAAAACGAAACTCCGCGCAATACCCATTGGCCGGGTGTGTACCCGAACCACACATTGTCGAATGCGATTTCTCCCCGCAGACGCACACGACCGCGAGGCGGCGCGCCGCACCGCTTCCGGAACGCTTCATCCTGTCCCGGACCGGCCGCCTCGCGGGCCGCCGTGGCGTTAAACACCGACAGGATCTTCTCGCCGGCAGCCGTGGCGCTCTGCATGATGTCGAATTTTTCCGACAGGTCTCCGATGGGCTCAAAGAAGCTGCCGATGTAGGAAAGAAACATAAGCACAAGGCCGTAGGACACAATGCCGTCGGCGATGAGATTCGCCCCGAGGTATATCACGGCGGCAACGGCAAACCACCGGAAGAAATCGATGAGCGGCCGGAACACCGCGTACACGTACAACTGGCGGACGTTTGCGTGGTACACCTCGTTGTTGATATGCCGGAATTTCCTGAGTTGCTTGAGTTCCTGCACGAACACCTGGACAATGCGGATCCCGGAAATGTTCTCGTTAAGAAAGGCGTTAAGTTCGGCGATCTTCGTGCGTATGATGCGGTACGCGCCACGCGCCTTCACCCGGAACACCAGCGTCACCGCGAACAAAAAGGGAAACGTGACTGCCACGGCGCAGGCGAGGTAGACGTTTGCGGCAAACATCACCGCCGTGATTCCGGCAAGAATCAGAATGTCCTGAAACAGAGTAACCAGCACCGACGAAAACATCTCATTGAGCACTTCGATGTCGTTGGTGACCCTGTTGACAAGCCTGCCCACCGGGTTTGCGTCGAAATAAGACACCTCAAGCGACAGAATGCGGGCGAATAAATCGCGGCGCAAATCGCGCATCGCGCGCTGCGACAGCCTCATGAGGGACACGATCTGCAGGTACGACGCCACGAACTGCACCGCGAAGATGGCGAGTATGAAAAGAACGTACCGCATGATGTTGGCGGCGTCGGTACGGCGCACCAGAAGTAATTCTCTATTTGTAAATTCGGTAAGCGCGGCGGGTTTCACCAGGAAGATACCGCCGGGGTACGCGATGGCTTTCCCATCTGCAACGAGGGACGCGAGCACGGCGGCCACCCGTCCCGATTCGTCGGGCCGCTCGACAAGCGTGTATTTCCGGGTCGACAGCGCGCCCGACGCGGTAAAGCCGCGCAGCTGCGATTGCGAGAAAAACGAAAGCTGCGACTGGAACAGAAACGAATATCCGTTTGCAAGGGGCAGCGCCTTCTTTTCCCGTTTCGACAATTCGGCGCTTCCCGCGCGCGCCAGCAGCCCCTCGTTCACCAGGTATCCCTGTTTTACAACGTACCGGTCGATGATGGTCTTTGCGAGGAACGGCACGGCGAGCGTGGCCGACGTGATCACCACCACGCAGGCAAGTGAGAAGAACAGCTGCTTTTTGTAGGCCATGACATACCCGTACAGGATACGCATGATGCGCGTGTCGAACATCCTGCCGCTGTCGGTCTCTTCCTCGTGAAACAAGTCCACAGACCGTTACTCCTCTTCCGCGATGTTTTCTTCAAGCGTCTGCAACCGGTAGAGCCGGGAGTAGAACCCGTCACCGGCCAGCAGTTCCCGGTGACTGCCCTGTTCCGCTATTTCTCCTTCGGAAAGGACCACTATCGAATCGCAACCCATCACCGTGGAAACGCGGTGCGCGATAACTATGGATGTGCGGCCCCTGATTTCCGGCGTGAGCGAGGAGAATATCTGCCGCTCGGTGGCCGCATCCACCGACGAAAGCGCGTCGTCGAGCACGAGGATCGCGGGCTTGATGAGCAGAGCCCTGCTGATTGCCAGCCGCTGCTTCTGCCCGCCCGAGAGCGTTATCCCTCGTTCCCCGATCTGCGTGGCATAACCGCCGGGAAACTGCTGAATGTCCCGATGAATGGCGGAAAGCGTTGCGGCGCGCGTGATCGTGCTGTTTTCCGCCGCCCCTTCCTCCACGCCGAACGCGATGTTGTTTCCCACGGTGTCGGAAAACAGAAACGAATCCTGCGGCACATACCCGATCGACGCGCGCAGCAAGGCGGCGGGAATGTCGTTGATATCGTATCCGTCAACAACAATCCTTCCAGGCTCCACGGGAAACAGATGAAACAGCAGCGAGATGAGCGTGGTCTTGCCGGACCCCGGCTTTCCCATGATCCCGAGCGACGCGCCCGCCGCAACGGTGAGGGAGATGTGCTTGAGTACGTCCGGGCCGTGCGGCCCGTACCGGAATGAGAGGTCGCGAAATTCAATGCGGCCCCCGGTGACCGCGGCCGCGCTTCCCGCCGGCGCGGGCCGGACATCCGGCTTCTCTTCCATGAGCTCTATGATTCGCTTTGCGGATGCGATTCCGCGCTGATACAGGTTGAACACCCATCCCACCGCCATCATCGGCCACACGAACAGGCCTATGTAAAACGAAAACGACACGAATTGCCCGAGGCTGATGGCGTTCTGGAGCACGAATCGGGAGCCGAAGAAGTACAGCAGCGACAGCGACAGCGCGGCAAGGAAACTGATGAGCGGGAAGAAGAAGCCGAACAGCTTTACAAGGCGGATGTTCTTCTCCACATAGCCGTCGCACTCCCGCACGAAACCGCGCAGTTCCTGATCCTCCTGCACAAACCCCTTGACGACCCGGATTCCCGACAACGATTCCTGGGCGCGCGACGAGATATCGCCGAAGGATTCCTGGACGTCGGAGAACCGTGTCTGGATCACCTTGCCGAACCGTATCATGACAAAGACGATCACCGGAAGGGGAATCACCGTAAGCAGCGTGAGGGGAACGTTTATCGACATCATGAACGCCAGCGACATGGACCCCATGAACAGCGCATCGGTAAGTCCGGTGAGCCCGAGTCCCGCGGCCATGCGGATGGCGTTGAGATCGTTGACGAGAAGCGCCATGAGGTCGCCGGTCTTTGTCCTGTTGAAATAGGAAAACGAAAGGCCGGTGAGGTGCGCGAACATGTCTTCACGCATTTCCGTCTCTATCTTTCTTGCCGGCCGCATGATGCACAGCCGCCACAAGAAACGGACCGCCACCATGGCAAGGGCGAGCCCAGCTATTTTGCCGGCATTTATCAAGATGGCGCTGCGCGCGAAATGCTCCCCGCCGAGTAGATCGACCGTTGCACGGACGATCTGCGGAATGATCAGCTGACACAGGTCAACGGCTATGAGCAGGACCATGCCGCCGGCAATGGACAGCGCGTGTCTCTTTGCATAGGACAGGAGGAAAAGCGTGGCCTTCTTTGTGGGGACCGCGGAGTCGGGCTTGGACATGCGATTAAAATACTACCTGCGGCCGGAGCGCACGGAGGCTGCCCCGGCTAAAGCCGGCGAGAAATGCGGGGCGCCTTTACTTTACCGGCGCCACATATTCAATCTTCTTCGCGGCCGAGTCGTACAGCTCGAAGACCGGCCCGTTTGTTTCGAGCTTCTCCCTGCCGCAATAGCGAAACAGCCTCGGGTAGAACTTGAGCGGCCCGGTAATTTGCGACAGGAAGGACCGGACGGGAAAGACGGCGCTCACGGCGCGGGTCCGGGGGAAAATATCGGTTTTGTAGGGCGGCTGGACATTTGGGAGAAGGCTGTCGGTTACATAGCCCGCGATACTCCGCTGGTTTTCGGGCTTCACCTTCTGCGGGTTGTCGAGCAGCCTGACAAATGACCTGGCGGGAACTGCGGCGCCGCGGTCGCGGAGATACGTGCAGACGTCGATCCGGACGAACCTGACATCGCGGTAGGGACCGGTATGCTCCCGGTATACCAGACAGTAGGGCCCCTGCTCGCTCACCGACATGCCGACTTCGTCGAATATGCCTGCATAGAAGCAGGCGACAAAGAATGCCGCCATCGCGACGAAAATGATTACGGCAACGGTTCGCATGGAGGTCATGCGGCTTGCAGGGCCGCTTCCTCGAACTTCACGCCCACGATGGTCGACACGCCCTTTTCCTGCTGCGTGACGCCGTAGAGCAAATCGGCCGCTTCCATGGTGCGCTTGTTGTGCGTTATCACGATAAACTGCGTTTGCTCGGAGAATTTCTTGAGAATGCTCACGAACCTGCCGATGTTGGCGTCGTCGAGCGGCGCGTCGAGCTCGTCGAGGATGCAGTAGGCCGACGGCTTTACAAGATAGAGCGAAAACAGGAGCGAAATGGCAGTGAGCGCGCGCTCGCCTCCCGACAACAGGCCCACGCCGCGCATCTTCTTACCCGCCGGCCGCACGTTGATATTGATGGCTGCTTCCAGCGGATCCGCGTTTTCCTCGAGCGTGAGCTGCGCTTCACCACCCTCGAACAGGGTGGTGAACATGGTGATGAAGTTCTTCTGCACCTGCTCGAACGTGGTCGTAAACTGTACGCGCGCCTCTTTGTCGAGTTTCTTGATGGCCTTTTCCAGATCGTCAACCGCAGTCTGCAGATCGTCGCGCTGAACCGTCATCTCGCGCAGGCGCGCGCTTTCGGTTTCAAAATCGGTGAGCGCGGCCATGTTCACGTCGCCCAGCCTGCGCAGCCGTTCCTTGAATACGTTGATCCGCTCCACCACGGCCGCTTCGTCTTCTTCAATGCCGGCGATTTCTTCGTCAGGCGATTCGAGGTCCACTTTGTATGCCTCGTAAATTCGCTCGCGGATGCGCCGCTTCTCCTGCTCGTCCCGCGTCTGGTCGAGTTCCAGGCCGTGAATCCTGTTCGACAGCTCTTCGCTGTCGCCCGTATCCGCCTTGAGAACCTTCCGGATCTCCTCGATTTCGATGAGGACGGCATTATACTTGTCGCGCTGCACGGCCCGTACCTGTTCGAGGTCGGATCGTTTTACAATCTGCAATCCGAGCTGTTCCTCCTCACCGCGGATCGACGATTCCAGCGATTCTATTTCGGCAAGCGCCTGCTGTTTCTCTTGCGCCACCTTTTCCTTCTTGGCCGTGTAATGCCGCACATCCGACAGGAGACGCTCGATGTCCTGTTTCTCCTGTTGTATCCTGTTGGTGAGACCCATCATTTCGAGCTCGATGTTCTTGAGGTGCTCGGCCATGCTGTTGCGCTCCTCCTGCATGCCGGTGAGCGCGGTGCGCGACCGCTCGACACGTGCCTCGAGGTCCAGGCGCCTGCCGCCCAGATCTTCGCACCGCAGGTCGGCGGTCTTGATCTGCGCGTCGAGGCTGACCATGCGTTCGCGCGTGCGCGCCATTTCGGCTCGCAATTCTTCCATGGTGGCCTCAACGGTGCGGCTCTCGTTGTCGTAATGGCGAATGGTTGTTTCCTGTTCCTGCTGCTTCTGGCGCCCGGTGTTGAGCTTTTCGTCAACCTCGACAAGAGCGTACTTGGCTTCGTCGCGGTTGATGATGCAGATTTCCTTCTCGTGAATCACCCGCTGGTACTCTTTTTCGAACCTGTCGATGTCGGCCACGCATTTTTCTATCGACTGTTTGCGCTGAAGAATGCCCGCCTGCTGTTTCTTGGGAGCGCCCGCGAGCACGCACCCGTTCTCCAGGCACACCACGCCGTCCCTCGCGGCGAAAATTCCCCTCCCATACTCGTTGGAGCGATCGATCGCCTCGTCGGCAGTGGCGGTGCAGTAGGTGTGGGCGAACAGATAATCCGCGACGCACGAATATTCGTCGGCGGTCTGGACGAATTTCCGCATGGGTTCCGCGGACGCATGCGCAAAGTGCGACTCAAACGACGAACGACTGAGGCGCTCCATGGAAACCATGCGTGCCGAACCCGCATTCTCCGCGCGAAGGAACGAAACCGCGTTCTTGAGGTCGGCATCGGTGCGGAAAACCAGGGTCTGGATCGATTGGCCCAGCACGCGCTCTACCAGACCGAGCATGGACTCGTCGGGCACGCGCACCAGGTCGGCGACGATGCCGGCCGCGCCGGGCAGATTCTTGGTGAGCACCGCCTTGACGCCGCCTTCGTAGCCCTCAAACGCCGCGTCGAGACCTTCCAGAAACGTGCGTTGAGACTTGCATGCGTCAATTTGGGCTTCGAGGCGTTTCTCGCGTTCGACAAGAGACTGGTACTGTTCGTCTTCCTTTTCGATGCGGGCCAACAACGCCTCGCGCGAAGCGGACAGGTTCTTGTGCGACTCGTGCGCCGATTCCAGTTGCCGCCTGCACACCTCCATGGCATCCCGGTACTCGTCGAGCCGGGCCTGCTGGGCGGCAAGTTCTTTCTGATCGTGCTCCCCGCGTTCCAGGCAATTGGCGTAATTTGTCTTGAGGGTGGCAACGGAGTTATTGAGCTCGCCGATGGCATTGATGGTCTCGATGTGTTCCGAGGAAATGCGCTCGGATTCCTGCCTGCTTTGCGACACCCGATCGTCGAAGGCCGCGAGTTCGCCGCGGGCGCGGCCCACCTTTTCCTCGAACCCGACAAGCTCGCTTGAATGCCCGACAATTCCCTGTTCGGCCTGCATCCTGAGCACGCCGGCGCTTGCGATCTGTTCATCGAGACTCTGGCTTTCGCGATCACTCCGCTCCACGTTCCCGCGAAGGTTCGCCATGCGCTCCTTGGCAACGGAAATATCGCGGTCGAGCCCGATAATGGACTCGTTTGCCTCGGCGACATGCTTTGAGGCGATTTCGAGCTCTTTTTCCTGCTGAAGCGCCGTGATCTGCATCTTCTCGATGGTTGCCTCGGCCGCAGCTGCCTTGGCGCGAACCGTCTGGCGTTTTTGTTCCGATTCGTCAAGCTCCTTCTTACGCGCATCAAGCGTGGCCGTGTAGGTTGCGTACCGCTTGTTTTCGAACCCCACCTCGATCGTCTTGAGGTCGGTAAAATAGCGCTTGTACCGGTTCGCCTTTTCCACGTGTCGCGCCAGCATTCGCACCTGACGGTCGGCCTCCTGCACCTTGTCGTTGATGCGGAGCAGGTCCTGACGCGTGCGGTCGAGCTGGCGCAGGCTTTCCTTGCGGCGTTCCTTGTACTTCCCGATGCCGGCCGCCTCTTCAAACAGGACCCGGCGTTCTTCCGCCTTGTCGCTGAGTATCGAATTGATCATCGAATTTTCGATGGTGGTATATGCCGTACTGCCGATGCCGGTGTCCAGGAACATGGTGTGGATGTCGCGCAGGCGGCACGGTACTTTGTTGATGAGATATTCGCTTTCGCCGCTGCGGAATATCCTGCGGGTGATGGCGATTTCGTTGAATTCGGAGGGCAGGATCTTCCTCGTATTTTCTATTGTCAATGTCACTTCGGCGATGTTGAGCGCAGACCGTTTCTGTGAGCCGGAGAAGATAACGTCCTGCATGTTCGCGCTGCGCAAGGCCGACGGTTTCTGCTCTCCGAATACCCATCGTATTGCGTCGATCACGTTGCTCTTGCCGCATCCGTTGGGGCCGAGGACCGCCGTAACGCCTTCACCGAATTCCACTTCCGTCTTGTCTGCAAAGGACTTGAACCCGAAGATCGAGAGCTTGCGTAACACCATGATTGCTGCTTCCTTTTTTAAGCGGGTGTCGTGGTAAGGTTCCGTTCCGATTATGATATAGGGCGCTACAAGAGCTAGAGGCTTAACTAAATTAAGATACAATATATGGGGGGTCTAGTCAACAAAAGATTTAAGAGGAAAAGAAGATTTTTGAGGGGGTTTTGGTGCCGGCAAAGAGCAGGAAAAACGTCCCATATTATAGGAATAGGTGGAACTTCCGCGTTTGCGGGAGAGACGCCGGAACCGGCAATCTTTTGAGGTTCTTCTGAGACTATTCCGAAGAGACGCTACCTGCTCCGTCGCTTGTCTTTGAGCCGGCCCAAAGACCGCACTTTCTTCTTTGCGATTTTTGCCGCCGGAGCTGTTGCCGGCCCGCCGGAGTTTTCGTCTTCCTCGCTTTTGTCAAAAACCCTCACCATGCTTCGTCCGCAGCAGAAGAGAGGATACTTGGGTTCCTGAATGAAGCTCTTGCGGGGATGACCGGTCTTCACCGAACAAGCATAGACAAACTCAGCCATGACAAACCTCTCTTGGGGAATCCTGCCGTTTTCTCAAAGCCCCGCTCATCGTAAAGATCACTTTGCGGGCGGTAATCGCCCGGCCCAAGTAAAAATACATGATTGTGGTTGACGTATCAACATTTAGTTGGCGCACAGGGGCAAGGAACCACGGCCATAGGCCGCGGTCTCTTTCGGAAAACGCGGCAGACTTTTCCCACATGCTCGTTCACGCCGCGCAAAAGTGCTCCAAACCGGCAGTCGTCCCGTGCGCTGCAGGGTGAGCGGGACACCGCTACCCCAGCCTTGTCCGCCTCCCCTGCTTTTGTTCGAACACCGAGAATGTCTCGATCCCTTTGCTCTTGAGGATGGCAAGAATCTGCGGGAAGGCTTTGCCCACAAGGTTTGGCGTGTGCGCATCCGAGCCGATGGTTACGGAGGCGTTGTGCTTCTTGACGGCCTCGATGGTCATGTCGAACAAGTTGTAGTTCCGACCGTCGTTGATTTGCGACCACAAGAACCCATTGGCATTTATCTCAACACAAACATTGTTCTTTTCGGCAAGCGACACGGCATTGGATATGTACTCTTCCATCAGATCCTGCGGCGCCTCCGGCCAGGCCACATAGCGCCAGATGAAATCGATATGGGCAAGGGACTGGAACAGTTTCGACTGCACGCCCGAGCGCACCGCATCGAAATATGCCTCGTATACCTGCCGCTGGTCGGCCTTTACATATTCCGAAATATGGCGCCAGCCCAGGACGGGCAGGCAGTGGATGGATCCGAGCAGGAAATCGAACGGGTAATGCGAGCAGATGGCCTCGGCAATCTGCTCTGCGCCCTCGATATAGTCCATTTCGAGCCCGATGCGCACCGTTATCCGGTCTTCGTAGGCTTCTTTCAGGTCGAGCAGTTCGGAGAAATACCTGGCAATGTCGCGTTCCCGCATGCCCCAGTCCCAGTACCGCTTGCGCTGATTCTTGGCAAGATAGTAGCGGCCGAGGTGGTCCGAAAAACCGATTTCCGCTATTCCCACGGCGAGGGCAGTCTCGATATAATCGACGATCTTTCCCTGCGCGTGCCCGCAATAGGGCGTATGGACATGATAGTCGGCGACCAAGGGCGTCTCGCTTTTCTCGTTCTGCAAACGTTTTCGGTTGAGCGGTTCGAATGCTTGTACATTCGTCGGCCCAGCCGCATACCCCGGACCGCGCCGCATGCAACCGCCGATCGTCGCCGCGCGGGCCCGGCGAACGCAGCCCGCCGTTTCCTACACGGTAAGTTCTTTTTTATCAACTATCCCGAATTTCCCGCTCCGCGCCAGCAGCGGATCCACCTGGTCGCGGACAAACTCTTCCACTTGGCGGGGCGCCCTGCCCACGAACGAGGATACGTTGAGGATACTGTCGAGATCCTGTTGCATCAGGTTGAAAACCGGATCGGCAAGGATGCGTTCGAGGAGATCGTTTTGTTTTCCCTCGGTCTTTATTCCCTTTTGCGCTTCCATGGAGTAGCGCCGGATCCGTTCGTGCAGAGACTGTCTGTCCCCGCCTTTCTTTACCGCCTCCATGAGAATATTTTCGGTTGCCATGAAGGGAAGCTCCTCAGCCACGTGCTTTGCGATGACGCGCGGATATACTACCAGGCCCGACAGCACGTTGAGGCCGATGATGCAAACCGCGTCGGCGGCGAGAAACGCCTCCGGGATCGAAAGACGCTTGTTGGCGGAATCGTCGAGCGTGCGCTCGAACCATTGCTCGGCCGCGGTGTTCGCCGGTGACGACGACAGCGAAATAATGTAGCGCGAAAGCGATGTGATGCGCTCCGAGCGCATGGGGTTGCGTTTGTAGGCCATGGCCGATGATCCCACCTGGCCGCTTTCGAACGGCTCCTCCACCTCGCGCAGGTGGGACAAGAGCCGTATGTCATTTGCGATTTTGTGGAATGTCTGGGCAATGCCCGACACAACCGCCAGCGCGGTGGCGTCGATCTTGCGCGAATAGGTCTGGCCCGAAACGGGCACGGTGGCGCTAAACCCCATTTTTGCCGCAACCAGCAAATCGAGGCGCTTTACCTTTGCCTCATCGCCGTCGAACAGGCTCATGTAGCTTGCCTGCGTGCCCGTTGTTCCCTTGACGCCAAGAAAAGGCAGGGTCGCGTGAAATTGTTCGAGCGCCGCGAAGTCGAGCGTGAGCTCGTACAGCCACAGGCTCGCGCGCTTTCCCACGGTGGTGAGTTGCGCGGGCTGAAAATGGGTGTAGCCCAGGGTCGCGAGGTCTTTGTTTGCAAGCGCGAATTCCCTGAGTGCCGCAATAACCGCCGTCAGCCGCGCGAGCAGGAGTGCCGACGCTTCCCTGAGCTGGATGAGATCGGTGTTGTCGCCCACGAACGCGCTGGTGGCCCCCAGGTGAATGATGGGGCGCGCGAGCGGGCAGCGGTCCCCGAACGCGTGTATGTGGGCCATCACGTCGTGCCGGGTCGCGGCCTCGTAGGCGGCCGCGGCGTCGTAGTCGATGTCGTGGACATGCTGCTTCATCTCGTCGATTTGCTCGGCCGTGATCGGAAGGCCAAGGTCTTTCTCGCATTCGGCAAGGGCTATCCACAGCTTTCGCCACGTGCCGAACTTGAAGTCGGGCGAGAAGACATACAGCATCTCCCTGCCCGCATAGCGCTGGAGCAGGGGATTTACATAGACGTCGGTCCGGTCCCGTTGTTTTTCGCTCATAATCGTGGTTTCCTTGCCGGTGGCCTGCTCCCGCGCGCCAACGGCGCCCTGAACCTCTTCCGATCTTCCGGGAATGCGACAACAGCTTACGAAATATAGTTTATTGAGACGGGTCGAGCAGGACAAGGAAATCAAATATTCCGCGATTTCAGATAAGACTTGCTGGCAGTCTCTTACATTGCTATATTAGGATAGTGAAGATGCCTCGCAGCAAGCTGCGAGGCATNNGAGCAGCCTGCAATCCGCAAACTTTGGGATTGATTTGACGCTTTTTCATCCAATTCTCTATCCTTACAAGCGGGGCTGTATGAAGCAATCCACTATCGTCGGTATCATGTCGGTTCTTGCCGTCATGCTCGTGTTCGTTCTTCCGGCAAGAAGTCAGAATTCGGTTGAAGAGCTCATGGCGTCGGGCAACAACCTTCTCAAGAACGGCGCGTATACCGAAGCCGCCTCCGTGTTCAAACAGGTCCTTGGCAAGGAGCCGCGGAACTTCGAAGCGCAGGCCAACCTGGCGTTCTCTTATCTCGAAGCGGAACGCTACGACAAGGCGGTTGTCGAATACAACAGGGCGATAGGTCTTGATCCGAAAAACGCGGAATGCTGGGCCAACATTGGATTCGCCTACGAACGGCTCGGCAAGACCGGCAAAGCCGCGGACGCCATTTCCCGTTCCGTGGAACTCAATCCGAACAACGTTGAGGCCCGCATGAACCTTGCCGCCATGTACGAGAACGCCAACGCATTCGACAAGGCGGTCTCCCAATACGAGGCCGTGATCCGCACCGACGGCTCCAAAGGAGAAGCGTACTGCGGCGTGGCGCGCTGCCTCACCGAAAAGGGAAACATCGCGGGCGCGAAGAAGTATTGCGAAGAGGGAATAGCCGCCGACCCGAAGAACGGCGACGCCCATTGGCTGCTCGGCAATATCCTGTGGAAAAAGGAAAACAAACAGGCCGACGCGCTCAAGGAATACCAGAAAAGCGTGGCGCTGGACGAAAACTCACAGGTCTTTTACGAGAACCTGGCCCTGCTCCAGGAAGAAATGGGAAAAAAGGGTGATGCGCTGGCGACCTGGAAGAAATACCTGATCTACCTGAACGAAGCCATCAAGAAAGAGGAAGTGCAGCGGCGCATTGACAAACTGGAGAACGGCGAGCCGGTTTCCACGGGCAAGGCCGACGCAAAAGCCAACCGGGAAAAGGCGTCGGAGGCGAACCAGGCGCAGATGGAGCAGCTCGAGAGCGACCTGCACAGGGATAACAAGGCCGAGGCGAAACATATCGACGCCCAGTCGGTGGATGTCGGGTCCGATCTCGCCAACATCGGCAAGGACACCGCGCAGGGCATCGATTTCAAAAAAGAAGCGAAGAAAAAGGCGGCAGGACAATAGAAAAAATTCCAGATTGCAAATTCCAGATTCCAGATTGCAACCACCAGGGAAGCAAGCGTGCATGATCTGCAATTTTGAATTCGTAATCTGGAATCTGGAATAATCTTCACGTGATCCGCTACAACTCCTATCGTTCATATCTACGAAAACGCTTCGGAACGCCCGTCCTCAAGATTCCGCTCAACGCGGGTTTTTCGTGTCCCAACCGAGATGGTACTATTAGTAAAGAAGGCTGTTCGTTCTGCGACAACCGGTCGTTCTCGCCCGTGGCGCTTGCCGGCGGGGCCGTTCTGGACCAGCTCGCATGCGCGATCAAGAAAGACCGCGGACGCCATGCCGCATTCATCGCCTACCTGCAGCCGTTTACAAATACATACGCTTCCGTCAAACGACTTTCCGAATTGTACGAGCCGCTTCTTGCCGTTCCGGGCGTTGTCGGCCTGGCCGTGGGAACGCGCCCGGACTGTCTGCCGGCGGACGTCTGCGACTACCTGTCCGATGTTGCGAAACGAACATACCTCTCGGTGGAAATAGGGCTCCAAAGCGCCAACGACAAGACCCTGTCGGTCAACAGACGAGGACACGATACTGCCGCCTTTGTCGATGCCGTCAATACCTTGCATGCAAAGAACATAGAGACCGTCGCCCATGTCATGATAGGCCTTCCGCCCGACACCACAAACGACGCGGTCCCGACCGCCCGGCTCCTCGCTTCGCTTCCTGTGAGCGGCGTCAAAATTCATCAGCTCATGGTGATCGAAGGAACGCTCGTCCACCAATGGTACCAGGAAGGTAAGATCACCCCCTTGACTATCGAGCAGTATACAGACGTCCTTTGCAATTTTCTCGCGCGCCTGAGGCCCGACCAGCTTATACACCGGATCATGGCCGACTCAAACGCGAAGAACGGGCTTGTGGCGCCGTTGTGGAGCGGCGAGAAGATGAAGTCGCTGCAGAAGATCCATGAGGCGATGGAGATGAGAGGTTTGAGGCAGGGCTCCAATTATAAATCATGAAATTATGATTCTGGTGGGGAGAAACGCAGCCTGTCTCAAATCTTGACATTAGGTTTGGGCGTTCCCCTCGCTGCGCTCAGGTCGGCCCTCCTTGCGGGCTCGGCCTGTGGGCCTCGGTGCCGCCCGCCGCCAGGGCCTTCGGCCGCGGTCGGGCGGCCCTGCGCCCCAGCGCACCACTCCAGTCCGGCCTAACGCATGCGTGCGAGCGACTAGTGCAGCATGGCCGGAAAGTGAGTGCGGAGAGGTGAGTACGGTTTACAATATACGAAAGATATGGACAATGACGGAGGGACAGGTCATAGTGACATGAAAACAAAGGGGTAGTTTCTTGCGCCAGGGGCGACGGAAGGTGTGCCCGAGCACAGTGCCGGCCGATCCGGCCGACAGGCATAGGGCGGACCGGCACCGAGGCGAATAGCCGAGCCTGGAGAGCCGGAGCACAGGACGTGCGGAGACCACGCACGAAGTGCGCCCAAAGGGTGCCGAGCGGGACGCGAAGCATGAACAAAGAACCGGTGCCACAAGGCAGGCGCCCAAATTTAAGGAGGCTACGAGACGACCTCTACTTCCCCCACAAAAGCCGACTTGTATTGATTAGTTTGTCAACTTTAGCATTGGCACGAACTTCACCGTCCTGGCTTCCTTGTTGGAAAGCCGCACGCCCTGAGCCTTGACGCCCTTGACAAGGTAATCTGCGAGGTTGAATTTCTCTTCGAGCACGCGCAGGTAGGGCCGGGGTTTGTACTCCACCTCGAGCGCGCCGTCGGTCTCGGTAGTGAACATCTGGACCGTGGCGCCCTCGGGCGCAAGCAAATAGGCCTTCTGCATAATGAACTGCTCGATTTTGCATCGCTTCACATAGGGGTATTGATTCTCGGGGCTCTTGTACACCAGGGAATACACCATGTCTTTGTCGATAAACCCGCAGTACAGCATGCCCTTGTCGACGAACAATTTATCGGGCACGTTGGTAACCGAATACATTCCGTTCTTGCGGATCACGAGAACACGGTCGTACAGCGACACGTCGAACAGCGCGCTGCCGTTTACCTCGTAGCCGAGGTAGCCGTTGTCGCGGTCGTAGCGGAGTTTGAGGTTGCGCTGCGCCACTTCCCGCACGTCAACCTTCTCGAAGGAAAGCACCTCGGTGCGTCGCGGATAGTCCTTCCCGTACTTGAGAATGAGATCCTGCAGGTAGCCGATGGTGTAATCGATGATGTTGTCGAGCGAATGACGGATCTCCTTGAGGCGGGTGGCGATCTCGTCCATTTCGTGCCGCGCCTTGTTGATGTCGTATGCCGAAATACGGCGGATGGGGATCTTGAGCAGGGTCTCCACGTCTTCGGCGGTCACCTCGCGCTTGATGTCTTTCTTGAAGGGTTCCAGTCCGTCAATTACCGCCTTATTCACGCCCTCCTGGGTCTTCTTGTCTTCGATCCGCTTGTACACGCGGTTCTCGATGAAGATCTGCTCCAGCGTCTTGGCGTGGAGCCTGTCGCGCAGGTGGCCGTCCTCGATCTTGAGCTCCCGCCGCAGCAGCTCCACGGTACGGTCGGTATTGTGCTTGAGCACGTCGGACACGCTCATGGTGACCGGTTTGTTGTCCTTGATCACCACGATGTTCACCGTGGTCGACACTTCGCAGTCGGTAAAGGCGTACAGCGCGTCGACCGTGTCCTGCGTGTGCACCCCGCGCGCGAGGGTTATCTCGATTTCCACCCGGTCGGAGGTGAAATCGGAAATGCCCGCGATCTTGATCTTGTTCTTGCGCGCGGCCGCCTCAACGCTGGCGATGAGGCTTTCGGTGGTGGTGCCGAACGGGATCTCGCGCACCACGATCCGCTTGTCGTCCTTGGTGTCGAGGCGCGCGCGGATGCGAACCTTGCCGTTGCCGTCGTTGTATTCCGACATGTCAAGCATGCCGCCCGAGGGGAAATCGGGTCTGAGCGTGAACGGGTCCTTGTTGAGAATGGCTATTTGGGCCTGGAGCAGCTCTATAAAGTTGTGCGGAAGAATCTTGGTGGCCATGCCCACCGCAATGCCTTCCGCGCCCTGCGCCAGGAGCACGGGCACCTTGGCCGGCAGAACCACGGGCTCCTTGTTGCGGCCGTCGTAGGAATCGACGAATTCGGTGACCTCGGCGTTGAAGAGCGTCTCCCGGGCAAGCGGCGTGAGCCGGCATTCGATGTAGCGCATCGCCGATGCTTCGTCGCCGGTGATTGCGTTGCCGAAGTTTCCCTGTTTGTCTATAAACAGGTCCTTGTTCGCCAGCCCCACGAGCGCGGCGAAAATTGACGCGTCGCCGTGCGGGTGGTACTTCATGCACTGGCCCACGGCATTGGCGACCTTGTGAAATTTGCCGTCGTCCATTTCGTACAGCGTATGGAGAATGCGGCGCTGCACGGGTTTGAGACCGTCTTCGATATCGGGAATCGCGCGATCCTTTATGACGTAGCTGGCATACTCGATGAAGTAGTTTTTGTAAAGGGCAGGAACAAAGGCCATATTAGGGCACCTCGAAGAAATTGTTTTTCGAGACGGTTTCCACCTCACCCCCCTGACCCCCTCTCCTTGTCAAGGAGAGGGGGAGAAAGGGGGTGAGGTAAAAAACGGCTGCAGCGGAGAACAAGTCGTACAACGTGCCCATTACACCAAGTTCTCCATGATGAAATCTTTGCGCTCCGGCGTGTTCTTGCCCATGTAGAACTCGAGCGTCTCCGGGACATTCTTGATGGACTTGACGTTCACTTCCACCAGCCGGATCTTCTCGCCGATAAACTGGCCGAATTCGCTCGGCGATATTTCGCCGAGCCCCTTGAACCGCGTCACTTCCGCGCCCCGGAGATCCTTCACCGCCGCATCACGTTCCTTTTCGCTGTAGCAGTAGCGCGTTTCTTTGCCGTTGCGCACGCGAAACAGCGGAGTTTCCAGTATGTAAAGATGGTTCGACAAAACCAGGTCTTCGAAATAGGTGAGGAAAAACGTCATGAGCAGGTAGCGGATGTGGAACCCGTCCACGTCGGCGTCGGTGGCGATCACGATACGGTTGTACCGGAGCGTGTCGATGGTCTCCTCGATGCCGAGCGCCATCATCAGGTTGTACAATTCTTCGTTCTGATAGATGGCGGCGCGGTTGCGCGAGAACACGTTTTCCGGCTTGCCCCTGAGCGTGAATATCGCCTGGGTCTGCACGTTGCGCGCCGAGACGATCGATCCGGCTGCCGACAGCCCTTCGGTAAGGAAGATGGTCGAATCCCCGCCGAGCTTTGCGTCGCCCAGGTGACACTTGCAGTCCCTGAGGCACGGGATTTTTATCTCAATGCGCCGGGCCGCTTCCTTGGCTTCTTTCTTGACCGCACTGAGTTCCTTGCGCAGGTGCTCGTTCTGAACGATCTTGTTCTCCAGCGCCTTGGCACTCTCCGGGTTCTTGTGGAGATAATCAACAACGCCCGACTTGACTTCGGAGATGACCCAGCCGCGGATCTCGGTGTTGCCGAGCTTGTTCTTGGTCTGGCTCTCAAACACAGGCGCCTTGAGCTTTACCGCTATGGCGCCCGACATGCCTTCGCGCACGTCGAGGCCCGAATAGTCTTTCTTGTAGAATTCGTTGATCCCCTTGAGAATGCCCTCGCGGAACGCCGAGAGGTGCGTGCCGCCGTCACTCGTGAGCTGGCCGTTCACGAACGAGAAGTATGTCTCGCCGTAGCTTGCGGTGTGGGTAAACGAGAATTCGAGGAACTTGGTCTTGTAATGCCCGATGGGATACACCGTTGCCTCGCCCACTTCGTTGGAGAGCAGATCCAGCAGGCCGTTCTTCGACTCGAACGTCTGCTTGTTGAAGAGAAGCTTGAGGCCCGTGTTGAGGCAGGCGTAGTTCCACAACCGGCGTTCCACGTATTCGTAGTTGAACGCGAATTCGCCGAACAGCTCCGCATCGGGCGTGAACTCGATAAGCGTTCCGTTGTGCTCGCCCTTCACGTTTCCCTTGCGCTTTGAAAGCTGCTTTCCTTTTGAGAATGTCGCCTCGAAGAACTCCCCGTCGCGAAACGACGCGACGCGGAAATGCGACGACATGCCGTTGACCGCCTTGGTGCCCACGCCGTTGAGCCCGACGCTGAACTGGAATACGTCGTCGTTGTATTTTGCGCCGGTATTGATGACCGACACGCATTCGATCACCTTGCCCAGGGGAATCCCGCGGCCGTAATCGCGGACCGAAACGATGCCCTCTTCGATGGCAATGTCGATCTTCTTGCCGTACCCCATGATGAATTCGTCAATCGCGTTGTCGATCACTTCTTTGATCAGGATGTAGATACCGTCGTCGGGGTTGGTTCCGTCGCCCAGGCGTCCGATATACATTCCTGGACGTAAACGGATATGCTCGAGCGAACTGAGGGTCTTGATTGTCTTTTCGTCGTAAATGGGGATGGAGAGTCGTGTATCGGACATAGATGATATGTGGTGGTGTCTTTCCAGGTTTATACTAGGGATTGTATGAATAATATAATAAATGGAAAGGCGGAAAAACCCCGATTTGGTTTGTAGGCAAGTTCACAGCACGCCGTCGCGGTCCGGAAGGAATACTTCCGTCAACATGGCGCTGATCGCGGCAAAGAGGGCGAAAAGGAATACGCGCCACATAAAACCGACAAGCAGGTGATTGACCCCTGTCTGCACCGTGCCCAGGCAGACGGAAGTTCCTGTCGCGAGAATTCCCATGAGTACGCCTGCGATCGCCGCCGACACAATGCGCTTCTGAAGCGAAGCACCGCTGCACCCCAAAGTGACAGCCGCGCCCGTGAAGAATGGCACAAGAACCATCGGCAATGCCATGTCCTTGAGCGTGGGCAGAGCGTGGAATTTGTTCTGAAAAAGATACTCTGTTGCGCCCATCGCCGCCGCACCGACGATCGCCCATGCGACGATATGCCAGCGGCGGGCGGGCAGCGCAGCGCGCCGCTGCTGGCGGCGGACAAGGCGGCTTCGAATTGTCAATGGCCAGTTGTAAAAGAAACCGAACACCCCATGTTCCAAGAGCGCTCCGGACTCGCCGAACACCGGCACGATGTGCACCGCACTCGTGGCCCAATGCACTGCCATAAAACGGGCAAGAACCGGGTAACGATATGCCATCTGAATGGGAAAAGCCAGGTACCCGACATATTTGAAAAAGGCAAGTACGAGCGCGATGTTGTAGTCCTTGATGTTGCGCTCCCTGATGACAAGATAGAGCACGTACAGGCCCCGCGCGATCGATCCCGGGGAAATGGGGATCACCTGGAAAAGCGCGACGATGCCCGCGCCGACCGCCCAGGCCTGCGCATGGGGCATGCCGGGGTGTGTGACGACATACCAGATGGCAAAGGCGATCGCCACCACATGGGTGGTGGGCATCAGACAGAGGTGGACGGCAAGGCTCCTGAGGTACTTTTGAATGAAAGGCTCATGAACCTGCGACGTGATCGTCACGGCATCGCCTTGGCTGATCTGCCGCTTCTCGCGGCCCTCACGCACCATGTCCAGAAGCCATTGCTCACGCGCGGCGCTGTTGAATAAGAGCCGAAACGGGCGGACAAAGAGGTAGTCGACGCGGTCCTTGGCGAATTCCCAATTGGTGAGGAATGTGTGGATACCTGCAGGCAGGATCGACAGGCAGGCATGGAGGGTGAAACGGCCGAAGGACGACGCAACGGCCCTGGTTTCTCGCTCATCAATACGGCCCGCCCTGTGCCATGTGACCGCCTTTTCAATCATCTTTCCCCTGACCGCGTCGCCAAGGTATTTCCCGTTTGTCACCAGCCGGCAGTAGTGGCGGCGCCACCCCTGGTGGGCCCACAGGCGGCGGACAATTTTCCCCGCAACCGGAACGCATCCGGCCAGGCTAAAGAGCAGGGGTTTGAAGCTGTTCTTTCGAAGCGCCTGCTCGCCTGCGGTGTCAACCAAGCCCCTAACGCTCCACCCGGTGACTGCGCTGTCTTGCATAGTTTTCCAGAGGCTGGGGCTAAAAAGAAGGCGGATGTGGTTGTGCGTGATATCCGCAACCGAATCGCGATAGATTGCCTCCATGGCTTTGAGTTCGTCAAGCATGCCGTCCATGTCCCGGAACTGTTCCCGGTGGGATGCCACGAACGATTCGAGCTTCTTCACGTCGCCGCGGTCGAACTGGACAATGCTTCCGCGGGCAAGCCCTTTAAGAATCAGCACCACGTCGCCGGGGCTCATGGGCAAAAAGGGCAGGAGCACCAGGCCCGACCTGAAATCGACCGCGACAAGCCCGGTGGCCGGATCGCTGTCGGTTTCGAGGCGTTTGAGGCAGTTGGGCTGGCTCTTCCATGTGCTCCATTCGTACTGCCGCGCAAATTCATGCGCGCCGATGCCGTGCAATAGAGAGACAAAATCGGCCATGAACCGCTTCTTCCCGCGAAACTCCGGCGATCCGAGTTTCGGTTCGTCAACCCTTTTGCCCCGCATCCACCTGCCAAGGAGATCCATGCGTTCGTCAATCTCCAGCCGCCAGGTGCGGCCGGCGATCCAATCGCTCATCTCTCCCATGCTGCCGAGCGTTTTGTCGGCAAAGGTCCCATGGACGTCGTTGACAAAGGATTCGTCGCCGAACCTCAGGCGGGCCGCCCGGCGGATGAATTTCTGCCACAGGGCGCCGCTTCGGGCTGCGGCCGGATTGCATTGGAGCTGAAAGGCTCCCTGGAACCCGATCGCATAGAGTGCATCGCGAAACCATTTTGAGAATGTCGAGGGCGGTATGAGAATTTTCAAGGCGTACACGCCGCCCACGGCCACGCCCTTCAGTCCCTGCGGTCCCAGGTTCTCGACGCGCACCTTATACACCTGACCCGCAAAACCGCCGCCCACGAAACGCTCCACTCTCACCTCGGCACGGCATTTTTTTTGGGCGCCCTGCGCGGCAACGGGCTCCATGTCGTATGTCAAAATCGCCCCTTCTTCGTAGCGGGAAGCGGGCGCGGGCCGAAAAAGGTTCAAACTGCGGTAGCTCAGTTCAAGTTCCCGGCGAACCTCAGGGGAGTACGAAATGTTCACTGTTCTTCCCTTTTGTTAAAGAGTGCGTCGCATGTTTGCCGGCGGGTCCGTCTCAGCCGGCGCAGATCGGAAAAAATAGTATTTTGAGGGCCACGGTTTTCGGTTATTATCGCTTTTGGTGAAATTGGTTGTGAAATGATTAGCAAGACGGCGAATCTGAGAAAGTTTGCGTCATCTATCTGATATGTGGGCAAAATGCGGCATTTATCCTTATAATTACAAGGATGCAGCATTGCTTGCCAATCTAAGCGATTAACCCCTTTTGAAAATGGAAAAGGCGGGTGAAATGAATCTTCCGACATCTTTGAGAACTGCCTTGCGCACCACGGCGCTCCTTGTAACGGTGATATTGACAAATACAATGGCGGGCGGATGGAAGCTGTTCTGGTCAGACGAATTCGACAGCACCGCGCTCAACGAGAGTAACTGGACGGTGGATCCATCCAACAATCCGGACAATGGCGAACAGGAGCATTACACAAGCGGACACGATCAGGCAAGTTCCAACATATTCGTCAAGAACGGCTGCCTGATCATCGTTGCACGGAATAACGGCGGGATCACCTCCGGCCGTCTCAATACGGAGAACAAAAGGAACTTTGTGTATGGACGCATGGAGGCGCGCATGCGTCTTCCCATTACCCAGGGAATGTGGCCCGCGTTTTGGATGCTCGGTTCCAATTTCAGCTCGGTTGGATGGCCGGGATGCGGGGAACTTGACATAATGGAAGGACGGGGACGACTGCCGAACTGGACGTCCGGATCGTACCACTTTCCGGGTTTCGACGTCTTTAACCAGTACACATTACCCAGCGGGAACGTTCACGACAGTTTTCACATTTATGCCGCCGAATGGAGCACCGATTCGATACGCTGGTTTTGCGACAGTGTGAACTTCGGGACCCTGCGCAAGGCGAGTGACCCGAACCTGCCATTTGACAATAACTTCTGGTTCATCTTTAATCTTGCCGTGGGCGGCAATTTCGACGGCGCCAGCGATAACACCACCGTCTTTCCCGAAAGCCTGATCGTCGATTACGTCCGGGTTTACCACTGGGACCCTTCGCTTACCGCCGCTGCCCCTCCTGCGCCGCGCGCGGTCGCGCCTGCTGCGGCGGCCACACTTCGCGGAACACGGCTTTCGGTTGAGCTTCCGGACGAGCAGGCCTATTCGGTGGAAGTCGCAACCGTAAATGGCAAGGCGGTCCTTTGCCGGAAAGGCTTTGCGCGATTTGTGACGGTTCCAACGGAACAGCTTGCGCCGGGTGCATATTTTGTGAATGTGCGAGGCGCGTTTGGGGTGGTGGCGCAGCGGATTGTGGTGCGGCGATAATCAGATCAAGAGAAGATTCACCACGGAGACACGGAGGGCACGGAGAAGACGAATTGAATTCAATTCTGGCTTGCTGAGCGGGTGCAGCGTAGTCATGCACCTCGGATACCCGAGCGGCTGGCAAAGAGATAATCCAAATACATTGATGCATCTATTTTGTCGTGTCCTGTCGAGCCTTTGTTGCGCAAAGGCAAACGATAGTGCAAGTCAATTTGTGTCGCACCTATACGCCAATTATCGGAACGACAGTACAACTATTGCATTTTCATTTAATGGTCGCAGAGCCGACACCATTTTTTCGCAAAGACTTCTTAACCTGAATCCGTGAGATAAATTGCGCTTTTATCCATGAAAACTGCTTTGCAAACGGCAATAAGTAAAGGAACAACACAACGGATATTCTCATTTTGACTTCCACCCGGTGTTCAAAACTTCTTAGAACGTGATTTCAAGACTGTCCCAAGTTCCGACAAAATCCTTCCCCGCATAATAATGGAAAACAAAAAGTCCATTGTTTCTAAATATTGCGGTATCGACTACAGACGACATCGTGGCAGTTTGGGAAAAAGGTCTATTAATGGCTATCGGCGCTTTGGCTGAATCAAATATTGCCGCTATTTTTATTTTGCTGGTATCGCAAAATGCAACATATTCATGCAATGTATCGATTGCCAACGCCATGAAAAATGGGATGGATATTGCTCCGGACGTTAAATTGACAAACAATGTGTAGTTACATGGGCTTCCACAACTCATTAATATTTTCAACAAATTTTGCGATACCAATCGGCAAGATGGTTCCTTTGAATATTCAGTTGCGAATATTCTGGTACCATTCTTTAAAAACACAAATGTACTGCATTCCCCGTCTGCACATTTGGTGTCGTAAGGATTCTTTAATGAATCCTCAATTGCCCCACTACTTTGACTTACAGGCTCGCTTGGGTGCGTGATGTTTTTATTGCCTATTGCTTTTCCCTTTGCACAATTGAACCATAACGCCAAAACAAACAGCACGCCTACAAGAGCTATGTTCTTCATTGTTGACCTTATTTGTATTTGTAAAATTTAAAATCATCCTTTTCAAAATTTGGAGATCACTTCATTCAATTGTAGGTATTTCTTTTCGGAGGTTTTGCCGTTCGTGACGTTGATCTTTGAGGAGTCGCTGAAATCGTCGAAAAACCAATCGTCACTCAGCCCGACGACTCGGTTTGTAACGATCTTTTGTTGGGGAACATAAAACAAGACAACTTGATCTTTTCCACCGGCAACTGGCTCAAGTTCTACAATTAGCCACTTATTATCCGGGGTCCTGTTGAGGACGTTTAGAGCGGTATCATGGTTTGCCAAAATTGGTTTTGCTGAGGAATCTTCGTAAACCGCGAATATCGTGTCCGCTTTCTGCATATTCTGATAGATATTGATAACATGATTTGATTTTGTGGAAGTGGTTGCGCTCTTGCATGACATCAACAGAAGACAAAAGACGAAAACAAGCATAGGATACTTCACTGGTTCTTCCTTTGGATTATGTTGTCCACATATTGAGTAATCTCTGAGTATTTACCTGCGTTACCCCATTCCTCAGGAATTGCTTTCCAAAGCGGAGAGTTCACCTTGTCCGCTCGATTAATGATTTGTTCCCATGAAGCGTTTTGTTGTTTACCGATAGCGTATGCGTCCGAAATAGTTTTTTCCCCAGAGTTATAGGCTGCAAGCACAAACTTCATTTGGTCACCTGCTGAGGGTGAAGTTGTGTAATGCGAAAAAACGAGTTTGTTGATGGAGTTGTGCTTTTTAGTCAAGATAACTGCACCGCCATTGATTGATTTCTCTGGCATAAATCTTTCGTCGTTATTGAAATCAAAAACCCACTGTCCGTTTATCTTGGCAGTAGCACCTATGCTTAATCCCGCGTCTTGGATTGCTCCGCCCCCAATTTGTGTTAGTCCGGCGAATCCAAAATTATTGGTTGATTTTGGATCAAAACTACTCTCTTGGGCAATAAGCGATTTAAGAAGAAATGGATCAACGTTGTTCTTTTTCGCAGCACGACTAATAGCATCATTGTACTTGTTCTGATCGGTGATGTTCCTTCCAAATCCATTTTTCCAATCGGTATGGACGTCATCCTTCGGCACCTTCCCGCCCTTATCCACCACCGTCTGTAAATATTCTTGAGTCTTCGGACAGAGATCACCTCTGCGATAGCCGGTCAGTTTCTCGCCGATGTCAGTCAAAACGCCGTCGATCATGAATTCTCCCTTTCCCGCCGCCTCTTGAAACAGCTTCACGGCGTCCTTCATCTTGTCGAAGAACCATCCGTCCTGCGCGCAACCGGTGTAGACGTAAACGCTTTGCAAGTTTTTCTGGTTATCTACAACCGGCGTACCCTGATGGTGGTCATCGGTTCCGCGCTTTCCCTTGCCGTTGTTAACCCCGGTATCGTCATATTCACCATGCCGGAGCGTCGGGATGGGCTTGATCCAGTCGTTTTGTAGCCATCGGTCAAGCTCGTCGCGGGTCGTCTTATCCACAACACCGTCTGGCTGCTGTTTGTCGAGGGTTGTATCCGTCTTTTCAATGGTTCCGGCGTTCCGTTTCATTCGGTTCGATTTTATCGCAAAATGTTGAAACTTGCGAACCGCCGCATCTGTTTGGTCGCCAAAGAATCCGTCTTTGGAACCATCGGGCAACAAGCAAATCTTGATGAAATCCCCCTGCAATGCCTTCACAACTTCGTTCGGCTTGAAATCGTCACCCGATTGTGGCTTATTGTAGGCGCTTGCACCGTTCTCATCGTAGTGGCCTTTACGCAACTCTACAAACTTCGATGGCTTCGGAAAAGTCAGTTGTTCGCTTTCCATGGGTTTTTCCGCTGCCGCGCCCTTGGCGCGAACAAACAATTTCCAAGTGGCATCGGCGGGTTTGTCTTTATCATTGGCATATGCATCGGGATCAAAAAGATGGTCGCACGTCCCGCAGAACGTATTCGAACTTGTGTCGAGGTCAGCTTCTATGCCGCCGGGCACGAAGTTGTCTTCCTGACCGTTGTAGAGGCCGATGGGATAAAGCAAGATCTTTGAGGCGACCACCTTATCACCGAGAAGCTCAATTGAACCCTCGATGTCGAATGGCTTGTTGCGTTCGAACCCTTGCGCGGATTCAACAATGCTTACTTCCTTGAATCGGTATTCCTTGGCCAGCGGCTCTTTGGCATCGGCTGGGCTGTCGTCGATGCCGGTATTTGGTTTCTTTGGTTCGTCTGTTTCCGGCTTTGGCTTGAACAGTGGGCCGGGGTCGTTTATGTCACGCCAAGGTTCAGACATCAAAACCTTCCTTTTCCGGTACTTGGACCTAAAATAGTATCTCTTCGGCAGTAAGGACTGTGACGGCCGTCACGGCCGGACCCCATAACCCAATATTATATTGTGTTGTGTCAAAATCCACTTCTTTACGGAGAAAATAGTATGCGCAAAAAATTGTGGTGGCTGTTCGTTCTTCCGGCATTTCTTCTGCCTTTTGTGTTTTCCTGTTCAGACACGCCCAGCCCCTTCACAGCATCAAACGCGTCGATATCCATGATGATGGAAAATTCCAAGAGCATTAGAAATGCAGATTCCCTTTCCGACACGGTTGGCAAGGTAGTCAAAATCGGCCTGGCCCCTTATCTTTCCAAGTACATCAACTCGGTTACGGTTTCAATTGCAAAAGGCGTAGGCGATACAGACACAACGTTCACCTTTCTTGCCCCAAGCACCTGGACAGACACTGCCTGGTTTTCCATAACTCTTAATTCCGCAGGTACAAGAACGGTAACGGCGTCCGCCGCTATTCAGGGTGAACCGAATTACAGCCTTACTGCCAAAATAGTTATATATGCAAGGCCGTCCACTATCACCTATGACGGCAATGGCAGCACTGGCGGCAAAGCGCCTGTTGACCCGACGTATTATCCGCTAGGAGCAAGCGTAACCGTTAAGGCAAATGTAGGCGCACTGGTTAGAACCGGGTATACGTTTGCAGGATGGAACACTGCAGCAAACGGTACCGGCGCATCATATGCCGGCGGAGAAACGTTTGTTATGGGCGCAACCAATGCAACGCTTTACGCAAAATGGACGCAAAATCCAACGTACTCGGTCGTCTACAGCGGGAATGGAAATACCGGCGGAACCGCTCCGACAGACTCCAATGCTTATGAACAAAGCGCAAACGTAACGGTATTGGCAAACACCGGAAGTCTTACAAAGACCAGCTTTACTTTTGCCGGGTGGAATACTTCTGCCGACGGCAAAGGCACTACCTATGCCGGTGGCGAAACATTTAAGATCGCAACTGCGAACGATACGCTTTTCGCCGTGTGGACGCAGAATGCCACCTATACCGTCACCTACAACGGCAACGGCAGCACTGCCGGAACCGTGCCAAGCGATGCAAACGCGTACGAGCAGGGTGCAAGTGTGAATGTCAAGGCCAACACCGGAAACCTTGCTCGCACCGGATACACGTTTGCAGGATGGAACGCTGCTGCAGACGGCACCGGCGCTTCGTATTCAGCGGGAACGTCCTTTAATATCGGTACTGCAAACGTTACCCTGTATGCAGTCTGGACGCAGAATCCGACCTATACGGTAACCTACAGCGGAAACAGCAACACCAGCGGTGCTGCGCCGACAGATGCAAATGCATACCAGCAAGGTGCAAGCGTAACTGTCAAGGCAAACACGGGAAATCTTGCTCGCACCGGGTACACCTTTGCCGGTTGGAATACCGCGGCTGATGGTTCGGGTACAACGTATGCCGCCGGGTCAAATTTGACAATGGGGAGTTCCAATACCACGCTCTATGCAGTCTGGACCCAAAATCCTACCTTTACCGTCACCTACAACGGCAATACCAATACCAGCGGCACAGCGCCGACAGATGCAAATGCCTATCAGCAAGGCGCAAGCGTAACGGTCAAGTCCAACACGGGCAATTTGGCAAAAACCGGCTATACCTTTGCAGGCTGGAACACGGCAGCCGACGGCAGCGGAACACCACATGCGGGCGGAGAAACATTCAATATCGGCGCAGCTAATGTAACCTTGTATGCAGTATGGACCCAGAACCCGACCTACACGGTAATCTATAGCGGAAACAACAGTACCGGTGGCGCAGTGCCGGTAGACGGCAATATGTACGAACAAGGCGCAAGCGTTACGGTTAAGGCCAACACGGGAAACCTTGTTCGCACCGGCTATACCTTTGCCGGTTGGAACACTGCTGCAGACGGTTCTGGTACATCTTATGCAGCAGCAGGCACGTTTACAATGGGTGCTGCGAACGTTATCCTCTACGCCAAATGGACGCAGAATCCGACCTACACTGTTACCTACAACGGGAACAACAATACCAGCGGCACAGCGCCAACCGACCAAAACGCGTATTTGCAGGGTGCCACCGTAACCGTTATTGCGAACACCGGGAACCTGGCAAAAACCGGGTTCACCTTTGCCGGATGGAACACTGCTGCGGACGGCTCCGGTACTTCCTACGCCGCTGCAGCTACGTTTTCAATAGGCAATTCGAACGTTACGCTATATGCGAAATGGATGGCGGTTTACACGGTGACGTATTTCGGGAATAACAGCACCCTAGGATTGCCGCCTGTAGACAGCAAATTGTATGCGAGCGGGGAGACGGTAACGGTACTTGACAATACGGGAACAAATCCACTGACGAGAACGGGATGGACGTTTGCAACAAAGTGGAACACGAACGCGGCCGGAACAGGAATCGATTACATACCTGGAACCCAGTTTACTATTACCGCAAATGTGAACATGTACGCGAAATGGACGGCGACGGTTACATTTGACGGCCAAGGTGCGACGGCACAGCCCGATCCACAGTCGATAACGATCACCACCCCAACGATAACACTCGGTACATTACCTCCGGCGCCGACGAAAACAAGCTATATCTTCGGAGGATGGTACACCCAACCCAATGGCGGCGGGTCACCCATCACGGGAACAACACAAATCAACCAGGGAATGACCGTTTATGCTTATTGGCAAATCAAAGATATTGATGGGAACGTGTATACTGAAGTTAAAATCGGAAATCAAGTATGGATGGTGCAGAATTTAAAGACAACCAAGTTGAATGACGGTACGGCTTTGATAAATGATACAAGCTTCAGTCAATGGGGGTATGGACTAAATTGCTGCTGGGTGAACAGCAATATTGCCAATAAAGATCCTTATGGCGCGCTGTATATATGGGATGTTGTAAATACGGGGAAACTTGCGCCTGATGGGTGGCGCGTTGCGAATGATGACGATTGGAACGCGCTTGCCACTTTTTTGGGCGATAGCGCCGGCGGAAAGATGAAAGCGACCGGTAATGCTTATTGGTTTGATCCAAACCAAGGAGCAACAAATTCAAGCGGATTTACGGCAGTCGGTGCTGGCGAATTTGGTGCCACCCCGCTTGAAGATTTTTGGGGGTTCCAAAATTGGAAAGCTGTATCGAAGTGGTGGGGCTCCACCGACCTGGGACGGTTTGCGAGTTGCTACGTGATTACCTCATCTGATGCTGCTTTTTCAACAAGTCAAAATGATCAGAAAATTAATGGATTGTCTGTTCGGTGCGTCAGGACCTGGTAATGCTGCCCTAAATGGTAATTCTACAGGAGAACCTTGTAAAATGCTTCTCTTCGGTTTATAAGAAAAGGCGACCGACAGGTCGCCTTTTCTTTCCCTTAGCTGCAACTTTTTTTTCGCGGATCAATGACCAACATAATCGCCAAATCTGATCATTGCCGTACCCCCAATCTGTTTTGCCGCAGCGCCGGTATCGTTTACCGCATGCAGAATGGTCCCCTTGTCGTCGCCCAAAGAGAAGGTGACGACTCGATGGACTTCGCATCCCGGCACCTTTGGGGTTTCAATGGCGTTGGTTTCGACGAGCCCCGATGTTTGGAAATTTGAATACACGCCTAGGCCCCATCCGTAGAATTTCGTAACGCCGTCGGTTACTTTAATGGAAGGTATTCCCAACGTTGAACCCTCCATGAACGACGCCTGATTCGGCACGTTGTATGAAATCTCATTTTGGTAGAAATACTGTTGGCCGTTGTTGCCATTCCAGATGGTATTATACTTTTGCCAATGTTCTACCATTTGTGCATAGGTTATGCAGTTGTTCCCGTTGATGACGATACCATTTCTAACAGTGGTGGTATCCGATAGCCACCCTGCACCGGCCCCATGGTCGGCGCGCCAGATCCAGCAGTGGTCTAGAACGGTATTGTTGCTGTTAAAGATTGCACCAATTTTGCTGGTACCTGCGACAGAACCGCCCGCGCGGATAAAGAGGTCGAAAACAAACGGTGGATTGGCGCTATGGTCTGCTGCGCTACCGGCATCTCCAACCTGGAACAGAACGGGCGAATCGCCGCCTGAGCCTGCTTCGACGAGCAGGTTGGCAATAGTAATTCCGTCGGCGTCGGCGGTTTTGAGACATGTTGTGCCGTTTTGCGCTTGTAAAGTGGCCATGCCGAGACCCAGCACAACAGTTCCCGGACGCTGAACCAGTATGGGCGTACTGATAAGGTACGTGCCGGGCGTTAGAATCAAGTTCTTACCGGATGCGAGTGCCGCGTTAATCGTGGTGGCATTATCCGTCCCCGCAATTGCGATGTAAAACTGGTCAATAGGCAAAAGGTCTCCGGCAGGCGCGCCGTTTCCCCATGTTATTCCTTGCGAATTTGTGCGCAAGGCCGGTACAAATACCGAATAGGCATTACTGGTTGCATCAAATGTGATATAGGGTTTCTCGCGAACAAGTGGGGTTTTTGCAACAACGGAAATGCCTCCTGTTGGCCAAGTTTCCGTTGGCGGATTGTCGCAGCCTTGCACCATAAAATTCCAATTACCGCCGGCATTGATTCCACTTAGGACGGTGTTTCGTATATAAAATTGTTGTGCACAACCGGAGGTTATCATACCGTCGATTTTTGAATCGGACAAGAAGCCACCGCTGGCACCGCCATCACAAATACTTACTTTACCTTTTACATGTATTCTGCGAAATGGACAAGCCTGGGATACTCCCCACATAACCGAGCCGCTCGTTGGGGTCGTGGTCATCCCTTCCGCGCCGCGCCAAAAAGAATTTTGGTTCTGCCCCGTAATATCCTGTATTGAACCTGCTATCTGCACGTCTTCGGGGGAAAGCCCTAGTCCATAGGCCTGAATATAAAAATTCAGTGAAATATTGACGGTATACGTCCCGGGCTTGAAGAAATATGCGTTTCGATTACTGTTGAATTGCGCACCCGAGGCGCCGTTGATTCCATCCATTTTAGACTGTATCGTACTCATCGACATCGTGGGATCGAAAATACTGACGTTCGGTCCGAAATTGGGCGCAGTGAGCGCACCGAGGGTGATATTGACAACGCCGGTATAAGAGGAAATCTGCTGCACATTGGCTTGATACCCTGTCTTGCTTGCCTGCAGCCAGTCGGTTGCCATAATTTTTGCAAGTTTCCCGTTTGCAAATGATGGGCCGGAAATTCCAAAGCCGCCCGCTGAAGCCGGCGATAAGGTGTAGGTTCGAATAGCGCCGCCGATATCTGCGCGCAGAAGAAGCATACCGTGCCCCAGGCGTTCCTGCGGAAGTTGCACAGTGGTAGCGCCCTGATGCAGCAGACCGGAGAAAACGCTTGCGACCATTCTGCCGCGAAAATCGTACACGCTGATATTTGCGGGCGACGATACTGCCGAGTTTACAACGAATAAGCCTTTTTTGTAGGTAATGCCAAACGACGATGCCTTGGAAATTCCGTTCAGGACCGCTGTTGAACCGGACAAGAGGTATGTTCCGTCTGCCTTGGTAGTGCATGACAGCGCCGCGGAAAACAGTTTAACAACCGCGCCGGAAATCGGCTGCGCCGAAGAATTGGAAACTGTTCCCGAAATATTGATCGTCTGGCCGAAAATGGCGGACGCGAGGAACAGGACGGTTATTGATGCATTCTTCATTTAAACAAGCCTCCTTGTAGGGGGTGGGTAGGTTGTTTAACCGATAAAGTTATTGGCTATGTTTCAACCCTGATATGAGAAGAGTTACAGTAATCATCTTAATTTTCAACCAGTGCAGCCAGAACAATGTTAATCTTACGAAAAATTCGCCAGGAATGCCATGTTTGTTTTCGCTCTCGTGCTTTTTATACCCCTAAATATAATAACAATTGGAAGCAAAATTATGTATTTTTCCAACATTGTCCAAAGTATTTGCGAACATGTTAATCTGTAACATATTGATATTTAATTATATACAATCTCGTAACATGCGCGAACACAAACAATCCGCGAACACCTCTTTGATCTTTTGGTCTGCAGCCAATATGCCGCTGAATCATAACCGTCCGCTTTGCAATCCGCCCCGGCATCAATTCGCGCAGCAGAAACGATGCGACATCCTTGCTTTACAACCGCCCTTCGATGGTGGGCCCAACAGGTATTCCGGGCCCGCAACCGGGCCGCACCACGCGCAGCTCGCCCGGGCATTCGAATTTACTCATTGATTGCTTGGCAAGAGCAGTTGTAAGGTGAGAATTGGTCGGATTGCGGTTTGTTTGTTTGACGTCAATGCCTGACAAAAAGCTATTTTGTGAGAGGAGGTTCGGGTTCGAAAGACAAAAGACCCGTATTCTGAATTGGAAAACTTGATTTTGGAGCATTAGAGAGCCGCGGCAATACACGTCCAAGTGAAGACTCCGGTGCGGCCTTGACAGTTCAACAAATTCCGACCCGTCGGCAGAGCGGGAATTGCTCTTACCAAAGGGGAAACTGCATGATACAACGCGTGGTTCTGGCGCTTCTGGTGCAGGTAGTTGTCCTGTTCGCAGGGCAGGGTTACCCGTCGTCGTATGTGAGTGCGCTTCTGGGCATCACCGTTTCCTACGATGTTATTCTGCCGGACTCCTACGTGCGAGACGCCGCACAGGGCAAACGGTTCCCCGTTCTGTACCTGCTGCACTGCGCCGGGGGTGACAATACATACTGGCTCCAACCCTGTTGCGGCAACATGGGCACGCTCATTGAAAGCGTGCATTTTATCGCGGTTGCGCCTTACGACAACAATCGATTGGGATGGTGGCTCGACAGCCCCAAGATCCCGAATTACGCTCATTCCCGGTTCCTGGTGGAAGAGCTTAAGCCGAGGATCGATTCATTGTATGCGACGCTTCCGGGCCGCCTCAGTACCGGTGTGGCAGGCCACAGCATGGGTGGTTTCGGCGCCCTGCATAACATCATTCAACATCCGGATGTGTATGGCTCGGCTTTCAGCATGAAAGGCGGCGTAGATCCCACGCTTCCGCTCAACCCGGAATGGCAAAACACCAATTTTGGATTATTCAACGATCTGGGAAACGATTCGGCTGATACGGTTAACTGGAATGCCGTCAACATACTGCGCAATATTCACCGTCTTAAAGGCGACAGCGTCCACCTGGGTTTGTACGGCGGGCAAAATGACGAATATTTTGCCGCGGAGAACCGGGAGCTCGACACCATCATGACCGGCCTTTCCATGCCGCATCTCTTTTTTGAAACCGATGAATTCCACGCGGGCGTTCCGGAATCTTCAATGGTCCGCGTACTGCGATTCTTTGACTCGGTCTTTGTCTTTTCGCCCTCCGCTGTCCGCCAGCCGCCCCGCGCCGGCGCGCAGGCACAACGCTGGGCCATGCCTGCGGGCAAAGTGGCGTGGTATGACATCCGGGGCCGTCGGCTGGCGGCGACGCCGGCGATTGACAACAGGCATTTGCCCATTGCGCCGGGTATCGGAATTGCGGTGATGCCCAATGGCGTGTGCCGGGTGTTTTCTTTTGCAGGGCCCTGACCGGCGTCACCCGACGAGACGAAATGCGGGTGATCGCCGTGCCGTTAAGAAACCGTTTTCCTCCAAGCTCCCCCTGCCGCCCTGTCAAGAAGCCTACTTGAGGATCGTCTTCACCACGGAATCCAGCCTGGCGCTGAACTTTTGCGCCCCAACGGTACAAAGGTGGTTCGCATCATAGGCATCGGCGTCGGTGTAGTCGTGATTGCCCAATTTGTCGGCGTCGTAAAAGTGGAAGTATCCGGGGACACTGTCCTGCAGAGCAACCAGGTCATTGCAGATCATCGCTGCAGTTTCCGAACTGGGTCCGCCATTTTCAAATTCGTCAAAGGCCTTGTAGTACGGGCTCACGGGAGTGAGGTAAAGAAGGAAATGAACCCCTCGCTGCGCCAGAGTTCGTGCAAAATTTGTGATGAGCGTGAGGTTGTATTTGTACAAGGAATCTTCCGTCGTCCAAGTGGGGTAGGCTCCATGATCGGGTGTGGCGCCTCCCCATCCCTGGCACGTATGTCGGTACAGTCCAAGGGTATCGAGATCGGGAATAGCGGGAACGGGAATCTGATTCATGAGGCTTAAGAAGCTCAGGGGAAGCCCCTGGCTCCAGAACTGATGGTTCTTATCGTAGTTGTAGCCTTTACTTGACATAATACCAGCATCCCAATCGGGCACAAATGCAACATTCTGCGCGAACAGGAGCGCAGGAATCAAATCCATGCCCACGAGCTGCAGAGAATCGCAGTGATTGAGCAGATACCCCGTTATCATGGACGTTTCAACCGGAAAATCCCCCCCGGAAATTGCCATGTTATACACTCCCGGAATGGTGAAGCTCCCGGGATCCACGCCGAATGCGGTTTGAGAACTGCCGGTGAAGACGACTTTCATATTCCTGAATTCCTGCCAGAACGGCAGCATCCGCGCCGCAAAGAAGGGCTGCGTATAACTGATCGACGGGTTGTTGTAGCCGCCAAGGCTGTCCAGGGATATTTTGTTCCCGGACAGATACAGTGAGGGATTGACCCATAAGAACGGCTCTTCGAGGTCAACGCCTTCCAGGATCTTGAGCGTCGTATTATTTTCCAGATCGATCAGGTACACGGCGTGCGCCTCGCTGGCGCCGTTCATGCCGCTTGCGATTGCCAAGGGTGCAACATTCGACCATTCGGGGTAATCCCACGCAATGTCTCCTGCCGGACATTTATACCACGACGTGACCCCGCCGGAATAGCGTGCGGTAAAAAGGTAGGCATGGACGCCATACGGTTCCCCGGTGAGCGTGCTCACCGATGGGCAGCCGAAATCCAAGAACAGGCACACGCCGTTATTGCCGGAATCAGGGGACATTGACGTGTTGCAGACCTGCGTTGAACCGTTTGCCTCCTTACCGTTGTTGGGGTATGTGAAAAGGTTTGCGTCGGTGTTGGTGTTCAGGTCACGCATTAAAAGTTTAGTGAAACCGGTTACAATAAATTGTCCGTTGGCCGATCTGCCGTCATGGAAGCTGCCGCTCGCCACCAGCACTTGCGGGATGCCGACCGGACTTGCGCCGGACACCTTTATCATATACGTTTGTGACACGGCCCACAACGGCGAAGCATTGTCTATTGACGAATTGGTATAGATCAGAAAGGTGTCCTTGGAGGCCGGGTCAACCCAGAACCGCGGGTCATAGGCGCTGTCGGCTGGGATTTTGACAAGCGGCGACCCAAGGGAATCGAGACTTCGCAGGTACACGGTTGCCGCGCCTGCAAAGCCCCAATTGCGGGTGCCGAACGCGACGAATTTCCCGTTGGGGGAAATAGCCGGCGTGAAGACCGTTTTGCAGTCCCGGTATTCCACGACGACCGGAAAGGACCTTGCAAAATCGACGGCGCACAGCGTCCGGACATCGTTGTTGACATTCACAAACACCGCTTTGGCAAGTGACGCCGGCAGCATCGACTGGAGTGAGGTGACGACGACGCTCACCGGATAGGTGGTTACGGTTGCCGTGTCGGTGGTTATGAACGACGGGTGTGCAATGGGCCCCCGTGCGCACCGAAACCCGATGTATTCGGCGGTGCTCGACTGGGGCGTTCCATAGGTGGACGATCGGCGGGAGAATCGGAGGTTCAGAAAACCATGCTCGAACGAACCACCCTTGACTACCCGTTCATTGCCGCTGTTGGGCTGCATAGCGCCGATGGAATTGGTGATACTTGACACGGAATAGAGGCCCCGCCAGTCATTTGCCCATTCGTACACGTTGCCCGCCATGTCGTACAACCCGAAACTGTTCTTTTCACGCGTTGCGACCGGGTGGGTGGAGCCGAGTGAGTTTGCAAAATACCAGGCATACTGATCCGCCTGTGAACTGTCGGAAAGTCCGGGGAAAGGGATCACTGAAGTGCCTTCGCGCGCGGCATATTCCCATTCCGATTCTGTGGGAAGCCGATACCCATCCCGGTCATAATGGATTTGCAGGCCTGCAAGATCGTACACGCTGCCGTTTTGTTCAAGCGGAGATCCGAAATAGCTGTATACAGTGTCGAGGTTCTCTTTCCTGCTTCTTGCATTGCAAAACAAAATCGCGTCGAACCAGCTGACATAATAGACAGGATGGTCATCACCCACGCCGAAGGCGCTGGAATCTTTTACCGGGCGCTTCCCCGTGCAGGCGGCATATTCCAGCTGCGTAACCTCGACCGTATCGATCCAGTAATCATAGGAAAAGGAGGCGGTCATCACCGGTTTCTCGTCTCCCGATGCATTGGAATCGGCAGCTCCCTGCAAAAAAGATTTGCCGGCCGCGGTTATCTTTTTCATGCCGGCAGCGGGATGAAGTTGCCCGGTCGCGTCCGGTTTGTTGGGCGCGCAGCCTGTCGACAGCAGGAAACCGGCAATAAAGAACATTGCCAGATGAGGCGGCATCCGGGACCCCAAACCCTTGAGTGACAAATGGCAACAGTTTCCATTTTCCATGCTATTCCACATCTCCCCTGTTCATTCCGGAAATCGCTTTCGAATCTATTGTCCGGGTTGTTCGCTTATGTGAACACGTATTGCCGGAAGATTTCCATTTTCGCGGGCGGGCGTTTGGCGGGAGGTCCTTTGCAGACGCTCATTGACCTACAATTTCCCAGCACGCCACGTCTGCAGCCTGACCGGTTTCGAGGAAAAATATAGGTGTTTTGCCCATCATTGTCAAATCTGCAAACGGCGATGTCCCGGCTTGGTGTTCGATGGCCCGTGAACATGTGGACGTACCCATCTTCCGCAGCGTATCTTAGTGACGGGAGAAAAGAGAAGAGCTCCAGGAATAACCGGGCGTTGGATTGACGTAAGGAAGGCGGGCAAATCACATGAGCCGCGAAATGTGCTACCGGTGTTTCTGGCCGAAAAGCCTGTGCTGGTGTTCGTCGGTTACGCCGATCGACACCCGCACGAAGATCGTGATACTCATGCATCCCAAGGAATACAAGCAGGAAAAGGCCGGAACGGGCCGCCTCGCCCATATCTGCCTTAACAACAGCGAAATCCACATGGGCATATGCTTTGACCGGCAAGAGCCGGTGCAGGCCCTCATCCGGGACCCGTCCAACTTTCCCGTTCTCCTCTACCCATGCAAGGAAGCCGTCACTGTTTCGGAACACGGTTTCTTTGCCGCGGTGCCCGGCGATCGCCGCCTGATCGTGTTTCTGCTCGACGGCACATGGAGCCTGGCAAAAAAAATGTTTCTCAGGAGCCGTACGCTGCAGGCGCTTCCGAAGATCATGTTCGTGCCCCGGGAAAAGAGCCGCTATCTCATCAAGAAACAGCCTCACGACTGGTGCCTTTCCACCATCGAGGCCGCCCACGAACTCATGAACGCCCTTGAGAAAGCGGGGCTCGACCGCTACCCCCGACCCGCTCAAATGCTCGACCTTTTTGCAAGGATGCAGGAGTATCAGATTGCGAGCATGAAGGATCCGGCGCGGCAGAAGTACCGGCCGTGGGAAGGACGACGGTTTCGGGAGCTGCAAGAGAAGACTCACCACGGAGACACGGAGAAAACAAGAGAAGATTCACCACAGAGACACAGAGTACACAGAGAGAGTTGAAAGTCAAACGTTGACAGTTGACAGTAAAGGGGCACGATGCAAATAGACTGCATATCGCCGTGCTCAGGTCGGTCTCGTTCACGCTGCGCGTCCGGCTCCGGCCGGCGCCGGAGGTATATTATGCCTGCGCCGATTGTTGCATCCCTTTATCAAAATGAAATCCATACCCGATGAATGATTTTTCTTTACTGCCGCTTGCTCCCGCGATGATGGCGAACCTGAAAGTTGTCGGCTATACCGCGATGACGCCGATACAGGCGGAGAGCATTCCTGCGATCCTCAACAAAGACGATGTGCTCGCGCAGGCAAAAACGGGAAGCGGCAAAACCGCGGCCTTTGCCATCGGCATTCTCCATAGTCTCATTGTGTCGCAGCATCAGGTGCAGGCCCTGGTGCTTTGCCCAACCCGGGAGCTATCGGAGCAGGTAGCTACGGAGATTCGCCGCCTCGCCCGATTTACATCCAACATCAAGATTCTCACCTTGTGCGGCGGCACGCCCATACGTCCGCAAACACAGTCTTTGGAACATCGTGCTCACATCGTGGTAGGAACGCCGGGGCGCATTGGAGATCATCTGAGAAGGGGCAATCTTCATCTTGATTATCTCACGACGCTTGTCTTTGACGAAGCGGATCGAATGCTGGATATGGGATTCGAAGAAGAAATAAACGGGATCATGCCGTTCGCTCCAAAAAAAAGACAGACGCTGCTCTTTTCGGCCACCTTTTCCGATGCGATCAAGACGCTCAGCAAAAAATTCCAGAACAGCGCAAAAGAAATCACCGTTGAATCCATTCATGCGGAAAATGTCATTGCTCAGCGCTTTTTTCAGGTGGAATGGAAAGACAAACTGGCCGCAACCGCTTCGATCTTGTGGACCTTTAAACCCGAGTCAACACTCATCTTTTGCAATACAAAACAGCAATGCCGCGATCTTCTCGAGTACTTGTCGAAGGCCAAATTCCATGCGCTGAGCATTCACGGCGACCTTGAGCAGAAAGAGCGCACCGAAATGCTGACGCTCTTTTCCAATCACAGCACATCTATTCTCATTGGAACCGATGTTGCGGCGCGCGGTCTTGACGTAAAGGATTTGAGCGCCGTGATAAACTTCGATATGTCCTTCGATCCCGAAATGTACATCCACCGCATCGGCCGTACCGGACGGGCGGGAAAAGAAGGCCTGGCCTTTTCCCTTATGACGCCCGGAGAACAGCATCGGCTCGACGACATAAACAGGTTTCAAAAAAGCAACTTCCGCGCGGAAAATACCCATAGGCTTGTTGCGGCCGGAGAAAAGGCCCTGCTGCCGCCCATGATGACCATCTCAATCAATGGCGGGCGAAAAAGCAAAATACGGCCCGGAGACATTCTGGGTGCGCTTACCAAAGAAGCGGGAATAGATGCAAAGCTGGTCGGCAAAATCAACGTTTTTGATCTCTACACCTATGTTGCAATAGACAGGTCCATTGCAAAAGACGTGGCAGAGACCCTCACCAAAACCCCTGTCAAGGGACACCGCTTTATCGTGCGACTGCATGACTGAGCGGTCTTGCTTCCTTCGGACGCCTCCTGGCGAAAGCCCCGAGTGTGGTGTTTCTCAATTGGCTATACATCTGTCTTCGTTGTCATGCCCGGGAAAACGGGCATCCATTGAGGATGAGCGAATGGATTGGCAAAGCCTCTGCTCCCGTCATGGGCAATCGGCGTCCTGTTTTCCTATTGTTTCTCCACAACGACTCCCGGCTGTCCCACCGTGCGTGAAAGATTTCTCCTCTGCGCCGGGATGTTCCTCCCCAGAACATCGTACACGGGATTTGATCCCAGCTTGAACGTCCTGCCCGCCCGGCCTGACGCACTTTTCGAAGGAGAAGTTGACGTTGAGGTACGCGTACTTGCCAAAAACTTGAACCAATTAAGATTAATGAGGTATCCGCTCGTGCCGGTAAATTGCCCGTCGTTGCCAGGATGGTTTCCTGCGTAATGCTCATCATGTCGGAGCCCAATTTGCACAACACGGGTTTGAACGCACCGTTCGGGTTCATGCAGGAGGAGACAAGCAGATACGCCTGGTTGTCGTCATCGACAAATATCATTGGATCATAGCTGTATTGCGAGTTGGCTGTTTGATATAATTTCCTGGCATTCGTAAAAGGGCCTGTGGGAGAAACGCTTGTGGCCACGCCGATAGCGGAGTTTTGGGGATAATAAAGATAATACAGCCCGTTTCTATACATACAATCGGGCGCCCACAGCGCGGCGCCATTGCCGAAAGGCGAGTCCGTGTTTTTGAACGCGATTCCGTTGTCGATCCAGTTTACAAGATCCGTGGATGAAAAAACGTGGTAATCCACCATATTCCAGTCGACGTCCGCGTCCTGATCGTGTGAGCAGTACATATAGTATGTGCCGTCACTCCATTGATGGGGTGATGGGTCGGCCGTATACGTCGAGGTAATGATCGGATTCGCCGCATGAATGCAAACGGAGTGAAGCATGGCAAATGCACAAACGGGAAATATCCTGGCGGAAAAAAAATGTCCGGTCGGCTTTTTCATCTGAACTCCCCTTTTTACCGATAGCCTCACAGGGATCCGGATAATCCTCATGCGGAAGGTCCGGGTTTGCCTTCCCGAATTGTCAAGATGCAAAACACAGCCTAAAGTACTATCAATATATCCGCTGACAAGAAACAAGACCCAAGGGAATTGTTTACTCTATTGATATATTATTATATCGTTGAATGGATTTGACCGGCAGGTAATCCGATTTTTCGTAATCGAGTGCTGTGATCGGGGATACAATGCGGCGGCCGTTCTGAAGAAAAAAAATCCCTTACTAGGTAAAAAGCCTTATAATTAATAAAGTATCCGTTCCATCTGCCTTCAAATGTCTTAAAGGGGGGGGGTATCATGGTTTCAAGAACGCTCATGTCCATGCTGATCGCCGCCGGCATCGCGGCCGTGGCGTGTCACGCAGAAACCTATTTTCCCGAACAAAGCAACAGGGTGAAAATCAATCTGGGGGCCACGCCCTGGAAATTCATCAAATCCGACCCCACGGGAGCGCAGGCTCCGGCCTTTAGCGACGCGGCATGGACCACGGTGGGCATACCTCACTGCTGGAACGAAAACGACACCTATACCAACACGCCTGCCGGCACGGGCAACGCCTGGGCCGGCATGGCATGGTACCGGAAGCACTTTACGCTCGATAATGCCTATGCGTCAAGAAAAATATTCATCGAGTTCGAGGGCGCGCACGTGGGCTGCGCCGTGTACATCAACGGCACCTTTATCCCCGGCAACAGCGTGGTGAACCCGCAGGCGACGCACGTGATCGGCTTCCTCCCGTTTATCGTCGACGTTACCGGCAAGGTAACCTTCGGCGGCGCCGACAACGTGCTTGCCGTGCGCATCAGCAACAACGCCGGCGTGCTCTTTACCGACCCGAATTTCTCCATGTCGTTCCGATTCGGCCAGCAGGACGGCGGGCTTTTTAGGCCCGTGTACATGCACATCACCGACAAAGTGTACATTCCGGCGAACGTGTATTCGGTGGTGAGTAAATGGGGCACGTGCGTGGGAACCGTGTCGGCGACCGACGCCTCCGCAACGGTGCGGATCATGACCAACGTGCAGAACGAGAGCGGCGCGGCCGAGGTGGTCTCGCTTACCACGAAAGTGGTGGACGCGGACAATAACGTTGTTTTGACAAAACAGAGTTCCCAGTCCATCGCCGCGGACTCGAGTTTCGTGTTCGACCAATCCGGCGACATCACGAGCCCGCACCTGTGGTATCCGGCAAACAGCATGTGGGGCACGCCGTACCTGTACAAGGTGTATCACATCGTGAAAGTCGGGAACACAACGGTCGACGTCTTCCAAAGCCCGCTAGGCATCCGCGTGATCACCTGGGACAAGAACTTCCCCTATATCAACGGCCACCAGCATTACCTGTGGGGCGTGGCCAGCAGGTACGACTATCCCGCGCTCGGTTCCGCGGTGCCCGAGGAGCAACAGTGGCGCGATGTTAAGCTCGCCGCGGCATGCGGCGCCCGGCTCTGGAGGCCGGGGCACTCCACGCACAGCCACGAGCTGGTGGAGGCGGGCGACGCGTACGGCGTCATGATCGTCCAGCCAAGCAGCGAGGGCGAAGGGTCGTTTGCGAACGTGACCGGCACCGAACCCTCGTGCCTTCTCAAAAACGAGTGCCACCGCGACATGATCGTGCGCGACCGCAACAACCCCTCCATTCTCGCCTGGGAAGTGAGCAACGCCGGCATCACCGCGAGCTACGCCCAGTCTCTCAAGGACCTTGCGAAACTCTGGGACCCCATCACGCAGCACCCGCAGTCGGACCGCGGGTACCTGCGCGCCTGCCAGGACAGGGTCTCGGACCTGATCTCGTGCTCATTGACAGGATGCGAAGCAGGCCAGAAACTGAACTCGCTGTGCACCGACTTCCCCGGCTGGGGCGCGGAGGGCTGGGGCACCAAGACGTTCCGGTACGACTACGACAACGAGCTGTTATTTGCCGGCGAATACATGCAGGACTGGAAGAACGACATCAAGGCCAACGCGTTCGGCCTCGCTCACTGGTACCTGGCCGAATCTCCCGGCGAAACCGGCCTGGGCAGGTCGTTCGGGACCTCCCTCATGGATTTCAGCCGCATTCCCAAGCTGCTCTACTTTATCAACAAGGCGTGCTGGATCGACTTTGCGGTAAAACCCACGGTGTGCCTTGCGCATCACTGGAACCGTTCGGGCAGCGTGACGGTGAATGCATTCAGCAATTGCCCGACCGTGGACCTCCTGCTCAACGGAACGAGCCTGGGCAAGAAAACCCCGAATCCCTGGAACCCTGCAAGCGACGACAAATCGAATACCTCTACGTCTTTGCCGTACCAATGCTGGTGGAACAATGTGACCTGGGCGGCCGGCACGCTGCGCGCCGAAGGGCTCGACTCGGCCGGCAACGTGGTGTGCTTTGACGAGAAGAAAACGGCGGGAGCGCCCGACCACGTCGTGCTCACCGTGGAACCGCCGCTTGTAAAGCCCGACGGCGAGGTCTTCAGGATTACCGCCAACGGCTCCGACTGCGCGTTCATCCTCGCCACCGTGGTGGACGCAAGCGGCCTCTGGTGCCCGACCGCGACGAATCAAATCAACTTCAGTGTTTCGGGGCCCTGCATTTATCGCGGCGGCGCCAATCAGGACGCCGGCGCCAATCCCGGCGATCCGTATATGCTTGCCGAGGGCGGCATGTGCAAAATAGCGGTACGCTCGTCCTTCGATTCGGGTACGGTGACGGTCACCGCCGCGGCGGACGGGTTAGGCGGGGGAACGGCAACGTTCATCACGGGCGCGGTGAACCCGGTGGTTGCGCTGCAAAGACCGATGCGCGGGGCCGTTCTTTCGTCCGGGGCGCCGGAAATTATTGCGGCCGCCGCAGGCAGCGAGATCCGCTATTTCCTGAGCAGGGCGGCATCCATCGGAATACAAGTACTCGACGCCCGGGGCAGGATTGTTGCCGGCGTTCCGCGCGAACGCGCGGCCGCGGGCTGGCACCGGCTTCGGCTCGGCGCGTCGCAGCGCACAGGCCTGACAAAGGGCAACGGCGTCTATTTCTTCCGTTGCTCCGTTGACGGCGGGGACCGGTATGTGAAGCGTCTTGTTTTGGTGCGGTGATTTACCAAGGAGAAGATAAGAGAAGACTCACCACAGAGACACAGAGGACACAGAGAGTTGAAAGTTAAAAGTTGACAGTTGACAGTAAAGAGTCGCAATGCAAACCCGCCGTTCCCCGGCCAAGCTCATTGCGTGCCCTCCATCTCCCTGAGGGAGCGCTACGGATCGACCGGCAGGACGTATTCCTCCGGCATCCAAACGCGGAAAATCCGCTCATCATGAGCTTGTCGACCGCGACTGCAACCGCGTACGAATACCGGGAACAGCCGCTTTTTACGAACTTTGGGGACCGCGATTACAACCGGATGCACGCCCCAGTGAGCAGCCTGCAATGCGCTCGCTGCGGGATTCACCACGGAGGCACAGAGCGCCATGAAATATTCTCTTCCCGCGTTCCTGCAGGGACGGTGCACGGTGGACGTGTACCGGAATTGGCTGCTTGTGAAGGCCAAGAGCCTGCATCTGCGTGACCTGAAGCTGGGGCGGGCGTACGCGGCGAAAGGCACCTGGACCCTGTACCGGGAAGCGATCCACGAGGCGGTGCTTGCGGGCGGCGAGCGCGATCCCTTTACGGGTGTGGCGCTGTCGTGGGAGCTTATAGGCACCTGGGACGACAAGCGCGCGCACGACATCGGCCAGGAGTACTTCCGGGAATTCTACCTGCTTCCCTCCGTTGACCACACCGACCCGGCGCTCTTCGAGTTTGAAATATGTTCCCTTCTTGTCAACTCCTGCAAGAACCAACTCTCGGCCGTGGAATTCGTTGCCCTGTGCCGGAAGATCACGGCGCATCGTTCGGAAAAGCCCGGGGCCGAAAGATCCTGCGGCGGCGGGCCCATCAAGTACGAGGTGCCGCCGTTTCTGCAGGGCATCGTGACGCACAAGTTCTATTCCCATTGGCTGCTCAAGAAGGCGGGTCGGCTGTGGGAAATAGACAAGCAGGAAAAACGCCCGTTTGTAGCGCAGGCGAGCCAGGGCATGTACAAGGCGAAACTCCAGGCCGCGATCCTGGAAACCGGGCTGTGCGATCCGTACACGGGCGACGCCCTCAGGTGGGACCTCATAGGCACCTGGGACGACACAAAGTCTCATGACCCCGCGATGAAGAAGGAATACCTTCTGCTCCCCACCGCTGACCACACCGACCCGGACAAGCTCGATTTCGAAATATGCTCGTGGCTGATCAACATGTGCAAGAGCCATTTGAATCGGGAGGATTTTCTGGGATTGTGCGGGACAGTGGCGGGAAAACAGGACACAGAGAGGGGGAAAATATTGCGGTAAGAGTCGAGAAACATTCCCTGCCCGAATTGGCCAAGCTCATTGCGTCCCCTTCATCTCCCTGAGGGAGCGCTACGGACCGGCGTAGGCCCCGGCCCTTCTTGAGCACACCCCCGGACCTCACCCCCGGCCCCTCTCCCACAGGGAGAGGGGGGAATATGATCGTTGCCCTTTTTGCTCAGGCATCCGCGGGGCTGGCAACCGGCACGCCGGGGCGGTTGAGGACGTGCGTGTAGATCATGGTAGTTGACACATCGGAGTGGCCGAGCAGCTCCTGCACCGTGCGGATGTCGGCGCCGGCTTGCAGCAGGTGCGTCGCGAAGGAATGGCGAAGGGTGTGGCAGCTCACGCGTTTGGCGATGCCCGCGTCCAGCGAGGCCTGTTTGATTCGTCGCTGGAGCACGTTCGGGTCAAGGTGGTGACGCCGCACAAGCCGGGTGCGCGGGTCAACCGAGAGCTTTTCCGAGGGAAAGACATACTGCCAGATCCACTCTCTTGCCGCGTTCGGGAACTTCCGCTCAATTGAAGGCCAGAGGTATACGCCGGCCACTTTTTGCGCCGCATCGGCCTTGAATATCTTCCTCGAGGCCTCGATTTGCTCCCTGAGCGGCGCCACGGATCGCGCCGGAAGCATGGTGATCCTGTCCTTGGCGCCCTTGCCGTTTCGAACGATGATCCGCTGCATATCAAAGTCTATGTCCTGTATCCTGAGCCGAACGCATTCCATCACGCGCAGCCCGGATCCCCAGAAAAGTCCGGCCATGATTTTGTACACGCCATCCATGTTCTTGAGCAAAAGGCCGATCTCGTCCCTGGAAAGCACCGTGGGAATACGAGTGCTCGCTTTTGCCCTGGTAAAATCGCCGAATTCCCCGGGATCCTTCTTAAGAACCTGTTTGTACAAAAACACCAGCGAATTGAGCGCAAGGTTCTGCGTGGCTGAGGAGACATTGCGCTCGCTTGCCAGAAAATCGAGATACTTCCTGATATCGCCGGAGTCGAGCACCCGCGGGTCCTTGAGATCATTAAAGGAAATAAAGCGCTTTATCCAGGCCAGGTAGGATTCTTCGGTACGGATGGAATAATGCCGCACCCTGATTTCGGACGCAACCTTCTTGAGCATACCGCCATGAAGCTTTTCTACCTTGTCCGGCTCCGCAATTGAATCCTTGAAGCCCTCATTTTCCCGAAATCCCGAGTTGTGCATGTTGACCTTGAGATGATCGGAATACAAAACCCTCACCGCTTCTTTGGCCTGTTCAACCTGCCAGTCCTGTATGAGCGGATCGGCGGCCAGATCAATCAAAAAGGCTTCCACCATCTCCGGTGAGGCTTGTACAAACGGAAGGCCATTAAGGAATCGCCCGAACCGCTTGACCCAGTGGACGTAGAACTTGCTTTTTGCTTCAGGAATACGTAGTTTTTGCAAGGTAGCGGCAAAGTCGGTCAAGAGTAAGTTCGTTGTTTCCCGGGGCATAACCGGCCTCCTGTGGAAAAGGGAACCCTTTACCGATTAAAATAGTTAACGTTATGTCGTCTAGCGACATAATTATGTATGTCATTTAACATCTAATATCTGTTATAGCCTAAATTTAAATACAATTTATCGGAAAAATCAAAAACAATCGGACAAGAAAACACATTCGGGAAGATCTTCAGGTTAAATCGTTGGACTCGGTTGGATGGGGTCAAACAACTTACGAATTAATCAAGGCGAAATCCAATATTTCCGGGGAACTTTCCGTTAGATTCGTGGGACTCGGTGGGAAGGGTTCAAAATCAGACCGAATTATTCAAGACAAATGCAAATCAATTCGGACAAGGCAATCAATCAATTCAGAACCAAATGCAAAAGAGCTATAACAAGCGGTTCAATCATGACCCTCCGCGTTTGCAAACAGCTTTGGTATGCGAGCGGTTGGTTCTTTACACAAGATTTCGTGGTTTGCAAAGGTAAAATGCAGTCTTAGTCGGGCATATTAACCGCACGTTATGCCTGAAATATTGAAGAGATTAAATCAAATCGAATCCGGCGAGGACCGCCGACGGAAAACAATTTTAGAAATTACAATCAGAAACAGGACTATTATGGAAGCTAAAGATTCAATTTCAGAAGACAAACTCGATGCATGGGTTACTCTATCCCAGCCCTACTATCTTTGCTCCAGAGAAAAAATCGGCTCAAACACTTTAGCACCCTCTCGATGAGGGTTATTTCCCTAGACTGGAGGTTGGTATGAAGAAGACTCTAATTTTTGTGGGATTATTGGCAGTGAACTTGATGGCTCAAGATCCTTATCCGATTACTCTCCTTACTCCAGCTCAAGGACTAGAGGTTAGCTTAAATCCTGGAGTTCAGATTCCAATTACATTTTCTTGGGATAAGATTTCTTCTGTTAGCTATTATATTCTTCAGATATACCAAGGTTCTGCCCGTTCAATATGCATATACACTGATACAATTAGAAATACTGATAGTGCATCAGTGACAATAAAATTTAGTTATTTAACTCCTCATGACTCAATGTCTTGGACAGATTCATCTAAGTTTATTGTAGATAGTAATTCTTATTCATGGGATGTCATGGGAAGTAACTTGGACCTGAACAATTGTATCTCATCAAACTGCATAGACTATGCATCGGAAGGTAGAAAATTTAATATAGTTAAGATGGCTCCTTCTTATATAGACAGCGCATCATACATCAATCAGCTCAGATTTGTCAATATGGCCACTGGGCAGCCTGTTACTGGGATCAACATCAACACCGACCAGGAAATAACGGTTAAGCTGCAGGGAGTAATATCTAGCGATATAACTCATACCTGGACAGATGTTGCTGGATCATGGTTTATGACTCAAGATTCTACTTATATCAATGACAATGATACAGTAGCACTGCGATACTGGAAATTAATTCCTCTTATAGTAGTCTCTAATCCTTTACCTTCAACTGAGACAGGCTTATGGACATTCTCTCCAATGTTAGCAGGATCTGAATTTTTGAATGCATCTACTGGGTCAGGTGCGACATTTAGAAGTATTACAATTAAAATAACTGTAGCTAGTAAATCTGGTATAAAATATAAGCTAACTCAAAGAATTTTAAAGTTACCTTTGCTAGTCAGTCATCAATGCTATGACGTTATGGGACGACAAATTAATAAAAGTTATTTGCTTGATAAGATTGGAATTATAAAAGTTTTTTCTCGCTAGGTTGCTAGAAATGTAATTGTTATAGATGGTCAACACAACAAAAGGAGGAAAGCAATATGCCAAGAGAGCGCAATACAAGCAATTTTACAGGGCTATTTCCCGAATGGCTAATGTGTTCAGCTTTGTCGAAATCAATAAAAGCAAACAAAGATCATTTAGGAAACCTGAGGTTTCATATTGATGATAAGACAACAAAGTTGTCGGGCTTTTTTCCAAACATATCCGAGGCTGAACTTAAACCCGACCAACCATTATTGAAGACAGAATTTGATAAATGGGGAATAAAAAAAGAACTTTATCAAAAGACCTATTGGGGATTACGTCCAGACTTTATGGTTATAAATGAAAAAGATAAAACAAATCTTATCCTTATCGAGGCAAAGTGTGGCGTTTTTATTCCAGACAGCACTTGGAAAAACCCAAAGGAAATGAAATATTATGAATTTCTTGAGGCTGTGGAGGAATATGATAATAGGGCGCTGCTTTATATTGTTCCTAGGGAAAAGGTACGGAACTGCTTAGAATGCATCAAATTGTTTGACAAAAAACGAAATGACTTAAGAGTGGGTTACGGCATTTGGGAAGAAATGTTGGAGTTTATGGTGGATTCAATAAATAATGAATTCATTGAATGGCTTGGGTATCAATGCGAGGGCATACAAATGCTAAGTCAATGGAGAAGAGAACAACACAATCGACCTAGTGTAACTGAAGTGGCACCAATTAAGGCTCTGTAATTTTTTCTGTGTAAACGGTCTTTTCTCTTCTGTCATTTGAGCGATATCCTGCCTTCGAAACTAATTGAAAGCTGATTCAAAGCCGACAACCAGTTCTGGATCGCCGCCGCTCCCTTTGGTCGCGTTTCCCGTGGCGGCGGGTTACCCGCACGTTATGCCTGGAAATGAAAGGCAATAAATCGGAAAAAGATAAGACCAATTTATACGGAAAAGGATTTTCCGGACGAAACTGGAATCATAGGAATCGGTTCTCACGAGACTGAATGAAGAAAAAGGAAATGTTATTAATTCGGGAAAGCCAAGACGGCATTTCGGGGCTTCATTCCGGTGAAAGCTTGGAACGGGCCGAATCGGTTCAACTCAGACCGAAGTAATAAAGACGAAATGCAATGAATTGGGAACAAATGGCGGTTTAATCCGGGGGATGCAAGGGAATCGGTTCTCACCAGACGGAATTATTGAAGGGAAAATTCAAGGGAAAATGCAAAAGGAAGGCATAACATATAGATAAAGGTCC
>PLWQ01000014.1:1410-50031 GCA_003165595.1 Fibrobacterota bacterium | reverse complement strand
TTGCCATTGCCGTCGTACGAAACGCCATAGGTCTGAACGGGCAGCGCAATAACCACGATTGTCGCCGTGTCGGTGTACGGAGATGCGCCCTGGATGGACGCGATCGCGGTAACCTTGCGGCTGCCAGCGGATTTGAAGACAATATCCAGCCACAAGGTATCGGTCGAGGATGAGAAGCTGCCGAATGTGAAGGAAGTGTCGGTGTCTGTCGGGCTCCTGCCGACAAGGACCGACACCGAGGTGATGTACTGAATCAGGTAACCGCTCACCCCGACGCGAATGGTTTTGCCGACCGTGTCGGAAATGCTGTGGTCTTCCCGCTGGTCGCTCGAATTGACAAGCCTGAGTGATATCGAAGCGTCCGAAGCCGAGAAGGGATTGGGAGAATTGTTGCAGGAAAGGACGAGCGGAACAATCACTGCCGACACTATGAGAATCCACGCGTTTCTTCCGATCATGGGAACAAATCTCCGGGAGAGGTTGACTAATTGTGGCCCGGCCGCGACAAGAGGGCGCCCAGAAAGAAAATAATATCAGGGTACAAGCCGAGGTGTGACGGCCGTCACAATCCGTCTCGAAAGCAATTATTATATTGACGTTGTCACAAACAAAGGGTGACTCCAATGTCCGAACCATGGCGAGACATAAACGATCCCGGGTTCTTCTGCAAGCCCACAACCGCGCCCGCGGACAATACGCGGGTTGCGGCAACGGATGAACTCGCGAAGCCGAAGGAAAAGCTCGCTCCAATCGCCACGTTGTCTGACGCCAAGTTCGTGCCGCCGCAAGCCGACCTGAAATTCAACGACAAATGCCCGGTCCAGGTTTCCGTGCAATACAAGGAACAAACCCCGCAGACACGCGTTACGTTCAAATTGTTTTGCAATTACAATGGCGACAAGCAGGATCTTTCGTGCAAGGTTGATGCGAACGAAAGAAATGGCGTTGCAAAGGCGGAATTGCAGCTATTCTATCCGGACGGATATAATGACGGACCGGTGGATTTTTTCTTTACCGCCGAGCATTGCGGAGGGGACAAGGTGGTGGAGAGCGGAAAACTAACACTTCCGAAAAGTCAGAAACATATTTTCCCGATGAGAACAAGACCCTCCGATAGCTACCACGACGGTTCAAGAAAATTCGGTGCCGACCGCGACAACGGAAGGAAACACGCTGGCTGCGACCTGTATGCACCAATCGGTACCGATATCTTGGCCGTCAAAGATGGCGTAATAACAAAAGGACCGTCTGAATTTGCCGGTGGCACATATGCACTTGAGGTAGACCACGGCGATATCCTCGTTCGTTATGCCGAAATCAAAGGGGAATGTCCGGAAGGCATAAAAATCGGTGCTACCGTTAAGCAAGGCCAGGTAATTGCATATGTCGGCAAATTCGTAACCAAGCATGATGGCATAAAACACATGCTTCATTTCGAACTATACTCAAAGAAGGCAACTGGTCCTTTAACGCGACGTGACAACCCTCCATTTCAACGGCGTTCGGATTTAGTGGATCCTACGGACTTCCTCGACAAAGCCGAACTCATAAAGCAGTAAAGGAGAAAATACGGGATGAGAAAAATAATTGTATGCTCTATTCTTCTATCTTTTTGCAGTTTCCTTCATGCGGATAATGACTCACTATTGTTTTACAATTTGATCCAAAAGACAACGGATACAACATTGCTTAATACCACGCCGGAAAACGCAGTTGAATATTTCAGGGCGATTGTTCCGATAGCGCAGGAAAGTGGGACTAAAAGCAACTGTACTTTCGTCATTGCCAAGAACACCAAGACGCCCCTTGAAAGTTTCAAAGTTGGGTTCTCGAAGAATTATTCACAAATCCGGAAAGGGTGGGTCCTTGAATATGTGAGCGTCACTTTTTCAAGGAAAAGCAGCTATTTATCTTTTAAGAACGGAGCAAAGCAAATCCAAAAAGTTCTTAGGGGAAAATGCAAACCGAATAATGATTATGGTGCTCCTGCAATCAGCTGGAGCATGGAGAAATACACAGGTGACTTTTTCATAGAAAAAACAGATGACGTTGAATACTTAAAATTGCTGATTCAAATTCCAAGTGGCAACGATGACGAAGAGTAAACCATGTACAAATACTCCTTAAAGATCGAGAACTAAACCAAATAGAAAAAGTACCTAAGGGCATGTTTGCGTGATTATTTATTCCCTAGGGAAGAGGACCGATGCAATCGGTTGACATATCTATTTTTTGCAACAGAGGGGGATCAAATGGACGATGTCCGACGTTCTTCGATGCATTTTCTGGCCGCTTCGGCCGCAGGTTACCTCTTCGTTTCGCTTGCAATGCGGACAAGGCGGTCGTGAGATTTGAAAACGTCGTGAAATAGGCTTGCCGGTTTGTCCGGGCTGTTGATTGCAAGCCCCGCGGCAGGTTTCCCGCTGGGCTTTTTTTGATGAGTCTGGCGGCAAGAATTCCCGGCATCATTTGAAAAGTCTGGGTATATTACGGTGTGAGGCCGTCAGTGCGGGAGTATTGGCCACAATCCTTTTAGAACCCTGCCCTGCCGGACATTATTTTGTAATTGTAACCGGTTCTTTCGGCGCTTTTCACTTAGGTCTTAGGGGGATAAGTGAAAAAGCCGGTGGCTGGGCTTCCTGGCTGTTATCATGCACTTCGCATCCTGCGAAGTCGCCCTGTTATTTTCAACATTCCCCCTCACAATTGTTTGCAAATGCCTTTCTGCCGTGGCAGCAGGGAATTGCAGCAAAGAACCACGGCCATAGGCCGTGGCTTTGATGAGGGGGGAAAACCCCGAAATCAAAGAAAAGCACGTAAGTGCTTTGGCGTAGCGTTGTGCACCACCCCCAAAGGGTGTGGTCTCTTTTCGAGAAACGCCATAGGCTTTTGCGCATGTGCTCGTTCACGCTGCACAAAATGAAGAAACGAAAAAAAGGAAGAGGCTCACCTATATTTATTAAGGAGTTTGTGCTATGCGTCTCCATTTTAGGATTGCCGTGGTAGCGGTGACATTTTGCGTCATGTCGGTCGGCGCAGCAGTAATACCGTCGGGCATCCCCGCAGGCTATGCAGGGAAGGTGTTCACCGGTGACACGCTCAAAGGCAATGCCCAGCAGATTCCGGGCGTCATCAAGGTCGTGTTCTTCGATGAAGGCGGCGAAGGAGTCGGCTTCCATGAGATGGACGGCACTGGCGTCGGCGGCGGCGGAACCATGCGGCCTCTGGCTGCAGACAGGTCAGTGGAAATGCAGGCGTTCGACAGCTATTGGGACTGGACAGTCACCAACCAGCCCGAAACCCTGGGCTCATGGCATGAATCGTGGATCAACTCCGATCCTGTCAACGGCGACTGGACAAGGCATACGGTGAAAGTGCTCATGGCCGGCACCTACACCATTGATATTCATGCAGCGGCCGTTGACTCCCTAAACACGATAAGCCTTCAGTTCAACAACGCGACGCCCATCCTTATCAACAACCTTCCCCACGTTCTCGCATCGCAAGTCCATACGGGCAGCGAGGTATGGCATATTTGGAATAGATTCATGGACGTGGCAACGGTCGATCTTGACACCGGCATGTACACGCTCAAACAGCAGTTTGTAAAGGGTGGCTGGAATTTCGATTGGATGAGGTTCACGCTCAAAAGCGCATCCGGAGTGAGCGACCAGATGAACGCAAGGTCCGCGAAAACGGCGATGGACGTCAGGGCAATTCTTACCGACGGACGCCTGTCGGTTTTGTACAACGCAACCGACGCTTTCCCTGCGCGGATATCGCTCACCGATTGTTCGGGAAAATCGATTCTGTCGTCGATCGACAACGCCGCGATACGGGGAAATCGAACCGTGGCGCTTAACGTGCACAACCTTCGCCATGGCGTCTATTTTGTGAACGTCGAGCATGACGGAATCAAGGAAGTGAAATCGATAGCGATCACACGTTGATGTACCTTCTCATAGGAGTTTCCCGTATGCGTCTCTACCAAAAATTCGCCGCCATGGCGGCATCAGTTTTCCTGATGGCGTCGCTTGTCTGCGCCGCGATGCCCGCAGGGTACGCCGGTACGGTTTTTGACTCGCTTAAGGGAATACCGATGCAAATCCCGGGTTTTGTAACCGCAGCGTATTTCGATAAGGGTGACTCAGGAGTGACATTCAATTATACTTGGAGCAACATGGGCGATTGTCACTGGCGTGATGGTGACCCAGGCAAGAAGGTATCCCTGCAGTTTTTTGGAACTTGGAATGATTTTGTTGCGGGAACCGTTGGAGGTATCGTTGACTCCGCCGCCTATCCCGCTCACGCCAATTGTCATATCGGGTGGGTGCAGAGCGGAGAATGGCTTAAATATACAGTGCATGTGAACACTGCCGGTAACTACAAAATGATATTGCATCACTCCGTTGTCGATACCAGCAACCTGATCATCTTCAATGTCGGCGACCTCCCGCCCGATTCGGTAGGTGGATTGCCGGCAAGCATCAGGCCGCCGGGCGACGTTGAAATCAATCACGACTGGAGATGGGACACTACGAAAACCAGGCTTGCGCTTGATACCGGCCTCTTTCTCATAAAGGTCTCATTTTTCCACGAAGGCCTAAACTTCCACGGCATGAAGTTTCTTTTAGATGGTACGTCCACCGTGCCGGCAACAAACCGGGGCCTTGTGCAAAAAGGGCTTGCGATTACGCCTGTTGTCAATAGAAACAAACTGTGTATTTCTTATTCACTCGAACAGGCCGGGCCGACGACGGTCTCTGTTTTCGACTGCGAAGGCAGGGCAATGGTTCCCGCTAAAACCAGGAACCTGAACAGCGGAAGCCGGACGGAAACAATCAGCCTCGGGAACATCGGCCGGGGCGTATATTTTGTAAACGTTGAACACAACGGCGTCAGAGAAGTGAAATCCTTTACAATTACTCATTGATCACCATTTTCCAAGGAGTCCGGCGTATGCGCTTTTCCGTTTCGATTGTCGCTGCGGCACTCACGTGTTTGTTGGCTGCCTCACTTGCAAGCGCGGCCATTCCGGCGGGATACCCCGGCGTTCCCTATTGCTGTGATACGCTCATGCGCCATTACCAGCAAATCCCCGGAAAAGTTGTGTGCGTGTTTTTCGACTCGGGCGGAGAGGGTGTTGCATTCCATTACCCCGGCGGCTGCGGCGGGGGCGGAACCATGCGTCTGAATGCGGCAAAACAACAGATTCCGGCAGATGCCCCCTTATGCATGCAACAATACAGCGGCAACGATTACGACATGATCACCGACCAGCATGAAGCAGGCTATTGGCATCTGGCCTGGATTGATTCGAACGGGCAATGGAACAAGTATTCCGTCCATGTGAATACGGCAGGCATGTATTATATCAGCTTTCACCAGGCGACCGCCTATTATCCAAACTGTGAAGTGCTTACCTACTATGATGGTACCAAGACAAAAATAGATTCGATTATCAATCTGCCGGTTGTAACTGTACCGCCGGGATGCCCCGAACTCTGGCACTCCTGGACCATGAACAACAATGTGGATTCGGTGATGCTTGACACAGGGCTCCAAGTCGTTCAAATTACTTTCTTGCTCGGCAGCTGGAACCTGGATTGGATGAGTTTTGATCTCCACTACCCCACGCCGGTGGTGCAGGCAAGCACGGCAGTTCCGGAGAGACAAAGCGCGGTTGAAGTCAGGCCGATGGGAAACACGCTTAGAATATCTTTCGACATGTATCAAACAGGCGTGGCATCGTTTTCCCTGTTGGATTGCAGCGGAAAATTGGTTGGGAATTCCGTTGCAAAGTCTCTGGCTGCAGGACCGCAATCACAGAGCCTGGCTTTGGGTAAACTCAGTCCCGGCGTTTACTTTCTGGAAATAGAGCACCACGGCTTGATGGCGAAATCGCGGTTTATTATCACGAGGTAAGCAGTTTTTTCGTTGCGAAGAGAATAGTACCATTCATCTTTCAGGGGAGTTTTTTCTATGCACCAGTATTGCAAAATTGCCGCAATCGCGGCGGCGCTATGTGCTGTGTCGGCAGGCGCAGCTGTGATTCCTTCCGGCATCCCGGCCGGCTACACGGGAAAGCCCTTCTGCTGCGACACACTGCTGGGACACTACCAGCAGATTCCGGGCGTTGTCAAGGCCGTGTTTTTCGACTCGGGCGGCGAAGGCGTGGGATTCCATGAAACAACCGTGGGCAACCAGGGCGGCTCCATGCGACTGGACAAGAACAAACAGCAGATCCAGGCCGATCTGCCGGTTGACATGCAGTATTTCAATTCCTATTGGGACTGGACGGTCTACATGATGACCGATTCCACAGGTTCACAGACATGGCATATTTCATGGATAGATCCGGGTGAATATCAAAGAATGAGCTGTCACGTCAATATCGCGGGAACCTACTCGATATGCCTGCACGAGGTGCCGGCCTCCACGCCAAATACCACGTGCATTACATTCAACGAGGATACCACAACCAACGTCTACATCAACAATCTACATGTGCCCACTGCTGCCCAGATCAAATCGGAAGTCTGGCATGCCTGGGATACCTTTCCAAATGTTGGCCAGGTTGTTCTCGATACCGGCCTGTACGTGGTCAAATACACATACGTCCAGGGCGGGTTCAATTTCGACTGGATAAAGTTCACGCTTGTGTCGTCGACGGTGGCAGGTGAACCCGTTTACGAGAATTCAGCTGCGGGTTCGCTTGCGCTGCATGCCGTTGTGTCTGGTAACAACCTGAAGCTTTCCTACAATGCTGTCGGGGCCGGCAACGCGCGAATATCATTGGTCAATTGTGCCGGCAGGGCGGTCTTGTCCTCAATCGAAAGCAGCGGAGCTGCAGGGCTGCAAAACCACACCTTCAATCTGCGGAACATGCGCCGCGGGGTTTATTTCGTACAGGTTGAACAGAACGGTTCCAGGGAAGTAAGGTCTTTGACGATAACGCATTGATCTTTTGACACAGGATTGGTGAATGGAAAAGGGGACTCGCTGCTTCGAGTCCCTTTCTTTGATGCCCAACTTGCAGAGCCCGGCGCAAGTGTGCATTTTTTCTTCTCAAACCCCGGGAATTTTCCTTATTTTGTAGTGTGATGCCTGCCATTGTCCTCTTCATCGCAAAAGGAGAAAGTCCGATGAACACACCAAGCCGCGTGCTGGTTTTAGCAACATTATTGCTGTGCGCCAACCGGTCTTTTGCCCTCACCGAATTCGACGCGGATAGCATTGCAAACGTCATGAAACGCGTTGCGCACTATCGCATGACCTACGCCGACATTGCCAACCTTTACAACCACACGTCTGCCGGGAAAGGCGACCAGCCGAACCCCTATGACGGGGCCAACCAGGGAAACGACTGGGATGTCGGATCGTTTATGACCGGTCTCATGGCAATGTATTATACCTCAAAGGACACGACATACCTCAATTTCGCAAAGCGCTGGGCGACCTATTTCAATTGGCTGCCTTGGAACGGTGTGAACACAACAACTGCGGACAATATCTGCTGCGCGCAGACCTATTCCGAAATCTACCTTCTGAACCCGGTAACTGCGAACAACAACATGATAAGCAGTACCGCACAAAATCTGGCGCACCTGTTCGGATCACACCTTAACCCCAAGACCTGCTGGTGGTGGTGCGACGCGCTTTACATGGCACCTCCCGCCATAACACTGTATTGTCAAGCGGCAAATCAGACCGGTTACCTGGATTCCATGACCAACTGGTGGGAACTGGTCGCGGACTCGCTGTACAACACGACCTACAAATTTTACTACAGGGATGGAAGCTTTATCCCACCAAAAAATGTCTGCCCCAATGGCAAGCCGATGTTCTGGTCATGCGGCGAGGCCTGGGTGATCGGCGGGATGGCAAGAATACTCGACCATATGCCTAAGACCTACGCCAACCGGTCGCAGTTTGTCGCTCAGTTCCAGGACATCTGTGCGGCAATCAAGGCTCAACAGGGAAACAATACCCTCTACCAGGGTTTGTGGACCACTTGCATGCTCGACCACCCCGACTACCCGGATCCGGAAACCAGCGGCTCCGCTTTTTTCTGCTTTGCCATGGCTTGGGGGGTCCGCAACGGCCTCCTCGATTCCGCAACGTACAATCCGTGCATCAATAAGGCATGGAGCGACCTTGTCAAGAACATCGGCGCCGACGGCAGGCTCCTGCGCTGCCAGCATGTCGACTGGATGCCACGGACCGACCTCAGCGCGGATGTCAACAACTCCTCGCCGGAAGGCGAAGGCGCGTTCCTGCAGGCGGGTTACGAAATGTACCAGAGGGCGACGGCAGCGACCGCTGCATCTCCGGCTGCCTCGGTTGCATTTGACAAGACTCGCTTCCTCGCGGTCAAGGGCGCTTCCCTTTTCTTCAGGCTTGCGAACCCGGCGTCGGCCTCAGTCCGCGTTCTTTCGGCGCGGGGACGCCTTGTTGCGAATCTGTCGTTACAGGCAATGCGCAGAGGCGACAATGCCGTCTCCCTCGCCTCGCTCAATCTTGTGTCCGGCGTGTACAGGATAGTTCTAGAGGAAAATGGTCGTATTACAGCAACGACTGCGGTAACGATGAGGTGAGATTTCTGACTTCTCGAAAAGGATGGGCGCCTGCCCTGGGCAACACCCGCTCGATCAGCGAACCACGTTGGCGCAGCAATGATCGCCCTGTTGCGCCCGCTATCTTCCGCAAGTGACGACGTATCGCCTCGCGCGGAAGTATCTTTTGTCAACCACCTTCCTTCCGGAACCCCGGCTCTCCGCACTCACCTTCCTGCAATGCGTGCAGCAGTCGCTCGCACGCTTGCGTTAGGCAGGACCGCAGCGGTGCGCAAAAGCGCAGTGCCGCCTGACCGCGGCCACAGGCCCTGGCGGCAGGCGGCACCGAGGCCGACCGGCCGAGCCCGGAGGGAGGGCCGACCCCTTTTGTAGAGGCGCATGGCCATGCGCCTCTACAAAAGGGGAAACGCCCAAACCTACTGTCAAGATTTGAGACAGACTGAACTTCCCCCGCCATAAACGTGATCATGACTCATGTTCTATCCCGCCGCCGGAAGTATATAGTTTGTCAAGAAATCCGTAATCTGGTTGTCGTACGTTGGCGACTCGAGATACAGTCCGCCGGTAAACACCACCACCATGTTGAGCGAGGGAAACATGCAGATGTAATTGCCGCCGTCCCCTTCCGCGGCGAACGCGGTGGCGGTCTTGGTTCCATAGGTGTACGTGGTGATCCAGAAATGGTTGCTGTAGTTGCCGTTGTACTGGACCTGGCGGCACGCCGTCAGCCACGCGGACGGAATCACCTGCACTCCCTGCCATTGCCCGTTGTTAAGGCACGTCATTCCCCATTTGAGCATGTCGCGCGGCCGGATAAAGAGCCGCGCCGCGCCTTCGGGCAGCATGCCTTTGCCGTGCTGGGTTTCCCACTTGATGTCGGTGATGCCGAGCGGCGCAAGCAGGTTCTGGCGGATGAACCTGGCCGCCGAGTCCTGGACCATGTTCTGGACAACGTGCAGCTCCACATTGGGCAATCCGCTGCAATACACCCATTCGGTCCCGGGCGTCGACCGGCTATTGTGATTGAGCACAAAGGCGGTAAAGTCGGTATCGGAGACGCTCCACATGTTATTGAGGTCCGGCCCGCCCCATTCGTTCCAGTCGAGCCCCGACTCCATGTTAAGGCAGTTCTTGAGTGTGAGGTTCGCCTTCTGACCCGTGAACAGGGCCGAATATGAAGGCAGGTATTTTGCGATCTTCTCGTCGGGGGTAAGCCCCATTTTGTCAAGCGCAATTGATACAACCGTGGAGGTGATCGCTTTGGTGGCCGAGGCGATATAATGTTTGAGCGTGCGCGACCATTGGATGTTGCCGTTGGAGACGCGGGAAACGTTGTTCTCGAAGTTGATGGTGTCGTTGTTGCCGTAAAAATACTCTTCGAACACGAGCTTGGAATCTTTGCAAACAAGAATGCTGTGGATCTCGTGGCAGTTGACCTTGTTGAGGGCCTTGAGCGCCGCCCCTTCCATAAGCGACTGGCTCATGGAAGCTGCCTTGACCGTGCCGGTGGTGATGCCGTCGTCAAGCTGGACGGGCTCAAAGTAGTAATAGGAAGAAGACGACGCAGGCACGAGGCGGATTTCGTTGACGCCGGAATCGATCACGTTTGCCTCGCGCGTTTTGTAGGCGGCGTTTTCGCATGATACCGCGTAGGTGGTGACCGCGTCCCGCTTTGCCAGGCTCGCCTGCCCGCTTTCCGCACGAACCGCTTCAGGGGCCAATTCCATACGGCCGCCCGCGCTCAGCAGCCGCAGCGTCACGTGCGCACGCGCAAGGGCGACGTCCACCAGATACATTCCTTGCGCCAGGGCCGGCACCTGCACCGACGCGCGCTGCGTCGCGCTTTGCCGGAGGTCACGGTAGAACACAGCCGTGCCCCGGGAATTTACAATGGAAACGGCGAGGATGTTATCCGGAGCGTCAAGTGCCAGCAATCGATCCCTGAGGATCGGCCGCAGTCCGGCGGCGCTGCCGGCAGGAGCGGGCACGGCGACCGCGAAGGTTGTGGGAATGGTGAAATTCCCCTGGCCATCCGTGGTGGCGGTCGACGTGGTTCCGATGACGGTAACCTTGACGTTCGCTATTGAAGCGTGCGTCACCGTGTCGGCAATGTGGCCGACGATGTCGGCAAATGTCAATGTTGTGAGACAACAAACGAGTACAGCAGATATGCCGGCAAATCTGAGCATGACAATCCCCCCCCTTTAAGAGACAGTGGCCGCCGAGGCTGTTTCTCGACCAAGAGCTTATGCTGTAAAATACCAATTCTGGAAGAATTTCGCACAAGAAAATGCATCCAGCCTGTATCGTCCCCGTAATTTCACTGCTCATGCAAAGGGGGTCCGGCGGCTCACCATTGCAAAATGTCGTGCCAGCATCAGGTCGCAAAGTGGTATTTTACCACGGACGCCATAGCGCACAGGCGCAGGCGATTTGCATGGCTCGACCGAGTCAATCCTCTGTGATGGCATTATGACCCATTCCGCCCCAAAGAAACCGCTTTCTGCAGCAAGGATTTTCTCTTCGCCGTTTCTGTCCCTGTACACCACGGTGATCTGCCTGATTGTCCTGTGCATACTGGTATTGTGGGGAACGCTCTACCAGATCGACCACGGCATCTATGCCGCAAAGACGCGGTTCTTCAGCTCGTGGATCGTGCTTATCGCCGGGATCGTTCCGTTTCCCGGCGTTCTGCTTGCCGCCGCCGCGCTCATCCTTAATCAAGCGGCGATGCTCGTTTTCAAACAGGAATGGAGACCGGCAAAGGCCGGCATAATCATCACGCATTTGGGAGTGCTCGTTCTCTTGGTCGGCGGCGGCATCGTTTCGTATACCGCCCGGGAATCGTTCCTTGCGCTCTGGGAAGGCGAAACCTCGAACGAATCACTGTCGTACCATTCCTGGGATCTGGCTACCTGGACAAAAACGAAACCAGGCACGCCGTGGGCAATGAGTCTCGACACATTGCGCACGGGGCATGCATACCGCTCGGCTCTGCCGGGAGCGTCGGTTCTGGTCGAAGACGCGTACCCGAACTGCGTCGCGCTCATGCGCCAGATGCCACTGGCCGATTCCTCGGCCCGCATGCCGATGCCCGCGGCCATCGATTCCATTGAGGCGCAAAGCGCCGCTTCCGACCCGTCGGATAATATTCCAGGGGTCGTGGTCACCGTTTCGGCGGCCGCGGGCGCCGGAACCCGCCGGGTTGTGTACGGCGGCGCAAGCGAACCGGTGTGCATACCCTGCGGCGCCGATACGCTGTACTGCGCGGTCCGTCGCAAACCTGTGCCGCTGCCTCTTGCCTTAGCGCTTATCAAGTTTGTCAAGGAAGACTATGCCGGGACCCAAATGGCGCGGCAGTACCGGAGCACGGTGCGCGCCAAAGGTTCCGACATCGACCGCGAAGCCGTGATTTCGATGAACAAGCCGTTCAGGTACCGCCACTACACCTTTTATCAGTCGTCGTACTCGCAAACGGGCGGGCGCCGGTCGTCCACGTTTGCGGTGGTGGAGAACCGAGGCAAATGGCTCCCCTACGTGGCCGGATTTCTCCTGGCTGCCGGGCTGCTCCTCCATTTCTGCACCAAGCTCATTATTCATATTCGCAAACGGGAGGCGCCATGATTGTTTCCTTCCGCTGTGCCGTTTTCGCTGCAGCCGCTTGCGCGGTGGCGCTTTTTGCCGAAGGCGCGTCCGGAGCCATTCCAGAAACTTCGTACCCGAAAACCGACGACTTTGCGTCAACAATGATACTCGACAACGGACGGCTCAAGCCGCTCGACTCGTATGCACGGTCCCTGCTCATGCAGTTCTCCGGCCGCGCAGGCATCCACGGCATGTCGCCCACGCTGTGGCTCGCGCGCGTGATCTTCCTGCCGCTCACCGCGGCCGACGACAAGGTGTTCCTTATCAATAATCCGGAAGTTGTTGATGCAATCGGCGTTTTGCCCGAGAAGCGGAGGCGGTACAGCTTCAACGACATAAAGCGAGGCTATCACCAGCTCACGGGCATGGCCCGGGAAGCGGAAGCCAAAGACGCCAAAGAACGCACCCTGTTCGAGAATGAAGTGGTTCGTGTGTCGCGCAACCTGCAGGACTACCTTGAGATTTCGTCTGTGCTCATGTTCCTGATGCCCTATCCGGAGTTTGCCGTCAGGGATTCTGCTTCGCGCAATCTTCTCGGCATCAGTCCTGCCGCGGAGCAGCTTTCCTTTTACGACCTTTCGCCCTGTTTCGACAGGATCGTGCAGGCCGCCGCCGCTGCCGAGCAAAAGGACAAGGCGGGGTGGTCGGTATTCGACATGACCATGATGTCGCTCTCGCAGGCCCTCCAGCGCTGGCGCCAGTCCCGTGGAGACCAGCCGTTTCATATCATCCCGAAAATCGTTGACGGCAGGGAAGAATGGCTGTGTCCTTGGATTGTGATGCTCGACGCCGGCAGCGGCGCGCAGGCCCGCGCCGACATTTCTTCGCTCGCATCGATGCGCGCTGCCTTTATTTCGGGCGATGCAAAGGGTTTTGCCGCAGCGGTAGCTTTGTTCAATGCAGCGGTGCGCCGGACCGCGCAGCCGCCTTCTCCCGGCATCGAGCTTCTGTACAACCGGATCGACCCCTTTGCAAAAGCGAAAATACTCTATGGGCTTGCGGCAATCCTGGCGCTGATGCTCGTTACCGTGTTCTCACCGCGCTGGGCCCGGACGCTTGCGTTCGTTCTCATCTGCGCCGCGCTGGCGCCGCACACCTTCGGGCTTGTAGCCCGCGTGATTATCCTGCACCGTCCGCCCCTTGCAACGATTTACGAAACATTCCTTTTTGTGGCATGGGCCTGCGCGGTCCTCGGACTGGTGCTGGAACTGATACAGAGGAAATCGCTCGGCCTGCTTATTTCTTCGTTGTGCGGATTTTTCTTTCTCCACTTGGCCGGCAGATACAACGTCGGCGAAGACTCCATGGGAATGATCGCGGCTGTGCTCAACTCGAATTTCTGGCTTACCACGCACATCATGTCGGTAACGCTTGGCTACGCGGGGTGCTGCTGCGCCGGCGTCATCGGTCATGTGTACCTCGTAAAGAAGCTCTTTTTGAGAACGCCGGAGGAACGGCTCGTCTCAACGTCGAGCGCCCTGTACGGCATTCTCGCGTTTGGCCTGGTGTTCACGGTAATAGGCACCATGCTCGGCGGCATGTGGGCCGATCAGAGCTGGGGCAGGTTCTGGGGTTGGGATCCCAAGGAAAACGGCGCTCTGCTCATTATCCTGTGGTGCGCGGTGGTATTTCACGCTCGATCGGCGGGAGTTGTGAAACAGCAGGGCATGGCAATCGGCGCGATTTTGAGCCTGGTACTGGTGATGTTTGCGTGGATCGGCGTGAATCTCCTCGGCATCGGAATGCATTCGTACGGGTTTACAACCACAGGGGTTACCGCGCTATACACTTTTCTTATCTTTGAGGCCGTATTCCTCGCTGCCGCGGCAGTGACGTTCTTTATGACCTGGAAGCGCGCAGTGTAGATCTTCCGGCGCCCACCTGGGGCCGGCCAGTGCGCGAAGAAAGGAAAGGGACAAAAGACCGGCTTTCGCACGGCCTTTTGTCCCATCAAAGTACCCTCTCAACGCAACCCTATCCCCCCACAGGTCCAAGATTGTCCGTTGAAAGATGTATAATGATCCCCCACGTAATAATTTAGCAAGACAACGATTGCTCTGATGGATAAAACAGGCCCCAAAATGCACTTTCTGTACTCACGGTGTATACGGTGATCTTGAGGCCGGTTCGAGATGCTTCGGTTGACCGGGGGTCCGTTCGAGCATCGGGCCTGCGTTCATGCCCGATGCTCGTCCCGGAAGCGTTCGTAGTCGTCAAGATTCATCCTGAGCAACTCGGGCGTATCCAGGCCATAGGGACACTTGCTCCGGCAGTTTCCGCACTCTGTACAATCGCGAATCCTGCCCATTGTAGCGTTCCATTCGTCGGTGAGAAAACCCTGATACGGCGCCCGGCGCAACAGCAACGACATACGCGCCGCCCAGTTGATCTGGATGCCCGCGGGGCACGGCATACAGTATCCGCACCCCCGGCAGAACCTGCCGCCAAGCTCCTGCCTGTCTTTGGCAATAAGCTCCCACATGCGTGTGTCAAGGAGCGGCGGTTCCTCCTCCATTCGCAGGAATTCGTCGAGCTCCGACTCGCGCTGGATGCCCCAGATGGGAAGCACGGTCGGGTATTGCCGCAGAAAGGCGAAGGTCGTTGCCGCATTGGTCACAAGTCCGCCGGAAAGGGCCTTCATGGCGATGAGGCCCGCGTCCGCTTCCATACAGGCCGTCACAATGGTGAGGTCCTTGTCGGACGAAAGCGAGCTTAGGGGGAATTGAACCGTGTCGTACAACCCGGACTGTGCAGCCGCAACCGCCTTTTCCAGACTGTGATTCGAAATGCCGAAAAAACGGACCATACCCTTTTTCCTGGCCTCGAGCAGCGCCGCATACGGGCCGTTGATATCCAGCGGATCAGGCAGCGTTGCGGGGTTGTGCAATTGGAGTATGTCAACGTAATCGGTTTTGAGGTTCGCCAGACTCACCGCCAAGTCTGCCGTCACGCCGGCCCGGGTGGTTGCCAGCGTCTTGGTGGCTATCACCACGGCCTGCCGATCGCCGGAAAAGGCCTCGCCGATCTTTTCCTCGCTGTCCGAGTACATGCGCGCGGTATCGAAAAAGGTCATGCCGCTCTCGCGCGCTTTGCAAAGCAGGCGCACCGATTCCTGTTTGGAAAGTCGCTGGATGGGCAGGGCGCCGAATCCGCTGCTACCCACCATGAGATTGGTTTTGCCCAGGCGCATGGTATTCATAGGTGTAGTGTAAATATATCTCGTTTTGGTGGATTGGTCAGGAGTTTTCGAAGGAGAAGTACAGCCTTTCGCAAACTGTGGCAACGCAGTCTGGCGCCTGCTTAGTTAGTTGAGTTATCGTCGCAGCCGCCCGATCCCGATATATTTTCTTCGAACTCAAAGCTGCTGTGAATTGCTTTCATTCCTCGCAAGAAGAAAAAGAGAACCTGGTTACATGGTATCCCTGTCTTCCATCTCCAAGAACATGAGCGGCACGCCGCTCTTTACAAACGCAAGCTTCCAGATTTTCCCGGGAGAAAAGATCGGCCTTGTGGGGCCCAACGGCGCCGGGAAAACAACCCTGTTCCGCATTATTATGGGAGAAGTCCAGCCCGATGCGGGAAGCGTGAGTGTCCAGAACAACGTCCGGATCGCCTATTTTTCGCAGAGCGTGGGAGACATGAAGGGACGCTCCGCGCTCAGGGAAGTGATTGAAGGCAGCGCGCGGGTGTGCGAACTGTCGGCACGCCTCACCTCGTACAACGACGCGCTGTGCGATCCCGGCCTTGGCTCCGAGGAAATGGAAACGATTCTGGCGAAAATGGGCGACGACCAGATCGAGTTCGAAAAGCTCGGCGGGTTCGAAATCGAAACCAATGCCAAAACCATACTCGGGGGCCTGGGCATCTTTCCGGACGAACACGACAAACCCCTGGAGGATTTCAGTTCTGGTTGGAAAATGCGAATCGCCCTCGCCAGGGTTCTCATCGCGCTCCCCGACCTTATCCTCATGGACGAGCCCACCAATTACCTGGACATGGAAACCATACTCTGGCTCGAAGACTGGCTTTTGAACTTCAAAGGCGCGATCCTGATGACCACCCACGACCGGGATTTTATGAACAGGGTGGTTCGCAAGATCGTGGAGGTCGCCGCCGGATCCGTCACAACATTCTCCGGAAACTACGACTTTTACGAACAGGAAAAATCCGTGCGCCTGCGGCAGAACGAAGCGGAGTTTAACCGCCAGCAGAGTATGCTCAAAAAGGAAGAAACATTTATCGCGCGGTTCAAGGCGCGTGCGAGCCACGCGTCACAAGTGCAGTCGCGCGTGAAAATGCTGGCAAAAATAGACCGTGTGGAACTCGTTGCCGAAAACGATGAAATGTCAATTGAGCTTCCCGAAATCGCCCGCGGTTCAAATGATGTCGTGGTGATAAGGGCACTTTCCAAGACCTGGAAAAATGCGGACGGGAGCGACAAGGCCGTTTTTTCCGGGCTTAGCGCAACCGTGCACCGGCAGGACAAAATCGCGGTGGTTGGGGTCAACGGCGCGGGCAAGTCCACCTTCTTCAAAACGCTCTGCGGCCTCACCGCCCCGACCTCGGGCGAGGTGATTGTCGGCCCAAGCATCTCCATGGGCTATTTCGGGCAATCGACGATCGAATCGCTCGATCCGGACCGCACGGTGTTCGAGGAATTGCAGCACAAACTGCCCGCCGCAAAGGACGCGGCCCTCAGGAACCTGCTGGCCGCGTTCCTGTTCAAAGGCGACGAGGTTTACAAAAAGCTAAGCTTTCTCTCCGGCGGCGAAAAGACCCGCGTGATCCTGTCTCACTTGTTAACAACGCCCTTCAACTGTCTGGTGCTCGACGAACCGACCAACCACCTCGACATAAGATCCCGCGAGGTGCTGCTCGACGCGCTCGACCGATACCAGGGCACCGTCTTACTGGTGAGTCACGACAGGTATTTCCTCCGTCAGATCACCAACAGGGTGTTCGAGGTGGATCACGGAAGAATCAGGGTGTTTGATGGAAATTACGAATACTATTTGTCGGAAAAAATCAGGTTGGGGTCAATGCAGCAAGTCATGAGGGCTCACCCGGAGGCGCGTTTAAAGTGAAAAGCGGTGGATGCCGGATCCAAGATCAAAGTTACCAGGATCCCTTGCCCGCAGCCGCAAGCTCCTGCTCAATGGCCGGATCGTCCGGCGCGAGCGCATGCGCCTTGTTGACATGCAGCTTGTATGCCGCGTAGTTGCGCCTCAGTTTCGCCACACGCGCCAGCCCGAGTTCGGCGCGGGCATACCGCGGGTTCTGCTTGAGCGTTCGCTGGTAGAACAGTTCGGCCCAGTACGGCTGTCCATTTTCGAGGTGCGTCTGCGCCCGTTCGAAAAGCGCTTCCACCGAGCCCGGATCAATGGAGGCGACCTCTTTGTACACGTCAACCGCAGGCAGGTATTTCTGCTGCGCCCGGAGCACCCTGGCCAGCAGCATGAGGCCTTTTACGTAATCGGGCCGTACCGCTCTCAAATCTTCGAGCGTATTTTCGGCGTCGGCGAACTTCCCGTTTTCGTACAGCAGGCGGGCGTAGGTGAAAAGCGTAATGGTATCCCGCCGCAGGTCGAGCATCAGCTTGTATTCGTCAAGAAGTTTTTCCGGAGGACCCTGTTTGCCCAGCAGGTCGATGAGCCGCTCGCGGACGGCAAGGTCCTTGGGGGCGCTTGCCTTGGCGCGCTGGAGCACGGCGATTGCGGTGTCGTATTTCCCGGTTGCGGCGTATCCCTGCGCAAGCGCCTTGAGCACCGCCGGATCGTCCGGGGTTGCCGCTGTTGCCGCTTCGAGCTTTTCCACGGCCTCGCCGGCATTTCCCTTTCGCAACATCAGCTCGCCGATGCGAGCGTTTGTCTCGGCATTCTGGGGGTCTGCCGCATTGTAAACCTTGAGGGCCGACAGTTCGTCGTCGGGCCTGTTGAGCTTCCGGTACACGGCCGCAAGTTCCCAAAAACCCTCAGCCACGGTGTCCGCGAGCGAAGTTGATTTTTTCAACAATTCCAGCGCGCGGCCGAGGGTTTGGGGGTCCGCCGAAAGCATGGTCCCCAGGCCAAGGTAACTGCGGTAATCGCCGGGATACTTCTTTATGTTCTGTTCATACAGGGTAGTCGCGGCTTTGGCTGAAGATCGCTCTTTGAGCTCGGCACGGAAGTAACCTACCGTCGCCGGCTGGGCCTTGGGCGATTTCGCGTATTTTTCCAGCCAGAATCCGGCCTTGGTGTAGTCCTTGGTCTTGACCAGCGAATACAGGAGCATCTCGGCCGTCGCCTGCCATCGCGCGGCATGGGGATAATTCTTTACGGTCTGGGATAGCAGAACCTGGGCCTTTGCATAGTCCTTGAGCTGGTAGTGCGACTCACCCAGCATTTGGACATAGTCGGGCTTCTGTCTGGCTTTGCCTGCCACCATCTGCAAGAAGCGCCTTGCTTCCTTAAAATTCCCTTGTGCAAACTCACAACGGCCTGCCGCCATCGCCGTTGCGGAATTCCTGCCGCCCTTTTGAAAGAACAGATCATACGCGGCAATTGCCCGTGCGGTGTCTTTTTGTCTGAGGTAAACGTCCCCGGCAAGCTGGTACAGCTTGCACGAATCGGGCACAAGCTTTATGGCGTTTTCGTAGGCGGCGGCGGCGCCGGCAAGATCGCCGGTCTTGGATTTTGCAGCGCCCAATCCTGCAAAGACCAACGGGCTGCTGTTTGCCATCTTGAGCGCCTTGCCATACATGGCCTGCGCTTCGGCGTTCCGGTTTGCCGCCGCCAGAAGCCCCCCGAGAGCCTGATAGTCCTGACCGCCTGCCAGGCCAGCCCGGTCGAGCCGCAGCAGGGCGGTAATCGCCTCGCTGCCGCCCGCAAGGGCCAGCGCCATGTCGGCATACCGTTTGTAAATTTCGGACGTCGTTGAATCAACGGCGAGCGCGCCGCGATACAATACAAGGGCGCCCGCGCGGTTGCCGTTGTCATAGAATATGTCGCCGAGCTGCCGCTGGGACGAGGCGTCGGCGCGGCTCACTGCATACAGCAGTTCGCCCGAGGCCACGGTGAGGGTTGCCATGGGCTTTGCCGAGGAGCTGTCGTATACCGCATATGCGCCCGGCAGTATGTGCGCCGAAAGGGTGCGTTGGGCTACAGGCTCGTTTCGCCGCCTGTCGCCGACCAGGAGCGCGGCCCGACCCCCAAAGGCCGATGCCGGGCAAACGATCATCACTTCGGCCCATTCCGCGGAATCGGAAACCGCGTAGGTTGACGGATGGTTTTTGAGGATCTTCTTGAGCTCGCCCCGGCCTGCCGCATGGCCGCGCATTGCCTCAACCAGGAGCCGGGCGGCCTGGTCGTTGGTTTTTACTATGTAAAGTACTTTTCCGTCCTTTACCGAAATCGTTGCGCCGGGTTTGGATGCGTTCATTGCGTAGACGTCGTATTCGCCTTCCTTGACTTCCGCCGCAAACGAAACATCGCCCGTTGCGTACTTCTTGTCTTTTCCGTCATACGAAACAGCGGCAACCGCGCCGCCGAACAACGAGGCCGGGTTCACGATCACGACGCTCCCGGACGATCCGGCTGTTTTGGTTTTTTCCGGGCTGCCCCAGGAGGAAGCAACGGCAACGAACAAGAGGCAGAGTACTGCCCGGTGTGACGGGTACATGCGGACCGGATATCGCATATGGTGACCCCGCGTTGGAAAAAAAAGGCGATGGAGGCTTCTTCGGTTGTATCAATAAGATACGCTGCGCCAGGTAAGAACAAAATGAGCTGTTTGGGGATTCTTGCACAAAAACCGGCAGCATGCCGCACTTCGCGTCGGGGCCGCTGCGGAGAAAGGAGGGCTCCGAAAACGTCCTGCTTGCCGATTACTTTGTTGTCAATTTCGAAAGCGTTACGTTCATTTCGGCTATGTTGTACGGTTTGGTAATTGCACCGCAGAATCCGTAGTCGGCATACTTGGTCACCACCGGGTCGCTCACAAAGCCGCTCGAAATTACAACCCGTGCGCCGGGGTTGCACGCAAGAATATCCCCCACCACTTCCTTGCCGCCGCGCCCCTGTTCGACCATGAGGTCGAGAATCACGATGTCGAAGGGGTTCCCCGCAACGTCGGCGTCCTTGTACAACCTGACGGCCTCATCGCCGTCGGCTGCGGTAATGACCTCAAAGCCGAGATACGCGAGTATGCGGTTTGCGCTGTGCCGAAGGAAATCTTCGTCGTCCATAAAAAGTATACGGCCTTTACCGGAGCCCTTCTTTGGTTCTTCCGCGCTTGCGCGCATCAGGCTCGGCAGATATATGGAAACCGTCGTGCCGCTTGCGCCCGACTCGACGGAAACGTGCCCGCCATGCTGGCGGACGGCCGAATACGCAAGCGACAGCCCCAGGCCGCGGCCATCCGGTCTGGTGGTGAAGAACGGATCAAACACCTTTGCCTTGTTTTCGAGCGGGATGCCCTTGCCGCTGTCGCTGATTGACACACGCACATATTCGCCGTCGACAAGCGGCAGCGGCATGTTCGAATCCACCTGTACGTTTCCCGCGCGCACTTGGATTTCGCCGCCTTCGGGCAGCGCCTGAACCGCGTTTTTGAGCACGTTCCCGATGGCCATGTCGAGCATCCCGCGATCGCCCGACACGAGCGCCAGATCGTCGTCGTATTTGATATCGTAATTTATGGCTTCGTTGGTGATGACGAATCCGGCCAGGCTCGAAACTATTTGCCTTATGTCAACTTCGGTAAGGACCGGCCGTCCGCCGCCCGCTATGGACAGCAGCTGACTGGTGAGTGTGGTCGCCTGAAACGCCGCCTGCTCCGCGTTTATGAGCAGCCGGTACTTGTCGCTGTCCGGCCTCAGGTCGAGGCGCGCCATGAACAGCGAATTGGTGATCACGGTGAGCAGGTTGTTGAAGTCGTTGGCCAGCCCGCCGGCGAGAGTCTTGAATGACTCCATCTTGTCGGTCACCCGTATCTCGTCCATTGTTTCGGTGAAGTCCCGCAGGATGAGGATGGCGCCGCAGAATACGTTCGAGTCACCAAACAACGGCGCCGCGCTTTCGAGAATCAGGCGCTCGGAGCCGTTCGCGGCGGCGCAGATCAGCAGGCGCTTGTTCTGCACGGGCCGGTGGTTCTTTGCGATCCTGGCAAAGATGTTCTCGCACGGAATTCTTCCCGACTCGTAGAAGGTCTTATAAGCTTGCATAATGTCAATACGTGCGCCCGCCTCCCCGGAAAGGCCGATCAGCGCCCTTGCGGACTTGTTAAGAAAGGTGATTCTCCCCGTGCTGTCGCACAGGATGACGCCGTCGGCCTGAAGGCCGAACAGCATTTCCATGAGCCGGTTCGGAATTGAACAAGCACTCGACACCAATGACTCAATTTCTCCCGAGTTTGTGATGCATTGCTCAACGCTCATACAAATCTCCTCTGAAGGCGGGTAACATCTGTCAAGCGGTTAGTGAAGAACCTCGCAGCACCACGACTACGACTGCATACAGCGCTACAGGAGTAGACGCTCTTGCGAACCTGCGAGGCATCTTCCAATCCCTAAGGAAGAAGAATTTTGTGGTCGTTTGCTTGCCCCCGAGGCAAGCTTCGGGGAATCGCAAACTTTGGGATTGATCCCGGGACAGCAACCGATTGCCGGATGATTCCGGACAGTTCCATGCCAATGGACACCAAAAAATCCGTCACCGAAAGCAGTTTCCGTTGCAATGTTTGGAAAAGCGCGAAACAGAAACGAGAAGGCGGGGTGTCATGGAATTTTTGAGAGAACCGTTGAGGTTTTCGTTCTCTCTGCAAGCAGGCGGGTAACCCATACCCCGTGGGCTCAAAGATAGGTATTTGAAGGCAAAAAGGCAAGAAAAAGATGATCGATTTTCACATCTCGAAAATTGGGTTGGGAGCCGCGTGTCCAGAACGATCAAGAAGGCTCACCACAGAGACACAGAGCACACAGAGAAAGCAAATTTGAACTCACCGCAAAGGCGCAAAGGGCGCCAAGAAATCGCAAAGAAAGGCACATCACGATGGCGTAGAAATCACGACAACCACCGCTGGAGCATCCGCTCAATCAGCGCGTTGGCGTCCTTGTGATACCGTGCCGTGTCGCTCCTTATCCGCTGCGCTTCGTGGACAAAGGGGGCATTCATCAGCTCGTTTGCGCAATTGTCAACAAGCGCACCGACGCTCGCCTCGGTGGCCTCTATATGGTATTGGAAACCGATCACGCGGTGTTTGTACAGAAAGCCCTGGTTCTCGCACGCCGCACTAGAACTCTGGAGCACCGCTCCCGGAGGAACGGCAAACGTGTCGCCATGCCAGTGAAGCGCGAGGTACTGCCTGGGGAAAATATCGAAGGGCCTGAGCGTCGAAACTTCGTCGGTCTGAGTAAGCGGCATCCACCCTATTTCTTTCTGCGCGTTGCGCGTGACGGGGCCGCCCAGCGCGTCGGCGATGAGTTGTCCGCCCAGGCAAATACCCAGCACGAACTTGTTTGCCTCGATTGCCCTGCGGATGGCGTCTTTCTCCTTTATGAGCCAGGGATATTTGTCGTGTTCGTAAATGCCCATGGGGCCGCCCATGACGACCAGCAGGTCATACCCGGGCGACAGCAGCGGATCGTCGCCCGCATACAGAAGGGTTTTGGTGACCGAATGTCCCTTACGACGGGCCCACGACAGGAGAAAAGCCGGGTTCTCGAACGGCACATGCTGAAAATAGTGGAGACGCATCCCCTACCAGCACTTCTGCTTGGATTTCCACCGGTCGTCCCATTTTGTGAGCCAGGCAGCAAGCTCGGGAGAAGGTGCGCAGATCTTGTTGTCCTGAAAATCAACGTACGTGAGGCCCTTCATCCGGGTGATACTTGTGGGAAGCGTGATGAGCCTGTTGTTCATGAGGTACAACTCGCGGATCGAGGCGAGCTTGCTTATTTCCTCGGGGAGCGAGGTGAAACGGTTGCCCCACAACTGCAGGACCCGCAGCGATTTGAGCGCGAACAGCTCCCGCGGCAGCCTGGAGAGCTGGTTCTGGCGGACGTCGAGCTCCTGCAGCGCGGCGCAATTGCCCAGCTCTGCCGGCAGTTCGTCGATCTGGTTGTACTGCAGGTCGAGCTTGACAAGCGATGTAAGCAGGCCGATCTCCGGCGGGACAACGGTTATGTCGTTGCGGCCCAACAGCAGGGTCGTGAGCGAGGTGAGCCTGCCTATGGAGGACGGAATCGCCTTGATGCCGCCCTTTTCCATTTCTTTGTTTGTCAAGTCGAGGGAGACTATCCTGCCGAGCGAATCTGTCTTGATCACGCTTTCAACGGTTGTGCCCGCGAGCCCGGCGCTGTCGAGCATGGCCCGCACCACCGACATTTCCTCGGGTTTTCCCTGTCCAAAGACAAGCGCAGCTGCAACCATCCCGATCAGAACGGCGGATCTCTTCATGGAGTTCTCCTTGGATAATACGTCTCTTATATCATTTGTAAAGTATAGTAGTAAAATAATTCCACTGCGGATCAAAGTCAATCACCCTCGTCCGCGGCCGATCTTCCAGGAGCGATAGCTTCGTATGCGGCCGGCGCTTTCCCCCGGGAAGGGGGACAAATCTGCCGTATCCAAGCAATTTCTTCCGGGTCGCCTCTTGTGCCCGTGGCGAATAAGCCGTTGAGTTCTTGAAGGATGACCGATTGGCATTACTATTGCTTTTTGAAGCCGCGACAAGGACGTACTCTATGACACAAGCAATAAATAATAATGGCGCGGTGCAGCCGACACCGGCCGCGTCCCAGGCTGCGGGTACCACAACCGCCAGCGCCAAGGCAAAGGCGGCCGCCAAAGAGTTTGAGGCCCTGTTCGCCTCAATGATGCTTCACAGCATGCGCAATACCGTACTCCAGCTCGACAAGAACAGTTTCATGCCCACCAGCACCGGCGAGAAAATCTTTACCGACATGCTCGACGACCAATACGGCACGCTCATGTCGAACAAAGGTTCCCTGGGACTGGCCGACCTTATCCTCAAGCAGATCGAGAGGAACGGCGGTTCGGGCACTTCGCTTTCCATGCTCAAGGGGCTCACGGGATCGCAGCCGTGGATGCTCGACAACAAGTTCATTCCTTCCGCGGGCGGGCAAAGCGTCGCAGACGCCACAAGCGGCGTGAGCAAGTGGCAGCAGATCATCGATGAGGCAAGCAAGAAATATGGCGTTGACAAAAGCCTCATTTCCGCCGTTATTTCCCAGGAATCGGCCGGGAACCAGTTCGCGGTGTCGCAGCGCGGCGCCAAGGGACTGATGCAGCTCATGGACTCCACCGCGCAGAACCTCGGCGTATCGGCCGTGTTTCAGCCGCGCCAGAACATCATGGGCGGAACCAAGTACCTCAAGCAGCTTCTGGACAAATACAACGGCAACGAAGCGCTGGCACTCGCCTCATACAACGCAGGGAGCGCAGCCGTCGACAAATACAACGGCATTCCTCCGTACGACGAAACGCAGCGGTACGTTGGGAACGTGCTTTCGGTGAGGAACCGCCTGGCCGCGGCATCGTCCTCCACCATACAAGGACAAAAAAAATGAGCAACCGCTTTGACGATTTGATCGGCGTTCTCGAAAAAGAGCTGGAGTTCCATGGATTGCTTATCCAGGCGGCTTTCTCGATGAACGCAGCCATCAAGATTCGCTCGATGGACGAAGTCCGAAAGGCCTCCCGCACCTACGACGAATGCACCTGCCGCATTCAGGACCTCGAAGAGAAACGGCTGCAATGGTCCGACGAGATCTGCGGGTACTCGGGAAAAACGGTTGGGCACGCTTCATTGTCGAGGGTGATGGAGCACGCGCCGGCGGAATGCAGACAGCGGCTTGCAGCGCTCCGGGCGAGTCTCAAGGAAGCGGTGGGAAACTTATCTAAAATCAACTATTCAAACCAGGTGCTGCTCTGCGAATCTCTCAAAACAATCGCCAATTTGTTCAAATACATAGCACTGCATGACCCGCGCAACCAGGGCGGGTACAAAAAACTCGGGACCATGGACCGCGGGCGCGTTGCAACGGCAATAGTCAATACCGTTGCGTAAAGAGGACACATGCCACACGTAGCCGCAAACGGATGCACAGCCTAGGAGGGGCGTTATGAGCCTTTTTTCGGTACTCGGCGTAGGAGTCAAGGGAATGTCCGCGGCGCAGACCGGCATGGATCTGGCGGGCCAGAACATCACCAATGCCGACACCACCGGGTATTCGCGCAAGCGAGAGAACCTCGCGGCCGACTATCATTCCGACGGCACCTTCGGACAGGTAGGAGACGGCGTCGATGTCATCAACATACAACGGATGCGGGACACGTTTATCGACCAGCAGATGAGAGACCAGACGCAGGAAGTCGGGTATTTCACCGAGCAGAACAATACGCTTCAGGGAGTGCAGAACATCTTTACCGAGCCTTCGGATCAAGGGCTTCAGGCGTACATGGACCAGTTTTTCACCTCCTGGCAGAATCTGGCCAACAATCCGGCGGATCTATCGGCGCGCACCGCGCTTAAAACGGACGGCGACACCCTCACGGACGTGTTTCACAACCTTTCCACGCAACTCACCACGCTGCGATCAAACTGCAACGGCCAGATCACGTCGTATGTGGGGCAGGTAAACAGCCTTACCAAAGATATCTACAACCTGAACAAGGAAATCGCAAGCGTGGAGATTACGGGACAGAATCCCAACGATAGCCTTGATAAACGCGACCAGGACCTGGCTCAACTTTCCAAACTCATCGACATCAGCACCCAGGTGGACAGCCTGGGCCAGATCACCGTCACCACGGCGGGCAACATCATCGTCTCGCCGGCGTATCAGCAGGATATTCAGATGACTTCGACCACCCGTCAGCTTCCCGACGGCACCACGGTGAACGACGTGGGAATGCAGTTTGCCGATTCCAAGCGCGTGTACAATCCGCAGAGCGGCCAGATCAGAGGACAGCTTGATTCGCGCGACATCGTCATTCCCGAATACCAGAAGAATCTCGACACGCTGGCAAATGCCCTGGTATCAAAAGTCAATACGCTTCACCAGGCAGGGTACACGCTCAACGGGTATTCGGGCGTGCAGTTTTTCGACCCGACATCCACCGGCGCCTCGGACATCAAGCTTTCTGCGGCGGTGGAATCGGACGTGCAGAACATTGCCGCCGCCTCCGGCGGCCAGATGCTCACGTTCACCGAGCCCGGCACGATCCCCTTGGTGTTCGGCAACGCTCCCACGTCGCTCACCCATACGAACCTTCTATACAATTCAGTGCAGGTGACGGCCGGAACCACAACGCTCAAGGAAGGCGTCGATTACCATATCGACTATACCCGCGGCACCATTCAGCTTCTCAACAACGGGTACAACAACACGCCGCTTAACATTCAATACACCTACACCGACGGCAGCTTTAAGGGCCCGGCCGACAACACCAACGCCGTGGCGATTGCGCAATTGGGTTCGTCCCTCACCATGAACAACGATACGCTGGGCAACCCCACCGCGAGCTTTACGGATTACTACAGTTCGTTTATCGGAAAACTCGGCCTTGCCACCAATGAGGCCTCGGCGAATCTCGATACGAGGAACAACATCGTTGCGCAATTTCAGACGCAGCAGGATTCCATTGCCGGCGTCTCGCTCGACGACGAAATGGCCGACATCATCAAGTACCAGCACATCTACGCCGCATCGGCGCGACTCATAACAACGAGCAACACCATGCTTGACTCCCTTATCAACATGTGACAAGGAGCGTTCCCATGATGAGAGTATCGCTTAAGAGCGTCACCCAGCACATGGAAGACCTTATCGCCAACAAGTACGCCGACCTTGCCAATACCGAGGAACAATTGGCAACCGGAAAGCAGCTGTTGCGCCCTTCCGACAACCCGGTTGACATCGCCAATGACCTCAAGCTCCGCTCCGGCACCGCACAACTCACCCAGTACGGCACCAACATCTCCGACGGGCTCAGTTTCATGCAGGTGTCCGATACCGCCATGCAAAGCATGAACACCATTATGCAGCGGATGCGAGAGCTTGCCGTGCAGGGATCGAGCGATACGCTCGGCGCCTCCGAGCGCGCGTCCATCCAGCAGGAGACCGACCAGCTCTTTCGGCAGATGATCTCGCTTGCCGACACCCAATACAAGGGTGACTATGTTTTCGGCGGAACGCAGAGCAAGATAGCGCCTTTTCCGATCGATTCGTCGGTCGCCGGCGGGATCGCCGACTACCAGAAGCTCCGCATGTCCTATTTCAACGGCGCTGCCGCCGGCGTGGGACAACCCGCCCAGATGCGCAACGCTTTCGACAACACCGCCGACACCAACATCCTGCCCGGGTCGCTCAAGATTTCCGACGGCGCCGTCCAATTCGTGGAAGGAAAGGACTACACCGTCGACTATGTCAACGGCACCATCACGCCGATCAACGCGGCCCTTGCCGTTGACATATCGGATGGCGGGACATTCGCCGGCCCCAACTACCAGCCGGGTGCGTTTTCCATTACCTTCGATCGCGTGGGCGAGTCAAAGGACGTTTTCGGCGCCACGGTCGCCAACACCGGCAACATCCTGCGCGAAATAGAGCCGGGCGTCACCTCGCCGATCAATGTTACGGGCGACGATATTACCGTGAACCACGCCACCGGCACAAACCTGATAAGCTCCATGATACTGTTCGGCCAGAATCTTCTCCAGAACAACCAGCCGGGCATATCGAACGCCATAACCGACATAGACAATTCCTCGCAGCAGATTCTCAACGCGCAGGCGAAGAACGGCGCACGGGTCAACATGTTCGATACGACGCAAACGCGCAACGAACAACTGGTGACGCAGAACAACTCGCTTCAATCCACGCTCGAAGACGCCGACATGGCCTCGGTGGCCACCAAGTTCTCACTCGAACAGACCGTGTACGACGCCGCGCTCAAGTCGGCGGCAAGCGTTATCCAGCATTCCCTGGTGGACTATCTATGATCACAAGGAATTTCTTGCCTGTTGACAATACGAGAGTGCTCGGCAGGCTTCTAAATTCGCTCAAAATCATGCCTTTTGACTGGCATGACGTTTGCGCAAGGGTATAATCGCATGGAAGCAAGGCATGGTCTGGACGACCGCGAGGAGGCAGTCTTGGTAGAATGTACCGGCTGCATGGAGGCAACTGTAAAACAAAAAGGAGGGTACTATGCCTCGCATCAATCATAACATTTCGGCGATGATAACGGCAGACGCGCTTCGATCCACCGATCGCGCCATGCAGAGTTCTCTGGAGAAGCTCTCGACCGGCCTGAGGATCAATCGGGCGGCCGACGACGCAGCCGGACTCAGCATCTCCGAACAGCTCACCGGCCAGGTCAATGGCCTTGCGATGGGCAACCGCAACACGCAGGATGGAGAATCGCTTGTCAATATAGCCGACGGCGCGCTCAACGAAGTTGAGTCGATGCTGCAGCGCATGCGCGAATTGTCGGTGCAGGCGTCCAACGACACGCTCACCTCGCTGGAGCGAGGCTACGTTCAGGTGGAATTCGACCAGCTGAGGAGTGAAATAGACCGGATCGTGAATTGCACCCAGTTCAACAGCATGAACCTGCTCGACGGTTCGGCCCCCTGGGGCACCGGTGGCGTCATCCATATCGGACCCAACAATGTGTCGTATGCCGACACAATTCTCATCACTATCAACGCAATGAATACCACCCTGCTGGGTATCAGTACTGTCGACAACGTGTGGGTTACCACCCAGGTCGATGCGTCCAACACTATCAATTCACTCGACACCGCGCTGGACAGCGTCAATACCCTGCGGGCCAACCTCGGTGCCGTCACCAACCGTCTGCAACATGCCCTCACCAACCAGGAGAACCAGCAAACGAACATGCAGGCTGCCGAGTCGACAATCCGAGACGTGGATTTTGCGGCCGAAACAACGGAATACAGCAAGAACCAGATCCTTGTTCAGTCGTCCACCGCCATGCTTGCCCAGGCAAATTCCCTGCCGCAGAGCATACTGACCCTGCTTAAGTCGTAGACTTTCGTTTCGCGCGGCGGCGTGAACGCCGCCGCGCGAAACTTGATGCGTATTCGCTTGTCATCGGGGTCGCAATAAACGATTTTTACGTAAATGGTTCCGATGAGGGGAGACCGGCGTTAATGGCAGATTTTTTTAAGGATCTTATCTACTCGAATGACGATGTCATCACGTTTGCGCACGGCATTCCCGGCTTCGAGAAGAACCAGAAGTTCGTGCTTGTCCAGATTCCCGATTTCGTCCCTTTCGAGTGGCTCGTGTGCGTCGATGGAAGCAGGCTCCGTTTCGCCATTATCAACCCGCTGCTGTTTTGCCCCGACTATGCTCCAAAAATCGTTAAGGAACAGTTCGAGGACCTTGGTATAGAGAAACCTGAAGACATCCTCCTGTATTCGATCGTCACCATCGCCGACAATCCGCTGCAATCGACCGCGAACCTCGTTGGCCCGGTGGTAATCAACAAGACCAGGAGGATCGGCAAGCAGATCATCATCGAGGACGAACGGTACCGAACCCGGGAACCAATTCTGAGGAAGAAGTAGCGCATGCTGGTACTCACTCGCAAGCTGGGCGAATCCATCCGCATCGGCGACAACATCATCCTCAAGGTGGTGGATCTCGACAGCCGCCACGTCAAGCTCGGCATCGACGCGCCCAGGAGCATTTCGGTAAACCGCGAAGAGATTTACGAACGAATCCAGAACGAGAACAAAGCCGCCTCATCGTCCAAAGACCAGAGCGTCAAGAACATTGCCGACGCTCTCCGCGGCAACAAGACAGAGTAATTCTTTCCCCGTGCCGGACGATTCTTCCTGTTCCTGTGGCAAAATTTTCCGTGATTCTCCACTCCCTCAAACGTCGATCGAAGCCTCCGCAGTCCAGGGCCTCCAACCGCATCTCCTAACGCAGTGCGATTCAACCGGTTGTTAATGACGGCCCGGGCATTGCCCTCTATCCATGCGGGTGGCCTGGAAATTGCATTGAATCCTGCCATGAAACCTCAATCGTTACTCCAACAATCCCTCAAGGAGTCGCCCATGGAAACAACAGCCACACGCGAAACTTGCGCCGGATACTCCATCGGCGACGTCGCCAGGATCTGTGACGTGCCGTCGCACACCATCCGTTTCTGGGAGAAGGAATTCGGTGAGTATATCCAGCCGGCTAGAACGCACGGAAAGCAGCGGCGATACCAGGAGGGAACCATTCAGAAGATACTGCGCATCCGTAAACTGCTCTGGACCGACGGCTACAGTATAAACGGCGCAAAGCGGCTGCTCGCAGCGTCAAACGCCACTACCTTTCAGTCAAGCGATACGATACTGTTACCCGACCCGCACGAGCTTGCGATGAACATAGCGCGCTTTGTCCAGCAGCAATTGACAATGGTTAATTCCGGGGAAACCGCAGAGGCTTCGCGCAACGTGGCATAGGGGAGAACAAACAATGGTTTCAATCATCCGGGAACCCCGGGCCGACGTTTCGCTGCCGCCGGCCGACGTGAGCGGCGACGGGAACGAACCCAGACGGTACACCATCCGGCAGTGCATCCGCAATTTCGGGGCAGCGCGCTATCTTTGGTGCCTGCGGACGCGCCGCGATGCCGGCATGTACAGCGACGAGGAATTCGTTTTGCTTGCCGCGCGCGCTTATCTTGACAATAGCAATCCGCGTCGCGCCCTCGCGCTCTTGTGCGGTCATCCCTCCCCCGCCCCGGCCCATGCGGCGTTGATGGCCGAGGCACAAAGTTCGGCAGTATCGATCCCGTGCCGGTGCACGCTCAACATGATAGTAAAAAACGAGGAAGCAGCCGTAGGCCGCGCCCTCGGCTCGGTGGACGATATTGTGGACGAAATTGTCGTATGCGATACGGGTTCAAGCGACGCAACGGTCGAAATTGCGCTGCGTTATGGTGCAACCGTGGTGCGCAAGCCCTGGTGCAACGACTTCAGCGTGCCGCGAAATGCAGCCCTTGGCGCAAGCAGCGGCGCCTGGATATTCTGGCTGGACGCCGACGACGTGCTCGACCCGGCTTCAAAAGACGGTATCCTATCACTGGTGCGCTCCGGAGATCCTCACGCAGCCCTGGTATGCGTGGACAACGTCCATCATGGCGCCTCGGGCATGCAGTTTCTGCAAGTCCGGCTTTTCCCGAGGCTGCAAGGCGTTGCGTTCGAACGCCGGGTACACGAACAGATAAGCCCCAGCCTTCACAGGCTTGGTGTTGCGCATAAGCACTACCCTGCCATCCGCATTGTTCACGCCGGGTACGACGATCCGGATGTCCACAAAAGGAAAGCGCTGCGCAATAGGCCGCTTATCATCGAGGAGTTGCGCGCCAACCCGGATTCGGCCGCCCTGCTCTTGAGCCTGGGCGACTGCCTGTCGGTGCTGGGGAAAAAAACCGAGGCGCTTGACGCATACAATAAGATCATTTCGAACCCGCAGGCGCAGGCGAGAGACCCCGACATGTATGTCCAGGCGGTGTTCGATACGGCGTTATTGTACCGGGACAGAGGAGACTCCGCCGAAGCGTGCCGATGGTTGGAAAAAACCATTGCGCTCGACCCTTCGCGCTCCGAGGCGTTCTACGTGCTCGGCCTCATCGCCCAGGAGCGGGGCGAACGCGAAAGGGCATTCGGCTATTTTCTCTCATGCTCCCGGATCAAACCGCCGGTGCGGAAAACCGCCACCGACGCCCTCAAGATCCGGATAGACTCGTCGCTGCGCGTTGCAGGGTTTCTTTTTTCGCGCGGGATGATTGACGAGTGCGAATCTGTCGCGCGGGCCGCACTGGAATCATACCCGAATGTGGTGGATTTCCACACCTTGCTGGGAAAGGCCCTGCTGTGCGCAAACGACCTTCCGCAGGCGGCGCGTCATTTTACGACTTCACTCACCCTGGCGCCCGAAAGAAATCCCGATGCCGCTCGTGGGATGGCTGTTGTGTACCTGTTGCTGAAAGACAGAAGAAGGGCGCGGAACTTTCTGGAACGTGCCGGAGATGTCGAGGTCAGGAGCCAGGAGTTCAGCGCCACGCGGGTGACCGTACGGGCAGCGCAAAGAAAATGCATAGCGGAATTGTCGCCGGCGTGATGAACGGCCGAGGGCCTTTGTCCTGCCTTTAAGGGGACCTCTAAAGATTGCCGAAATGTCATTGCGAGGAGCGAAGCGACGTGGCCATCTCCCTTAATTCCTTTCAAAAACGCGAGATTGCTTCACTTCGTTCGCAATGACAGACCGCGTTTTTGAATCTTTAGAGTTCCCCTTATTACTGTTCTTCCTGGAGAAGTAACCGAGTCTTTTTCCTGCAAGTGGAGCTTCCCGGAGGAAGCAAAAGAGGCAAACCAGAGGTAGTCGTCGGCAAACCGAGGGGCCGGGGAAGTTCCTGCTACCCTACTCTCTCTGCCAGCACATGTGTACTTTGATCTTTGGTATTGAACCAGAAGCACAGCCTGTTGTTTTCCAAGGTGAAACACTCTTCAAAGCTTCCCTTGGAAGGACAGGGCGAAATCTCCTCGTACCTGTCCCTTGCGCGCTCGATCAATGTTTCTTTGAGCTTGTTCATATTTAATCTATCGGCAATCCAATCTTGAACATTTAGCGCAAAAGATAAGGGCTTTCCCCCGCATGCCCGTTGAGACCTGCCGCTTTTTGAAAGCCCCGCGGTCCCCTGCCCGCGATTATTTTATTGAAGGACCCCGCAGCAAGCTGCGGGGAATCCTTCCATCCCTAGGGAAGAAGAATAAATTGTATTCGCTCGCTAACCTCGAAGCAAGCTTCGGGGAATCCGCTCGCTGTGGGATTGATGCACCACGAGCAAGGAGAGCAGGAAATGAAGGAAGCCATTCCGCAGTCCAATCCGCGCTTTGCCATCACCATGGGAGACCCGGCCGGTATTGGTCCGGAAATCACCTTACGGGCACTGACGTCGCCGGCGCTGCCACAGGGCTGCGACATCGTCGTAATCGGTGACAGCAACGTGCTTAGGCACTGGCTCAACATCGTACCGAGCTGGACCGATGTGCGGGTAATGAAGAACATAGACGACTTCCAGAACGGCGGCATCAACGTCCTCGACGTGAACCAAATACCCCTCAAGGACTTCCAAGTCGGCAAACCTCAGGCCGTCTGCGGCAGAGCCAGCTTTGCCTACGTGACAACGGCGATAGACCTGTGTATGAACAAAAAGATCCAGGGAATGATAACCAATCCCATAAGCAAAGAAGCCCTCCACATGGCGGGCATTGACTTCCCGGGTCATACCGAAATTCTTGCTGCCAGGACCGGCGCCAAGGATTTCTCCATGATGTTCGCGGTCGAGAAGGTGTACGTGGTGCATGTGACCACTCATGTGAGCCTGAGGGATGCCCTGGACCTTGTCACACGCGAAAGAGTGCTCGCACATATCCGGCTGCTCAACCGTACCCTGCGACGGCTCGGCATCAATTCGCCGCGCATCGCCGTGGGAGGCCTCAACCCGCACGCCGGGGAAAACGGTCTGTTTGGCACCGAGGAGATCCGCCAGATTGCACCGGCCGTGAGCGACGCCGTGCACGAAGGCATCAGCGCCAGCGGACCCTTTGCGCCCGATACCGTGTTTATGCGCGCGTTTCGCGGCGATTTCGACGGCGTGGTGTCGATGCTGCACGATCACGGGTTTGTCGCACTAAAATCGCGCGATTTTGAAAACGGGGTCAACATTACCGTGGGACTGCCCATTATCCGCACGTCGGTCGGGCACGGCACCGCCTTCGACATTGCGGGAAAAGGCATTGCGTCGGAAAAAAGCCTTATCGCAGCAATCAACGTCGCGATGATGCTGTGGAAAAACAATTCGGTAGGGTGACGCCGGGAACCGGGCGCACAGCTGCTTTGCCGGGAGAGAACCGCAGTGTGTAGCGCCAAGGGAAAGGACGGGATCATGAAAGAAACCAAGCATCCCCGTTTCGCAATTACCATGGGAGACCCGGCAGGCATCGGCCCGGAAATTGCCCTTAAGGCACTGTCGTCGCCGTCGGTTTCCCCGGACGGGGACCTGTTCGTCATAGGCGATTTCAACGTGCTCCAGCACAACCTCAACCTCGTCACCGGATGGAATGACCTGCACGAAATGGCCTCGGTGGACGACTTCGAACAAGGTTGTCTCAACGTCCTCTCTATGAATCGGGTGACATTCAAGGACCTCCAAACGGGAAAACCGTCGGCCGCGTGCGGCGCAGCCTCGTACGCCTATCTGACGAAGGGCATCGACCTGTGTCTCGAAAACAAAATCGCCGGCATCATAACAAATCCGATAAGCACCGAGTCGTTTCACCTGGCCGGCATTGCCTTTCGCGACCAGACCCAGATCCTGAGCGAGAAGACCGGCGTGAGGGATTTTTCCATGATGTATGGCGTTGAAGACGTTTACACGATGCTGGTTACGAGCCACGTGAGCGTTCGCCTGGCCATCGATCTTATCACGCGCGAGCGCGTTCTCAAGAATGTCATCTTGTTTCACAAGTCTCTCAGGTGCCTGGGCATTGCCAAACCGCGGATCGCCGTGGCCGGGCTCAATCCGCATGCCGGTGAAAACGGGCTGTTCGGCGACGAGGAAATCCGGTTCATCTCACCGGCAATCGAAGATGCGAAAAAGCTGGGCATCGAGGTGACCGGTCCCTGCCCGCCCGATACCGTATTCATGCGCGCTTTCCGGGGCGAATTCGACGGCGTGGTTTCGATGCTTCACGATCAGGGGTTCGGCTCGCTCAAGTCTCGCAATTTCGAAGAGGGAATAAATATCACCGTGGGGCTGCCGCTGGTGCGCACATCGGTGGGCCATGGCACAGCGTTCGACATCGCGGGAAAAGGCATGGCCTCGGAGGTGAGCCTGGTGGGGGCGATCAAGGCTGCGGAGATGCTGTGGAAAAACAGGGAGGCAAAGGTCTAAATGTCGAAAGGTCTGAAGGTCGTAAAGTCTAAGGGTCGAATTCTTCGCGCGATCGTCTCGACCTTACAGACCTCTTGACTTTTAGCCTTTCGGACTCTCCTTTTTATTTGTTGGTCGCGCACCGGAAACCTATCATGCTGTCCCGCGTCTTCGGGTCGTCGCTTCCCCGTGCCGTTGAACGGATTTTCTTCGCGTCATCCATCCAGGAACCGCCGCGATGCACCTGGTAGCGTCCGGTGCCTGCCACGGGATTTCGCACTGCGCTCATGCGGTAGATGTTGTCAGAGAACTTGTCGGCGCACCATTCGGAAACATTGCCGAGCATGTCGTACAGGCCGTTTGCATTGGGCCGTTTCTGGCCGACCGGATGTGTCCGGTTGCCCGAGTTGGCCGCTAACCACGCGCATGCCGTGTCCGGGCTGTTGCCCCAAAAGTACCTTGTTTCGGTTCCCGCGCGCGCCGCAAATTCCCATTCGGCCTCGGTGGGCAGCCGCTTGCCCGTCTTCTCGCAATAGTCTTTTGCTTCGCCCCACGACACATACTCAACGGGACAGGAAGGGCACTTGTTGAACACCGCCGGATTCTTCTTCGCAACACGCTCGTATTCGGCCTGGGTAACTTCGTATCTGTCAATGTAAAAACCGTCGAGGCAGACCTGGTGCTGGGGATGCTCGTCGGCGTCCCCCTCGCCTTCCGGGCTTCCCATGATGAAACATCCGCCCTCGATAAAAGCCATGTTTATATGGGAGGGAGCCGCCGGCTCGGATTTCAGCGCCTCGGCATTGATTGCCGAATCGGATTCGGAATCGGGCGCCGCGGTGTCGGACACGCCGGGAAGGTGGAGGTACATCTTGATTTCTTCGGCGCTTGCACGGCAGAGCTGCGGGCCCAGGGCGCAGATGCAGAACAGTGAGGCGTGCACCGCCGCGGCTCCGCAGATCCTTGACATTAAGCGCATAACGTCCGCCTCACAGTTACAACCAGGGCTGCCACAAAGCGCATCCGGCCGGTCGGCCGGACGCGCGCGCAGTCGTTCTTAGAAATCAACAAGCTCCACGTCGAAAATCATGGTGGCGTTGGGCGGAATCGGCCCCATGCCGTCCGGGCCGTATCCCAGGGCAGGCGGCACGATAAGCGTTCGCTTCTCCCCTTTGGACATAGTGAGTACCGCCTCGTCCCACCCTTTGATCACGCGCCCCATTCCCACAGGAAATTCAAACGGCTCCCCGCGCGGGATGGAGCTGTCGAACACAGTTCCGTCCATCAACTTGCCCGTGTAGTGGACCTTGACAACCTGGCCCGCCTTGGGCATCACGCCGTTGCCTTTTTTCGTAATGATATACTTGAGCCCGGATGGTGTGGTCACCGTGTCGGATGGCGCTGCCGTTTTTGCCGGTTCCGCTGCCGGTGCTGCCGAAACAGGTGCGGGCGCCGCTTGCTGCGCCGCAGGCGCAGCCTGGGCCTGTGGCGACGGCTGGGCCTGTTGTTTCTGGCCGGATGAACACCCTGCGAGCAAAATTACTGTAAGAGCAAATGTCAGGTATCTACCCATTGAACCGATCCTTTCGTTAGCGAAATTGCCGAACACTAAAACCCGGCAACGGCAACCTACTGTGGCTGTTGAGAGGCCGTGTCCTTGACTACGGGCTTTGCCGCAGGTTGCGCCGCCGGTTTGGCGGCCGGCGCGGCCTCAACCAGCGAGACCCTGGTGAGGATAACTGGCGTTGTAGGCACGTCCTGGAACATGCCCGAGTTTCCCGTGGGTTCGTTCTCTATTGCAGTTACCACGTTGAGGCCCGTAACCACTCTTCCGAAAACGCAATAGCCCCACCCCTGCTCGTCCTTGCTGCGAAAATTGAGAAACGCGTTATCTTTGACGTTGATGAAAAACTGCGCCGTTGCGGAATTGGGATCGTTTGTGCGGGCCATTGCCAGCGTGCCGAGGCCGTTCTTGAGGCCGTTGTCCGCTTCATTGACAACCGGTGGCCTGGTGGGTTTCTCGGTCATGTCCTTTGTGAAGCCGCCTCCCTGGATCATGAAGTTCTTGATGACCCGGTGAAAAATCGTTCCGCTGTAGAACCCGTCCTTCACATACTGAATGAAATTCGCCACCGTCTTTGGTGCAGCCTTGGGAAATAATTCTACGACGACTATTCCTTTGGTCGTCTCGATTTTTACGCGCGGATTCGCGCCTTCTGCTGCGTAAGACATGAACGATGCGACAAGAATTGCAGTTGCGGCACATGCGACCAGTTTCCTCATGAATGCCTCCTTGTTTAAAAATTTCAGATTCCATATTCCAGATTTCAAATTATGAATCCAAGATCAGATCTAATTTTATCAATCTGCAATCTGGAATTTGTAATTTGCAATCTCGTTTTTCAGTCCCATTTGAACGGCGATTCGTAATCTCCTTCGATCTCGTCGGGTTTCTCCTTGGCCGTCTTGAATTTCTGCTCGATCTCCGCCTTGCGCTTAGCCTTTTCCTCGGCCGCTTTCTTGAACTTGTCTTCCCATTGTGAGCTTTTTTCCTTCTGCTGCTTGACAAAATCGTCAAAATCGGTCTTCTTCTGGTCGGCCGATTTGTGGTCCACCACTTTGCCCGTCGACTGGTCCACCCAGAGCGTTCCCTTGCACAGGGGACATTTTATCTCGAAAAGGCTCATGCCATGCCTCCGGCTGATGGGTGACGATTTTCGTCGAGCGGCCCTCAAGAATCCTCGGCGCCTTGGCCATAAAATAACTTTTGAATAAATTCGCCGATGCAAAATTCTTTCCTGCGTCCGCCCCGCTGCTTCAAGATAGTACAATGTCGTGCGACCGCGAATTTATATTATGCTTGGCGTTGAAGATTGAAAAGCCCGACCATCGAATGAAGAAAATGCCTTTCGCAGGAACGCCGCCCGTTGTTTCACAGCCATGGTCGCTTCTCTTTATGGAAAATCAAGCCGAACTTCCCTTTGAAGGGTTTAAGCGATTCGTGCAGGATCCGCTCGAAACGAGCGACCCGGTTTCTTTTAGCAGGATCAAGAGCATTTTCCTCGACAGTCCGGCTGCGCCCAGCGACCCGTTCCGGATACTCATTCAGCGGCTGACCGGCGAAATCTTTCGCGGCCGAGAAGCCCGCGACCACTGGCATCAGATCTTGCTTCACAAGGACGACATGCAGGCAAAACTCGGCCGCCGGGTTACCATTAACGTGTGCGCCGCCGATTATTTCGACGCCATCGGCAGCCCGAAAGTCCAGCGTGTTACGGGCACGGCGACGGGAGAACCGGGCCCGCTCGAAGGCGTCATCAACCGCGAGGAGTGGCTCAACCGGATCTATGCGCCGGGTTACCACGTGGAAAAGCTCAAGGAAGAGATGCTTCGCGCCAAACGGTACAAGCACGCGCTTTCCGCAATACTTCTGGACGTTGACGAGTTTCACAAGATCAACCAGGATTTTTCGTTCAAGACCGGAGACGAAATCCTTACCGTTATCGTAAAGATCGTCAAGAAGACAGTCCGGGCGGTGGACATCATCACGCGATATTCCGGGGACCGCTTTCTCCTGATCCTCCCGAACACCAACAAGCGGGAAGCGTCGGAGCTTGCGGAGCGGCTGCGCGCCAACATACAAGAGCGAACCAAGCGCATCAGCGGGCTCACCTCCGGAGTAACGGTTACTCTTACAGCAGGCCAGTCTTCAAAAGAAGACAAGTCGGCGGAATTCATGAAATCGCTCGATCACACTCTTGAAGAAGGCAAGAAGAGGGGCCGAAACGCAGTGTACGTGTGCGAAGGTTGCTAGCGAATTTATTTTTCTAGTCCGGTGACTTTGATTATATTACTACGTTGACTTTATCACCCTCAAATTCAGGGCGGTGTTGCTATGGACATTGGCGGCCGGGAGCGCAACAAGTTCCACATTATCGATGTGGTAGGAAAGATAGACAGGCTTAAAGACTCAATTATTCTCAAGTCCTACGTCAATTCGCTGCTTGAGAAGAACGTGATAAAGATCGCGCTCAACCTCTCGCAGGTAACGTATCTCGACAGCGGCGCCCTTAACGTCCTCATTTACAGCCACAACACACTCAAGAAACGCGATGGGCTGCTTGTTATTATCGAACCGAACGAATACGTCAAAGACGTCCTTGACGTTGTTGGGCTCAACAAACTGGTCAAGATTTACGCGACCGAGGAGGAGTTTGAGAATGAAACGAAGCATTCTTAGTGTCCTTGCCTGTTTTCTGGTTCTGGGCGTCGTCGGCGGCTGTTTCATGAAGCCGTTCATTAAACCCAACCAGGAAAAAATCGATCAATACGTGCAAAGCCACCCCGATCTTCCCGATCTCGACAAGCAGTGCATCTACGACGGCAGGTTCGAAATCGGCATGAAGGTGGAAACGCTGGAATTTCTCCTCGAAAAACCCGACAAGCTCGACATCGTGAAACAGCCCTGGGCTACTCAGGAGAACTGGATTTATTACAAAAACGGCAGGAAGACCTTCATCATCGAAGAAAAGCACGTGGTTGGAATTCTAGAATCGGCCAAAAAATAGCGGCCATTTTCAAAAGAGAATAGCGTAGCAAGGCGGGAAAATCATCTCGCCTTTTTCATTGCCTGCCGCCGTGAATGCTAATCTTGGGTCGTGCCGACGGCGAGGATCATTCACTTCCAAAGGATTTCCCATGCATTTGTTCGATATCATCTGCGCCTGCATTGCGCTTATCTTTATGATTCTGGGAATCAAGCGGGGGTTCGTCGAAGAGGTGATCCGGGTTGTTGCCGTGGTGGGCGCCTTCTTTGCCGCTTTGTCTCTCTACCGCCGCGGGGAAGAATACATCCGGTTTCTCCATGTGTCGGACACGATTCTGTCGATTCTCTCCTTTCTGGTGATCTTTCTCGCCTGCCTGCTCGCCATCGCTCTGCTGGGCATTCTCATTAAGAAGATAGTGCACCTCACGGTGCTGGGGTGGGTCGACCGCCTGTGCGGCGGAATTCTCGGCTTTGTGAAGGTGTTCTTCATCGTGTGGATCGTGGTGATAACCGTTTCGTCCCTCCCCTTCGACCGCGTCAAGAACTGGTTCCGGCCGTCGAAGTCATATTCGTTCTTCGTGGCGATTTCACCGGTGCTTCGCACCCACGGCCTGGTGCCTGCCAACGGGCCGGTGCAGGACATTCTCAAGGCGAATCCTCTTCCCGCGATCACCAAGGCTATCGAGGCCATGGCCAACGTTGCCGATTCGACGTCGCGAAATCATAAGCATTCCGAGACTCTCAAGAAACCAGCCAGCCCGGTATTGAAGACTTCGCCCAAGTGAGGAATTGCATGGACCCGTTTTGGGCAGTGATCTCGGTATTGCTGGGGCTGGTGCTCGGGTCGTTCTTCAATGTGCTCATCTATCGTTTGCCCCGTCATGAATCCATTGTCAAGCCGGGGTCCCATTGCCCTCATTGCGGGAGACCGGTAAGGCCATGGGAAAATATTCCGGTGGCAAGCTACCTTGTTCTGCGGGGAAGATGTGCCGGTTGCGGATGGAGAATTCCGCTCAGTTACCCGATTGTCGAGCTGATGACGGGAGTGGCGGCGCTGTTGCTGTACGGGCTTGTGGTGACGCCCGCAATTCCGGCAATGCACTCCTGCGGCCTGGTTGTCCAAATCTGCTTGACGGTTCTTGTGCTCCTGCTCGTGATTCCCCTTGCGATAATCGACTTGTTCAACTTCATCATCCCGGATGTGATAACCCTTCCCCTGCTCGTGTGCGCGGCTCTCCTCTCATTTCTTCCGGGCGGCATTACGCCTTTGCAGTGCGGCCTTGGCATCCTGGCGGGCGGCGGTTCGCTTTTTGTGGTGGCAATTGCCGGCGAGTATATCTTCAAGAAAGACGAAGTGATGGGCGGCGGAGACATAAAGCTCATGGCGCTTGCGGGCGCCGTCTTCGGCTGGCAGACCGCATTTCTTACCATAATGATGGCGGCCGGCATCGGTTCGGTCGGAGGCATCCTCATGATCGCATTCAAGAAATTTGCACGCGAGCACAGGATACCGTTTGGACCATTTCTCACTTTGAGCCTTTGGATCGCCGTTCTCTGGGGAGACCGGATCATCAGCCTGTATTTCTCGTTTGTCGACAAGGCATTCGGGTGATGTGCATCAATGCGCCGCTGCCGTGCGGTTCTTTTTCGCAGACAGCGCACCGTTGCCTGCCTACATTTCCGCTCGCCGCCATTATACAATAAAGGATTGGCGCACACAGGAATTCCGGTTCTCGTACCATGAAAACCCCGGTACCCAGACATACGCTCGGCGGCGTCGACATCGGTTCCACGATCCTTCGGCAGGCGCTTCTATTCAGCCTGGCCGACGGTATGATGTGCTCCGTCATGATTGCGCTGGCCGACACCTTTTCGGTCGCCGCGGCCGTGCGCCTCAAGGCGCCCGCAATGGCCATCGCGCTGCTCGGCAGCGGGCCGCTTCTGGTCGGCTCAGTCGGACAATTCTTCCTCCCGCTGTTTCTCGATGCCCGGCGCACGCGCAAACAATACGTTGTCGCCAGCGTGCGCGTTCAGGCCATGTTCCTTATACTGGCCGCACTCACGGGATGGCTTCCCGCTCCTTTCAATGCCTGGGCATATATTTTCGCATTTGTCCTATATGGATCTTCCGGAAACCTTTTTGCCGGGATATGGACCTCCTGGTTCCGCGATTGCGTTCCTCAGGCGGTACGGGGCAGACATTTCGCCTGGCGCAACAGGTTCTTTTCCGTCACCCAACTGGCCTGCGCAATTGCCGCCGGAGTTCTTTCGCGAAAGTATAGCTCTCAGACCGCCCCCTGGATGTTCTTTGCGGCCATATTCTTTGTGGGAAGCTTTTTCAGGTTCGGCTCCAGCCAGTTTCTCTCCCTGCAATACGAGCCGCTGCCGTCCAATTTGCCGGGCAGGTCACAGGTGTTCGGGTTTAGGCCGTCGCGAAACTTCCTCTGGTTCTGCGCATCCGTGGCTCTTCTCCAGGGTACAACGGCCCTCGCGGGTCCGTTCTTCAACGTCTGGTTCCTGCGCGACCTGAGGTTTGACTTCCTGACGTTTTCCATTACGACGGCATCCATGATCCTGGGTACCATCACGTTCCTGCCCTTGTGGGGCAAACTCGTTGATGTGGCCGGAACGTCCCGGGTTCTCAGGATAACCGCGCTCATGTGCGCCTTTGTGCCCGTGCCTTTTCTATTCTGTTCATCACCGCTTCCGGTCTGGCTGTCTAATTTTTTCTCCGGTGTTGCCTGGGGCGGCTTCAACATAGCAAATGTGAACTATCTCCTCCACATGACCGAGAAAGAACGGTCGGACCATTACATTGGATTCGCCGCCGCCGTCACCGCCGTTTCGATGTTCGTGTTCAGTCTCCTTGGCGGTTTTCTTTCCACGAGGCTTCCCTTGCTATTCACCTATCCGCTCCAGACGCTCTTTTTCGTTTCCTTTACGGCGCGGCTTGTGGTAGTCTTGTTCTTCTTCAGGAAGTTCCGCCAGCCCCAAATGCGGATAGAACCGGACGCACTAGAGCTTGTCAATGAGGCCGGTTGGTACAGGGCGGGGATGGAGATAATCAGACAGGTGTTCAGGCCGACGCGAAAATAGAAAAGGGGCTTCACCCCCGATCGCATAAGTGCCGCACCCCAATCTGCTGGTGACCTACTATTCTGCGCAGTTACACATGCAATACCACTCACCGCAACAGGCCTTGACTTGCCCCGTTCGGCACGGGAAATTTCTCAAGGAATATGGGCTGACTGCGAAAAGGAATCAATTACCGGCGGGCATGATGATTCTTGTTTCTCCCAATTTGTTCTTGGAAATCAATAACTGCCGGGCAATCGCCCTGGCGTGCAGGTCACGATACACTCTTTTGCCATTGAGAGAGTACAGCTCTTCAGGCTGCATTCCGCCTCTTTGGGCAACTGCAGGAAGATTTGGGGAACGGACCGAACTTGAAACCGCGGAAACAAAACTTTGCAGGGGGATTTGCCGCAAGAACATCCAGCAGAAATCAGCGCAAGTAGATCCAAGCGTAACAAGGACAAAGAAATCCAGCCGGGAAAACAACAAATGCAAAGAACAAGAATCAAGATCGTGTTTTTCATGCCATCCCATCCTTCTTGATTGAGGCAACATGCTGACTCGCAATTACCAATATAGCAACAACGGCCTCATGCCACAAGGCTCATTTTCAGAAAGTGTTTTCTACTGGAAAACATGGGCTTGATTTAACGGCGAGCGCACGGGGGAAGGCGGTTTTTTCTCATGTCAATCAAAAGGCGGCCGCCGCCGAGGCTAGTTGCTGGTGATTGAGAAGTCGGTACATTTGAAAGTAGCATTTGCACCGTTCGTTGACACGATCTCAACGCCGAAGTCGATCTGGCCCAGCGTGGAATTGGCAGGAAGCCAGCCCTTGGACATCGTCCATTTGAAGATCTCAAGAATATCCACGGTACCTGAAGTGAAAACGGCAGTCGGCACAAATGCGATGTAGCCGTTGGTAGAAGTCTTATACACGTTATAGGCCTTTCCGCCCAATGTCACCGATGCTGCCAGACTGCCTCCCGGAACCTGTTTGTAGTTTTCGTTCCAGATCATGAATTCGGTGCAGCCGGATGTGGCGACACCGTTGGTCCAGATGTCATAAGCGACGTCGTAGATCCCGACGTGCGGACTGGTCTCGGCAAACGTGCTCGTGATGGTGTTGAACGAGCTTATCGCAACATTGTTATAGTCCTTGTGGACATTCGGATACGTCTTGACCGCCCCGTCACCGTTACTATTGTTCATGTTTGCAATCACGTACCAGCTGTGATATGAGCAAGCATACAGGGTTTCCGCGCATTGATAAGAGGCACTGTTCCACATGTTGTTGTGGACATAGTATCCGCCGTTACTCCAGCCGCCGTTCGGATCCGAGGTCACGAACGCCGGATTCGTGCAATCACTCTGCGTGCAGGCACCTGGGCCGCTAAGTGTGCACACCTGATCCGAAAGCGCATATGAGGAAACGAACGTCTTGAACGTATTGTAGCCGCACTTTGCCGCGACAAGCGTGTCCGATACGGCGGCCGTCCTGGCAAGCGCCCGACTTGCCGCGGCTCCAAGCGTCCGGAGCCCGGACCCTGCGGCAGATAAGCCGAACAAGGTCATTCTGAGCACGGGCTCACCGAATTCGGCGCTCCCGACTGCAGCGTCCTTGGCTGGTGCGGGTCGGCCCCGCCACTCACGCAGGCCATTACCGACGCGCATGTAAAGAACGTGCTGGCGATGCTTGAAGATCTTCCTTTCGTGCAACGGTATGCCTGGTTCACGGACGCAAGCCAGACCGTCGGATTCGGATTCACGTCCATTTTCCTGCCGAGCGGGTCGCTCACCCAAACCGGAATTGACTTTCGAGATGCACACGGGGATACCGTCGTGGCTTCTCCGGTTCGCCCCCTTCCGGTGTATCACGCGACCGCATCGAGCGAGCTGCAACCCGCTTCCTATGCCATCGACGGCATAACGACGACCCGCTGGGAAAGTACCCAGGGCGTCGATCCGCAGTGGATCAGGTTTGATATGGGCAGCGCGGTACGTGCTGCGGTGATGGTAATGGACTGGGAAGCGGCCAATGCCAAAAACTATACAGTAGAAGGGTCCAATGATTCAACGTTTGCGACCAATACGACTCTCGTGACCAAAACCAACATGCCGACCGGGCAGCACCGGATCGACAGCCTGACCGGGCTCACCGGCTCGTACCGGTATTACCGTATGTATGGTACGGCGCGCAACTTGACTTATGGCTATTCGATTTGGGAAATGGAGGTAGACGGGAACTGAGAGGGTGGTGAACTGACAGGTCCGGAGTCTACCATCGGCGCTATAGAGCCTCAATGCCGTGTTCGGTATGGGAACGGGTGTTTCCTCTACGCCAAAACCACGTGAATTATTTCAAGGACTATTGGATGAGGGTTTACAGGTGACGGTTGACGATTTTTGAACTGTCAACGGGTAACAGGCTAGAATATGCTATATATCAAGGAGGAACCTGCCTGAAGTCTTGCAACGTATGCGCCTTTCTGCGCTATTCCGGCCGCTGTACGTACGGTATGGGGTCCTGCCGAAAGCAATTTGTCCTTGACTGGTGAAGCGAGGGCGCGGCCGCGTACATCGAAGAGCTTCAAAGTGACGATCTCCGCTGAAGGAAGAAAAAAGAAAATGGACGATGCGGAAGTTTTGAATAATAAGCTGGCAGGCGGGGGCGATGATTTGTTGTCGGGATTTACCCCTGCAACAATTGTCGAGTCCAGCTCAATGAGCGCGAGTGCCGCGTTGCCCCACAGCGTGTCGCCGGATAGCGGGCGAATCTCGCCGACTCGATATAGCAATCTTGCCGCCGTGCCCTTTTTCGCACCCTGCGGAAACGTGAAAGTCTTGGTGCTGTCCGTGGTGCCGCCCGTGACGCTTGCGACCCGAAGCGTCAGATTGCTCCGACCGGTTTCGATGTCACAGTCGTTTGAAAGAAGAACAGTCAGGCTGCATGATAGTGATTTTACCGCCAACGAGTCTGCAAAGGCAAAGGGCGCATTATCCATTTTACGAAGGCCGGGGTAGGTGCTGTCAACGCGCATGGTCCAAACCGTATCTAAGTTCCAGGCGGAAAACGTTGATGTTTTTTTCATTTGCGCCGTTGAAAACCCGCTGTCTGCTGCGAGAACTCCTGAATTGGCTCCTGCGGCGATTCCCTTACCGGAAACGGTTGTATCCGAATAGCAAGAATTTACCGTATCGGACTTGCCACCGTTTATTCCGACAAATCCTCCTACGTTTAAATTCCCCTGTACGGCGCCGGCGGCGTAACAGAAGCTTATCTTGGCTCCTCTAAAAGACCCTTCGTTTGTTCCGACAAACCCGCCAACCGAATTGTCCTCGTTCTTTCCGCCTGAGGCCTGACAGTTTCCGGTGGCATAGCAAAAGGCTATCCTCATGTAATTGTAACCCGCGAATCCGCCTATACTGCCGCCTCCGGACGCAGATCCGGTAGCATAGCAATTTTGCAGCGTCCCCTTATTATTTCCGATCAGGCCTCCAACATCCGCCATTCCCTCTACCGCGCCTGTGGAATAACAGTTTATGACGATTCCATTGTCGCTGCACCCGACGAGACCGCCCACTTGCATCATTCCGGATACCATGCCCGTGGCATGACAGCCGTTGACTGTACCATTCTTGACATATCCTACAAGTCCGCCGGCATAGTATGTGGTGGATTCGAAGATATAGCCGGCAGTGACTGGTCCAGTCGTAGAACAACCAAGGATTATGCCCGAATCCTGGTATCCCACAAGCCCGCCGACATAATCCTCCATTTCCCCCGAGCTTGCGGAACTGCTCTTTACCTGCCCTGTTGCATAGCACCACGCAATTCTTCCGCTCTTAAGATTGCCCGCAATGCCGCCGACGTTACTTTTCCCGGAAACAATCTCCTTTATCAACCCCAAGCTGTCAACCGACCCGCTTAAGTTCGAGAAAAGACCGGCAGGTTCATAAGTATCAATTTGAAAATTCTTTATAGAATGACTGCGGCCATGAAGAACACCGCAAAACGCATTCGGGTATCCTATGGGAGAAAATTCCGGTCCCCCGCTTCCCGGTGCAGCGGCATCGATATCCGCAATCAACTCATAGACTTTATCAAGACCGTAAGTGGCAGAATCCGTTCCCACAGCCTTCAAATCCGCAAAATCACCCACGCGGTATGGATCGGACTCGGTCCCATTGCCCGTCATCTTGCCGCCGATGCCATAGGCGGATGCTGTCAAGATAAACAGGATCTCAAGCAAAATCCATTGAAAGGCGGATTGCCATTTTTGATGCGTCCGTATTCGAAGAACTTTGCATCGAGGGCGCATGAAAAAACCTCTGCGTTTCAAGAACATGCGGCTTTATGAAGTTGAAAGGATTTGCTTCGGCCTGCCATACCTAAATATAGAATCTCTTTCGGTATTTGTCAATTTTAGCAAAGCTTTCGCGGGGCTTGGGATGCAGGCAAAACAAAAAAACCCCCGCTTCTTCTCAGAAACGGGGGCCTAATTTAATCTGGCGGCGACCTACTCTCCCACACAGTTACCCATGTAGTACCATCGGCGCTATAGAGCTTAACTGCCGTGTTCGGTATGGGAACGGGTGTTTCCTCTACGCAATAACCACCAGAAATTTTGATTCCAGATTCCACATTCCAGATTCCAAATTTAAAATCTGGAATTTGTAATTTGCAATTTGGAATTCATATATCCTGATATTGAAGCACACTTTCGTCGCGATGTAAATAAAAAGCACCAAGCCACACGGATTATTAGTATCACTCGACTGAAGGCATTACTGCCTGTACATCTGTGACCTATCAACCTTGTAGTCTTCAAGGATCCTTTAGGGGGGTTAAACCCCGCGTGATATCTAATCTTGAGGCTGGCTTCCCACTTAGATGCTTTCAGCGGTTATCCATTCCGTACATAGCTACCCAGCCATGCCCCTGGCGGGACAACTGGTGCACTAGAGGTACGTCCGTTCCGGTCCTCTCGTACTAAGAACAGCTCCTCTCAAATATCAAACGCCCACAGTGGATAGGGACCGAACTGTCTCACGACGTTCTGAACCCAGCTCACGTACCGCTTTAATTGGCGAACAGCCAAACCCTTGGGACCTTCTACAGCCCCAGGATGCGATGAGCCGNNCCGACATCGAGGTGCCAAACCTCGCCGTCGATATGAACTCTCGGGCGAGATCAGCCTGTTATCCCCAGAGTACCTTTTATCCATTGAGCGACGGCAGTTCCATTTCCAACCGCCGGATCACTAAGCCCTACTTTCGTATCTGTTCGACTTGTCAGTCTCACAGTTAAGCTCCCTTATGCCTTTACACTCGTCGCGTGATTACCGACCACGCTGAGGGAACCTTAGGATGCCTCCGTTACCGTTTTGGAGGCGACCGCCCCAGTCNNTCAAAGCCTCCCACCTATCCTGCACATACGCAACCAAAACACAATGCCAAGTTGCAGTAAAGGTTCATGGGGTCTTTCCGTCCAGCTGCGGGTAACCAGCATCTTCACTGATGCTACAATTTCGCCGAGTCCCTTGTAGAGACAGCGCCCAAGTCGTTACACGATTCGTGCAGGTCGGAACTTACCCGACAAGGAATTTCGCTACCTTAGGACCGTTATAGTTACGGCCGNNCTCCTGTTAACCTTCCGGCACCGGGCACGTGTCACACCCTATACTTCATCTTCACGATTTAGCAGAGTGCTGTGTTTTTGGTAAACAGTCGCTTGGGCCATTTTACTGTGGCCCTGCTTACGCAGGGCACCCCTTCTCCCGAAGTTACGGGGTTATTTTGCCGAGTTCCTTTA
>PLWQ01000014.1:581-1387 GCA_003165595.1 Fibrobacterota bacterium | reverse complement strand
TTGTCCGAAGACGCCGTTCCCCATCACACTTCAGAGTTGAAAGCCCGGATTTGCCAAGGCCTCCCTCCTACATGCTTGGACCCACACGACCAACGGTGGGCCTGCTTAGCTTCCTGCGTCACCCCATCGCACCAACAGTCGGTACAGGAATCTTAAACCTGTTTGCCATCGCCTACGCCTGTTCGGCCTCGGCTTAGGTCCCGACTTACCCTGGGAGGATTAGCCTTGCCCAGGAAACCTTAGATTTACGGTGTGAAGGTTTTTCACCTTCATTCGCGCTACTCATCCCAGCATCCTCATTTCTGATACCTCCAGCATTCCTTACGGAACACCTTCGACGGCTTACAGAACGCTCCCCTACCAATCCCGGCTTGCGCCGAAATTCCACAGCTTCGGTAGCATGTTTGAGTCCCGTTCATTTTCGGCGCGCTTTCGCTTGACTAGTGAGCTGTTACGCTTTCTTTAAATGATGGCTGCTTCTAAGCCAACATCCTAGCTGTCAGAGCAAAAACACATCCTTAGTCACTTAACATGCATTTAGGGACCTTAGCCGATGGTCAGGGTTGTTTCCCTCTCGGGCACGAAGCTTATCCCTCGCACCCTGTCTCCCATACAATTAGTAACGGCATTCGGAGTTTGATTGGGTTTGGTAGTCTGGTAAGACCCCTAGTCCATTCAGTGCTCTACCTCCGTTACTGTCCGTATGAGGCTATACCTAGATATATTTCGGGGAGAACGAGCTATCACCGAGTTTGATTAGCCTTTCACCCCTAGCCACAACTCATCCAATAGATTTTCACCTCTAA
>PLWQ01000014.1:0-556 GCA_003165595.1 Fibrobacterota bacterium | reverse complement strand
CTTCGACCGCTTGTAAGTATATGGTTTCAGGTTCTATTTCACTCCCCTCTCGGGGTCCTTTTCACCTTTCCCTCACGGTACTAGTTCACTATCGGTCATTGGTGTGTATTTAGCCTTAGGAGATGGTCCTCCCAGATTCCCACGGAATTCCACGTGTTCCGCAGTACTCGGGGACGCTAATGGAAGGCATGTCTCTTTCGCCTACAGGACTATCACCTACTTTGGTCCGTCTTTCCAGAACAGTTCGGCTAGAGATATGCTTTGTAACTTCCCGGCTGCTCGGTACTGCAGCCAATCAACGCCCCACAACCCCGTTCTGCCAACGCGCACCGGCTTTAACAGCAGAAACAGTTTAGGCTGTTGCCCGTTCGCTCACCACTACTAGGGCAATCATTATTATTTTATTTTCCTGGGATTACTTAGATGTTTCAGTTCACCCCGTTATCCTCCTTGACCTATGAATTCAGTCAAGGATGCTCTTGCGAGCAGGTTGTCCAATTCGGGAATCTCCGGATCAAAGTGTGTTTGCCACTCCCCGAAGCTTATCGCAGCTTGC
>PLWQ01000017.1 GCA_003165595.1 Fibrobacterota bacterium | reverse complement strand
CAAGCCCCACCCTCACGGGATACGCGTTCGCCGGTTGGTACGCGGACGCAGGATATGCGACAGCCTGGAACTTCTCGACAAACCTTGTCACGGGCAATGTGACGATCTACGCAAAATGGACCATTAACCAGTACACGGTGACATTTAATTCGGAGGGCGGCAGCGCAGTGGCGTCTCAGTCTGTAAACTACGGATCAATGGCGACTGCTCCGCCAGACCCAACGCTCACGGGTTATACATTTGCCGGGTGGTACGCTGACGTGGGACTTACGACTGCCTGGAACTTCTCGGCAAACCTGGTCACGGGCGACGTGACAGTCTATGCAAAATGGACCATAAATCAATACACCGTGACTTTTAATGCACAAGGCGGCAGCGCAGTACCTTCACAAACAGTGAATTACGGATCGACAGTGACAGCTCCGGCGGACCCGACGCTTTCAGGATACGCTTTGGTGGATTGGACCACAGACCAGGCAGGCACAACCCCCTGGACCTTCTCCACCGACGTGGTTGCGACAGACATGACCCTCTACGCTCAGTGGACGCCGAGTCCGTAATAGGAACCTGCGGTCATACCCCGAAGTACCGGGGTCACAAAAAGAGAAAAGTGTCTTGCGCGCGGCTGCGCAAGCGGGCAGATTGAGCGGATAGGTAATAATACATTCAAGCAGGTTCAAGCGGCCGAGCGTCGAAGAAGCCTCTCTTCGCTTTCATCAATCCAGGCAGGCGCAATAAAATCGTTAATCGACACCCCGGCTCCGGCGTGCGTGAAAAACTCCATAGCCGCTCTTTTGGTGCAGCGTATTGGTTGGAGTGGTTTTCTGCGACCGAGGGCGATTCGCTCGAGACAAGACCCAAGAACGCTGCCATGACTGTCAAAAAGGCTTTATCATGCCACTAACGAAAATTGCCCTACGTCAAAGATTCTTTCCCCTGTTACGCAAATTACTTGTCTATTCCGATCCGGTTTCTTCCGCCGTTCTTCGCCTCGTACAGAGCCGCGTCGGCCCGTCTCACCAATTCCTGTGACGTACGGACATTCTCGCCACTGGCCGCCACGCCGATGCTCACGGTTATGGTCTTTCCGTCAAAAACGCTCTGTGCAATTCTCGCCCGCAGCCTTTCGGCAAGCACCGCTGCGCTCGCCGCATCGGTAAGGGGCATTATCACGGTGAACTCCTCCCCGCCGTACCGGCAGCAGATGTCCGACTCCCGCGCCTCCTCCCGGACAATCCTGCCGAACTCGCCGAGAACATCGTCGCCCGTCTGGTGCCCGAAGGTGTCGTTGATGTTTTTGAAATTGTCAATGTCGATCATCATGAGAGAGACCGTGGTATTGTAGCGGATAAACCGCTGCAGTTCGACATCGAGTTTCTGGAAGCAGCACGAATGGTTAAAGAGCCCGGTAAGACCGTCGTGGACAGAAAGCCGTACAAGGTCGGCGATGAAGGCCTCGTCGGTGAGCGTGGGAGATTGAAGCTCGGCGGTAAGATTCGAAAGGTAATCGAGCGATGCCACGGCTATGCGAATATTCCTCTTGAGGATACTTGACATTTCGTACTTGTGGCGGAGAACGTTATTCCACATTTCCCGTGCCGCGGGAGGCGAAAAGAACCGGTGCGTGATGGTATAGAGGAGATCCGAATAGTACTTCTCTCCGCGGGTCTTTTGAACGCTTTCGAGGGTTGCATTTTCCGATTCAGAAAGCGGCCTGTCGCCGGCAAGAGCGGACACAAGATCCAAAGACAGCGGAGTGTAGAATAGCAGTTCGTCGAGCTCGTCCTCGCTGCTTGGGTGCAGCTGGGGTTTGGTATCTGCGGGAAGGTTCATAATATCCTTCAAGGTTGCAACTCGCCGGATGACGACAATTCCGCTCCCCGGCTTTCCGACACGCATTCGGCGCCGCATCCCTCCCTTTTGAAATGTCGCACCGCAATGCCACACACAACGTATTATCAGCAATGTTCGTGCCTCCTATCAATTATGTCAAGCGAACGACGAAAAGCGAAGGAGGCGACCGGAAATCGCAATCCGGGTATGCAGTCTCCCCAAAGCGGCCATTTCCGACTCCCAAAATCGAAAGGATCTTTTGCATATATGGGAATGGGGGTCGCAGCGGGTTAGGCGATTGGCAATAAAATTCTTGGTTATAGGACACATGGAACGGGAGTTGCACGTAATCAAAGAAGTGCCCTGAGAACTCTCAGCGGAAGGGAGGATATGGAGTGGAGAATTGACGCAGTGAGAAAGGGTGGTTGGGGTCCGGCGCGTTCCGTTGATGAACAAGGAGGAAAATATGATTTCGACAAAGAGAATCTTGCTGGCAGTAATCGTGATGGCTGCATCCACATTGGTGCAGGCCGGGGAAGTGAACTGCGACACGGGAATGATGAAGATGATGAAACCAACTCACGAGTTCGGGTATGTGAGCGCCGGCTCCGCATGGCTCACGCTGGGAAAAGTCAATAGTTTCCTTAATGGTCAGGGCCTTAGCGGTTTCCCCGAGCAGGCCTGGTCTCTCTCTTTCGGCCGTTACAAGGACTTTCGCCGGCTCGTGATGGAGAGTGACCTCACGCTCAGAATCTGGGGCGACAATTTGAACGCCGGCCTGCGTACCTCGCTTTTTGCGGGTGATATCACCTGGAACAACGGGTTTAATGTGTTGCCGCCGGAGTGGGTCGGTAGCTTGTATCCGTATCTCGGCCTCGGCATAGGGCTAAATAACCTGTATTTTCGCGACAATTCCAAGACGCTTGCCGAGCTTCGTACGACAACAGAACCCAATTCCAATGTCTGGGAACTTACACCGCTGCTCAACCTGGGACTTGGTTCAAATTTCCTTTTCGCAAACAATGACCGATCAAAGGGACTGGTCGTGGGGCTCGGAGCGGGGTATCTGGTTGACCTTTACTACACCAAGAGATGGATGTCGGATGGAATTTACATAAGCGACCTACCGTCCATATCGCAAACGGGCCCCTACGTACGCCTTGTGCTGGGCGCATGGGGCAAGCATCACCACCATCACATGGAGGGGCATGAGGAGTAACGGATTCCGAAGGAAAGTTGTGAGATCATCACCGGCAAGGGTTCATCCTCCTCGATTTGCATGGGTGACGTGGGGAGGATGAACCGTACAGGAGCGAGGCTCCCGCGGTTGCAGCATGCATACGGTGCAGCGCGTGTCAAGGCCGCCGGTGCACCGCAACTCGCCCCGAAAGGGTCCCGAAAGTGCCGCTCACCGTTGCGCAATATACGCCCGGCGAAAGCGCCCCGGTGCCAACGGTAAAGGAACGCGCAGTACCGCGCTGGGACAAGACGAGTTTGCCGCTTGTTGAAACGAGATTCAAAATATAGGCCTGCTCGGAAGGAAGCACAATGGAAAGACCACCGCCGCGGTCTACAAGGCTCGCACGCGCAAGATTGGCGCCCGAAACAGGCGACTCGGTTTGCGCGGTCGGGTCCCACTGGTACACCCGGACATAATCGACAATGAGACTGTCCGGGAACACCGTGGTGTTGTTCATGTTCCCGTCAAAATTGCCGCCAACCGCAAGATTGAGAATGAAATAATACTGTTTATCGAGCGGGAGGTTCGCGTTCTGGGCCTTGGTGAGCGTGCCGAAATTGACATTGTCGAAATACCACCGGATCGAATCGGTGCTCCATTCCGCTGCATAGACATGGAAACTGTCGTGAACGTTCCCGGTTGGCAACGTATACTGGTTAAACACGTCGAAATTGGTATAGTGGAAAGACCCCGATGTCCAGTTGGGCAATCGCCCCTTTCCTTCCATTATATCCAACTCCCCGCATTGCGGCCACCCCCCGCCCACGCCGAGCATCCAGAATGCGGGCCACATACCTTGGGTAAGCGGAAGGCGCATCCGCGCTTCCATGCGGCCGTACTCGAAGCTTTTCTTGCCCGAACTCACGATCTTGCCGGACGTTATTTCACTGGCACTTCTTGCCTCGAGAATGAGATGGCCGTTCTTGACAAATACGTTCGACCCGGACTGGTCGTGTCCGCTGGTGTAATGTTCCTGCTCGGCGTTGGGCGGATTGTCTGTTGCCTGCACCGACCAGTTGCTCTCGTTGAGCGCAGTGGAATCAAATTCGTCGGACCAGTAAACCTTCCATCCGCCGGCCGCTATTGCATTCGACAAGACGACGAGCACCACTGGTACGGCGCGAACTGCTGCGTTTACAATCGATCCAGCCTTTAACATCGTGAATTCCAATCTATCCCCCACAATTCTTAAGCGATTAAAGGTAACTTTCGTTCCTCTTTTCCTCAGGCGACTACAATGCCTGTCTTTATTCTAAATATACTGGAAATATGTGGAATTGAAGGGTTTTTCTGTCACAGATCATAAGTTGTTCTGCGAACGTTTCATGGTGTATCTCTTTGATTTATATACATAAAATTTGAATTAATATCAGCGAACATAATTTTTTTGCGAACAGGAATCGTCAAAGAATCTTTCAATACTTGATTCTGCCCTGCCCCCGCGCATTCGCACACTTCTTTGACGCCGGGGCAATATTATTTTAGGTGGATCGTGAGGAACCGCGTTTAGGCTTGGAAAGTCGATGATCGGCACAAGGCAAAATTGCCGGGCGCCTTGCGTCTGTTGCAATAAACAGGAGGTCTCATGAGCTTTGCTTTCTTGGCGCTGGCTGCTATTGCCGGGATTGGAACGACAGCCGGAATTGCGTATTTCATAGCACGGTCAAGGGAAAGAACAGCGTTCGAGCGCGGCGCAAGCCATGCGGCTGGCCAGCTCGCGGTGTTGGAAGATCTCCAGACCCGCATGGCCTCCACCCAGACCCAGCTTGAGCAGGAACGCACGAAATCGTCGGAGCTCATCGCGCGCGCGGCCGCCTTTGAAATTTCCGCAAACCGCGTTCCGGTGATCGAAAAGGAGTTGGCGGCCGCGCAACAGTCGCTGTCGCAAAAGCAAAGCGACATCGCGCGGCTCGAAACCGTGGTGAATGAGGAGCATAAACAAGCGGAAGAAAAACTCGCGCTTCTTAACGAGGCAAAGGAACAGATGAAATGTGATTTCCAGAACCTCGCCAATAAGATTCTTGAGGAAAAGACCGCGAAATTCACTGAGCAGAACAAAACGAACCTTGACGCCCTGATGTCTCCCTTTCGCGACCAACTGTCCGAGTTCAAGAAACGCGTGGAAGACGTTTACGACAAGGAATCAAAAGACCGCGTTTCCTTGTATGTAGAGATAGGCAGACTCAAGGAACTGAACCAGAAGATCAGCGAAGACGCAATAAACCTCACCAACGCCCTCAAGGGCGACAACAAGGCGCAGGGAAACTGGGGAGAACTTGCCCTGGAACGGGTACTCGAGATGTCGGGCCTTCAGAAAGGCCGGGAGTACGAAACGCAGGTCCATACCCACGACGAGGACGGCAGCGGCTACAGGCCCGACGTTGTAATCCATCTCCCGGAAGGAAAACACGTCATCATCGATTCCAAAGTATCCCTTGTCGGGTACGAAAGATACTGCAGCGCAGATACCGAAGAGGACCGCAAAGCCGGCCTCAAAGACCATATCGCATCGATACGCAGACACGTTGCCGAGCTCAGCTCAAAAGACTACGACCGGCTTCTCGAAATCCGGTCCCTCGACTATGTGCTTCTGTTCATCCACGTGGAAGCCGCGTTTCTCACCGCGATCAAGGAAGAAAAGAACCTCTTTAGCGACGCATTCGACAAGAACATTATCCTCGTGTGCCCCTCCACCCTGCTTGTGACCCTGCGAACCATCGCCAATATCTGGCGGTATGAATATCAGAACCAGAACGCCCAGACCATTGCGAAAAAGGCTGCAGATTTGTATGATAAGTTTGTTTCGTTTGTGGAAAAGCTTGAAGAAGTTCAGGGATTCATACGGAAAGCATCGGAGGAATGCGACTGCGCGATTAAGCTTTTGTCAACTGGAAGGGGCAATCTCATCCGGAGGGTGGAGGATTTCAAGGCACTCGGCGTGAAAGGCAAAAAGGATCTGCCCCCGCAGCTTATCGACATGTCGGAATCGTCCGAGGAAGACGGCGAACCCCGCTGCGGGTAGCCCCAGGTCCGCGGGCAAACGCGAGACTGCCCGCAGCACGGTGATCAACGGGTTTTGGCGCACACGGAAATCTGTGGACTGATGCCCGTTCCGAAGGTTATCTTCCTTGCGAGATTAGCGCACCATTTTCAAACAACGGAAAGGACCCTGCGTATGCAATCTAAAGGATCGACCGCTTCCGGCACAGTCAAAACCGCCGATAAGATTTTCCCGGGAATCTGGCGAAACACCTGGACCCATGGCGACGAAACCGATTATGAGATATTTGAAATACGAAACAAGAATGAATACCACATCTTGAAGAAGCAAAAGGTAAACGGCCGGTATGCGCACGATCAGCATCGTTTTTACATAGAGATTCTGGAAAACAGTGAAGAAGCAGTGTCCTTCACAAAAATATGGGTGGGCGAAGACAAACCGCCAATTATCAACAAGAACATGAAAAGGACGGGGGCGAACAGAATAGAGGGTATGGAAAGCGACAGCGCAAAAGTTGTCTACACCAGAGAGGAATAGTCGAATGGGCGGTTGCCTCTTCGATCATGGCGGCGCGTTCCAACCTTTCTTCAAGATTTCGCTTGGCTACCGGCGACTGCAGGGCGTGTCGCAGAAGCCAGCTCCCAGGATTCTTCCCGGACGTTAAGCACTTTTCCCGGATGCACGAATAATCCTTATTCGATTGGCTGCAGATTTCTTCATGATATATTTTTTGCATCCTCGGAGAGGTGCCAAAGCGGTTGATTGGGCAAGCGCCTATAACAATCAACGAGCCGCAGGCTCGAATTCCTCTCCCAACGGAGCGGTCTCAACTCCAAAAGGTTTTCGAGACCCTTGCCGAAATGGTTACGACCTTTGACATTTCTGATTTTGCGGAGAGGTGCCTGAGCGGTTGAAAGGGGCGGTCTCGAAAACCGTTGCGCCCTTCAGTGGGTGCCCAGGGTTCGAATCCCTGCCTCTCCGCCATAACAGGCCTCGATCACTTTTGGGTGGTCGGGGCCTATTATTTTGGCCAAGAGGGTTTAATGCCAGAACTTTTGAAAGATCCCACACAAAACTGCGATGTCTTTCCTTTCCTATGGAATAATATCTACTAGTCAACCTCGAACCCGGGTTCGAGGATTACACTCGCTCTGGGATTCAAAAGCTGAATGTCAATGAGGCTTGGGCAAAGCCAGTCCCTGCCTACGCCTGGTTGAGGAAACAGAGATATACGCCCACCTTGCCAAAGACACAACAAGCGCGGCAGTGGAGAGTTGCACCGCTGATTGCGTTCACAGGCCAAGACGCCTATTTGATATCAATCTGATGAAGGCCGTCTGTTGTCTTGAGAAAGTATTGTCCAGTTTTCAACCCGGAAAGAGTACAGAAAACGCAGAATAACACCCTGTGTTTCTGGAGCGGGTCGGGACCATAATACTCTTCTACTTTCAAGGTATCCGAGTTCTGTTTGAGCTTGTACTGATAATTGCCCGCAATGCCACCTGAACAAAAGAAGAACTTTGCGGTATCATTGACAACCTGATAATTTTGAATCTTTGTTTGGTCCATCCGTGAAATCCCCGGGTCAATCTTGAACTTGAAACTCACTTGTTTTGCCTGCCTTCTAGCCACCATGGCTTGTGACGCAGTTCGTCTCTGACTTGCCGTAGGAACAATATGCGGTTGGTTTGCTACCATCAGCTCCCGATTGGTTGGTCTAGCATTGACGCCGCCAGCACCTCCGCTGAAACTGGCAGGCGTTGCAGGGGTGTCTCTGTTTACTGGAGATTGACAATACGTGTTTCTCACAACCGACGGATTCACATTCGTGACTGCACTGTTGTAGTAGAAGTCATTCTCTTTCCAGTAGCCGCCTTCATAGCCGGACCCCGTGTAGCCGTGGCCATAATCGATTCCTCCGTAGAACCCCACATCCTTTGCCCAGTATCCGGGGTGCCAGAAATACTCACTGTCCGAGCAGCTCCAATAGCCCGGGGTCCACATCCAACCTGGTTCCGGGGCTAACTCCCACTGTCCGGGAACCCAATGATATCCATCCCTGCCGTATGCCCAGTAACCCGGTTCCCATAGATAACCAGGCCCCGGACAATTGGGTTGATCGTAAGCTTGGAGAATAGGGGGTGCGGTGCGGTTCGATATGCTCTCCACACACCCAACCAAAATCAGGGCAAAGGCTGCAAATATCGCGGCCAGGTTTGAACCGAACCGGATAAACATCTTGGATGCCATGGCTTATACCTTTCTGGAAAGTACCAACTTCTAAGATAGTATGGCCGACTCTTGTTTTGCAAGTTTGAATTGTGGATGGTGTTTTTTGCCCGGTACGTCCAGAAATTACTGTTGACCAATATTATCAAAGACATTGAGGAAACCCGCAGCGAACCTCCGGGGAATGCGATTACAGCCGGATGTACCCCCCAATGAGCACCCTGCAATGCGTTCGCTGTGGGATTCAAGACTTCGATATGACAATTGATTTTATTGCTAGCAGTTCCCATTCTTGCATGGTGTCACTCGGTATCCATTCGTCCAGATATGTTACAAATAGAACTGCGTTCTGCTTCCCGGATGCGGAATGTCTGTTTCCCTGTCCTTCGTAGTCTTGAAGGACAGGGGCGTTTTCCGCAATATCAATACCATGAAATCCGACGAGCCGTTATCTCATAGTAAAAAAATCCGGGCGTTGTCGGCCCAACGCTTGTCGCCAATGGGCGTGTGCTTCAGTGCAAGCATAAAAGATATTCAGATGTCAGGCGCAGGTTCGTTCGACAATGCAAAAGACACAAAAAAAAGGCGCGAAGCGCTATTACCTTACGTTTGGGAACGAAAGTGACAACAACCCGTAATCGCTTGTATTACGCTCCTCTATGCCGAAATACTGGCATCGTTTTTGCGATCAGCTATTTAATAGGCGGCTTCATGCGATCGCGATGAAAGAAGCGGGTGTCTGGAAAATTCCTATCACTGCAAGGGCTACAAATGGAAGGCTCCTGGCATGACATAAACGACCCTGGATTTTTCGAGCCTGCGGAGGATTCCGAGCCGGAAAACCAGGAATATGCGACGGATAACCTGCAGCAAATGCAGGATGCCGACACGCAGGAGGTAAAACTTTCCGATCCACAATTTGTTGAATCCGATGATGGATTTGATTTCAACAGAAAATGCCGCGTACGGGTGAAAGTGGAGTATCTCAAGGAAACCGCGCGTAAAAAGGTGACATTCAGCCTGTTCTCAACCTATAACGGCGAAATTCAGGACATGCAATGCAATGCGGAAGGCTTTGAGTCCGGCGGCGTTGCCGAAGCGGAATTAACTCTTTATTACAACGACGCACATTATGCCGATTACAGCAACGACCCGAGCAAGACCCTCGATTATTTTTTCAAAGCTTCGCATTCCAGAGGCAACGAGGTTGAAAGTCCGCCTCTGACCATGCCCCGTGCGGATAAGGGGCCGATTTGGATCAGGGTCGATTTAACGCCTGATGATGCAATAAATGAAACAAGGGTACTGCATTTTTTTTCCAAAGCAACCGAGTACGATCAAAAACAGCCGATAAAAGATTTTATTGAAGATGATGATGTTTCCGTCCTGGTCAAGTTTAGTGATGTGCCGACGTCCGATACTATCGCTTATTCTCTTGAAGCAATAGGCGATGACGGTCAAACTCAACTGATTTTTGAAAATACACGGTACTCTGATATTCAAAGCACGGAACAATTAACGTAAGGTGAACATTTTTTTTAACGTACCCATTTCAGAAAGAACCCTATGGCTCCTTTTGGTCAAAAACCATTGGTGAGCGGAAATGAAAAACCCGCATCGGTACTTATTTCCGACAAGGTTGAAGATTCAACGTCAATGGATTTGGAAACTCCTACGCCGGAAGAATCAGAATGGCTCAAGAGTCATGGCGTCGACCTTCCAAAGGTATCTGCTGATTCTGCAGACCCTCGTTTGCACAGTGATTATGTGGACAATCTGCTGAATGCGGTGGGGTTCGGCATTTATCTGGGCGGTTATTATTTGTTTCTTGACGGATTTGAAATGCCGGTATTTGTCCCGCACTCTCATTTTAATTTTAATGCTTCCGGCATTAATGCAGTCGATCTTGCAATTTACCCCGATTACTACCAGGCTGTCGATCATCTCCCCGTTGGGCCCCCGGCGCCCGGGTTACCTTTTCCAAATGCCTATTACAGGGGCGCCGGCGGCAAGGTAATTGCGCCTACCCTTTTTACCCAGGGAACTACACCCCGGGTTATTCAAACCGCCCTCGAAGCAACGAGACTTCTTGGAAAAACCGTTTCGGACCAACTTACAATCATCGGACTGCAAATAGTCGGGGCAATGCTATTAAGAGGCATAGTTGGAATAATCACACGGATTTCTTCAGGAGAAGGTACTCTGTCCTTATCACCCGCCGCAAAAACCGCACGCGGTCTGGTAAAGGATATTGGCGCAAAAGGTAAGCCGGTTATTGCAAATATGGGTGGAGCGGGTGCGGCTCATGAACCCCAACTTGCAATAAACATTAACAACCAGGCGGTTGCGCGAAAAAATATTCCGTACCACGTGGAGGCGGATGCTTCGGATATCGGATTGCTTTTTGATAAAGAAACCCTTGACCAGGTTGTCGGGCATCATATGGCGCCGGGCACCATAAATTGGAACCGGGCGATTCCGGGTATCAAAAACACATTAAAATCAGGGGGGACTTTCAGGTTCGACTGGCGGGGATCGACAAAAGAAGCCGCAGAGGTCGTACGGATGCTACAGGAAGCGGGCTTCAAAGACATTAAGAATTTTTCCGATGCCTTGGTAACTGCTGTTAAAGGCTGATACGGATCCGGCATACTCTTTGGCATTCTGCTGTGGAGCAGCGAGCCAAGTTGGCACATGTGTTCTTCGAGTCTTTGCTTCAGACAATCACCCAATTGCCTGGTTCCTCAAAGTCAATCGCCTCTTCGTTCTTCAGGGTATTCAGTAGTCCCGGATGCAACGGACGGAAACGCCGACCGTTGGGGACAAACAGAAAGACGAAAGACTTCCGGAGCTCGAACTAAGTGTCTCGCAATTTGCCGTTAGGTTACCCGAGCATTGGGTGGAACTCCACCAATTTCCTCCATAGCCAACGCCGAATCCACCGGTCATGTCCCCTGGAAGCGCCGTGAATCCCGACGAATTAGTTGCATTGGTATTGGGCGAAGCCCAATGCGCTGTTCCCGCCTCTTTCATTTTCCCGCCTGCGCTGTCGGGACCCCCAAGGTTATTTGTAAGATTGGTCCAGTCGTTGTCGTTGGCAACGTGCCATCCCAAAGGCGCGAGCTTTCCGGTTCCAACGGCAAACCAGTCATAGAGAGCGCCGTAAGGGGTTTTGTAGGAAGAAATGGAGTCGTTGTACCAACAATATGCAGGAGTAGCAAGACTTGTCCAGTCCAAATAGTAAGACAAAGTTGGAATCACCGAGCCGTCGTTGTACTTGGTTGTTTTCAAGTTCTCAACCATCCACACCTGATTACCAATTTTCACTTCATGATAAACATTCCCGTCCGCGTCCTGGATTTGCCATTTTGCCCACAGGGTTTGCGCGGACGTGATCGTCGTGGCAAAGTTGAAAACACTCGTTAGCGCCGAGTCGGCATACCATCCCGCAAACACGTACGACGTCTTAGTTGGCGCAGGGTTCGGGGGAGTGGCTGTTGATCCGTAATTGACGTTCTGCACCGCCACCGCGCTGCCGCCGTTTGAATTGAACGAAACGGCGTACGAATTGATTGTCCATTTCGCGTACAGGATGACACTTGTCGAGCCAATCTGAAACGTATTGCCGGGCGTCCTGTCGGTGCCGGTGCCCGCGGCATTGGTGTTCCATCCGGCAAAGGAATATCCCGTTTTGACGAGGCTTCCGGTATTGTCGAGGATCGTCACGATTGCACCACTGATGTATGAGCCATTGTCCGCAGGCGCCGTTCCTCCCGTATTCCCGTTCCCGTTATAGGTCACCGTATACACCGGCGCCCACTTTGCATACAGTGTGATGGATGCCACGATGGGCGCGGTAAATGAGAATGGCGAGGTGAGCGTCTGATCGGAATACCATCCTGCAAACACATTGCCCGTCTTTGTGGGAGCCGCAGGAGCGGTAGCAAGGCTGTTGTAGGCAACGAGCTGGCTGTCCACCACGCTGCCGCCGTTGGTGTTGAACTTGACGGAAAGGATCGCAATGGTCCATTTCGCGTACAGCGTCACATTGGCGTTGCCTATTGTGAACGTGGCGCCTGCCGCGTACGGCGTGCCCGATCCGTCTGCGGCGGTGTTCCAGCCCGCAAAGGTGTAGCCCGTCCTTGCCAGCGAGCCGGTGTTTGACTTTACCGTCACGGTTGAACCTTGCTGATATGCTCCCGCGTCAACAGGCGCAACACCGCCGGTGCTGCTGTTACCGTTATAGGTGACGGTGTACGTGGGGTTCTGTGTCCACACGGCATACAGTGTGACATTGGCATTGCCCATTGCAAACGTTGTGCCTGCGGCATACGATGTGCCGGTCCCATCCGCCGCGGTGTTCCAGCCTGCAAAGGTGAAACCCGTCTTTACCAGGTTGCCGCTGTTGGTCTTGGTTGTTACCGTTGTTCCCTGCTGGTACGCGCCCGCGTCGGTGGGAACCGTGCCGCCGGTGCTATTATTGTCATTGTAGGTAACGGTATAGGTGGGGTTTTGGGTCCAGACCGCATACAGCACGACATTGGCATTACCCATTGTGAAGGTCGAGCCTGCGGCATACGATGTACCGGTCCCATCCGCCGCGGTGTTCCACCCCGCAAAGGTGTAGCCGGTTTTGGCCAGGTTGCCGCTGTTGGTCTTGACCGTCACGGTTGTTCCCTGCTGGTAGGTTCCCGCGTCGGTGGGTACGGCTCCGCCCGTGGTATTGTTGCCATTGTAGGTCACAGTGTAGGTCTGTAATTGCGTCCAAAGTGCATAGAGGACGACGTTTGATGTCCCCACACTGAACGTGGCTGCAGGTGCATAGGCTTTGCCGCTTCCGTCTGCCGCGGTGTTCCAACCCGAGAACGAATACCCGGTACGCACAAGATTGCCGGTATTGCCTTTTACCGTAACCGTTGCGTTTTGCTCATAGGCGTTTGCATCCAGAGGCACTGATCCGCTTGTATTGCCGTTGCCCATGTAGGTGACCGTATAGGTGGGGTTCTGCGTCCAGTTCGCGTACAACGAGACATTGGCATTACCCATTGTCAATGTTGCGCCAGCCGCGAAGGGGGTGCCGCTGCCGTCCGCCGCCGTGTTCCATCCCGCAAAGGTGTAGCCGGTCTTCACGAGATTGCCTGTGTTGCCTTTTATGGTCACGCTCGCGCCCTGTTGGTATGCATTAGCGTCTGTTGGGGCGGATCCGCCGGTGTTGCCGTTGCCATTGTACGTTACCGTGAAGGTGGGGTTCTGCGTCCATATTGCGTAGAGGATTACGTTGGCCGCACCGATATTGAATGATGTCCCGGCCGCGTAGGTAAGGCCGCTGCCATCAGCCGCAGTATTCCATCCCGCAAAAGTATACCCCGTTTTTGCAAGGTTGCCGCCATTGGCCTTTACCGTCACGCTTGCGCCCTGTTCATATGAATTTCCATCAAGGGGCACATTGCCCGACGTGTTGTTGTTGCCATTGTAGGTTACGGTGTAGGTTGGGTCCTGAGTCCATACCGCGTACAAGACAACGTTTGCATTACCGATGCTAAAGGAGGCGCCACCGGCATATTCAGCCCCGGTTCCATCTGCCGCTGTGTTCCATCCTGCAAATGTGTAGTCTGCCCTCACCAGGCTGCCTGTATTTGCTTTGACGGTAACGGTTGAGCCCTGTTCGTAAGCATTGGGGTCGGTGGGCACTGCGCCGCCGGTGCTGTTGTTTCCGTTGTAGGTTACGGTGTAGGTTGGGTTCTGTGTCCATTTGGCGTAAAGCGTTACGTTGGAAGTCGCGATTGCAAACGTCTCTCCACCTGCGTACGAGGTGCCGGTTCCGTCCGCGGCTGTGTTCCAGCCTGCAAATGTGTAACCGGTTCGGACAAGTGCTCCCGTATTTGCGCGGACGGTAACGGTTGCGTTCTGTTCGTAGGAGTTGGGATCTGTGGGAGCCGAGCCGCTTGTGTTGTTGTTGCCATTATAGACAACCGTGTAGGTTGGATTTTGCGTCCATTTTGCATACAACGTCACATTCCCGGCCGTCATGGTGAAGACGTCTCCGGCGGAATACGACACGCCGCTTCCATCCGCCGCAGTGTTCCATCCCGCAAAAGTGTAGCCGGTTCTTACCAGACCGCCTGTATTGCCCTTGATTGTTACACCTGCCCCTTGTTGATACGCACCTGAGTCCGCGGGCGGCGTGCCCGAGGAATTTCCATTGCCGTCGTATGCCAGTGAAAAAGTCCGGACAGGCATTGGGTAGATCACGATGGTTGCCGTTGCCTTGTAGTTGGGCGCGCCGGGGATAATCGCGGTTGCCGTTATGGTGCGCGTACCCGGAGTGCGGAAGGCGATGTTAAGCCACAGCGAGTCGTTTGGCGAATTGAAATTGCCCAGCGCGATAAGGGTGTCGGTATCCGACGCGCTTCGTCCAATGAACACCGATACCGTTGTGATGTACTGGTACAGATACGGAGTCACCTTGACATGCACGGTGTTGCCTGTGGTATCGGATACCGTGGTTGCGGAAATCTGCCCCTTGGAATTCGCCAGCCTTATCGAAATGGTTGCATTTGAAGCAGTGAATGGGCTGGTTGCGGGGCCGCAGGAAAGCAGAAATGTGAACGCGACTGCGACAGAGGCGGCGGCAACAGGAGCGAATACCCGGTACGGAAGTTTGTACCAATGCGCATCCTGAACAGTGTGAACCGTTGCCAGGCCCAACAATTTCCGGGTCCAGATAGTGCCCGCCTTATAAAATGCCAGGGCCAGATTCAGAACGAGAGAAGTTCCAGGAAACACAGTGTTTACCTCACTTATTGTAAGGACGCCTCGTCGGATCAAGGCTCTTAAAACCAATCATTAAAGCAATCATTGTGCCTTTTCGAAAAAGATTGAGGAATTTGGCCGGTGAAGTCGAGCGCGTCTGCGCTTGAGCGTAGTATAGTGCACCACGCCCCATAGGGCGTGGTACATCTCAGGGGGAAAAGCCATAGGCACATCTCGCAGGCTTTGCTTGCTGCACAAAATCAATTCTCGAATTTGCGAAAGACTTGCTATTTTCCCTGACAAGTGGGTACCTGAGAGGCGGCAAGATCAACGAGGTTTGCCGCCGACACGGCATCAGCGAGCAGACCTTTTTCAACTGACGTAACAAATTCTCGGGTATTGGCATTCCAGAAATCATGCGACGCGCGAGCTAGAATCCGAGAACGGGCGTCTCAAGCGGATAATTGCGGAAGGTGAAAGAAAAAGACGTTAGGGTCGCGACAAAAGGGTGCTCAAAGCTTAGACCGAGGCCACTAAAGAGGATCTCGAACGACTCATCATTCTTGCCAAAAGTAAAGACATTCCTCCTGGAGCTGTTCAGGCGCTCGTCAGTAGACTTTAGAGAGTCGGGGCCTGAAAATCACGTGTGTATCAAAAATGACAAGCAATTTTAGGCATTCACAAAAAAAGGACCTACAACTTGCGTTGTAAGTCCTTGATTCTAAATGGCGCCTCCCAGAATTGAACTGGGGACACAAGGATTTTCAGTCCTCTGCTCTACCGACTGAGCTAAAGCGCCACACTAATTTCCTAAACGGACATAAAAGATATATAACTTTACGGGCAAAATCAAGGGTTGCGAGCATGGTTTGCCGATTTTTCGGACAAGCATGGACCCTGCGGTGTGCTGCGGCAGCAGCCGATGTCTTTTGAAATCTTCTGGGGAAACCGGCGTCCCTTGCCTTAGATCACGCTCCCCTGATCTGCCTCATATCGCCATGGCGCGATGCAATGGAAACCGATCAACCGCATAAAAAAAAGCAGGAATCCCGATCCACCGGGGTTCCTGCTCTTCCTTCACTCCTATACGTCAAGCTCAGGCGCGCCGCGCTACTTTAAATTCACCAGCTGAGACGGGTTGTCGCCCCCCTTGAAGGTCATGTCTTTGGAAACTTCCTGCGTTCCCTTGACAAACCTCATGCTGTGAGAGCCCGCGGTCACGTTGAGCTTGGTAATGTTCGTCTTTCCGATAAGTTTCCCGTCCATGTAGACATCCGCAACAGGAGGAATCGAGGCGATGAACACGGTCGCGGGTTCGCCGCTCGGCGCAGCAGCAGCTGGAGCAGGTTCCGCAGCAGGCGCCGGAGCGGGCGCGGGCGCGGGCGCGGCCTTGGGCGTCGGCGTCGGAGCGGGTTCTGCGGCCTCAGGCTCGGGAGCCGGTGCCGGAACAGGCGCAGGTTTGGCGGTAACTTCTCTTTCGAGCCTAAACGACTCGCTCTTGTTGCCGCCTGTAAATTCGAGGGTCTTGGCCGCATCCTTGTAGCCGGGCTTGGACACTACAATGGTGACTTCGCCGATGACACTGGGATTCTTCCAGGTAAATGGTGTCGTGCCGATCACGTTCTCGTCGGCCTTGATGGTCGCGCCGGACGGTGTTGACGTAATAACGATCTTCCCCGAAGCTGCGCCCGGCGCTGCTTCGGCGGCTTGAGCCTTTTTCGGTGTCTCGGCCGGAGGCTTACGCGCTGGGGCCTTGCCCACAGCCTGTTTCTTTGCCGGTTTCTCCACTGGTTCCTCAGCCGCGACCGGCGCGGGAGCAGGCGGCTGCGGTTTTGCGACGGGCGCCGGTACGGGTGCCGGCGCGGGCTGCACAGGGGCGGCTGCCGGCGGCGGGGTCACGGGCTTCTCGGGTACGGGCTGGCTCACCGCAGGCGCGGGAGTGGGCGCCACGGCTTCTTTTTGCCCGTTCTTTACAAGAGGAATAATTATGAAATACGCGCCCACGGCAAGCAAGGCCACCACGAGGATCGTGATGATTATGGGCATGGGCGAGCGTTTTTTGGGTTCGAGATCGTCGGTGTCTCGCGTAAAATCGTCGTACGGCCTGGCCGGCTTCTCGTCGAGCGGCGGCTTGGCTTTTGCCTTCGGCGCGGCGAATTCCTTCTTGGCAAATGTCTCTTCCTCATCCATGCGCCGTGTTGCGGGAGCCGGTTCCAGCGGTTCTATCCGGGGCGGCGTGTAATCGGCGTCCCGGTGCCGTGCCGTGGGCATGGGTTCCTGGACAGGCGCGAATTCCTGCTCGGGCCGTCTCGCCGGCTGCGCGGGTCGGGGCGGCTGGACAGGCGGCGGCGTAAACGGTTCCGCGTACTGCTGGGGCTGCGGACGAACCACCTGCGGCGGAGGCCCGTAGCTGTCCTGTGATACTTCGGTCTCAAATGATTTATACGCAGCTTCGAATTCTTCTTCCTTGAAAGGCGGCTGCTGGGGTACGAACTGCTGCTGCGGGGCAAACTGCTGCGCCGGCGGCTGACGATATCCCTTGTCGGCTTCGGGCTCAGTGCCTCCCACGCCGGGCGACATCGCGGTGCTTATCTCGGAGCGGAAATCCTCGAATTCCGATTTCGGCTTCTGGGGCGGAGGCGCCTGCTGGTAGTTCTGCAGGTCGGCAAGGTTGTAGCGCGTTGTTTGCAGGATGATGTCCTCGGAACTCTTGAGAAGCTCGGTCTCGGTGTCGAAGATCTTGAGGATGTTCTGGATGCCGGTGCGTTCCAGAATCTGCCGTACCTCGGGGCTTGGTCCCATGAGCGACAGCCGTCCGCTCACATCAAGAATTCGCCTGTTGAGCGCGAGAATCACGTTGATCGCGTCCGAGTAGATATAGTCGAGGGGAGAGAGATCGATAGCAAAGTTCCGCTTGCCCTCGGCGATAAGGGAGTTGATCATGTTCTTGAGGAGCGTGGAATCGAACACTTCCCCCTTTTCAATTGCCGGCTGGATAATCTCGAAGAGACCGCTGGTTCTAGTACGGAATTTGATAAGAACCCCCTTTGTAAATTAAGCATCTAGGGTATTACGCCAGGAGGGAGTCGAACCCACGACCTTCGGCTTCGGAGGCCGACACTCTATCCAACTGAGCTACTGGCGCACAAGTATTCGGGTTTGCTGCCAAAGGACACTTCAAATATAAATAATTCGACCTATAATATACCAAATGGACTTCGGCAAGCGCTAGAGATAGTAATTCGAGTTCTTCATTGTAGATTTACAGCGTCTGTTGGAGGGGAAACCATTTCACGGTTTCCCCTGGGGTGCAGCTTCCGCCTCTCCCTGGGTGTCCCGCAGGAACGGACTCGCCTTCGCTCGGCCGCGACGGTGGAGCAAGATCACAGTGAGCGGCGGCGATCTGCACCCACACCCCTTCCAGCGGGAACATGCGCGAAGCGCGCCGCTGGCGCAGCGTGCGCGTCATGTTTTCATGCTACGCCTCCGGCTCCGCACCCTGCGGGCTGCCTTCGGCAGTGGTCTCCGCACATCCCTGTGCTCCGGCTCGCAACGCCTTCATTGCGGAAGAAAACGGTTGCAAGTGGGCCTTTTCGATTGCTTTTAATTGATGCCCGGGGTTTTTGACAATTGTGGCATTAATCTTATCGCCAGCGCCAGGTTGGACTGCAAGGCGCGCCCAAGCGCAGCGCCGGCCGACCCGGCCCGCTAGGCATAGGGCGGACCGGCACCGAGGCCGGATGGCCGAGCCTGCAAGGAGAACCGCCGCCGTCTTCGGCGGGGTTCCCATACGAAGCTCAGGATGGAGTTAGAAAGATTGGTTTCCCTCCAAAATGCGTTTACCGTGCATTTGCTTGTTTATTGAGCAAGTCCATGATCGTATCGGTAACCTTGAGCACCCGCAGCGCTTCTTCGCCGCTGACGCCCTGCGCGGACGGCGTGCCCACAACGGCCGCCACGAACGCCGCGAGCTCGGCCTCCAGCGCGTCGATGTGTTTGGCCTTTTCGCGGTCGAATCCCACAGGCAGCGGCTGGCCCGGCACGGCTGCGCCGGTGAGGAAGTAATGCTCTATTTCTTCCTTGTCAAGATCAACGGAGTAGTAATTGTCACGCGCGAAAAGCCGGAGTTTGCGCATGCGCTTGGCCGAAATGCGGCTGGCCGTACAGTTCACCACGCAGCCCGAGGGAAACGGGATGCGCACATTGGCGATGTCGATGTCCGCAGACACCACGGGCACGCCCGTGGCGGCTATCGCGTCGTAACACGGTTCCTCACCCAGAAGGCGAAGCACGAGCTGAAGGTCGTGGACCATGAGGTCGAGTATCACGGACACGTCGGTGCCGCGCGGCGAATACTGGGCCAGCCGGTTGATTTCAAGAAACCTCGGCAGCGGCGCGAACGACTGGAGCTTTGCAAACGCCGCATTGAACGATTCCGAGTGCCCCACGTGAAGGACAACGCCTCGTTCGCGCGCCAGCGCGACGAGCGCGACGCCTTCCGGCAGCGACGGAGCAAGCGGCTTTTCGACCAGAACATGACGCTTTTTGTCCATGCACACCGTCGCCACGGCGGTATGGGTGGACGATGGCGTGGCAACGATGCAGGCATCCGACGCATCGATGAGGGCATTCATGTCGTCAAACGCGTCCACGCCGAATTTCTTCGAAATCTCTGCACGCCGCAGCGGCGATACGTCGTAAAAACCCGCGCAGGCCACGTCCTTGTTCTTGAGGCATTTTTGCATGTGGTACGATCCCAGCACGCCCGCGCCGATGACGCCGATTCTCACCTTACCCATTCCCGTCTCCTTTGTCTGTTTCCCAGTCGTCTTCGCCCAGCAGCTCGCGCACACGCGGCGGCACGTGCACGCCCGCGGGACGCATCTTTCTTATCGCGTCAAGGTACAATTCCTTTTCGCTTGCGGGCGACCCGTTGTTCTGTAAAAATAGTATATACCGGTCTTCCATCCGAACAAGACCGCCGGCCGCATCAAAAGAACCCCTGCGGATTTCCACGCCCATTTTTTCCAGGGTGTGGAGAAGAATGGCGATGTCGGGGTCGGGTTTCATAAAATGGTTTACAAGTTGAAAAGTTTAGAAGTTGAAAAGTTCAAGAGAACCAGAATCATCAACGGCCGCCTTTCCCCCTGTATGCCAACGAATTCGTCATTGCAGAACTGCAAAACCTTCCAATTTCTCAACCATTCAGCCTTTCAACTATCCTTTCCCTCAGCCTCGAATACCTTTCCCGTGTTTGATTGTTCTGCACCGCAATCGAAAGCGCGCGCTGCATGCCCACGAGAACGCACAGCTTTCTGGCCCGGGTAATTGCCGTGTAAATAAGATTGCGCTGCAACATGATGAAGTGCTGCGTGGTCACCGGAATCACCACGGCCGGAAATTCGCATCCCTGGCTCTTGTGAATGCTGATGCAATAGGCATGCACCAGTTCGTCGAGGTTCTTCGGCTCGTACTTCACCCGGGTACCGTCAAAATCCACGGCAATCTCGCTTACGTCAATTATGTCGGCGACAAACCCGATGTCGCCGTTAAACACGCCGCGGTCGTAATCGTTCTTGACCTGCATCACCTTGTCGCCCGCAGAGAATTCGGTCTCGCCGCGTTTAATGTGACTGGCGCCGGCATTGAGCGCCCCCTTGAGCAGGGCGTTGAGGTGCTGCGTTCCCAGCACGCCACGGTGAATGGGCGACAGCACCTGGATGTCGACCGCGGGGTCCAATCCGTAACGGGCCGGCAGCCGGTGGACAACGAGGTCCACGAGCGCGGCGCAGCAGAGGTCCGGGTCCTCTTCTTTGACAAAAAAGAAGTTGCCTGCCGGCTCGTTGCGCAGCGCCGGTGTCCGCCCCGCCATGATGTCGTGCGCCGCGGTCACGATGCCGCTTTGCGCCGCCTGCCGGAATACCGTGGTAAGCTCGACGTGCGCAAGCGCTCCCGAGGCGATCATGTCGGCAAGCACGGTGCCCGGCCCTATTGACGGAAGCTGATTGCTGTCGCCCACGAACAGGATAGACGTACCCGGGCGCACCGCTGCAAGAAGGCTCCTCATGAGCACGATATCGATCATCGACACCTCATCCACGATAATCATGTCCGCGTCCACGGGATTGCTCGCGTCGCGCGCGAAGCGATACCCCTGGCCGCCCGGCCGGTATTCCAGGAGCCGGTGAATGGTGCTTGCCCGCAGTCCCGCAATGCTTCCCATGCGCTGCGCCGCCCTGCCCGTGGGCGCGGCGAGTGCCGCAACGATGTTGTGCGCCCGCAGGAACGAGACAATCACCAGCAGCGTGGTGGTTTTGCCCGTGCCGGGTCCGCCCGTGAGCACGCTTGCGCCATGCGACAGCGCCGCGTGCACGGCGGCAACCTGTTTGGGGTCGGCATGCCAGCGGTTTCCCGCCGCATAGGAATCGAGCCACGATGTCACGTACCGCTCGTCGAATTTCGCCAGCGCGCCGGCGCGGCCTTTTGCAAGGGCGGCCAGGAGCGCGGCAGCGCTGCATTCCGCGCCGTACAGGTGTGGCAGGTAGATGCGGTTCTCGTCGGAAACAAGCACTCCCTCCTTGACCAAGTGGTCGAGCGAAAACAAGGCCTTGTCCTCCGGCACTTCGAGAATCGCGGCAGCGGCGGACAATAGCGACGACGCCGGTAGAAAGGTGTGGCCGTCGGCAGCGGCTTCAGTCATCACAAAGGTAAGGCCGGCGCGAATGCGCTTATAGGAATCGTGCTCAAAGCCGAGCTTCTGGGCAATGGCGTCGGCCTTCTTGAATCCCACGCCCCACACGTCGTCGATGAGGCAGTACGGGTTCTGCGATATCTTTACCTTTGCTTCGTCGCCGTAGGCGCCGTAAATCTTGGACGCCATGTTCACGGTTATCGAGCATTGCTGCAGGAACACCATAAGGTCGCGGATGTTCTTCCTTTTTCCCCACGCCGCCTTGATTTTTGCCAAGGTCTTTGCGCCGATGCCCGGGACCTCCCGCAGGCGGTGGGGCTGGCTGTCGAGTATGTCAAGGGTTGTGAGGCCAAAGACATCGATGATTTTCTTCGCGCGCACCTCGCCGATGTTGTCGATGAGGCCGCTTCCCAGGAGCGCGGCGATTCCCTCCACGGTAAGCGGACGCACCGTTTCGAACGACGAGACGGCAAACTGCCTGCCGAACTTCGCGTGCATCTGGAACTCGCCGGTCACCTTGAGCGTTTCCCCGGGCTCCACCGCCGGCATCACGCCTACGCACAAGACCGGTTGCGGTCCGTCAAGACGAAGCACGGTGAACCCGTTTTCCTCGTTGCGGAAGGTGATGTCGCGGACGATTCCCTGGATAATTTCCATGAAGGGGATTCCAAATTCCAGATTCCAGATTGAAGAACTGAACGAACCCTGCGACTTTTTGCTCTCAACCTTTAGACCTTCAGACTTTGAGACCTTTCTTCTCGGCGACCTATCTTCTCAGCGACTTCTTTGCGTTCCTTGCGCCTTTGCGGTGAATCTTCTTTTGTCTTGCCCGAACGGTACGCTCATAAAATAGAAAAGGGTGAGAACCGTCCTCACCCTTTTCTCGATATTATCGCGCTCTTCGCGCGGCGGCAGTGTTAGGCCTGCCATGTCCTTTTTTTGTGACGGGAGAGCCTTCTTTTCTTCTTCCGCTTGTGCTTGTTGATCTTAGCCTTGCGGTGTTTCTTGACACTTGACATACGGGCGTGATCCTTTCGGGAAATGCATTGTTGAAACGGACCAGTACCAACGTCCTGATCATCAAAAAATGGATTGCGCGGGGCAATTTGTCAAGGGAGGGCGCTATTTTGCCGCTGGAAACGGTTTCACGACGGAATGACCGCCGTTTGTCACGCACGCGAAATGCCCCGCCGCAAACGGTGCGCAGAGGATGGCATTAGAATGCAATTTCGTTTCTATGTGAGAATATACCATGTAGTTGTCGTGCTGCCGATCAGTACTGAACAAAGTGTGTTCTGACGGAAACCACCGGTCCGAGTGCTGCGCGGGCGGGTTCCGGTCTCCGCGCTTTCGTTGCAATTCTCCCGCCCCCACCTTATAATTGATTGAAGAACCCCGCAGCACCAGGACTACGACTGCATAAAGCACTACTGGAGTAGACGCTCTTGCGAACCTGCGAGGAAAAGGCAAATGATATAATGTTAAGCGCGAAGCGCTATTACCATACCTTAGGGAATGAAATGACAATCTTTCCATCCCTATGGAAAGAAAACATACTTAAAGTCGCTCGCTAACCCCGAAGCACCACGACTACCACTGCATACAACACTACAGGAGTAGCCGCGACAGCGAACCTTCGGGGAATGCGATCGCTGTGGGATTCATGAAGTTCGACGTGCTCATCACCGGCATCGGCAACCCCAAGGCGCGCAACATCGTCTCAAAGCACATCGCGCACGAAACCGGCGTGTCGATCCAGGTGGCGCTTTCCCAGCTCGACACCCTGCCCGTGTCCTATGCGTCGGGCCTCGGCAAAGACGAAGCGCAGATGGTGGCACGGCAGCTCGACAGGATTCAGGTAGCTGCCCACCTTGTTGAGGCGCAGCCGTCCATGCCTGCCCAACGGGGGTCCTACCTTGTCGACAAACCTTTTGTCAAGATGACGGAGCCGCCGAAGCCCTCACCCGTTCCCGAGCCGCATCACAAACAGGAGCCCGATGCCGCCCCCATCGCTCCGCAAAGGCCCGAAGTTACGACCCGGAAAAAGATTGCCGCCGCGCTCTGGTGGGCGGCCGGGGTGCTTGCGGTGATCCTCGTGGTGTTCGCCGCAACCCGGGGCGCTTTCAACTGGAATCATGCATTCGCGCTCGACTGGTCCAAGAGCGGACTTGCGCAAGGCGACAGCGCCGGGCGCACGCCCGCGGGCAAGCCGGCCAAGCGGGATGCGCGTGACACTCTTGCCAAATCGGATTCGAGCGCCGCGGACTCCCAGCGGCAGACGCCCCGCGGTGCAGCAGCGGATACTACGTCCCCTCCTCCGGAGCAGGCGCAAATGGCCGAGGCCTTCCTCGATTCGGCGCAGGCCGCAGCCACGCTGCGGCAGGCGATCGCCTTTTACAAGTTTGCAACCTCCTTCAACAGGAAAAACGTTGCTGCATGGCGCGGCCTGCGGGATTCCTACGAACGGGCGGGCCTGGAGCGAGAGCAGCACGCTGCGGAGAGGGAAATGGCACGGCTGTTCGGCAACGATGTATTCTCGGTTGCAAAGATCGTCGAACCCTATGGAACGATCCTGTCGCTCGCAACAACGGTCGACGGCACCTTCCGCGTGGAATACCGGGCCAAAAAAGCCGGGAATGACGAGGCGCTGATCGACTCCTACCATCTGATGCGGGACCTTGCGCCGCCGTGCAAATGTTCGGCAATTTCCCTTTACGCAAAAACGGGGCAACGGGCAGGTCTGCTCGTGTACGCGCGTACCGAGGCGCTGTCGCAGACATTTGAGAGATTCAAGAACGACGCACTGGTGACGGTTCTCAAATAGGGTTTAGTCCGTTATCCGCCTTCGCTCACACTGAGTCGGTGGTTTCACCCCCGAGCTCCGACCTACTTTCTGTCTGCAGCGACAGAAAGTAGGCAAAGAACGCCGCGCCTGCAGCGCCGCCTGATCGCTCGACCTGCGGGCCGCTCGTGAACTCACCCGGCAAAACAATTGTAGGATGTGAACAAAGATGCCGGGCTCGGACAGCACGAGCGGGCCAATCCTCCGGCCGAGTGGGCGGCGCTGATGGCGAGAAGAAGAGAGCGGGATTTGTTGGAGCGGCTACGCGTGAGTTTGGCGACGCGATTGCGTCTGCCAGATTGACAATGGTGCGATTCACCTTCTGCCACGCGCCAGGCAGGACTGGAACGTGCGCTGAAGCGCAGTGCCGCCTGACCACGGCCCGAAGGGCCATCGTGGCAGGCGGTACCGAGGCGAACAGCCGAGCGTGAAAGGAGGGCCGCCGCAGCACAGCGGCGGGGCGCCCAATTCCAAATTACCTCTTAGCAAGAAATGGCGTACTTGCCCACCCTATTGCAGAAAAAACCCCAATAACGCCTGCGCTATCCCTTGCGCCGTGTCGCCGAAATCCTCGTCCTTGGCGTAGATCTGCAGAATCTCGAGCGCGGTAAGCAGCAGCGTCTTGGTGAGCGCCGGATCTTTTTCGTCAAGCTGTTCAAGAAGTTCTTCCACGTTGTCGAAATGAAACACGATGCGGCCGTCGCGGTTTTCGATTTCGTCGATCTCGTCCTGCAGCCGCTTGCCGAGGCGGATGAGAACGCCCTTTTCCTCCGGCGAAAAATGGACGCCGGTAATCTCCGCCGAATCGAGTTCCTGCTGCGGGATCTCGTCGAAGCTGAATGAAACGAGCCGTTCGCGCATGTCGGCGTGGCGGACCTTGAAGACGCCGTCGACAAGGTCGAAATGGCCTGCCACCAGCTCACGGGCCTTGTCCAGGGAGTCTTTGTGAACATAGACGCCGACGGTCACCGCTGTCTCCTGGCCGGGCACCACCGACGGATTCACGCTTGTGTCAAGAAAAAAAGGCACGTCCTCGTCGCCGAACATGGCGCGGATAAGCACCCCGTCGGAGCGGGAAAATGATCCGTCGAGCTTGGCGAAATCGTCGCGCTTGACATGGCGGATCGTCACGTTGCCCTGGTCGCCAAGCTCGCTCAGAACGCCGCTTTTGGAGTATTCGTCTATCTGGTCCTTCCCGACGTTTCTCCGCGCGAGTTCGGCCTCCATGATCTTTATCGCATCGGCCGTGTACTCGTCGCGCGCGTGAACATACTGTTCGAGCAAGAAAGGCGTTGAATACCCCTGGACAAGTTCCTGCAGTTGCGGATAGGACACTGGTTCCTCCTGTGTGATGCCGCGGCCGGCCGAGCCGGGCGGGAATATCGAAAATAGACTATAGCGGACCTGTCAGTCACCACCTGCCTTCATATATTTGTGAGCGATCATGCAGAGCCCGAGTGTCTTTACAGTGAGCTTGCCATTAAGGAAACAGTTATATTAGTTACAGCCGATCATTTCTATAAGGAGGAATCCATGCGTCAGATGCCACGGTGTCTCGCCTTGACGATATTGGCGTGCGGCCTTTCGTTCGCGCAGCCCGGCGTTTCTCCGGCTGCCCAGACATCGCCGATGTCCATTTGTATTCTGCCCGTTCGTGCCACCGGCGTAACGGACGACGACGCCACGCTTATCGCCGATGCCGTGCGGACGAGATGCGCCGCGAATGCGCGCTTCGACGTAGCCGACAAAGCCAAGACCCTGCTCGCATTCAAGGAAGCCAAGCCGGACGCGAGCGGAGAATGCATGAGCGCGGATTGCGCGGTTCTTGCCGGCGAAAAGGCTCAGACCGCCTTTACGGCGGCGGCAACACTCGGAAAGATCGGCTCGCTTTTCACTATCACCATGGCACTCTACAATGTCAAGGAGAAACGCCGTATCCTGTACCGCGATTACCAGTACAGGGGCTCCATAGAAGATTTCTACACCGACGTTCCGCGCAGGGTGGCTGCCGACATTGGTGAAGCTGTTTTCCCCGAGACTCGTGCGCAGGAATCCTCGCGGCCTGCTGTGGCTGCGCAGGCGCCTGCCGTGCAGCAAACGACGACCGAAACCGTGCCCATTCTCGACAACGGCGAAGAACCTGCCCGGCCCCTTGAAAAGGTAGTGGAAGAACCTGCCAACACAGGAATGGTGACTGCTCCCGCAATCGGCGCCACGGGCCGGGTCGCGATGGGAGTTTTGGGCCAGGACCAGTCACGCTGGGGCGCTCTTTTGTGGTACGTGCATCCGACAACGCCGCATTCGCAGGCGCGCATCAAGGTTGGTATGCCGCTCGCGGGCAACGATAGTATCTATTCTTCGGGAATTCCCGATTTTTACCTGAGCCTCGAACACGAATGGGGCTTTCGGTATTTCGGCGTGGGCGCGGGGCTTGCCATGATGCAAATGAAAGCTACGAAAAAAAGCTTCTATTCTTCCCAATTCTGGGATCCGTACCAGAACATGTATGTCAACGACAGCGTCATGGTGCACTTCCCCGAACGGTACTGTTTCAACTGGGTCCTTGATATTCGCGCCGGTAAACCGAACATGGGTTTCAGAGGAAGGATTTCGTGGCCCATTCCGTTTAACGAGAGCGTTGACGACCCGACCCAGAACGCCTTCTTCGAATACAGCGCGCTCGGCGAGTTCGGCAACAACTTGTTCAAGGCCGGCGTCGGCCTGTGCGGAATGCAAAGGAACCGCACCACTTCCGCGACAGACCAATCCGGCGAGTCGTCTCAGTACACCATCAACGATTCGTATCTGATGGCGCCGTGCGGGAAGATCGCCTTTCTCATCGCCAATCACAGCGTCGTGTGCCTCGGGCTCGACTTCATGGGCATCCTGGTACCGCGTTCCTCGGAAACGGGTTCGTGGGCGCCGAACCTGCAACTGAGCTATACGTTCTCCTTTGGAAAGATGCTGTCGCCCGAAGTGCTCGATGGGACGTTCTGAACAAGAGTCTCAAGGTCTGAAGGTCCAAAAGTCTCAAAGTCTAAAAAGTCAAGACATCGGCAGTCCGGTCATCTACCTTCAGACTTTGGGACTTTCAGACTTTTAGACTCTTCTCTTCAACGTCCCGTCGGCATGTCCTCGACCTTCAGACTTTTGGACCTTCGACTTTTTGACTCTTCTCGTTCTAGAGCCGCACCTTGCGCAATCGCAATGCGTTGGTTATCACCGACACCGACGACAAACTCATTGCGGCAGCGGCAATCATGGGGCTCAACAGGATTCCAAAGAATGGGAACAGGGCCCCCGCGGCAAGCGGAATGCCGAGTGAATTATAGACAAATGCAAAGACCAGATTCTGCCGTATGTTCTTCATGGTGGCCCGCGACAGGGCACGGGCGCGGGCTACGGCGGCCAAATCTCCGGAAACCAGCGTTACCGATGCGCTTTGTATTGCCGCGTCTGAGCCTGTTCCCATGGCAACGCCCACGTGGGCTGCGGCAAGGGCAGGCGCGTCGTTAATGCCATCGCCGGCCATTGCCACGATTGCGCCTTGTTGCTTAAAGCCGGCAACAATGCCGGCCTTGTCCTGCGGCAACACAGACGCGTATACCTCTCGTATGCCAAGTTCATCGGCCACTTTTTGGCCCGCCGCTTTTGAATCTCCGGTAAGCATCACGACGCGTATTCCGTCGTGTTGAAGCCTTTGGATTGCCTCACGCGCTGCCGGTCGAATGTGGTCTCCAACGCCGACAACGCCGGCCACCGTTCCGCTTACGCATACGACAAGCGCGGTTTCTCCGGCCGCGGCAATTCGTTCCACACTTGCCTGCGCCGTGGAAATGTTGACCCCCTGCTGCCTGCAAAATTCCGGATTTCCAACCACCATTGCGCATCCGTCAACATCGGCCCGCACACCCTGGCCCGTGGAAGATTCAAACGCAGCGCTTTCCGGAACCATAATTCCCCGCTGGCGGGCCGCAACAACGACGGCCTTTGCAATCGGATGTTCGCTTTTAAGCTCTGCGCCCGCGGCAAGGCGTATAAGGCGTTCATTGGTCCAGTTGCCGACGGGCAACACCGTGGTAACCCTCGGCTTGCCTTCGGTGAGCGTGCCTGTTTTATCGACCACAAGCGTGTCGATCCTTTCAAGCAGTTCTATGGCCTCGGCATTGCGGAACAGGACTCCGGCAGACGCGCCTCTGCCGGCCGCAACCATTATCGACATGGGCGTGGCGAGGCCAAGAGCGCACGGGCAGGCTATGATAAGCACCGACACGGCATTCACAAGCGCATAGGCAAGTGAGGGAGCGGGTCCGACTATTGCCCACACGCCGAATGTTGCAAGCGAAACCAGAAGCACCGTGGGCACAAACCAGGCCGAAACCCTGTCGGCAAGCATCTGCACGGGCGCCCGGCTCCGCTGGGCCGCGGCCACCAGAGCAACAATATGCGATAGCAGCGTGTCGGCGCCCACACGACGGGCTTCCATAATTACCGACCCCTGGGCGTTTATCGTTGCCCCGATCAGCGTATCGCCGATATTCTTTTCCGCCGGTATCGGCTCGCCCGTTACCATGGATTCGTCCACCCACGTTCTTCCATCAACTACCGCTCCGTCAACCGGAATCTTTTCTCCGGGCCGTACTCGCAGCCGGTCGCCAACTACGATATTGTCAATTGCTATAGATTCTTCATTCCCTTGCGCCGAAATCCTGGTTGCGGTTTTCGGGGCCAATCCCAATAGCGTCCTGAGCGCGTCACCGGTTTTTTGCCGCGCGGAAAGTTCAAGCATTTGCCCTAGAAGCACAAGCGTAATGATGGAAGCGCCGGCTTCAAAGTACACGCCGATCGTTCCGTGACTGTCTCTAAAAGCTTCCGGGAAAATGCCGGGAAATACCGTTGCCATAACGCTATAGCAATACGATACCGCCACGCCGAAACCGATGAGCGTAAACATGTTGGGGCTCTTGTTGACCAGCGAATTCCATGCTCGCACAAAGAAAGGCCAACCCGCCCACAGCACCACCGGCGTCGCAAGTGCAAATTCTATCCATTGCGCGGCAGCCATCAAGGAATGCGGGAATAGCCCTGGAACCATATGCAACATTGCAAAGGCAACCAATGGCGCCGACATGGAAAGACTTATCCAAAACCGCCGCGCCATATCGGCAAGCTCCGGGTTTTCCTTCTGGTCAAGCGTCACGTTTTCGGGCTCAAGCGCCATGCCGCATTTGGGGCAGGCGGCGGGAACGGGCGATCGCACTTCGGGGTCCATGGGGCAAATGTAGAAAGTTCCAGGCGCGGCAGGAGCGGCAGGCGTTTTCTTTGCCGGATTCAGATAGCGTTCCGGATCGCTGGCGAACTTTGTTTGGCACCCTTCGCAGCAGAATCGAAACGTAACGCCTTTGTAAACGTATGATCGCGTCCATTGCGGTGTTTCGGTCATCCCGCAAACCGGATCTGTGGCTGGTTCTTTATTTTCTACTTTCATAAGTCGATCCTGTTTCATCTATTGATGTCTGATTTGGTGGGGGAAGTTTCCCCCTGGCCTGTCAAGTAGAGACACACGGCGTGTGCCTCTACTTGACAGGCACACCCCCTCTGCAGGTGGCCCCCCAGTTAGTCCGGTTACAAAAACCGGTTTTTATGCGGGGGCACCTAGTGGCGACAATTGTTTAGAAATGCCAATCGTTTTCCTCATTCGCATCTGACAGTTTGCTTTGCCTAAAGCTTACGCATTGGGCGCGTCACGTTTCCGCAACGCCTTCGCACAGGACAAAACGTCATAAACCAACGCGGCACCCACCTGTTTGCCGCGCGCCAGGACGGACTGGAGTGGTGCGCCGGAGCGCAGTGCCGGTCGCCCCGCCGGTAGAGACGCAGCGTGCTGCGTCTACCGGCATAGGGCGATCCGGCACCGAGGCGATTGGCCGAGCCCGAAAGGAGGGCCGCCGCCAAAGGCGGGGCGCCCAGATTTTATTGTATTTTTGCTATACTTCTTTTTCTCCACAAAAAATAAATCGCCGGATAGACCAGAAGTTCCATCAGCACCGACGTCACCACGCCTCCCACCATCGGGGCGGCGATCCTTTTCATCACATCCGACCCGGTCCCGTTGCTCCACATTATCGGAAGTAAACCAGCAATGATCACCGACGCGGTCATGATCTTGGGCCGCACGCGCCTTACCGCGCCGTGGTCGATGGCCGTTTTGAGGCTCGCAACGGTAAGGGCGCCTTGCTTCTTGACGGAATCAAACGCCTGGTCAAGATACAGGAGCATGATAACCCCGGTCTCCGCATCGAGCCCGGCCAGCGCGATAATGCCGACCCACACCGCAAGGCTGGTATTGTAACCGAGGAAGAAAAGCAGCCAAATTGCTCCGACAAGCGAAAAGGGGACGGCAAGAAAAATGATCGACGTCTTGATCAGCGACTTTGTGTTGAGGAAGAGTATGAGGAGAATAATGAAAAGCGTCATTGGAATTACCATCATGAGCCTGTGCTGCATCCGCTCCATGTACTCGAATTCGCCGCTCCAGACAAGGCTGTAGCCGGTGGGCAGCTTCACCTGCCCGGAAACGACCTTTTGCGCGCTTTTCACGTAGGTTCCGATGTCGGTTCCTCTAATGTCAACAAATACCCACGAATTGGGCCGAGAGTCTTCGGTTCGGATGACCATGGGACCTTTGTTTATCTCGAATGTTGCGACTTGCCCCAGCGGCACCTGGCCCTGCGGCGTCGGAATGAGCACATGCGCCAGCGACTCCACATTGTCGCGCAGTTCCCTGCTGTACCGCACATTGACGGGATACCTTTCGAGCCCCTCAACCGTCGTCGTCACGGTGATGCCGCCGAGGGCCGTCTGGATCACCGACTGAACGTCGCCTATATTGAGGCCGTAGCGGCCGGCCTGGACCCGGTCGATCTTGACATCGAGGTAATTGCCCCCCACCGCCCGTTCCGCGAACGCCGAAGCAGTGTGCGGCACCGAGCGAACCGCGGTCTCCACCTCTTTGCCGAGCAGTTGCAGCGTGTCGAGGTTGGGCCCGGATATTTTTATTCCCACCGGAGTCTTAATCCCGGTGGAGAGCATGTCGGTGCGGGTTTTAATGGGCATGGTCCAGGAATTGGTGAGTCCGGGAAACTGGATTGACGCATCGAGCTGTTCCACCAGTTTCTCGTGCGTCATACCCGCGGGCCACTCTTTTTCCGGCCTGAGCATGATCACGGTTTCGAGCATGTCGAGACCCGCCGGGTCGGTGGCGGTTTCCGCGCGCCCCGCCTTGCCGAATACTCTACTCACTTCCGGAAACGATCGGATGATCTTGTCGGTTTGCTGAAGGATCTCCTTGGCCTTGGTTATCGAAATCCCCGGCATGGTGGTCGGCATATAGAGCAGGTCGCCTTCGTACAGCGGCGGCATGAATTCCGATCCGAGCCGGCCAAGCGGAATTACCGTGACCGCAACGACCGCAACAGCCGCGATCAATACGATCTTCGTATGCCGAAGCACCCATTGTACCGCCGGATGGTAGATTGACATAAGAAAGCGGTTCACCGGGTTCTTGTGCTCCGGCAAAATCTTGCCTTGTATAAAGAATCCCATGAGAACGGGTACGATGGTAATAGCCAACAGCGCCGCAGCCGCCATGGAATACGTTTTTGTAAAGGCAAGCGGTTTGAACAGCCTGCCCTCCTGCTCCTCCAGCGTAAAGATGGGAATAAAGGAAACCGTGATCACCAGAAGCGACCAGAACAGGGCCGGCCCGACTTCCTTTGACGCCTCAAGAATAATTTGCCAGTGCGGACCTCTCTCCCCGGGGGGCTTTTCATTTTCCAGCTCAATGTGATTGTGCGCGTTTTCGATCATTATTATTGCCGCGTCAACCATGGCGCCGATCGCGATGGCTATGCCGCCAAGCGACATGATGTTCGCGTTGATTCCCTGCCGCTGCATGATTATGAAGGCCATCAGTATGGCGGTCGGCAGCGTAAACACCGCGACCAGGGCGCTCCTGGCATGGAACAGAAAAATCAAGCACACCAGCGCCACTATCAGAATTTCTTCAACAAGCTTGTGCGTGAGATTGCCAACTGCCCGATCGATGAGTCCCGAGCGGTCATAGGTTGGTACGATTCTCACGTCGGGCGGCAGACCCGCCTTGAGCACCTCAAGTTTCTTTTCGACATTCTTGATTATTTCGCGTGCATTTTCGCCGTAGCGCATTACCACGATACCGCCCGCGACTTCTCCCTGTCCGTCAAGCTCGGCGACGCCGCGCCTCATTTCCGGGCCCAGGGCGATGTCGGCAATGTCTTTCATGCGGACCGACACGCCGTGCAGCATATCGGTTTTCACCGGGATCTGTTGGATGTCCTCCAAGGATTTGATGTATCCTAAACCCCGGATCATGAATTCCATTTCGCCCATTTCGATCACTTCCCCGCCCACATCGGCATTGCCGTTCTTGACCGCCGCTGCAACATCGTTTACCGAAAGATTGTAGGCCTGGAGCTTGGCCGGATCGAGCGTGACCTGATATTCCTTTACATAGCCCCCGATGCTCGCGACCTCGGCGACGCCGGGCACCGTTGACAATCCGTATTTGAGGTACCAGTCCTGGTAGGAGCGCAGCTCTTGCACCGAGTGTTTGTCCGACACAAGCGCGTATTCGTACACCCACCCGACCCCCGACGCATCAGGTCCGAGCGTGGGCACGATGCCCGAGGGAAGCCGTTTCTGCGCGTAATTAAGATATTCGAGCACGCGGCTGCGCGCCCAGTAGATGTCGGTGCCGTCCTTGAAGATGACGTACACGAGCGAGTACCCGAAAAAGGAATAGCCCCTCACGACTTTGGCGCCGGGCACGGAAATGAGCGAGGTTGTCAAGGGATAGGTTACCTGGTCTTCCACAATACGCGGCGATTGCCCCTGGTCTTCGGTGTAAATGATCACCTGCACGTCGCTGAGATCCGGAATGGCGTCGATTGGCGTTGCGACAAGGGAATAGACACCGAACCCGATTGCAAAAATCGTGAGTATGATAACGAGGAACTTGTTCTTAATCGACCATTCTATGATTTTTTCAAGCATAGATTTCCTGCCTGACTCTCCATTCATTTTTTCGTCGCGACCTCACCCCTTCTCCCCCCGCCCCTCTCCCACGGGGAGAGGGGAAGAGGAGTGCCGAAAGGCGGGGTGATGAGGTGAGGTCTTCTTCAATTTCCGCCGCTCATCTGCCCTATCGCCACCTTCAGGTTGCTCTCGGAATCAAGGAGAAATTGCGACGATGTCACGATCGTTTCCCCTTCCGCAAGACCGGACAGGACCTGGACATAGCCGCCGGCGCTCATCCCCAGCTTCACTTCCCGGGGCTTGAACAGTCCGTTGCCGAGCGCTACAATGACGACATCCCGCGTTCCGGTGTGCAACACCGACTGCCGCGAGACGGAGAGCGCATTTTTCGCAACCGGAGAAATAATCTGTACATTTGCGAACATCTGGGGCTTGAGAACCATATCGGGGGTGTTGCGTATTGCGATTCGAACAGCCGCAGTCTTGGTGGTCGGGTCCAGGACCGGAGCTATAAACCGCACCTTTCCCGCGAATGTGCGTCCCTGCATCGATGGCAGGTCCACGGATGTTTCCATGCCGACCTTTACATAAGGGATGTCTTCCTGAAACACATTGGCAATGGCCCAGACGGTTGAAAGATCGGCTACTTTGTACAACACCGTGCCGGGCGTAACGTTCTGGCCTTCCACTACCATTTTTTCAAGAACGACGCCGCGAGCGGGCGAATAGACGATCATGGCTTTTTGGGGCGTGCCGCGTTCTCCGAGCGCCTTGATCTCGCTCTCCGGTATGTCCCAATTCATGAGCCTGCGCTTGCTGCTCGCAACGAGTTCATCGGCGCCGTTGCGGGCCTCGGGCGATGACGTTTCGGACAGGCTTTTCCGATAGCGCACCGCCTGCAGGTACTCCTCCTGCGTGCTCACGAGATCCGGACTGTAAATCGACAGCAGGGGCTGTCCCTTCTTGACCGGCTGGCCGGTAAAGTCGACAAAAAGTTTCTCCACCCACCCCATGATTTTCGTATTGACAATGTTTACCGCGGTTTCGTCGAGGTCGATGTTTGCCGAGACCCGGATATCCTTCTTGAGGTTCCGCGTTTCCACCGTTTCGGTCTTTACTCCGATGTTCTGGACGGTAACCGGGTCTATCCTCACCCCGCCGCCTTCACCCGCGGCTTCATCCTCGTATACCGGCACCAGATCCATGCCGTCGGGCGCTTTCCCGGGACGAGGCGAGGTGTGGGCGGGGTTCATGGCATCGCGATAGAAAAGAATTTTCCGGTCGCCGGTTTTCCTGGCGGCGGAATCACGCCCGTCTTGGTTCACCAAAACGAGTTTCATTCCGCATATGGGACAGACGCCGGGTTTGTCCGAAAGGTAATTCGGATGCATGGGGCAATGATAGATTTGCTTCTGAGGCGCGGCCCGCGTTTCATTTCGGGGCTTTTGACAAGAGATAAACACACTCGATATGCCCGCAAAGGCCAGTCCGCAGACAAGGATTATTGCCGTTGTTTTCCCGGAACGGATCATTGACGACCTCCCTGGAGCGATTGTCCCATCTCCTCTATGTCTATTCCAACGGCCCGTTCAAGCTGGCTCCGACTATCGAGAAGACTCATGACGGCCATGTGATAATCAAGCTTTGCAGTAACGAGCATCCGTTCGATGTCGATCAGCATGAGGAACTCCTCTTTTCCGGTTCCGTATGCCGCAAGCGCACTTTGGAGGGTCTGTTGCGCTTGCGGAATCGTGGTTTCCCTGCTGAGCCTCAGCCGATCCTTGCTGCTTTCCACTTTCAGCAGCGCGTCGTTCACCTCGGCAGCTACAATGTTCTTCGTGTTATCAAGCTCGCCTTGTGATGTTTTGAAGTTGGCGTCACCGCGAGTGGTCCCTGCCGAATTCTTTCCCAGCGACCAGGGGGCGATCGGCACCGTAGCCCCGATCATCAAACTCCAATCATCAGGGGCCGATGTCATTTGTTTGTACATTCCGCGAACCACGAAATCCGGCAAATATTCCTTTCCTGCTACGGAACGTTCGGCCTTCCGCATTTCAACGGCCGACTGCATTGACTTCAGCTCCGGCCGGTTCTTCTCGGCGAGGGCCAGCAAGGTTTTCAAATCGTAGTCCTGCAATACGGGATCGATTTCCGGTATGAAGCCGATCTCATCCGTCACCGGCCGGTTGCACAGAGCGTTGAGCATGCCTTCCATCGATTTTCGCTGCTGAATAAGTATGATGCTGTCATTCGCAAGCGACGACAACTCCGTCTGCGCCCTGAGTATGTCGGGTTGTTTGCCCATGCCGAGTTCGTACTGCTTTCGCGCAATATCCGCGAATTCGCGAACAAGCGCCCGGGTTTCGTTATTGATATCCAGTTGACGGTATTTGAGGTATAAGTTAAAGTACAGGGTCTTAACATTGCGGACAATTTCCCGTTCAAGAGTCTGCCGGTCTGCGGTGATCATTCCCGTTCGTTTTTGTTCCGCTTTTGCCATGGCGCCAAGTTTTCCGGGAAAAGGGAATATCTGCTGGATTGAGTAGTCGTATTCCATTTGATCTTTGAACGGATTCGGAAATGACGAGAGAGGAGCCTGATAAAACTCGACAGCTATTTGCGGCGGGTCAAGACTTTTGGCGTAACGTTCCGAGGCCATTGATGCATCTACCTTGCTTCCTGCAGCCTTGATGCTGGGGTTGTTTCTTAATGCATCGTCAATGATCACCTTCAGCATTGATTTCATGATAAGGTAATTGGCTGCAAGGGTCGCTCGTGTGCTGTCCTGTTGCGAGAAAGTATTACCTGCTGGAAGCAGGGCGCAACAATACAGTGCATAAGTTAGCCGGCAAATTCTCCGCATCCGCATCGGTCTAGGTTTGTGTGGAGTTGTCATCAGAACGGCATTCCCCCTGGTTGTCAAATTGAATCGAGCACCCGCTTGAGCGAAACCTCGACCTCCGCGGCAACAGCGGTGAGAGCATCGTTGCCAATTGTTTTCATCATCTCCGATGGCCGTATCGATCCGACAACAGTTTTCCCGTCTTTTTCGTAGACAATCATGTTGCAGGGCAGCATGAGCCCGATGTTTTCTTCGGCCGTAATCGCCTTGTAAGCGTTCTTGGGGTTGCAGGCGCCCACGATCACGTACTTGCGAAAGTCAATGCCGAGTTTGTCCCGCATCTTCTGCCCGATGTCGATGGTGCTCACGACGCCGAAACCTTCCTTTTCGAGCAGCTTCGGCAGACGTTCGAGAATCTGCTCAAACGGCGCGTCAACTTCCTTTGTAAATCCGTACGAGATCATGGATGCCTCCTTGTGGTGCGCGGGTTATCGGCTTTCTTCTGGAAATCATTATTTCTTCGGAGCGTCCTCGACCGCTTCGCCCCTGTCGGCAAGAACCTTGAGATACTTTTCCGGGTCCTTGTTGAAGGTTTCCGGACACATGGTGCAGCAGAAATAGACCCGTTTGCCTTTGTAATCCACGTATATGCTTTTATCTATCGGGCTACCCATCACCGGGCATGTCTTCTGCGCCACGAGCTTCGATTTCGAGTGCTTCATCGCCGTTTTCGGATGCGCCACGGCCTTGCCGGGCATTGTCGTGGCGGAGTCGCTGCGATGGACCGCGGTGGCTACGTGGTTTTGGGACATGGTGTCCGTCTGCGAGTTCGAAACGCCGAGAATCCCGGCTGCCAAAATAAGTAAAGATGTCGCAACAACCTTGAATGAAAGCTGCATGGAGCCCGCCTTTCTAAAAATTGATATAACAAATGTGATTCTAAGAAATTGTGCAATAAACATGCCACGATTGGTGGCTGTCCGGTTACGGCACAATGGAAATGCGACCGTTATTCCGGCCACCACGATCCTGTGGAGCGATGCGGAGTAAAGCTAGATTCGGAGGGGAATTGAACGGAACGAGCTCGGCGGGCTGGGATCGAAGACACCGGTTACCGGCAGTCTCAAGAATTTGGGGTCGGATGTTGACCACGCAGCAGCCGACAGCTGTACCAAATGCAATTCGCCGTCCGCTCCCGTACCTGCCGAAACAAGGTCGTTGCTTTGCGGACGGGAGACAGGATTGCTGTCACTGCAATGACATCCTGCCGCGTCAACCTGACGCGATTCATGTGAAGGCCTGGCAGACGGTGCGCAGGACTTTGCCGCCCTTGCCAGCTTGTGCATCCCGCATCTGCACACTCCGCCTTTGCAGCATGCGCATTGGCAGGAAGCGATCGGCACCTGAATTTCGACCGCGGCCTTGGCCGAAGGCGAAGAAAAATTCAGAACGGCAGACGCCATGAGTGCACTGAGTGTGAGGAGCATGCCAAACCTTCCGATACGGTAAGTATACTTACTACGCAGCGAACGGTGCAAATATTTTGGGGAACCGGAATTGTTGTTTAGAAAATCTGGGCGCCCCGCCGCTTTGCGGCGGCGGCCCTCCTTCCGGGCTCGGCTCGTCAGCCTCGTTGCCGGACCGCCCTATGCCTGTCGGCAGGGTCGGCCGGCAATGCGCACCAGCGCACCACTCCAGTCCGGCCTGGCGCTGCGCAGAATTCGATTGCCATTTGGCACTCGCGCAATGCACAAACGGCTTTCTTCATTCTTCTTCTGCAATGAGGGCGTTGCGGGAACACGACACGCGCATTGCGCAAGCAATGCGTTTCGTGCGTGTTCCCGCTGGAAGGGGTGTGCCCCCGGATCGCCGGCGAGAAGCGCCGGAAGCCGGGGGCCAGGGGGAAACGCGGAGCGGTGCCCCCACCAGAAATCGAAAAGCCCAGATATTTTAAGGCGGCGGGGTGCCCAGAATTAAACAAAATTAATTATTTTTGAACTTTCTTCGGCTCTATATGCACCATTACGTCGGCCCCGGGGAACCTCCGCTTGATTTCGGCGGCAATCCCGTGGTCCAGCGAATGCGACTCTGCAACCGACATGGCCGGATCGACCCAGATGTGGAATTCCACAAACCGCTTTGTGCCGGATTTACGGCCGCGAAAGTTGTGGCAGTCGATGACCTCCGGATATTTCTCGCAAATCAATTTTTTGATCTCGTCCTCCTCAGCCTGCGGCAGACTCACGTCCAGGAGGTCGCGCGTCGATTCCGCGGCAAGGTCCCATGCGGCCTTGAAAACAAGGAGGGCCACGGCAATTGCTGCCAGCGGGTCTACCCACGAGAGGTCGAAACCCGGAAACCAGCGTGCGCCCGCCCACATCACCGCAAGACCGGCCATCACACCCAGCGACGTGTATACGTCGGTGAGGCAGTGCCATGCATCGGCCTTGAGCGCTACCGAATCTGTTTTCTTCGCGCCGCGCAGGAGCAGGAGCCCGACCACAGTATTGACAACTGATGAAATGAGCATGATTGCCACGCCCAAGCCGACGGTGCCGATTGCCGACGGCCGGATAAGCCTGCGGACAGCCTGGTACACGATCCAGACTGCGGCAAAGAAGATGAGCATAGCCTGGATAAGGCCCGACAGGCTATCGAATTTCCCGTGCCCGAATTCATGGTCCTTGTCTGCCGGTTCCGACGAACGTTTGACGCCTATGGTTGCTACAACAGCCGCAAACACATCCACGCCCGAATGCAGGGCCTCCGATATCACGGATATGGAGCCCATGGCAATTCCCGCCAAAAGCTTCAGTGCCACCAGCAGCGTGTTCGAAACCACGGACAGGAGCGCAACAAGAACTTTGTAGTTTTCGACCCGCACCAAGCCCTCCTAAAATGCAAAAAAAACGCCCCATGGAACGCAAGATGTCCCACGGAGCGAAGAGTCCGTTGCCGCACAACCGGCCCGGCTACGCCGCATTTATACTGAGCGTCTCTGTGGTTTCCCTGACCGGTGTTGCATTGAAGCCCTCACCTCGCCCTCTCCCAGTGGGAGAGGGCGAAAATGCGGAAAAATTGCCACAGTGCATATTCGGCAGAAACTTCAGACGTCGATTAGTGCGGCCGCCTGATCAATCGATAATATAAAATTCAGAATCAACGCCGCGCAAGAGCCTGTTAGGCTGTCCGATCCACGAACAGGCCTTCGATTTGGGAAACATCCTCGATGAGCCGCTCAAAGTCCTGCGGCGAGATGCTCTTCTTCTTTTCCGAAACGATCTTGCCGCTCTTGTCCAAGATCACGATGTCGATAAGAATGTCGTCGCCCTCGTTGTAGACGCAGAAGCGGTAGGGCAGGTTGAGACGAACAAGCTTTTCGTTTGAGGCTTCGGCGGCCTTGGCAACTGTGTGCAGAAATTCCTTGGAATTCTTCGGTTGCTGTTCGGCGTGCTGGCGGCCTTTCCTGTGCTGATCGGAATGGGGAGAGCCCAGGCCTCGCAGGGCGGAGGAGGTCTCAATGTGGTGAACGTCGAAGGAGTCGAGGTCTGCCATTGTGAATTTCCGGGGAAAGGCGTTCCCGCTCTCTGCGAAAACGCCCTGCAACTGTCAACTTTAAACTGCCAACTTTCAACTCTTTTAGAACACCTTCCCCTCAACCAAATTCCCGTCCTTGTATGTACCTTCCGACTGCTTCTTACCTTTTTCGTCCCACATGGTCTTGTTGCCTTCAAGCGCGCCGTTCTTGTATATCATGGTAGTTTCTTTCTTGCCGTTGTCGTAGTACTCCGCGGCCGGGCCCTCCAGCACATCGCTGGCGAAAGTCTGCTCCGCTTTGAGGTTGCCGTTGTCGTACCATTCCTGCTCTGCGCCGTTCTTGTTGCCTGCAGCGTAGTTCGTGAGTCGTTTCTTGTTGCCGTTTGCATACCACACGGTTTCAACGCCGTCTTTCTTGCCGTTCTTGAAGCTCATTTCCGATGACTTCCTGCCGTCCGGGAAGTATGTGGTGGCGGTCCCCATGGGAGTGTCGGATGCATAGGTCGCCTCGCTCTTGACTTTTCCATCCTCGTACCACGACAAGTCTTTCCCGTCTTTCTTGCCGTCTTTGTACGTGGTCTCGATGTACCGCTTGCCGTTTGGATAATTGCCAACCATGAGGCTGTCCGGCTTGGCCTTTTTGTAGTGCGTGTCGGACTGGATGCTGCCGTCCTGGAAGTAGTATACCGTCCTTACAACGTCCTTCTTAGCTCCAACAACGAAGAAGAAGTTCTCCTTTTTCTTGCCGCCGCCCGGATAGGTGTCGGTCACTTCGGACGTAAGTTGGGGCTGGGAGCAGCCCACGATGCCGATGGCCACGCACAAAGCAATGAGGCTCCTGATGCGCATAACCTCTCCTTCTTGAAAAGGTATAACAGACTGTACTCGTAAAATATATTTCCTGCACGAACGTGTCCAAGGCGGCGAGAGAAAAGTATATTCACGGTGAAGATTCCGCTGCAGAGATCGCCGCTCCCCGCCGATCCTTTTCTCCTCTGCAGTCAATTCCAGCACACATGGGAACCATGAAATTCCGCCCCTGCATAGACTTGCACGAAGGCAAAGTAAAGCAAATCGTCGGCAGCACCCTGTCCGACACCAAGCGCGAAGGACTGGTGACGAACTTCGCCACCGACCTCTCCCCCGCGCATTTCGCAGCCATATACAAGCGCGACGGGCTTGCCGGCGGGCATATCATCATGCTCGGCCCCGGTAACGACGATGCCGCGGCAAGCGCAATCGCCGAGTTTCCGCAGGGATTTCACGTCGGCGGCGGCATCACGCCGCAAAACGCCCGGCACTATCTCGACCTCGGCGCTTCGCACGTGATAGTCACTTCGTGCATTTTCAAGGACGGCCGGATCTATTGGCAGAATCTCGAATCCATGGTCTCGGCCGTGGGAAAAGAACGCCTGGTGCTCGACCTGAGCTGTATTCGCCAGGACAATGTCTACTATATAGCAACCGACCGGTGGCAGCGGCTCACGTCGGTCACCGTGTCCAAGGACACGCTGGAAACGCTTGGCGCCTATTGCGACGAGTTCCTCATCCATGCCGCGCATGTTGAGGGCAAACGGTCGGGCATCGATGGGGGCATGGTGAAAATGCTCGGCGAATTCTCGCCGCGGCCCACTACCTATGCAGGCGGCATTCGATCGGTGGAGGATCTCGACCTGGTGCTCTCGCTGGGCCAGGGCAAGGTTGACGCAACGGTGGGAAGCGCTCTTGACATCTTCGGAGGATCGCTGAAATACGAAGATGTTGTGGCGTGGCACAAGAACCATCAATAGTCCATAGTAAAGAAATAAAGAAGTAAAAATCTGGGCGCGACCCGGCCGAAAGCCGGGTCGGTCTCCTTCCGGGCTCGGGCAAAGCCCTCGTTGCCGGACCGCCCTATGCGCCTTTGGCGCCGGGTCGGCCGGCAACCCGCTCCAGCGGTCCCTCCAGTCCACCTCGCGCGGGGCAACCGAGCAATGCCCCCCTTTTTAAGCTCCGCATGCGCAGTTTACGAAAGGCAATTGCATCTTCAAGAAGGCGCGCAACGGAGTAAGGCAGAAGTCTATCCGACAACTTGTCAAGACGCTTCTTCCACTTCATCATCCCGACGAATTCCTTTGCTGAAATTCTATCGCCGCGAAGCGGCGCACAGCAAGGAAGGCGTTGCGGGAACACGACACGCGCTTTGCGCAAGCAATGCGCTTCGTGCGTGTTCCCGCTGGAGGGGGTGTGCCCCGAGACCCCGCAGACGCGCTTTGCGCGGCGAGGAGGCTTGGGGCCAGGGGAAAACGCGAAGCGGTGCCCCCATCGACTGCTTAAGAAATAGTTGTTAGAATATTGTAGAATCCTCTCCCCTCTCCTTGTATACTTATCATGTATGTCTATGAACACCGCAATCATCCACGAATGGCTCGTGACCCTTGCCGGCGCGGAAAGCGTTCTACAGTCCATTTACAAGCTGTATCCAGGCACCATCTACACGCTTTTTCACGATCCCGACGGCGTCAAGGGCGCCCCGTTTGCCGACGCGCCCATCTACATGTCCATGCTTCAACGCCTGCCGCTGGCCAGGAAACACCATCGTGCGTTTCTCCCGCTGTACCCCATGGCCATCGAGCAGTTCGACCTGCGCGATTACGAGCTGGTGATATCGTCCTCCTACGCCGTCGCAAAGGGAGTGCTCACCTCTTCGGATCAACTTCACATTTGCTACTGTCATTCGCCCATGCGCTATATTTGGGACCTCACCTTCCAGTATCTCGAAGCGTCCGGGCTCACGAGGGGTCTCAAGAGTTTCATCGTACGCGCGATATTCCATTACATACGGCTGTGGGACGCATCGTCGGCAATCCGCGTCAACGAATTCGTCGCCAACTCGCACTACATAGCAAACCGCATACGCAAATGCTACAATAGGCAGGCAACCGTCATCTACCCACCGGTTGACGTTGACAAGTTCAGCGTCAGCGACACCAAGGGCTCCTATTTTATCACTATGTCTCGGTTCGTTCCGTACAAGCGCATCGACCTCACGATCCGGGCGTTTAACGAGCTCGGGCTTCCGCTCGTTGTGGTGGGAGACGGACCGGCGAGAAAACAGCTCGAAAAACTCGCGGGCAAAACCATCACCTTTACGGGCTATTTGCCCGAGGACAAACTCAACGACTGCATGAAAAAGGCCCGTGCTTTCATTTTCTCGGCGGAAGAGGATTTCGGTATTGTCAACGTTGAGGCGCAGGCGGCGGGGGTTCCCGTGATTGCTCTGGGCCGCGGCGGCGCTCTCGAAACGGTGGTGAAAGACAAGACCGGCATTTTCTTCTACCGGCAGGATGTGCCCAGCCTCATCGCTGCCGTCAAGCAATTCCTCTCGAAGGAATCTACGTTCGACCCGCAGGTAATCCGCAAAAATGCGGAGCAGTTTCCCCGGGAGAGGTTCGAGAAGGAATTCAAGAGGTTCGTGGATGAGGCGTGGGAGAGGTTTCCGTATAAGAAAAGCTAAACCGTTGAACCGCAGAATCGTTGAATAGTTTCAGGAGTCAGGCTTTGCGGCGATGCTGCAGCAGATCCCAAAAACTCCGCGGTCAGACGGTAACGAAAATACACATCTTTCGCTTTTTGCGTATTCGACCGCTTTCAAAACGTATTTTTGCCTTGCGCTAAAAATTCCGATTCAGCGAGGATCGAAATGATTTCAGCTTCCGACAAAGACACCATTGTCCGGATTGCCCGCAAGTATAAGGTGCGCCGTGTCATGTTGTTCGGATCGAGCCAACAAGGGTCAGAGACGGCCCGGGATATTGATATCGCCGTTGATGGTGTTGATGCGCCAATTTTCTTTGATTTTTACCGTGACCTTATTCTTTGCCTTTCCAAGCCCGTGGATGTAATTGACCTTTCGGATAATACTCGATTTGCAAGGCTCGTGGAGGCAAAGGGTACCTTGATTTATGGATGAGCTTCGAGACTTTGCTTGAACCGTCCTGTGTTTTGTGCGCATCTCAGCATCCAACCTTTCACCCATGAAATTTTGAAGCCCCGTCCCGATTTCCCCTCAACTTCACAACAACCACTGTCCGTACCCCAATAATAAACTATTTTCCTCACGAATAATCATTACTTTTCATCGTAATAATCTGACTGAATTCTCGTTCAAGAAAGGCTGTGTATGAACTATGTCAAAACCACCCTGCTTCTCGGCGGCCTCACCTGCATCCTCGTTCTCATCGGCCAGTACATCGGCGGTCCGCGCGGAGCGTTGGGATTCTTCTTCTTCGCCGTCATCATGAATGCGGTGTCGTACTGGTTTTCCGACAAACTGGTGCTCATGACCTACGGCGCCAAACAGGTGACCGAGGAAGACGCGCCGGTTCTCTACCGCGTGGTGCGCAAGCTTGCCGAAAAAGGCTCGCTGCCCATGCCAAAGGTGTACATCGTGAACAACCCCACGCCCAACGCTTTTGCCACGGGCCGCAACCCGAAACACGCGTCGGTGGCCGCGACAACCGGCATCCTGTCGATTCTAAGCGAAGATGAACTCGAGGGCGTGATGGCTCACGAGCTTTCACATGTCAAGAACCGCGACATACTCATTTCGAGCATTGCCGCAACAATCGCCGGCGCCATCACCATGATCGGAAACGCCGTTCAGTGGGGCGCCATGTTCGGCGGAGGGAGCCGCGACGACGACGACCGCGGCGGCATGTTCGGCATGATTGCGATGGCCATTCTCGCGCCCTTTGCCGCAATGATTATCCAGCTTGCCATTTCGCGCTCGCGCGAATACGCGGCAGACGCTGCGGGCGCGCGTCTGTGCCGGAAGCCCTTGTCTTTGGCGCACGCGCTGGGAAAGCTGGAGAATGCCGTGAAAATGATTCCCATGCAGGGCGGTAATCCGTCAACGGCGCATCTGTTTATTGTCAATCCGTTCAGGGGCGGCTTGATGGGCCTGTTTTCCACGCATCCGCCGATGGAAGAGAGAATCAGGCGGTTGGAGGCGATGGCGAGGGAGGGTTAATGTGGAACTTATCTTGTGAGAATTGTAGCATGTCTTATAATGTGGCCGAGCAGTTGGGCGCCTGCCTTGAGGCACCGGTTCTTCTCCGGGCTCGGCTATTCGCCTCGGTGCCGGTCCGCCCTATGCCTACGGCCGGGTCGGCCGGCACTGTGCTTTAGCACACCCTCCGGCGCCCCTGGCGCAAGAAACTCCTCTCTGCGCCCCTCACGCATGCAGCAAGCAATCATGCGTAAATGCCAATATCCTTCGGAAATAGACCGCGCATGGAAGATTTGTCAGAGTCCCTCGGGAACGAACGCAGGTGGACAAGATTTGCAGCCGCGAAGCGACGTACCCCTGAGGTTGCGTTGCGAAGGGGCGACGCCTCGCGAGCGTCAAGCGAGCGACACGGGCGCGCCCCTTTGCTGGAAAGGGTGTGCCCCCGGATCACCGGCGCGCAGCGCCGGAAGCCGGGGGCCAGGGGAAACCGCGAAGCGGTGTCCCCACCATAACAAGTATTTCAAGAGGTTAATACAACTTGTCTTAGTTCGATTCCCGCCTGTCCCGCCACCTCGATCACGTGCGTATCCCGGTAAAACTCAAGATAAAAAATCCTCTTGATCCCGCTGTTGGCGATGAGTTTGAAGCACTGCCAGCAGGGAGAGGCGGTTATGTAGATGTCGGCGCCGTCGACCGCAACGCCGTTCTTTGCGGCCTGGATGATTGCATTTGCTTCGGCGTGCACGGTCGCGATGCAGTGGCCGTTTTCCATGGTGTGGCCCACGTCGTCACAGTGCGGCATGCCCCGCACGCTGCCGTTGTACCCGGTTGACAAAATAGTCTTGTCGCGTACGATGACCGCGCCGACGTTCTTTCTGTCGCACGTGGATCGTGTCGCCACCTGCACCGCAATCTTCATGAAGTACTCGTCCCACGGCGCGCGTGTGCGGCCGCCGGACCGCGTTTTCCTGCCTGCCATTGCATTCCCCTTTTGCTACTGCGATCCGTCTACGGTCTCGATTTGCCGTATCCGGTGCTCATGGCGTCCGCCCTCAAAAGCGGTGTCGAGCCATGTCGCGAGGATCTCCGCAGCGATTTGGGGCGGCGTTATCCTCCCGCCCATCGCAAGTACATTGCTGTCGTTGTGCTGTCTTGACAGCCGGGCCATTTCCGGCGTCACGCACAGCGCGGCGCGAACGTTCTTGAACCGGTTGGCCACTATTGATGCCCCGATGCCCGACCCGCACACGACAATGCCGCGGCGGAACGTCCCGTTGGACACCTTGGAGGCGGCCCTTGCTATGTATATGGGATAGTCGCTCTTCTCCTCGCTAAACACCCCCACGTCCTCGACCGGGATAGACTGTTTTTCAAGCTCCTTCTTGACGAACTCCTTGAGCTCAAATCCCGCATGGTCGGCGGCAACAACGATTGCATTGTCTTGATCCGGCACGAGTTATCCTTTCGATTCTTTTGAAAACGCTCCATGCATAACGTATGTTTTATCGTCTTGGTTCAAGCTGTAAAATAAGTCCGCCCCCTGTAACATTGAGGCGTTTTTTTCTGTCCAATAGAGTGAACCAATGGTAGAGATAAACGATCTCACGATTCATCGGGCCAGGAAGGGAGATCGGGCGGCATTCAGGGCCTTATACGATTTTTACGCGCCGTTTTCTTGGAAGATAGCATACAGGACCATGCACGGAGATGTGCAGGCCGCGACGGAAGCAGTGCAGGAGACGTTTATCCGGGTCCACAATTCTCTTGCGAAATTCGGCGGCGGTTCGGCATTTTCAACATGGATATACCGGATAACGTACAACGCGTGCATGACCCTGCTGTCGAAGCAGAGTCGCGCAAACGAGATGCAGGAGTTCAACGAAGACACTGGGCCTACGGTTTCATCGACAGAGAGCATAGACATGAAAGAGGACATGCAGAAAATCCTTAAAGGCATTACGCCGGAAGAGCGTTTCCTGCTTACCGCACGGGAGATGCTGGGATTCTCGTTTGAAGAGCTTGCGGACATTACGGGCAAGAACGCAGGGAGTCTCCGCACCCAGCTCTTTAGACTCAAAGAGGAAATCCGGACAAAATTCGGGGAGGAATAATGGAACAGCTGCAAGAAAATCAATTGCCGCGGCACGCGTTCGAACAACTGGCGCACATTCCGCCGCTGCCGAGCCACCTGTACGGAACCATTATCGGAAAGATCAACAGAAGAAGGATAATGGGTCGGGCGGTGTTCGGCATTGCTGCGTCGATTCTTGTCGCAGTGTCGGCCTTTACGGTGACGCGTTTGGCCTCGCCCGGCGCTTCGTACTCTGCCGAAGTGGCGGAGGAGTTGAGCGGCGTTAATTCCTATATCAACAGCGACGTGTATCAGGCGAATTCCAGCTCGTACGGTTATTACGACGAAGTCTTGTATCAAGAATAGACAGCGGAGGGTTGTATGCGTACCGTATTGATGTGCATGGGACTGGTTCTTTCATTCATGATGGCCGCGCCCCCGGCATATTGCGCGCAGGATTCGGCCTCGTTCTCAAGAGACTCAACGCGGCACAAGATGTGGGCGGAGCTCGGGCTTTCGCAAGATCAGCAGGCAAAGCTCAAGGGTATGCGCAAAGACATGAAGGAGTTCCGCGAGCAGAATTTTGAGAAGATGAAAGTCCTGCTCGACAAGACCAAGGAAGAATTGCTCAAAACCTCGCCCAACAAGTCCACTTTGTTCGGCTATGCGAAGGAAATGGGAGAACTCCACAAGGCAATGGCGGAACACATGGCCGATCACATGCTTTTTCTAAAGTCAGTCCTCACCAAGGAGCAGTTTGCCAAACTGCTCAGCAACGAATTTCACCCGCCAATGGGTGGAGGGCGTCCCGGACACGGCCCGCACGGCGGTCCGGGTGGTCCACCCGATTTCAACAACGATTGAACGGTCCCGATTCCGGGCGAGTGAACACGAAACGCCGCGCACCAACGCGGCGTTTCGTGTCTTCTATGCGGGAGGTTGTGCAAGGGGCGGCGCCGGGGCCTCGGCGCGCGGGTGCGCCTGGCGGTACACTTTGAGCAGGTGTTCCTTTGACATATGCGTATAAATCTGCGTCGTTGCAAGCGACGAGTGGCCCAGCAATTCCTTCACCGCGCGGATATCGGCTCCTCGGTCGAGCAGGTGAGTGGCAAAGGAGTGCCGCAGCACGTGGGGGCTCCGTTTTCTTTGCTGGGTCACGGCCGACAGTTCCTGCGAGACGACGCGCTCTATCTGCCTCCGTGAAAGCCGTTTGCCCTTGTCGTTTGTGAACAGCGCCCCCTGGGCCGCGCCCGGCGCAGTCCGGTTCCGCAGGTAATCGCATATCGCTCGTACCGCCGCTTCGGTGACCGGCACTATCCGCTCCTTTCTCCCTTTGCCAAGCACACGCACACTTGCGTGCTTGTAATCGATGGTGTCCGCGTTGAGGCCGTACACCTCGGACAGACGCAGGCCGGTACCGTACAGGAGTTCCACAATCCCCCGGTTCCTCAGGTTTTCGGTTTCCTGACGCAGGTTCTTCCCGGGTGCGGCCGCCGCCCCGAGCAGTTGCGCCTGGGTCTCGGTGAGAAAGGCCGGTAGAGGCTTGTCGAGCTTGGGATTTGCCAACAGTTTGGCCGGATTGACACTCAGGAGACCGCGCTTGACGCAGAATTTTGAGAACGACTTGAGGGCAGCCACCTTGCGGCCGACGGATCGAGGCTTGAGCCCCTGCCGGCCAAGCGTGTAGGTGAAGTCTCGCACGACGGCTTTCTTCATCACGCCGTCGAAATCGGCGCCGGGGCAGGTTTGAGCCACAAATGATTCGAACTGGGCAAGGTCTCGTTTGTAGGCATCCGCGGTGTGCGCCGAATAGCCCTTTTCCTTGAGCAGGTAGTCGAGGAATGAGGCGATGTGTTCGTGGAGAGTGGGCATGAATAAGGCTCCTTGTACTGGAAAATATTACTGCTGGCCGAAATATCAAAAGCAAATCTTGGAGGAAGGGTTTGATATAAAGGCTTTTCTGGTAAACAGTCTAAGAAGTTGGGCGCCCCGCCGAGTACGTCGGCGGCCCTCCTTGCAAGCTCGGCCTACGGCCTCGGTACCGCCTGCCGCTATGGCCTTCGGCCGCGGTCAGGCGGCCCTGCGCTCTGCGCACTTTCCAGTCCGGCCTGGCGCCGGGCAGAGGATAATTGCCACAATTGTCAATTCCTGAAATTGTTCGGACCCTTTCGAAACGAAAGTATGAACCCCGCTATTAGGTCCTGCATCATCCACCCCTATTATTATTTTACATCTTACCGCTGTTGATGGAAATTCGTTCCAGCAAATAAATGAAAGGATTGGCCTATGGTATTCGGAAAAGATTTTTCAGTCCAGACGCAGGGGTTCTCGGATATCATCGATGTCACCCCGGACGTGGAAGACATCATTACCGAATCTGAAATCACGAGTGGTATCGCAACAGTGTTTGTCGTGGGCTCTACCGCTTCAATATCCACCATCGAATTTGAACCTGCACTCGCAGAGGACATGAAGGAACAGCTTAACGAACTTGTGCCCGGCAACCTGCGGAGCCGTCATTCCGAGACGTGGGGCGACGACAACGGATTTTCGCATATCCGCGCCACACTCATGGGTCCGGGAATCACCGTGCCCTTTACCGAAAAGAAACTCGTTCTGGGCACCTGGCAGCAAATAGTTGTTATCGATCACGATAACCGGCCCCGGTCGCGAAAAATATTTGTTCAGGTAATCGGAGAATAGGAACCTAATCTGGATAGATTTTGTTTGACTCCGGCATTCCGTTTAATATTTTAGAAATAATAGTGCAAGGGGCGTTAAAGGGTTTCACCATTAACGAAAGGGGTGCTTCATGAAGAAGCAACTTGGTATTCTGGCGCTTGCGGTACTGGTTATTTCGGTATCTGTAGCATCAGCGGACGACTTCACGACCTCGGTCAATGCCGGCTCAAAGGCGATGCTCTTTGAGTTTAGCGGACTGAGCGCTCTTGCCGCCAATGCATATCAGGGCGGCATTGGCGGAAAGTATTACCTTCTGGATCCTCTCGCTCTCCGCGCAAGCCTGCTGTTCGGCTTTGCCGATCAGGGGACTCCGGCTCCGGCCGCAGGCGGATCGGCTGGCGATGCGAACGCTTTTAGCATCGGGCTGAATGCCGGGGCGGAATATCATTTGCTTAAGACCCGCGTGAGTCCCTACGTCGGCGGTACATTGGGTTTTGTGTCGACTTCGACTTCGGAAAAGGATGCAGTTGCCACTGGAGTCACCGCGCCAACGACCACAAATGCGGCGGCCGGACAAATGGTAAACGGCGTCACCTATTTCAGCGGCTTTGGTTTTAACGTTGCTGCGATCGCCGGTGTTGAGTTCTTCATTATCAAGGAATTGAGCCTGAGCGCGGAATACCGGCTCGGCTATGGGATTACTGCTCCTTACGACGAAAAGCAAACCACGGGCGCTGTCACCGTGACAACTAAGTCCGGAGCGAGGCAGGCTCTGGGAATAACGTCGGTGGGCGCTTTTTCACTGGCATTCTACTTCTAACATCCATTTGTCACGTCGATTTCCACGGCCGGAAGGGTCATCTTTCCGGCCGATTCTTTTCCATCCTGCCTTACTATTTGCCCTGTACGGGCAAAACGACACATTGTATTTTCTCAAATCGTACTTATCGCCACTTATTCAGGAAGGCCTGCATGAAAGGCATCATCCTCGCCGGCGGCTCTGGCACCCGGTTGTACCCGGTGACGCTTGCCATTTGTAAGCAGCTCATGCCGATTTACGACAAGCCCATGGTATATTACCCGCTCACCATCCTGATGCTCGCCGGGATTCGCGAGATACTGGTGATAACCACGCCCCAGGACATTGAGGCGTTCCGGCGGCTCCTGGGAGACGGAAGCCAGTGGGGCCTCAATCTTTCGTATGCGATCCAGCCAAAGCCCCAGGGAATTGCGCAGGCCTTTATCGTGGGAAGAGAATTTGTCGGAAACGAAAGCGTTGCGCTCATCCTGGGTGACAACATCTTCTGGGGCCACGGATTTGTAGGATCGCTCAAGGAGGCTGCCGCAAAAACAGACAGGGCAACCATATTCGGATACTGGGTGAACGATCCTGAACGCTACGGCGTGGTTGAGCTCGACCCAGCCGGAAAGCCAACAAACCTCGTTGAAAAACCGAAGAACCCCCTGTCACCTTATGCGGTGACAGGCCTTTACTTCTACGATAACCAGGTGGCCGATCGCGCCGCGTTTCTAACGCCGTCACCCCGCGGCGAGCTCGAAATAACGGACCTCAACAGGCTGTATTTGGACGAGGGCAAGCTGGACGTCGTCCTGCTCGGCAGGGGTGTTGCCTGGCTCGATACCGGCACGCACCAGTCCATGCTCCAGGCGTCGGTGTTCGTGGAAACCATCCAATCGCGCCAGGGGCTCAAGGTGTCGTGCCCGGAAGAAATTGCGTTCAGGCTCGGATACATCACACAAGACCAGCTCGCAAGGCTTGCCGAACCCATGAAGAAGAACGGGTACGGCGAATACCTTCTGCAGCTTGCATCAGGGAAACGATGATGAAATACACGGAAACGGAACTGCAGGGGCTGTGGATATTGGACCCCGTCGTCCACGAGGACAGCCGCGGCTTCTTCCTCGAATCGTTTACGGCAAGGGACATGGAGGCGCACGGCCTGCCGGTGAATTTTGTTCAGGATAATCACGCTCGCTCCCGCGTTGCCGGCGTGGTGCGGGGCCTGCACTTCCAGAAACCGCCCTTCGCGCAAAGCAAGCTCGTGCGCGTGGTGCGCGGGGCGGTGTTCGACGTCGTGGTAGATTTGCGCAGGCAATCGAAGACCTTCGGCAAATGGCTCGGCGTCACCCTGAGCGAGGACAACCGGCGCATGCTTTTTGTGCCCCGTGGATTTGCCCATGGTTACTGCACGCTTTCGCAGGATTCGGAATTCCTGTACAAGGTTGACGCATACTACTCCCCGGCTCATGACGCCGGCATCAGGTGGAACGACCCGGCAATTGCAGTTGCCTGGCCGGTTGCAGATCCCGTTATTTCGGACAAAGACAAGAATCTCCCATTCCTCAAAGAGATCGAATCGCCGTTTTAGTAAATCTCATAGCGCCGATCGACGCACCAAAGAAAGTCATCGTTTGCAGGTTGCAAGTTCCACAACGAGAATGACATTTTCCCTGTAAACCTGCGCCTTGGAACTTTCTTACGTTGTTACTCCGTCACTTTGTCACTATGAAGGGAAACCTTATCCGCCCCTTGTATCCCCTTAAAGTCTTCCTCGGCATCATCGGCTACCTCGGATATTTCGCGTCCGCGGCGGTATTTCTCTGTGTTGGAATGCCCTTCTTCATGCTCCTTGCGCTGTGGCCCGCCCTTGTTCGCCGCCTCATGTATTCGGTGCTCAAGACATACGCATTTTTCCTCACTAGAATATGGCTGCCGGGCCTTCGGGTGTACTCGATGGCGGAACTGCCCGGTGCCGCAACCGCTGCGGTGCGCGGGTCGGTGGTGGTGGCAAATCACCGGAGCAGGCTCGACGCCCTCATGCTGCTGTCGATTCTCCCGGAGAGCGGCGTGGTCATCAAATCCAAATACGCCGGGACTCCGCCGTTCTCAACATTTGTGAAGCACCTGGATTTCATCAGCATCGACCCGGATTCACTTCAGTCGCTCGGCGCGGCCGTGGAAAAATGCAGGCACGTGCTCGGAACCGGCAAAAATCTGCTCGTGTTCCCCGAGGGAACGCGCGCCAGGACCGGAAAGCTCCTGCCGTTCGGCCCTTTTGCCTTCAAGGTGGCAATTGAAACAAACGCGCCCGTGGTGCCGGTCCTCGTCCATTCCGACCTTCCGCTCATGGCGCGCTGCAAAGGAAGTATTTTTCCAAAGCGCAAATTCTCATACACCGTGCGATTCCTTTTGCCTTGCCGGTCCGAGCCGGGAGAAAGGCCAGGGGAGTTCGCACAGCGGGTGCGCCGGAACATGGCCGCAGAGCTCGCGTTACTGGACAAGAGAACATTCTGGGACACCGGCGCCGAAACCGTCTGATGCACCCAGATTTTCCAGGCAAAGGATCAGCATGACCGAACCCGTCTCTTTTTCGCGCGAGGACATCCTCGCCATCCTGCCCCACCGGCCTCCGTTTCTATTTGTTGACCGGGTGACCAGACTCGTTGTTGACAAAACAATAGCCACCCAGCGCGACATCCTGGACAGCGAGCCGTATTTCGAGGGGCATTTTCCGCAGAAACACATCATGCCCGGCGTTCTTGTCATTGACGCCCTGGCGCAAACCAGCGGACTTTTGTGGGGACTCTCCAAAAAAGTGAGCGGCGCAAAGCTTGCCAAAGAGCCGCAGATCTTCTATCTGGCCTCGGCAAATATGAAGTTCCTGAACCCGTCGTTCCCCGGCGAGACCCTGGAGATGTTTTCCACGCGCGAAACGAGTTTCGGCGCACTATACAGCTATGCCGTAGAGGCGAGGGTGGGCAGGAAGACGGTCGCGAAAGGGACTATGGCGCTTGCCATGATGGACGGCGAACTATGAAACTGCTCCTGTTGCGCGCAAACCCGAGAAAGAATGGCTTTACCCGGCGGCTCACCGACCTGTTTGTCAAGGGCGTCCGCGAGGCGGGCGCCGCTCTGGTGGAGCGCGACCTGGCAGCCCTTGACATCAAGCAATGCCTCGGCTGCTATTCGTGCTGGATAACCTCCCCCGGAAAGTGCATCCTCAAAGACGATATGCCGGCGATCCTTGCGGATATTCTCGACGCGGATATTGTCGTGTGCGCCACGCCGCTCAACGCTTTCACCGTGAGCAGCCACCTCAAAAACGTGCTCGACCGTACCCTGCCGCTCACCCAGTCGCGCTTTGAGCAATCGCCAAAGGGTACGGTGCGCAATGCTCTCCGGTTTCCGGAAAAATGGCCCAAAAAGATCGCCTCTATCGTGGTGGGCGCATTCAAGGGCGATGAAAACTTTGCCGCCGTGCGAGCCATGTTTTCGCTCTACGCCAACGCTATGTCCATGGAACTGTGCGGCGAGATCATCAGGCCCGAATCGTACCTGCTGCAGTTCTCGCTTGCCAAACCGCTCACCGTCAAAGCCATCGAAGCCGCATACGTAAAGGCCGGGTACGAGCTGGCCACCCTGGGCGGCATTTCTCCCGACACGCAAAGAAGGGCCGCGGCCGAGCTCTCGCCCGACGTCTCCTATTTTAAGAAGTATTCCAACATCTACTGGGAACATGCGGTTGCGATGGGAGAACAGTCGCGCGATCTCGACCTGCTGAGCAGGAACGTAATGTCGGACGTGCGCATCCTGATGCAGGAAATGGCCAGGAGCGTCGACCCCGTTGCCACGGCGCACCTGAAGACCGTGCTCCAGTTCGATTTTCCAGATAAGCAATACTCGGTGCATATTGCCGTCGATCACGGCGCCTGCGCCTTTACAGAAGGTAAGGCGGAGACGCCGAATCTCACGGTCACGGTCGATTCCGGCGTGTGGGCGCAGGTGTTCATGCGGCAGATCAGCGTGCGCGATGCACTGGTGAGCAGGAAGATCATGCTGGCGGGCGACAAATTCCTTTTTGCAAGGCTCGACAGATATTTTCCGCCGCCGGTGATGTAGGGCTGCTTCGGCTTTAACCTGCGACCCCGGATTTCCTTCGGTTCATTTCGCCGGCTTTTTCCTCACGTGATATCCCTTGTCGCCGTACGGCTCGAGCCTGTCGAGCCACAATTCTTCCAGGGTTTTCAAATCGTCGTCGTAGTTGTACAGGGGATCGTCCTTGTATTCGAGGCGGTCGAGAATCTCAAAAACAAACCCCGACTCCCCGCACTGCGCGAAATCGCTCTGCAGCTCGCGGTTCGGGTGGCTGCCGTTTTGAAGCTGGAATTTGCAGCTGTTGATCTTGCCCGGAAGGTTTTTGGCCGTTGCGATAAAGACCTTGCCGCTGGCAAGGTTCTTCACCTGGAAGACGCCCATGGGAAGGGGCGTTTCCTTGTATCTGCGGATGAGGTCTTTTTTGTCGATTCAATGCCTCACGAACCGTGCGCCAGCTCCCCGGCCGCGCGGTCGAGCCCGGTAAGATTGTTGATATTGTACACCGTGGTCGTTTTTGGGAAGCCGTTTACCCGCACGAGTCCGGAGAGAATCCGCTGCGGCCCGATCTCCAGGAACACGTCGGCATTCCTGTTACGAAGGGTTTCCATGCACGCGCGCCAGTACACGGGCTTAACGAGCTGCTGGGTGATGAGGTCCTTGATGACCGCGGGATCCTCTTCGAACGCGCCGGAGGAGTTGAGCAGGATCGGCACCCGGGGCGCCTTGAACGGAACGGACGCCACCCATTCTTTGAACTTGTCCCGTGCGCTTGCCATGAACGGGCTGTGCCAGGGGCCCGACACAAGGATCGATTTCGTCCTGCCGATCCCCTGCGCGCGAAGCAGGTGCGAGAATTCCTCTGTGGCCGCGCAATCGCCGGACACGACGATCTGGTTGGGGGCGTTGTCGTTCGCGAGAACGATGTCGGCGGGCCTGTTCATCGAGGCGAGGATCTCATTCACTTTGTCAAGAGGCGTAAAAAGCACGGCAATCATGCAGCCGTTGCACCGCGCGGCCGCCTCGTCCATGAATTCGCCGCGCTTTGCCGCGATGGTTACCGCCTCTTCGGCCGTGACCACCCCGCTTGCGGCAAGCGAGGTTATTTCGCCGAGCGAGTGCCCCAGCACCGCGTCCGGCATTATCCCCCGCTGGAGCACCCGACGCAGGTAGCCAAGCGACACGCTGGCCAGCAACGGCTGGAGAAACTGCGCGAGCCGGAGCCTTTTTTCCGGTCCGCGCAGGCACAGCTTTTCGAGGTCTTCGTGAGTAAGGTCGCTTCCGAGCGCGACAAGAGACCGGAAGAACGCGTCGTCCTTGAAAAGGTCGCCGCCCATGCCGATTTCCTGCGAGCCCTGTCCTGGAAAGAGAAAAACGGTCATGAATCTGCTACGCCACGGTTGAGGTGAGGCCGCCGTCGACAACGAGCGCCTGGCCAATGATGTACGACGAATCTTCGGACGACAAAAAAGACACTGCTGCTGCAATTTCCCGGGGAGTTCCAAAACGTTTGACGAGAATCCTGGCAAGGTTTTGCTGCTTGATTTGCCGCGGCATTCTGGCGGTCATGTCGGTCTCCACGAATCCGGGCACCACCGCGTTCACGCGGATGCCGCGTGGCCCAAGCTCGGCCGCCAGCGACCGCGTAAATGCGATGAGGGCGCCCTTGGACGCCGCGTAATTGGTCTGGCCGCCGATTCCCACTAGCCCCGACACGGACGCGACATTGACAATGACTCCCTTTTGCGCACTCATCATCGGACGCACCACTGCCTTTGCAAACCGGAAAGCGCCATTGAGGTTGGTATCGAGGACCTTGTTCCATTCGTCAAACGGCATCATCATAAGGTAGCCGTCGGCGGTGATGCCGGCGTTGTTGACGAGAATGTCGATGCGTCCCTCGCGCTGTACGATGTCCTCAACGGTTCTTTCGATTGCCTCGGCGTCCCCCTGCGGGCACAATACTTTATGGCCGCCGGTCTTTTGCACGGTCTCTTCGGCCGCTTCTTCGTGCCGGTGATACGTGAAATATACCGTCGCGTGCTTGGCGCGGAAATCCTCGACAACGGCCCTGCCGATGCCGCGCGAACCCCCGGTGACAAGAGCGATCTTGTTTGAAAACATGGTTACCTTGTGCGCAATGGGTAGTCCAACGGGCTTTGACTTTTGACAGCCTTATAAAATACTCATTGGTATGAAAGAAGGGATGGCGGGGTTAATGATTTCTTCTCTGATGCTTGTTCGCGCTGCACAAAATCACTACTTCAACGCCTGATACTTCTTCCACAGATCGTCGGGCCAGTCCTTGACAAGCCGGTTGGTTGTGCGGTCGACCACGGTGACTGCCGTGGTTCCCGCCGCCATCTCCAGCTTGGTGGTCTCGTGCACCAGCGAGTGGTGAAAGGTGAGCCGGCCCTCGTATGCCGCGATCAATTCGTGCGTGGTAAACAGAATAAGCGGATCACCGAACTTGACATATCGCTTGTATTCGCAGCGGTTCTCCACAACCGGCGTTATGAAGCCCATGCCCATCGCTTCCTCAATGGAAAGTATTTCTTTCATGATGGCAAGCCGGCCGTCCTCAAACCAGAGGAAATACTGCGCATTGTGAATGACGCCCATCATGTCGGTCTGGTGGAATGCGGGCGTAATGTGGAGACGACGCTTGATGGTGTGCATTGGGGCATCCTTTGAACGATGCGCGAGGGCCGTTTTAACGGAACGGGAGCGCCGGACTGAGCGTACGAGGAGACGTTTGCTTTTACAGCTCGTCCAGTTTTACCGTCAAACTCTTCGGCATGATGGGCGGCATCGAAATGGTATGGATGGCAGGGCCGCGTTCCGACCCGAGGCAAAACTGCAAGCCCGCAAAAGCGATGCCAACCGGAAACACGGCGAGGCCGACGTAGGTGCTTAACAACTGCGAATAGCACGACGCAACCACTTCGCTCACTTGCGATGGTCCGCTATAAATGGGCGTGCCCTTGACAAGTTCCTTAGCGCCCGACTCGGTGCAGATGCCGATGATCTTGTGGGACAACGCCGCGGCCCTGCGCGCGAAAATAGCCTTGGAGCCCAGGAATTCCGACTTGCCGAAGTCTATCATCCACTGGAGCCCGAGGACAAGCGGGTCCCGTACGGCCGCGCCTTCCGCGAAAATGTTGAAGAAACGGCCTTCGAGCCGAAGGTCGTTGTGGATCTCGACCCCGCACAGACCCCCGCCGTTCTCGGCGGCAATAGCCAGACACGCATCGAACAGCGGCGCCGCCTTCGACGCCGGCGCCAGGAGGTAATAGCCGAACTCCGAAGTTTTCCCCGCCCGGAAAAGTGCCAGAGGCTCTCCCTGGAAATCGTAACGCTCCACCGACAGATACGGCAACCCGAGCACATCGGCGCCGAAGAGACCCTTTACCACGGCCCAGGCCTTGTACCCGTCGACGCTCAGAAGCGCGTGGCTTTCCGAAAGGTCAACCATGCCCGCGTCCGCGGCGCCGCGCGAGAGCAGCAGGTCCTTGAACGCGGCCGCGTCGACGATGGTTTCGGCAAGGAGAACGAATTGTTCGTCGTTATTGGCCACGTAGCAGTCGGCGAGCAGGTGCCCGTTTTCGTCCGCGATAAACGTGTGGAGCATTCGTCCGAACCGCACCTTGGCCACGTTGCCGGCGCACAGGGAGTCGAGAAAATCAAGTCCCTTGTCTTCTGGGAAACTGAACCGCTGCATATACGAAACGTCGGTGAGCGCGAGCGCGTCGCGCACACAATGGTATTCCGCGGCACTATCGGAAACCTTCGACACCACGGAGGTGCCGTACCGCTGGGCAAACACGGCATTTTTTTTTGCAAAGGAATCGTGAAAAGGGGATGCTTTCATTGCGGGGCCTCTTTCTCGGCTTTTTGCGCGAGCACGAAATCGACCACGGTGTTGATGGACCGCAATACCGCAATGTTCTCGTCGGGAATCTTGATGCCGAACGAGTTCTCGATGCAGAGTACGATTTCCAGGGCATCGAGGGAATCGAGGCCGAGTCCCGCGCCCAGCAGCGCGACGTCTTCGTGCAGGTCCTCGGTTGTGTAGGGCAGATTAAGCCGCCGGATGAGCTCCCGCTTGAACGTATCGATCACTTGGCGGCGCTTGTCGATTGCCGCCTGCATTGTATCCGTCATACCATCTAGTCTTTCACATTGCCTTTGTGGATAACCGTTACGCAATTCACCCCGTGCGGTGAGCCAAAAACTACGAGAATATACTTTTTTCCGAAGGACGGCACCAGCGAAGAATTCAGCAGCGCATACGACAGTGAAAACAGCGGAATCGTCGCCTCTGCGCAGCCGAGCTTCGGCTGCACGTCTATGATACGAGCCTCGCGCAGCCCGGAAGCGGCGCGCAGAGCATCGGTTTCCCGGCTGTTGGCCTCGCTCAAGCACACAAGGCCTATATCCTCAGCCGATATTCCCGCCAGGTCAAGGGCACTGCGCATGGTTGCGGCGAGCGAGTCCGCGCCTTCGTTGGGACGGATGACATCGGCGGTGTCGGTGGAATAGGCGGTCGAGCACACCGTTCCCAGCACCGCAGCGCCGCGGGCCGCGGCATTCGATTCGGTTTCCAGCATCATGGCGCAGGCGCCTTCCGCCAACGGGACGCCGGCAGGCGAAGCCAGGCCCGCTTCAAGCATGTCGGTGAGAAAATGCTCGGACAATTCATCGACGCTGAGGCTCACCAGAGCCCTCGCATGGCCGCTCCTGATGGCAATCGTGGCAAATCCAAGCCCCATGAGGCCGGCGCCGGGCCCGAAGCTCAGGGTAGTATTGTGTCCCGTAAGTCGAAGCGCCTTGCACACATTTCCCGCAACTGAATTCGGCACCACATAGGGAAACGCCGCAACCTGATTGATCCGGAAATCGGCGCGCAACAGCGAGCAAATGTGCTCGGATTCGGCCCACGAAGGTCCTGCGGAAAGGTTGAGGAACAGCCCGACGTCCCCGCGTCCGGCAGTCCGGTCTGCGCCGAAGGCCTGCGCAAGAGCGAGCCGCGTTGAGGCGGTCGCCAGGATGCTCGACCTGTCCATGTTGCGAATGTCAATACGGCGGTCCAGTGCGGCCATGTCGAAGTCGGGCACCCTGGCCGCGCGCGGGCCGGCGCCTCCGGCGATTGCCGCATCGCAGGAAAGGTCCTTGGCAAAGGATACGGCTTCGCACAGGCGTTGCGCCCCCACCCCGGCCGGTGACATAATACCGATGCCGGTTATCACCACGGGCTCGCCGGCCCCTCGTTCCGGCGGCGCGAAGGCGGGATCGGGCTTTACTTTTACAACGATGCTCGCATTATTGCCGCCGAACGCAAAGTTGTTCTTGAGCAGGGGGCCGTCAAAATCGGCGCGACGGCCCGCGTCAGGGACATAATCGAGTGCGCAGCCGTCGCGGCGCTCCGAAAAATGCGCCGTGGGCGGCACATAGCCTTTGGAAAGGCACAGGATGCTTGCCACGGTTTCGAGCGCTCCTGCCGCGCCCAGACAATGCCCGATAATTGATTTTGTGGAACTCATTGGCAGCACCAATGCATGATCGCCGAACACCTTGCGGATCGCCTTGGTCTCGGCCTTGTCGTTGGCCTCGGTGCCGGTGCCGTGCGCATTGACGTAGCATATAGACGAAGGCGATGTGCCCGCGTCATAGAGCGCGCGCTCCATGGCGAGCGACTGACCCGTTCCCGACGGATCGGGCGCGGTGCAGTGGTACGCGTCGTTGCTGAGACCGAATCCCAGGACTTCGGCATGGATTATTGCGCCACGCGCCCGGGCATGCGTCAGGCTCTCCAGAACGCAGAAAGCCGCGCCTTCGCCCAGGTTAAGGCCCACGGGCTTGGAAAACGGAGCGCAGGTGCCTTCACAGGTCGCCTTGAGGCCGTCGAACCCGGCAAGCGTGGTCTCGCTGAAGGTGTCGCTGCCGCCGGCCAGCGCAACGTCGATGATGCCCAGACGGATAAGGTCTGCGGCAAATCCGATTGCGGCGGTGCTTGCCGAACACGCGGTGACCACCGTGGCACTCGGACCCGAAATACCGAACAGGTGCGAGAGCGCCTTTGCCCCGGAATAGTACCGGTTGGCGAACAATTCTTCTTTGGTAAGGGACGCGTCGCCGGCAAGGACGCGGCCGTAGCGGCGCTCTATGGTTTGCATTGGCCCGCTGCACGTGGCGAATACCAGTCCCATGGCGCGGGACAGGGCAGCGGGGGCAATACCCGCCCCCGTCATGGCCTCCCTCGCCGCTGCCGCGGCAAGGTGAACGAAACGGTCGAGGAAACGAACCCGGGGGTTTGCTGCGAACTCTTGCCCGTCAAACTCGCGGATGAGACCGGCATGCGTGGCGCGGAAATGTGCGAGGTGCGGACGCCCTATGAGAGAAAACGATGCTGTTCCGTGAACCACGCTTTCGTAAAACTCTTCGCAGTTTGTGCCGGCGCTGCACACCACGCCCATTCCGGTTATGCACACACGCTCTCTCACGATACAACCGCCCCCGGAGAAAGGACAAGTGCATAATTATAGCCGAGGTCGGTGCTCGCAAGCGCGAGCACATAACGCGGCGCGTGGACCGGGTTCCTTCCGTCCAGTGCGGGCACGCCGGTCTTCTGCGGCCACAGGCCCTTGCCGTCGCGGAGCCCGGCAAGCGCACAGGCAACGCCGACCAGGATCGACGCGGTTTCTATGTATCCCGTATTAAACGTTGTCGCGGCAAGCGGAACGTCGCCGAGTCCGAAGGCCGCCAGCACGTCGAGGACTTTTGCGTCCTGCGCGTTCCCCTGCGGCGCCCACACCGCAAGCCCGACGTCCTTCCACCCTATTTTCGCCCGGGAAAGCGCAACCTCGCAGGCATGCGCCAGACCGTCCGAAGAAAGGCTCTGACCGGAGAATTCTTTTCCGTCAATGCTCATGCCGTAGGAAAGCACCTCGGCCAGCACTGGTGCCCCGCGCTCCGCCGCGCTTTCCATGGTTTCGAGCACGAGGGCTGCAGAGCCTTCGGCGATCACCTTCCGCTTCGGTTCGCGCAGGTCGAGGCCATACTCGTTTTCGGCCGCGCCCTGTTTGAGGAACCCGATGAGGTTGTAATTGTAAAACATCTGATAATACACTTCGTCGGATGCCGCCGCAAGCATGGCTTTGGCCCGATGCCGGCGCAACGTGTTGAAGGCGTAGGCAACGCTTGCCAGGCCCGCATGCGGGCCGGGCGCCACGGTCATGTTGACGCCCTTGAGGCACAGCGCGTTTGAGACCCAGCCTGCCGTGGAATTGGCAGTGATATTCGAAAAGCAGGAGATGTGGGGTTCGAAGGTGTCCGATTTGAAAACGCTGTTCATGTGGTCCGATTCGGGCGGGCCGTTGCACACGCCCATCACGATGCCGATATCGTCGCAGTTCTTCTGGCCCACGCGCAGGCCGGCGTCGCTCAGCGACAGCCGTGCCGCGGCAGTCGCATACCGGCTGATTGCGTTCATTTCCGCAAAATCAAGCCTGCGGTCGACGTCCTGCGCGGTAAACGCCGGCACTAGGCCCGCGCGCTTCGACGCGGATTCTGGGTACCCGATCCGGTGCGCTGGACCGATGCCCACGCTGCCGCGGCGGAGTTCCTCAAGTGTTTTCCCCACCCCCAGGCCCAGCGACGTTACCGTGCCGACGCCGGTGACAACCACGCGGCCCGGTTCCTGCGGCCGGGGTGTGGCCGGATAATCCCATGCGGTAATGCAGGCAGCGGCGTTGTTGCCGCCGAACGCATAGTTTGCAGTAAGAAATGCGCGGTAGGCTGCGGGCCGCGCCGCATTCGGAACATAGTCCAGGGTGCAGCCCGGGCGCGGAGATGAGAAATTAAGCGTGGGCGGAATGAATCCCTCGTTCATCGACAGCAGGTTGCAGGTTGCTTCGAGGATGCCGGTGGTGCCCATGCAGTGGCCAAAGAACGACTTTGTTGACGTTACAGGAATCTGCGCGTTGCCGCAGAACTTTGCAATGCCTTTTGATTCGGCGCGGTCGTTTGCCTCGGTGCCGGTGCCGTGCGCGTTGATGCATCCGATGTCTTCCATGGGGACCCCCGCGTCGGCAAGAGCGCCGGCAAGGGTCTTGCACACGCCGTCGCCCCGGGGATCGGGCGACGTGGGGTGATAGGCGTCGGAGGTGAGGCCGTGGCCGGCAACTTTCCCGTACATGCGTACGTGGCGCAATATTGCCTGTTCCAGGTCTTCGAGCACCCAGAAGACCGATGCTTCGCCGATGTTAAGACCAACAGGCAGGGAAAACGGTGCGGTCCGCGTTGTGGACACGGCCTTGAGGCCGTTAAACCCGCTTACGTTCGCCACACACAGCGTGTCGGATCCGCCCACCACAACGGTCGAATACAGCCCAAGGTTGACAAGCGAAGCGGCGAGCCCAAGCGCGCCGGTAGTGGAAGAACAGGCAGTGGTGACTATCCATATTTCTCCGCCAATTCCCAAGGCGCGCGACAGCGCCTTGCCGAACCCATAGTACTGCGCCTGAAGGTTCATTTTCTCGTCGAAGATTGTGCCGCCTTTGCCGTGCAGCCACTTGTATTCCTCTTCGGCGGAGCGAAGGCCGCCGTTGCAGGTTCCCAGGACAAGCGCTCTGTCCCGCCGCGCCTGGCCGGGCGCGAAGGAAACTCCCGCATCCCGAAGCGCGTTTCGCGCCGAGGCAATCGCCAGGTGCATGTACCGGTCGCCATATTCCCCAATTTCATCTTTGTCAAGAAATGCCCTCGCGTCAAAGCCGCGTATCTCGCCGCCGAGGTTCGTGCGGAAATGGCTCGCATCGAATTGCGTGATAGGCGCAAGGCCATGCCTTCCTTCGCGGAGCGCGGCGACAACCGATGCGCAGTCGTTCCCGATGGGGCTGTGCACGCCGATCCCGGTAATGGCGGCCTGCCCCCGTACGCCCTGGCGCTGAAGCGGTTTGCCCACTACCTTGCGGCCGTTTTCCCAGGTGGCAGGCTCCAGGCTTGCCGAATGCGAATCCTTCTGAAGCCTATAGTAGCCGTTCCACACGCCCACGAACTCCCGGTACAGGTCGTCGGCCGACATGTCGAGCGGCTGGAACACCACGTGCGCGCCGTTGTAATGGGACCAGTTCTTGTCGGTAATCCGGTTCTGCCGGTCGAGCCGGTCCCAGTGCACCGACCCCGGGTACGGCGTGAAAACGAAAAACTCCGATGTGTGAATGTTGGCCGCGCGCAGGAGCTCCACCACCCGCTCGCCGATTCCCCTGGTGTCCCAGTCGCGGCCGATGGCGCAGGATGCGAAGAAGTTGATTTCGCGATCTTCGAGCTCCTTTACAAGATCAAACAGAATCTGCCGCTCTTTGGCCCCGCCGGCCAGAGCGCGGATCGACACCGGGTCTACGTTGAGCGTGCAGTAGAAGTTGCGCACACCGGCAGCCGCCATCAGGTCCAGAAACGCGGCGTCGGTGTTGAGCGCCATAGTGGAAGCGACGAAGTATTTCTTGCCCAACGGGACAAGCGCGGCAAGCAGGCTGCGCGCGTACTCCATCATTTTCCGCTGCGTAAAGAACAACGTATCGTCGGCGAGGTACACGTTCTCGTACTTGAGGCCGCGAATTTCCTCGACTACCGCCTCGATGGGCCTGAACCGTATCTTGCTCCCCATGTGCGCGGGTATCGAGCACATGGCGCAGTTGTACGAGCACCCCCGGGTGAGCTGGACCAGGTCTTCGTCCCAGTCGTAATAATCCTTTTTGTAAAACAGGTCGCGGCGGGGAATCTTCATGGCGGCCAGATCGAACGAACAGCCGCCTTTGTACAACCGCTTGAGGCAGCCCGCCTTGAGGTCTTCGAGAACAACGGGCCAGGTCGGTTCGCCCTCGCCGAGGTTCACACTGTCGGCATGCTTGAGGCATTCTTCGGGCATGAACGAAGGGAAAAATCCTCCCATTATCACTTTTTTGCCGTTGGCGCGAAAGCCATCCCCTATTTCAAACGCGCGCGTCGCCTGAGGCGTAAAGCAGTTGATCGCCACGAGATCGGTTGCAGCAGAATAGTCGATGGCGTCGCCCGCATTGTCGTCAATGAGTTCCACCTCGAACTCGGGAGGCGTGAGTGAGGCAAGAATAGGAATCCCCAGCGACGGCGGCGTGGTAAAATCGCCGAGGAAATAATCGATAAGCCCGCGGTCGAGCTCCGGGTTGTTGGAGAGAAATTTCTCGAAACGAGGGTATACAAAGGTGATTTTCACAGAACCTGAGCCTGCATGTGCGTTTGAATGGGTGAATCCCAAAGTTTGCTAACCCCGAAGCTTGCTGCGGGGTTCTTCAATGAATTAAACCCGGGCGTCCGGGTGTATGGACAATTGTTAAAAATAACGGATGTGACGTGGGCCATGAAGCATTTCAAGAGGGCGCAGCAGGACCCGTGCGAACGGTCCGCTACAGCGCCTCATGAGGCGGACTTATGGAAGGATAGGACTGGACAAGGTGATACAGCTTCTTCTTGAGCGTGTCCTTGGAAACAGGCTTGAAGATGTATGTCTGAAGTCCTGCGCGGGCAGCCTCGAAGATGTTTGATTTCTCGTGTTCGGTGCTCACCATGACAAACGGTATTGCGGAATGCCGCGGCGTTGCGCGCACCCACCTGAGGAAATCCAATCCCGACTCGCCGGGCATGTACCAGTCGGAAAGTATCAGGTCGATCGTCTTCTCCTCAAGGACCTTCCTCGCCTCAACGACATTCGCGGCCGCCTGGATCCGGGTGTACCCAAGCTCCGTAAGCAGCTTGTTCATGAGGTGCACCTGGAATTTGGAGTCATCGACGACAAGGATGGTTGTGTCCATGGCCGGGTGCAGGGGAAAAGGTTGAGGCGTTCCGCGCAACAAATGTGAAATGAGTATACGACAGGCCGGACTATATTATACACCCGACAGGCAGGATTTTGCACAATTTTTGTTGCAATGATCCGACAGCGGCGGAGATGAGCAAAAGTTTGCGGTCCTGCAGAAAGGAAGGCCTACGGCAGTATCCACCGGCCGACGCCCGCGATTTCCGGGTTGGCGCCGGCCTTCCACGGGCCGGGATGGCCGGCGATGAATTCGCGCACCGAAAGTCCCAGGGCGAGGGGGATGCGGAGCGCGGCGGGAATTCCTGATTCCTCAACGCTCTTCACCTTGACAGGATCGAAATAGGTCGACAGGAACTCAAGCAGCGTCAGGTTGTTTGCGCCGCCTCCCGACACCCAGACGGTCTCGGGTGACAGCACGTGGTGGTATTCCCTCTTGAAAAACTCAAACGCCGTTCGCGCGGTAAGCGCGGTGAGCGTTGCTATTTTGTCGTACGGCGAAAGGGCGGCCACCCGAGGAGACTGATAGCTCGCCATAAAATCCTGTATGTACGCCTGCTTCGGGCCGCGCCGCACGAACCATTCCTGCGAAGCAAGCTCACTCACGCAGACGTTATCGACATTTCCTCTTGCCGCAAACGACCCGTCGCGGTCAAAACCGTCCGGACAGCCGGCGTCGCGCGCGGCAAGATTGATAAGGCTTGTTCCCGGCCCGATGTCGCTGTCGAGCACGGTATTCATCGCTTGGTTGTCCACGACCGTAATGTGCGCGATCAGGCCGACGTTGAGATATACCGAAAGCTGTTCCGTGCTCTTGGCGATCTTGACATTGCCGGGGAACAGCGGTAAACCGCCCGGGCGTCCGGCCAGCATGGCATGACGGGCGAAATCGGTTGCCACGGGCACGACCAGCGAGGACGCAAGGAGCTGTCCGTCGCCCAGCGTTACATCCCAGTACTGCGCCTGCTGCGTGTCGTCCATGAAGCCGTTGTAAAGCGAACATTTGTTGAGCACCACGCAATGTGGCCGCCTCAGCGACTTGTGCGCGTGCGAAAGAACGTTCCCGGCGCATTCGAGAAACAGGTAGGTAAACTTTCTGTCGAGCCAGGCCAGTTTCCCGATAGGCAACGCGGCGCCGGGCGTGAGTATGGCAGCTTCGATGAGCTCTTCAACCGCGTCGGGGTAGGGAACGGTTGCGTGGGACACCATCTCCCATGCATCGCCTTCAACGACGATATACATCCCCTGTATGCCGCTCTGCGGCCCGCCCGCAGAAAGGATGAGCATACGGAGCTTCTTGACTTTTTTGAGGTTGGCGACAGGGTTCATGGTTTGATCCTGGTAAGGACTAGGTATAAATAATTAATGTGGACAGAAGGCGCAACAGGGGCGTCTAAAAGAGGCGATGGGTTGGGGATCGCAAGATCGTGGTGAAGCTTTCTCGATCGCTTTTGCCGGTCACATCGACAATCCTTCCCCCTCCGCCAACCAAGTCTCTCGCGTTCCTATATATTATATTTTCTTCTTTGATTGCATAGAGCCCCCTAACCCCGCGACACGACACCGCTTATGCGCGCATCAACCCCCATTCGCAGCCTTGCTTTTTGGCAACTGCCCATTGCGCCTTTCCTTTGCGTTTGCGCGCTGGGTTCTTTCTTCGCGGCCCTCGCCAAGGACATTCCCCTTTCCGGCGAGCAGGACGGACTCTTTGAAAGAGGCGAATACGTCGTCGTCAAGACCGTGACGGTGAGAAGCGGAAGAACAATCAGTTTCGCGGCAGGGTCCGTTGTGCGATTCATGCCATACACCGGGCTTGTGGTGCAGGGATCGCTTGTATGCAGGGGAGAGCCGTCGTCGCCGGTGGTTTTTACTTCGGACGAAAACCGGCAGCCACCTCCCACCAGGAGCTCCTCGCCCGCGCCGTTCGACTGGAACGGCATCGAGGTGGCCGACTCCGCCGATTCCTGCGTATGCGCATTTGTCCAGATATCGTTTTCCGCCTTCGGCATTTCGGTTAAGAGCAGCCACACGCTGGTGCGTCTGGACAACGTCCTCTTCCAGAAGAACGGGCGAGGAGACCTGTCGGTGGCGGGCGCGGACCAGAGCGCGCAGGACAATGCTCCCTTTACCTACACCAATGCGGTTCCCGGGCCGCGCACGGTTTCGCCCCAGGCGGCAAACTTCACCACCGCCCCCAAGCCTGTGCCAAAACCGTTTCCCTGGAAGTTCACCGCCCGAATCGGCTGCGGCGCACTGGGCCTGGCGGGCTTAGTACTGGGATTGTATGGACACTTTGACGCGAATAAAAATTATGCTGCTTCGCAGTCGGCTGCGTGGCCGGACGCCGACACCTACTGGAAGAAGATGCAGACGTCGGTGACGATCCGGAACATCGGCTACGCGGTAGGTGCGGCCGGCGCTGCCGGATTTGCAGTGACGTTTATTTTTTAGGTGAGCCCTGTAACATCCGGTTGCTGCCGCCTGTTGGTCATTACGATCACCACAAGCGGCGAACCTGATTAAAAACCTGCTCCCGGAGAGAACCGCCTTGAATCGATGGCTGTGCAATTGCGTTCTTCCCCTATTCTCGTTTGTCGCGATCGCGCTTGTTACGCGGTGCGCAAACTATGAGAATCACAACCCGGCCATGGCATTCTACCACGGCGACTACCGGCTCAAGGTTGCATGGGCAAACCTTCCCGTCCCGCTTTCGACAAACACCGAATACCGTGCGGCATGCACAACAGGAGCAGACACGTTTTCCGCGTTTCGGGTGCCCGATTCGCTGGCCCAATTTGTCGATACGCTCCGGCTGTCGCGAAGCCCGCACGACACCATTGTACTTTACTTTGCAAAGGAATTTCATGGCACCCTGGTGGTTCGCGGCATCCGGCCCAACCGCGATGAGGTCCGCGACAGCGCCCGCATCGACGTTGTCAACCCGCTGCGGCCGACGGTGTCGGCCCCGGGCTCGGCAAACGTCGGGACCGGAGTAAACTATCTTGCCGTTGCTCTGGCGACGCCCGCGGGCTCCACGGCTCGCGTGTACTGGACAATCAAGAATTCTTTCCGCGTGGACTCGATCGTTTCGCCCGTGGCCTCTTGCACGCTTTCCGCTGCGGTGACCGTAGTTTCGTCGTTCGGGCCCGATACGCTGTGCCTGTGGGCAAGGAACAGCCGCGGGTACGCGTCCGACACCGCGAAGGTCACGCTGATCATCCGCGGGGTGGTGCCGTCAATCGATTCTCTGTGGACAAAGGACTCGCTCCGCTGCGGAGACACGCTGCGTTTCTATGTTGCGGCCGGCGGATACCTTGCGTCGAAGTTCTCCGTCTGCGTCGCCTCCTCCCCGGCACCCTATGCCGACACGTCGGCCCTGTACGGCTTCCCAAGCGCCGGATGGGTGACGATGAAGAAGGCGCTTATCGACACGCTTCCCCAGACGCTCGTTGTCACGCTTCGCGACAGTTCGGGCGTGCTATCGCAACTTGTCAAGAAGACGGTGACCATGATCTTTGTGCCTGTAGGGGCGCGGTTTCTCAAGGACACGCTGATCGTGTCGCTCGGCGACACCACCCTGGTATCGCTTGTGGACTCCGTCCCGGGTTCGGTGCGATACGTGTGGCGCTTTGGAGCTGCCGCGCCCGAGACTACCACGGCGGGCAGTTTGCAAAAAGTCTTCGGCGATACCACGCCCATNNCTGGCGGCACGGGGCGGACGGTACTACTGGCACGCGACGATCGGCAGCCGCGTTGTGGACACATCGGGACCGGTGCTGTCGTCGCTCGGCTTCACGATAATGGACAGCGTCCCGGTTGTTCTTTCGGTGCAGGTGAAAGACACCATTCAGGGAAGTTCGGCGGTGCTGCTGCAGCCGGTGACGGTTCGCCTCTTCCGGCCATACCTTGCATTCGTCAAGAGGCTGGACACCACGCGGATCAATAATCAGTTGATTGTCCGCGTCACGCGGCACGACACCAACCCCGGCGGCCGTGTGGACAGCATCTACTGGGACATCGGCGCAAACGGCACGGTTGATTCCGTCAAGAGCGACTCATCCATTGTCCTCTCGTTCAGCCAGCCCGCGACGATCAAGGTCGCGGCATGGGCAAAGGACAACGACGGATTTTTGTCTCAGCCAGACACCGAAACCATTATCGTAAAAGCCGACTATCCGTATTTCGGGAACAGGCCCGACACCGCCACCTACATCAACGTTCCGTGCATGCTCCGCGACCCTGCGCTTCCCGGCGCATCCGGCGTGCCGATCGTCCAGTACTACTGGTATGTCGTCAACGACAATGTGCGCGATACCACCGCGGGCGATTCGCTTTCCTATACCTTCCGCACCGCGACCTCGTACACTATTGTCGTCTCGTGCCGTGACGCGGGCAACGTGACATCGGCGCCGGACACGTTCCATGTAACCGTGGACCAGGGGCGGCCGTACTTTTCCGCTGTTTCCCTCCAACCCGGCGCAGACAGCCTGTTCGTGGTTTCGCCCATCCGCTTTACGCTTGCGGCAAACGACCCGAACGGCTCGGTCGACTCGTTCAAGGTCTCCTGGCACGGCGACACCATCTTTGCAGAAGCGGTAAAGGCGTTATCGCAAGCCGCGATCTTTTCGCACACGTTCGCGTCAGGCGAAAGCGGCGGCACGGTGGTCCGTTTCCGCGCCGTGGGCAACGACGGATTGATAAGAGATACTATTCTGGCTGTAACAATTCGGCTCGGAAGGCCCGTGGTAACCGGAGCCACAACCGACACGCCGCTCACCAGGATATTCATCAACGACCCGGTTACATTCACGGTTTCCGCGTTTGATACCAACGGCACCGCCGATTCCATGAGCGTGGACAACGGAACGGGCGCGTTTGGACCATGGCAAAAGACCGTTGGGTCGGAGTATTCGTTTGGCCGGACGTTTTCGAGAACAGAGGCCGGCCCAAGAACCGTTCGCGCGCGCGCAAAGGACAACAACGGATTCGTTTCGGATACGTTTTCCCTGCCCATTACCGTGCGCCTCGGCGCGCCCGTGGTTGACAGCGTGATAATAGATACAAGCAAAGGCAATATTTTTGTGCGCGACCTTCGCACATTTACAGTGTATGCGCATGACACGAACGGAACGATAAGAACGGTGTACGCAACCTGGAACGGCGGGTCCAACGCCGACGATTCGGTCCAGGTGAATGCCGGCAAGAGTTTTGGCTCGCTCACCCATGCGTACGACACCGCCCTTTTTGGCCCCCGAACTGCGCGGTTCTGGGTGAGAGACAACGATACCCTTGTGTCAAACACTTTTGCAGATACGATTATGGTACGATTGGCGCCGCCGGTATTGTGGGGAGACGCCCCGGCAGCTACGGGGGATACAACGTGGGTGATTATCAATAATGGATATGACAAAAGCTACTCGATTCACATAAATAGCTACGATACAAACGGTGTGAATCAGAAGCCTGTTCGTTACTACTGGCAAGGTGCGGGCCAACCGTTTGATACCACGCAAGCGGAGCAACCGGGCATTTTCAGGAAGACAAATCAGGATACCGTTGTGTGGCCCTTCACGGATATGGGAACCGCGAATCAATCGAGGCAATTATGGATTTACGGACGAGATGACGACGGTCTGCTGGGGGGCGGCAAGTTTGTGGTTTTTGCGGACAGTGCGCCACGACCGATGACAGCCACCTACAACAACTCCCAGACCAAGTTCCAATGGTCCGGCCTTGATGCAAAAGACAGTCTTGCGACGGAGTACCGAATTTTGGTTAAGAAGGGGTCTCAGCTTGGTGCAGGTGACACGACCGCGCCATTTATCGCAAAAGATTGGACACCAGGGAGCGATCCCGCTTTCAGTTATACGCCCGCGAATGCGTTGCCCTTTACGTGGATTTTTACGCCAATACAAGGGAGCGGCCTTTACTATTTCCAGATTATCGCGCGAGACAAACGCGGCTCGATAAGCGCTTTGCCTTTGAGCGGCGCGAATGTTTTCAGCTATTAGGGCAATTAAGGAGATCATGTAATCTCCCAACCATGGCGGGAAAATGACCCAAGGCATCACCGAACCGGATGGTGACATCATTGATCCTTTCGGCTTTTCCATCAAACTGACAACTCACGACACTTTGCTCAAGCCGTGCCGGGGATGCGGCAATGTAGGCCCACGTGTGCCATACGAAGTAGTTGACGCGGATGGAAATCCCACCTGTCTGCTCTGCCTCAAGGACCTCAACCACGCTCTTTTCGTCATGTTGCACGATTACTACAAGCGTTTTGGTTACGTAGGATTCCGGCAGAAATCCTCCAGTGGAGTTGTGTATGAAGGCATGGTCGGCTTCATTACGCCGGAGTTCCAAGTTGACGAAAAATTGAACACGTTCTTTGTCGAGATTTCGGACATTCTGTGTCGATACCGGATGCAGCTGCTTTATCATTCCAACATCGGGTACAAGAAACTTGAAGGCGCTTGCTTCTTCAGTCTTGAGGACCGAAAGTACTGGGAAGCGGTGGAACGCGCAATCAAGGAATACCATGACGCACATGCAAACGAGGGGAAGCGCATTATGTATTATCTGATTTACAACCAGGTATACTTCCAGCAGGCATACGGGATCTCTCAGATAAATCTCAAAATGCCTGCCGGAGAAAACTGAATATGCAAGAACCAGTAAGGATTCTCGTAAAGCCCGGCGAGAAGGTACAACTAAAGAGCGGCCAAGCGTATGAACTGATTCTTGTTGAGCCAATGGCCGTCATCGACGGGCATTCCCACATACAAAGCGGCGCAACATGCCCGCTGCCGCTTATTTGGAGCCAAAACCTCGCAACAGCGTTTCTTCATCCCTCACGCGCAACCGCCAACGTAATCGCGCCTACGGTGCTATGGACTATGGGGAAAAAAGGGGGCAGCGTGCAAAGCAAGAGCACCGAAGCAATTGCCGGGGTACTTGTCGAGGAGCACAAGAAGGCCTATGGCCCCGAATCGAAGTTGCGAAAGGCGGAATTGTACAAACATGCGCAGGAATTCTTTTCTCCCTCGATCATTATGCCTATGGACATGGATTATGCGCACATTGCCGGATTTCCACCGACCAGCACCATGATTTATCACGAAGGAAAGTTTCAGAAATGGACCCCTACCGGCCCGAACATGCCTGCCTTGCTGGTGACCGTTGACGGTGTTTTTTACTACGACCGCCAGGATGCACTGGCGCCGGAAGAAAACGGCGTCATCTATGATTTGACAAGCGAACGGCCGAACAGGGCTTGGGTGTATCAAATGTATTACAGGCAACACCTGTCTACCATCGAAGCCGTTAAACAGAACCCCTGGCTGTTGATACCGATGTTTCACTTTGACCCACGAAGATGGCGCAACCCGTCGGCCGGTCAGATCGATGATGAAAACTGGTACTTCGGGCCCTGGGATACCCCCTTCAAATACGTTGCCACCCTCCGCAACGCCGGTATCTTCATCGGTTTCAAAATGTATCCTCCGTTAGGGTACAAGCCGCTTGATTCGCGTCTGCCGCATCTGCTTGACTTCTACAAGAGATGCGTGGACGAAGACATACCGGTACTCACGCACTGTTCGCCCGGCGGGATGACGACGCATGAGGCACGTTTTTATCACAAGCTCGACAAAGTGGAGCTGAAGCCCGGCCCGAAAGTCGATGCGGTAACCGGCGGAGCAACGCGGCGGTTGGGATATGACCCGTCAACGCCGGAGGGGTATTTTTTCGACGAATACGTGCACCCGAAAAACTGGCGTAAAGTTCTTGAGAAGTTTCCCAAACTCAGGCTCTGCCTTGCCCATCTTGGCGGGGATGAGTGGAAGAATGTTGGAATTGAATCGGACTGGATACAGGAAATCATCAAGCTCACCAAGGAATACCCAAATGTCTATACCGATATGTCATGCTATGACCTTGAGGACTCAAAGACAAGGGAAAATGTTACCGTGCTGCTGCGGGAGATGCGGGATAACAACCAGTACCAACATCTGAAAGACAAGGTGATTTTCGGGGTGGACTGGTATCTGTCACTTCTCACCGGCGCGCCAAAGTACAAGGAATATGTGGAGTCTTTCTTTGAGACGATGGGCGAAATAGACAAGTCTCAGTGGCTGCGGTCGGCTTTGGTGAATCCGGCGGCCTTTTATGGATTGGACAAGAAAGATAAACTTGATAACATGCAAGCCGCGCTGCTTACTATAACCAAGTCGTCGAATTCGGAAGTCAAAGAAATGCTGCGGACAAACTATAAAAACGCATTAAGAATCAAGGACCAGATCGCATCCGTCAGGGCAAAGATTGGCAAAGTTTAGAAGAAAATACGGTCATGAAGAATTCTAGGTTTCGCGGTGCTTTGCTTCGTGCGATAAGACATTTGGTGGTCTATTTTACTTTGATGGCAGGACCGTTAAGCTCACTGTTTTTCATCTGGTTTGTGTGGATGGCCAGAGGAGGGCGATGGAAATTTCAATTGCCTTGGCATAATCCCTACGGCTACTTATTCTACCAGATCGAGGGCGATTTCCTCGTTTTTGGACTAAGCGCGATCGTCCTTGCCTTGGTTTCTGTTCTAACTGCGATTGTCTTTCTTGTGCGCGGGCGACGGCGATTGCTGAGTATAATTGCCATCACTGTGCTTGTTGGTTGCGCTTGTGCCATTTACGGGGTTTTTAGAACCGCCGAAAATACAGACAGAGTTGACTGTAGAAAACTGAAGGAGAAATGGGCAATGAATGACACGGTAATTCTGGACTATGGCGACTACGATGCGATGTTCCCTCCGGCCACCTACTGCGAGGCGGATCTCATCGACCACATCTTCGCGGTTCCGGAGAAGAACGCGGTTGGAACGAATGATATCGGCAATGCAATTTCTCTGCTGCGGTTCAAAACAGATGACAAACTCAATCGTGTGGTTGTGAAGAAAGACTTCATGGAGATGGTGAACGGTCCATTTGAGTTCCGGTTCCTGCCTGTATGGTCGAGAGAAGAGATCGCGTATTCGCAGAGCAAAGGGTTCTTGCTCGTAAATATTCCCGAGAAGAAAGTTGGCATACATACGGTCTGCCCGGGGCTGAACGATGAAATTGGTGGTCTGGCCGTTCTGGGCGGTAAGGAACACACCTTTGTTTTCGAAATACGTAAGCCGTACGCCGCCATCCAAGGCTTCAAAAAAGTGCTCCGCGTCGTTCGTTTCGAAAACGACACATTCACGGTTCTTTCTGAACGTCCGGCGGGACTTAAGACATCGTCCTACTCCGAGCCTTGGTTTACCTATCAAAACCGAATTTTCGTCTACAACGACAGCTCAACAAGGATCGAAGTATTTGATGAGAAATTCCAGCCCGTGAGCCACCCATTGGCCGAGGCGTTCAATGCAAATAGCAAATCGTTCAGGTGTTTGCAGGAAATAGTCCTCCATCCAACATCACCCTTAGCTATTATTATTGAAATGGGGAAAGACCCTGATGTGTCAAAGTTTGATTCTCTTTCGCCTGCAGCACGCCTAGCGGCGATAACGCCCTTATATGATGAAGTCTCCCGCCTCACCCTTTACCTCTTCCGTTGGACGCATTCAGATCCAAAGCAGCGGTTCGTGCCGTTGATTTCATCGGCCGGTTCAATCTGGAAATCCTACAAACCGAGTAATAACTATGATGATTTTACATTCTCCCCGGATGGCAAATGGGTAGTTTTTCGCGATCATTCCAAAGACAGCAAGAACCCGGTATTTGTCGCCGTTCCTGTTGACGAGAAGAATCCGCTGCTTCTTGGAAAACCGATTAAGCTCGGGCGCGCAATACGAGAAGGTGCGACCGGCCCGACCGGCACAGCCTGGGCCACCGACCCGACATCATTCGTCATGTGCGACGGGGCGGTTATATACAAATGGGATTTGGAGAATGTCTCGAAAATGCGAAAAGAAAAAGTCCCTTCCGGAACGGTTGATCCGTGGATCAAAAAAGGCAAATGAGTCGCCGCAAAGGCTCCCTCATAGCGGCAGACAAGGTTTCAAATGGGCAACAGGGCTGTAACAAGAACGTTAGCTTTTGGAAACGGCAAAGGAAAAACTAGAATGAATTTATCAAAGCTACTTTTGTCATTCTGTTTTGTCGTGTTTGTTTTCACCTGCTCAGCCCCGCAAAGCCCCTTCTCCCAGGACAAGGCGAAGGTTTATCTCCATCTCGAATCATCAACCAATATCTCCAGCGACTCAACCATTACCGACACCACAGGAAATACAGTACGAATAGGCATTACCTTTTTCATGCCGCAATATTTCGACTCGGTCGTCATCACGGTCGGGAAAAGCATAACAACCTTGGATACGTTCTTTGTCTGCAAGAAGGCCGACATCAAAAACGATGCCGCGTGGTTCTCGTGCGCGTTCACAAGCGCGGGCACGCGCACCGTTACCGCCACCGGATGTGTGGAGGGAGGGTATCGGCCGACCGCAAGCGGAAAGGTTACCATTGTCGCGCGTCCGGTAAATCACAAGCCGACGCTCGTGATTACCGGACGCAGGGTAATCACTACGATGGAAGCCTGTACCCTGTTTGTGTCTGCGAACGATTCGGACACCGCCCAGGCCCATTCCTTTCATGTGGGGAAGGGACCTCAAGGATACACATTTGCGAGCCAGATTTTCTCCTGGAAACCGGCGTCCGTGGCAGATACCGGCACGGATACGGTGGTATTTACTGTTGTGGACGGTGGGGTACCTCCGCTTTCCGACACGCAAATGGTCTACATTAGCGTTCTGTCGAAATTGAGCCCCCCATCACCTGTTGACAGCCTGCGCCTGACCGCGCTGAAGAACGGGGTGGCGGGCCTAGGGTGGCATGCCGTGAGCAACGCGGATTCCTTTTTGGTCTTTAGGTCAACTAACCGCGCGGCGACCTATATCCTTCGCGGCTCTACCAATCAAACAACATTCAAAGATTCAATTCTTGCTATCGACTACTATTATTTCATCCAAGCAAGAAATCTCGCCGGAGTTTCATACTCCGACACGATTTATACCGGAGACTTCGCCTTTCTGGACACAATCAAACCATTCTGTACCGATTCTGTAGCGCCGGTTGACGGAACAGATAGCGTGGAGTATCTGAATGGCGTAACTTTGAAATGGACTCCGCCGGCCGGTGTCTTCAAGGATACGCTGCATTATGTATTGTTCTATGCATCTGACACGGGATCATTTACTTCTATTTCCACGAAAAGCGACTCCGTTTCTCTCGTTGGTTTGCAAGGAAGCAAAACATACCGATGGTTTGTCCTTTTCATGGCGGCCCATGATACAACGCGCTGTCCGGTCGACACGGCAAGCTTTCACACATTTACGACCAGAAATCACCCATCCATTATTAAAACTTTCACAGACATCAAGGCGACTATAAACGATACCATTAATTTCAATGTCACGGCCACCGATCCGGAAGGCGTGAAAGAATTCCAGTGGGACTTTAACAATGATGGCGTTGTCGACAAAACGACATCAACCGGAAGTGTAACCTATACAGTGCCGTCCACACCCGGCACCTATAAGGTCACTGTTTATGTTATTGACAGCACGGGTAAATCAACATCCGCTTCGGCGACAATAACAGTGACAAATAATATACCAACCATCTCTTTAACAGCCCCCGACACTGTTGGTTTGCACGCGCTAATTGCACTCCATGCCGACGTAAAAGATGATGGTAAAATTGTAAGTTATGAATGGAAATTCAACGATCAGCCCTATAATGCAACGAAAGGACCAGACACGTCATTTTTCAGTCCTTCAGAAAATCTTCCCTCAAATATGCAAATAATTTTGCGGGTCCGTGATGATGACGGTAATGAAGTTTCCGACACTGTTACTATTCATGCAGCCATGAAATGGCATAAAGTCAATGAATCTTCAATATTTGCTCAAGACGCTCAACTCGTTTATTTCTCAAAAAAGCTCTGGCTATATAATGGCGGCAAGGGTGGTGACACTTCTGAAATATGGTCCTCGAATGACAGCGGCAAAACATGGGTTTCACAAAGCAACTCGCAACGCTTCGGAATTTGTGACAGCTTCAGCCTTATTGCCCTACCAAATAAAATAGTGAAAACCAACTCGTTTATCGTATCAGGTCAAACGAGCATGTTTTTGAAAGATGTTTGGTCTTCCGTAGACGGCATCAAGTGGCATGCGGATACTTTACGCGCACAATATCCGACCTATAATCCACCACCAGCACCTTGTTTGTTTTCATATCAAAACAAGGTGTATCAGTTGGATTATGGTACAAATGCAATTTGGGCAGCTGACACCTCCAATACCGTGAAGTGGGACAGCGTGGCGGATCTTTCCAGCCTGAACCGCCAAAATTATAGTATCGTGCCTTTCCAGAACAAATATTTCCTTCTTGGAGGCACGGTGAACCTGGTTCCTCAAATTGACGTATTAGAATCATCCAATCTTGCCATCTGGGCAACTCAAACAAGCAGCGCAGGTTTTCCGCGCAGCGCTTCATTTCATTGTACCGTTTTTGGCGACAAACTTTGGGTCATCGCCGGGGACGCAAGCGGGCAAAGCGCATTCTACAGCAGTGATGGCATAAATTGGAAAACGGCTTCAGCTCAAATTCCTTCTCCCTTTCAACTAACCGTATCAGATGACGGTAACTGTCTTTGGATTTTGGGCGATGGCGTACTTTGGTATTCTACTGATGCACCTTAAGAATCCGGCCAATGACAACGGATCTTAACAAGATATATTCTTTTAAGTAAATTAGAACGAAACAGAATCGCCATGTCTGGAATAAAACCCACTCCCTTATACAATTTGAAAGTAAAGCGCCCGGAACTTGCGAAGCAATGGCTTCGCAGCAAGAATCTGGGATTAAAGCCGGAAGATTTCACACCATTTTCTCAAAAATACGCTTGGTGGATTTGCAAAAAGGGGCATGAGTGGCGGGCTCAAATAAAGCCCAGAAGCTATGGTGAAGGGTGCCCTTATTGCGCGGGAAGAAAGGTTTGTGAGGATAATTGTCTTGCAACGCTTCGTCCTGATGTAGCGCTACAATGGCACAAAGAAAAAAATGATGCCATCACGCCCCTTCAAGTCACAATCAGCTCCAATTTGAAAGTGTGGTGGCAATGTGGAAAAGGGCATGAATGGCAAGCCACCATCGCAAACAGGGTCAACCATGGCAATCGATGCCCTTATTGTCAGGGAAAGAGAATCACCCCGAAAAATTCATTAATATTGAATCATCCTTTGTTGGTGAGGGAATGGCATCCTGATAAAAATGGCAATCTTAAACCGGAAGATTTCAGCGTCAAATCAAGTCGAAGAATCTGGTGGAGATGCGAAAAAGGGCACGAGTGGGAAACAAGAATAGAAAGACGTGTTGCAGGAACCGGATGCCCAATATGCAATAGGAGAAAAGCAACGAAGAGCAACAATCTCATAAAGAAAGCTCCCGCGCTTTGCGTTCAATGGCATCCCGATAAAAACGGCACCGCTAAACCTGGAGATTTTACGCCGGGCTCGCATAAAAATGTTTGGTGGATTTGCAATAATAGACATGAATGGGTTGCAACAATTAGGAACAGGGTCAAGGGAAGTGGTTGCCCTTTTTGCCGAGGTAAAAAGAAGTGATTACCAGGCTTTTTTATCGTATCATTTATGGTGAGGAATAATGATTATGAAAAATCCTTCTTGGAATGCCATCGCTTCTGTAATTCTTCTATTATCCGTCTCTGTGGTGCCCGCGACCTTAAATGTTTCAATTTCCATAAATACCGCTTTAGACCGACATCAAATCAGCCCCTATATCTACGGTACCAACCAGAAACTTACCGGAACGGAAAACTTTTCCGCCTTTCGACAAGGCGGCAACAGGTTAACCGGCTACAATTGGGAAAACAATGCCTCGCATGCCGGGACCGACTGGAATAATTCAAACGATAATTTCATGACATATACAATGGGCATTCCCGATAATCAAGCAAATATTCCAGGCATTGTGGTCACGGCATTCATAGATTCATGCATTAAAGCCGGCGCGTATCCTTTAATAACACTTCAAATGGCGGGATACGTTGCTCATGATAAAAACGGGACCGTTGCCGCGAATGAAACCGCACCTTCAATACGCTGGCGGAGCGTTCTTCCGAAAAAATCATCGGCCTTTGCAGCAATTCCGGACACTGCGGACACTGCCGTTTACATGGATGAATTCGTTAATTTCCTGTCGCAAAAATATGCTCCTATTTCGTTTCCTTGGTTTGGCGGGTGTGACCTGGACAACGAACCGGCCCTATGGCCCTCGACCCATCCGCGAATTCATCCGGCAAAACCACTCTGTGAGGAACTTGTCGACAAATCAATCGCGCTGGCTTCCGCTGTTAAAGCCGTGGAACCGAGACACGAGATTTTCGGTCCCGTTGCGTTCGGGTTTTCAGAACTTTACGATTTCAACACCGCAACGGACTGGGCCAGCGTGAAAGGCGGCTCAGCGTGGTTCGTTGACTGGTACCTTGACAAAATGAGCCAAGCATCCCAATCGGCCGGCAAGCGGCTCCTGGACGTATTTGATTTCCATTGGTATTCCGAAGCCACCGGCAATAGCATTCGCATTACAGACACGACGCAGTCAAAGAATCCCTTAGTCGCGCAAGCGCGTATCCAAGCCCCGCGAACGCTGTGGGACAAAAACTATGTAGAAAATAGCTGGATTGGTCAGTGGTTCTCAAGCTTCCTGCCTCTGCTCCCTCAGCTCAAGCAATCTATCGCGGCGCATTATCCTGGAACAAAGCTTTCGATTTCCGAATACAATTACGGCGGCGAAGATCATATTTCGGGTGGCATCGCCATGTCTGATGTTTTGGGCATCTACGGAAAATACGGGGTCGATTATGCGAGCTATTGGAAAATGTACCCTACCGCCGCTTTTACTTCAGCGGCATTTAAAATATTCCGCAATTATGACGGCTCGAACTCCACGTTCGGAACGGTTTCCATCCGTGCTTCAACAAATGATTCTTTGCATTCATCGGCCTACGCTTCGGTTGTATCCGCGTATGATAACGAGCTACATATAGTCGTTATCAACAAGCAATACGATACAACTCTGAATGCATCGGTGACAATAAATAGTCCGATTGTTTACAATAGTATTCGTGCATGGGGATTTGATTCGTCTTCCTCGACAATAACGGAAAAACTTCCTCAGCCTGCCATCGTCAACAACACGTTTTCTATCTCGCTGCCACGCCTTTCCGTTTATCACATAGTGGCGTCGGGACCAGCTTCCACTATTCAAATGATGCAAAACCATTTCAAGAATATCTCACTACGGTATTCTTCGTCGGTAAAGCCTGCTATTTATTACGATCTGAATTCTCAATCTCCAATGCAGCTTGATCTCTATTCTCTTGATGGAAAATTGTTGCAGCGTTTTGAAAACCTGACCGGGAAAGGCATATTGAATTTCGCAAAGTCATCGACAAAATGCGTCATCGGGATACTAAGATTATCCAATGGGAATGCTTTCAGAACACTTGTATTTCATGAGTAAGGGCGAACCGTAGAAAAAGTCTTACTCTCAATGGTCCAGCGCTGCCGCCAGGAGAGAGGGGCAGGGCTTTCATTTGAAATAGAGCTTTTTCAGTCAGATTGATATAATTATTTTCTCTTGAGATCATTTACCGTTACAATGGAGGTCTTTTTAGGGAAAACAGATCAAGAGTTTATTAAAATAGTGCGTTAACGCACAGAATCGTTTCCGCTGAAAACTGGTAATTTTCAAAATTGTAGAAACGACACTGGCGGGAGCGCGCCCGAAAGGGCGCGGCTTCTCGTTTTGTGTTTCTACAATAGGTATACCAGTACCTCAGCGGAGACACGAACAGGAGTTCGCGCCTCTTTTTTTTGGCCGGACTCCGAATAGGACGGCCATGAAAAAGAAAAGTCTCGATCCAGTCGCAATTCAAATCCCCGGGACTGAAACGGAAATCCCGAAACAGGACGACTTTTACAAACTTCCTGCACGCTTCGGCGCAATTCCCCTTGATGAAGCTCCGCTCGGCTATGAAGTAGAAACACGCCGCAGAGAAACAAAAGTCACCAAATTCGAGCACGCATTTCCCCGCATCTATTTGCCCTTTCAAGAGGTGCAACGGGATGAGTTCGGCCACGGTGAAACGTTTGAGAAAACAGAGATTTTCCCCAAAGGCGCGAATCGGCTGTTTTTTGGAGACAATCTCCATATCATGCGTCAACTGCCGAGCAAGAGCATTGACCTGATTTACATTGACCCGCCGTTTTTTTCTGGAAGAAATTACAATGTGATATTCGGGGATAAAAACGAGGTGCGGTCGTTTACGGACATTTGGGAAGGCGGAATGCCGGGGTATTTGATTTGGTTGAATGCAAGATTGTATGAGATGAAAAGACTTCTGAAGGATACGGGCAGCATCTACATACACTTGGATTGGCATGCAAGTCATTATGTAAAGGCAGAAATGGACAAGATCTTTGGCAATGGCGGTCCTGATGGAAATGAGGCTGGTTTTAAGAATCATATCATTTGGAATTACTCATGGGGCGTTAGGACTGAAAAAAGGTGGAACAGGAAACATGATGACATATTGTTTTACACCAAATCGAGTTCTTTTACCTTCAACGCAAATGAAGTGCTGGAAGAAAGACAAATGTCCGAGGGGACCAAAAAGCGGCTTGAATATTCTGGCGCATTGATCCGGGACCACAACAAGAGGGGGGCCAGTGAGCAAGCACTTCCTACGGATGTTTGGTACGTGGCAACTATCAACGGAATGGCAAAAGAACGAATTGGCTACCCAACACAGAAGCCGGAGGGACTTCTTGAAAAAATCATCAGGGCATCAACCGATGAATCCGACATCGTCGCCGACTTCTTCTGCGGTGGCGGCACCACGCCCGCGGTTGCCCAGCGCCTCAACCGCCGGTGGATCGCCTGCGATCAGTCACGCATCGCCGTCGCGGTCACTGCCGACCGTATTGCCCGTGTTGTAGAAGACCAGGTGGGGAAGCTATTCCCTGTCCCGGATTTCACGGTTGAGCACTGGGGCATTTACGAAGCGCCAATCCTGGAGAAACTCACCAAGGGCGATTTCAGGGAATTCGTTGTCAAAGCCTTTGGCGGCAAGGCGGAAAGCATTTCGCCGAGCATACACGGCACTCGTTACGGCGTTCCGCTTTACGTAGGCGAACCATCGCGCAATTCCCGCATTACCAAAGACGACGTTGCCAAATTTGCTCAAGCGATTTTTAAGGATCGAAAAACAAATTTCGGGGCGATGCTTGCATGGAATTTTTCCGCGGACGCCAGGAAAGCCGCGGAAATTCTTTCGGCACGCGAAAACAAACGCATTGATTTCGTGCGTCTTAACCTGGTACGGCTAGAAGACGAGGCATTTCGAGAGCACGTCATTACGAAGCATAAGGACTACGGTTCGCTTCTGAGCTTCATCCAGCCGCCGGAAGTACGAATAGCGCACGAACGAATAAAAAGATTGAAGTACAGGTTTGATGTTTCGGAGTCCGTGAGTTTGAACAAAGATGGCGTAATCGCCAATGTCCAATGGGATTTCGACTATCAGCACCGGTTCAGTTCAACCGAGGGCTTTGCCTTTTTGCGGGACAAGAAGACAGGCAGGCCGCCGCTCATTGTCGAATATGAATTCGAAAGCGCTGAAAAAAGGAAGATCGCCTGCTCGGTGCAGGACGATCAGGGCGGCGAGCGTACCGAAATCATGGAAATGCAGGTTGAATGACCGATGCACAATGCTTTTCTTCAATACGAACGGGATTTCGGCCGATGGGTCGATGCGGGCTTCCCTGAAATCAATCCACTTTCACGCGATTTCCTCGCACACCTGAAACGTGAAGATGCCCCGCGAAAACTCTGGCGGCACCAGCAGGAATCGGTGTATCGCGCCGTTTACGCATACGAGTTGCTGCAGATAAAGGATCTTCTTCTCAATATCGTGACCGGTGGTGGGAAAACCGCGATTATCGGCGCGATCATTTCATGGCTCAAGGTCTGCCATGATATCCACAAATTCCTCATCCTCTGTCCGAATACCATTGTTCGCGATCGGATTGAGGATGATTTTGCAGACGCCACGGTTTTCAGGAATTTCGCTTTCCTGCCGCCCGGCACGGAACACTACACAAACGAACTCGGCCTGCATGTTCTTGAAGCCGGATCAACTCCGCAGGGAATTCTGGATAGCGGCATTATTCTTGGAAACATCCATCAACTCTACCAATCGAACATAAACGGCCAGAGAAACCTCGCCTGCATCATGAATTATGTTGAGCACCTGGCGGTTTTCAATGACGAGGCGCACAATACTCCTGCCGAAGAATACGACAGAACGCTTTTTGCCCTATCCCCAAAATGCAGGTTCCGTCTTGATACGACCGCAACACCGGACAGGGCGGATGGCAAGACGCCGGACACCAAAATGATCTACGAATACACGATTGCTGATGCGCAATCGGAGGTGCCGCCGATAATAAAAAGTATTGTGGTTTATCAACCTAAAGTGGCGTCGGTCCAACTTACGTACACAAACCCCGACACGGGCGAAAAACGCACGGTCGATGAGTTGGACGAAGAATTTGAGAGAATTGAAAAGGGCCTGAGCGCAACGCAGTGGGTAACGGACCCTGATCCGATGAGAAAACAAATGGGCATCGCCATAGAGCGCCTTGATGAACAAAAGAGAAGGGCTGCGAGCATTGGGCATGGCAAATATCAGCCGATCCTTTTTGTGGTTGGAATCTGCATCAAAGATGCCAAAGCGGCTGCCGAGATGCTTTCCATGCCGAAAGAAAAAGGCGGGTTCGGGATAAAGTCGGTGGTAGTTACCGAAGAATCAACGGAAGAGGAGCGCCTGCTTGCCGGAGTTATCGGAAAGCGAGGCGATGCGCTTGAAGAAACAAGAAAGAACCTTGAGCGCAAGTTCGACCTGAGCAAGGCACGGGAACTCATTGAAAAGGGCAGTCAGCTTGAGGCCGTTGTCAGTGTCTTGATGCTACGGGAAGGATGGGACTTGCCGGCCGTTTCCGTCATTCTATTGTTGAGAAAATTCTCGTCTCGGGTATATGGACAACAGGTTGTTGGCCGTGGATTGCGGCTCAATATTCGCGGCGAAGACGCGCAGGAATTCTGCGCCATAGTCGATCACGAGAAACTCAAGCACCAGTGGCTGTGGGAAATCGTCGGGGCGCGCATCAAAAAGGACGTTGACCAGGGAAATCTGTTTGGTAACGAAGATCTGCCGCCAAAGAGAAAGCCGCAGGTTATGAACAAGCCGGAAAAATTGATTGAGATCCCTAAGCCGGAAGAGGAGGAGGCCGCAGATTTCAGCGATCTAGACGATTTGACCGTGATAGAAGGCGATTATCCGAATTGGAAAAGCATTCTGGAAAGTTTCGAATACGGAGCCGAAGTCGAAATNNCTGATCGAAACACTCAAACATAGCGTGCGAGATATTGCTGCGGATTTGCTTGCTGAAGAGGGAATCGGATCACACGAGCTTGGGTATATTTATGGCATTTTGATGGACCACGTGAGAAGTAAACTCCTCAGCGGGAAAAGCGCCGGTGAAGCTCCAATGGATTCTTTGAAGCGCGCTTTATGGCATTGCAGGAACGCTCTTCCCCAGAATATCAAAGACAAACCGGGTTTGATTGCAAGTATGGTCAAGTACAAAAAGGCAGGTACAAATGCCGGCAAGTGAACATGGTGATTTTGAAGATCCGAAGAAATCCGCCTATTCGGTAGAGCGGTATGAATCAGGTTGGGAACTTCAGTACATGAAGAAGTTGGAGCTCGACAAGACCGTTGCAAAATGGACAAAGAATCACGGCATTGTCATAGAGTACATAAGCGAGGCGGGCAATAAGCGCGGCTATCGCCCGGATTTTCTGGTGGAAAAGACCGACGGTAAGAAAGAGCTGCACGAAGTGAAAGGCACGCAATTTCTCGACAACCCCGACACCATCCGCAAGCATGAAAGAGCGAAAACCTGGTGTCGGCAAAGAAGCATGAATTTTGTTGTGGTTACGAAACGTTGACTAAATCCAAACGATTCCCCGCAGATGCCCTCCTCAATAATGGTACCTTCCCCGTAAAAAATCCACCCTTCCCCCGCTCACCAGATACACAATCCTGTGTTCCTGCGTAAGCCTCCGCGACCGGGCCGAGGCCGGGGCCGGAATTAAACGAGTTCGACCTTTAGCTTTCTACCGAGCACGGTTGCAGCTCTGTTCAACGTATTAAGCGTCAGCGACTCGTTTTCAGGGTCGAACAGACGTTCGACGGCGGAACGGCTGGTATGCATTCGTTTTGCCATCATCGTTTTTGTCAAGTGCAGACGCTTCATGGCCTTTTCTATCTCATGCGTTATTACGCGTTTTATGGCGGCCGCTTCGACTTTTTCAAGAAGGCCGTCTTCCTTTAAAAAATCGTCAAAATCAGAACCGATATGCTTATGTTTGTCGCTCATTAAAAGCTCCCTGGTTATAACAGATTTTTCTTTCTTTTTCTTGCTGACTCCAAGTCCTCGGGCGGCGTTTCCCGTGACTTTTTAATGAACCCGTGCAGCAATACCATACTGTCGCCGTGGACCGTGAAAAGCACGCGTGCAATGCCGTCTTTCACATGCGAACGGACTTCCCACAATCCTGGATCCAGCTTTCGTACTACCGGCATTCCGAGCGGCCACCCATACTGTACGGTTTTGATGTCCTCGCCGATCACTTTCCTGTAATCCCGCGGCAGTTCCTTAAGCCAATCCCGCACGGGTTCCGCGCCACTTTCGGTTCTATAAAACCGTACCGTAAGAATGAAATCCGGCTCGCCTGTTATTATCATTACGTATAAATGTACCAAAAATGGTACGCGAAGTCAATAAAAATTTTGTTTCTCTAGCCTCGGCCTGCGAAAGGATGTCATGGAGTACATAAGCGAAGCGGGCAACAAGCGAGGCTACCGACCGGATTTTCTCGTGGAGAAAGTGGACGGCAAAAAAGAGCTGCACGAAGTAAAAGGCACACAGTTTCTTGACAATCCCGACACCATCCGCAAGCATGAAAGGGCGAAAACCTGGTGTCGGCAAAGAAGCATGAATTTTGTCGTGGTTACAAAACGTTGACTGAAGCAAGTCACTCCCTCTCAAAAATTCCTTGCCTCAATAATGATACCGTCCCTGCAAGAAATCCACCCTTCCCCCCCTCACCAGATATACGATCCTGTGTTTCTGCGTGAGCCTCCGCGACCCGGCCGTTTGGCCCGGGCCGAGGCCGGGGCGTTTCTATTTTCCTATTGATTTTTCATTTTAATGGGGGTATATTAAGCATGTGGGAAATCCCACAAGTCTTCTATTCAGATTAAATACGAAGATTCAGGGGGCAGTATTATGTCAACAGAATTACTCACAGAGTACGACGCTACGCTCGATACGAAGCGACGGTTCGTTGTGAAAGGGGTTCCGCCCTTTAAACACTATCACGTTCGAGTTTATGCCGATGGGAAAGGGGCAATTACTCTTAAAATGGAGCCCCAGGTTTTGGCCAAACTCGACCAGCTTTCGGCGAACACACTGCATATGATGGATAAATCCATGAAAAATTTCGCAAAAGGCATTGCCGGCAAACCCGTTGACCTCGAAGAGCTAAAGCGGTACGCAGACGCCGAGGAGTGACCAATGAGTTTCATCGTCCGCATGGGCGTGCCGGACATGCAGGAATACTGGAACGACATGCGTCGGAGAGCGCAGGAGGATAGGCTAGACAAAGAAGAAAAGAAATTGTGGAAGAAGCTCGCCAAGGCCGTGCTGTATCTATCCTCAAACCCCCGCCACACCGGCCTTCAGACCCATGAGATCGACGACTTGAGCCGGAGGTATGGAAGAATTGTCCGAAGACCGTGCAAGATTTGGCAATCGTACCTTGAGAACAATACGCCCGCGGCCGGTCGATTGTTCTGGGTGTATGGGCCGGGCAAAGGCGAAATCACCGTCGTCGGTCTTGAGCCGCACCCTGAAGACAAAAAGAAGGCCGGTTATGCGAAAGTCACGCTTTCAATGCTTCCGGAGCTTTAGCCGTGCTCGATGCGTTGCGGCGTTTCTGAGCTTTGGTGAGCGTGAGAAGGAGTCAAGCGCCGGCAAATCTCTTACATTCCTATCCCCTGCCGCTCGCTTAACGCTTTTGCAATGTCAAACCCATGGTCCCTCACCGCTTGCATGCACTTTTCGGCACTGCCTGCCTCATCGGGCCGGACATAAACGTACGCGGTGCGCGAAAAGTCGTCGAACTCCCACTCCCGCGCCGTAGCGGCAGTCCTCACTTCCACGCGCTTCACAAACTGCTTCGACAGCGCCAATGTCAGCGGCGCACCCGGTTTCAGAAAACCACGCACTGCGGTGCCGGCTTCCGGCGAACATTCGTGCGCAACGACCGAGGATACCTCGGAGCCGTCCTTGAAATACGATTGCGGCAGCATGTTGGTGGCGCAGCGGATGCAGCCGAACATGGCCGCCATCGCGGTTATTTCGATGCCGGGTTGAACAAGGGTCCCCGGCCGCAAGTTGAGCCGCGGCAGGGTGAGGCCGCGGTCTTTGTTGAAGAGCAGCCGGGGCTCGCCCGCGGGCATGAGCAGAACCGAAAAATTGGGCAGGTTGAGGAACAGCTCGCTTTTATCAACTTCAATTACGTCATCGCTTCGGATGTCCTGTTCGTTAAGAAAACGCACGAATTCCGGGTTTTCGCGCACGGCGGTTAGGTAGAATGGATCAACGAGAACTTTTGGCAGGTTGTCTAGCGTACAGGCGGCCGGCACCACGTTGATCACCGTGTCGATATGCACCGAATCAAGCGCCATGTCCTCGCCCGTGGCGGGGTGGCGCGCCCACAGGAAGCCGTCGGGCAGCGTGTACGGCCGGATGTCGCGGAAGAAAAGATCGTTGTAGAAATCAATCTCGGCCGATATGCTCGACAGCGGCCCCTGGGCGACGAGCACGAACCTGTCGCGCGCCTTTCCCGTGATGATGTTCCCGCCCTCGCTTAGCGCGCCTCTTCCGTAGCGGGCCTGCGGTCCGGCCTCGTCGGGCTTCACAAAACAGCTGAAGTCGTCGTCGAGCCAGGCAAGGATGTCTCGCGCCCACAGTTGTGATTCCGCGCACACCTGCACTCGGACGCCGGGATTTATGGAACTAACAGCCGAGAGAATTGCCAAATTCTCGTCGGGTGCCGCGCCCGAGTCTTCCTCGTTCTCCACAAATGAAAAATCAATGGGCCACAGGTACAGGCCCAGGCGGCCGAAAGGGAAATCGGCGGCGTACTTGTTCTTCAATTGGTCCGAGAGAAACACGAGGCGGCTGCGGAAGCGCTCCGTACTGCCGTACAGCATGGCCAGCGCGAACACGAATTCGTAAAAATCTCCCAGCTTCCTGAGTTCCATGGCGCCTCGACCGGCGTGCAGTTGGTTCGACAGTTCCTCGCTCGTTCCGGCCCGCTCAGCCACGTCCCAATAGCCCGCAAGCGCCCCCGCTCCGCATATTTCCGCGCAGCGGCCTCTGAGAAAAGCGCGTGATCGGGAGGACAGGCTTTTCAAAACGGAGACTATTGTCCGGGCCATTTCTCCAAGCACCGGCTGCGGCATACTTTCGATCTTTACATACTGCTCTATTGCCCGGTCCAGATGCGATTCGCAGCGGGATTCTATCTCCGGGGAAAGCATTGTCTCCAGCCGCACGTCGGCGGCGCAGTCTCTCCGGCAAATAGACAAATACGAGAGCCACGCGCCCATTGCCTTGGGGCGTGCAATGCCGTACACCGACGTCACGACGGGAACAAGCTTGTCGATGCCGGCTCGGTCGGCTATGGTTATTGTTTCACCCACGGGGGCACGCATCCTCTGTTGTAGTTGTACGACCAAAAAATAAATAGGTATCCGCCCGTCACGGAATCTTTTACTTCATCGCGCTTCCCCTCATTCTATTATTTTATTGTCATGGCCGGATGCAGGGAATGTTTTCTTGGAAATGCCAGGATTCTCCCTGCCGCCTGCCATCGATGTTAGGTCACAAATGGAGAACCGAGCCATGCGCAGTGTCTTTACATATACAAATTTCAGGAAATACCTCAAGGACTACTACCGGGAGCAGAAGAAAGCAAATCCTGAGTTCTCCCACCGGTGGCTTGTGAGCAAAGTGGGACTCACCACGTCGAATTACTTCCTATCGATCATGGAGGGAAAGCGGAATCTGCCCAGCGACGTGTCGCTGCGGCTTACCAGGCACCTCGGTCTTACCAGAAAAGAAACACTTTACTTTGAGTATATGGTAGCTTATGTGCAGTCCAAGACCGGCTTTGAGAAGAAAGAATACTTGTCCCGCATGGCCGACCTCAATCCCGGGCGCAGGAAGAAAAAGCGATAATACGGCCGCAGGTTCGCAACCCTGCCCAGCCTCACACCCGCAATAAAAAAGGCACGACGCCGAAGCGATCTCCTCGCTCCGGCGTCGTGCCTTTTCCGTTTTGTTCCTTCGACCTGCGTTACTTCTTGGGAACCACCGGCAGCGCAAGTCCTGGTTTTGGAGATACCGGCTGCTGTGCCTGCTGCTGCGCAGCATAGGCCATAAGCTGCTGCCTGAACTGTTCTGCGCGCCTGTCGCCGGGGTGCGATTCCACAAAGGTGGATATCACCGCTATGGCGCTGTCGAATTGGCGCATTGCGGCAAAGTTCTTGGCAAGGCTTTCGAAGCCCGCGTAGTAGTTGGGGTCGTTCTTGATGAGCTGCTTGAGCGCGGGTATCGCATCCTTGCTCTTGCCCTGCATCTCGAGCGCCTGCGACAGCATGCGCATATACTCGGGGTTGGTCGGGTCCGACGCAATTGCGTCGCGGGCAGCCTTCTCGGCTTCTGGGTATCTTCCGTGGTTGAGGTAGAATTCCTGCAACAGAGCGCGCGGCCGCCAATCCCAGGGAATATGCTCGATGCATTTCTGAAGTTCGGTGGTAACGAGGTTGAGCTTGTAGTCGTAATCTTTCTGTTTCGCGGCAAACTCGGCTTTCTTGTCGTCGATGGCCGGCGCCTTTTTCGCGGACGCGGCGACAATCTGGCTTTGCAGGCTGTCGAGCTCGGTTTTCTGATCGAGCAGCGGCTTGCGAAGCGTGAGCGCCATTTCCACATAGCAAGCCGTGTAGTTGGCCTCAAGCCCGCGCGCCGCTTCGTCCACCGGGTCGTCGGTTATCTTGCCCGTGCCGAACCGGTACACTTTGTCGAGCAGATACGCCGTTTTTTCGATGTTCATGTGCTTGTCCTGCGGCACGGGCGTCGGATTGACGCGGTATACAAGGCCCTCCATCTGCAGGTACGGGTCGAGCCCCATGAAGTTGTCTTCCGAAACGGTAACAGCAAAGTACACCGGCTTGCGCCAGCGGTTGGAATCAACGATGTTGAGCACCATCTTGTCCTGCACGCGCATCACATTCTGTTGCTTGCGGCCCGGAATATCCACTTGAATGCCTGCGTTGGGCAGCGTGTAGGGCGTCTGCTCGGTGAACGGGTTGAGTTCGGCGTTGAGCGCGTCTATCTGGCCGTAGGAAAACGACACCGGCACCCGCGGTTCGACGTCTTTGAGCTGTTTGATGTACCAATCGGTGTTGAGCAGGCTCAAATTGACAATGCGGATATCCTTGCGGATCCCGTAGGCCTCCTGCAGCGCCCACAGCGGGAATGTGTCGTTGTCGCCGTTGGTGATGAGCACCGCGTCCTTGTCGCACGACATGAGGAAATTGTAGGCGGCGTCGTACGGAATCCAGTTCATGTGGCGGTCGCGGGGACCGTAGTTCTGCGTGAGCGGCAGCGCGGGAGACACGAACAGGGCGATCACGGCCAACGGCGCCACGGTAGACCGCAGCAGCTTGTTCTTGTTAGTGAAGAGATAGGTGAGCAGGCAGCCGGCTCCCAGGCCCAGCCACATGCTGAAGAACATGAAGCCGGCGTTCCAGAAGTAGTCGCGGACGCGCACTTCGCGATGAACATTGGGAACCGGCCCTTCCCGGCCCGCGTGCACCCAGGCGAGATAATCCTGGTGCTCCGGCTTGGAGCCGTCGGCAAAATTCATGTACCACGTCAAGACTACCGTCGTCATCAGCGTCACCAGAATCAGCATGATGGCAACGTTCCTGTTCTTCCGGTAGAAATAGTACCATGCGAACAGCATGAGGACCGTCGGCAGCAGATACACGAGGAGTTCCAGAAATCCCAGGAGCGGGTTCCCTTCCATGAAATTTTTCTGCGTGTCTTTGGGGCTGAAATGGAAGAACTGGGTGATATGAAACCCGCCGTACCCCATGTTGCCCTCTATGCCGAACTGGCGGGTGATCTCGCCGCGGCGCCAGAGCGAACGGGATATCATGCTTTCCGAACCGTATTGTTTTCTGTCAAGTGTCGCCGCAAAGGCCTTCCACGTTACCGGATGATCTTCGTCGATAATGGGATTGAGCGCGGAGCGGATCGGCATGTAGAGGTGGTTGGAGAAGCCGATGACGGCCATGAACGAGAACCAGAAACAGAACTGCCATCTTGTCCTGTTTCTCCCCTCCGCGAACATCATGATAAGCGTGATAAGCACACTCACGAGGGCCACCGCTATAAACCACGAAAGGTTGTACATGAACGTCGACATGCACACACCAACGAGCCAGAGCCGCCAGTCCTTGCGCTTCGACTCATCGACCATCATGACAAAAAGGAAAATTGCGGGAAGGGTGATGCCCGATATCATGTGCATGCCGATTCCCATGAACCCGATGTAAGAAAGCAGGAGCAGCAGGCGGTCGCGTTTCGGATCTTTCGACTGGGCCCACACCAGCGCCAGCCAGATGGTAATCACCACGGGAAGCAGGCACACATTGCATTGCTCCGACGCTTCGAGGGAGCAGAACCAGAACGTGTTGCTGTACGCGCAGAGGAGAGAGCCGGTGACGCCGGCGCAGTACATCGAAAGCCGTTTCCACAGGGTGTCGGGCTCGCCCACCACGTACCGCATTGCTCGTACGATGATGAGATACACGAACATCACCGTAGCGGCGCTGCCGAACACCGCGAGAAGGTTGAGGCGGAACCCGGGGTCCTTGAGAAACGACAGTGCCATCAGAAAGAACCTGCCGATGGGAATGAGCAGCGGCGTCCCCGGCGGATGCGGGATGCCGAGACACCCGGCGGCCGCAAGATACTCGCCGCAATCCCACAGCGCCACCGTCGGGCCGGCCGTTAGGATGTACACAATTGACGAGGCGAGAAATACGAAAATCGCGAGAGCGACGTTGACGTTTTTGTGAGTGAACATAACCCGACCTTTCCCAGTCCGAAAAATGGCGTGCGTGCGAGGATAAAATACAATCTTCCTAAAATATGTTTTTCCGCGGGCCGGGGGAATGGGAAGTTTTGCGGGAGAAGAGAATCCGCGGGCAAGGCGGAGAAGGTTCCTTCAGAGCGGAATGAGGATATGGGCGCCCCGCTGCTGCGCAGCGGCGGCCCTCCTTACACGCTCGGCCATTCGGCCTCGGTACCGCCTGCCACGAGGGCCCTGCGGGCCGTGGTCAGGCGGTACTGCGCTCTGCGCACGTTCCAGTCCGGCCTGGCGCTGGGCAGAGGACAAATTCCACAATTGTCAAAATCGGCCGTCGCCAGACCCGGGAGCGTTCACGTCGTTGCCTGGAGTAGCGCGAAAGGATCTCGCGGGAAGTTCTCGGATTCGCAGTGACAACCCCGATGAGCGTTCTTGCCCTCAATAACGTCTTCGCACGAAGATTGGGTCAAGAAGAGTCTTCATAAGTAATCTAAGGCCGTTGACACTCCTCGTCAATTGGCAACACCAAACGCAGAATTATCAAGCACCACGTAGTATTTTCACCACCTATGTCAGTGCCTCCGCACTCCTCTTATTCCGACTGGTACGAACGCGCCTATCCCGGCCTCACCGGGCACGGCCTATGGCTGCACGGCAACGAGATCAACACGCTCCCTGCCGCGGAATACGGGCTGCGGCCGTTTCGCATTCTTATTGCCCGGCTTTCCACCTACTACGACACCGCAGAATCGTTTTCGCACAAAGTATTGTACCAGATTGCCCGCAGACGCGGTGACACGTTTCCCGATTTCGCCTATCTTCCACCTGTCAACGATGGTCCGATCCTCGCGGCCGACGGCGTGCCGTGGCTCCTGGGTACGTCGTCCAAGTGCGGACCGAAGGCCTTTGATTGTGTCGCCTTTTCGAACGCCCTGGTTGTTGAGCTTGTCAATGTCCTGGCGATGCTGGCGCGCAGCGGCATTCCGCTTGAAAAGAGCGCGCGCATGGACGACGATTCGCTGCCGCTGGTTATCATGGGCGGATCCAACGCGCACGCAGCCACGGCATTCTTTGTTCCCGATCCGCCCGTTGACGGCATTTTCGCGGGCGAGTCCGTCGAATGCATTTCGAGGATATTCGCCATCTGCGCCGAGGCAAAGCAAGCGCACGTTTCGAAAAGGGAAACGCTTGCGCTACTCGAGGACGTCCCCGGGTTCGTCCAGCCGGACGGCAAGCGCGCGACCCGGCGCATCGTTGAGGTCGCGCCCGCGCTCAACGCACTGCTCGAAGACGCGCCCGTTTTTAATATCGACGAGCAGTATGGCCGGGGCAACCTTCAGATTTCCGAAGGGTGCGCATGCTTCTGCGGCTTTTGCAGCGAGAGCTTTTGCCGCAAGCCGTACCGCGAAGTTGCGGCCGGCGAAGCCGCAGCCTGCGCGCGGCGCATGAAAGCCGCAATGGGCCTTAGCAGGATGGAACTGTACAGCTTCAACTTCAACATGTACTCCCAGCTCGGCAGCCTGTGCGCGACCCTTGCCGATTTGGGCCTGACGCCCGGCCTCAAGAGCCAGCGATTCGACATGCTCGCCCGGGATCCTCACCTGCTCGACCTCCTGCGCGCCGTGGGCAAGTCGAGCCTTACCTGCGGCCTGGAAGGGATTTCGTCGCGCCTGCGGCGATACCTGCACAAAAGCCTTTCGGAAGACGACGTGCGCGCAAGCATTTCGCGTATCGTGTCGTCGCCCCTGCGCGAGCTCAAGGTGTTCCTTATTGTCACCGGCCTCGAGGAGGGCCGCGACGTGAGCGAATTCGACGGCTTGGTCCGCTTTATCAAGGAGCGTGCGGCCGAATCCTTGCACGGCCCGCGTGTGATATTTTCCGTCACGCCGCTGGTGCGCTTTCCCTGGACGCCGCTGGAGTTCGAGGACGCGCCGCTTCCCGAAACGCTGCGGCCCATTGTCGCTTCGATCCGGGGCGCGGTGGCCAAACACGGCTTCGAATTCCGTATGTCAAGTAATCTCTCTTACTACCACCTGTCGCAGATTCTTGCGCGCGCCTCAGACCCGAGGGTATACGCCGGCCTGACGGCCGCGTTTCGCTCCACCGGCTACGTGTACTACCGGTCCGTTCCATCATCCTTCGTCGATGCCTTTGTCACGAGCTGCGAGGAACGGGGCCTCTCTCACCTCGCGCTCTTGTCCGGGCATGCGCACGACGACGAATCCAAGCCCTGGCTGCGCGTGCAAACGGGCATCGACCGGGAATTTCTCAAGAGACGGCACGACGATGCCCGGGCGTTCATCGACAACGGTTTTTGCCTGGGGAATCCCGCAAGCGCGGGATCGTGCACAGCGTGCGGCGCCTGCGACCAACAAGGCAAAGCCGCACTGTGCGAACCGCGGCCGAACCCGGAGTACCCTGCCCGGCTGTTTGCCGCACTGCGGCCGGCCGCGCCGGCGGAAACCGGATTTGTTGTTGACGTAAGCGACTCATGCCGGGGGCTGCCCAGGGAAAGCTTCGGCGTGGCGCTGGCGCGGGCGATAATGCTCGCCGTGCCGGGCGCCGTCGCATCGTATGCCGGCTATTGCCGTTCGTTGTGGGCTGCCAGCCGCCAGCCGTGCTGGATCACCGGTCACGACATTGTCGTGCTTGCCTGGCGGGCGCAGGGCGGAGCGTTGGTCGAAACAGCAATGTCCGATTTGTCGTGCCTCGCGAAAATCAACGCTGCTCTCGGCACGTGGGGGACGGTCGCGGGACCGGCCGGCCGACCGCCGGCCCGGCGAACGATTGTAGCCCGATCGCCCTTCGCATTCGACCCCAGGGCCTATTGCGCCGGAAACGGACTGCCGTACACGCTGCGAAAGACCGGGGAAAGCGCGTATGCATGTGATTTTGGCCCCAAGGCAGCGAAGAAGAAGATCATTCGCTCACTCGCATATGCAAAGAATCCGGCGGGCGGAACGGACATCAGCATGACGGTACTTGACAAATTCGATCCGGCGGAATTTGTGAGGGAATCATTTGCGTTCGAACATGAAAATGATTGGGTGAGGGTAAGGATCGAAGCGCGGTTTACGCAGTGATGCGACGGGAAAACAGACCTACTCGCCGTCGTCTTCCCCGGCGCCGGCCTGGTCTCTCATCCTGAGGAGGCCGCGGGTGGAACTCTTCACAAACGCAATAACATTCTCCACGTCGGCGTCGCCGGTGAAATCGGCGGCGAGGCGCGCGCATGCTTCGGTGACGGTAAGGCCGCTTCGAAACAGGACTTTGTATGCCCGCTTGATATTGCGCCGCCGCTCCTCGGAAAATCCGGCCCGCGCCAGGCCGATGCGGTTTATGCCCACGATCCGGATTGGGGCTGGAGACGCAATTGAAAAAGGGACCACGTCCTTGACTATAAGCGAGTAGGCCGCAAGGTGACAATAATCCCCGATTTTGCGGAACTGCGTGACGGCGCACGTGCCGCCGATGTTCACATGGTGGCCGAGTTCCACGTGCCCGGCAAGATTGAGGGTGTTTGCCGCGACAAGGTAATCGCCGATGCGGCAGTCATGCGCAACATGGCAGTAGGCCATGAGCAGGCAGTTGCTGCCGATGACGGTCTCACCCGTTGCCTTGGTGCCGCGGTTGAGCGTGCAAAATTCCCGTATGGTGCAGTTCTCGCCGATGCGCAGAAGGGTTTTTTCTCCGCCGAACTTGAGATCCTGGGGCGTCTCGCCGATGTTGGCGCCTTTGTATACCCGGCATCCGGCGCCCATCCTGGTGCCGCTGCAGAGGGAGACATGCGACCCTATTTCGCACCGGTCGCCGATGACCACGTCGTCCTGGACAACCGTGTATGGCCCTATCACGGCGTCGGCGCCGATGGAGGCGCCTTTGTTAATTATTGCGGTCTCGTGAATGACGGTTGCCACTACAGATTGTCTCCCTTTTTCCCGAGCATGGCAAACAATTCCGCTTCGCACACCACCTTGTTGTCGACGTAGCACTTGCCCGCGAACCGCATAGTGTTGCGCCTGTCCTGCAGGGTTTCCACCTCGATGCGGAGCACATCGCCGGGCCGCACCCAGCCGCGGAACCGCGCCTTGTCGATACCAAGAAACGCGATGGCGTTTCCCTTGTCGAATTTCTTGCCGAAAAGCCCCATGATCCCGCCCGCCTGCGCCATGGCTTCAATCTGCAGGACGCCCGGCATGATCGGATCACCCGGAAAATGCCCCTGAAAGAACGGCTCGTTGCAGGTGACGTTCTTGATAGCCACGATCTTCTTCCGCTCCTCCAGTTCGAGCACCCGGTCTATGAGAAGGAACGGGTAGCGGTGCGGAAGAATCTCCATGATTTCCTCAAGGCTCACGGGCGGCGGGGCGCCCTCTTCTCTCTTTTTTTTCTTCTTCTTGAGATGATCGCGAATCTTTTTTGCCATTTCGATGTTCGCGGCATGGCCCGTGCGCGCCGCCTGGATGTGGCACAACAGCGGTTTTCCCAGGAGATAGAAATCGCCGAGCATGTCCACCATCTTGTGACGCGCCAGCTCGTTGGGGTAACGCAGTTCGGTATCGTTGACAAATCCATTGCTGCCTTTTTCAACAGGGCCTTTCCAATCGAACAGTTTCCGGATGTACGCGATATGGTCTGCGGTAAGTTCCACATCCTGCACCACCACGGCGTTGTCGAGACGTCCGCCTTTGATGAGGCCCGCCTCGCGCAGTTTTTCTATCTCGGAAAGAAAGCAGAATGTGCGCGCAGGCGCGAAATCGCCCACGTAGTCTTTGAGTGAGAAAAGGGTTGTGTGCTGGGCGCCCAGTGCGGGATGATTGTAGTCTATCATGATGGTTGCGCGAAACGTGGCGGACGGGAGGATGCCGAACGTGATGTTGTCCTTCATTTCCACCAGCATGAAATCGTCGATGGTGAGGAATTCCCGCTGCGCGGCCTGTTCGACCATGCCCGCCTTCTGGATGAGCTCCACAAAAGGGAGCGCGCTTCCGTCCATAAGCGGCACTTCCTGCGCGTCCATCTCCACCCTGCAGTTGTCGACTTCGAGCCCGGCAAACGCGCTCATGAGATGCTCAACCGAATGAATCTTGATCCCGTTCTTCCCGATGGAGGTGCCGCGGGACAAGTCCACCACGTTGTCGATATCGGCTTCGACTTCCTGCGAATCCTTTACGTCTGTTCGAACGAAGCGGATGCCGTAGTTCTCCGGCGCGGGATGCAGCGTCACCTTCGTGGTTTCGCCGGTGTGCAGCCCGGTTCCCGTGAGAGAAACAGCCTTCTGAATGGTGTGCTGAAGAGGCATTGCGTTGATCCTTCTCAATAACTGGTTTCTGGCGATGCTATTTCAAAAACGTTCCCCGCGCTTGCGCGGAATCAACCTGACAATCCGCAGAATTTTTCCTTTCTGTTTTCATCCTTCCGCCTTCATCCTTACAATTCCGGCGCGGTCTCTTTTCCCTTTTCCGCTGCCGCTTGGAGATCCGCAAGCTCCTGCCCCAGGCGCTTTATTTCTTTGAGCGCCTCGGGCAGGTGCAGCTGCGCCGCCTCGATCCTGCGCAATGTCATGAAATCGCGGCACGGAGAGCCGCTCACCTTGGCTCCGGCGGGAACGTCTTTTCCAACCCCCGACTGCGCATTGACAAAGGAATCGTCACCTACCTCGTTGTGGCCGGCAAACCCTGCCTGGCCACCCACAATCACCCGCTTCCCGATATGCGTGCTGCCCGCAATCCCGGTGAGCGCCGCCACGGCGGAATGCTCGCCGATACGCACGTTATGCGCCACCTGGATGAGATTGTCGAGCTTGACGCCCTTGCCGATCACCGTATCCTCAAGCGTGCCCCGGTCTATGGTGGTGCAGGCCCCGATCTCGGCGCCGTCTTCGATAATAACCTTTCCAAATGACGGAATGCGGATCCACTGCCCGCCCTCCCGCGCGTTGCCGAACCCTTCACTGCCGATTATCGCGCCCGATTGGATGATCACCCTGTTGCCGATGCGGCAGTTCCTGCGCACGACGACCCCGGAATCGATGCGGCAATCCTCGCCCACGACGGAGCCGTTTTCGATCACGCAATGCGCGCCCAGAACCGTTCGAGCGCCGATGGCGCAATCCCTTCCGATCACCGAAAACGGCCCCACAAAGGCGGTCAGGTGAATCTGTGCGGAGGGATCAATTGCTGCGGTAGGATGCACCGGGCCGTCGAACAGCGGAGCGGTGTCTTCGAAAAGCTGGGCGACCTTTGCGAACGCGGCGTAGGGATCGTCAACCTCAAGGCAGGTTTTCCCCGATACGGGCTTGCCCTTCTTGACAATAACAAAACGCGCCCCGCTTTGTTCGGCGAGCGCCTGGTATTTGGGGTTGGACACAAAGGTGACGACGCCTTCGTCGGCTTCCCTGGGATCGGCTACGCAGCGGATGTCGATGTCGCCGAACGTCGGGTCAAGAGGGCACCCCAGTTCGCCGGCGATTCGCGAGAGCTTCACGCGGCATCATTCCTTGTTAAGAATGTTAAGCACCCGTTCGGTGAGGTCGAATTTCTTCTGCGCGAAAATAACGCCGCCGGCCCGCGCGTCGAAGATGAAGTCGTAGTTATCGTCCTTGGCGATCTTGTCGATAATCTTCTGGATTTTTTCGATGATCGGCTTGGTGAGCTCCTCGTTCTTCGAAAGCGCCTCGCCCTTCTGGCCGAATTTCGTCTGCAGGAAATCCTGGTATTCCTGCATCTTGGTCTTGAGCTTTGCCTCAATCTCGCCCCTGCGCTCGGCGCTCAGGAGAAGGCTTTGCTTGTCGAGCTGGTCCTTGAGGTCTTTGATCTCCTTCTGGCGGGTAGAAGCGTCCTGTTCCCATTTGGCAACTTCCTTGTCGAACTTGTCCTGCGCCTCCTTGGTTCCGGCGTAATTGCGGAAGATTTCCTCGGAATTGATGTACCCGACTTTCATCTGGGCATTGGTGACGGAAAGCAGACCGACCAGGCACACCAGCGTACCGAACATCGCGAACCGTGAACTCATAAAGACCTCCGGAATATTTTTTAGTGACATCGTATCTATCAACTTTTTTGCACCGGACAACGGCCGGTCTCCGTCCCTAGAATCCTTTTCCCATTTGAAAACCGAATTCGAACCCGTGCATCTCCGAGCCGAAATGCCTGTACTGTCCGGGATCGCGCAGTCCCCAGCCGAAATCAAACCCGAGCAGACCGAGCATGGGCACCTGGATCCTGAGTCCGAGCCCCACGCCGGGATACAGATCGGCCAGAGAAACCTGCGAAACGCTCGGCCAGGTGTTTCCGGCATCCCCGAACAGCGACAGGTACAGCGTTTGTTCCAATATCGGGAACCGTAATTCGCTGGACAGGGTGAGCAGCGTCGTGCCGTCCTGCGGATCGTTCACGTAGCCGAACGTGTACTGCTTGTACCCTCGGATGATGCCGTCCACGAGCCACGAACCTCCGGCCGACATCGCGTCCCAGCGGGACATGTGTATTTGACCGGTGCCGTCAATGGAATTCATGACCGCGAATTTCGATTTCGTGCACAGCACGAACTTCCAGAACAGCGGGAAATACCAGTCGTAGGTTAGTTGCGTTTTGAGAAACTTGTAGTCGCCGCCCAGGCCGGTAATCTCGGGCGATATCATGAGCCGCGACCCCTGGCTGGGGAACTGCGGCATGTCGGTGTCGTCACGCCGGAGCGTCAGGGACAGCTTGCTCTGGAAGCCCTGGGGGACCAGGTGGACGCCGTTGGCATACAGGGTACGTGCGGTGTCCTGGTCCTGCTTCCACTCGAAGTCGTAGCCGACCGAAGCGGAAAAATAGTCGTCGGGCCATTTGAGCCGGCGAGAAGCCGTTCCCGAGAACCCGTACCGGGTCTGCTCGCCGTAGGTGTAATTGTAATAGTTGTTCTGAACAAGGAATATGCTGCCGCTGAGAGTTGTCGGAGTATTAAACGCCCAGGGCTCCGTAAATCCCACCGAAACGTCCTTCTGGTACTGGCCGTATTCCAGGTTCAGGTCGAGTTGCTGGCCTGAGCCGCGGAAGTTGGGAATGGACGTGGTGAAGGTGCCCATGATGCCGCTCACCTGGGAATACGACGCGCCCAGCGACAATTGGCCGATGTTGTCTTTTTCGGTGATGCTGAATTCCAGGTCCACCGTACCATCGTCGTTGGGATGCAGATCGGGCTTGACATTGCTGAAAAAGTTGAGCTGATTGACGTCGCGGACGCTGCGCATCATCAGCGACTGCTTGTATTTCTGGCCGGGCATGATCGCGAGCTCGCGCCGGATCACCTTTTCCTTGGTCTTGAGGTTGCCGGTGATGTCGATTTTCCGCACAATGGCGGGCGTTCCCTCGGTGATATCGAACGTGACGTCGACAGTGTCGCCCCGGAACGACTGGCGGTCGCGCACCTGGACCCAGAGATACCCTTCCTCGCGGTAGGCGTTGGTGACGAATTCCTTGGTGGCGTCAAACTTGCTTTTCTGGAACGGCTTACCTTTCTTCATGAGAATCACGCTGTTGAGGGTGCTTGTTTCGATTACCTTGTTTCCCGAAAAGAAGAAGTCGCCCGCGAGGAACCGCTTACCCTCCGAAAGCTCTATGGACAGGTACAGGTCTTTCTTGTTGGGCCCGTACCACATGCTGTCGCGCACCACTCGTGCATCCATATAACCCTGGTCGTTGTAGAACATGATAAGCGAGTCGAGGTTGTTCTTGTATTGCTCCTCGTCGAAATCGCCCCCCCAGAAGAACTGGCGCTCTTTGGTTTTGAAGGTCCACTTGAGCTTGCCTTCCTTGAAGGCGGTATTGCCCTTGAACATGATCTTCTTGATAACGACCTTGGGCCCGTCGGCGAATTTGTATTTGACAAGAACGTTGCCCGGAATCTTGGTGGGAATCGTTTCGGTCTTGATGTCGGCGAGGAGGAAGCCTTTCTGCGCGTAGAGCTTTTTGAGAATCACCACGTTCTCAAACACGAGGGCGTCGCTGCACACCGACCCCTTCTTCATGGTCATCTTTTCCTCGAGGTCCTTCTTGCCGATTTTCTTGTTCCCCGCAAGCTCGATCGCCTCTACCATGGGAAATTCGCCGAGCACGAGCGAGAGCGACGCGGAAGAATCGCCCTCCCTGGTCACGAAGAAATCCACCGACTTGAAATACCCGAGCCGGTACAGATTCTTGACCGCCTGCTGGATGTCCTGGGCGGTGAACTCGGCGTGTTCCCTTAGGCCGATGCTGTTCCTCACGAGCGACGGCTGCTGCACGGAGAGCCCCTGAATGACGAGGGTGTCGAGCAGCTTTGCGCCGGCCAGCGAGGCAACCGTCAGGAGCGCGAGGAGGGCGGCATGGACGTTTTTCATTGGCATCCTAGAAATCAAAAAGTTTCCGTAGGTCTTTTATGGGTAATTGCAGCCACAGATTCACCGTGGGGGTGGCCTCCAGCGACTTGTCTCCCTTGTAAATTCCGTAATTGACGTCAAGGAGAATCGGTTGCAGGGGTTGGAATTCAAACCCGACATCGTACTGCGGCCGCAGAACCGTATCGATGGGCACCAGTTCCGTTCGCCATTTGAGGAAAACCTTGTCGTATAGTATGTACCGCCCTACCGTAACGCCGACGTTTGCAAATGTGAGGTAATCCCATTTGTTCCAATCGAATTGGTGCATGTAGAGCTTACTAAAATAATTCGACGCAATTGAGGTTTCAACGTTAATTACGTCGAGTCCCAGTGTCTTGGCGAGGCGGCGTTCAAGGTTCTGAAGCAGCATACGGTGCAGGTACTGCTCGCCCATCGACGACACCAACTGGCCGGCACCGCCCACAGAGCCGTATTTGCTCCCCTGATCGTTCACGAATTGCTGCTGCGATTGTCCGGGAAAATTCTCGATGTTGTTCCCGATCTTCAAATGCGCATCGTAAAATCTGCCGCGCTCCGACAAACCGCCCGTTCCCGAATCGCCCACGAGCAGGGTGAGTTTGATGCGGTCGAACCTGCTGGTGTCGGACATCGCTTCCGCGCTCCCCCAAATAATGGGCGTGTTGTCGAACCCTTTGCCGGGCCCGAGTGGCTGGGGCACAAAGTCGAGCCCCACGTCCACGTTTCTGTCGAAGGTCCGCGCGAAGAACACCGAGCCGGTATTCGACCGCAACGACCCGAGGACCTTAAACGAATTGTCGAGCACACGGCCCCGCAAGGACAGCACCGACGCCGGGTCAACGTCGCACTGGATAAAGCGTATGAGGTTCCTGTTTTTTCCTATGTCATAGTAGTACGTCACCTTACGGTTGCCGGCGCGCAGGTCGAGGTTCCAATTGATATAAGGGAAAGGATCGAACTTGACGTGCGTTTCGACGTTGTCCAGCGGCGGAAAAGTAATGTCGGTGGAGCGCATCACCCAGGTTCCCGTGATGCAGAGGTGGTCGAGAGGACCCGACAAGGCGAATTCGGGGAACGGCTGTTTGGCAAGGAGCTCGACGTCGCCCGCAGCCCCGATTTCCATGATGCCCGGCACGTGAACGTCGACGCCGTGTTTGGGCGTGCTGATGAGCAGGACGCCGAAATCGAGGAACCCGAGCGTGAGGGGCTCAAAGCCGGTTGGAACGGCATGCGTGGAGTGAATGCGAACCGGCCTGCGGCCGATGGTCCCGGTTAGGACGGTATTGATGCTCGCGACTCCGAACCCGTTGTCTTCTTCGGAATCGGCCGGGGCGGTGGCGTTCTCGAGAGTCATGCGCAGCGACAAATCCCGTATTTCTTCGGGCACATAGGGCTTTGCCCGCAGCACGCCGCGCGGAATCTGAATTGCGGCCTTGGTGAGGCGCATGTTGTCCCGCGTTCCCCTGAGCGCAACCTCTATTGTTCCGGCGCCGCTCCCGGCCACCGGCAGATACAGCGGAACCCCGGCGTTGTGCTCCAGCGAGGCCAGAAGGTCGCCGCTCACCAGGGCCTGCGCATCAAGGGTGTCGCCCTCGTTTTCCGATTCCGTCATCATGGACCAGGGCACGAAACCCGAGGCGGTCACCTTTGCCCGAACCGAGTCTTCGGCAGAAAACGACCGGACACGGATTCCTTTCCCGTCAATTATTCCATTCGCCCGGATGCGGTCGATTTGCCATGAGTCGATGGCCAGCATGTCGGAATACAGCGTCACGCTGGCGGCCCCCGACGGAGCGGACGAGAACTCGCAGGACACGGTGCCGCGGATCTCGTGATCGGCGCGAAATTCTTCGGGGAGCAGGGGCGCAAGCAAGGTCGACGCTTCCACCTCTTTGAGGGATCCGGAGAAGTGGAGCCCGTTTCTGTTCGTTACCGTGTCGACGGAGATAAGCGCGAGTCCTTTGTGCCGGATGACAAGGGGGAGGACCGTGAAGATCGAGTCGCGCGTCTGAATGATCGCGTCCGTTTCCACCGCCGTGAAAGCGCCCAGCGTACCACCCCGCAGATGAAGGTCCGAATCGGTGCGCACCCTCTCGGGACCGCCAACAATACGCGTGGCACCGGACAGCGTTCCATCCGAAAGCGGCAGCTTGCCTTTAAGGAAGAGCCTGTTGAGAGCGGCCACCGGCATGGCGACACACCGCACGGTGAGGTCCGCGCCCGCCGACGAACCGTTCAAGCGAATCATGCCCGCACCCCGGAAAGCGGTAAGCGCGACAAGCGAGTCGATGCGGAGCGAATCCTGCCACAGGTATCCCTGGCCGCGGACCGGCACCAGGCTGTCGGAAATTGTGAGGCCTTTCTGCGCGATTTGCCAACGAACCGCCTTGTCCGATTCCGTTTTGTCTAGTTGGATGTCGACGCCGCCGCGTATGGCGGGCAGGCCGCCGGCCGATCGGAGCACGAGTCCCGCTTGTCCGCGGGCGCCGAATGCCCGTGCCGTGCCCTTGAACGATACGGCGGCCCAGGCAGAATCGACGCAGCGCGCAAAGCCGGGATTTGCAAAAGCGATGCACTCGGTGAGAAATCGCGGACCGACGGCAGCATTGCACGCTATGAGGGGGGATGCGGACGCAAGGCTGTCCACAATGCCGGTTGCGGTAAAATAGGCATTGTTCCCCGGCAGGGTCGCAAACGAGAGGCCCTTTCCGTTTGCCGTGGTGACATGAATTTCCGGTGCGCCAAGCTGAAGCCCGTTAAAACGAAGCGAGCCGCTGCTTGCCACTGCGTCAACGTAGTAGGTGGTGCCCAGGCCGCGCACCGTGCCGGCGAGTGCGACCTGGCCGTGCATCGCCGGAACGCTCTTGACCGAATCCAATGCGGCCTTGAACGAGACCGAATAGGCCACCGGCTTCTTCTCGTACGTTGCAATTCCCGATGCCGCGCATCGCAGCGCAGGGCCGCGCACCGCAAGCGTATCAACGGTCACCTGCGTGGAATCGAAGCTGCCCGAGCACTCCACCGACGTAACGGGGAATGAGTAAAGATTAAGGCCTCCCGAAGTGACCAGAAACTTCGTTGCAGATTCGCCCCTTCGCTTGCTCACTTTCGCCTCGGCCCACGCTGTTCCGGACAGGTTCTTTGCAATCGACGCCGGAAGCCCGGGAAGCGCTTCCGGTCGAATTCCCCCGGCCCTCACAACTATACTGCTCCCGCCGCTGTCTACATCCATAAGATCCCAGGTGCCCCTGGCCGAAAGTGCGCAGCCCTTTGTTTCGCACGAAAGCGAATCGATCCGCATCACGGTATTGGAAAGGACCAAAGAAAGGCCGATTGACGTAATGGGAGCGCCGTACCCGGCAATCGCGCAGGTCCCGTGCGAAACGTGGAGCCAGCCGTTCGATTCGAACGTTGCGGCCGTAACCGAATCGGGAAAAGAGAATTCAAACACGCCGTCGCACATTCCCGAAGTTATATCGACGGCTTGGAAGCCGAGACTGCGCTGTATGCGCGCCTTGTCGAGCCGCAGCGATACCCGGTTGCGTTCCCCGGTCTTGGAAAAGGCGGCCGACAGAAAAAGGTTCTTCCGGTTTGACGCCAGGGTGCCCCGCAAATCCATCATCACAGCCCGGTCTTCATCCCAGACTTTTCCGGAAAGCTCTTCACCCAGCACCATGCTTGCGCCCTTGCCCGTCCACAGGGTAACGGTCCCGCGCCGAACAAGAAGATATCGCACCGGAAAGTTCTTGAACACCGACAGCAACGTCGCGGTTCCGCCGCCGGAAGCCGAAGGCTGCCGCCCGGTGGAAGCCAGCTGAGCAAGCCTGATGTCGAGCGCCGGGGAGATTAGAATGATTTTTGAGATGCTTCTGGAAAAGTCGCCGCGGGTCATCATAAGTTTCCACAGGGAAAATGCAACCTGGATGTCCCGGACTCTTGCATCAAAGGAATGGATGGACAGGGAGACGGATACGTCTTTGAGGTAGACGGAGAAAAATCCGAGTCGCACGCGGCCCACCGAGAATTCACCGCCCGTCGCCGCCGAAAGGCGCTGCACCAGCACACGTTCGATGTCCCTGTTTCTCTCCAGGCGCTGCACTCCCAGCACGATCCCCGCCGCCGCCGCGAGAAGACAGGCAAAAACGACAACAACCCACTTACGTGGTTTCATGGTCTACAGGGGCCTTGGCGAACTCCAATTGGTCGTTGCCGGCCTCAATGAGGATCGTATCGCCGTCTGTAAACCTGTTGTTGAGGAATTCTTCTGCAAGCCGGTCTTCCACCAGTTTCTGGATGGAACGCCGCATGGGACGGGCGCCCAGAATGGGATCGAAACCGTGTTCGAGGATGAAGGCCTTGGCTGCGTCGCTCACGCGCAGCACAACCGACCGATCGGTGAGCTTCTCCTGCACCTCGGCGAGCTGGAGTTCCACGATCTTGGCGATTTCCTCTTTGCCAAGAGGATTGAACACGATGGTGTCGTCGACGCGATTGAGAAACTCCGGATTGAAAATCCGCTTGAGCTCGTCGAGCACTTTCGATTTCATGGATTCGTAGTCGGACACGTCGGTGGACTTGCCGAACCCCAGGCTGCCGGTCTTGCGTACGTCCCGCGTGCCCGCGTTGGACGTCATAATGATGATAGTATTCTTGAAGTTGACATGCCGGCCGTAGGAGTCGGTGAGCAGGCCGTCGTCGAGGATCTGCAAAAGGATATTGAAAACGTCGGGATGCGCCTTTTCTATTTCGTCAAGCAAAATGACCGAATACGGTTTCTTGCGGATCTTCTCGGAGAGCTGCCCGCCTTCCTCGTATCCCACGTATCCGGGGGGCGCGCCCACCAGCCTCGACACGGCGAACTTCTCCATATATTCCGACATGTCGATGCGCACAAGCGCGTCTTCGGAGCTGAACAGGTTCTCGGCAAGCGCCTTGGCAAGCTCGGTCTTGCCAACGCCCGTGGGCCCCAGGAAGATAAACGAGGCAATGGGCCGCTTCGCATTGTGAAGGCCCGCGCGCGAGCGCCGGATGCTCTTTGCCACGGCCTCCAGCGCCTTGTCCTGGCCTATCACGCGTTTGCGCAGCTCGTCTTCGAGGTGCAGGAGTTTCTTCGATTCTTCCTGTTCGAGCCGCGACAGCGGAATGCCGGTCATGGTGGCGATCACCTCGATGATGGTAGGCTCGTCGACCAGGAGCCGCTCCTCGGATTTCGACTTGCGCCACAACGCTTTCTTTTCGAGAAGCGTTTCCTTGAGCTTTTCCTGTTTGTCGCGAAGCTTGGCCGCCTTCTCGAATTCCTGGTGCTCAACGGCCTTTTCCTTTTCCTTTATCACCTCGTTGATCTCAAGCTCCATTTGGCGTATCTCGGGAGGGATCTCCATGCTGGAGAGCCGTTTGCGCGCGCCGGCCTCATCGATCACGTCGATCGCCTTGTCGGGATGGAACCGGTCCGATATGTAGCGTTCGGAAAGCTTCACCGCGGCCTCTATTGCTTTGTCGGAATATGTTACCTTGTGATGATCCTCGTACCGGTGGCGAAGGCCCATGAGGATCTGTACGGTTTCGGCCGTGCTGGGCGGATTGACCATGATGGTCTGGAAGCGCCGGGCGAGCGCGCCGTCCTTCTCGATATACTTCCGGTATTCGTCGAGCGTGGTCGCTCCGACGCACTGGATTTCGCCGCGCGACAGAGCCGGCTTGAAAATGTTGGACGCGTCGAGGCTCCCTTCGGAGCCGCCCGCGCCGACGATGGTATGTAATTCGTCGATGAAGATAATAATATTATCGTTCTTCTGCAGTTCAACCATGAGCGCCTTGAGCCGCTCCTCGAACTGACCGCGGTATTTGGTGCCCGCGACGATGGAAGCCATGTCGAGATTGACAACGCGCTTGTTTTCGAGCACCTGCGGTATGCTCTTGTCGAAGATCTTCTGCGCCAATCCCTCGACAATGGCCGTCTTGCCTATACCGGGCTCACCGATGAGCACCGGATTGTTCTTCTTGCGACGGGAGAGAATCTGGACCACGCGCTCAATCTCCTTTTCCCTGCCGATGACGGGATCCAGCTTTCCTTCACGCGCAAGACTGGTGAGGTCCCTGCCGAAATGGTCGAGGAACGGCGTCTTGCTCTTCTCCTTGGGAGTTCCCACGCTCTCGCCGCCGCGCAGCACCCTGCTGATCTCTTCCTTGACGCGGTCGTATTCGAGCCCGGCGGAGGCCAGCGCGTTGGAGGCCGTCGACTCGGTGTCTTTCATGAGCGCCAGGAGCAGGTGCTCGGTGCCGATATACTTGTGCGACATGGAACGCGCCTCATTTGCCGCGATTTCCAGCACCTTCTTGGCGCGGGGCGTAAACGGCAGCATCTGTCCGATGGTCATCATGCCGCCCGTGGAGGTGATCGCTTTTTCGATGTTCGCAGCGAGTTCGTCGAGGTCCACGCCCATGCTCCGCAGCACGGCAACGGCAACGCCGTCGCCTTCCTTGATGAGGCCCAGCAGCAGGTGCTCGGTGCCCACGTAATCGTTGCCCAGGCGCACGGCTTCCTCGCGCGCTATCTGCATGACTTTCTTTACCCTGTCGGTGAACATTCCGTTGACCATGGTGTTTATTTCCCTTTATAGCTCTCTGGGTTTGACCGTGTTAGGAGGCCCTTTGTTCCAATCCTAGAAAATAATTTGGGCCATTCCAGTGATTTCGTACCGGGATAGTTTTTATTTGGCAGGGGCCTGGACGCCAGGATCGGGCAAAAACTCCAAAAGACCTCGCCGCATGACCTCAAAGGAGTCGAGCGTCATCGATTTTCAGCAGAGCAGTGTCGATAGCACAGCCTCACCGCGCGCGACAGACGCGCGGGGAGAAGACGTAGGGAACGGGCCGGCGGCCGGCGACCAGTCGGCCCATCTGCGGAAGTCGGCGACGATGGGATAAATCTTGTCGGGCGAAGCCTTTATGGCCACGGAGCGCTCAATTCGAAATGTTGGCGGCTGGGTCGCGGCAAAAATGAGTACAAAGGAGACGACAATGGCGAGAACAGCGACAATTGCAGCAACGATCTTGGTCATACGGCCTCCGATCTTGTTAGTCTGCCAAGAGTGATACCCCAGTTCATTTATTTGCAAATACCATACCAGCATCTGTGAAATCGAGCGTTGTCCCATTCTTCGTTTCGTTGATTGGCAAGAATAGAGGAGCTATGCATTGTCTATCGCGCCACGAGCTTTGATTCCTTTCAAGCTGTTCATGAGCAATCGTCGCTGTATGGCCAGGTAACGGTATTTTGGACGTTTGTTCAAAGAAATTGCTGTATATTATCCTTCATAACCCGATCCCGTTCCACAACTGCAGCGGCACAGCTATTGACGTTGAAAATGAAAATCAGAATTGCAACGATTATAGTCCTGTAGGGAACCGTTCATTATAAAGGGGGATGTGCATGAAAGGGTTCTTGTTTGGTTTTGTGTTGTTTGGTTTGCTCCTTCCGCTCTCAGTTTCGGCCGATACAACCTTTACGTGTCCAGAATGTTATCCTGCAGTTGCGGATACATGGCCTCACACCGGCCAGTATGGCGCAGGCACGCGTTATTTCTATCTTCACAATTATTGGCACAAGGACCTCACTGTCCGCGCAACAGGCAGCGGCATGAGCCTTTCTTTTACGCTGAAGATGGGACGTGACACAATAATTCAAGAACCGAACAATTGGGCGTCCGCAAGAATCTGGGGTTATTGGGACCCTTCATATCAAAACGGACCATTTTCGCTTGCCGAGATCAACATGGACTCAAGGACGGGGGCGAATTGGCACATGGATTGGTACGATGTGAGTCTTGTTGACGGCTACAACATGCCCATGATTTTCAAGCCCATAACGGGAACGTTCTACCATGATAGCGCCGCTTTGGATGCGTCCGTGGGCCGATCTTCACAATATTCTTGCAACCCGTCCGGTTGCGCGACAGACTTGTATTTGTCGGCACCGGCGTCGATGTTGAAAACGAATACCATCAACGGAGTTCTCGATACCAATGGGTTCTATTGCCAGGATAACGCTCAATGCCGTAGCATAAAAAAAACCGCTTGTCCCTACGCATACAGTTATGACTATGACGATGCCGCGAGCTTGTATACTTGTCCATCGCCTAATCTTCCGGCCTCATTTGGTAACTATGCCAAATATGGACCCGACTATATTCTTGATTTTGGATTTCCGCCCGTCTCTCCCGTCATCGGCAACAATAAGCCGACGATGAATTACACGTTTCTTGGAAATGCGTCGGTCACGATAACCAAGAATAAGGAATTGAAGTATCTCTATGGCGGGAAGGCCCCCGCGTTCCTGGAAATCTATTCCTGTTCCGGAAGACTAATGCTACGAACTGCAGTAAATGAATCCGGATGCATTCCTGTGCCGAACCTGAACGGAGGCGTGTACATTGTCGCTCTCAAGTCGGACCATGTGTTAGCGACAAAGGAAATGATGATTGCCAGGTGATGGGGTGAATTTGTAGTAGGGGTTCAAGATCTTGAGCCCCTGCCGGAAATCGGTAAGAAGAATGGTCACGGAATAAGATTGCAGCGAAGAGAAGCCGTATTGACTATTGCAAAGAAAAAAAATGATGGGCTTGCATGGGCCCATTGAAGAATCATCAACAAAAAAGGGGGATGTGTATGAGGCGATTCTTATTTGGTGCGATTCTATTTGGTTTGCTGGTTCCGGCATTCGTTTCTATGACGACATCAATCGTGCCATTTTCGAAGTGCACTATGGCAGTTGCTGATACGATCCTGAGAGGTCCAGAATTTGCCCCGGCTCTTGCAGACACTTTCCCTCATCCCAACGGCAAATATGGCGTTGGCACGAGGCACTACTACATGCACAATTATTGGCACAAGGACCTCACAGTCCATGTTAATGGCAATGGTGGAGCGGGCTGGACAAACCTTACTTTTACCCTAAAGATTGGACACGACACAATAATCGAAATTCCGAACGGCTGGGCATCTGCCAGAATCTGGGGCCTTTGGGACCCCAAATACGCAAACGGACCGTTTACGCTTGCGGAGATCACGTCACATGCAGGCTGGGGGTGCGATTGGTACGATGTTAGCCTGGTCGATGGCTACAACCTTCCCATGTTGTATTATCCTGAGCCGGGAACGTTCCCCCCTGATAATCCTCACTGGGACTCGACCCAAAACCGAGAAGGATGGACTTGCGGCGGGCAGGATGATTGCGAAAAAGACTTGTATTTAACCGCGCCGGCGTCTATGCTGAAATTGGATACCATTAATGGGGTACTCGATACCAACGGTTTTTATTGCAGTGGTGATGTTGGTTCACCCTGCGCTGCTATAAAAAAGGCTGCTTGTCCAACTTCGTACAGTTTTCCTTACGATGATCCTCATAGCCTGTTTACCTGTCCATCGCCGAATTTACCCGGCTATAGCGGGAATGGACCCGACTATATTCTTGACTTTGGCTTGCCGCCCGTGTCTCCCGTCATCAGCAATAACAAGCCGACTATGAATTACACGTTTCTTGGAAACGCGTCGGTTTCAATAACAAGAAACAAAGAGTTAAAGTATCTCTATGGCGGAAACGAACCCGCATTCTTGGAGATCTATTCCTGTTCCGGAAGACTAATGCTTCGAACTGCAATTGGTGAATCCGGAAGTATTCCTGTGCCGAACCTGAACGGAGGCGTGTACATTGTCGCCCTCAAGTCGGACCACGTGTTAGCGACAAAGGAAATGATGATTGCCAGGTAAATGGGGCGAACGGACCAATTTGCAGTAGGGGTTCAAGATGGTGAAGAGGCCTCGCAGCAAGCTGCGAGGCCTCTTCCATCCCTGCGGAATGTCCGGTTATGGAATTGTAGATCGTAACTCGCAGACATTTCTTAATCCCAGGAGAACGACAGAAAGGTTCTCCTCAATCTCATTATTCTTGATCCGATACGTGAGGATGCCGCGGGCCTTGAATACTTTTTCACGATGCTCGTCGATTTTTATTTGCGCCTTCTCGGAATGCACATTGCCGTCCACTTCCACCGCCAGTTTTGCCTTCTCGCAGAAAAAGTCGGCAATGAACCCTTCTGCGATCTGTTGCCGTCTGAACTTGAATCCGCCGCATCTTCTGTTTCGTAATTGTTCCCAAAGTAGTGATTCCGATGGCGTCATTTTCCTGCGCAATAAACGGGCGGCGGCAAGTATTGCGTTTTTGATCCGCTGCAACCGGATCAAACCGGTGGAGAGGTTCATGTTTTCTCGCTTTTTCCGTTTGACCTCATCCCCCTTCCCCCTTCTCCCACCCCCTTCTCCCACAAGGAGAAGGGGGAAAGCGCCTATCGAAAGCTCTCCCCCTCTCCTCATGGGAGAGGGGCCAGGGCTGAGGTCAAACGAGTGTCCCTTTCCCACCCATTATTTCTCCGGGATCACGAGCTCCAGTATTTTCTCCTGCGTTTCCCAGTTGTTATGCAGTCTCACGTTGGTGCAGTTGCAGAACATCACCGAAAACGCGTATGTCTTCTTCTGGACAAACGCGTACCCGGCAATCGTGCTCACGCCGTAGTCGTTAAGGGTGCCGGTCTTGGCGCGCACAATACCCTTGAGACGCGATTCCTTGAACCTGGACTTGAGCGTGCCGTCTATTCCCGCGGAGGGAAGCGAATACACGTATTCGGGAAAGAATGATTTCTGGGTCCAGACGAACCGTAACAGTTCCGTAATCTGCCGGGCGCTCATGCGATTGCTGTCGCCCATTCCCGAGCCATTCTTGATTCTTGGGACTCCCGGAAGCTTTTTCTCCTTCCACCATGCGAGCGCGAGCGCCGCCGACTTTTCCCAAGAACCTTTCGCCGAGTCCGTCCCGGCGCTGAGGGTCTTGAACAGCATTTCGGCCATGTAATTGTTGGAAACCTTGTTCATGGAATTCACGGCCTCGTACAGCGGCACGGACGGGAACACGTACAACGGACCCCGGGCCTTTACCGAATCCGGGACAACGCTCCGCCTTATTTTTCCCTTGAACTTGATTTTGTTATCCTCAAGAAGCTTCTCGAACACGTTGCCGAAATACTCCCATGTTTGCCAGACTTTCTTGTATTGCACAACCGGGCTCGCATCGATGGGCATGCCGCCGGACACCGTTACCAGCGTTTTGTCGCCGTCTCTTTGGGTGCCTGCGGCAACGGAAAACGGCTTTCCGGCCGCGGTCGTCTGCGCCGAAACAACAAGTTTAACGATGGACGCCTTGGGAAGTATGTCTACGAGCACTGGAGAACCCACGGTCCGGCCCGGCCGAATCCAGATGCTCTCGCAATTGAAATTGGCGCTTACCGCATCCACGGGCGCGACATACGGATGGCTTGAGTCGTCTTCGTCAAAGCCCGGACCCACCGAGTTTGAATCGAAGAACGAATCATCGAGCACGACGTCGCCTTCAATCGACTTGAGCCCGATGCATATGAGGTGCTGGACAAACAGCCACATCCGCTCTATTACAAAATACGGATCTGCGCCTCCCCGGACATACAGATTCCCGTGGCATATGCCGGTATCGGCAGCAATGGGTTCTTCGCAGTAGACCGACGTCTCGAAGGCATAGTTCGTTCCAAGTCTTTCAAATGCCATGGCCGTAGTGAGCAGTTTTGACACGGATGCCGGGTTGTACAGAGAATCCGCGTTGAGCGCTACAATCACCGAATCTCTGTCGAGATCCTTTACCACCACGCCCACGTTCTGCAACGAATACTTGCCGTGCGCAAGCAACGCCTCCAGTTTCGAGATGACTCTGTTGCCGGAGGATGCGCGCGCCGAATCCGATGCCTGCTTCGGCGCAGGAGCGGCCTGTTCCTGGGCGCTCGCGCACAGAAACGCGGCTAGAATCATACCGAAGAATAGTCTGCCGGTAACCGCGCCGTCGCCACGGATAAGGCTCGTACCGGAGACCTCGTGTTTAGCAATGGCAGGGGGGGGCAAACAAATAATTATGCAATTTTTATTTTCTTGCATGATTTCACAACCTATTTTTAAAGGAAGTTAGTTTTTCACTGTGTGCCAATTTTTCGAAAGGTCTGGAGGTCATCGCTCGTATGCCGAAATTCTCAATCGCATTTATCGCGCCGGCAAAGTCCAATCTGCTCCGGCATCGCATTGTCGAAAGTCAGGACCAGGATTCTGCGCTGAAAACGTTTTTCTCCGAAGAGGCGTCCGAGTTCTATTCGGACGACGATCAGGGGTTCTTCTACTTCAAAGAAGACTTCTTCGACGAAACAAATGCGTCGGGAAGCGTGATCCGGCTCGATTAAATCTCGCCGCGGTACGGCCTCGCAGGCGAGGCTACCTGCTTCTCTCCCGTGAGTGTTGCGTGTCGGTCTTTGCAGCCAGCTCTTTCACTTCGGTGATGAATTCACCCTTGTCCTTAAACTTCCTGTACACCGACGCAAACCGGACGTAGGCAACGTCATCCAGCTGGTACAGTTCGGTCATCACCAGGCCGCCTATTTCCTTGCTGGGAACTTCCGTCTTTGAGAGCTTCTGGATCTGGTTCTCTATCCTGTCGATAACCGCCTCGATCTTGTCCATGCTTATGGGCCGCTTTTTGCATGCCGACAGAATCCCGTTCATCAGCTTCTGGCGGTCGTACGGCTCCCGCCGCTGGTCGTTCTTGATGATGGTGAGCGGCACCGTCTCGACGTATTCGTATGTTGTAAACCTTTTTTCGCACTTCAGGCATTCCCTGCGACGCCTCACCGCCTGTCCCTCTTTGCTCGAACGAGAATCGACAACCTTGTCCTCTTCATGTCCGCAGTAGGGGCATTTCATTGCCTGTCTCCTTGGCTGGCTAGAGGTCCTTCACCGGTTAAACGGCGGCTTGTCCGCATATAGTATAAGTGCAGCGTCTCCGCTACAACATATTGTAGAGTAAAATATATCTGTCGTCGAGAGTTTTCAACCTTAAAACAGATTCACCGCAAAGGACGCAAAGAGGAGAATCAAGTGAGAAGGGCAACCTCGAAGATGCGGAAGACAGCGAAAAGAAAGGAAACTGCCGAATGTTGACTGATGTGATCTTGACAAAGCACGCCACCGGCGGGAAAGAGAGCCGAGACCCGGACTCGAACCGGGGACCTACGGTTTACGAAACCGTTGCTCTACCAACTGAGCTATCTCGGCATGACGAGTGCATTTGCAGCAATCAAAAATAGTTTGTAACAACTATTGGGGGGAGAACTTTTGGGAGGCGGCACGGCCATCCAAGTCCTTATTCATCCTTCCGCCTTCGCCCTTGTCTTCTACGGCACCATCTCCGCTTCGGGATTCTTGACATTCGACGCCTTTGCCTGCTCCTTGATCTTGCCGGCCTCGGTATAGAATTTGTCGAGCCGCTTCCTTATGCCTTCGTCAAGGTTGTAATACCCCATCCTGTTGCATTCGGCAATGCTCTGCGTGTACCGTTTAATCTTGAGGTAGATCCTGGCGAGCCAGAAATGGCACAAAACCGCATTGTAGTGGTTGTCCAGCGGCTCCGCCTCGACGCGTTCCAGAATATACCGGTACACCGATTCGTCCTCGTCGAAGCGCCCCAGGCCGTACAAAGCGGCCGCCTTGCCCCAGGAAAATTTGAGCGACGCGGGATATCTGGCAAGCATCTCTTCTGCAATTGTCAAGGCATCCTTGAAGCGTCCCTCGGTGTTGTAGACGATCACGAGGTTGGCGGCGGCCGACAGGCTCGTATACACGCCCTCTTTGCGGGCGATCTCCAGCTCCTGAATTCCCGCCTGGCTCTTGTTTTCGATGCCGGGCATCCACCACAGAACCTTGGTCATTGCGCTGCGCCAGTAGTCATACATGCCAAGCCCGTAGTACACGTCCTTGATGTCGGAGTTCTTCTTGTGCAACGTCAGCAGCGTGGAAACGCCTTTCCATCCGTGGCGAAACGAGGTGATCCACTTTTCGTAGCGCGATTCGTAGGTGCCCTTGAACCCATCCGCGCCTCCCAGAAAAAACGTCGCCCAATCGTTGTCGGGCTCTCGGGCCAACAGCTTCTCGGCCTTGTCGATGGCCTGGTCACAGTATTCGTAGAATTCCTCTTCCCGCTTGTCGGACTCGTAGAAACTCATCCACGATTCCAGGGCCGCGGCGCAAAAGAAATACCCGGCCGGGTGGTCCGGGTATTTCTTGACGACCAGCCTCGCCTCGTCTTCGGCGGACTTGAATTTTTCTTTGTAAACGAGATCGATGCTGTTGAGTATCAGCTCGCGCATGTCGGGGGGAAGTTCCTGGCCCGCGCGGGACGGCACCGCGAAGACAGCCAGAAGCACGGCCGCCCACATTACGGCAAGACTATTGCGCAGCGCTGTCGGAGTAAAATCTGAACTCATTGTCGTAGCGTTCCCATTTTCGAGCCCTTGTGAGATACCGGTACTTTACCGTTCTTTTCACCGCAACGCCGCGCAGGTAGTAGAAGTCGATCACTGCGCGAACGCTGTACATGCCTTCCTTGTAGGTCGTATATCCCACGACGACGGAATAGATGGAATCGCGGAGGCTCGTTGCGGGCAAACCGTCGACAAGGGCCTTCAGATCGGCCGCCACGATCACGTCAAGTTTTTTTCTCACGAGGTTGTCGGGTTCTCCGACCCGGCATCCGATGCACAGGAGCACGGCGCCTGCCGCGACAACAAGCGGAAAAAGCGGACGCCCTCTCCCTTTTTTCGCCTCTGTCATGAACCAAGTCCTTGTCAAAAAGAAAACACGTTGGCGTTGGTTTGGGGATCAAACAGGTGTACGCGCCTGCCGTCGAGAAACACCTCAACCATTTCCTGCGGTTCTATGTCGATATCGCGCGTGATGAGGAATCGCAGCGCCGTGCCGTTTTCTCCGCGTGACACCACCAGGCTCCGATCGCCGAGGGTTTCCACAAGCTCCACCGAAACGCTGAGCGTGGTATCGGAATACCGTTTCGATTCGTGGTGCTCGGCATAGGCGATGTTCTGCGGCCTGATGCCCACCGTTACCGAGCGTCCCGCCATGGCCTTCGCGCTCGTGAACCGTTCCTTATCCAGTTTGACAAATCCTACCGGCGTCATTACGCCAGCATCTTCTCCATGCACCTCTACCGCGCCGTTGAGAAAATTCATGGCCGGGCTGCCGATAAACGACGCAGCGAACCGCGTTGCCGGCGAATCGTACACCGCGCGGGGCGTGTCGTACTGTTCCAGCCGGCCGGCCGAAAGTACCGCTATGCGCTGGCTCATGGTCATCGCCTCGACCTGATTGTGCGTCACGTAAATGATTGTTGTGCCGACCTGGTGGTGGATCCTCTTGAGCTCTTCCATGGCGGTGTCTCGCAAAGCCGCGTCGAGGTTGCTCAGCGGCTCATCAAGGAGCAGCACGTCGGGGTCGAGCACCAGCGCCCGGGCGAGCGCAACGCGCTGCCGCTGGCCGCCGGAAATTTGCCTCGGCAGCCTGTCTTCCAGACCGGAAAGCCCGAACATGTCCAGAGACCAGGCAAGTTTCCGGCGGATCGTCTCGGCAGGCGCCTTGTGGATGGAAAGCCCGAAACGGATGTTCTGCGCAACGGTCATGTGCGGGAACAGCGCGTAACTCTGGAACACCATGGCAAGATTCCGTTGCTGCACCGGAAGGTTGTTATACCGCTTCCCGCCGACAAGGACATCTCCTTTGTCAACTGTTTCGAGGCCCGCTATCATTCGCAGCAGCGTGGTCTTGCCGCACCCGGACGGCCCGAGCAGGGTGACGAATTCGCCGTTTGCGACGTCGAGGCTGAACCCGTCGATGACCTGACTTGATCCCATGCGTTTCGAGACGTTCTTTAAGACTACATCCGCCATGGACCCTCTATTTGACGCTTCCGGTGGTGATGCCCGCGGTCATGTACTTCTGCAGCATCAGGGAAAATACGATAACCGGCAGGCTCAGGAGAACCGATATCGCCGCCAGCAGGTTCTGCGGCGGAGAAAAGGCAAGCTTCTGCTTGAGAAACAAGGTAAGCGTTGAGATCTTCCCAAGCCCCAGGATGAAATAGGCAAAGATGAATTCGTCCCACGAGAGGAGAAACGTATAGATGGCCGCGGCCACGAGACCGGGAATGGAAAGCGGGAGCAGAATCCTGAAGAAAACCGAAAAGCCGTTTGCGCCCATCACGCGGGCCTGTTGTTCAAGATCGTCCGGTATGGCCTCGAAAGCGCTCATGCCGATGAAGATGACATAGGGCAATGCGAGCAGGGTATGGGCAAGGATAACGCCGGTGTAGGTATTTTGCAGCTTGAAACGTATGAAGAACTCGGTGATGGGAATAACCGAGGCGATATCGGGAAAAAGCCGGACCGAAATGAGTCCCAGCAGAAGCAATCGTCTTCCCGGTACCCGAAACCGGCCGAGAACGTAGGCGGCCGGAACGCCCAGGAGCATCGACATTCCTACCGTGCAAGCGGCGATGACAAAGCTGTTGGTGATGACACCGAAGAATTGCGAATCCGAAAACAGGTAGGTAAAGCACCTGAACGTGGGGTGATAGGGCCACAGAGGTATGGGTGCGCCTCCCGTGTTTATGCTCGTGCTATCGCTGATGGAGTATTTAAAAAGCATGTACACCGGCCCGGCAACAAGCAGCACCGCGGCCGCGATACTCGCAACCCAGAGGGCCTTCTTGAGTCCTTCGACAGGCAAGGATTTGACTCGCGCGATTGTGCTCACGTTCTCACCAGCTTCCTTCTGAGAAATTCCATTATGGAAAGAAACAGGAGCGTTGTTACCACGATGCACAGGACCAGAATTGCGGCAACCGCCGACGCGCCGTTTGAATTCCCCCAGTCGTTATACATGGATTCGATGAGCGTGCCGAGCAAGGGGTACTTTCCGGCAAGGATAAAGGGGAAAATGAATTCCTTCCACATTTCGATTGACCGGAGCAGGATAACCGCCGACATCGAGGGAATCATGAGCGGAAGCACCACACGCCAGATCCGCGTCCGCAGCCCCGCGCCCATCGTGCGAGCCGCGTCGAATAACTCCGGATCGATGGCGTTGAGGCCCGACAGGAGGATCAACATGGAAATAGGCATGTCCCGCCACACCTTGCCGATCATGGAGATCCCCAGGGCGAACACCTCCGAGCCCCGCCAATTGACGGGAGCGTGGAGAATCGCCGGGAAAAAGGCATATTTACCGGTGAGAAGAAAGTTGACATGTCCGCCCGGATAATCGAACAGAATAAAGAGCAGGGTCGCCGTGACGAGTGCGGGGACGGCAAGCGGAACAAGAAACAGGCTGCGAACAAAGTTCCGAAACCTGAATTGCTGATACAGGACAAGGGCGAGGAAAAGACCGACGGCAAGCTCAAGCGGTGTGCCCACGATCACGAACAACGCAGTGTCGAGCAGGGCGTGGCGGAATTCCGTGTTCGAGACTACCGCCGCGACGGTTCGCAGGGTAGGGAAAACAGTGACACCGTTCTTTTCAAATGAGAGGCTCAGTCCAACGAGGTACGCTCCAACAATAACCAAAAAACCCACGAGATAGACCGCCGCCGGCAGCAGCGGCCATACCTCGTGGATCTTGAAACGTTTTACTTTTTGCCACGCCTCGCTCATTCGCTCATGTGGCTATTTGGGATAATCGGCACCCAGAATTTCTTTCTCTTTTGGGCCAAAATCCTTGACGAGATTCTGCTTCATGATTTCGGCGTCAATTTTGCCGTCTTTCTTCTCGTCGTAGCCGACGCACAGTTTGTACCAGGCATCTATGAGATTCTGCGCCACCAACGGATACCCCTTTACAAGCGGAACCGTTGTGAGCTGGTTGGTGTTCACCTGATCAACCGAGGTCTTGAAGATGTCGCCAACCCATCCTTCGTCGAACACGTTGGGCAGGTTGAGAAGAATATCTTTGCGCACAGGAATCATGCCGAACTTCGAGCATTCCTTGGCCTGGTTGTCGTGGTTGGTGACGAACCGGGCGAACTCGTAGGCAAGCTTCGCGTTGGGACTCGTCTTGGGTATTCCCCACCACCAGCCGCCGGTAGAAATCATACGGGTGCCGTCGACAACCGGCTGTCCCTGGGCGGTGAGATCGAACGACACGGCCTTGGGCACGGCGCAGAGGCCCATATCCTTAACATCCGGTAAATAGCTCGGCATGCCCGGGTCGTCGGCCCAACCGTGCACGTTGAAGCAGTCGATCTGCTGAAGATATGTGCAAAACACTTTGCCGTCCTTGATGCCGTTGTAAATATCGGAACCGCGCCAGGGATCTTGCCACATCGAAGGGTTGTAGAGGCCGTTGCGAATAAACACGTTCTCCCACAAGAACGTCTGGGCCGTCTTGTCCCCCAGGGACAGGATATCCTGGTGGGTGGCGCCCAATTGCAATGCGCGGTCGACGAGATCGAGCGCCGTTCCTTCGTATTTCGCACCGCGATGCGCAAGCCGCGGCATCTTGACGCCGTTATACTCTTCCTTGGCCCAGATGTAGCCCACCACGAACAGGTCATAGAAGTCCCATTGCGACGGATCGCTTTCCAGAGCGTAATCTTTGGGAAGACCGTACTTGTTCTGCTTCTTGAGGTCCTCGTTTATCTGCTTTTTGTACTTGTCGAATTTGGAGACGGCGTCGGCCACCATGGACTTCCTGTAGAACAAAACACGGGTCTCAAGCTTTCGGGGGATGTAGTACGGCAAACCGTCTACATATCCCAAACCAGTGGCAAGCTGATGGTATTCCGCGAGATCCTGCATCACCTGCGCCGAATCGACGACCGCGGTAAGCGGTTGCATGTACCCTTTGTACACCAGCACGCGAGTCACCTCAAACGGCGTCTTGACAAGGCCGATTTCCGGCTGCGCCTTGCCGGCGTCAAGTTTGAGAAACCGCTCGATGTCAAGCTGGTTCGTAAACGGCGCGACGGAAATCTTGCAATTGTGTTCCTTGTTGAATTTTGCAACGATCTCCTGCTCAAAGAAACGCTGTTGAGCCGGCATCATTCTGATGAGGACGGTAAACTCCTGCTTTTGCTTCTTCATGCCCGTGCATCCTGCCAGGCCCAGCGCAACGACGGCGACAAGCGCGCCGGCAAGCGCGATCCGCAGTTTCATCATATACCCTCCTGCTCTTGTAAATTGTGTGTATCACTTCTCATCAACGGTGAGTTCCTTGATACTGCTCGACAGCGTCGTGTTGAGCAAGGCAACTTCTTCCCCGCTCCGGCGCAGCTTCTCACTAAAAACTTCCAGAAGATTATAGGCGATTTCCGGCATGTCCAGCAGAATCTTCTTGAGCGCGCTCCGCTGGATGACCCATAACTCGCAATCCTCGTTGGCAATTGCAGATGCCGATCTCGGAGCCTGATTAAACAGGCCGATTTCGCCATAGGTCTCACCCTTGCCTACTATTGATAAAATAGTTTTTACGCCGTTCTTTGCCTTAACAATTTTTAGGCTGCCGCCTGCAACGATGTACAGATGATCGCTCAGCTCGCCCTCCCGCGAAATAAGGGTGCCGGCTTTGTATGAAAACCGCTGGGTAGCTTCGGCAAGCTCCATGAGTTTTTCGGCGGAAATTGTGCCGAAAAGCGGCGTCTTCTTGAGCGACATCACACGTTCCAGCAGGTCAAAAGCATCGATTTTCATAGGGTCTGCGTCCTTGCCCGCAGAAAGCAATTGTGCGGCGGCCGTGGCCACAGGGGAATGGGCATCGTGCACCAGTTTTTCAAGAGCCTCCCTTTCTTCCGAAAGAAGCCCTCGCGTGCCCGAGGTTTTCCACAAGGAATAGAGCGCGCAGAGACATATCCAGCGGTTGGACGAAGAGATAAAATACCTGATGCCTCCGGCTCCCGAACCGTCGTCAAAGGAGAAAAAGCCCCTGCCCGTTTTCGCCAGGAGGTCCCATGAATCCCGCCGCAGGATCGGCGTGATGAGCATGGTAATGTGGTGCGGCCCGAAGTTGTCGAGCAGCTCTATCAGGTTGAATCGCTGGGTGTATTCCTTTACGTCAAGATCGCGCCTTCCCGCCACCATCACGCCGCGGGGGTCGAGCAGCGCCGCGACATCCAGGGCCCATTCGCACACTCTGCCAAGGTGCTCGCGCAACGCATCCTCCAGAAAGAACATCCACGCGCCGTCCTGTTTCTTGTCCGCATGCAACCCGATGTTCCGCCACACGGTACAGTCCCGGTAGACGTCTTGAAGCTCCCGTATGATCCAAGCCGATAGAAGTGCGGACGTCTCGGCATCCAGCGGGTGCTTTGTGAGTCCGCCCGCGCTCGATTCGACAATCCCGCGCAAGGCGCGGATTAGCTCGACGGTCATTCGTTTCGTGGGGTTGGTTCGGAGAAATTCGCACACCACGTCCATTGCCGAATCGCCCTGCTTCGCCGCCGCGGTTCCGACAATGGCGATATGCCGGCGCGTGAGCCCGTCGGCAATCCTCAGAGCCTCGAGCTGCGTTTGCCTGGAGGCCGAAGCAAGGATGATTTCCACGCTCTTGGTAAACACCTGCAACGAGGATGCATCAAGATTTGCGAGCAGTGTGTTCTCCCAGCCTTCGGGCCTGAGCGCGCCGACAAGGTAGAGCCCGCCGGAACGCCTGTTTGCGTTCTTGACAGAGAGGAGATATTTGAGAAACGCCTGCACGTCGCTTTGGTCACGGCTGTCTCCCACCTGCCAGAGGAACCGGGCCGCCTCGATCTGAACCCGGGGGTTGTTCTCGAAGAACATCATCTTGACAGTATCGTAAAACCGGCCTTTCCAGGAACGGTCGGTTGCATTGAGCGAAAAGAGGGCATTTGCCCGGACGCGGGGATTTTCGTCCCGGAGCATCTCTTCAAAAAATTCGGCGGCGTCGGCCCCGGAAAAGCGGGACAAAGATTGGGCGATGGCTTCCCGCGCCGACTGGTCCGTTTCCTTTTCGTAGATCGCCCGGACCGCCTTATATGCCTCCTTCGAGCCCTCGTGGGCGAGAATTCTCACCGCGAGCCTCCGGATGTCGCTTTCGCGGGACGTGGAATAGTCCTTGACTATCACAAAAAGTTCCTGATCGTGGCGGCTGCCGATTTCGGCGATGATATCATCCGTGGCAGAGTGGACCGACGACACGGGGATAAGCGCCTCCGTATAGGTTCGCCGGATGCGCACGACAACGTACACCATTACCGCCGACGCAAACGCCACGACACCAAGAAGCACCAGGGCGTTGCTTTCCACAAACATGAGAAACAGGCCTGTAAGCATGATCGCGGACGGTTTCACAATGCCGTCGAGAAACGTTTTTGCCCTGCCCCTTTTATCCCTTGGGATCACCGCAAAGAACATCTGGTAAATAGGGGAAAACGCGTTTTCGAACACCACGTACCGGAGAAACTGGAACCCGAGAAATCCCGCGAACGCGACCGTGGGACCGGCGCCCGCGGCGATCATGATAATCATGGCGCCGGAACCGGTCAGGAGGGTAAGAGGAAGCAGGGAAAAGATTCTGGTAAAACCCCACCGCGTGATCATCCCCGGCATCACAAAACGCAACCCGCCGATTATCACGATCGAATAGGCGAGATAGAAGCTGAATTGAAACGAGGCCAACGCATTGGAAGAAGGAAACCATGCGGCGCTTTTCTTCCAGAACAGGTAATCCTGAAGGAATATCGCGACGAAAACGAGGAAGTAGAGTGCGGCCATCAAGCGGATGAGATTGTTTGACCATACCAGTTTGAGTCCGGCAACCATCCCTATGGAGGCGGCCTGTTGCCGGTCCGGAATTTCTCTTTTTGCAAATTTAATCCAATAGACGGCTGTGATCTTTCTTGAGACGACGAATGCCACGAGGTAGGCCGCGGCCCAGAGCCCGATTATCATCTGCGCGTCAACCACCTCCAAAAGCAAGCGGGCGCCGCAGGCGCCGCTGAGGCCGCCGACAAAGCCCCAGGAGGCGATTTTGGGAAATCCCTTTTTTGCCTCGTCGGTGGTGTAGATGTCGTTGGCCAGCGTCCAGAAGGAAAGAAACAGCGTTGTCTTTGACAAATACGATATCGGGTAAATAAAGAGCAGCCAGAACGATACGGCGGCGATGTTGTCCTTCCCTACCACCAGAAACAGAGCAAGATAGCACACCAGAATGCATGATACCGCCAGCAGCTGGACCGAAAACAATTTTCCGCGGTTGATCCGGTCTATGTTGCTGAAGAAAAGCGGAGGCAGGAGAAAAAGCAGAGCACCATTGACAAAGAATAGCTTTCCCAGCACAGCCGATCCGGATACGGTAACAACCATGGAAAGGCTTACCGTTTCGCCGACAATTGCGCCGCCGAAAAGGAAAAGAAGCAAGAAAGAAAGGAGACGGAAACGAAGATCGCGTTGGGCCATAGGGAAAAATTACAAAGGCGGATGTTGTCGCTTTACAATCATCCGCCTTTGTGGAAAAACTTTCGCTTACCGAAGGAAACGCTAGAAGCTGTAGGTGAGCGTTATCCTGTTCATGAGGTCCTGCTGCGGACCGCTTATGAGATTCGTAAATGTGTAAAAAACGTTCTTCGCCACAACACCGTCGATACGGAAGCGGTTTTCGATGTTCACGCCGACGCCCACCGAGGCGAAATCGTCGTTCGAAGAACCCGACTCGGGATTCTGCTCCCAATGGCCGTTGCCGCCGTCGCCGTTCGAAACATACAGCAGCTTCTTGGAAACGCCGATGCGAAGGACGAGCCAGTCCCACACGACATTTCTTTCGAGGCCGGCGCTCAGACGCGCGCCGATGCCGGTGGTGGTGATTGAATCCTGCGGAGCATTTGCCGAGAATGTCGAATTGAACTTGGAGAAATCCTTCTGTTCTACAAGTCCCTCGAGCCCGGTCCAGAAAAATCCTTTATCGATATTGATGTTGACTCCGATGCCGAGCGAATAGTCCTGAGCGGCATATCCATTGAGATTGATAAACTCGGCCGACAGATGCGGAACAAAATCTCCATTGAGCGCCGTGAGCGCGGAAAAGAGTCTCAGATCGGCCTTAAAGGACAAATTGTTGTTCGCGATAATCTCAGGATCGGCCTTATAGGTGGTATCGTAGGTCTGGTTGGCCTTGAGGGTAAGCGTATCCACAACCATTGCATTCTCTTTCATCGAGGATATGCCGAGAGACGCTTCGAGATTCATTGACTTTGCAATGGGCCAGTTGATGCCGATGTCGCCCTTGTAAATACTGGATTCAAGGCTGAACGACTGGCCGTCCGGCGTCATAATCGACTGTTTCTGAAAAGCAAGGTATGTACCCGCCCCGATCATGGCGCCGTTGGACATCGCATAGCCGAGCATAATGTCGAGCTTGCCGACCGGCGACAGCACGTAGCGCGTTGCGGCCGAGCCGAACGCCGAGGTGAAATTATCGCTGCCGGGGTCGAAGTAATCGAGATAAGGATCCCACCTGTTGAGCACCAATCCCACGGAAAGCAGGGGATACTGGTTGCCCGACTCGGAGGATTGATTGAGAGAATACGATAGAATAGTGCCGCCGTACGGCCGAATGGGATCCGTATTGTTGCGCTGCAGTGCCGAGTATTTGCCGGTATCGCTCGAACTCGGAACATAGATTCCAAGAGAGCCCAGTAACATGTTCGGATAGTAGTTGATATTCGCCGGGTTGCGGAAAATGCTTATGTCGTCCATGAAGAAGTTATCGTTCCCTCCCATGGTGAGCACCCGGGCATCCGTAGCATTACTGCTGAAGAACCATCCTGCACAAAGCACCACAAACGCAATTTTCTTCATATCACATCCTCCATAGAAAAAGGGGCTACGGCTCTATTATATTCTCCCGGAAAGTCGGTGTCAAGCCCCTACTGCGAGAATACGAATGGGTACACAACCTCGGTGACATCACCGGGCTTGTCGATCTTCTCAAAGACCCATCTTTTGATTTTGTCAACGACTTCCTCCTCGAGCTGCGGATCGCTCATGGTTGATTCGAGGACTTCACAAAAGATAACCTTTCCGAATTCGTCAATTGCAAATTTGCAGGTGATCTTGCCTTTGAGGCCGGGCTTCTCGCGCAGGCGTTTGTTGTAGGCGTAGCGGAGTGCGGCGATGTTCTGCATCACAACGCGCATGATACTCGCCCTGCTTCTGCCTCCCGTGAGGGCGCCGCCCTTTACGAACTTGGGCTCCGACACGGTAAGATTTCCGCGCTTCTTGAGCGAGAGGCTGCTTTCGCCTTCGCCGCCCAGAAGTCCGCCGATAAGATCGTCCACGCCGGAAAAACCGCTTCCGCCGCCGAATCCGCTTCCATAGCCGGCCCCGAAACCGATACCTGCAGCGCCTTTTCTTCCGACGCCGCCGGAGCCGCCGGCCTTGAGTCCGCCAATACCCTGAAGGATTCCGTCAATGCCGGTAGCAAAGCCGCCTTTTCCGAAAATGTCGGCGCTGGCAACCGCCTTGCCGGTGATCTTTCCGGAAATGATTCCAAGAACGCCCTTCTGCGTGACGCGCGCGCGCGGGTCTCCGCCGCCGCCGAACTTTCCACCCGCGCCCTTCTTGTCCGTTTCTTTCTTGAGGGTCTTCTTGTCGGTCTTGAGCTCTTCTTCCTTCTTCTTGGCCTCGTCTTCCTTCTTCTTCTTCTGGTCGTCGAGGGTGGCGTCGACTTCGCCCTTGACAAACTTGGCGACCCTTTCTTCGGGGATCTTTTCAAAGAAGTCTGTGGCAACCTGCACCACTTTGATGGTGCTCATCCAGAAGCCCACGCAGAGTCCGAGTATCATCGCAATAACAACCAGATTTCTCAGCTTGGCGTCCTTCTCGATATGAAAAATATCGTTGCGCTTGTTAAGGACCTGGGTGTACTCGCTGTCGGACAGGGTTCGGACGTTGTCTTCGGCGTCTTCATCGACTTCGTCCTCGTCCGCTGCGGCAACAGGGGCCTTTTCCAGAGCCACCAATTCGATTTCCGCGCCAATTGCTTCGAACTGCTGCTTGAGACGCAAAGCCTCGTTTTCGTCGGCTTCTTTTCGGATGCATACCGGTTTCTGCGTAATAACGCCTCGTACTACATCCGCTGTCGTACCGGACCACCGGGCAATCTCGTCGGCTATTGTGTCGGCACGTCCGGGATCTGTGCATTTCTTTATCAGTACTTTGTACTTCACAGTTATTGCTCCCTTTCCATGACCGCGAAATTCATATTATTGTAGCCAACTTTCCCGCAGGTATTCATGATCTTGAATAGAACGTCGAATTCCACGTTCTTGTCCATTTGGATAATCACATTTCCCTGGATCTTGTTGAGCGCACCCAGCTTCACCATTTGCTGTTCCTGAGCATAGGTAGCATTCAGCTTTTCCTCCAGCTTGGCAACGATCGGATCCGGAACATCCTGTGGAATTCTTCGAATGTCGTCGGTCGGCACAATGGGTATGTTGTCGACCAGCACCATATCGTTTGTGGCGGCAACCTGGAGATAAATATCCTTGGGTTTGGTGATTGCCACGGAGTTGGGAAGCACCAGGTTATCCGCGTTGGTGAGAATGCTTCCCTCCGAAGAGTAGCTCTTCATGAGATATATGACGACAATTGAGAAAAAGTCAATCAAGGAAGTAATAATCAAACCAGCCGACTTGGGCGTGGTGTATTTGTTCCTTCCCCGTTGAATAGCCATATTAACTCCTTAGTTTTGAAATCGCGATGTTTGGAAACTCGGCCGCTCTCGCCACATCCATGAGCTGGACGATTTTGTCGTAAGCAACCTGATTCTCGGCAGCGAGAATGATATCGTTTGCGTCCGGGACATCGGCGTACCGCTGCTTGATCTTCATGAGCCTGTTCTTCATTTCGTCGTACGCGGACAAGGGGTGCAGCGAATACTGGCCCGGATCGGTTACAACAACCTCACGACGGGGATTGGTGAGTATGTAAACGGTGTCACCCGCTTTGGCGGCAGCCTTGAGAGGATTGCCGGCTCCATCGGTGAGCATCTCGCCGGTCTTGGTATACAGGCAGTTGATGATGTTGCGGTTCTCGTCGGTTACATACAACAGGATTTCCTGTCGTTCGGTAACGAGGAATGGTTTTCCCGATTTTGGATTCTTGAACTGTTTCTTGGGGTTTGACGGATCGTATTCGACGGTGACCTCCACTGCCCGGTCTTCACGGGAAACGTACTTGTGGAATTCCCTGTAGAAAAGGCTGGGGAGAAATCCGCCTTTGGCGCCAAGGGTGACAACCGAGTCGGTAACAATCATTGTTAAAAGAAGCTTGTTGTCATCGTTTTGTTCTGGCGCCTTGGTCTGCTTTATTGACGGGCTGGATCCGCGGTTCTCCGGAAGTTTGAGATTGATAATCGAAATCTTGGCAAATTCCGCAGAAAGCATGAGCACCGGGATGAGCACCACCAGGAAGTTGATGAACGGCTTCAGGTCTATGGTCAGGTCGTGACCGCCGCCCGCCTCATCGGTCATTTTAGCTGGTCTTTTTGCCATTGTGCTTGTCCTGTTTTAAGTTTAATAACATTATGAATATGTTCCCGTCTCCGCCGACACCGTAACGAATCAACGTCTCACCGGGCCTCTATCGCGGCCCGACCGTTTGCTCGCATTTTCCCTTCACTACTATAACGCTTCAGCAAGGGAAAATGTTACACTCGACGGCGAAAAAACCTCCAGGGAAACTTATTCTTCAACAGCGTTGCTCAGCTTCGTGACCTTTTCGTCCATGTCTTCGATAATCTTGTCTGCTTTGCCGCTGAGGACACCATGCGCGAGAATGCACGGTATGGCAACAAGAAGTCCCATGAGCGTTGCGGACATCGTGATTGAAATACCGGATGCCAGCTGCTGGGCTCTCTGCGCTGCAGGAGCATTCGCGATTGCGTCAAAACATTCCATTGTTCCGTAAATCGTGCCGGTGAGTCCCGTGAGCGTTGCCAGGTTGGCAAGCGTGTTCAACAGGAAGACATTGCGCTTGATTTTCGGACCTTCGGTAAGAAAGACTTCGTCAACCGCTTTTCTGATAGCCTTGGGGCCTTTTGTGCGATTCTGCAGAACGGTGAGAACGCCCCTTGCAAGAGGGGACTTCATCGTGAGCGCGTACTTGATGGCGCGATCGTAGTCACCGGCTTTGAGGTAGTTGGAAATTCCCTTCATAAAGGCGGCGCTTCCCATGTCGCACTTAATGAACAGATACCAGAAACGCTCGACAAACAATCCGAGTCCGGCAAAGAACAACAACAGGATGATCCACATGATGAAGCTGGCCGCAGACTGAAAACCGAGCAAAAGGAAATTGAGCATTTGCATAGGTTAAACCCCTTCCATTAAAGTGATATAAGTAAAATAATGTTGGAATTATGATAATCAAAGGGTATCACGAAAAGAATACGATTTTTTACTCCTTTCTCCTGGCAATGACCCTGCATGATTATTTCTTGAGCTCCTGAATTTTTTCCTCCTCCTCGCTGACAGCTCGCTGAGCCTCTGTTTCGATCCGGTTCAACTGCTTGATCTTGTCGTCAAGAGGAATTTCCATCTGAACAATATTCTGGATGCGCTTCATGTTCCGCAGATAGGTGTCGTCATGAAACTGCGGCGTAGTGGCGGCGGTTGCGACCGCCGGTTTGACGACGGCGCCCTTTTGTTCCTTTTGCACCTTGCTCGGCTCAGCCGGAGCCGGAACCGCGGCCTCGGGCGGCGCGGCCTTTGGCGTGCGGGGATTTATCACGATAGTGAGGGCCTGCGAAGACGGATTGATCTCCTGGATTCGCTCCTTGATTTTCGTGAGCCACGGGCTTTGGGCGATTCCCATGTCGGCAGCGGCCTTGATTGCCTCTTCGTACAGCGGGAGGGCCTTGTCCATGGCTTCGAGGGATTTCTCTTCAAGAAGTTCCTGATATGCCTGTTTTTCCTCTTTGGAAAGGTCCTTCGGAATGGGCGAAGTTTTGAGAATGATGCCCACTTTTTCAAGCGCATTGGCGCGCAGGAACAGGACCTTCATGAACATGTCCATGGACTTTGTTACATATTCGCCTGAAATGTTCTGATCGTAGGCCCACTCGATATTCTTTTGGAAATATTTGAGAGCGCTCACGTAGTATTTGTCGAGACTCGAAAGAATCTTGATCTTGGCGGCCATCTTCTGGTCGGCTGCCCCTTCGAGGGACTGGTCCTCGATGGCATCCGCGAAATCGACAAAGCTTTGCCCGATCTTGAATGTGGAGCGCAGGGTCCACTCTTCCACGCCGATTTCAATCGACTTTGCATAGGGACCGGCCGCGTTCCTGAGCGCTTCTTCCTTTGCTCTCAGGTTAGCGGCCACCTGGCTCTTGTTCCCCTTAAGACTTATGTCCGAAAACGCTTTGTACAGGATTTCACCTTGTTTGTAGTACGACTTGGCAACCGCTTCGACATTCATGTCGGCCTTGCCCTTGAACTTCTCGTAGACCTCGACCGCCAGCTGATAGTCCTTCTGCGCTTCCTTGAAATCCCCGAGGTTGAAATACGCGTCTCCGGCTTTTACGAGCGCCTCAACCTGCTTGTACTTGTCCCCTTCATATTTTCTCGCGAAATCGGTAAAGACCGCGGCCATGTCCACGTTGCGGCCCATTTTTTCGTAGCACAGCCCGATGGAGAAGAAGGCTTCCGCGGAATATTCGGAAGCGGGGAAGTTCTGCGTGAGGACCGTGTACGAGCGAATGGCCCGATCGTAAAGCTTTCCCTTTTCGTAAATGAGACCGGCATTGTACAGGGCAAGCGGGGTCTTCGCGTCTTTCGGATAGCGCTCGTAGGCCAGCTCGTACATTTTTCCGGCATTGTCGTAGTCGTTCACCTTGGAATACGCTTCGGCAGCGTACGACAAACAGGGAATAGCATAGTCCGGCTTGGTGATAGTGAGGGCGGCGGTCTGGTACACGTTAGCCGCATTGGCCCATTTTTCAACTTTCTTGAAATCCTCGGCGGCCTGAATAAAGGCTTTCTCGCGAAGCTCGGAAGCGGGGAATTTCTGCGCCAGATCCTCCAAGGTGGAAGCGGCCAGCTCAAAGTTATTGGTGTTCTCGTAGCAGATTGCCGCTTCGAGCCACCCGCGCGCCGCTACTTTACTTTTGGGATAATCGGCGGCGATGGCTTTGAACGCATCGGCCGCGCCCATGACGTTGTTGGCCTTCTTCATCGACTCGGCCTTCTTGAACATGGCGCCCGCCGCGAGCTCGATCAGTTCGTTATATTCGGGCGTGTTCGCCTGCGTCTTCTTGAGAAGGTCCTTGTACTTTGCCATGGCCAGGTCGAATTCACCGGTGCTCACGTAGCAGTTGGCGATCATGCGCATCGACTTGAGGGCAAATTTCGACTCGGGGTAGGTGTCGATGATGAATTTGTAGTCTTTGCTGGCATTGTCGTACATCTTGGCGGAATAATAGACATCCGCGCCGATAAAGGTGATTTCCGCGGCATTGGCGCTCTTGACGAACTTGGTCTGATACCGGTGAATGTAATCGAGAAGCTGCTTGGTTTCCGGCAGATTGAACGACTGTTCGTCGCTTACGCCGTCGCCGGCCATCGCCTTCTTGCGCGCATTCATGAGCGCGACCACCGCGTTGTACGCGGCATCTTCCTGGGAAATGGAAATTGGGCCGGTCTTTTCTTCTTTCTTCTGCTTCTCGATCTCGGTCTGATCCATGCCCAGAGTGTCGACATCTTCTTTGTACGCGCCGAAACTCGCGAGGTCGGCCATGGCGACATAGTCGAAGTTCTCGGCTGATTTCTGGTAATCGCCAAGGGTGTTGTAGATCTCGGCCATGTAGTACTTGAACTCGTAGTTGTGCCACTTGTCTTCCGGGAACTTCTGGGAAAATTCGTTGTACCGTTTGAGGGCCTTCTCGTACAGAGCCTTGTCTTTGGACTTCTGTGCCAGGCCGTGATAGTACAGCGGGATTGCGGCCAGGGCTTTGCGCACCTGGTCTCGCGCCTGGTCCATAACGGCCTTTTGTGATCCGTTTTTGGAAGCCCATTCACCCGAGGGACCGTAGAAATCGACGAGCTTTTCCCGGGCCGCATTGGCCTTCTCGTAATCTTTCTTGATGATAAAGCATTCCACAAGCATCTGCTGGGCTATGGGCGCATCTTTATAGTAAGGAAACCTCTTGAGCGCGTATTGCAGCGAGACGATCGCGTCGTCGGTTTGGCCGTGAACCCGGTTCTTCATTCCGATGGTGTAAACCACATAGTCTTCGTACGGCCGGGCGCCGGTTTTCCTGAAAAACTTCTCCGCTTCCTCGGAGCCTTTGGGCATATCCGAAAAGGCAACGGCCATCATTTCCAGGGCTTCTCCCCGGAATTCCTGTTTCGGATACTCGCCGGCGTCGCATTTTTGAATGTAGTCCTGGAAACATTGGACCGCCTTGTCGAATTCGCCCATGTTGTAGTAGATGTCGCCCTTGCGGTACTGCACCATGCCCTGGTTGTCCGGGGAAAGTCCTTCGGGCTTGCACAATTCGAGGTGCTTGAGCGCCCGCGGATAGTCGTGCTGCATGTAAGCAAAATCGGCGAGCCTGAAATGGGCGCCCGATGCGCGGCCGCCGTTCGGAGAAACCCTGAGCAATTGTTCCATGGCCCAGGCGGAACTGTCGAGTTCCCCCATTACCAGATAGATATTTCCCATCTGGTAATAGGCTTCGTCGATGGTCCGGAAATCGGAATACTCATGGGCCAGGCGCCCGTACATTTTCATCGCTTTTGAATAGTTCGGAACCGGGTTCACCGGCTCCCTCATGCCCTTCGGGTTCTTGTCGTATTCGTCCATCTGGTGGCCGTAGTCTTCACGCGCCTTGATGTAGGAATCCTGTGCCTGCTGATAGTAGAGCTGCGCAAGCGTTGAGAGCACGTCGGCGCACCGGTCGCTCTTCTTGGTGCATCCCGAAAGCAGGTTCTCGTACCTGGCGACAATCTCATCCAGGTTCTGCTTGCCCGCCGGCTTCTTCTCGCCGGCCAGATGAGCTTTTTGTTCCTCAAGCTTCTTGATTTGCTCAAGTATTTCTTTCTTCTTTGCGTCCGTATCATCCGCCGCGTACACACGAACGCCCTGCCCCACAACGCTGGCCGCAAAAAGCGCCGCTACACACAGCACCAGCTTCATTTTGCTTGTTCTCATGAAAGTATTCTCCTCTTTCTCCAATTCCCCACTGGTGAATCGGCAATTCGCTCAGGAACCTTCTACTCTTTGTTCATCTTTTCGAGCTCTTTTTT
>PLWQ01000013.1 GCA_003165595.1 Fibrobacterota bacterium | reverse complement strand
CCGGTTGTAATCGCGGTCCCCGAAGCTTGTTTCGGGGGTTAGCAAACGACTACAAATTTCATCCTTGGGGATGGACGATGCCCCGCAGCGGGCTGCGGGGCATCGTCACTTTTGCGCCAGGAAGAGCGCATCGCCCTACGGTAGGAAAATAGGAATTACGACGTGGGGTTGGCAACTGCGGTAAAGGAAAAGAATTTGGGAACCAGCGAGGATCGCATTGCAACACCATTATTAGCTTTGACAACCGTACCATGCAAATGATAGTTTTTGATATAGCGTCACAAGGTAAAACCAAGAAGCAGGTGTTTTATGGCAGTGGTATTGCAAAATCACGATCAGGCAAACTATAGCGTGCTTGTCATTGACGGGAAATTCAATGCCGTCACGGTTTCGGAGATCAGAAAGGCCGCGGATTGCGTTGCCGGTCTTGGAATCAAGAACCTGGTGTTGGATTTTTCCAAAACCTCGATGCTTGACAGCGCAGGCATCGGCTGCATCATATCGATCCAGAAGCAATTTGGTACCCTCAGCGGCAAGGTCTATCTTGCCTCCCTTTCCCCGAACATAAGTGCACTGCTGAAATCGAGCGCGGTCAGCAAGGTCCTCAACCTGATTCCGTCGGTGTCCGATGCGGAGTCCATGCTCAATGCGGGCGTAATCCGCTACGAACGCGGATTCTATGCGCTTTTCAAGCTTCCGGCGGAATTTAGTCTCAACGCCGTAAAACCGCTGCGTCAGAGCGTTGACGAATCAAAAGGGAAAGGATACGTGAACATGGTGTTCGATTTTGAGCGTTGCAAAGCGATCACCAGCGTCGGCATTGGACTGCTTGTCAATCTGCACAAAGACTTGTCCGCAAATGGAGGCGGCCTGTACCTTCTCAACGTATCCGAGGAAATCCGATCCATCATGCAGGCGACGAACATTCTCACCGTTCTGCAGGTCTTCACCTCGATCGAAGAGATCGAAGAAAAAGTGATGCCGAAGAGTCTCTGACTCTTCTTTCCTGAGCCCGTGTTTGCATTCTTCCCTTATCGCCCCGGTTTCCTTTCCTGTTAAGGAAGGTTCTTTTCCTCAGTCACAGCTCGTTCGTCAAAGGGCTCCGCAGCCAACGGATCATACTCGGGAGATTCCAGAATATTGACTTTGGAGATATTCATCTTAATTGCCCTGCCATCGGCATCTATTTTCGCCGCCGAGAGCGGCCGCACGATCACTTTCTTTGTCACGAACAGGTTGCCAGCCTCGACAACCAAAAATCTAATGAGCATGGCATTCTGGTCGATCATGAAGTCTTTCACGTGCCCTGCCTTGCCGTCTAGGGAATTTATCTGCATCCCCGTTACAGCCTTGATCGAAAAAAGATGAGGGTCAAATTCTTTGCCGTCCTTGTTCCGCGTAATGGACGGGAATTCGTATCCCGAAAGGTCCAAGTTGTGGCTACCCATAAACCCATCGGCCCACGAGAAGTACACGTCGACACCGTACTGACGGCCAACCGCAACTTCATATTGCCTGGAAACCGGCATGTCCGTATCGACGTCCGGACTTTTTCCCACCTGCTCCCTGGTAATGTTGAGAAGCAGTTGTGATGTCCAACGGCTGGGCCTTTCCATTGATTGAGGAAGAACAAGTACATCGCGCACTACGGATAGTTTGCTGGTGTGGACTACTATATACCTGATTTTCCACGTTCGTTCATCAAAGTAGAAATCTTCAATCTTGCCTATCGGACCATCAGTTCCGTTTACGGAAAATCCTCTTAATTCGTTCAGAGTTATCGGTGCTTCCATGGCAAGCCTCCTTTCCCCTCTTGCATATTCCGGAACCACTCGCCCACCTTCATCAGGAATACGTGGCGAGGTACCTCATTATGATGCAAAAGGCCACCATTAGGGGAGTACCCTGGAAGGCGGGGTGTCCAATGGGCAATCCACGAGCGCTTGCCGGCGCATGCTGGCGGGCAGGGAGCCTACAAAAAAAAAGGCGCCCTTTCGGACGCCTCTCTCTCTCTCCCCGCGCAAAAGCACGCTTATTGCATGTGAACAACCTGCTTTACGTACGGATATCCTCCCCTCAGTGCTGGACGCACAAAACAGAAACCATCGCTTCTGAATTCGGCTGTAACCGGCTGCCAACCTTGTTCGGCCCCGGCCTCGAAGTCCGCACCTTGCTCAAGAGATAATATACGCATCTTGTGGTTTTTCGACAGCAATCGCCTCCTGTTTCACTCATTTCGTGTTCACTCGGGTGAACACCTGAGCCCAATCTTGCGAGCCCCGGGTTTCTCATAAAATGGTACCCTATTGGGTTGGAAAAGAACGAGGGGGGAAAGCGCGACCGGCCTACCGCTCATGAGCAAATCCAATGCGTCCTCGCAGCGGATTTGTTGCGTGATTGACATCGCACGAGCAATTCGTCGCTTGCGTCAAGTTTCGGCGGAAGGAAATAGTGCGGCGCCGACGAGTAGGAGGAGCGCCGTAAGGCGCTCCTCGTCTCACACCACCGAACATACGGTTCCGTATACGGCGGTTCGTGACTGATTACGGATAGTAAGCATTGTGCCAAACAGTGACTGGAGACCCATTTTGTCGAAGTCTGATTTTGTGCAGGCTTTGTTCGCGTGCGATGCTCCGGCGTTCCCCCATGGGCCGCGCTGGTTTGTCGCTGACTGCCATGCTCGGACCTCATCCAAGCCGCGTTTCATCAGGTTCTTCGCTCTGGGATTCAAAAACGCGATTTGTCATTGCGAGCCTTCGCGTGGGCAATTTTTGGTGGTCCCATATGGTTGAATTATGGGATGTTTTCTGGTAGAAACCACTTTTTACGAAAAGATATTGCCATTTTACAATTGGAACTTTATTTTACGTATGGATAATCGCCAGTCCGTCTTGGACGCGCAGTAAGAACGACCCAGTAAATAAAAAGGGAATGCCGGCAGGCCCTGGAAAGCATCGCCGAACACTCCCCCGTCACGCTCATGCTGGTGCACGAGGCGTTTCTATTTTTAGTTTATCATCCTTTGTCCAAAGAGTCAAGGTATTCATTCTAAACAAAATTGTATCGTTGCTCAATTCATGTCTGCCAGGGCCCGTGTGGAAAACGAGGTGACTTGACAACAAAATTCGATCCATGGTCTGGTTGGCGTCTTGCCACCGGACTTTCCATGATACACAGAGACAAAACCTGAACCGAGGAGGTAGAAAAATGGTTGCAAGAGAAATCAATAGTTCAGTCGTCAGAGTGTTTGCGGCCTGTGCTCTGTTTACAGCATCAGCCGCACTTACGGCCGGAGCGCAGGGCCAGCGAGTTCCTGTCGAGCAGCAGATGCTGGAAATTAGTTCCGCAAACGAGGCACAAACAGTATTCAATAGCGCAAAAAACCCGAAGGATCAGATGACAATACTCAGTCTGTTGCCCGGTGTGGTAAGCCGATTTAAGGTAAATCCGGCCCAATCCATGCCAACCTGGCTAAACAACGTTCTGATCCAGGGGCTTGGCAGCAGTAATAGTGATGTTGTCAATGCTACCATCAACCAGATTGGGTATCTCCGAGCTGTTTCTCTCGCAGATAATCTTGTCGCCAAGTACGGCAGTGCGCAAAATTCAACAATGCGGATACAAATTATAAGAGCACTGGGCGACATGGCCAGCAACATAGGCGTTGCGCTCTTGAAATCGATTATTGACACTTATGCACTTTGTCCTGAAACCGACGAAGCGATTATTTCCGCCAGGAAGATGTGTGCGACAGCGCTTGTGAGCGACATAAGCGCATATGCCAGCAATCTTGATGCGCGAATCACCCGTGGAGAATTCGTTTCGTCAAAAACAATGTCCCTTGCGGCTCCAGACGAATCTCTGATGATCGCAAAGGGTTCATTGCAGGCCATCGTAAATGGGTCATGTGCACAGTAAACTCGGTTTAGCGACCGGGATTGTCAAAAGGTTGACTAGTCGCAAATCCAAGGACACAAACCAGATTAATCCAATGGAGGAATGTTGTTATGAAATCTAATTCCATCAGGAAGCACCAACTTGCAACTGCATGTCTGACTCTTGCGGCCACCGGGCTGATATTCACACAAACCGCTTTCTGCGCGGATGCGACCTACGATCACGTAACGGTGAACAACTCAATGGGAGTAGGCGGAGCAACCCCGACCACGACCCAGGGAATATTCATTTACCATCAGAACTATGGACCTGGAAATGCCAACATATACGCATACCGGGCCGGCTCTCCATCCGGCACCACAACAAGCACGAGCTGGGATGTCAATACCGTTGAGTCTTGCATAAAAGCATACAGCGCGGCTGGGGACACCTTTTCCGCCGCAATTGCTGCATACTCCAACATTACAGCACCTAACAGCACTGCTCTGATAGCCGGGGGAACACGATATGGAACTCAATATACCGCCTATCTTGGTTACATGGATGCCAGTCTTACCCCGTGGGCAGGTTATTTCCTGGGAAACAGTTATTTTAGCGGTACTACAAGATTACAGGGAAACGTTGGCATCGGCGCATCACCCTCAACCACTTCGGGAACGGTGCTTCTGGTATCCGGTAAAGAGGAAGTAACCAATGGACTGCAGATAGACGGGGCCTCACCTGGAGTAGCTTTTTTTACTGTACTCGGAAACGCACAAGTAAATGGGCAGCTTGCCCTTGGGAATACACCTACGACAGACAATTCCTTCAATCTTGTGGTTGCGCTAAAATCACAACTTAACGGGAATGTCGGAATCGGCGGTGCGCCGTCTGCAACGACTACTACGAAACTTGCTGTTACAGGCGATGGGACGGTTTCAGGAAATCTCGGCCTCGGCAGCGCCCCGTCATCCTCCTACAGACTTCTGGTGACAGGAAACGAGAGTGTTACAGGAACTCTGACAGCGACAAGCGAGACCGTTTCTGGATTGTCGACTCTCAATGGCAATGTTGGAATTGGGATAACGCCATCCTCATCATCCACGAACAAACTTGACGTAAACGGCAACGCCGCGGTCAATGGCACGTTAAATGCCAAGGCAATCACCGTAGCTTCAACTGTTTCCCCGTGGCCCGATTTTGTTTTCAATAGGAACTACGAGGCCAAACCGCTTTCGGAAACGGAAAAGTACGTCAAGGAAAATGGACATTTGCCTGGAATGCCTTCGAAAGACGAGGTTGCAAAAAATGGAATTAATGTTGGAGAAATGCAGGCGAAGATGTTGAAGACCATCGAGGAAATGACGTTACAGATGATAGCCTTGGAAAAGCAAAACAAAACGATTTCCACAAACAATCGAAAGCTTATGGCAAGAATTGGTAAATTGGAAGAGAATCAGCAAAGTGGAAGGTTGAACCCTTGATTTGCTAGGGCATCTGACATCTTATTTTACCGAACAATGTCGTTATTAATATAATGGAAGAGGTAAAGGCGGTCGAAGGGATTTTGTCGCTGACTATGACCATCTTCTTCCCGGATCGCCATGGTGCTATTCAGGATTATATTGGCTAAAATTGCAATTTCCGAAATATGTCCCTTATCATGGAAGGAGCGCGTTCGAAAAAACAAAGTCGAACGCATCAATGACTGAATAGAAAAAGTTTTGTGAGTTGCGAGGTCCACACACGGTTTCCTTGAATGACTAAGGGGGGGATCCGTGGGTTACTTGACCCAGCGTGTAATGGTCCAATTGATCCAATGTGTAGATTTGGTCATGTACCACCAGAAACGGAGGACTTTTAAATGACAAAGGATATGTTAGCAAGATTGTTCTTTGTGTTCTTTTTGGTAGTCGTATGTTTCGCACAATCGCAGCCCAATTCAATAAAGGCCGATGTAAGCACTGAGCCACCGTGCTCCGACACATTAATCCAGTGGTATCTATCGCACTTGCCGGATGTCAAGACAGGTGAGGATACCTCCGGCATACCGGAGGTGCGGCGTCTGGTTTTCAGTAAGCTTTGCGGAACATGTGCAATGGTTGCGCCATATGATACAGTTATCCGAAGATTATTGATTCAATTTTTGCTTATGGATAAATACTCTGATGTGAGAGCGGAAGCAGCCTCGTCGTTTTTCCTTCTAAACAGGGCAAAGGACTACAAACATGATCCGGAAATCACCAATGCGTTAACAAGGGCCATGCGTCAGGACACCAGTGCTGTTGTGCGTTTGGAGGCGGCTCATACATTGCTTTCTTTCTGCCACCGTGATACATCAGAAGTCTTGGACACTATGATAAGCATCGCAACCATGAGAATCTCAGAGCCTCTCTCCTCGCCAGGTCCCAAATTAAAACGACGCTGCACTAATTGCCTATCGCATTTATCAAAATTGCGGAGAGGGGCAGTGATAGGCTTGGCGGCGAAAGAATTCGATGGCAATGAAAAGGCAATCCATACTCTCAATGCGCTATCAGCCGACAGCGACACCATAATAAGTAAGGCTGCCAATGACGCGCTCACTCGCATTCAGAAACGTCAGACGAAGGGAGGAAAGTAGCTATGAAAATCAATCCCTTTTTTCTTTGCTTTTCTTCAATCATGTTGGTAATGGGGATGACTAGAATTTCAAATGGGCAATCCTACACCTATAGTGCTCCAGATGCAATAATTTACTGCGATGGTATATGTGGTGATATAAACAATTTTGCAGCAGAAGATGGTACTTGTGATGATGGCGATGTGTTATGCGCGTACCAGTTATGTGATCCGTACAAATTCTACCCCAATCAAACTACTTCGGGGACTGATTGCGCTAATTTTCTCTCACAATGCTTGATTGCGGGTGGAATAGCGTTCCCTGGGAACGATTGTCCAGCCGCCTCTGATCAATATGTAGGTGGTGGTGGTTCAGGGAATACAACGCCTTTATCCGCAAATATAGACGCTTTTCTTATCTCGCAAGAAGGTACTTCAAGTTCAAGCTTAGTAACAGAATGGAAGACACTTACTAGCAGTTCACCAATACCTCCAGATCTTGCGATGGGTGATGTGTTAATATACTATAATAGTGGGAAATCGGCATGGCATTCAACATTTGTTGAAAATATCAGCGAAGGCACTGGCCTTCCCGTTCTGGGATATCATGGGGGGAGTGGATCAAGTCTCACCGGCGGTGGGCTCGTATGCAATGCAACCGGCTCCTATAAGGCGTTATTCTCAACATATCAGAACTGCGACTGGTTTCATTTTGGTCCAATAAGTTCGCAACCTGGGTGTGTCAACTGTACACCACCTTCAAACGCACCAGTTCCGCCAAGTGGACTCGTTGCGAGCCAAGTGTCGAATGGAATTAAATTGATGTGGCCGTCAACATCTTTTGGAAATTCAAGTGGTTTTTACAAAATCTATCGTCGTCCTTCAAGTACTCCCAATATTTCCTATGCAACTTGTATCGTTTCGCTCCCAACCACATCCAATATCCCTACAAATCCTAATAGTCCCTACCAGGGTTGGTTTATTTATACAGACACTTTGTCATATTTCAATGCTGTAGCTGGTTTAAATTATAGTTATTCAATAGCTGCATCAAACCTTGCTGGAGAAGGCTGCAATGGCCCTTTTGCCCAAAGTTGCAACTGGCAGACTCAAGGCTGCAGCGTCTGCTCAGTTACGGAAGCGACTGCTAATATGCCTTCAAATTTGAATATTCAAAATGTCACCATGCCACTTGGTCCAGCAATAGATACAATTCATGGAAATCCAATCAAAATTCTTCCGAAAACGACAATTAAGCCAAATGTTATTCTTGTTTCACCATAATTTTTCAGTAGTGTCCGGTTAATTTGACAAGAAGAGAAGGGAGGCCGCCAACCTTCTATTTTATCGTTGCTAAGTTTGTACGGCAAAACGAAGGAGGCGGCTCCTGCGAAGAAATACCATTTAATGGAGATCCATGAACTCGATCCGGAAAAGAGGTTGGAAGTGCGGTACTGGGACGGCAGTGCAATTAGCCAAGTCAAAGAGTGGAATTATTGAAGCGTTTTTTGCCCTTCACAAAAGGAAGGAATTCGAATCATTGCAAAGCAGATGTATGCATCCCAGTCGGCTTTCGTGTTTGCGCCCCGAGGTTACCCACAGGCATTGGACTTTGCAACACCTGGTCTTCTCACCCCATACGGTCCCTCAATAGGCATCCTGTTCCTTTGGCCAGCGCTTTGCCTTTGGCTTCCTTCAGTTTTTGTACCACGAAAGCCATTCTTGCCGTCCGGGTAACACTTCCCCCTGTCGGGTATGCAAAGGACTTCGAGGAACTCTCCTCGTCACCTTCAAGCAGGTGCGCCCTGCAGGGCGCACAAAAAAAACAATGGGAAAAGCTCAACGCCCTTCCCATTGTCACGAAGAATCAACCGATCTTGATTCGAACTACTACTGGTTCCAGGGCACTTTCCGAGTCACCACGGTGATGGGATACGGATCGTTGTAGACTATAGTAACCGTGTCGGACGCCTGTACCGCGATGATGTTCTTGGCTGCCTGCGAAACAGTTGTCGAGACTCCCACTTTCCCGCTGAACTGCCTGCTGGTGCTTGAACCCGAAAAGGTAAGACTGTCAATGAATCCGGTCGGGTCCTTTTTACTCTTGATTTGAACCGCCACCTTACTGGCGGAAACATCATTGTCCGTGAGGGTCAAGGCCATTGTATCCGCGAGCCCATGATAGGCGACAGAATCCGTCGCCAATGCCCCAACCGTCGAGAACCATGTGCAGATGCTCCCCTGCTCAACCTGGGGCGGATCGAGATCGTCATACAGCAACGTGATGTTCTCTCCATTACCGTTGGTATCGTACTTTGCAATTACCTTGAGGACGCCATTGGCCTGAGACGAACCGGCTGTTGAAACATAAAGCTTGCCGGTGTAGGAGCCGAAAGACGTGGTAAGCTGATGCAGGGTCATGACAATGCCCACTGGGTCGGCATCGTCCTTTGCGGTCACGAATGCAATCGAGTCGGTGAGGTCGGGATCATTGAGATTGACAATGACCGGCATGGCCAGGCCAAAGTATTGCGAGGCTCCCGGACCTACGCTTCCGGCGTTGCCCGACCACTGCACACCCATGCCCGAGACGGTCGCCGGAGTGCCGGCGCTTCCGGGACAAACAACATACGAGCACATGACGCTGTCGTTGAACGTGCCCCTGTCCCGGACCTTGATAAGGTGTTTTGCCGAATCGGAACTAATAATAGAAAAATGAACGGAGTCGAGATACTGACCGGCCGTCGTCGGATCCTTCTTGAGGACGATTCCGAATCCGACGGTGTCGGCCGTACTTCTCACGTGGGCCAAAACTGTGGCTCCGGTGAGGTAAGAATCTTCCACCATGATAAGGGCCACCGTCTGGCATCCCGAATACGATCCGTTGTCCCAGGTGACGTACCTGTTCGGGTCGGCGCAGACACTGAAAATGGAGAAGCTGTATGTCCCGGAGTAAGACGTAACCGGCTTGCTTGTGGTGACATATCCCGATGCAGTAACTGTAAGTGTGTCGATCGCGGCCGCGGCTTTTGCCAGCGTTCCCTCGGACCCGGCAACGCCGATCTTCCTCAGCAAGCCGCCCGAAACGGCGGCGAGCTTGCCGGAAAGCGGCATGGTGAACATGGCTGTTCGCGAACCGACTTCAAGCTTGACGAAATAGACTTGGCTCGCCAGGGTAGGCAGGTACGGGTTGATCTGGTAGTTACCCGAGGCGAGGCTTCGGTCGAGAAGTGATGCCACCATGCGGCCCGAAAGATTATAAAGGCTGATGCGAACCTTTTCGCCCTGGCTCGCCACGCCGAAGTTCAGGAGATTCTGTTTGAAAAACGCAGTGTGAACAATTTGGTTTTCCCCGGCGCCGAAGAATTTCACACCCGTTGAGAATGCGTAGGCGCCGCTTGCGTTTGTTGTGGTGCTGTCGTTAGCGAGCTTGAGCTTGACGGTGGCGCCGCTTATTCCCTTTTGCGTCGTTGAGTCCTTGATGGTCCCGGTGATACTGACCGGCTGGGCATTGCCGTAAAAAAGGAACGCCCCTGCAAGCACAATCGCGGTTACTACCTTTGAACATCGAGCCATAAAAAGACCCCCCAATTGAAGTGATGTGAGTAAATTGGTCCGTTACTATTTACTGGTATATTCGAATTTCCTGTCGCCGGCCTCCCGGGGGAAACCGCGCCTTTCAGTTTCTTCGGGATGCTCGCAGCAAAACAGGAAAACGGGTCGGCCGCTGCCAGTGAGGAAGGTTGTCCTACGTAGACATTTCGCGGGACAGAGACACAACGATACGATATTCCATATTTTCAAAACAGCACCCCCTCCTCCCACAATAAAATATACAACGGAAAACGCCAAATGTCTCGAAATTGTTTTCACAACCGGCGGTGACGGCTCGCACTTCTCCCACCGCACACACGCAAAAGAATAGTATATTCTGCTTTGCAAAAAAACCGCATGCGCGGCCGATCCGAGCCGTTGTCAAAGGAGACAATGATGCCCCGTTCCCTGTTCGCCGCTCTCACGATCTTTCTGTTCTTTCTGTCCGGTTTCTGCAATCTGGTTTACGAAGTGGTGTGGGCGCGCATGTTCAACCTGGTGTTCGGCGTGACGGTATTCGCGGTAAGCACCGTACTCGCCGCATTCATGCTCGGCATGGCCGCGGGTGGTATCATTTTCGGCAGGATGGCCGACAAAACCAAGAACAACCTTGTCCTGTTCTCGTTCCTTCATCTGGGCATATTCGTTTCCACCATTTGTCTGCTGGTTGCATTTCCTTTTTCCCAGAGCCTGTATCTTGGAATATCCAATCTTTGGGGACCCAGCTTCCTTCTCTTCCGAATAACAATCTTCTGCATGTCCGTCGGTCTCATGATTGTTCCCACGACACTCATGGGAGCAACATTCCCGGTTGCCGTGAGGATGTTTGCCGGCCGGCAGAATCGACGAGGGAGCGACATCGGAACATTGTACTCCGTCAATACTTTGGGCAGTGTTCTCGGCTGCATCGTTACGGTTTTTGTTCTTCTCGGATCACTCGGCATGAAAGAGACGGTTATCGCAGCCGCAGGCCTTGATCTGGCCATTGCGCTTGCGGCATTTGCAGCCTCACGATCTTCTGTGGCGGGAAGTGAGACCGCATGAAACCGTCTGTCGCTCCCCTTCCTTCTTCCAGCGCAAAACAGTGGCTCATTCTGCTCGTTGCCCTGGCAGCGGGATTCTGTACCATGGCCTACGAGGTCGTGTGGTTCAGGGTCCTCAAATACTTTGTAGACAACAGCATTCATTCGTTTGCCATTATGCTTACCACATTTCTCTTCGGCATCATGGCCGGAGGATTTCTCGTCTCACGGTTTACAGATAAAAGAAAGGACGCATTCCTCTTCCTGGGGTGTCTGGAAACGTGCATCGGATTTCTGTGCATCCTCTCGATTCCACTGATTTCCGGACTCAACGGCCTGATAATCGACCTCAACAAAGTGTTCGGAACCGGGTGGAGCGGCGAAATAGCCATTCGCTTCATGGTATTTTCTCTGGCGCTTTTTCTCCCCACCGCGTTGATGGGTGGTGCATTCCCTCTCTTCACGAGGATGTATTCCGAAAAATCGGGCGCGTTCGGAAAATCCTTCGGTGAAGTATACGGCCTCAACACCGTCGGCGGCGTTCTCGGATCAATTGCCGGAGGCTTTGTCCTCATTCCTCTCCGGGGGGTGCAGAACAGCATTATTGTCCTTAGTATCGTCAATGTCCTCACCGGTCTGGCATGCATCATTCTCGGGTCGACACTTGGCAAACGGTCGAAGGCCGTTCTTTCGGCCTGTCTGTCGCTGTGCGTCCTCGTCGCAATCGTGGCCGTGCCGAGGAACGCGTTCTTGAGCGTGTATACGGCCAAGTACCCGCCGCCGGCCAACCGATTGCTTTACTGCAAGGAAAATGTCAACGGCACGACCGCCGTCTTTCAGGACATTCAAAAGACCGGCCAGAAGTTCTTCCTTATTGACGGCACCGGAGAAGTGAGCACCGACTATTTCAGCATGCGGGCATTCAGGTTCCTGAGCACGTTGCCGGCGCTGTACGCACCGGCGCCGAAAAACGCGCTCATCGTGACGTTTGGCAGCGGCATCGTGGCCGGCTCAATAGCCGGGCTGCCGGGCCTGGAGCACGTTGACTGTGTGGAGATATGCAAACAGGCATTCGACGCCTCACGATATTTCTCCGACGAAAACCACGACGTGATCCACAACCCCAAGGTCAACCTGATCGTCAATGACGGCCGGAACTACGTCCTCACCACCCGCAAACGATTCGATATTATCAGCGCCGACGCCACCCACCCTACCAGCAGCGACAGCTGGATACTGTACACAAAGGAATTTTATCAGCTGTGCCGCGACAGGCTTGCCGACCGTGGAATCATGTGCCAGTGGATACCTTTGCACGGCATACTGGAAAAAGATTACAAAGTGATTCTTGCAACCTTCCATGCGGCGTTTCCGTACGTTGCCGTCTATTATTCGGGAGGATACAAGACAATCGGGCACACCGTGCTGCTCGGTTCCAAGGCGCCCCTCAAAGTTGATTTCAAGATGGCGAAGGCGCTGCTGGGGGACGCCCGGCTGCGGGAAGACCTGGCGCAGGTGAATGTCTTTGACGTCTACGACTTGTTCAACGGTTTTGTTTTCGATCAGGAGGCGATCGACGAATTCCGCGGAGAAGTCCCGCTCAATACCGACGACAAGCCGTGCATCATCTTTTCAAAGTTCAAGCTGCTCGACAAACCGTTTATGGGCCTTGTCCCTCTTGTAAAGTACAGAAAGAACATCTTTCCGCAACTGTACGACATGGACACCGATTCCGCGGCAGCCATTAAGGCGACCATCGACAGCAATTTCGAGGCCATGGGCTTCACCCTGGGCGGGCAAATACTGGAATTCAAGGAATACAACGTCAGGATGGCGCAGGATTTTAATCAGCCACGAGACGCAGTCGTGAGAAACCTGCTCGAAAGCAAGGCCATTTTCGAACAGATTATTTCAAACTATCAGACTGCTCTGCGTCTCAACGCAAACGACCTCCACACAAAGTTCCTGCTCAATCGGGTCTCATCCGAATATTCGTACCTTAATTCATTCCTCGATGCCGCAAACCAGCCGCGCTAGCGCCGGTTGCCGATGAGCCTTTGCGCCGTCCTGCACCGCGCGACTTTTGCTTGCCAGCGTGAATCCAGGCAACCTATTTTGAACACTTCGGTAAAATGCCGGGGGCGGCCAAAACCCGGGAAGAGATTCTGATCGTCCCTTCCTCAAACGCATGCACAGAAACGGATTTCGTCTCATGGAACTGTCGATTGTCATTCCAATCTACAACGAGGCGGCTGTCATTCCTGAGCTGCACAAGCGGCTCCTGGGGCTGATTGGACTCCTCTATGGCGCGTGCGGCATCGGCGAAAAAGACGTCGAGTTTGTCCTGGTAAACGACGGTTCCCGCGACGAAAGTCTTGCACTGCTGCTCGGGTTTTTCGCAGAGCTTCCCCAATTTAGAATCGTCAATTTTTCCCGCAATTTCGGCCACCAGATCGCCGTGAGCGCAGGCATCGACATCGCAAAGGGTAATGCGGTGGTGCTCATCGACGCCGATCTCCAGGACCCGCCCGAATTCATCGCCGACCTTTACAAAAAGTATCGAGAGGGGTTCGACGTTGTCTATGCGGTTCGCGCGGGACGCAAGGGAGAAACCTTTTTCAAACGGATCACCGCCAAGTTCTTCTACCGGCTGTTGCGGTGGATCACCAAAATATCCATTCCGGTTGACACCGGAGATTTCCGGATCATGAGCCGGCGCACCGTCGACACGCTCAAAAGCATGCCGGAGCGCCATCGTTTCCTGCGCGGTATGGTGGCATGGATCGGCTTTAATCAGACCGGCATTCCCTATCAGCGCCGGGAGCGGTTCGCCGGAAGCACCAAATACCCGTTCCATAAAATGGTCCGCTTCGCCGTTGACGCCATTACGTCGTTTTCAACCGCGCCGGTCCGGGTGGTGATGTGGTTCGGATTCCTGTCCGCGCTCGCCGGATTGCTGTATTCCGTTCATGTCCTCTACATCAAACTGTTCACCTCGAAAACGGTACCGGGCTGGTCGTCGCTGATGGTTGCGATTCTCATCATGTCGGGAATCCAGATGATTACGCTTGGGGTGATCGGCGAATATGTGGGCAGAATAACCGAGGAAATCAAGAAGCGGCCGCTGTACATAATCGACAAGATTTTCGAGCCTGGTCAGCGGTAGCCCGGCGTGCACCTAACGCCGTTTCGCCGCCGGTTATGGTCAAAGAAATATTTGAATTCGCTCGCTGTGGGATTCACCGGCGCGCACATGCGAAGGGGAAGCCTTGCGGCTTCCCCTTTCAAAACCTACCGAACCGTTAGACTTACTTGAGCAGCGTGAGCACGCTCTGCGGTACCGAATTCGCCTGGGCCAGCATCGCCGTAGCGGATTGCGTAAGGATCTGGTCCCTCGTGTACTGCGAGGTCTGTGCCGCAAAATCCACGTCGCGGATCTGGGATTCGGCAGCCTGCTGGTTGGTGTTCGACACGTTCAGGTTGTTGATGGCATGCTCGAGCCTGTTGACATACGCACCGACGTCGCCGCGCATCTTGTTGACGCTGTCGATGGCGTTGTCGATGAGGCTGATGGCTGCAACCGAGTCGTTCTGGGTGGTAAGGTCGGTTGTGCCCACAGCGATGCCGAGGCCGGTCGTGGTAAGAGTGTCAATCGTAATGGTAATGCTGTCCACACCCACGACGCTGTTGGCATCCACCCACAACAGTGAGCCCGCTCCCACCGCACCGAAACGCTGGTTGGCCGTGGAGGAAATGAGCGATTGTTTGTTGTAGTTTGTCGCGTTCGAAATACGGTCTATTTCCGCCTGCAGCGCGGAATATTCCTGCTGCGTATAGGCGCGTTCCGTCGACGTAAGCGTATCGTTGGATGTCTGCACCGCAAGCTCGCGCATGCGCTGGAGGATCGCGGACACTTCGTTTGCCGCACCTTCCGCTATGTTAAGGGCCGCTATTCCATCTTGCGCATTGCGGGTTGCCTGGGCTGTTCCGTTCACCTGCGTGCGCAGGTTTTCCGAAACGCCGAGTCCGGCGGCATCGTCGCTTGCGCGGTTGATCCGAAGGCCCGTCGACAGCCTCTCCAAAGACTGCGCCATGTCAACGCCCACAGAGTAAAGCGCACTCTGCGTTACCATCGCGGAGATGTTATGATTGATACGCATTAGAGAACCTCCTTGTTGCGAATGATACCCATGCGAAAGATATCATTCAGTGTTTCCGGCATCCTTGCCGTTTGGGGAATTATTTCCGCCTTTGACTTTCAGCCTTTTCTTGCTTTGAACTTTCCGTCTTCGATCTTTCTTTTGCTCTCATTGTTCCGTCCTCGTTTTAAGTTATCGGTGTTTTTTTTTCAAACCTTTAGTGTTTCCTCGCCATTCAGTTGCCTGCCCCGTTCCGGCGGGCACGCCGCGTCAGGAATGACGGGGCGGGGGCATTCCGGGGCGGTTGCTGTAAAGGATGGAGGCGGGAAACGGGATGGTACACACAAGTGATGGGTCGCGCCAAAAAAACCGTCGGCGAATAAAGAAACCGCATGCGCGCGAGCTATTCATGGCCATTTTTGCGATGATACCCGACCGCTCGCGTTTGACAATAAATTCCCGGCCTTGCCTGCGGACGCGAACCTTGCTTCGATGAACTTAGTTCGTTGCCAACAAGTTCATTTGTTCCTCATACCTATACTTATGAATTCCATCAAGAAACTTGAAAACGTGCCTTCCTTCAAACCAAAACGAGTACGCGATACACCAAAACGTCAAGAGGAGTTGCTTGGCAGAACTGGCTATGTGTTTTTTTGATTGATTTACCTATTTTCAGCGCTGGCATATACTTTGCGTTTAATCAATAGTCATGGCAAGAATCTTGCAAACGGCCGCCGACACACCTCTTCAAACGTGAGGGTAAATCTATGCGCGCAGCCATGTCTTTCCTTTCGATCGCAGTGTCGTATCTGGTTCTATTTGCTGTTTCTCCGTGTCCGGCCGAGGTCTCTGTGGCTGTTTCCATTCAGGTAGCGCCCCCGGCGCTGCCGGTCTACGATCAGCCGGAGTGTCCCGCAGCCGGATACCTGTGGGTTCCCGGCTATTGGGCGTATGGCGATGACGGCTACTATTGGGTGCCGGGAATCTGGGTTCTTGCCCCGCGGCAGGGGTTGCTGTGGACGCCGGGCTACTGGGGCTGGTCCGACGGCATCTATGTATGGCATGAAGGATATTGGGGCCGCCATGTCGGATTCTACGGAGGGGTGTGCTATGGATTCGGCTATACCGGCGTCGGGTACGCGGGAGGCTATTGGCATGAAGGAGTCTTCAGATACAACCGTTCGGTGACAAATGTGAATGTCTCCGTGGTCCACACTACCTACACGAAAGTGGTGGTGACCAATACCGCAACGGTCAACCGTGTCAGCTTCAACGGCGGCGCCGGCGGAATTCCGGCCCGGCCAACCGCGGTGGAACTTGTTGCTGCGCGCGATCACCATGTTGTCCCGGTGCCGATGCAGATACAACATCAAAGGGAGGCAGTGACGAACCGCGCGCTGCTCGCATCGGAGAATCATGGACAGCCGCCGGCAGGCGCACTTGCGAAACGCGCAACCGCCGCTCCCGCAGGCGACGACAAGGCTCAATCTGCCTCTCCGTCCAAACAGTCCGGGAAGGCGCATGCCGGCAAAAACGGCCATCCGAAGTCGAAGCACGCTCCCCATGGACGCGAGATGTAAGAAACGCTGGTCTGGGAATGTTCGTACCGGATGGGCGGGCATTCCCTTGACTCCCCGAGCCTTTGTCTCGGTAACAATGTAATCTTGACTCGCACTTTCTTCGATCCCCGCATGGCAAAAAGCGATCCACCCGCAAATGCATGTCTGGCGCTCACTCGATGCCGTATCGTGACGTATCTTATTAATCAGAGCACAAATAGGTGACACGTGTCACTCCCACGAAAGTGGGAGTCCGGTTTGTTTCTTTACTGTGGATTGGCAAGTGCCTCTGCTCCATTAGCTCTGTATGCTGGTGAAGTCGCGGCCCCGCTTTCACAGGAATGATATGCTCACGAACTGTCACCTATATTCAAACTGATTTGTGACACCATGACGAAAACCGCGGCGCCCTGTTGCCTGGCCGATACGCGCATGATAGCGCTTTTCGCCTGCCGCTATCACTCAAACCTTCACCGATTGTAATCACTGCCATGCGTCCGACGCTCTACCAACAAATTCTTCTCTGCAACAAACCGGATAACGACGAATTGCTCGGACGATTCCTCACCTACGTGCAAGACAGGCAACTCACGCTCTATCCGGCGCAGGAAACGGCGATACTCGAACTCTACGAAGAAAAGAACGTGATTCTCAACACGCCGACAGGGTCAGGCAAGTCCCTGGTTGCCATGGCGGCCCATTTCAAGGCGCTCGCGCAGGGCAGGCGATCGATTTACACCTGTCCGATCAAAGCGCTGGTAAACGAAAAATGGCTCTCGCTTTGCCGCGAATTCGGGCCCGACAATGTGGGGCTGTGTACGGGTGACGCATCCGTCAACAGAGATGCGCCGATCCTTTGCTGCACCGCCGAGATTCTCGCCAACATTGCACTGCGCGAGGGAGCGAAAGCCGATGTCGGTGACGTGGTGATGGACGAGTTCCACTACTACGCGGACCGGGAGCGCGGCGTTGCCTGGCAGGTGCCGCTGCTCACGCTACCGCAGGCGCGGTTCCTTCTGATGTCGGCAACGCTGGGCGATACCGCATTTTTTGAAGAGGAACTCACCCGTCTCACGTCCCGGCCGACCATGAGCGTTGTCTCAACCGACCGTCCCGTTCCTCTGGTCTATTCCTATGCCGTCACCCTGCTCTCCGCAACGGTCGAATCCCTCGTAGCGCAGGGCAAGAGCCCGGTGTATGTCGTGCATTTTACCCAACTGGAGGCGGCCCAGAGCGCCCAGAATTTCACCAGTCTCAACATTTGCACGCGTGAAGAAAAAGACGCGCTTGCGCAGGCCCTTGCCGGCTTTTCGTTCAATAGTCCGTATGGACCGGACATAAAGAAGTGGCTCCGCCAGGGCATCGGGATTCATCATGCCGGACTGCTTCCAAAATACCGCGTTCTCGTGGAGCAGCTTGCGCAGCAGGGACTCCTCAAAATCATTTGCGGCACCGACACCCTTGGCGTGGGCATCAATGTTCCCATCCGCACGGTGCTCCTCACCCGCCTTTGCAAGTACGACGGCCAGAAGACCGGAATTCTGAGCGCGCGCGACTTCCATCAGATAAGCGGCCGCGCGGGCCGCAAAGGCTTCGACGACCGCGGCTGGGTCGTTGCGCAGGCGCCCGAGCACACAATAGAAAACGCGCAACTCGAACAGAAGCGTGGGCGCGACGGCAGGAAATTCGTCAAACGCAAACCGCCCGAAAGAAATTTCGTCAATTGGGATGTCAACACCTTCAACCGTCTGGTTGCGGCCCGCCCCGAGCCGCTGGTATCCCGGTTCCAGGTTTCCCACGGAATGCTGCTCAACGTATTGAGTCGCGACAGCGACGGATGCGCCGCAATGCGGGACATCATCGCCCGATGCCACGAAACGCCGAAACAGAAGCTGGCCCATGTCACGCGCGCCTGGCAGCTCTTTCGCTCCCTGGTCAATCGGAAGATCGTTGAGTTCGTCGCGCCCGTTCCCGGCGGCGCAAAACTTCGCGTGAACGTTGATTTGCAGGACGACTTTTCCATGGACCAAACCCTTTCACTGTACCTTCTGGAAACCCTGCCGCTCCTCGAGGCGCTGCAACCCGACTACCCGCTTCGGCTCCTCACGCTCGTCGAGTCGATCCTCGAGGACCCGGACATCATCCTCCGCAAGCAACTCGACAAGATAAAGACCCGGAAGATGGCCGAGATGAAAATGGACGGTATTCCCTTTGAAGAACGCATCGAAGAGCTTGACAAACTTGAGTACCCCAAACCGGACCGCGACTTCGTGTACTCCACGTTCAACGAGTTCAGCGACCGGCATCCGTGGGTAGGCCAGGAAAACATCAGGCCCAAGTCAATCGTGCGCGAAATGTTCGAGACCTACAGCTCCTTCGGCGACTACGTGCGCTCCTACGATCTTCACCGCGCCGAAGGAGTGCTCTTGCGACACATCAACAGCGTCTACAAGGTACTGGTTCAAACCGTTCCCAGCGGCGTGAAGAACGACATAATCGAGGAGATGGAAATTTTTCTCGCCACCATGATACGGCAGGTCGATTCGAGCCTGCTCGACGAATGGGAAAAGATGCGCGATCCCGCCTATCTGGCCGCCGAAACCAAGGACGTCCGGCCCCCGGGTGCGGAAGATTTTGACCGCGACATCACCCGCGACGAAAAGAAATTTACGGCGCTCATCCGCTCCCGCATATTCCCTTTCATGTCGGCCCTTGTCAACCGCGACTTCGAAGCGGCATGTGCAATTGCAAACGGTCGCGATTCCTCGTCCCCGCCCGGCAATGGCGACGACGCTGCTCCCCTTGCAACGGGCGGCGTCGGGGATTTCTGGACTGTCGAGCGCCTGCAGCAGGCCATGGAAGCATTTCTTCCGGAGCATGGCGGCATTCGGCTTGATCCCGAAGCCAGGAACATCCGCCACACCTACGTGACGCCATCGCCCGACAAGAAGTTCTGGCTGGTTCAGCAGATGATAATCGATCCGGACGATCGAAACGACTGGGTGCTGGAATTCGAGGCGGACCTTGCGGAATCAGGCCGGCGCGGTGAACCGGTCATCCGGCTCAAGAAATTCGGCAGCCTGGAATGAAGCACCGCGGACAGGAGTCCGCGGCTTCTTCGCGTCCGGGAGTCGCCGAAGCTTGCCTCCCGCTCTGGGGGCCCCCCGCCGAGAGGCACCCCCTATGAGCGTGAGACAACCTCGGCGACTCCCGCGCATTACTCTAAACAGTGAGCCCCAGACTTGGAGTCTGGGGCTTTCTTTTAGTAACGGCGGCAACCCGGTATCCGCGTCACCTATCCGTAAAATCAACGGTCAAATACAAATTCGGATCAGCCCAGTTTATTGTGGCGAGCGTCTGGTCGGTATTCGACGCGCCGCTGAGGGTCGATACCATTCTCCACGTCACGTTGGTCACCAGCGGCCTGGCATCGGTGGAATCCGCCTCATCGCCGATGTCAATTTGCGTCGTGTAAAGATCGAGAAGCGGGAAATGCCGCAGCGAGATGGACTGATCGGTAGTCTCTACCAGGTTATAGGCATAGGTGCTGTCGGTGAGAACGGTGTGCGAAGTGAGCGTCATGGTATCAACCGATGTTCCCGATGCGGAGATTCTGCCCGTAATGGTTCCCGTGGTTGCGGAAACGGCGCTGCCCGTGGTGGCTGAGAGCTGGTAGGGCAAAGAGAATTTGGTGCTGTCCCAGGTGATGGTGCCAACCACCCCCTGCTCGCCATTCCAGTTTGAAAACGAAATCACCGGCAGCGGAGTCCCGTCGTTGAGCGTGAGCGCGCTCTGAGACGCAGAATCAAAGCCTCGCAGTAGAACGGTGATGCGTATGCATTGTTTCAATCTCGCAAGCAGCGTGCTTCCGCCCACCTGGACAACCGTGGAATCGGCGGTAAAGAGCTTGCCCGACACGTCATCCATCAGCTTGCACAACACCGTGTACCGTCCTGCAACGGGCCATGTTTTCTTGACCGAGCTGTCCGGTGAAAAAAGAATGGTGTCCCGGATGCCGCCTGTGTCCTGGATGCTCCATTCCATGTGCCACGTTTTTGGAAAAACGCCATAGCAATGAGCCGTGAGCGTGAGAGGAGCGTTGGTCTGGGTGTTCGTGTCCTGGGGTTCAATATCCATTTTTTTGTAAAAGATGTCACGCCAGACAAAGTTCACGTAATCGTGTGAAAAGACGCCGTTACCAACGGAATCGGTTCCGGTCTGCTGGTCACCGGTGAGATAGAATCCTACGGTGTTAAGCCCCGGAACGAGGTTCAGAACAACAGCCGCGCGGGATTTTACGGGCGGGCCGACCGAATCCACGGCGGTTCCCTCACTGTCGAACACCGTCATGAATTGGGCATGCGTAGCGCCTCCGGCGTTGAGGTACGCGCCGCAGTCTGCGCACCGGTTCTGTACCGGCAGCGTGTCGCTGCCAACGATGGCGCTGTCTGCAAGCGCACCGGAGTCGCTGTCCAGCCGCCACACAACCGCGTGGGGAAATGCATGGGGCGCGTTGCCGCCGATGGTCTTATCCGTAAATTCACCGTACCTCGCCGTGATTTTGTCCCAGTCGATATATGCGGTCTTCGCAAAATACCCGATTTGCGTGAAGTTGATTCCCGGGTCCGCGGCATTGAGCGCTGAAAAATACGGCTGGAAAATAGAATCGGAAAACGTGAAGTAACGATTGGTGTTGCCGGGGAAATTGGGGTCCGCAACCCAGATCTTCCCGTTCGCATAATCCATCTTGTAGGCAACCAGCGCATGGCCTCCCAGATCCTTCGGGCTGTAAACACCTGCGTACTGCGGTTCGCCGGTCACCAGCATGGCAGCGGCAAATGCCCGGTACGAGAGCGGAGGCAGATAGTCGCGCACATTCTTCCACAGTGTTCTCTGGAGCCCGTCCCAATTGAGATCGGCCTGAATCACGGATGCAAAGCGGTACCCTGACGGGTTATCCTGCCAGAAAGCGTCGTTCGACTTGACGCGGTCGTACCCGTGATACAACGGGATGCCGCCGGCCAGCTTCACTTCGTACCAGTACCACATGGAGGTGATGGTCTGGCCGGCGCAATTGCCGTCCGGCGAAAGGTACGAACCATAGTTGACAAATTCCCAGTCGTCGACGCCCGGGTGAAAGCTGGTCGAAATGATACCGCTGCCGGCCAGCGCAGACTCGGTGAACGAACTCACCACAAGGTCGACAAGGCTCTGCGTGGAAGCGCCCGACGTCTTCTTCGCAAGGCCGCCCTCAGCGGACAAAATGCGCGTGCCCGCGGTTACGCTGGTATCCGAAAGCGCAATCAAAGGCAAACCTTCGAGTTTTTTTGTGGTCTCGTTGTAGAGAAACGCCATGGCAAAATCGCCCGATTTTTTGTGAATGGGGATCGAAACCTGGATTATATCCTGCGCGTAGCCGGAAATTCCGGCTATCCGGATCAGCGGCGACAGCGGATGAAAATTCGCGCCGAACGGATTGGTCTTGAGCGACGTCGCGGTGACCGTAATGGTCTGCGTTGAGGTGAGTGCTCCGGAAGGCACCGTCACGGACAGGCCGTCGAGACTGTCGCCCGGCAGGTTCACCACGACACTCCCGCCCGCAACGCCGACGGATTGCTGCACAAGCTGCCGCGGGGTGCCGGTCTGCACCGTGGTATTCGGCTGATCCGTGGTCACAATCCATCGGTCGCACCCTGATACTAATAGAAGAAACAGCGTAATGCAGGGCAAGATACCCAGACTGGTCAGGGACGAGTGACGAATCATCCGGTTCCTCCTTCAGGTTGTCATGCAGAATGTGGGCCAGCGCGCGACCGCCTCTCACAGGGACAAGAATTACCCGAAATTATACGCCTTTTGGCGGGCAAAGTCAACGTTGACAAAGCGACCTGATAGGACCTACACTGAGGGCGGCGTTTTTTTCCTGTCACGGATAAGCCACTCGTGCGAACCTTTTAGCCTCTAATCGCCTTCTCTTGCCCGTGCCCGTGATGGTAGAATCAGGCATCCCTCCATTTTAAACCTGGAGTTTGTTTGTGGGCCTCATCGCCGTTCCCGTACTCCTGATGTTCGGTATCGCCATGTATGTCGGCGCTTACCACCTTCTGCTCTTTCTAATACGAAGAGAAAGCAGGGAGAACCTGTTTTTTGCGTTCCTCTGTTTTTCGGTGGCCGCCTACGACTTCATGTCCTTTGGCCTCTACAATTCCACCAGCGTCGAGTCGGGGATAAATTGGCAGAAGGGGCAATTCTTCGTCATCGCTCCGGTTGCACTCTCCGTTCTCTTCTTTGCAAGCAACCTGTGCGGCCGCAAACTCGATTGGTTCAAGCGATTCTTTGCGACAGCGATGGTTGTCCTCGTGAGCTGCGGCATAGTGTTCAATGACCGGATTTTTTCCGCTGGAAAACCGATTGTCCGGGAGGAACATTTCCTCCTGTTCAGGATTAAATACTTCGAAGCGCAGCCGGCGCTGCTGATGGACATCCTTGAGGTGTGCGCTATGCTCGGGATGTTCTACATCTTCTCGATTCTCATTTCCGCAATTGTACGACAAAAGCGAAAAGAACTCCTTCCGGTAACTGTCGGCTTCTTTTTCTTCTTTCTGGCGGCCTTCAGCGATATCCTCGTTGGATTCAACGTACTGCCCTTCGTTTACACAACGGAATATGCGTTCCTGCTGCTCATCATCATGATGGATTTCACCCTGTTGCGCCGTTTTGTGGGGTATTTCCGGCAGATTCAGACCATGAACGTCCGGCTTGAACAGAAAGTGCAGGAGCGAACCCTCACAATCCGGAACCAGGCCAACGAACTGACAATCTCAAACGAGGAATTGCGCAAAGGCGCGAAGCAACTCGAAGAAGCGAGGATCGCGGCGGACGCGGCCAACAAAGCCAAGAGCGAGTTTCTGGCAAACATGTCCCATGAGATCCGCACCCCGATGAACGCGGTGATCGGATTCGGAGACCTTCTCAGGAACATGCCGCTTTCCGATCAGCAGAAAGACTATGTCGACACCATCTGCTCCAGCGGCGAGCTGCTTGTATCGCTTATCAACGATATTCTCGATATCTCCAAGATCGAGTCCGGGAAAATCGAACTCGAGACCATTGATTTCGATTTGGAATATCTTATCGGCAGCGTCCTCAAGATCCTTCGGCAGCGCACCGGCACCAAGGAACTGGAATTGAACCTCACCTACCCTGCAGGCGTGCCCAGAGAATTCAAGGGCGACCCGACTCGTATCCGTCAAATAATAATGAATATCGCCGGCAATGCGATCAAGTTCACCCAGCGCGGGAGTATTACCATCGGCGTTGAGGCCGGACCGGCCCCGGGAAAAGACAAATCGGTCCTCAGGATATCAGTCCGGGACACAGGCATCGGAATTCCCCAAGAGAAAATTGAAGCCATTTTCGAGGCGTTTACCCAGGTGGATTCCTCAATAACGCGTACGTACGGCGGAACCGGCCTCGGCCTTACCATAGCTAAATCGCTCGTCGAAATGATGGGCGGAACGATTGCGGTCGAGTCCGAGCTGTCAAAAGGTTCCACCTTCGTCGTTACCCTCGAACTCGCCCCTGGAAACCCCTCGGTCTATCAGGACATTGCTCTTGCGCACCTCGAAATACTCAGGGGGAAAACGGCAATTATCGTGGATGACAATAAGCAGTCGCTGGAAATTCTGCGAAACTATTGCGAATCGGCGGGCATGGTTGTGCCGTTGTGCGCCGAATCCGCGTCTGCGGCCTTAGGCTGGCTGTCCTCTCAAGCCGAGCCCCCGGACCTTGTCCTCTCCGACATTATGATGCCCGGCATGGACGGCTATTCGTTCGCGGCACAGATCAGAAAGGACGTCCGGCTTGCAAACGTTAAGTTGGTCGCGCTCACCTCTCATGCAATGCCGGGAAGCGCCGATTTGACGGGCGCGGCCGGATTCGACGCGTACCTTCCGAAGCCGTTTACGAGAAAAGACCTCTCTATGACGCTTCGCGCGATATTCGGCGACCAGCGCCACGTGAAGGGGCAGATAATAACGCGCCACATGGCGGATGAGCTGATGACAAAAGGGCTGAGCGTGCTTGTTGCGGAAGACAATCCTCTCAACCAGAAGCTTATAGGCATTCTCCTGGGCAAGCTGGGATGCGTTGTCGAATTTGCAAATGACGGGCGTGCAGCCGTCGACTGGGCCGAGAAGAAGAAGTTCGACATCGTTTTCATGGACATTCAGATGCCGGTGATGGACGGGTGCGAGGCTGCCGGTCTCATTCGGAAACGTCTGCAGAATACGGTCCCCATTATCGCGCTCACGGCTCGGGCCTACAAAGAGGATGAGGAAAGATGCCGTGCCGCGGGCATGAACGACTTCTTGACAAAACCGATAAGTGCCGATACGGTCAAGGAGAAGATTCTGCTCTGGACGCGCGGGTGACGGATTCCCATTGATGGCAAGCGCAGGACTTCCCGACTTTTCCGTTGACATTTTGTTCAACGGTTTCAATCGCGTCGGCAAACAACTTTCTGATTTCTTCCACAATTTGAAGTATACTATCAATAACGCTCCTGGTCGAAGGCGCGGGCTTCGATAAAACAGTATCGGTTGTCACCTTTCCTGCTTACGAACGGGTAAGGGCGGTGCCACCATCCATGGAGGACCCATGATTTCTTTGCCGACGTTCAGCCGTCACTTGCTCCGCTTCCCTTTGATGCCTTTGCCGGTCTCATCCCGCTCGATCGGGCATTCCGACAGATTGAAGAAGCCGTTCGGCGTTCCACTCGTGATGATGTCCGCCATGATGACATTCCTTGTACCAAACATTTGGGCTCAAACCGTTTCTATTTGGGTAACCACAAGCGACCAGAGCAAGCTGCTGCAGAAACAGCCGACCGAGACCTTCGGCACCAGCAGTAATTCCACAAAAATCACCCTTGACGAGAACACCAAGTATCAGACCATCGACGGATTCGGCCACTGCATGACGGAAGGAAGCGCAGAAGTGATCAGCGGCCTGTCGAGCCGGGCGCAGGACAGCTTGCTCAACGCCCTTTTCAACATGTCAACGGGCATTGGAATCTCTGTCCTTCGCGTTGCGCTGGGAGCTTGCGATTTAGGAAACGGCGTGTACAGTTACGATGACGTTGCCGGCGGTGACCCCACGCTGGCAAAATTCAGTCTCAGGGGCGTGGATTCAACCTACCTGGTCCCGATTCTCAAGAAAGTGGTGGCCATCAATCCGAACATCAAGATTCTGGCCTGCCCCTGGTCGCCGCCGGCCTGGATGAAGACGAACGACTCTTTTATAGGGGGAAGCCTTGCGGCAGCCAACTACGCAGCCTACGCATCGTATTTTGTAAAGTACATACAGACGATGATGGCCAACGGCATAAACATATGGGCCGTGACCCCTCAAAATGAGCCTGAAAACGGCGGCAACAACCCTTCCTGCACCTGGACTTCGGCGCAGGAAACGAACTTTATCAACAACAACCTTGGTCCGGCCTTTGCGGCCGCGGGTATTTCAACAAAGATAATCGCCTACGACCATAACTGCGACGACACCAATTTTCCCACCTTCGTGTGCAACAACAGCTCCTTTGTCGACGGATCGGCTTTTCACCTGTACGCCGGAGATATTTCTGCAATGTCAACTGTTTACAATGCAACGCACAAGAACGTGTATTTTACCGAGCAATGCACGTGCAGCGACGATTTTCCGGGTGAGCTGTCCAATCACGTGCGGAACGTGATGATCGGTTCCTTGACCAATTGGAGCAAGACGGTAATTGAATGGAATCTGGCCACCGACCAGAATCTGGGACCGCATACTAATAACGGCGGTTGCGGCGTGTGCCGGGGCGGCGTCACAGTCAACAGCGCCACGTCATTTTCGTTTAACACATCGTACTACATTGTGGCTCAGTTTTCCAAAGTGATCAGGCCGGAGGCTGTGAGGATAGCAACGACCGCCACCAACAACAATTTGCCGAATGTTGCAGCCGTCAATCCCGATGGAACGCGGGGGTTGGTGGTATACAACAACACCGGGTCTTCGACCACTTTCGACGTCGTGCGGAACTCGCTGTCCTTCCCGTTTACGCTGGCAAACAACGCCGTGGCGTCGTTCTCCTGGGCCGGGCCAACAGCCACGGAAACGAGAATCACGCCGGTTTCCCTCGCCAGCACAATCGTGCAGATTCGTGCTGCACCTTTTGCGCTTTCAACCCGGATTACGGTCGGCCTTTGCAGGGCCGCCAATGCAATCGTGACGATTTGCGACAGCAGGGGCTCGGTTGTCGCCTCGCTTATTCACGGCGTTCTCGCTCAAGGAAATCATACGGTAACCTGGAATGGAACGGACTGCCGCGGCCGGCCCGTGCCGGCGGGCGTCTACTTTGTCAAGGTTGAGGCGGAAGCACTCACGATCGCGAAACCCATACTCAGGGAGTGAAGAAACTCAAACCTAAACCGCGTCAAGTTTCGGGTTATCTTGACCGGGTTAGCGCACTCCATCCAACACTCGATGCCGTACCTTGGCTTCCTTCATCTTCTCGTGCACTCGCTTGGCCTGTACCACGAACGCCTCGAGGTTGGCCTCCACAAGCTGCGGGAACGGGCTGCCGTCGGTTTCTACAGCCAGGAAAGGGAACTCCGGAATCCGATCCAGCAATTTCTTATTGAAAAAGGATACGTTCATCCGCGCCTTGCCTTGCGCGTTCATTTCTTTCTTGAGCACGGCCTCGGCAACACGGGACGGCATGCAGCCGAACGGCCCGATCGATATCACGCCGCATGAATCGTGCAGGATTTCGCGCAGGCCCAGGCCAACGGTAAGGATGCATTCGCCGCGAAAGTTTTCGTTCATCACATGCGTGGCGGACGCGATGGTTTTTTCCACGCGTATCATTTCCCCGGCGTAACATCCGCTCTTTGCGAGCGCGCTCTTTATCCTGCGCTCCCACCACTCCTGCACGCCGGCAACGATATGCATTTTCATTTGTTCGGCCAACGACATTTCCTTCTCCCCCAGCCCCTGGTTGATAACGTAATTGCTGTAGGCGAGGTATTCGGTGACCGGAGCTATCTTCACCATGATGCCCCGGTTTTCCAGGTATTCGGCAATGTTCTTCCTGGAGAACTCGTCGTGGCGCACGAATATTTCCCCGATAAGCGAGACAACGGGAACCTCTCCCGGCCGCCGCGCAAGCGGAACAAGCGCAAGCCTGCGGCTCACCGATGCAAGCACTGCCGAAAGATGCCTCCCGTTCCTGCCTTCAAAATAGGCAAGAATATCGCGCCAGCATTCCTCCAGCGCCGCAAGCGCGGCTGTCTTGTTGACTGCCGCAACGGCGAGAAAGCTTCTGATGTCGCACAGGACGTCGGCAATCAAAATGGACTGCGACGACGACAGCAGCGCGCGGCTTCCCAGGCCCGCGTATCCGTTCTCGTTTGTCATAGGAAGCGTTGCCGCGTTGGAGATCTTAAGGCTCACAAAGAGCTGATCCAAAGCCGTGCAATACTGGCCGAGCCTGCACGGACCGCCGCCGGAAGCCATGAAGAACAACGTGATTTTGTCCTGCGACGGACGGGTCGCAAGGTACTTGAGAAACGATCCGGTGGTGAGAATATACGGCAGGCATTCTTTGCACGACGTGTTCTTCCTGCCTTCAAGCAGAATTTCCTTGTCGGAAATCGGAAGCGCCCTGGCATTGATGCCGATGCCGCGCATCACGGCCGCTGTTCCCTCGGTTGCAAAGCGTCCCATGGAGGGCAACACAATCTCAACATCGGGATCAAAAATGGAACGCACACGGCCGTCCGACGCATGCACAAGCAGCTCCTTGCCCTCAAACGAGACCCGTGCAGGCACAAATCCGCGGGAGGTCCGGCGGTGGCCGACAGCAGGCGCCCTTTGCCAACTCTTCATAATGTCGAGAGCCGCCTCGATCCGGGTGTCGATACCTGCGTCCGCGGTGTGCTGATCGAGTTCGAGCGTGAGCGACGGCTTTGCGCCCATGAGATTTCGAAAATACGTGAGGAGAAACGAATCCGGGCCGCAGGAAAAATTCGTGACGTAGAAGCCGAAAAGCCGGTCATGCCGTTGCACGAATTTGGCCGACTTCATGATCTTTTGGCCCATTGCCCAGAACATCTGTTTACCAACCTCATAATGATCCGTGGGCAGCATGTCGTGCGGAATAATCAGGTGGCCGCGAGAGGCCGTCTTGTGCGGAACGCCCATGTTTGCATCGGAGGAAAACGCGTTGTACGGCCTGCCGAACAAAACGATGCCGAATGTTTCCGGATGCGAATCCAGCCACGACAGCGTTTCCGCGCCCACGTGCCGCAGTTTTGTGTCAAAGGCCCGCTGCATGGCGCAGGCATGATCGAAGGCCTTGGCAGCCGCCGACTCGGCGATGCCCATCTTCGCTGCCATGGCGCACAGCGGCGCCCTCGCCTGCTCATAGTTCCTGCCCATGCGCAGGATGGGTGAAAGCACCACCGTGGGCGAATTGTCGATCTCCTTACGGAACGTGGTTTTGAGGAAATACGACTCTCCCTGGACAAATACGCATAACCGGCTGTACGTCGGTACGTTCTTCACAGGCACCTGCATCACGTGCGGGACAAATATGTAATCGAGGTTCTTCTTGAGAAGGTTGAAAAAACTTCCGTGTGTGATTTCGGCGGGCAGGCAATAGGCCGACTCGATGCGCGAAATGCCTTCGGGATCCACTTCGTCGGAGAGTACCACGGCATACCCCATTCCCGCAAAAAAATGTGAGTACAGCGGGTAGAGGGAATGCGTCAGAAACGAACGGCACAATCCGACGGTATGCTGGTGACGCGGCTCACGTACAGGGGCAACGCCGTACGTCTCGAACAGGAGCCTTTCTCGAACCGCGACAAGATCCAATCCTTCGGTAACGATTTCGGACTTGAGGCGAAGGTTGTAGTACCGGTTGCATGTTCCGCCGAACGGATGCACGGTTCCTGCAATGCGGATCTTTGCGATCTCGCATTTCCTGTCGCATTTTTCCCTGCCGCCTGCGCATACAAAGCTGCCCTCTCGAACAGCCTGGCGTCCGGCGAGCTCGGCCAGGTCGAAATGCATGGGCTCGCTCAGTCCCAAACGCAAACGGCTGTCCGTTTCAAGCGCCACACCCAGCGCGCCCATGAGACCGGGATCCGGCGGAACCACGATTTGCGTCTTGAGCAACGAGGCCATGGCAACGGGCACGGCCTTGTTGTAGCATACACCGCCCTGCATAAAGATCTTCCTGCCCACAGGCCGCGAACCCTTGACGCGATTGAGGTAGTTGAGGCAGATGGAATACACCAGCCCGGCAAGAATGTTGTTCCTGCTTGTCCCCTGCTGGCCCGCCAGTTTGATGTCGCTTGAGATGAATGCGGCGCACTGATCGGTGAAATTGGGAGGCGCGCATCCGGCAAGCGCCAGGCCGCCGATGTCCTCCATTTTCACATTCAGGGATTCGAGAGCAGATTCCTCCAGGAACGAACCTGTGCCTGCGCTGCATGCCTCATTCATTGCGTAATCGGAAGGGACGCCTCCGGTAAGATACGTATATTTCGCGTCCTGGCCCCCTATTTCGAAAATCGTGTCCACGTCCTTGTCGAAATGGGCAGCGGCAGTGGCATGGGCGATTATCTCGTTGATTACGTTTGCGGTGAGCGCGTGCAGTCCCGCAATCTGCCGGCCCGACCCGGTGACGCCGAGCCCCACGATTGACGCACCACAATTTCCGACGGAAGCAAGAATCGCGGCATAGCATTTCCTGGAGGCTTCAACAGGATTCCCGCTTGTGCGCAGATACACCGAAGTTGAGATCCGTTTGGAGTCGCGGTTCATCAGCACGGCCTTGGTGGTGGTGGAACCGACGTCAAGTCCAAGGACGTATTCGGCCGCCGGGTCGAACGAGTCGCGCACAGGCTGTTTGAACTGGACAAGATGTTCCGATTCGGAAAGCGGAGGATGACAACCGAAGCCGGTTGCCGAGCCGTGCGCGAGGTCGCTCCTGTTTCCGGGAACGGCCCGGCACGGGTTGGCAAAAGCCCACAGCGCAGCCCCGTAGGCTTCATAGAATGAGGCGGTTTCGGGCGTCACGAGCGACGCGAATCGCCCGCCCAGGATCTTCACAACCGCCGTATTGAGCGAACCGCCGCCCACGAGCATCACCCTCTCGCAGGGCAGGTCCTTGATGAGGTCGGTGATTTTGTCCGCGACCATGGTGCACAGGCCCGCGGTGATATTCTCGATGGGCTCACCTTTGTTAAGCGCATGCGTGCAATCGCTCTTGCAGAAAACGCTGCACCGGCCCGCAATCTTGTGCGGCGTGCCCTTCTGCGCAAGCGAAACGGCGGTTTCGAGCGATAATCCCATCCGCCGAATCTGTTGCAGGAAGAATTCGCCCGTGCCCGAGGCGCATTTGTTGCCGGAATGAACCGATGCAATCCCGCCCTGTTCGCCAAGCTTGTACACCAATTGCGTCTCGCCGCCCAGCGAAACCACCAGATTCGGAAACGGCGTATCACGGAAATCCTCCCGGAGCGCCGCCTCAATCGCCTCAGGCTCGGAAATGCCGGTGAGCGCCACGCCGGACCGGAAGCTCCGCCCGGTGACGGCAATGCGGTCTATGTCGAACAAATCGAGACGATCCAGCAGTTCCCGAAGCTTTCGGCCGGGATCACCTTCGTGTACCATGCGGCCGGATTGTTCAACAGTCTTGAATTCGGAGTCGCCATTTACTATTGCAAACTGGACCGACGTCGCGCCAAAGCAAATTCCAAGGGTCTTCATTTCGCAGGCTCCAAGCCGGACTTTCCCGCAACTACGGTGACAAATTCCAGAGTTCGTTTAACCCATATGCAGACTGCACGGTCGCTAGTGAAGATACATGTTTCGTGGGTGAGGTGACAAATTTGGGAGAGACGACGTGACTGAAGCGGGATCTTAAGGGCGGAGCCCTTACCAACTCTTGACTTTGAATTTAATCTTGAATTTTTCCAAACCTAACCTGACTGTGCTTTGGACAAATGTCAATTATTACCTCTTCCCCACTATCTCCAAAAAATCCTTATCCTTCCACAACTCCGACAAATCCTTGTCCCTTTTCCACGCGGCAAAATCGGAGAACCCGTTGGAAACAGCCTTGTTGAGCCAGGAAATCGCGTTTGCCGTATCATGTTTGAGGCAGCAGCATTCGGCAAGCCGCCAGCACGATCGCGCCGCCAGTCCGGGGAATTTAAACGCCCTGGCATAATCGGAAATTGCAGCGTCGTACTTTCCCAGATTCTTGTACGCGGTTCCCCTGTGCAAAAATGCCAGGCCCTGCGCGCCTGCGTATTCGAGGGGCGAGAGTAGGGCGATGGCCTTGGTGTATTGTGCAATTGCGCTGTCCAGTCGAAGCTGGTCTGCAAAGGCGATTCCCTTGTTCAAAAGCGCCAGCGCATGATTCGGAGAGATGGCAAGGCAACTGTCGAAATCCGCAATGGCGCCGGTGAAGTCGCCGGCTTTGTGGCGCACGAGCCCCCGGCCGTAGAAGGCATTTGCAAAGTGCAGAGGCGGGTCGAAAATATAGGAGCCCGGTCCGAGTTTAATTGCAGCGGTATAATCGGCGATGGCTTCCTTGAGTTTGCCCGTGGATTTGTATGTTGACGCCCTTTTGCAAAATGCGTCCGCATACGAAGGGTTAATGCGAATGGCGAGGCTGTAATCACGTATCGCGCTGTCGGCCTGGCCGTGGATGTCGCGGAGCACCCCCCGATTTGTCAATGCTTCGACGTAGGAGCTGTCGAGCGAAAACGCGGCCGTGTATTCCGCAATGGCGCTGTCGAACTGGGCTTTGATGTATCGCTTGGGGTCGGATATTTTCATGCGGTCGTCCCAGTGAGGATTTGCAGCCATGTCGGAATTGTAATACCGAACGGACCCAAGCCCATTGTGGGCAATTGGATTCTTTGGATTTGCCGAAAGTGCCGAATCGTAGGCAAATTCGGCGGAGTCCAGGAATCCTATGTGCAGAAACACGTCCCCGATCCCGCCAAGAGCGAGGGAATTGCGGGGATCCCGTCTAAGCGCGCTTCGAAACGCGGCAAGAGCATCGGCGTGTTTCCCCTGTTTCTCCAGGCTATTGCCCTGACTTAGGAGAATTCGAAACTGCGGCGTTGCTGTGTCTCCCGCAACGCCGGTGGCGGCAGACAGAGGTGCAGCCGGCGGCCTGGCTCTCACCGGCGAGCCCACGAGGTCATGCATTGTGATTGTGCCGGATTCAGGCCTGGCGCCGGTACTTTTCTTGCGTTGTCTGAGCGAAGCATGCCTCGACACAAACGGTTTTTGCGTCTGACCGAGGTCGGCTCGGTCAATGTAGGCTGGCAAAGACGCCGTTCTTTCTTCGGGCATTTCTTCCGCCAAGCTATCAACGGGGGGTTCCGGTAATTCCTGACCGTGATATAGGGTTGCTTTTCGTTCGTTCCGGATGGTCTGAAAGAAGTCCGGAGCAATCCGCTTCTGCGGGACAGTGGTTATCCAAACGCCGGCCAGTATACCGATTGCCAAAGCGGCGGATTCGATATTCCGCAGCTTTGCGCCTTTTTCCAGAAAGAAGATGTCGCTGCGCGCGTTGAGGGCGCGAACATATTCTTCGTCGCTCAGGATTCGACCGTCTTCCTCATTGTCAATTTTCATCTCCCCGGCTTCGTCCGGGGCTTCCGCATCGTCGTCCACTAATCTGACCTCCGCGCCCAAGGCCTGAAGTTGCCGCTTCGTTTCCAACGCCTTCCGGTAGTCCGGCTCTCCATAGATGTAAATAGAGTCCTTGCCCCAGCCAGTGAGTACTGTTTCAGCTGATGCGCCCGACAGCCGGGCAGCCAGTTCGGCAATTCGAACCCTGGCGGCTGGGTCATCACAGTTCTTGATGAGAACTCTAAAGCTCATGATTGGCCTCATCTATTAGAGCAAATATCCGGGAAAAGGTTGCTCGTGTTCACGTTGCCGCAATGGCCCCATCAATACGGTCACCCGGACATGACAAAAAATAGTTTTGTCGGTTAGATGGTGATCGAAATCCGGCAGAAAGCAGCGTTTAACCGCTTCGCGCGGCGCAACAGCCAAACAACTGATGCGCCTCCTGAGGCCGCCCCGCAGCCTGATCACAGCCTATTCTGATTGGCATTCAAGTTGACCGCATGTCATTGCGAGGAGTCCGCGACGAAGCAATCTCAACCGTACGAGATCGCCACGCTGCGCTCGCGATGACACCCATGCTCAAAATAACATTGAAAGCAAATTCGTAAGATGCATTGCGAGCGCCGCAATTATCATCAGGACAAACCGCAGCCTTGCATTCCTTTACCCCTTCCACCGACATAAACTATTTTGGATCAATAGTTTTACCGCTTTTTTTTCCCGAGACTCAACCAGCAACCGAAACACGAGACCGGCTCATGATTTCAAGAGAACTTATCGAAAAGAACCTGGCCAACTGCCTTGACGATACATCATTTCTCGGGTTGCCTAACAGGAAGAAGGGCAAAGTCCGCGACACCTACGACCTTGGCGACAGGATGCTGCTCATTACTACGGACCGTCAAAGCGCGTTCGACCGCATCCTCGCGTCCATACCGTACAAAGGCCAGGTTCTTAACCAGGTGAGCTCATTCTGGTTTGACAATACTCGGGATATCGTTTCAAATGCGGTGATCGAAATTCCGGACCCGAACGTGACCGTGGCAAAGAAATGCAAGGTGTTTCCCGTGGAATTCGTTGTGCGGGGCTATCTCACGGGTTCTACGGACACATCCGCATGGACGCTGTATTCCAAGGGCCTGCGCACCATATGCGGCAACGTGCTTTCCGATGGCATGACCAAGAACCAGAAATTCGAGAAACCCATCCTCACGCCTACCACAAAATCGGACCAGCACGATGAATCGATCTCGGCGGCCGACATAGTCGGCAGGGGCATCATCGAAGAAAAAACCTGGAAGCAGCTTGAGAACATCGTGCTTGCGCTGTTTCAACGCGGCACGAACATTGCCGACCAGAACGGCCTGATCCTTGTTGACACCAAATACGAATTCGGCATGGACGACAAGGGTACAATTCTGTTGATTGATGAGATTCACACTCCCGATTCTTCACGGTACTGGCTCAAGGACTCCTTCAAACAACGAATCGCGAACAAACAGGAACCGGAAAACATCGACAAGGAATTCCTGCGGCTCTGGTTCAAGGAACATTGCGATCCGTACAAAGACGCCGTGCTGCCCCAGGCTCCCAGGGAGCTAGTGGTCGAACTTTCGCACCGGTATATCCAGTTGTACGAAATGATAACAGGCATGGATTTTGAGGTTGACGCCTCCATGCCCATGCAACAGCGCCTCGCCAACAACCTTGGGCCGTATCTAACAAGATAGCAACGTCTTACATCTTTGCATTAAAGGATTTTATAATGGCTTCAAAACCTCCGGATCTTATGTCGACAATCGTCTCCCTGTGCAAAAGACGCGGGTTTATTTTCCAGTCGAGCGAAATCTACGGCGGCCTCTCCAGCTGCTGGGACTACGGTCCCTTGGGCGTCGAGCTCAAGCGCAATGTCAAGGAAGCATGGTGGAAGGCGATGGTAACCAACCGCCGAGACATTGTCGGCCTTGATGCTGCCATTCTCATGCACCCCAAAGTCTGGGAAGCGTCGGGCCATCTTGCCGGCTTTACGGACCCGCTTGTGGACTGCAAATCCTGCAAAGAGCGTTTCCGCGCCGACCATCTCACCGATCTCAAGAAATGTCCCAAGTGCGGCGGCGAGCTCACGGAGGTGAGAAAATTCAACCTGATGTTCAAAACGTTCATGGGTCCGCTCGAAGACAATTCGGCAGTGGTGTATATGCGGCCCGAAACCGCCCAGGGCATTTTCGTCAATTTCCTCAATGTCCAGCAGGCTGCGCGTCTCAAACCGCCGTTCGGCATAGCGCAAATCGGCAAAAGCTTCCGCAACGAAATCACGCCCGGCAACTTTACCTATCGAACCAGGGAATTCGAGCAAATGGAGATGGAATTCTTTGTCCCGCCCGAAGAAGACGTGAAATGGTACGACTACTGGCGGGACAAGCGGCTTGCATGGTACAAGTCCCTCGGCATCAAGCCCGACAACCTGCGGTTGCGCGACCACGCAAAAGACGAACTCGCCCATTATGCCAAGGCCTGCGTCGACGTGGAATACAAGTTTCCGTTCGGCTGGAGTGAGCTCGAAGGGATTGCAAACCGCACCGATTTCGACCTCAAGCAGCATTCGACCGCGAGCGGCAAGAGCCTTGCATTTTTCGATGAAGAAACCAAGCAGCATATGTTCCCCTTTGTGATAGAGCCCGCTGCCGGCGCCGACCGCGCCACCCTCGCTTTCCTTGTTGACGCCTACGACGTGGACGGTGAAGGCGATAATGCACGCACCGTGCTGCATTTTCATCCGAGCCTCGCGCCCATCAAGGCGGCGGTCCTCCCGCTCGTGAAGCGCGAGGGAATGCCCGAAAAAGCGGAAAAAATCTACCGGGACCTGCTGGACAATTCGGTTCGATCTTCGTTCGACCTCAATTCGTCCATCGGCAGGCGATATGCGCGCCAGGACGAAGCCGGCACTCCCTATTGCATTACGGTAGACGGCCAGTCGATTCAGGACGACACGGTCACCGTGCGTGAGCGCGATTCCCGTGAACAATACCGCATTGCGGCAACGCAGTGCGTGGAAGTCATCGGCAAGAAAATAAAGGAAGCAAACCTATGCCTATCCGCGTAAATGTCGTCATGGGCGGGCCGTCGGCCGAACACGAAATTTCTCTGTTGTCGGGCCGGGAAGTGCTCAAAAACATCAACCGGAGGCGCTACAGTCCCACCGCGGTCGTTATCACCATCGATCAGGAATTTTACTGCTGCGATGCGTCAAAGCGCATCCCCACCGAAGACGAACTGGTCTCTGTCGCAACGAGCAAGCGCTTCAAGGGTCCATTCAAACCCTATGCATCCGAAGCGGTGTGGAAAAATTGCGACGTCGCGTTTCTCGCAGTTCACGGTTCATTTGGCGAGGACGGAATCCTGCAGGGATATCTGGATACGCTCATGGTTCCCTACACCGGGTCGGGCGTGTTTGCCAGCGCCCTGGCCATGAACAAGATTGCAACCAAGTTCGTGCTCGAGCAAAACGGCATCAAGACTCCCCCGTTCCATATTGCGGGAAAAAGGCATCCGGAAGTTACTTGGAAATTCCTGGCCGACAGGTTCAGCTATCCCATGTATGTCAAGTGCCCGCAATCGGGTTCGAGCAGGCTCATGACGCGCGTCGATTGCGGCGCCGGGCTGGGCACCAAGATAGAAGAATTCCAGAAGTATTCTCCGGACATCCTCGTGGAAAAAGGGATCAGGGGGCCGGAATTTACGTGTCCGGTTCTTGAGATGCCCGACGGCACGGTGCAGGCGCTGCCGCCCATAGAAATCCGGCCCCTCAAGGGCAACTACTTCAGCTTCAAGGCAAAGTACGAAGATGGCGGATCCGAAGAGATCGTTCCGATTCACCGCAGCAAGAAATTGATCGGCCAGATACAAGAACTGGCGCTGCGCTGCCATAACCTGCTGTCGTGCCGCGGCGTGTCGCGCACCGACATGATTCTGGACGAGGACGGCGTTCTGTATGTGCTCGAACTCAACTCGCTGCCCGGGCTCACGGCGAATTCGCTCCTTCCTAAATCGTTCAAGGCGGCCGGCGGATCGTACAAGGAACTTATCGACGTGATGATACAGGTTGCCCTTAAGAACCCGATTACGCCCTGATGAAATACGTGCTCGGCATAGACACCTCGTCGGTCGAATTCGGCATCGGCCTCGTGTCCGAAAATCGTCCGGTGATGGCGCTGTCGCGGTACCTGGGCAATTCCCATGCGGAGCATATCAGCCAGGGAATCGACTATCTCCTGGCCGCAAGCAAGGTGGCCGCGGCCGACATTTCGCATGCCGCAATTGCCGTTGGCCCCGGTTCCTTTACTGGTTTACGCATAGGGATCGCCTTTCTCAAGGGTTTTTTCTTTGGCCGCGAGGCTGCCGTGTATCCGGTTTCCTCATTGGAAAGTATGGCAGGTTCCTGGCACGCACGCGAGGGCCGCATTGTGTGCGCATCGGATGCGAGGAACGGTGAGGTTTTCTGGGCACGGTTCGAGAGGCACGGCGCAGCGGTAACCCGTCTCTCCAACGACGTTCTCTCTCCAGTTGAGCAGTTTGCGGAGGCGATTGCCGATAGCGACATCATACTCACCGATACTCTCGGCTATGCCAGGAGTTCGGCCTTCGAGTTTCTCAAAGTAACGCCCCTGGCGTTTCCGGTGGAACAATTTCCATTGCAGCGCGGTCTGTCGTGCGCGACAATCGCGGCGTCCCGCGCAGGCCATCCGGCCTGGACAACGGCAGGCGACATCGTGCCGCAATACCTCAACACGGTGCAGGCGGAAAAGAAACGGATGAGCACAGTCGTATGAAGATTTCCCTGAATCGAGGCTTCGGCGCCACGGCCCGACGGGTGGCAATTCTTTCCTGCACTCTGGCCGGACTTCTTTCAACACAGGCATTTTGCGCGATCCCGGATTCGCTGCATGCTCCTGCCGCCAAACAATTGACCGCCGCCCCGGCAGACTCGACGGCCAAGCCTTCTGCGCTACCTGCAAAGGACACTGCGACCGCATCCATCGCGGCGCGATCTCCCGACTCTGCGCATACGTCGCTGCTGCAAACGCCCAACGATTCGTCTCTCAAAAAGAACACCTTGCAAAAGAAATCCCTGCCGCCGCTCGACACAACGAGCCGGTTTCTCAAGACGCCATTCGTGAGCTTCGGCATAGGCTGGGCCCTTGGATCGTATGATATCTTCAATTCGTGGCAAAACAACCTTCCGGACTCGGTTCAAAAAATCCTGCCGCTCAACCCGGACACGATGGGTTTTTCCATCATTGAGCCGGTCAACACCTACAACATCCTTTTTCCCGTATCGGTTTCCTACACTCCCTTTGTGAATGCCAGGAGTTCGGTATCGCTTGAAGCTTCCTTCTGCTACATCGGCAAGACGTTGCAGGTCACCATGCAGCGCGATACCAATTCGGGGAAAATCAACTACCGGCAGTCGATGAATTCGTACACCTTTGCAGCCGGGGTGCTGTACCGGCACGCGCTTGACGAAAGGTATTTTCGCATCGAAGGCGTGGATAGGACGTCCATTCTGGCGGGTGCCTATGTTCTCCCATACTCATATTTATCAAACGAAACGTCGATCACCTGGACCGGCGTTCCCGATTCGGTGGTTTCTGCGGCAAAACGCAACCTGCAAAGCTTCTATGCCTGGGGTTACGGCGCGGGCTGGCGCGTGGGCATCACCACGCAGCGCGCCCTGTCGCAGAATTCGGGAATGGAGGTTTCGATTTGTTACGTTGGCCGGTACCTGGGATCATTTCGGGAGAAGAGCCGCTCCCTCACCAACGCAGACATTGACGCGTCGTCGAGCACCCCCGCCACAAGGGTGTCCTTTCTCTCCAACACGGTCGAAATCCGGCTTGAATTCTGCCTTGGAACTTCCCCGGCGCCAAAGAAGCCCTGACAACAAATTCTTCGCTCTTGCCGCGACCCCACTACTTATGGTAAAATAAAAACGTTGTCTGTGTTCGTTTGTTAACACCACTTTTCAAAAGCGTATCAGACCATCGCCATGGCATCCTCCAATTATGTCGTACGCGACATTGTCCAGTACATTCACGACGACCGTGAGTATGGGACCCGGCATTCCTTGTCGGGCGTTCTGGACAAACTCAAAGCGAATTTCTGGATCTTCATTATTATCGTCGCGGTTTCCGGCATCGTCGGATACCTTGCAGTTCAACTTCCGGGCATGGTGGACCAACAGGAAGCCAGGCTTGAGTCTGCTGTTGGAGGGACAAAAGATCTGAAGGAAAAATTCAACCGGCTGCCGGCTGATCAAAAAGCCGAGATCATGAAACAGTTCAACGGTTCCCTTGACGAAAAGGGCCATCAATGAACTTGGGAACCTTCCTGGCGGTCACCATCCTCGCGGCTGTACTCTTGAGCTGCCTCATAGTTGCACTCTTTTTCGGGAGGCAAAGAAAAGTCCTCCGTCTTAACGTATCTGGTGTTCAATTCAAAGACTGGAAAATATGGGACAGGGCCATTGACTGTTTTGCGGAAGCGCTGAGCCGCGATCCGAAAAATGCCCTCTCCCATTACAATCTCGGGTTTGTTCTCTATTTCGGAAAGAACCTGCCCGAGGTTGCGAAGGTCGAATTTGAAAAGGCCATCGCCTGCGACCCTTTGATGGCGGCGGCACTGTATTCTCTGGGCCACCTGCTGTACCATTGCGAATCGCGGCCCGAGGATGCCCGGACCCTTCTCCGCAGTGCATTGGAAATCAACCCGCGCCTGGTCGAAGCGCATAACACACTTGCGCTTATCGACATAGAAAACGAAAATTGGCTGGATGCAATGGGCAAGTTCTCGCGGGCAATCGAAATCAATCCAGCGTACGACATCGCATACTGCAACCTCTCCGTGGCGTGCATCTATCAGGGCAAGGTGCTCGATGCAGTACGCAACGCGGAAAAATACGCCGAAATGAACCCCAAGTCCCCAATGGCATACAACAACCTGGGCAATGTGCTGGGGGCGATGGGCAGGCGCGACGAGGCAATTCGGGCTTTTGTCCGTTCCAAGGAGCTTTTCAAGGGAGATTGGGTTGTCCACTTCTGGCTTGGATGCCTGTACCTGCAGACCGGCCGGTTTGCTGCGGCAGTATCGGCCTTTCAGGATTCGCTCTTTCTGCACGGCCGAAACGGCCTTTCGTATTACAACCTGGCCCTGTGCTACGAAGGACTGGGACAGAAGATCCTTGCAAGGAACTATATCGACAGGGCCGTGGAACTCGAGCCGTCGCTGGGCTCCGGGCTCATCGAGACAACAGCATCCGGTGCATCGCCGGTGCAATGACCCTACGGGTGCTTTGAGGAATTCGCAAAACGCAAAAGCGCATTGAGGGCCTGAACTCGTCAGGTGTCGCGCATGACCCAGGCATCCATTCACGATCTCGATCTCGAACTGGCAACCTTTCTTGGGCAGAGGAGGAACATCTTGGAATTGTCATCTGTCATTCGCAACGCCGGGCTGTTCAAGGGCGTTAGCGGCGACGACTTGAAGAGAATATCAACAATGTCAACTCTCAAGAAGTGCGCAAAGGGCGATGTCCTGTTTTCCCAGAACACAAAAGGTTCCGAGGTGTTTGTCGTCGTAAGCGGGTGCGTGGCGATCAACAAAAACGTTGCGGGCGGAAGGAAACGGAACCTGGACAATCTGCGCAGCGGCGAGGTATTCGGCGAAATCTCGCTCTTCGATGAGGAGCCACGCAGCGCCGAAGCCGAAGCGATGGAAGATTCGGAAGTCATGGTTATTCCCAACGCGAGCTTCCTTGCCCTGCTTTCGGAAAACGTGGCGCTTTCCAACATCATCATAAAGAACGTTGTTGGAATCCTGTGCCGCCGCCTGCGAAAGACCGACGACTTGCTCAACGAGGGTGTGATCTGGGGATTTCGGATGGAGTCGTAGGAATGCAATCGGAAACCTTTTTTTCACATGATCTATATTTGCCATTGATTAGTTGACATGTTCTGCAAATTAATCATGAGGGGAAATTCGTGAATTTAAGAAAGATTCCGATATTAAAAGATCTCTATTCATCCGTAAGAAATACTGTTATGTCAAGAGGAGGATTGCAGCCTTTCGGAGAATATTTTTACTCAAGCGCCGGCCATGTTTTTAGGAACGAGCCGGCTCTTGCTATTCCCTTGCCGAATTTATCCGGGTATTTACATAATGTACTTCGCCAATTTATGGATTGCCATGGGCTGGGCTTCAAGTGCCTCCTGGTCTCGGAATCCAACTCCGTAAAAGTAGAGCTCCAGAAATATTACCCAAATATTGACTTCGTCACATGCGATTATTTCCCTGAATTGATGAACGCATCAGGACAAAACAAGAAAGTCGACATCATCTGGGACGTTTGTACAAAGACTCCGGATAGTTTGATCAACGACAGGTTCGACTCAATAATCTGCCATGCAATGTTGGAGCATGTTATAGCCCCAACCATGGCACTCATGAATTTATTCTCGATTTGCGCGCAGAATGGAAAGATATATCTATTAACGTGCACACCCTCATTTCACCATCATCAGTTTCCGAGGGACTATGTAAGATTTCATCACGACTTTTTTCAAGATATGCCTGCTTTTCTTGAAAAGTATGCCGGAATAAAGAGCGTGATGTTGGAAATGTATTCTCATGAAGGATTAGTTGCGCTCTGCTATCAGAAACAGTGAACAGCCTTCTTTGGTGCATTACGGCAGCACGAACTTTGCAAATGGAATTTTCCGCAACGTCAGGGTCGCCGAAACGCAAACCAGGAGCGTCACCAGCGCCGTCACGGGGATCCCAACCAAAGGGTTCACAAGCGTGGCGTCGATTGCCACGCCGGGAAGGTGACCTTTGAGAATCTCCAATACAAGAATATGCATGAGGTAAACGCTGAAACTTGCGCTGCTGATTGACGTTACGACTGCATATGCCGCAGGGAACCTGCGTCTGAATCCGCTGAACGGCAAAGATTTGCAAACAAGAAAAATGCAAAGAGCCGCAATCACGACCGTTGGGCTCAGGAAATCCTGGAACGTGCTATCGTACCCTCCCTGCAATCCCGGCGAAAGCACAGAGCCGGCCCCTGCCGTTATTGCCAGACACGCGCCGGCCCCGAGCGTTAACCAGACACCACCACGTTTCCCTACCCGCTTATCGCGCATGAAATTTCCCAGCAGAAAGGCGCCCAGGAAGCCGCCAGCCGTCATGATGGGAATACCGATCGCTATTCCCGAAAAATGGCTTATCACCGGGTAAATGCAGGTGCCTGCAAACCAGAGTACAAGAAGGTAAGCGTAGTTTGAGCGTGGGGCATGCTTTACATACACGCGAAACACCGGAGTTGCGAGATAGATTCCAACGATGGTGTAAATAAACCAAAGATGATAATAAACCGGACCCTCTGCAAATTCGCGCGCGAGCCGTGCAAACGCCTGCGCCGATACCACGCCGTGTGTCTTCCAGAAGAAGTAAATGGCTCCCCAGGCCGCAAACGGGACCGCGATCCGCAGAAAGCGCTTGCGAAAAAAGAGCGACATGCTTTCGTCCCTTGCCGGTGACAAAAGCAGAAATCCGCTTATCATCACGAACAGGACGATGCTCGGGCGCGCCAGCGAGTATACGGCGTTGGCAACCCACCACCACGATCGCGGATATATGCCGGGCTGTTGCGCGATCGGAGAGGAAACATGGAGAAACACGATAGCCGCGGTTGCAAAGGCACGGAGCACGTCGGCAAATTCTATCCGATTATCTGCGAAGGCCATCCTCGTGCTATTCCTTTGCCAGAAAGCAACAAACATGATCCCGGCGTCAAATAATCGGCCATAGCAGACCGAGCAGGCTTAATCACTCAACGGCCGTCAATCAAACAGTTCCCGGTTGCTGTTTACCCAAGCGAACAGTTTTTCCACGCCGATTCGGGGCGTCACCAGGGGTTTCCAGCCAAAGGTGCGCTTTGCGAGGGAAATATCCGCGACAAACACGCGCTGATCGCCGCGTCGCCAGTCACCGTACCGATGCGGAATCTTCCTACCGCAGATATTTTCAAGCAAGGCAACCAGTTCGTGGAGCGAGAGCGTGTTGTCCGGCCCGCCCCCCACGTTGAACACCCTGCCCGCCGCCTTGTCGATATTTTCAAACGCCGCTTCGTACAACCGCATCAGGTCGTCGATAAACAGCACATCGCGTACCTGTTTGCCGTCGCCGTAGATTGTGATTTGCCTTCCCTGAGCTACGGCAATGCAGAACCAGGCGATCCACCCTTGATCTTCCACGCCGAACTGCCGGTACCCGTAAATGCACGATTGCCGCAAAACAACCGTCTTGAGCCCGTAGATCCTGGCGTAGTCCCGGAAATACTGATCGGCTGAGCCCTTTGAGCAGCCATAGGGGGAGTGGAAGTCGAGATTCCGTGACTCGTCCACTCCACGAGGAAGGTTGGCGTATTCGTACCGTCCGTTTCGTTCGACTATCTTGACATCTTCCATCCCGCCATACACCTTGTTTGTTGACGAATAGATAATGGCGGTGGCCGGACTCAGAAGCCGGATGGCTTCAAGAACGTTGAATGCACCCATGGCATTTCTCTCGAAATCGTCTCTGGGGTTCATAACAGAGGTTGTGACCGCCACCTGCGCGGCAAAATGGAGCACAAGATCAAACGGCCCTTTCTGAAGAAAGACATTTGCGATATCTGTCTGCTGCCGCACGTCTCCCCTCACGAATTCCATTGCACGGGTCTCCGAAAGCCATTTCATGTTCTCTTCCGACCCCTTGCGCGAGAGATCGTCAAAAACAACGACCCGATGCCCTTTGGCGGCAAAGGACTTCGCGCAGTTTGCGCCGATGAAACCGGCGCCGCCGGTAACAAGAATGTTCATGCATGACTCCGATTATGGTGACAGTCAACCTGTCCTTATGAATAATATATAATTCCTATTGAAACAAGTCCTTATCAAAATGCGAGGACCGCACGTTTTAACACTTTTGTACTTGAGGGGACCTCTAAATACTCAAGAACGCGTTTTGTCATTGCGACCAAAGCGAAGCACCACGACTAGGACAGCACACAGCGCTACAGGAGTAGCCGCAAAGCGAATCTCGCGTTTTTGCAAAGAATTACGGGAGATTCGCAAAGCGGCTGCTCCCGCAATCACTTCAAATGTATTGATATGTATCCCTGAGAAATGGATAATATGTAGTGCACCTGAAACCGGAAAGCTCTCTGCCATGAACACTAATGCCATTGAATTGGAATTCGTCACCTGCGACTGTTGCGGCGGTAGCACCACCGAATTCTACCAGAAGCCGGTTTGGGACCTGCCAGTGGAGGCTGAAGAAGTTATGGCCGTTCGATGCACTTCGTGCGGCTTGATTTATTTGAATCCTCGCCCTACGCAGCATGCGATTACTTCCCTGTATGAGAAGTACTATGGCTCAACTCCAAAGGAGACAAGCTCCCTCCAAAAAGGATTGCGCGCGAACCGGATGCTGCGAAGGTTGTGGCACTGGTATTGCGGACAGTATCTGGGAGAGGTTCTGGACAAAGCGAAAGGGGTTGTGCTTGATGTCGGCTGCGGCACCGGCGATCTTCTGGAAGAATTGAAGAAGAAAGGCTGCGATGTTCACGGGGTGGAGCTGAATTCAGAATCGGTTAACATCTGCAAAAAAAGAGGGCTGGATGTCCGATGCGAGAATTTTGATACGCTTTCTTTCCCGGACCAGATGTTCGATACCGTTATTTTGTGGCATGTCATTGAGCATCTCCCGTCACCGCAAAGGGCGCTGGAAAAAATACGGCGGGTTTTGAAACCTGGTGGAACCCTATTCCTGTATTGTCCAAACGTCGACAGCTACATGGCCCGACTATTTGACCGATACTGGTTTGCCTGGCAAATACCTTTTCATTTCTACCATTTTTCTCCCGGTACGCTGCGCAGGATTGCCGAACGATCTTCATTCAAACCCAAAGCACTGGAAACCGTGACTCCGGAGTTTTGCGTAAAGTACTCGCTCGACCTTCTTCTACGAAAGCGCGGTGACGCCGTTTCGAAGATGATTTTAAGATCAAGGCTTCTACGGTCATTCTTTTTTCAGGTAACCGTTGCTCCGTTCCTGCGCATGCTTGATTTTGCTATGAGGGGGAAAGGCGAATTTATTGAATTGGAACTTTGGAAATAGCGAGAATTACCCATGTGCGGTTTGAGAATGGCAAACGACAGAATTGCTGCAGTAATCGTCACCTACAACAACACGTCTATGCTGCGCAACCTCCTTTCCGACTGCGCAGGGCAAACCTGTAGGCTCAACCAGATGATCGTTGTCGACAATTCTGAAACGACGGCAACCATCACTATGGTCTCAACAGAATTTACACTTGTGCAACTGATTCGAATGCCACAAAATTCCGGCAGCGCCGGTGGATATCGGGCAGGAATCGAAGCTGCCTTACAAGAAAACGATTTTGTCTGGACGCTTGATGACGATGTGAGTATGCCGCCGGATTCGCTTGAGCGGCTCCTTGAGGGCATGCAAACGCTCGCGCGTACCGAGAAAGTGGGCGCTGTTCGGAGTGTGGGCAGAATGCATCCGTTTGTCGAACCCACCGAACTTGAAATCGCCCCCTGGCGGGGAACCCTGTGGAGAACGGATGTCATGAAACAGGTGGGATTGCCGCGGGCCGATTATTTCCTATACGGCGAGGACCTCGAATACTCGCTTCGGCTTCGGTCGCATGGCTATCGGTTCTATTGGATTCCTTCCAGCAAATGCATCGAAGTGAGGCAAGGCAAAACCAAAGGAAGCCTGCTCGGGGTTAATGTCGGCGTTTATCAATCCGCTTTCCGTTTCTATTATGCTTTCCGCAACGAGATCTCCATCTATTTGGAGTATCACGCATATTCACGACTGTGCAGGCTGCTGGCCTATTCTCTCAAAGTGTTTGTTTATCTCCTATTCTTCGGGAAGAAGGATCGTTTTGAAAAGCTCAACGCGGTACTGGCGGGGCTTCGGGATGGCATGCGGGGAAAACTGGGGAAAAACGGGCACCATGGAACAGACTAGCCACTCACAAAACACGCATCTCCAATTGTGCGACAGTTGGTTTTGAGATCTTTCTTATCTTTTCGAAACTGATCTTGCCTGTCAACCCCTATTTTTCTCGATTTTGCCAGGGCCGATTCAACCACGGGCAATGCAAGCTTCTTATGAATTGCCTGATCCAACACTCGTTGAACGCCCGATTCAATTCCGAATATCAACGTCATCTTTGCCGCCATTTTCTTAACACCCTATTTTAGGGGTCTTTTGAATGTCATGGATAGAAAGACTTGCCCTATTTGTCCAAAAAACGTGCGATCGTACTGATCAAAGCACCGCAATGCCAGCAGCGTGCTCACGTACACAGTCAGAAAGATCACGCCCCGAACGGCGAGACAAAAGAATGCCCAATATCGGAGCGACAAATTGCCTTGCGACACAGGCATCATATCACCGACAAGAAACAAGGCTACACTTCCGAGAATCGAAGCCAGGAGCGGCATTCCGTATGCTTTCACTATGTCAAAACAGAAAAACGGCAATTTTGTCAAACGATGGAAAACAACAATCAGATAGATCGATCCGCAAATGATAGAAACCGAAGTCCCGATGAGCGCGCCCAGAAATCCTATTTTAATGACCAGCAGGGTGCTCAATGACACGGTTAATGCCGCGACGATGAGCGATGAGCGCATTTCGAGTTCAGGCTTACCCATTCCGCGGGCAATGCCACACGCAATACCGGTGATGACACTGGCAAGGTAGCCAACACAAAGGAACTGCACCGTAAGTATCGAATAATCGTAACCCTTGTTGCCCATCCAAAGACTTATCATCGTATACGCTTGTGAAAACACAAACAGGAAAGCGGGAAAGGCGACCAACCCCATGTATTTCCCTCCGCGATAATAGAGCATCCTGATTCCCTGTTTGTCATGCAATGCATCGAGTTCCGATGCGGCCGGGAACAGCGACGGCAGCAATTGAACGGCAAAGGACCTTGCTACACTGGCGATTTTTGAGCCGAGCTCATAATAGCCAACAAATTTTAGTGAAAGAAAATGGCCAAGAATGAACTTGCTTGCCTGCATGGTGGCAAGTTCGGCAAAATTCGCAACTTGAAGGCGTACGCCATACCCTAATGTCATCATAAACATTTCTCTATTAAGGTTCCGCACCTTGAACCGCAACCACTCCGTTGTTTTGCAGGCAATAATGGTCTGAGCGGCCATTCGCAAAAATGCCAGCACTATGGAATTGATGACAATTCCAACCAACCCGTAATTCAGCGCAAGAACAATAAATGTTGTAAGCCCGTATAGAATGGAACTTATTACACTAATTCCGTTCGTTACATCCATTCTCTGCAAGCCGATTAAAATCGATCGGAAGATAGAAAGACTGCCCTGCAAAACAGCGATAATAAGCATACCGTCAAAGACAAACGATGCCTGATGCATTAGGTTTGGAGAAATTTTGAAGAATGAGAGTATCGGCACCTTCAGACAATATGCCAAAATGCAGATTATCAACCAGAAGACCGTGTAATAGACAAAACCAAGGCTCACGATCTGATTAAGACGATTGCTGTCCCTTTTTGCGTTATATTCGGCGATATACTTTACAAACGACGTATTAATTCCCGATATGTCAAACAAACTCAGAAAACTTACCACAACTTCAACAAGGACAAAAAGTCCATATTGTTCAATCCCTATTTTAAGAACGATATAGGGCGTTACCACCAAGCCGACAATCATACTGCAGACATAGGCAAATTGCCCTGATATGGTATTTCGAATGATCTTTTGGGAGAGCCGTGTTTCTTCCATAGAGAACAACTTTTGCTTTGTTTTCCGAATCTCTTTCGCCACGACCACGACAACGCCAGTCATTGCTTCCGGAGTCGCACCGCGCGCTTCAAAACGTCAAGAAATGAAGCGGCTGTTCCCCACCGGAGTTTTATCTTGAATTAAGCCGAAAACAGTTCTATGATATATTCAAGCCTTTGCATAATTTTCCAATAAAGGTTAATGAACATCAACCCGTATTGTGCGTTTGCATGAAATTCCTGTTTCTCGGATATCACAATCCGCATTTCATCAGTTTGCCCGAGTATATAGAGAATGCCATCACTAGTCTCGGGTATGAGCTAGAAGTATTCGATTACCGAAAATGGCTCATTCCTGGCAGAATCCGACAACGGTTTCCTTTCCTAGACAAACTGGACTCGCTCAGAATAAACAACCGCCTTATTGCTCGCGTCCACAAAACCATGCCCGACGTGATACTCGCCAACGGCGCATGGACCGTTCTTCCTGACACCATTCGAACGATCCGCAGCTGTTCAAATTCCCGGACCGCCTTGTGGATAGCGGATTTCCCAGCAAAATTTCCCGAATTCCAAAAGGCCGGGCCTGCCTATCATCACTTTTTTGCCAGCGGCACCGACGCGCTGAAACGATATGCAGCCTGCGGCGGGCATAATGGTTCTTGGCTGCCATTTGCCGCCGACCCCGTAATGCACGCGCCTGTTCAATTGACCGAAGAAGACAAAAGAAAATATGGCCACGACATCTGCTATGTTGGTTCGCGCGTTTCAGAACGGGTGGAACTGCTGGAGCAACTCTGTGATTTTGACCTGGGTGTCTGGGGTGCCGGATGGGATTCTCTTCCCGGAAAATCCCCCTTGCGCAGCCGGGTTTGCGGTGGCCCAGTCACTCCGGATGTATGGACAAGGATATTTGCCGCGTCCAAAATCGTGCTCAACATCATCGGGCATCGTTGCGACGTTATGGAACCGTATATCCAGGAAAATGAATTTCGCATGACCAATACCAAGGTGTTCGAAATCCTTGGTTGCGGAGGCTTTCAAATGGTCGATGCAAAGGCCGATGCTTTGGCGCTGTTTGAAGATAAGAAACACCTTGTCTACTATCGAAACATACATGAATTGCGCGACTTGATTTCCCATTATCTTGCCCATCCGGAAGAACGATCTTCAATTGCCAGCGCAGGCCGATCTGAGGTTCTGCAAAAGCACACCTATCGTCACCGGGTGGAGAAAATTATGTTCACCCTGTCACCCGAAGCTGCCGCATGTCAACATTAACCAAACAGGAACAAATAAATCTCGAAACATTCTCTCACGATTATGCGGTGAGGTCTCTTTATAACAAAGAGGGGTTTACACCAATCGAGCAGACGTTGATTGATGAATATTATGAAAGCGGAGGATACGTTCTGGACATCGGATGCGGTACCGGTCGAACCACCGCAAGACTCTTCCAAAACCACCAGGTCATCGGAATAGATCTTTCGCCAAAAATGATCGAAATGGCAAAGACGAAATACCCGGACGTTGACTTTCGGCTCATGAACGCCTGCAATCTTGATTTCCCGGACGGACACTTCGATTATGTTCTCTTTTCCTTTAATGGTATCGATTACATTGTACCCTCAGGGAAACGGCTCGATTGTCTTTTGGAAATACATCGAGTATTGAAAAATGACGGCGTTTTGATATATTCGTCGCATAACGCATTACGTATTCCAACTTCCAGGGTATTGTTCGGTATCTTTCTTCGGAATCTTCTCTCCTTTCGACTCTTTAGCCATTATCGCGAAGAAAAATCAATAACGGGTAAGCTCATTACTTACTATGGAATGCCCTATTTTGAGAAGAAGTTGATGAAGTCCTTAGGGTTCATGCCGCTCAAAACGGTTGGCAGGAGATATCAAACCGAACCATTCGTTAGTCTCCTGGAATTATCACCTTATTATGTCATGCAGAAGGAGTAGAAACCTCCCTGTGAAATCGCAGCAAGACTTCTATTCAGACTATTGCAATTCCATTTTCAATCCCTCCGGCAAATTTTCCATGTCGGATTATGAGAACATTTGTCGATTATACGACTCCCTGTACGGCAGCATGATGCCGGATAACAAGGATGCGGCGATATTGGATATCGGATGCGGCAGTGGTCACTTCTTGTATTATGCCAAAAAAAAAGGATTCACTAACTCTTTCGGCGTCGATCTTTCGCCTCAGCAGATAGACTTCTGTCGGAAGCACGTTTCACCCCGATGCGAAAAGGCCGACGCCTTTGATTACCTTACCGGTAAGGAAAACAGCTTTGACTGCATTGTTGCCAACGACTTGATCGAGCATATTTCAAAAGATCACATAGTGAGGCTTTTCAGACTTATTTATGATGCCCTCAAACCAGGAGGCTGTTTCTTGTCAAAGACCCCAAACATGGGGAATCCGTTTTCCATTTATTCACGCTATCGGGATTTTACCCATGAATTCGGCTTTACAGATATAAGTTTTCGGCAGGTCATGCGCATTTCAGGCTTTGTTTCCGCAGAGGTAACGGGGCTTGCAGGCAAGCGGCCTTTCCCGGAATCAATTTTGGTGCATAGCATAACCTTTATTATGAAGAAACTGTTTCAATTGCAAGGATACAATGCGCCGGAAATACTAAGCCCTCTTCTTGTTGGGATAGCCAAGAAGTAAATTGACATGAGCCTGATTGCCTCTTGAAGTAAACCGGGGGCAATCCACAACGAAACTTTCAGAAATCCTAAATAATGCAAAAATTCGGTTTTAAGGAAACCCTCATCGATAGGAAATTGATGGATGCGCGGATACTTTCCGCTGCCAACTCTATCGGTTTCAGTCGGGTGGTTCGCTATATGCAACAATTGGGCAAGTCGATGGATGACTTTTCCATTGCAGAGATAGGCTGCGGTACAGGTACATTTTCTCTCCTGTTCAATTTTCTTGGTGTTCAAACCACCCTAATCGATGCAGACGAAGCCGCTTTGGAAGCCGCAAGAACCGCCTTTTCGCTCTACGGACGAAGTGCGCGATTTCTGAAGGCAGATGTTTTGTCTTCGGTACCGGAGGATCTTTCAGGGAAATTTGATATTGTCGTTTCCGGCGGACTTGCCGAACATTTTTCCGGAAAGGATCGCCAGAAATGTATCCTTTTTCATCGAATGTTGCTCAAGTCTCCAGGGTTGGCATTCATAAGCGTTCCGAACGCGCTCGGACCTTTTTATCGGATAGTGACCGGATTTCGGGAAATAACCGGCACATGGGATATGGAAATTGAAATACCCTACAGCTTTCTGGAACTGCGAGAAAGTGCGTATCAAGCCGGTTTTTCCCGTTCCGAGATATTCGGCAATCAACCGCTTTTGAAAGACTTTGGTGATTATGCATTAGGGTTTTGTTCTGCGATGCTTGCGGTGTTCCCTGCAAAGGTCCAAAACGCGATAAGAAAAAGGGTGCACCGGCCAATTGTCCACAAAAAAGAAGAAAAGGATATCACTGTTCCATCAACACAAAGCGTTGTCTCCGGCGTTCTTGCGAAAGCTTCGCTACCGTATCGGAAAACAATTGTAAAGACTCCCAAGGATTACTTGAGTTCCGGGATCACTCTTTTGGGGTATTTGGGCAACTGACGCCGACGCCTGCGGAAGTTTTTCCATTGTGAGCCATTGGCCACGATGTTCGCAGGGGTAAAGAACCGTGGCCATAGGAAATAGCAGGGGTTCCGACATGCCAAGAGTAATGGTTCTTCATCTTGTCGAAGATCTGAAATTGGGAGGCATGGAACAGGTAATCGCGTCTCTTGCTCTTCACCTTGATAAAACACACTTCGATGTTTCTGTTTTTTGCGTATCGCGAGGAGGCCTCATCGCGGACTACCTCGTCCGGCAGGGCGTTCGTGTGGAAATTCTTGGCATCACGAGCTATTTCGATTTATCCAGACTTCTCAAGCTTATCCTCAGGCTGAGAATTGAAAAAGTCGGCATCATCCATACACACGGATACTTTGCCGGCGTTGTGGGCAGAATCGCCGGGCTGCTTGCGCAAACAGAAGTCATTATTCACCATGTCCACAGCACCTATTATGGGTATCGCAAGAGACATTTTGCTGTCGAACGATTGCTTGGAACATACACAAAACGGGTTGTTTGTTGCTCTCGCGCTGTAGCCGATCACGTGCAAGATCGCGAAAAGATTCCCGCGTGGAAATGCGAAGTGATTTACAACGGCATTCCAGAAATCAGGACGGTTGAGACCGGTGCTGAAACTCTAAAACAACAATTCAATATTCTGACCAAGGAACCTGTCGTTGGCAGTGTGGCGAATCTATTCGAACACAAGGGGCATGCCTATCTGATACAGGCCGCCCGCATTGTCTTAGACCATTATCCTTCCGTAAAGTTCTTATTGGTCGGCGATGGTCCCATGCGTCCAGCCCTGCAAGCCATGGCTGGTAACCTGCGCATTTCCTCATCCATTATTTTTGCCGGCAGAAGACAGGATATCCCCGTCATGTTGAACTTAATGGACATATTTGTGCTTCCATCCAGCGGGCGTGAAGGCCTCGGCATTTCAATTATTGAGGCCATGGCTGCGGGCAAACCTGCGATCGGCACAATCCTTGGCGGCATCCCGGAAGTGATAGAGGACAATGTGACTGGACTTCTAGTTCCGCCTGCAAACCACGAGGCACTGGCGGGAGCGATACTGTCGCTTCTAGGAAATCGCCGGAAATGCGCAGAACTGGGGGAAAATGGCCGTACACGATATCAAGAAAAGTTCACAGAAAAATTAATGCTTCGAAAGATAGAATTATTGTATCATTCTTTTTTGCGTTGTTGAGTAGAGGTGCCACAAGAGCCAATGATTAACATTTTGTACAGTTCAATTTCCGGCCGTTCGGTGGGAGGAGGCCAGCAAAGTCTCCTGTTATTGCTCACAAAGATTGACCGTGCCACGTTCAATCCCGTTCTTGTATGTCCGGACAAGGGCGATTTTGCCGACGCGGCAAAATCCCTTGGAATAGTAACTGAAGTGGTCGCCACGCCCAAACTCGCCGCGTCTAATTTTTCATCCATTGCGAAACTCGTTTCAATCATTCGAAGATACCACATATCCATTGTCCACGCGGACAGCGCGCGCCAGGTTTTCTATTTGGGCATCGCTGCGCGCATCACCCGCACCCCGCTCATCTGGCATATTCGCGTTGGCGACCGCGGCAACCGACTATATGAAGAACTGCTGTATGCGCTGTCGTCGAGAATTATTGCAGTCTCACACTCGGCAGCCTCACGTTTTGGAAAATCGTACTTATCAAATTCCAAGATTCGCATTATCCATAATGCCGTGGACATCACCGTATTTTCGCCGCAAGTGTCCGGCGAATCTGTGAAAAACGAATTCAATATCTCTGACAAAATCATCTTTGGCACAATGGGACAATTGCTGCCGAGAAAGGGGCAGGATATCTTTATTCATGCGGCCGCCGAAACCGCGGCACGTTTCAAAAACAGACTAATCTTCATGATTGTCGGAACCGGCACGTCCCAGTACGCGTCGTATTTGAAAAAGCTCGCCGCCGATCACGGGCTGGAGGCGAGCACTATCTTTACCGGGTTCCGCAGCGACATTCCCCGCGTTATGGCCAGCTTCGATGTTTTCGTGCTCGCCACTTCATACGTCGAAGGGCTGTCGCGAGTTATCATCGAAGCGATGGCTTCCGGCAAACCGGTGATAGCCACGGACATCGGCGGCAATCGGGAAGCGGTGATCGATGGTGTGAACGGGAAACTGATTCCCCCTTGCGACGTTACGTCCCTTTCCAATGCAATGTGCACGCTCGCATCAAATGAACTTCTGAGAAAACAATTGGGCAGCAAAGGCAGAAGACTCGCGCAGGAGAAATTTGACATCAAGGACAATGTGGCTTCAATTGAAGCCCTCTACAAAGAGCTCCCATGAGTAATCCTGTCTGCATCATATGTGGTTCCGACGAGTCAACGGTCGTGGAGCGATGCGAGCCGCCCTACACGGTTGTGCGGTGTTCACGATGCGGCTTTGTTCATGTGACGCCGTTACCTCAAGCCCTCGAAGACCATTACGCCGAAGATTACTACAAGGAATGGCGCGACACGCAGGAGAGGCCTCGTTTGTCCATGTGGAAAAAGCGACTCAAAGACCTGATGCGGTACAAGAAGCAAGGCCGGCTGCTCGACGTAGGATGCGGGCTCGGCACGTTTTTGGATCTCGCGCGCAGCGCAGGGTTCGATGTTCACGGCACCGAAGTTTCCGAATATATCTGCCATTTTGCAAAGGAGAAGCTGTCGCTCAACATCTTTCACGGACCGCTTGAGGATTTTCCATCGGGGTTGGATTCATTTGACGTTATCACCCTGTGGCACACGCTGGAGCACATGCCGAATCCCTTGGCTTGTCTGGAAAAGGCGCGCCAATTGCTCCGGCCGGACGGTTTGCTTGTGGTTGGAGTGCCAAACGTAAACAACACCATCATGCGGATCCTCTATCCGTTGGTCCGCAGAAGGCCGTACCGTTTGTTTTCGCCCACGCACAAAGAATTGCACCTCTCCCATTTCTCCCAGTCAACCCTTTCCGCCATCCTTAACAAATCGGGATTCGAAATCGTGTCCATTGGCCCGGACATCGCCCAGATCTCAATTTGGAAAAAACTCATTGATAGTGCGACAATTATTGTCTACCGGCTGTTCAACAAAAATGTTGGGGAAGGAATACGCGTGTACGCGCGCAAAGCCCGATGAACAGAGAAAATCTGAGAACCGTGTATCTGGTTGTGCGCAGGCCGATTCTCAAGATCGCGTTCCGCTTCGTACGTGCGGGAAATCGCCGTCTCCGGCTGGACCACGGCAAGGTCGGCAAGATACTCATCATCTGCCAACCTCGGCTCGGAGACAATGTTCTATCCCAGCCGGCCCTTGGAGCGCTCAGGTCATGGTACGACAAAGCGGAACTGGTTGGGCTATGCAACAAGTACGTCCGGGAATTCCTGTTGGAAACCGGCGTCGTCGACCGGGCCGTTTTGGATCCCGGCAGAGGATTGCGCTCTTTTCTCGGTACAATCCGTCGATTGAGGCAAGAGCGCTTCGATTTAACTGTCGATTTCACTACCGATTTTACTTTGAGACCGGCACTGATTGCATTCTTTTCCAATAGCAAACATACGGTAGGATTCGACACGCAGGGCAGAGGAGTTTTGTTCGACAACTTCGTTCGGCCTGTTGGACGAATTGGTCACAAAGCGGTAGAGCTGTGGGGAATCGTGGAATCGCTTGGAGTAACCATTCCGTCAACCGTTCCCGCATTGAAAGCTTCTGACAGAATCTGCAAGGAGGTAGAAGCCTTTTTCCAGAAGGAAAACATCGGCAGAAATGATGTTGTCATCGCCCTTCAACCAAGCGGCCACTACCCCACGCAGCGATGGCCCGCCCGCAATTTTGCGGCGCTTGCCGATCTTCTTTCCAGGAAAGCCAAAGTTGTGCTCCTCGCAGCGGATGCAGACGGAAAAAGGGCGCACGAAATAGGAGAACTCATGCGGAGCGAGCCGCGTATTTACCATTCGGAATCGCTCGGTACATTAATGGCGTTCCTGAAGCGATGCACCGTTTTCGTCTGCAATAATTCCGGAACGCTGCACCTGGCCGCAGCCTTGGGCGTACCCACCGTCTCCACCATGGGGCCGACCATTCCGGAGCGGTGGTGGCCTCTGGGCGACAGAAACATAGTCGTTCGGAAGAACCTGCCGTGCATGCCTTGCAATAGCGGAATATGCAGGATAAAGACCCACGATTGCATGAACCTGATTTCGGTGGACGACATGCTGGGCGCTGTAGGAAAAGCCGTTCAACTTCGGTGAAGCCCAGCCCCTTTGTTCACAGCGAAGATCAATCCTATTTTCCCTTGCGTTTCCCTCACAATTTCAAAATTATTCTCCAACCGGGAGACAACCGCATTGCGCAATTCCCGTGAATGAAACTCCAGGATCAACCGCTCTATCCAGGGCAGCGACCGGACTGCCCCTCTCAGGACCTCGTCTTCGTGTCCTTCGACGTCGATCTTGCACAGGTGTATCGTGTGAATTCCGCGGCTCTGCACCAGATCGTCAAGAGTCAGCGACGTAACTTCCTCGGAAAACCCGGGAGTCGCGCCGACTACCGCCATGGTGAGTGCCTGCGACAAGTCGATGGAAACTTTCCCCGAGCAGAAGCTGATTGCCGCATTCACGCACTCGACATTATCCCAATTGTTAAGGCGCTTGTTTCGAACGAGTCGCGCAAAGGTGCGCGGATGGGGCTCAACGGCAATGATGGTTCCCTCGGAATTCGTCGCCCGCCAGCGTGCGGACACGGCGCCGATATTGGCTCCGATGTCGAGGCACGTGAATCCCTGCGCCGGAACAAACCGCGGATCATTCCCGTACATCTCTCCGATAAAGCAATCGAAGATCACGCCGACATCGCCTGGAAAGAAGGGTATGGAAAATCTCTGGCCCGCAAGGCGCAGGACAATCGATTGCCTCGACATCACAACAACCAAGGGTCTGCACCAGCGCGTTCTGCTTGCTATCTCGTAGATGCCCAGGGCGGCCAAAATGAGAATCCCGTTCGGATAGTACCGCGGATGGCAATATCTGAAGAAGAGCGGTAAGCGATTGATCTTTCTCATGCTGTCTCCGGCCTTCCGGCATGCTTGTGAGTCATCTAAACTCCGCTTTATCCCGAAATTTATGGGTCAGACCGGGAACGCCTTGCATTGGAACGAACAGCGGCACGAGCATCAATCGGCGCATTGTTGAGCCTCCCAAAAGACAATCACCGCAAGCCGCATTTCTACCCAAAGGCCAAGGCGAAATTACCTTTCACGCAATCATTGACAATAATATAATTTGACAGCATGAATATCTTTAGTGGTATCTTGCCGATTGAAGGTTGTCTTTGCGTGTCAGCGTCGTCCCCGTCGGGATCCGATTTTCCAGGCTCAACAAACCCATTGTCATAATCCAGCAATCCCGCTAGAATCCGGAAACCGGATGACAGAAAAAACCAAGCTTGAACTATCGTGGCTCTCGATCATCCTGGCCGCGCTTGCGTTCAGGCTGGGGCTGCTCCTTACGTGCCTGAACGGCGTGAACGCGGACCAGGCCGTTCCCGGGCTGATGGCAACACACATTCTAAAAGGCGCGTTTCCGAATTTCATTTGGGAATATCAGTATTGCGGTGCGTTCATCTCCTACCTGGCCGCTATAAATTTTGCGTTGTTCGGGATCTCGGCCCTCACTTTTAAGCTTGCCACTTTCCCCCTTCTGCTCATGACCATGTTCTTTACCTGTAAACTTGCAGTCAGGTTGCACGGTGCGGCCGCGGGACTCCTCACGGGAGTTCTTCTTGCCGTTTCGCCGGTCTTCGTTACGTTGTTCACGATTGATACCCGAGGCGCATATCCAGAGACTTTGGCCTTTGGAGCCCTTGTCCTTTACTTGACCGATGTGCTTTCCCGGGACGAAATCGAGAACAGGTGGAAAGCACGGTTCGCCATCTTGGGGCTTGTTTCCGGTTTTGCATTCTGGATCTCACCCCTAATCATACCATATGTTCTCACCTCCTGGACAGTTCTTCTCCGGAGAAAAGCGAAATGCTTGCCTTACAGATTTCTGTGGCTGATATTTTTCTGCGTGATCGGATCGGCTCCGCTCGTGGTGTACAATATTCAGCATCCCCTCGCCACATTCTTGAGCCTTGGCAGCCGGCCTTTTGGAGCTACCAGGTCAGATTTTCATTCCGGCCTTGCATCCGCCGGATTCTTGAATATGCTTATGAGGTATTTTGTCAACTACATACATAGTATTCCATCCGCCTTGATGTATGTCCTATCCGGCGTTCTTGCGATTTTCAGCGCAGCCAATCCATTGATGGAGAATATCAAGCTGTTCAAATACTGTGTTTGCGCCATTTACCTGGCGCCTCTAGCGTTTTATGCACTAAGAACACGGAAAAACGGCTGGATGGAAATCCCGGTCTATCTGGCTGGATTCAGCATCTTATTCGCTTTGTTCGGATTCATGGCCAGCCCCAGGTATCTCGTCCCTTTGTGGCCCGCTGCAGCGATTCTTCTGGCCACTTCCCTGGCACGGGTAGGGCAAAAGAACCGATTGCTGGCGATTTCAATGCTGACATTTCTTCTGAGCGTAAACCTTGCCGGTGTGCTGTTATGCTCTGAGATCAAATCGCCCCCTTATGAGAGACTTGCGGCCTTTTTACTCTCCCAAAACCTGCGCCGGGGATATGCAGGATATTGGGTGGCCTATCCGGTTATATTCTTGTCCGGAGAAAAAATCGTTGTTTCGCCGACCCTTGACCTCTCCTCGGTGCATCCAAAATCAAAGGATGTGTATCCTTTCTACACGAATATCGTAAACAAGGAAAGCAATGTCTTCTATGTTACAAACGACAATGCGCGCAGTGCAGATATTTTTACGGAAAAAATGGCTGCATTAAGAGTAAAGTTCCGGAAAGATCCGTTACCGCCGTTCATGGTCTACCATTCCTTCTCCAAAAGGATATATCCGGAGGATCTTGCGCTGCCGGCATCCGTTTCTACGGTTGAAGAGCCATTCTTTTATTAGGAGAAACTTCTGCCATCGTCCCCTTTTCCCAGGAGCCCATACCATTGATCAATCGCAGAGGTAAATAGTTGTCCTGTTAAGATCGGTCCCGTCAATAACCCTTGGAGCCCATTTTCATTGATTTGCAACGACTTCCATCAACCGCTTGTGAGTTTTCCACTTGACAGACTTTCTTCACTCATGGTTTAATTATGAAAGGGTCCGGTTTCTCTCCAATTACGTTGATCCATTTCCAAGGACACGACAATGCCTGTGCCGAAAATGAACGTTCTTGCCATCGGATCTCATCCCGACGACATCGAATTCGGGTGCGGCGGAACGCTTCACAAACTTTCCAGCCGCGGGCACAAGGTCTATCTTCTGATATTGACCAGCGGCAACGCCGGAGGCGACTTTGCAGTCCGCAGAAAGGAACAGTTGCGCGCAGCCGAATCCATGCGAACCGCGGAAGTCTTCTGGGGAAACTTTACCGACACAAAACTGCCATTCTACGAGAACGTCATCCAGGAGATCGAGGCTATTGTCGTGAAAGTGTCCCCCACTTTCGTGTTTGTCCATCACGGCAAAGACACCCACCAAGACCACCGTCACGTGAGCGAATGCACGGTCGTTGCAACTCGTAACGTGCCCAACGTCCTTTTCTACGAAGGCCCCACCACCATCAACTTTGCTCCCAACGTGTACGTCGACATCGGCGACCACATCAAGGAGAAGCTCCATACGCTTTCGTGCCACAAATCCCAGATAATGAAGACCAACGTAAAGCACCAGTCGATTCTCGCGATAGCAAAAGCCACTGCAACATTCCGCGGCACGCAGAGCCGGGTTCGCGATGCCGAAGGCTTTGTGTCGCTGCGAATGTTCATTGCCCCCTGAGGGAAAACCGGTCATGGCCAGCGGTGTACGCATAATGACATTATATTCAATCCTGTCGCTGGCCGGCCTCGCGATTCTTTTCGTGCCCTTCGTGCATCATGCCGCCGAAGCCAGGGCGCGCTATTACAGCATCTACTTGCTGTTATCAAGCTTTCTCATTGCTGCTGCGGTCATGCCGGCGCTCATTTCGCTGGGGCACCGGATTGGCCTGGTTGACTCTCCAAATGAGAAGCGTAAAACGCACGAACGCGCGACGCCGCTTACCGGCGGAATCGGGATTTACATTGCGTTTGTTGCAATAATGCTGCTCAGTTTTCATTTTTCGGTGGAAGTAAAGGTTATTCTCGTTGCAAGCACCGTAATTTTCCTTGTGGGGCTGGCCGACGACATCTGGGGGATTTCCGCTTTCTTTCGACTCCTCGTTCAGGTTGCCGCTGCGCTCCTACTCGTGGTGTACGGGATTCATGTGACATTTGTCCCCGCTTTCCTGGGTGGTATTATCACGGAAACCATTATCACCATGGTGTGGATTATCGGCATAACGAATTCCATGAACTTCATCGACGGCATGGACGGGCTCGCGTCGGGCAGCAGCATCATCTACACCCTGTTCTTCTCGCTCATTGCTATTCTAACAAAGCAATATTATCTGATGTTCCTTGCGCTTGCTATCACGGGAAGCTGCGCCGGGTTTCTTCCGTACAATTTCAGGAAAGGCAAACCCGCCCTTGTTTTTCTCGGGGACAGCGGCAGTACCTTTCTCGGGTTTCTTCTGGCCAGTTTTGCAATTCTTGGAGAATGGGGCAAAAGTATTATCGACATCGTCATCCCGGTCCTCATTATGAGCGTTCTCATCTTCGATATGACGCTCACGACGGTGGTTCGGATTCTAACCGGCGAAGTTAAGACCTTCGGGCAATGGCTGCACTATACCGGCAGGGATCATTTTCATCATCGACTTGCCGATCTCGGTATAACCAATCACCAGGCGACCTTGCTGCTCTTTGGCGTGTCAATTGCATTCGGCATAGAAGCGCTGGGCATTTCATTCGCTTCGGTGCTTGTCTCCGTGCTCATTCTTCTGCACTCCATTCTCGTGTTCACCATAATTGGAATAATTCTTGTCTTGAAAAAGAACAAGAAGCCTGCGGACGTTCTTTAGGTTCATACTGGGAAAGGTAAGTCACATGGCGAAAATGAAAGATCTGTCGGACCTCCGGAAATCCATTGAGTCCACACCGCTCATGGTAACGCTGGAGTATCTTTACACCAAGAACATCTCGTCTCCGGTCGCCACGAACAAAACGTCCGAACAAAAGTACACCGAACTTGCGGCAATCGTTTCCGACATGCTGTATAACAAGCTCAGGGGTGAGTCCGCCGAAAATGCCCGCGACATTCCGCTCACATCGTTGTTCTCCATTTCCGAAATGATTATTCTGTCCCTTACCAAGTCGAAGGAAATTCTTCTCACCGTCATGAACCCGCGGTATGCGGGAGATTTCCTTGCATATCATTCCCTCAACGTAGCGTTTCTCAGTTGCGCCGTGGGAATGGGAATGGAATTTCAGTACAGGGAGCTCACCGAGATAGGAGTTTCGGCGCTCCTTCACGATATCGGAATGACAAAGATCGACTCCGACTGTTATTTAAGCAAGGAGGCCCTTTCAAAATCGCAGCGTGACGAAATGGAGAAGCACCCGATTCTCGGATGGCAGTTTTTCGAAAAGCTCAAGTCCGATTTTCCATGGCTTTTGCGCGTGATTTGCGAGGAGCACAAACGCGAACACGGCCAGGGCTATCCGTCCAACGTAGACGGCGACCTTCACCCCTATTCGAGGGTGGTTGGCCTGTGTGATTCTTTTGAGGCCCTCACCCACAACCGAATTTACAGAAAGGCTTTCCATCCCGCCGACGCGATGAAGGCGATTGTCGCGGCGAAGGAATCGGTTTTCGCCCGCGATATTCTCAGGGGAATGATCGAGTCCTTGGGGATGTTCCCGGTGGGCAGCATAGTGCAGCTTAACAACAAGAATGCGGCTCTGGTGGTTGAGGCGGTGTGGCGATCGCCGCTTCGCCCCATCGTTCGGCTTATCCGGGAGAACCACCCGGAACCTGCAGAGACCATAGACCTTTCCAAGGAAAACAACCTTTACATAACAGGAATAATCTACAACGACGACTACCAAATTCCTAAAGACTTGCGCGTTACTTAGTGTGCGCCGGGGAGTCGCGCACTGCCGACGTCCGTGACTCCGGGGATTCTCTCCGCTTCACCGCGCGCTGGCGTACACCCTTTATGGTCAATCCTTTCATACAGCAAATCATTCGCTCCGAATCTCTTTCGCGGTATCTTCTGGACGCACGCGACCCCGACCGGCTCTACGCGGAGGTTCTTGCCCAAGGCCTTGCCCCGGCGCTGTACCTTCTCAATCGCGGCTCACGCATTCTCCCCGATCCCATTGCAAAATTGGCGCAGGACGCGTACCGGGACGCACTGCTCTTTAAGGACCTTTGCCTGTGCAAGCTCATGGAAATGAGCGCCGCTCTGGCGGCGTGCGGAAGAGTCGTTGTCATCAAAGGTCTGGCTCTTTGCGAAAAGATCTATGCGGAACCGGAAGTCCGGCCGATGGCCGACGTGGATTTGTACTTTCCGGACGGTTCAATCGCCGACGTGAGAAGTATCCTTATGCACTACGGTTTCGCGCCCTACGGCTCCTACGCCAACGAATTCTTTCTCGAATCGCTCCACGTGGATATTCATGAAGATCTGTGGGGCATCAGGCGGAACCCCCTTCGCCGTCACATTGTCTCGGGAATAGCCGAATCCTTTGTACCGAGCACGCTCGTTCCGGGCTTCTTCATTCCCTCTCCGCAGCTTCTGGCCGCGCATGCAGCATTTCATTCCCTTAAGCACGGGTTGTCTCGAAAAATCTGGTTCATGGATCTATACCGACTGCGGCGGGCCGGATACTTCGATACGTATGCCGGCGGCAACGCGCCGCTGTTTGTTTCGTGCGTGCTGGACTATCTCGACCGGCTCGGCCTTGGCGGAGAAACGGACCCGCGGCGTTCGAAAACTAGACAACTGCGATTTCAGCTGATCTCAATGGTACTTGCCGGAGGCACCACCCACCCTGTTGGAGAATTGGCTCTTGCCCTGTTGTGTCCGTCGCCGCTTCAAATGTTTGCTTATTTGAAGACATCCCTCGTGCCGCGCAAACAGATTCTGAAAGAAATGTACGGCAACGACTCCTACTGGCGGCTCCTCGCGCGCAGGCTTGCCGAACTCGCAGGCCGTGGAAAGGGCGCATCGACGTGAGTTACGAAGAAATATCCATCGGGATAGGATCCACATCGGTGACCCTTGGGATTTCAAATAAGAGACTCGCGAGACTCACGACGCGCCGGTATGCCGGATACGTTGGAAAAGTCAGGAGAAACAACATTTCCATTTCCTGCGTTCTCACCCGCAAGAGCCAATCGCCGCTCCAGCGGGTACGCTTGCTTAATGGCAATACCAATGCATGGCGGGCACTGCGGTACGATTTCGATTGTCAATGGAATCAGTGTACCGGAGAAGCCTGTCTGTGGCCTTCGCTGTATTCCGTCGATGCCATGCTCCGGGTGATCTTTGCGACTGCGATGCTTTCGCACGATGCAATGCTCCTTCATGCGAGCGCCGTCTTTCACCGCAACGCCGCGCTGCTTTTTGCAGGCCCTTCCGGCGCAGGAAAGACCACCATTGCCAGGCTTTGCACACAATGCCGCGTCCTTAACGACGAGATAATCTCGCTGTCGCTTTCAAACGACGGGGTCGCTCGTGTCGCCGGAACGCCTTTCTGGGGTGAGATGGGATCGGGGCCGTATTACGGCAAATCCTTCCGGCTCCTTTCCGTTCTCTTCCTGAACAAGGCACTGGAAACCAAAATCGTTCCCGTTCCCACGAGCACGGCCGTGGCGAGACTTCTTCGCAGCGTCTGTCTTTTCGGCACATCGGATCGCGAAACCGTACAGGCGCTTGACCTGTGCGCCAGGGTTCTCACCGCGGTCGGCGGAGCGGAACTCCATTTCGAAAAGAAGAATCTCGACTGGCCGGCGCTTGTTTCAAGATTGCAGGAGACACTTCCACATGGATCCAGCGGCAAAGAATCTGTTTTGTGAAGCGTTGCAGCGCTTCGGCCGATGCGATGTCGCGGCCGGAGGCCGGAGCATGTCGCCGTTTATATCCGATGGCGACACAGTAACGGTTGTGGTTGCCAACCGGCCCGTTCGCTACGGAGAAGTTGCGGCCTTCTTTGCCGGTGACCAGTTAGTTCTGCACAGGGTGGTCGGGCGTAAAAGAGTGCCCAACGGACAATGGCACATAAAGGTATGCGGAGATTCTTCTCCCGGGTCTCTGGGAACGGTGAATCTTGCAGACGTCATCGGTATTGTTTCACACGTCAATAGACACAATAGGAGTCATCGAATCTGGTTCACCTACCCATTTGCGCTTCTAGCAATCCCCTTGGGCAATCTCCTTCGCGCTGCGATAGCCATCAAAAAGTTTCGTACGCCCCGCTGAATATAGGGCAGAAATGCCCAATCCGGAAAATTTTGCCGGTTAATAGGTGTCAGCCGTTTCATTCGGGTAAATCAACGTAACGAATTGAAACGACAGCACCTAGTATTTGAGGTTGACACCATAGAGACTTAATACTATAATTGGTATGAACTTTGCGGCCTCCAATCGCGGGGAACCGGGATACCATCCCGCAGACTTGGGTACTCTAAAGCTATGTGAACGGGGCACGCCTATGAATCGATTTCCCTGGAAGATTTGCAAGCCCCTTGCGTGCGCCGTTCTATGTGTTGCTCTCGCATCCTGTGCAAAGCGTGTTCCCGATCCCGCGACTACCGACAAGGAAACAGTCGTTGCCAAGGGTGATTTTGTAAAGTTGTACGTCCCGCAGGAAGCTCAGGCAGTCGCAAAGCGCGCCAGCGCGCGCGCCCCTATATTGTATCCGGGCGACGAGATCTCCATAGGAATCTACGACAAACTCCCTGTGAGCCAGGAAAAACACATCGAGATGAAGCGGATCGGCGACGACGGCTCCATCTTTATCCTCCCGGCCAAAGAAATCTTCGTTGGCGGCCTCACCGTATCCCAGACGGAAAAGACGATTGAAAGCAAGCTGTCCCAATACGTCGTGTCGCCATTCTGTGAGGTCACTATTGTAAAGAGAGCATTCGAGCCGAAAGTCTATGTTTTCGGAGAAGTCGGCAAATCAGGAAGCGTATTGATTAAGGATGGCGACAGGTTGCTCGACGGAATTTCTGCCGCAGGCGGATGCGCGTCTAGCGCATACCGCCGATCCATCAAGCTTATCAGGGCCAACGAACAGAACGTTTCGATGATTTCCATCGACTTGTATGCGATTCTGGACGGCGGACGTATCGACAAGAACATTGCCCTGCAGGATGACGATATCATCTTTGTGCCCAGACGGATCTACACGACCTTCAACGAGGTCATGACCGTGATAGCCCAATTGCTGCCATGGTATTATTATGTCAAGATTTTCACCCCGTAGCGGAGCCGGTTCATGCCCCAGTACGACTTTCAGATATCCGACTACGAACGAATATTCCGCAAACGGTACAAAATCGTTTTGCTCACGGTATTTTGCGGCGCATTCTTCAGCGTCATGTTCGGAAGAATGAAAGTTCCGGTCTTTAATGCCGTGTCCACGGTAAAGGTCGAGAGAAACGGAACGATCGGTCTCGGCATGGAAAACATGATGTACGATTCCTGGGACAACATCGAAACTCAGGCCAGCGTTGTAACCAGCTTCCCCGTGCTGCTCCGAACCGCGAAGCGCCTCACGATAATTCCCGAGTCCGCACCGGAGGACACGCTTCCCTCGGACGACAGAACGCTCCGGCTCCTGGAATCTCTGCGGTCTAAAATCGCCACATCTACTGCGTCCGGTACTAATGTCATAAGCATTTCCGTTACCTCTCTCGATGCAAAGGACGCGCGCGATATCGCCAATAACATCGCTTTTGCATACAAAGAGTCCTCACTGATGCAAAAAAGAATGTACGCTTCAAAGACCAAGAACTTTGTTCAGCAGCAACTCGAGATATGCAAAGGCGAACTTGCGGAAGCGGAACACGATGTCGAAGTGTTCGAGGAACGGCAGAAAATTCCGTCCGTGGATGCCAATGCCAGCCAGGTGATCACTGATGAACAAAAAGTGGAAGAGAAGCTGCAGGCACTCGACAACTCGGTGGCAATAATCAAACTGCAGGAGGCAAAACTCAAGCAGCCTCTTGTCAGAAAAACCCGTGACATTGCGATGGGAGGCGACTCTACCCAGAAGAACCTTGACTCGCTCTCTTTTATCAACAAGCTTGGCTGGGTTTCGGAATTTACCGACGATGACCAGGGCCTTCGATCGCTCAATTCCAGGCTCATTCAGCTTCAGATGCAGCGCGAAGACATGCTTGCCTATTACAAAAAGGACCACCCGGCAGTGCTCGACATGGAGAAGAAGATAAACGAATCAGCCAAGCAAATACTCGATGAATACAAGAAGAAACTTTCCGATATCGAGGTCAAGCGGCTGGACGTTCTGGGTCAAAAGGGACAAATCGACAAGCAACTCATGCAGGTCCCCATGAACCAAATGAGCTATGCCCGGCTTGTGCGAAACCTTCATGTAAAGGAAGAGCTGTACACCGAATTGTCTAAAAAGCTTCAGGAATCCATGATTGCCGAGGCCGGTGTCGTTGATGAGGTTACAATCATGTCGATGGCTACCCTGCCGGCCCGTCCTAACAATTCCGATCTGCCGCGCGTTCTCTTTATAGGAGTTCTTCTCGGTCTCATCTTCGGAATCATCTTCGCCGTTCTCCGCGAAATGTTCGATACGTCGATAGGCACGATAGAAGACGTGGAGCGTACGCTCAAGATTGCGGTACTCGCGGTAATTCCTCACATCCGGGGCGAAGATCAGAAGAGAAAAAAGACAAAGAAGAATGCCCCTGATACGGTTCCTCCCTATTTCAAGACTTTCCTGGTGACCCACTTCAATCCAAAGGATCCATCCGCGGAGGCATATAGGATTCTGAGGACCAATATCGGCTATCTCTCGTTTAACAAACCCTTGCAAACCATACTCGTGACCTCGGCTGCCATGCAGGAAGGGAAAAGCACGACAATATCGAACCTCGCCGTTGCCTTCGCCCAACAGGGGAAAAACATCCTACTCCTCGAATGCAACCTGCGCAGGCCGTCGCTGATGAAAAGCTTCGGCGTCGACCATAACCCCGGGGTTGCAGACATTCTTATCGGCAAAATATCGTGGCGCGAATGTATCCTGACCGTTACCGATCTCGCACTCGGCCGCTTCGGCATGGACGAAATTCTCAGTGTGCCCGGCCTTGACAAATTCAACTTTATTCCCTATGGACATCGTCCCCCGAACCCCACTGAGTTGCTCTCTTCGCCCAAGATGGACACCATGCTTCGTGAAATGAGGGAGTATTTCGACGTAATTCTGGTGGACGGCCCGCCTGTCCTTCCCGTCGCAGATTCAATCGTGCTTTCGACGAAAGTGGACGGCGTCATTCTGGTGTACAAAGTGGGAAGAACCCCTCGCAATTCCCTGCGTCTTGGCAAGGAGAGGCTGGAAACCGTGCACGCGAACATTCTCGGCATCGCCCTCAACGACATTCGTCCGGAAATTACGGGAGCATCCTATTCGTCGTACATTTACCGTTATGCCAAAGAGGTCGCCAAGCCGCTTCCCCTTGGGAAACGCATTCTCAAGTCGTTTACCAACCGGACACGCGCATAGCATTCCATAACAGGGACGTTTGACGTGCGAAATGTTTATCTTGCAATAGCCATCGTGGGCACATTTCTTCTCTCCTACTTCATTGTCGGAAGAGAAATGAACAGCATTCTCCTTGTTGCCGGCATGATCCTCATTTTTCTGGTTTGTTTCTTCTCCGTCAAACTCTCGCTCATTCTTCTCATCTTTTCCATGCTCTTGTCGCCAGAAATCGTTGTGGGAGCTACGGTAAAGCGCGCGATTACCGCACGGATTGAGGACATTCTCCTGTTTACAATGACGCTGGGCTGGTTGCTGCGCATGGCCATTTTCAAAGACATCGGATTCATGCTCAAAACGCCGCTCAACCGTCCTATCGCCGTTTACACTTGTATTGCGATACTGTCAACGACGTTAGGCGTGTTTCGGGGAAACGTGCATCCGGCTGCTGGATTCTTCTTCACACTCAAAATAGTCGAGTACTTCTTCCTTTTCAACGTCGTTATCAATTATGTGCAAACGCAAAAAGAAGTGGAAAACCTTCTCACCATGCTTCTGATCGTGAGCGGAATAATTTGTCTTTATGGTCTTTTTATGGTGGCATCCGGCGGCAGCGTATCTCCCCCCTTTGAGGCTTCCGGCGAGCGAAATTCCCTGTCCGGCTACCTCGTTCTTATGGGCTCGGTTGCGGCAGGAGTGCTTTTGAACACAAGGGTCGGCCTCGAAAAAGCGCTTCTTGGCGTACTTCTTGCAATGATTGTTGTGGTGCTCCTGTTTTCCATTTCGAGGAGCGGATGGGTGGCGAGCATTGTCTCGACTTTTGTGCTTTTTTTCTGCGCCAAGCGAAAAAACACCTTCGTTTTCGTTTTGATCATGGCGCTTTGCACGCTTCCGCTTTTCCTGCCCAGCGTTGTTCATGAGAGAATTCATTTCACCTTTCATCAAGTCGGGAACCCTATGGAACAAATCCGGATCTTCGGGTTCCGGCTTGACACCTCCACGTCGGCGCGAATTTTTGCGGCTCGAGAAGTCCTGCGGACTTTCATAAATCATCCGTTTCTTGGGTATGGCATGACCGGTTTCTTTTTTATTGACGGACAATTCTTCCGGGTGCTCATGGAATTTGGCATACTTGGTCTTGCGTCATTCTTGTGGCTGCTCACAAGCGTTCACAATTCGATCCGGCACGCCATGACCGTGGAGATCTCTCCCCGGCTCAGGGGAATGGTGGTAGGCTATTATGCCGGATTCTGGGCACTTATTGCCCACGCGTTTACCGCGAACACGTTCATTATCGTTAGAATATCCGAGCCATTCTGGTGCCTGGCGGGCCTGACAGTCGTTCTTCTCTCAATGAAGCATTCCGAATTGGCAATTGCGGATGCAATGGGAAACCGTGTGTCACCCCTGGTGGCCTGATAATCTCGTAGAAAAGGAGCCTTGGTATGCTCATAAATTCGCAGCGGGTAGCAAGAGGAATGGTCGGGAATCTGGACTCCATTGAAATTTCGGGGCCATTCGACTTCAACGATCCGCAAATCGATTTAATAGCGACCCAGATCATCGAGGAAGGCAAAAACAGCCTTGCATTCGATTTCTCAAAGGTGACCTACGTGACGTCTCCGGGCATCGCCTGCATAGTAAAGGTTCTGAAAAAGATACAGTCGGCAAATGGCCTTCTCTACATCAGCAATGCGACGGCCGACATGAGGGATCTTTTCCGGCTTGCGCATATAGACAGATTCATCAAGTTTATGTAAGGGACTTCTGTTTTGCGGCAATCTTTTGTCACCTTGCCCGTGCCATCACAGCTTTCAAAATAGTAATGCTGCGCGCGCTCATACAGCAGGCATTTCAATGAAAACCGATTTTTCGATGGAACCGCTCTCCGTAAAGAACATCCTTTTCATTTCTCTCGGCGGAATCGGAAATCTCATTTTTCTTACTCCGGCAATCGCCATGCTCTGTGAGACGTTTCCAAATGCCCGGGTGTCGTTCTTCCTCACCGCGAGCGGAGCCGGCGACATTGTGAAACATCATCCTCGGCTGAACTTGCTTTACGAAATGAAACGGCCGGATCGGACGCTCTTGAAATTTATCAAAACGGTGAGGCGCATAAAACCGGAGATAGCATTCGTTGCGACCGGGACGAATCCGCTCAAGTCCGGGCTTTTTTCCCTGCTTGCCGGCGCCCGTTGCAGGATCGGCGAACAATTCGGAGCAGGACGAGTCCTGTACAATGTCGGCATTCCGTACCGGTTTCATCAACACGAGATTGTAAGCAACGTTCAAATAGCCAAAGCCATGGGTTGCAACTCCATGGTTGCCCCATCGTGCACTATTTGGTCAACGCAAACGGACGCGGATTTCGCACTGAAGTTTTTGTCGGGCGTGCATGGCCGCGCCGAACAGCGATTCATCGGAATCCACCCGGGCTCCGGTGGGAACATGCAGTTCAAGCGCTGGAACATCGACCGATTTATTGAAGTATCTAAAAGAATCGTTCGGCTGTACGATGTCAAAATCCTGGTTTTTGGAGGAAAAGATGAAAGCGCACTGGGAGCCGCGTTCTGCGACGCGCTCGGCAATGATGCGGTCCCGTGCATGGGCGCAACCACCATCCTGCAAAGTTTCGAACTCATGAAGCACTGCATTCTCTTTCTTTCCAACGACTCAAGCCCTCTGCACATGGCTGCGGCCGCCGGAATACCGGCAGTTGCGATTTTCGGCCCCACGTCCGACATTCGAACGGGCCCAAGCGGCATGCACTGCCGTTCCGTCATTCATCCGGTGCCTTGTCGTCCGTGCTACCCGGCGACGCGGCAACGGTCCGGCTTTTTCAACTGTCACAACAGAGATCGGTTCGCCTGTCTCACACATATTACCGTTGAATCCGTTCTGGAGCAAATCGACAGCCTTCTCAAGGAAACCGGACGTGCATAGTCCTCGCTCCCTGCATATCATTCATGTTATCACCCGCCTTGATCTCGGAGGATCAGCGGAAAACACGCTCCTTACCGCAATCGGCATGGCGGCCAGAGGCTGCAAGACCGATATCATCTGCGGCAACAGCGATAATCCTCCCAGCGCAAACGAAACCAAGGCCATTGAGGCCGGCGTGACCATTTTCCGCATACGTCAACTGGTGCGCAGCCCGTCCCTGATAAATGACGGCGTTGCGCTTGCGCTCATTTACCGTCGGATCAGGAAGGGAAAGTACAACCTGGTTCACACGCACACCTCAAAGGCCGGCATTCTGGGCAGGATAGCGGCGCGGCTGGCGCGGGTTCCTTGCATCGTCCATACTCCTCACGGGCACATATTTTACGGGTACTATTCCCGCTTGCTCACTCGATTCTTTGTGTATCTGGAAAGATTCGCGAGCAGGTTCACGGATGCGCAGATTACACTCACAAAACGCGAAAAACAGGATTACATTTTCAGGAACATCGGCACGCCAGGCAAACTCTATCCCGTTTACAGCGGCATCGAACTCGCCCCGTTTTTGCACCCGGCTCGCTCGCCGCTCGAAATGCGCGCAAGTCTGGGTCTGAGCAAAACCTGCTTCGTGGCTGGAACCGTTGCCAGACTCGTATCGGTAAAGAATCATGCCCTCATTGTAGCGGCTGCGGCCAGGCTCAAAAACACCTGCAGCAACATCCGGTACGTATTTGTCGGCGACGGAGAACTCCGCGACTCGCTCATTGCACGCGCGTCTGAGGCCGGCGTGAGAGACAGGTTTGTTTTTGCCGGATGGCGCAGCGATATACCTGACCTTCTCGGAGCATTTGATATATTTATCATGTGCTCCAAGAATGAAGGCATGGGAAGAGCCTTTGTGGAAGCGCAGGCAGCCGGCGTTCCCGTGATAGGCACCCGAGTGGGCGGCGTCGAGGAAGTGATTGACGAAGGAAGAACCGGTTATCTGGTGGACCCCGACGATGCGGACGGCCTCGCGGAAAAAATCGAACTTCTGTACAGCCGAAGGGACCATCGCAAGGCGCTTTCCGAAGCATGCAAAGCATGGGTAAACCCCAAGTTCAGCGCCGCTGTAATGGTTGACGAAATAGACAAGGTTTATCGCAGGGTTCTGGAGGAAAAACAGCCATGAGACTCGCTATCCACCAGCCGCAGTACATGCCATGGCTGGGATATTTTCACAAGATGGCAAGCGCGGACATCTTTGTTCTTCTCAACAACGTGCAATTCAAGAAGAATGAATGGCAGAACCGCAACCGGATCAGAAACGCCACCTCATGGCAATGGCTCACCGTGCCGACAACCTACCAATTTCCCCAGAAGATCAATGAAGTCCAGGTTGACTTTACCCAGAACTGGCAGAAGAAACACCTGCATTCTCTTGACGCAAGCTACGGAAAGACTCCGTTCTACAACGACTACATACCCCTGTTCGCAGAATTTTTCTGCGCGCCGGCAAGCAAAATAGACAGGATAAACATAGATTCGGTAAGGCTCCTTGCCGGCGCAATGGGAATTCAAACCGAAACGTTCATTTCTTCCGATTACCGGTTCAAGGGCGAATCAACGGAGAGACTGGTCAACATCTGCCGGCACTTCAAGGCAGACACCTATCTTGCAGGCGCTGGCGGGCGAGACTACATGGAGATTTCTCTTTTTGAAAAGGCGGGCATTGCGGTGGAATTTCAGGAATTTACCTGTCCCGTGTATCCCCAGCATTGGTCGTTTGGCCCGGAACATTTCGTGCCCAACCTGTCGGCAATCGATTTGATTTTCAACTGCGGTCCCAAGAGTCTGGCAATCCTGATGGGAACGGGGCGATGATTACGTCCATCCCCCATTCCAGGCCGTTTGTAGGCAATGCAGAAAAAGCGGCTTGCGGAAAAGTCATTCTCTCGCGGCAGCTTTCTCAAGGCCCGTGCGTCGAAATGCTTGAACACGAGCTTTCGTCGGTTGCCGGGCACAAATTCGGGATTTGCGTTTCGTCGGGAACAGCAGCGCTCTATTGCGCTCTCAAAGCGCTCGGAGTGAGCCCGGGCAATTCCGTGGTGATTCCTTCGTACGTTTGTACGGCGCTTCTCAACGCAGTGATACTGGCAGGCGCCGATCCGGTGCTTTCCGACGTAGACCCGGCTACAGGGAACATGGATCCGCACAGTGCGCGAAAAGCCGTGCGTCGTGCAACGAAGGCAATCATCGTGCCGCACCTGTTCGGGGTGCCCGCGGCCGCGCAAGAAATCGAACGTGAGACCGGCATCCCCGTTATCGAAGACTGTGCTCAATGCGTTGGGACGACCAATGGCGGCGAAAAAATCGGCAGTCTCACTACGATCTCGGTTTTCTCGTTCTACGCAACCAAGCTGCTATGCGCAGGCGAAGGTGGCATGGCTGCAACGTCCGACGCGCGTCTCGCCGCAAAACTAGCTGACATGAGGGAATACGACAACCGCGATCGCTATGTTCCGTCGTTCAATTTCAAGCTTTCGGATGTCCACGCCGCCATTGCACTCGTGCAACTCAAGAAACTGCCCGCTGCCATCCGGCGCCGGAAGGCCGTAGCCCGCGAATATCTTAACGGATTGAAACCCGTTTCCCCACGCGTGCGGCTTCCGGATTCAACAGCGCACGCCTCATCCGTGTTCTACCGGTTCGTGGCACTTGTTGACCAACCGATTTCCGGCATCCTTCGAAAGTCGGAAAAATCAGGCGTGTCATGCCGGAGGCCGATTTACGGGCCATTGCATCACTATCTCAAGAAGACAGGGTTCCCAGGCACCGACGAAATTTACAAGCGAGCGATTTCTCTTCCAATATATCCTGACCTTACCCAAAACGAGATCTCGCAGGTGAAACAGGTATTCTTGCGGGCAATCGGCGCTCGCTGAGCGCACGTTCGCTGCAATACCCAACCGGAGACTTTTTCGAATGGAATTGTCCGTTCATGATCGCGTAAGCAAGAACGAGCACATTGCCCAACGCATGTTTGACGATCAGATGCTTGTGATCACGGCAAAAGACAGCATGCTGCACAAGCTCGACGACGTGGGAACTTTTATTTGGAGCACCATTGAAAAGAGCCCGTCCATCAAAGAAATATGCGAGTTACTTCAAGAATCATTCGAGGGTTTTGATTCGCGAAAGGACCTCTCAGATGTCTGCGACTTCGTCGAAACGCTTGAGAAGAAAAAACTCGTCGTCGTGCGGCATTGCTCATAGCACGTTCCGTCATTTGCAATTCGGCCGGACGTCTTTGATGAAAATTACTTTGCCCTCATTGCACCGGATAAATTAGAACCGTGCGCTCAACCGACTTTTCTTGAAGAGGCAGGCCGTCAGATGAAATCCCGGCCATCCGCCACCCTTGCGCAGCGGATCAACAGCACGGCGTCGCAGAAGAATATTCCGCTTGGCGTACTCATCGAACTCACCTATCGCTGCAACCACCGGTGCTACTATTGCTACCAGAAATCATTTACCCGTTCGCACGACTTGTCACAGAGGCAGTGGTCGCGCATCCTTGCCCAACTTGCGCAGTCCGGAACGCTCTATCTCACCATTTCCGGCGGTGAGCCGCTGCTCAAGAAGGATTTCTTCGGCATAGTGGAACATGCGCGCGGCCTGAAATTCGGCGTGAGCGTCATTACCAACGGCAGTTTGCTTGACGCGAGAGCCGCCAGACGTCTCCTGGCGCTCGGGATCATGGATATCGGGATCAGTTTTCATGCCGCGTCCGCCCCGCTTCATGACCTTCTCAGCGGAGTTCCGGGCAGCTTTGCAAAGGCGCGCAGGGCGCTGGACTTCTGCCTGGCGCTCGGCGTCAAGACAGCAATCAAGCACACCGTTTCTTCGCTAAACTTTGGAGAATTTGCGTTGCTTGACAAACTGTCCCGATCCACCGGAGCCCTTTTCGAATGCGACAGCTTTGTTGTACCCGCGCAGGCAGACAGCGTCTCCTCCTACGCGCTCTCGCAACGGAAAATCCGCGAGTTCCTGCGAAAGATGAGAGCAAGGCCGTTTTCCTGCTCCTCGGAACGGGACACCACCGCCCGTCTTCATTGTGACGCTGGCAGAAGCCTCGCCGGAATTGCGCCGGACGGGGCCGTCTTCCCTTGCGCCCAGCTTCGTATTCCCTTTGGCAACTGCGCGTCGTCTTCATTCAAGGATGTCTGGAATTCGCCGGCGGCACAGAAATTCAGGCGTCAGGAGACATCGCTTTCTCACGAATGCCGGGTTTGTTCATTTCGTCGGTCGTGTTCGAGATGCCACGGGATCGCCTTGCTTGAGTCCGGAAAATGGAGAGGAAAATCGCCCAGTCTTTGCCTGCACGCGGCGGTCACGGATGAGTTCGCCCCTGCATGAGACTCGAGTGGGTCAAAAAGGAGCGCAAGGGGATTTCGCTCCCGAATCTCGAAGGACTTGAATTAGCCTTCCCAAAATATTACAATTTTATTACCTTCTAGTCCCGAGTGCTTTTCTGCGGCGGGGTTATAGGCTGCATCGTAACCATTAAGCGCTCAATCCTGGAGGTTTCGTGCGCATGAAGTCGATTCAGGTTTCTTCACTATGTTCCGGGGCCGTTGCGAAATCTGACTACTATTCGGAAAAGGGCGAACTGCTCGTTTCCAAGGGCGTCGCCATAACCGACCCGTTTCTCGAAACGTTCAGGCGACGGAACATTTTCGAACTTTTTGTCAAGCCTGTCACCGAAGAAGAGGAGCTTCACAGCATTCTCAACAGGGAGTTCAAGGCGCTTGGCGACGTCGATATTGACGATCAGGTTGTCCAGAAAATACAGGACGTGCGAGCGGTAAAGCCGGGCAAGGAGGGGCTTGCACAGCTCAACCGGAGCGAAAAGGCCTACCTGCTCGACAAACAACTTGGCTCATCCGCCGACAGGCCCGTTGGCCCGGCCCTGCGGAACAAGGCCACGCAGCTGTCGGTGACCGATCGTACCGACAGGTACAAAACGGGGATCGCAGAGGCCTATCGCGGAGCGCTCAAGGAGGTAAAATATACGCTCGACATGCTTGCGACTGGCGGCAGTGCCGATGGGAAGGAGATCCGCAGGATCGTCGACAATTTCGTAAAGATATTCATTACCGACAAGAATATTCTGCTTAATATTTCGGGCATTAAGCACGCAAACGAAGACTATATCTACCATCATTCGTTCAACGTTTGCCTGCTTGCGATAAACATTTCGGCGTCGTCGGGCTACAACGAGAACCAGGTAGCAGAAATTGGAATCGGCGCACTGCTTCACGACATCGGCATGCTCCTTGTTCCGGCCCAGATCCGGACCAAGCAGGGCCGGTTGACTACCGAGGAATGGTTCGAGGTCCAGAAGCACCCGATCCTCGGACTGCATCTGCTCGAAAAAGTCTCACGTCTGCCGGAAACCATCCCCTACGTCGCCTATCAGGTTCACGAGCGCGAAAACAGCACCGGATATCCGAAGAGAAGAAACAGCCTTCTCATTCACAGGTTTGCAAAAATGGTCCAGATCGCCGACATTTACGAAGCGCTTACGTCACCACGCAGCTATCGCCAGGCATACATTCCTCACGAAGGCGTGATCCGGTTGATAAAGATGTCAAAAACCGGCATGATTCCCGGTGAATTTGTCAAGGCTTTTCTGGAGTATGCTTCGCTGTATCCGGTCGGCAGCCTGGTGCAATTGAGTGATCACAGCATTGCCAAGGTCGTGCACGCAAACAAGAATTCGCTCGGGAAGCCTCTGGTGAGCGTGCTTACCGACACAATGGAAAAGCCTTTGGTAAGGAACAGCATCTGCCAGATGGACCTTGCAAGGAACACAAGCGTTCAAATTGCAAAGGCGCTTGCATCCGATTATCTGAAGGATGTCGACATCATGGACGGATTTTAGTGCGGCACAACTTACAGGGCCGCACACGCCCGTGGATACGGTCATTGCGTGACGATTGCCCGCTCCCTCCCCGCCTTCGCAAGGACGGGCTCCGCTGGAACCACCTTTGTGGGAGCGTGTCAACACTGCGTCCGAGGCAATTCTATTGACTTTTTGCTGGATGGCGGATACAATCTTTGTGTATATTCCAAGCATCACGTCTAAAGGAGTATCTCCGTGAAACAAGAAGATCCCAAACAAAAATCCAAACCGAAATACTCGCCTCCTACAGTGGAATCGGAACCGATCTTCGAGCGCCGTGCTCTTGGATGCGGCAAGTGCAGGTCCGGTCCCAACCGCCAGCAGGCTTGCATGAGACTGCCGTCGGTTTCGTAGCGCTGCACGTTGTCGTTCCCACTCGGGCCGAAATCGCAGCCAAACTGTTTCAAAATGATCCCGCTTGATTAATCCCCAAAGAATTGGTATAATAAAACAAATGCAGTTTGTTGCCCGCCGCGGGTTATCAGCCTTTGCGTTTGCAAGTAAATGGGGCGGCAGGCTACACTGTTGTTGATGTCCAGCGGTTGCGCGGACATGGAAGACGCCCGCAGCAAGCTGCGGGGTATCTTCCATCCCTAAGGAAGAAGAAGTTTATAGTCGTTTGCTAACCCCGAAGCAATAGCTTCAGGGAATGCGCAAACTTTGGGATTCAGGCTGCCGCCTTATCAGTAATTGTGGCAAACGGCGCAGACCATTACCATTTGGAAAGCTAACGGAACCGGTATGGACAAAATCGCCGTGCTCCTCGCGCTCACGGTCTTTGAGGCCGCAGCACAATCCTCAAATTTTGCCTCTGTCGGCTACGCAGCCGGAGGCGCCGCATACCTACAACTGCCGGTAACCGCCCAGGCGGCAAGCCTCTGCGGGGCGGCAACAGCATGGCGCGATAATCTGGTTGGTACAGAGTACAATCCGGCGATTTACGATGGTCTTACCGAAGGCTCCTACTTCCTCAGTGGCACATACTCGTTGATGACGCTTGACAGGAGACACATCGGGGTTGACGCCGCAGCCTCGGTTGGAAGCTACCTGGTGGTCGGGCTTTCGTTTATCAATGCAGGCGTCAATGCCATTCCGCAAACCAACGATGTCGGGGACTCTCTCGGCACTTTCAACTACAACGAAAATGCTGTGGCGGTTTCCGTTGCCGGCAGACTCCTGTGGCACATTTCGCTGGGAGCAACACTGCGGTATCTGAATGAAGGCATGCTCAACGGGAATGCCAACGGTCTTGGCGCGGACGTGGGAGCAACCTGGCAGCCCGTGGATTTCCTGTGTGTGGGCGTGAGTGTCCAGAACATCGGCGGCACGTTGTGGTGGAATACCGGGCACAGCGACCCGGTTCTCACAACCTTTCGTGCCGGCATTGAGGCTTCATTTCTCAAGAACTCGTTGCGTGCAGAACTTGACATGCTTAAGCCCCTGCAACAGCCTGAAGAAGCGGCCCTGGGCCTGCAATACACGTTGTTCAATATCGTTTCGGTCCGAGGGGGAATGTCCTTGGACATCGATGCAGCCTCAATGCATTCGAGTTACCCGGATTATGGTGTTGGTGTCGGCGTGCATTACTCCTTCTTCGGATTCGACTATGGACTCTGGATTCCTGATTCCGATCTTGGGCTTACGCATAAGTTCACCATCAGTTTTCTTCTAGGAAATCCTTTTAATTAGCCTCGACAAGACAACGGTTCAATCCATGCCGGGTACTGCGCACGGTGAAACCATTATGAAGGCTACGATCGCACAAACATCATCGTGCAGGAAATCCCTCCGCGCCAAGGACTCGGCACCGTACCTCTGTAGCATGATCCTGCTCCTTTATGCAACTGTTTTTTGCACGACCTATACCTGGACAGGAGCAGGGGCAAACACGAAATGGAGTACACTGGCTAACTGGAATCCGAATACCGGGTATCCAGGCAAGGCCGCCGCGGATATCGCGGTTTTTAATGCCACGTCGAACTCGGTGCAGCTTGACGCAAGCTATTTGTTTGCCAATATTCAAATATCCAACACCTACACAGGTAACTTTGATTTTAACGGCAAAACGCTGACGCTCAATACACCTACAGGAAACATTACATTCGATCTGGGTTCTCCCGGCGTATTTCAGAATGTTTCGTCCCCCTCAGAAATCAGTATTAGCATTTCGAACAACCGGAATTTTGTTCCACCGGCGCGAGCCTTGACACTTCCGGACATCATCCTGCAGGACGGAAGCACCGGGTCCAACCGCACGCTAACCCAATCTACAAACGAGCTCGTCTGCAACAGCCTCACCGTCAGCGGGACAACCGGCACCAGAACGCCTATCTATTCCGCAAATGCGCTTGCATTTAAGGCTGGAGCATTGACAGTTGACAGTGGCACATTCACCGGGGGCGGAGCAGCAGGCCATGATACAATCACGGGAAACGTGATTCTCTCCCCCAACGCGCAACGCGGCGGCACTCTCACCCTGCCAACCGGGCTCGGGACCGGATTTTTCGTTGTCGGGGGTAACCTCACGGTCAATGCAGGCACCTACACCTCCACAAACGGCACAGCAAAAATCACGGGTGCCTGGAGCATGCCCACAACCGCAACAGCCACCATGACCACGGGCAGTCTTACTGCCGGCAGCTGGAGCATGGCCGCCGGGACATTCAGCGTCACCACCGGGACCGTAACCACCACGAATGGTTTGAGCGTGTCCGGCGGGACATTTACGGTGAGTTCCACCGGTGCCGTGACTGTCGGCGGCGACATCAGTCTGTCGGGCGGCACATTCAAGGAAAGCTCGACCGGCACTATAAACGCAGGAGGCAACTGGTCCAACACCGGAGGCACGTTCACATGCGGGACAGGAACGGTTGTTTTCAACGGCAGCTCCGGACCGTACACCATCACTCCCAACGGAAATTCCTTTTACAAACTGCAGTTCAATAATTCGAGCGGAACATGGAATCTTTCGGGCAGTACCACAACGGGGGCTCTATTTACCATGACCGCCGGCACCCTCAATGTCGGCTCCAACAGCCTTACCTGCAACGCCGGCCTTACTGCCGCAGGCGGCACCATCAACGCCAGTACCGGCAATGTGGCCGTGACCGGTGCGGTGACACTTTCGGGCACGGCCTTCAGCGCCCCGGGAAGCGGCAACACTTTTTTCCTCACCGCGAATTTTGCGAAGACCGCCGGAACATTTACCCATAACAACGGAACGCTTACCCTGGCCGGAACAGCAACGACCAACACCATCACCACCAACACCTCCACCGATCTTTACAACATCGCAATCACCGGCGCCGGAACCTACACCGTCAACAGCGGATTAAAGTTCAACAATTTCTCAATGGCGACAAACGGGAAATTAACGATTGGAACCGGGCAGAGTGACACGGCACTTGGCACGCTCACTGTAACCAACGGGTCCCTTGTCTTGAATGCCACGGCTTCTCTTTCCTTTCCAGGCAATGCAAACCTCTCTGCCATAAAACTCATCACTTCAACGGCATCGTCGCAGTTTGTCTTTTATGGCGCAAGCGGCATCCAGCAACTTACCCAGCCAACGATCGCGATGACGCTCCCCGCCATTGTGCATACGGGCGCAGGAACGCTGCAGTTTCAAAATGCAATCACGTGCAAGGGTCTCACGCAATCCGGCGACAACGGTCCCGGAACCAGCGTCCTGGATTTCAATGGCAAGAACCTGACCATGGCGTCCGGCAATTTTGCAGTCAGCAACGGCACCGCAACGACCCTCACCGGTCTTGGCGGCACAACGATTCTGGTAACAGCGGGAAACGCCAATTTCTATGGCACAAGCACCTTGAATCATCTTGTCGTTGACGGAACCTCAAACTGGTACATCGATGTCCCCACAACTTACACGCTCTATGCGTTGAATTGCGATATCGGACATTCATTCATGCACACCGGGAAAGCCAGCGGGACCGCGGTGCTTTCCACCAACCTTGGAACAAACGGTGCGACTCCGCCAGATTGGATATTTTCTACAATAAATGTCTGGCACGGCACAAACAGCACTTCGTGGACCCTGGGAACCAACTGGAGTCTTAGCCATAGTCCGGCTTCAACGGAGGATGCGCAGTTCGACAACACGGCTATTCGGGGCTGTGTGCTCGACATGACTACCACGATCAAGAACCTGACATTTCTGTCAACTTTTGCCCAGAATTTCAGTTTCGGCACCACCGCCAATGTACTCACCGTTGGCGGAACAACCGCAAATTTCGGCATGGGCGCCGCAGCAACCACAACCCTCGGCACCGGCACACTTTCTTTTGCAGGCTCTGCAGCCCAGGTGCTTATTCCGCCGCCGCTTGCATCTCAGACCCTGCCCGCTATTTCCGTGACATCCGGGGCAACCAACCCGCTTTCCGTGTCCACCAACGGCCTCAATTGCGGCGACCTGACCTTGACCGCCAGCAGTGTCGTTCTTTCCACTCCGGCGACAACCAACCGGGTAGTTAGTATCACCGGCACGGGCGCAAGCACTCTCAACCTTGGAAGCGCCACCATTCTCAAGGCGAACGGATCGACTGTCGATTTTTCGAATATTGCACTCACTTCCGATGTGAGTGACTCGCTCGACTTCAACGGAAGCTCGACCCAGACGTTCTCGCCAGCAAGCCAAACCTTCCCTAATATCAAGCATGATGGTAATGCCAAGCTGGCGGTCACCCCCACGGCGGCATGGACGGCAAACACTTTTACACAAAACGGTTCGACAAGCTGCAGCTTTGACCTTGGGGGAAAAGACCTCACGACCACCGACGACTTTACAATTACAAACGGAAATACGGGGTCGTTTGCTTCCGGCGCGCTCAGCGGACGCACCATTACCGTGGGCGGCGACGCGTCGCTCAACGGTACATCGTTCGCTGCTTATCTTGATATGGATGCCGCATCCTCCGGCTGGTATTTGAAGGTAACCGGCGCCTGCAACGCAAGCTATGCGCACATCGCCTATTGCGATGCCTCGTCGAGCGCGGGAACCGCCACATTAAGCCAGGACTTGATCAGCACGGGCGCCAACACCAACTGGACTTTCATTGCAAATTGGGTCTCCTCCGGCGCCTCCACCTGGGGCACGGCGGCAAGCTGGAACACGCAGCAGGTGCCGACGTTGTTGACTAATGCGACATTCGACAATAACGGCCTTGGAAATTGCCAGCTGTCGGCTCCAACAACGGTCAAGGCGCTTACCATGACCAATCTCTACACGGGCACCCTAAATTTCAACAGCCAGAGTCTCACCATAACTCAAGGGGCCGACTTCACCACGGGCGGTTCCCTGCTCACTACCGGCGCCTCCGTTATCTTCAGCGGCATTGACGCGGGTTCCTATTTGTTTATACCGGACTCCGGCATGTCGGTTCCCTCGCTGACAAAATCCGGCGCCGATGCAATCACGGTTACGAACTTCCCCATCACGGTGACTTCCTCTTTTTCACTCACCGGCGGCACATGGAACTGGGGCAGCGGCCTCACCAGCACCCTCCCTTCCATTGCAACTTCGGGCGGTTCGATGAATTTTGGATCCAGCAATGTCCGCGTGACAACCGGCAACGTTTCGCTCAGCTCGTGCGCCTCCGTTTCAAGCAGCGGAGGCAGCCTTTCTTTCCTGAGCACCGGCGGCCAGACACTCACGCCGCTCAGCAGCGCCACGCTCCCTAAGATTTATGTCACCGGAGGCGGCAAACTGACACTCGGCGGAGTGCTTTCCTGCGCCGGCCTGTGCATTACCATGTCGCAATTTGACTTTTCCACTTTCTCGCCCCTCACAATCACCGGCGACGTACTTTCGGCAAGCGGCACACCTTCAACGTTCCTCAATTTGGGCGGGAAAGCCATTTCCGTGGCAGGCAGGGCAACGTTCTCCGGATCTCCTGGCGCACTAATCAACCTGAACGCGGCTGCATGGACCATAACGACCACAGATTCGCTCTTCGCATCCTATGCGGACATTGCGAATTCCACCGCCGGCGCGTCCATGCGTGGAAAGGCCTTGTACGGGTGTGTGGATGACGGAGGAAACTCGAACTGGGATTTTTCCCAGTTCGCAAGAATCTGGCACCAGGGCGGCCTGGGCAGTATCTCTTCGGGAATTTCCACCGAAGGCGGAACCATCTATCTGGCAATAACCGGGACGCCGGACTCACTCTATTGCAGAAGTTCCAGCGACGGTTCCGTTTTGTGGGGATTTCCCGGGCTGGGCAGCGGCACCATAAGCCAACCCGAGTATTACTACAGTTCATCGACCGCCACCTACGATGTCGCATTTACCACGGGAACGACGGGAAACCAGCTCGTGATACTTCAGGATAACGGCATGCAATGTTCTCAATTGTCATTTAGCCCCATTACTCTCAATGGCTCCAATGCGGGTGATCCGATGGTGACGCCGGACCAGAGCGCCATTTGCGTGACGTCAAACGGACACGTCACCGAGTACAGTCTCACCGACGGCCACCAGATATGGGATGCGAGCGATCAAGCCAACATAAGCCCGGGTGCCGACCTGTCGGTATTCTCCGCAAATATTTATGACGTCACCAATGACGGCAAACTCGAAAAGCGGGATCTTGCCACCGGCAACGTCATTGCATTGTGGTCCGGAGGCGCATCCGCGCCCATGGTTGACTATCCTTTCGAAATCAACGACAACATTGCCTATATAACCGGCTACAGCGGCTCCAATGGAAAATTGTTTGCCGTTGACATAACGAATCTGAGTTCCACCAAGTGGACCTGGGGCATGAATGCGGTGGCGGCGGCCCCGTTGTTTTCGTCCCACGGTGCGGCAGGCGCTTGGGTGGCCAACGGCAAGTATATGGACAAGGTGGTTAACGGAGCAATAACGTCCCCCGGATGGGAATTCGTGGCGCCGAACAAGATCACAGGCGGCCCCGTGGCTATGAACAATGGAAGCGGGCCGGTGTACTTCAGCACAAATGCGGGTGACTATTATGCCGTAAACGACGGGACCGGAGCTATTTTCAGCGCCAATTGGCCTGTTCATACCTCCGGATCCAGTACCGCATGCACACCATGGGTCGACATATTTACTTGGAAAGTTATCTTTGGCACGGCCAACGGCAACCTTGATGCGCTTCCAATAGGCAACTAGAGGCACTGCAATGTCAAACAGCATTAAATATGATTTAGAACGAGCCATTGTTGCCGCGATAACAGTAATCTCGTGCGGCATGACGGCCGCATCCGGATCGGATTGGCCGGCCTTCCGCGGGAACATGCAGCGCACCGGTTTTTGTACAAGGTCAAATGTCGCCCCTCCTTCGTCAAAATGGCTATGGCAAACAGCGCTGCCCGGCCCGATTTATTCGTCCCCGGCCGTACACGACAGCCTGCTGTTTATAGGCGCCCGTGACAGCAACGTGTACGCGCTCAATGCAAACACGGGCGCGGTTGTCTGGCGATTCAAGACGGGCGGCCAGGTGGAATCCTCGCCGCTTTTCAGCAACAATACGATTTACATCGGCAGTGACGACGGTTACATCTACGGGCTGGACGCATCAGGCGGCCGCAAACTCGCCCAGTTTATCGCCGGGTTCCAGCTTTCGTCATGCGCAGTTGTGAACAGTGGCCTGATTGTCTCCGGCCTCGGCCTGCCTCAGAGCGGCCTCGGATTCTACAGGACATCGGCGCTGCCGCTGCACGGAGTTGCACAGCCGGAGATGCTCATCAGCCTGCCCATGATCACCTACTCCTCTCCGGCAATCAGCGGATCGCTTGTCGTAGTCGGCTCCACCGACGGCGGAATTTCCTGTTTCGACATCAACGGATACCGTCTGAAATGGAACGCAAAAACAAACGGAAATATGTACTTGTCAAGCCCTGCCATCGCGGGACAAACGGTATTTTGCTCGCCCGGCGACTTTGATCCCTATGTTTATGCGCTTGATCTGAACAGCGGCCGTACCCTCTGGGCGAGCGCGGGCAGCCAGGCGGATGTTGTGGCCAAACGCAGGGCGGCGGACGCTGTGGATGCCAAGCTGGTGAGACGATTCCTGCATTCATCGCCGGAGCGCCGGACTCAAATGATCCGCCAACTCGGCAGCCACGGCATTGACGTCAGTGTACTTGAACATCTTTCCGCTCTCTATGCCGGGGGGTTGAGCAAGCGCCAGGCAACCAGCCCGACCGATTTTGTGCCCGACGGTTTGGACGTCAAGACTTCGTCCGTGGCCGTGGATGCGGCCAACGTGTATGTTATCAACAGAGAGCCGGGCTATCCCCTGCCCAGGTTTTCCATGAACGCGCTCGACCGTTCAAGCGGCAAGGCGGCCTGGAAAAGCAAATTCACGGAACTCCGGAACTGCCTGCCAATCGGTTACTGTTCCTCGCCCGTTGTGGCCGGGAACTCGGTATTTTTCGGCTGGGGCGAAGGAAAAGTATATGCGTTGTCCGCGGACAGCGGCGCGGTGCAATGGCAGGATTCCCTTTCCGGCGACATCGTTGCCTCACCGGCAATAACGGATGACAAACTGTATTTTGCAACTGTCAACGGATTCGTTTATGCATTCAACCTGACGGCTGCTGCGCCCAGCGGTGATTTCAGAACCAGAACCTATTGTTATCCCAACCCGGCCCATGGCAGCGTTTCGCACATTCAAATGTCGGCCTCAAGAGCCGGCGTTATCGACCTTACGGTATACAGCTCGGCGGAAAAATCTGTACTGCGGTTTTCAAAGCAGTTGACCACGGGCGAAACGTTTACCTACGATTGGGATATTTCGCATGCGGCGAACGGGGTGTACTTTGCCTTGGTACAGGTTAAATATTCGGACGGAACACGCGATTCAAAAGTTTTGAAAGTGGCAGTATTGCATTAGGCGATGCGGCCAAGGACGCGGCGCCGATGCCAAGCGACAACACTCCTCGCGCAAGAAACGGCATTATCAGCTCTTTTGACTTTTGCTTTATCCACGTTTGCATACCGGCACATTTTGCATTTTTCCGGGACATACAAATACTATTTTGATTGATTACCCGGCTGCATTTTATGGTTCCGCGTTTTTCGCGAGCAGCCGCACCATGGGCGAACCGGGCGGGATCGCAATGAATCACCAGCAAATAAAAGTATCCGACGAAGAAATCCAGAGCAAACCGCAGTTCACGGCGTTCGAAGAGAAGCTCCGCAAAGCGCTTTCCGAACCTCTCGACATTATCGTCATCTACCTGCATCCCTCACTCGGGTGCGGAGTAGATCTGCTCGAATGGCTGGAGACTTGGCAGGAAAGATTACTCAAGCTTGAGAAACATCTGTACATTGTTCCGGGAAATGTCAACCAGCTCGAATGTCTGGAAGTCTCTCATCCGGACCAGGGGCTCAAATATGTTGCAGACGCGAATGAACTGGAGGCCATTCTCTCGGATGTGGCTCCTATGCCTCCCGATAATGCCATGGCGCCGGTGCTTACCTCTATAGAAGCAGCGCCCCAAACGTCCGAGCCCAAGGCGCAGCACCAACTCGCGATGCCCGTTTCGAGCGAGGAAGAACCCTTGCCGAAGCAGGCGGTACGTATGGACGTGGGCGCACGGGTTGTGCTCTCGGGGGAATACGTCTGTGCAGGCTGTCACATCGCACGCATGTGGCTCAAGGGTGATATCGCGGCCAAATGCGCCAATCCCGAATGTCCAAGCTCAGACGCCGGCTGGGATCTGACCTACGAGCTGTTTTAGCCGCGGCTCACCGGGGCTCTTGCCGGTGACATCGTTGACTATACTCTAATCGGGAATCTTCATTACGAACAGGCGATCATACTCATAGGAATTACATGTACTGGGGCGATAAAATCGTAGTTGCGGTGGGTGGCGGCAAGGGCGGCATCGGGAAGACCACCTTTGTCGCCAACCTCGGCGTTTCGATGGCTGCTCGCGGCAGGAACGTGGTTGTCATCGACGCCGACATAGGCGCTGCCAATCTTCACACGATTCTGGGCATCCGGTATCCGGAGAAAACTCTCAACGATTTTCTCAGCAACAGCCAATCCGACCTCGCCGGTGCGCTTGTAGAAACGCCCTACCCCAACCTACGGTTATTGAGTTCCGCGAGCGACGTACTTTCTCTCGCCTCTCCCAATTACGGCGAACGACAGCGGCTGTTTCGCGCGGTCCAGAAGCTCAAAGCCGACGCCATTATTTTCGACATCGCCGCCGGCACGCATCAGCGCGCAACCGATTTCTTTTCGCTCGCGCCTATCGGCATTATCCTGCTGGAGCCGATTCCGACATCGCTCGAAAACGCATTCTCTTTTATAAAGAACTTGCTTGTGCGCGGACTGCTCCGCAGGTTCTACCACGACAAGGAAATGACCGCTTTTATCCAGAACACCGTGGATCCGCGCAGCACCGAAAAGAACCTCCACTTTAGCGACCTTCTGCTAAAGCTGGAAGAAAAGGCGCCCGGGAAGATAGGCGCCTATCGTCAGCTTTTCCTCGAAGGCGCATGCAAAATGTTTATTGTCGTCAACTCGGTAAAAGATCCCAAGCAGAAGCAGGTTGGGGAGAAATTCGCGCGGATCATAAAGCGGTATCTTGCCCTCACCATGGAAGTGCTGGGTACGCTTCCCTACGAGCACTCTATGGACGATGCAGTTATCAACCGGGTTCCATTCGTCGTAAAGTATCCCGACAGCGGTTTCGCAAACGGGCTGTCGGCCATCGTTTCGAAGATCGAATCGCAAAACCTCCACGAAGCAGCTCTCGAGTAGCGCGCATTCCGGCACCATGTCAAATAAAATCAGGCAGGTTGACATAAGGGCGGTGTATTTCATCTTGGGCAAGGAATTCGCCAGACACCGCGTTCCGGTCGTCGATCTCATCGAGATGCAAACCAAAGATCCTTTCAAGGTTCTGGTCACCACGATCCTGAGTGCTCGCACAAAAGACGAGACCACAACCGAGGCGTCCCGCCGGCTGTTCGCCGTGATTCGAAACCTTGGCGACCTCGATCGCATCCCGCTCTCACGACTCGAACGACTGATATTCCCGGTGGGATTCTACAGAACCAAGGCGCGACATCTAAAACTGCTCCCTGCCGAGATGCGGCGGCTGTTCGACGGCAGGATTCCGGATTCGGTGGAAGAGCTTGTCAATCTGCCCGGAGTGGGCCGGAAGACCGCCAACCTGGTGGTTGCGGTCGCATTTCGGAAACCGGCCATCTGCGTTGACGTTCACGTTCACCGCATCTGCAACCGGCTGGGATACCTGCGCACAAAAAGCCCCTTCGAGACCGAGATGAAACTCCGCGGGGTTCTGCCCAGGGAACTTTGGATCATGTTCAACTCATTCCTGGTATCTTTCGGCCAGCATCAGTGCCTGCCGATAAACCCGCACTGCAACACGTGCCCCATTCTCAAACACTGCAACCGAATCGCTGTTCGCACCAAATTTACTCCGAAATGCTTTTCATAGGACCGCGGGTTGTTTATTTTGATAGAGAGGGACCGCTATGCGTTCCACTGGATCAAGATAACGGCACCCGCTGTTACAATCAGGCCTCGACGGCACATTTCCTAACAGAGGAGGATGCAATGGCAAATATCCCGAGCAAAGGATTCTCGGCCGCAGACCCGGACGATGAAATTGACCTCGAATCGCTCGTCAAGAACACTCCCCCGCCCCAGCCTGTTTCCAAAAAAGAAACCGTGCCACCAAGCAGGCCGCAACCGAAACCGGAGAAAACGCGCCAGCCCGACCCGGAGCCCGAAGAATTTGACATCGCAAGCCTTCCCAAAGCTATACCCCGGACGCCGGCGCCCGACGTTTCGACTCGCGCTGCCGTCCCGCCGATTGCGCAAAAGAGGCAATCCCCGGCTCCCGCGGCAACCGAACCGGAAAAGTACATAACTCCCTCCGCGGACTTCGATGCGGAAACGGAATACGATCACCCCGTGCACCGGCACACGGTACGCATACTTCCCTCTTTTCCCACGCTCATTCTTATTATTATCGTGTCGATAGCCACGGCCTTTGTCACCGGCCTAATTTTTCGCTTGTCAACACCCTCTCTCGACAACAAGATGCAGGAGATCCTTTCCAATCAGGAGAACACGAGCGTTAAAGTAAACGCCATGGAACAAACGGTAAACAAGCTTGTCGACGACATGAAGACCCTGCAGGAGAAAACGCAGGCGAAACAAGCCGCGCCCGCTTCGGAAAAGAAACACAAGTTAAAGGCGAAGCCGGTTTCAAAAGGCCTTCCTCCGGCCACGGAAACCGAAGAGACCCCGGCCGAATAGTGCGCCGTTCTTGATCGCCGCGCAGACGCGCATTCGTCGGCACCGCGCCCGGCCGTCATGGCATTTTTTTCCGAGACCGTCCATGAAAGATGCCGCATACTTTACCATTGTGTCACCCGGGACCGCCAAGGTTCGCTGCGACCTGTGCCCTCACCGATGTCTATTGACAGATGGAAAGACGGGAATCTGCCTCGCGCGCCGAAACATCGGCGGCATTCTCCGTTCCCTCGTCTATTGCCGGCCGGTGTCCACCGCCATTGATCCGATAGAGAAGAAACCGTTGTACCACTTTTTTCCCGGCTCCCGCATCTTTTCGACCGGTCCCAACGGCTGCACGTTGAAATGCCTGTTCTGCCAGAACAGCGAAATATCGCAGGCCGTTGTGCCTACACGCGAAATCTCCGCCGCCGCCCTGGCCGAAGCCATTATAAACAGCGGAACCATCGGCGCGGCGTATACCTACTCGGAGCCCTTTGTATGGTTTGAAACCATTATGGAAGTCGGCGCCATTGTCCGGGAGCACGGATTGAAAAATGTCATGGTCACCAATGGCTTTATGGAGCCAAAGCCGCTGGCGGATCTTTTGACGCTTGTTGACGCAATGAACATCGACATCAAATCGATGGATCCGGCTTTCTATCGGACGCTATGCAAAGCCCGGCTGGCACCGGTTCTGGCGGCATGCGAAACAGCAAAGAAGAAGTGCCACCTTGAAATAACCAATCTCCTCATCCCGGGAAAGAATGATTCGGCACGGGACATACGCCTGCTTGTGGAGTATGTTGCGACCAACCTGGGAAAAGACACGCCCGTGCATTTTTCGCGATACTTTCCCCGGTACAGGATGCAAGCGCCTCCCACACCTCACAAATCGCTGCTGCTCGCATACGAGATTGCGCGGGAAAAGCTTGATTTTGTATACATGGGAAATGTTGATTCGGACGTTGGAAACGATACCTGTTGCCCATCGTGCGGAACCGTCCTGATCCGGCGCGATGGATACTCTATTTTCGTCAACAGGAACATCACCCAGAACCCCGCCTCCGGCACGGCAGCGTGCCCATCCTGCAATTACCAGACGAATATCGTCATCGCCTGACGCGCACCGCACCGGGCGCACACCACTTTTGAATTGAATAGCCCCGCTCTGGAGGTGTATACTTAAATTCGACCCTGTCGCCTAATAAACGATCCCAGCCGAAAGGCTTTCGTTGAATATAGTTTTTGTCAATCCAGAGTACCCCTCGCGTTCCGGGCACGATCACGGTGGTATCGCAACCTACACATACACCATGGCCAACGCCCTCGCGCGCCAGGGCAACACGGTGCATGTTGTGGCGAAATCGGGGACCGTTCCCGATTTGCTAGAAGCGGGAGTCCGCCTTCACACGATTGATCACGAGCCCGCTCGCAGGCCCTTTCCCTGGCTGGACAACATTCTCAAGAACGATTGCGCCTGGGAGCAGGGATATTCCTGCGCCGCAAGGAACCTTGTCGCGCGCCTGCATGCCGATGAGCCGGTCGACTGCGTTGAAATTCCCGACTATAACGGGCTGGGGGCCGAATTCACGCAACCCTTGCCTTTCCCGGTGGTGATTCACTTTCATACGCCAACCTATCTGATCGATTCGTACAACCAGCAGAAGGTTACTGGCCGCAAGCGGCGATGGTACGCTCTTGAAGCCAAGGCGCTTGCCCGTGCAACGGCTTTCCGCAGTCCCAGCATCGCTCTCAAGAAGGAAGTCTCCCGCCACTATGGCATCGACGAAGAAAAGATCATGGTCATCGCGCATCCGGTCGACACAACGCCGTTCGACGCCATCCGCCGGGAAAACGGAAAGAAGAATGTCGTCGACATTCTTTTTTCGGGCCGTCTTGAGCGTAGAAAGGGAGGAGAAATCCTGTTGCGCGATACACAGCGAATCCTGTCGCTTGACCCGCGCATCAACATCACGTTCACGGGCGAGCTGGACATGGGAGAAGCGGGGAGCTACCGCAGCGCCATTGAACGTTCACTTTCCGAAAGCCAGCGCCACAGGACCTGGCTTCTTGGCCCCACAAAACACCAAGACCTTTCGGTGCTGTACCGACGCTCCGACATCTTCCTCATGCCGTCTCTGTTCGAGAACGCACCCTACGCGCTGCTCGAAGCCATGGCCGCGCACCTTCCCGTGGTCGCCGCCCGCACCAGCGGTATCACCGAACTGATCCGGCACGACGAATCAGGTTTGTTGTTCGACATTGATAAACAAGACAGCCTTCTGGAATGTATCAAGTCGGTTGTTGCGGCGCCACAGCGGGCCGCCGCCTGCGCGGAAAAAGCCTACGCGTACGTTTCCGACCGGCACTCTCCGGCAAGAATCGCGCATCAGTCCTTGGAGTTCTATGCGGCCGTTGGCGATTCGTTCCGGCAAGGAATCCTGTCCCGTTCGCGTCATTAGCTGCGCCCCCATCGGGCCGGTTTACCCGTTATTGCATATGCGAATTCTTTACATATCGAATGAGTATCCGCCAGAAACCGGGTTCGGCGGCATTGGAACCTATACGCGCAACGCCGCCGCCGGCATGGCAAGCCTCGGACACGACGTTCACGTCATTTGCCGATCGGATTCCGGCGAGGGGCGCAGGTATGTCGACGGTGCAGTCACCGTTCATCGCGCAGGCGCCGGAACATATCCGCTTCCGGAAGGCCGATTGTGGTATCCGGTTCGAAGCGCGTGCCGTGCACTTCTTCCCGAAACGCTGATCCGCCTTGCATGGGCAAAGCAGGCTTATGCGACCTTGAGGGCTTTGCATAAAGTCGGTGAACGGTTCGATATCATTGAATTTCCCGAATGCGGCGCGGAAGGATATTATGTCGCCAAGTATGCCAGGGCTCTGGCGGTGGTTCGGCTGCATACCCCGTGGAAGACGGTCGCCGCGCTTGACGCAATACGTCAGCGGCCTCTGGATGGGGTGCTAATGTCCTGCACCGAACGCGCCACTGCCCGCGCTGCACGTGCGGTCACCTCGCCGACACTATCCCTCGCCTCTCTGGTGAGGAAGCAATGGGGCATCAGCGACATCGCGGTGTATCCGAACCCCATTCCGGTTTCAGAGTACGCCCTCTCGGTAGGAAACGAGTGGATATACATTGGTCGTGTGGAACGCAGGAAAGGCGTACACATTCTGCTTTCCGCGTACGCAAATCTCTGCAAATCGATCGACCCGCCGCGGTTGCGCATTGTGGGAAGGCCCTTTGGGCCATGGGAAGACGGCAGGGAGTACGGCGATTACATCGATGGGCTCATGCGCAAATCGCAAATCTCCCGGAAGGTTGAATGGATTCGCGGCACGGATCACGATTCCGTTAAGGACCTCCTGCGGCGTTCGTCGGTGGCGATCCTTCCTTCTCTGTGGGAAAATTTTTCCTACTCATGCCTCGAGGCTATGGCCTCGGGCTGCGCGGTCGTTGCTTCACGATGCGGAGGTTTCGAGGAGATTATTCGCGACGGCGAGAATGGCGTTCTTTTTCCCGCCGGAAATATCGAAGCCCTTACGCAGGCGCTCTACAGACTCTACAAACAAGAAGACATCCGCAGAAGAATAGGTTGTACGGCCCGGGCATATGTGACCAGGTATTGCGACACACCTGTTGTTTCCCGGCAGATCGAGGCATGCTACATGCATCTGCTTGGAGGGAATCCCAATGGATAGCAATCCGAACGGTGCCCGCCTCATCAGGAACTCGGTGTTCGTCCTCTTCAATACCGGGTTCATGTTCGTTACCGCATGGATCATATCCGTGTGGGTTGCGCGGCAGCTCGGTCCGTCAAACTACGGTATTTTCAACCTTGTGCTGTGGCTCACCGACAGTTGCACCTGGTTCATTGCCATGGGGCTCACCCATGCGGTTACCAAATTCATAGCGGAGTTCAAGGGCCGGGACGACCTCGATGCGCTGACCCCGATTGTCGTCTTTGTGCTCAAAATCGAAATCGTGCTGTCCCTTGTCACAACAGCACTGCTGCTCTTCTTTAGCACGCAGATTTCCCATTATTTCTTTACGCCAAAGCAATCGATATTCTTTGTTATCGCCTCCATTGGAATCCTGCCCGGCATGATCACGGCAATTTTCTCGTCGGCAATAGACGGTCTCCAGAAATTCGAATACTTCACTTATGCAAACCTTATTCTTACGCCCCTTTCCTTCTTTTCAAAAGTGATTGTCCTGTGGAAAGGCCAAGGAATTGTAGGGCTGCTCGTGGTGATGTTGATATTCTCTTTTATCAACGTGGCTTTCTACGCCGTCGTGCTCATCAAGGAACGGGTGCTCACCTTTCGAAACCTGCGCCGCAAGCTCGATCCTGACATCAGGAAACGGATACTCAAGTACAATTCCAGCGTTATCGCCATCCTCGCGTGCGACAAAATCGTGTGGGACAAGAGCGAGAATTTCTTCCTGGGACGGCTCTGCCATTCGGAGCAAATCGGATTCTACAACCTTGGGTACAACATCGCCCAGAAACTGGTGTCGATTCTTCCCTTCATGTTCTGGAGAATCCTTTTCCCCGCAATGTCGCAATATTTCGGATCGGGTGACCGGCACAAAATGAAACGCCTGTTCTTCCTGGCGACGCGGTATCTCGCCTTCGCGGCCTTTCCCATGGGCGCGGCGGGGTTCATCCTCTCCTACCAGATTATCCATTATTTGTACGGGCACGATTTCATTGGAGCGCAACGCGTGCTGCAGATAATCTTCCTTTCATCCATCTTTACCAGCACGTCGAACCCGGCCTCGGCCATCCTGTACGGGTACGAAAAACAGTCGTTCATTTACAAATACGGCGTGGTGCTCGCAGGCCTCAACATAGCGCTCGACCTTCTCCTCATAAAAGCCCACGGGGCGGTCGGCGCCGCAGTGGCCTACTCGGTCACTACGTTATTCGCGTCGGTGGGCGGCCTTATTTACACATGCCGCACGATGAAGATCGAGTATCCCTTCCTGTCCTTGTTCAAGATCCTTTTCTCCACCATCATTATGGGGACGGTAATGGAAATAATCATCCTTCACAACCACGAAATTCCAGGATTTGTGATGTCGCTGGCTGCGGGCGTGGTGGTCTATCTGACGTGCTCGCTGGTGCTTGGAACCTTCGAGAAGGAAGACTTTGTTCTGCTGAGAAGCGCGGAAAGGGTTGCGCCCGGAAAAGCAAAAAAAGTCCTGGGCGCGGCAATTTCATTCCTCGGCCAGTTCAAGCAGGGCCGCGACGGTCCGGACGACAGGTAAAGAACCGCGGCCATGGGTCTCTTTTCAAGAAAACGCCGCAGGCTTCTCTCTCGCGTTTATACGTGCAGCACAAAATGACCGCGGCTATTGAGCGGTCCCAAGATCGAACCATTTCGCAATGACCCAGAGGGCGGGGTTCCGGGGATCCTTTTCGAGGTAAAAGGCCTGTTCACCAATGTCAACATAATAATCGATTACCGTGAGGTCGCCCGTGCTCACACGTATCTGCAGCTCGCCTCCCCGTACTATTACCTCCGCATACTGCGAGCCGTCTGTCGCTTGAAAGTAGCGGATACTGCTGGTGTCGATCGTCTGCGGGTCGACGGTGAACCCTATTTCGACCGCCTGCGTAAACAGGTTGTCGTGTATTTCGATCTCGTCATCGTAGGTCCAGAAGTACATCTGCGAGATGCCCTTGACCTCCCTCACATAACTAAACATCGAATCGATCGTCTCCAGGCTTGCATTCCCCCGCTCCTTGGCGTAATCGGCCTGGAAACTCGGCGACACGTAGAACCTGAAATCCTTTGTCGGTGAAAACAAGTCCATAAAGAGATTTATCTGGCGGGTTTCGTAGGATTCAAACAACTGCTGCACCGTGCCTGCAGGCGAACTTCGTGCAATGCCGACGGTCTGGGGTTCACCGGTTGGCGGATAGAACGGATCGAAACATCCACCCACCGCCAGGCATGCCGCAATTGCCACGAGAAGCAATCGCGCCTGAGGTCTCCTGCACACAGCTTCCGTCATTGAGCCCCCGGTCAATAGTCCGGCTGAAATAACGGGTGAAAAATAGACTTTCCGGGATACTTGTCTTTGAAATAGAAAATGTTCCATGTGTTCTTATCTGCATTGAATATCAGCTTGAATGAGGCGCTGTTGTCGAATTGGTAGGACTTCGGCGGGATCATAAGTGTGTCCCGGGCGACAACATGGTACGTGCGGTCAACGAAAAATGTGTCCGCTATGGGGAAATCGGTCAGGGAGTCGGTTCTCCAGGAAACCTCATCTATTGCGAACCTGCGGATGACGTCCTGGAGATGGTCGACGAGCATTTGCTTTTCGTAGGAGTTGTCGTTGATATCAACGAATTTCGCCGAGTCGAAGAAGATATCGTTGTAATCCACTTTGGTGATCTCTTTACCGGTTCCCCACAGGATCGACGCGAAATTAAGAGGGTCAACGGTGACGGTGTTTGAGGGATATTCCGTCGGCCGCGGGGCGAAGGCTCCGCACGACACCGACATGACCACCATAACCGACAGGAGGAAAATGCATTTCGGCATTCTAGAACACCCCGGTGAGAGACACGTGAATGTCCCAGAACTTGTTAAGGATATCAAACGTTCTGGCAAATGAGGCATTAAACTGGGCCTGAGCGCCGAGCTGGTACGTGAGTGACGCAAAGGGCATCACCCGGGTGCCTGCGGCGCCGAAGATCGGATCGTACGATCCGCTTGCCACATTGAATTGGCGTGAGTCAATGTACTGGTATGAGCATCCCGCGGTCACCCGGCAATCGCGAAACGGGACGGCAGCCAGGGTGAGCTTTATCTCGTGTTCCCACGACTTGTCGACGATTGCGTAATAATCGTGGTAGTTTGCCACCGCCTCGGCGGACTTGAGCGTCGTGGTATCGAGGTACTCCCTCGCGTTCCATGTCCCAAAATCGCAATAGATCTCGTTCCACTCGGTTTTGAGGCCGAGCCAGGGGGTTATGGCCCAATCGAGCAACAAAAGTGAACTCCATTTCCGGGAATACGGCGGCGGAGACCCCCGCTTGGTTTCGGGAAATACGTAGTCTGTTGTCTTGACGTCTGAGCTCATTGCTTCGGACACCGTACACCGTTGTGCAATGATGAAATTGCCGTTTCCACCGACGCGGTAGAGCTGGTCGATTTCGTTGTTCCCGCTCATCTCTTTCTTGATATAATTCCTGTAGTTGTTTGAATATTCCACGAACAACGATGCCTTGCCCCACGCGGACGGAATCGGAACCAGCGTAAATTTCTGTCTGTTCACGATAAGATCGTTGTCCTGCGGCGGGTCGGGACGGATCGTGTCACCATTTGAAACGTAATATACGGGATAATCCTTTGAATAGCGGGAAATATCAGAGGTGTATTCGGCTCCGATTCCGTTGCGGAAGTACTTCGACACGGTGTTTATCATTTCAATGCGATACGCCTGGTAGTCGTCGAGGCTTGCAAGCTTGCCCTCGATGTTCATCAACTGCAATTCGGGTGAAAGTGTGACCGAGCTTCCCTGGTCTTCGGCCGAGAGCGAGTGTTTATTTTCCCTTTCCCAGTCTATTTTGATGCCGCCGGCATATGAAACCGGAAACACCGAATCGGTCCCGAGCACAAAATTTATTGAATTGTCGGTATTTCTCTTGTCGCCCCATACGTCGCGATACGACAGATAATGTTCGTTGTAAGAATACACCGCACCCGGCACAAGCCAGAATCTCGGCCTGCCCCGTATTCCCGCGCTTATCTGGTAAGAGCGCTCGGTTTTTTCCGGGTCGTCGATGAAATGGGGCTTGCCCTGCGCTTGCCCGAGAAACGCATCTTTGCCATTTGTCAATGAATCGGCGTACATTGCAAAACAGCTGTCCCCCGAGGGGAGCCCCGCGTACACCAGCGCGAAGGCGGTCCCGGAAATGAGCTTGGAGGTCTCCATGGATCGCCCGTATCCGCGCACATCCACGATAAGCGGAAGTAAGGGAAGCGGCTTCACCAGCGATCCGACATCGCCGCCAGCATAAAACCCTTTGTCGCGCGACAGCAATCCGTAGTCATTGACGCTCACCGCCCCCAGACTGTCGTTCCATCCGCGCGCCGTGCCGCCGCCGTGCAGCTCCACCGGTATGCCAAGCGGGGCCGCCGACGCAACGGGCCCGGCTTCAATAGAACCAAGCAGTCCCTGGCTCGATGTGCGTTTGTTAAGGATAAGCACCGGCGTCCATTCCAGACCGGCAGAAAGTCCCAGCGGCAATTCCTTCCGAACCACACTCCCCGAAAGATCGTAAAACTGGTCCTTGGTATCAAACCATGAATCGTTCTTGAGTTCGTAGTCGACGCTCTGATTGACGCCGTACGAAGCGGTATTGCTCTCTATGCTCACCGAGTCACGTGACTTGAAGGTGTGAATGTACAGGTTCTGGTCCGAACCATACACCGTGCGGTTGGAATCGGCTGCGGCGGGCTTCGCGGGAACAGTCAGAAATTGCGGCCACGCGTTGACCTGGCCGGCAGCAGGCTGCCAGGCCAGTATGGCGCACACCGACACAATTACCGGTTTCAGGGTGTTTCGCATGATAGTTTGTATAACGTGAGCCATTCGGCCGCGGACAAATCTTCGGCGCGTGCGCCGTCAACGATGTCCATGCCGCGAAGGAGTTCCACCCATCGCTGCCGCCCCCCTTCACGGCCGAGTACGTTCGCGAGCATCTTCCGCCTCATCCTGAAGCCTTTGTCCACGAATGAAAAATAGTCGTTCCATTGCGAAACAGGAAGCTTGGCCTCAAGGTCGGGTTCGATCTCGATCCGAAACACCGCCGACTCGACGTTGGGCTTCGGGAAAAAAACCCCGGCTGGCGCCCGAAGCACGATTCGCGGCGTGCCAAAGAACTGGCAGAAGACCGACAGAAACCCGTTTTCCTTTGTGTGAGAAACCGCAACTATCCGCTGCGCAACCTCCCGCTGAACCATGAAGGTGCAGCTGAGGATACCGTTACCGTAAAGTAATGTCTTCTTGATGAGAAGAGCACCGATGTTGTAGGGCAGGTTTCCAACGACATGGAGAGGGAAACCCGCCTTGGCGAAATCGAACGTGAGCGCATCGCACCGGTGAAGCGTCCACGACGCTGCGCCGATTTTCTCCGTAAGGGCGGCCACGACATCGTCGTCGATTTCCACGCAATGAACGTGCGCGAACCGCTCGACAAGGTGCACCGTGAGAGCCCCGTTTCCCGGCCCGATTTCCAGGACATTCTCGTTTGCGCCCGCAGGCAGGCTCCCGGCAATGCGCCGTGCGTGCACTACGGATATTAAGAAATGTTGTCCGAGCTGTTTTTTGGGCCCCATGAGGTTCTAGCCCCGGCACCTTGGTGAGCCGCCGGACGGTGTCGCAAGCGAACAAACACCGGCCCCCGGCCGGTCAATTTGACAACCGCCGACATACAACGTAGTTTTTAGATACATTCCACGTTCTCAGAAAAGGAGACGTCCGTGAAAAAAGCGAGTCTGATCTCAGTGCTGTGCATGCTCCTGGCCTTGACGTCCGCGTGTCAGAAAAGGGAACCGGCGAACGCGCAGCCCTCTGCGCCCGATTCCCGGAAAATCGACTTCATTCCCCCCTCGGACTCTGCGGTGACCGCAGACCAGGTGAAAAAATGGATCATGTGCAATACCTATCTCGACTCGCTCAGTCTCCTGTACAAGGATTCCTTTTCCGTCAACGACGCCGCGAAGCGCATGGCATACCAAGATCACTTTCTCAAAGCGCAAGACAGAATCTGCGTCCGAGTCGGCCTCACCGGCGGCTATGCCGAGTATCTCTGGGTCCTGAAAGCCTCCGGTAGTCCAAGGAACAAGGCAATCGTTGATTCGCTTAAGCTGACAGCCTTTAGGTAAGACCGGGCTGCGGGTCGGACTGAGCCCGCCAAGAAATCCGCTTTTGCGGCCGGTGCCGTCTAGAAATACAGCCCGCCGTATACCTGAATTATTGACATACCGGACGCGTCGTACTCGTATTTCACGTTGACTCTAAACAGCCCGAACGGGTCGAATTTCCAGTACAATCCCGCCCTGGTCACCGTTGCTTCCCCGGAATCGGCAGGGTTGAGAAAAACTCTTGTCGGAGAATCCGGATGTGCTGTTCCCGGGTCCTGAAACACGTCCGTGATGTTCCCGCCGCGCTGCACATGGTTGGTTCGCGCATGTGTCAAGCTCAGCCCCACCGTATTTCGCGGCGTGAGTCTGGTTTCGCAGGAAAGCGAGAGAAGATCGGAGTTGGGTCCAAGGGGCGCGCCGAGACACACGTTAAAGTTGTCGTAACGATGGCTGCCGCCGTAAAAATGGGTGTATACCCACGGCTCGACGCGGCAGTATTCGGCAGTGACGGTCACGTCGCGCGACAGCACGTTTGTAAAGTACTGACCGCCGATGTCAAGCGCCCACTTGTTTCCCCAGTCGTTTGAAAAGAACAACGACCAAGGGTTGAGCATGTCGTCGATAAACAACTCGCCATACCACCTGAAATTATCCGGAAAGGCAATGTTGCAATCGAAGGACAACGCCTTGTTGTCCCTGTCTCCCAGATAGTGTTCCATAAAGACATAAGGAACAAAAGGAATCATGTAGCCTATTTCCCAGTCACGCGTGACCTCGTAGTACCCTTTTCGCAATGCATCGGGCGACGTGTCGGGTTGCTGGTTGGTCGTGCTTCCATTAATAACAACCTCGGTGAGCCCGAGATCAAGACGGTTCTTGAGCAGCGGAACGTTGATTCTGTGCGTGTAAAAGTATTTCGGTTTGTCGTTTTCGCTCTCCAGGCGCCCCACTGTTTGAGTGTAGTCCATGATCCCGAACGAAATTTCGCCCCGCACGTAGGTCTCGGGCGGCGCATACCCGGAAAACGTGAGCGGACTCACCAATACGGGCCCCTGCTTTATTCGGTCGATGCCCGCGTCGATCCGAAATGGCGGAGCAACATACACCACGCCGCCCCGCAGCATGTCCGAAGATCTGACTCTGCTTGAATCGGCCCTGCCGTACAAGTTGTAGGGCACGCCGTCGTAGGGCTGATAGCTGCTCTGGTGATACATGGTGTCGGACCGGTAGTCGGTCCACACTTGCACCCCCGAGTAAAACGACAACTGGTTCAGGTTTGCATTGAGGGTTGCGCCAGCGGCCCCGCGAACGTATCCGGCATTCCTTGAGCCCGACGAAAGACTGTTGGTGTCCGTCAGGTCGGCGTGAACGTTGACATGCGCGTCTGCGGTGTGTGACTTCCACTTGAGCAGGCCGCTCTGGGCCGAGATGTGATTTCTAAGGGCTACGACATCGAATGCCTCGGCGGGCGCAAGCCGGCCCGCCGCCGCAAGCGAATCGGCCTTGTCGAGAAATGCAAGCACGTCGCAGGTGGTCATGGGCTGGCAGAAAAAGGACGCGGGCAACCGCACATTGTACCTGGTTGCTATGCGATACATGAGGTTGTCGGTCTCGGGATCGATCTCCACCGCGGGGCAAAACGCCGCCCTAAGGGGCAGTGCGCACACGACGATTACGCAGGCGGTACTAACGAGCCGATGGGCGTTCATAGGTAAAAAATACACCAAAGAACCGCCGGATCGATACGGGAATCGCATGCGTGGCCCCCAGCAGACAGCGTCAAGCGGCGCAGTCAATTCGCGTACTTCCGCTGGATGTCGGCTATGTACCGGAGGTGTTTCTTGACATAGGGAATTCGCAGGTACGGCTCCGGCACGTTCTTGGCGAGAGCTTTTCTGCACAATGCGAGGCATTCGTTCTTTCTGCCGAGTTCATCGCTGGTGCTGATGAGTATCTGATACCCGGAGAACAGGTCGGACCAGTTTGCGGGAACGCGTTTTTCCGAAATGGCAACAAGCTTTCTTGCCCATGCCGCCGCCGAAGGCAGGTCCTTCCGGAAGAGGGCAATTCGCGCCTTAAGCCTGATGAATATCGTGTTTGCGGGCAGTTCGGCAAGCACCGATCCGGCAATGGAATCCGCAGAGCGGTATTCGTTGCGTTCGAGAAGAATCCAGCACAACGAGTTTTTGGCAACATACGAATAAGGGAATTCGGCCTTGGTGGACAGCCGAACCTGTTCGAGTCCCTCGTCTCGTTTGTCCTCAAAAAATGGAAGCCACTTGAGATTCTGACTGATGTAGTAATTGAAAATGCCCAGTCCGAGATATGCCGGATAGTAATCCGGGGTCGTCTTGATGACTCGCTTGAATGCGCCGATCGATGAAGCCCCGCTCTTGACAGCTGCGGGCCAGTTCCCCACCTTCGCCTCTATGATGCTGATGCCGCCTTCGATGTTGCCGATGTAAAAAAGGCACGCCAGAGAATCCCGACCGCGCCGCCCGGGCAACGATTTGCTCAGTACGTCGAGGGTCGCCTTTGCCTTCTCCACAAAGTAGTCGGCATCCATTTCGTAGGATTCGTAGTCAAGGATCTTGGTTTGCGCGGAAGCGAGGAGCAAATATGCCGCCTCTGCATTGTCCGGGTCGGCATGAAGAATTCTTTCAAGGGAATTATCGGTACGCGCGTACAATTGGTTTACCAAGTAGATCTTCGCGGAATCCAGCAGCAACCTGGTGTCGCGCGACTGGCCGAACGACGAGAGGCTGAGCAGTATCACCGCCACTGCAACGACCCGGCATTTCTTCATCGTTGATCCGACGGTTGGAAGGCTGCGGCACAGACATATTTCCGACTTTGCTTGCAGGCCAGGCATGCGCCCGCGGGAACGTCGAATTGGAACATGGAAAGTCGATACGACATGCAACTAAAAATATCATATATAACTTTGCGAAAATAGTAATATCGCGCGACTTCCCGTTTCCCGATGCGCAGGTGAATCCCACAGCGAGCGCTACCCTCGAAGCTTGCTTCGGGGGTAGCGAGCGATTTCTTTTTCCATAGGGATTGAAGGATTGTCATTTCATTCCCTAAGGTGCGGTACTAGCGCTTCGCGTTTAATATTATCTCATTTGCCTTTTCTCCGCAGCTTACTGCAGGGTCCTTCAATCCCAGGGCAAGCACATTACCCCTGCTTCCCGGAGCCCCGCACGCACAACAAAAAATAATCTCGTGAAACCAATTATGTTTTATTTCGATCCGTTACAATACTATATTATCCTACAAGTGAGAGAATTTCACTTTCCAGAAAAGGTGGCCGCGTGCTCAGTCCATTAAACCGGTAAAGTAAGGGAATAATCCTTTAACCCCCCAAACCTCTTAGAAACCAAGGACCTTCCCCATGAACATTACAAACAAATTCTCCAGACACGTGCATTGCGCGGTTCTTGCCATTATCGCGTGCGGATGCCTCTATCCGCTTCTAGCGCAGGGCTTATCGGGCGAGTATTTGACAACACAGCGATGGCGTGACATGTTCTCGCGATATTCGCCGCTTACAAATCCGGCCTTGCTGACCGAAGACAACTACATAGATTTGCGGGCCTGCGGAGCCTTGCCGTTGCAAGGTGCATATCAGCTCGGCGAACTGGGCGTCACCATTCCCGTCGGGCTGTACGAATCGTGGGGAATCACGGTCTGTGCGCAGGGATCGGGCGGCGTGGCGCCGACAAATTATGCAGCCGACGGCACCTTGGACACCTCGAATATCCACAATCTGCAGTACGACGAGAAGTTTCTCGTGCTCGGCACCTATGCAAACAACATTTGGGGCGGACTAAGCATCGGGGTAAATCTCGGTTTTTCCCTGAGTACCAACTACACAACCCCGTATTACAATATGACGGGCGATGTCGGACTCACGTACCGGCTGCTGCGGGACCCCGTCTTTGGCGACCACGTGATCGGCATTTCGTTGCAGAACATCCTAGAGCCTGTTCTTGACAATTTAAAGATAGCATCCCTGAGCGAGCCGACCTACACAAGCAATGTAAAGCTTACGTGGCTTGCCTATTTTCTCGAAAAGCAAATAGATGCGGGCATCGACGTAAGCGTAAAGAACGTCTACAGCGCCCTTGCTCACCGTGTTACGGTCCTGAGCGCGGATACCGGCACAGCCACTTTGGAGTACGATTACAATTTCCGGGTGGGCGGCTGGATCATGCGCATGTTGGATATCTATTACCTTATGGGAAATATCCGGCAGCCTAACGAATACTACGGGTTTTCCGCCGGCGTAAATGTGCCGCACCTCAACGAAGGACGCGATCTGCAGTTCCTGTTCCAGTACATCGGCATGCCGTACACGGGAGACGTTTCCACCTACTCGTTCTATCTCCGCGGCGATGTGGGCCTCCACCGGGAAGAAATGTACGCCAAGAAGATGGCGCGTGTGCTCGACATGGCGCCCAACGAACTGTACAACCGCGCCTGCAAACTGTACTTTGAGGCAAAATACTGGGACTCGTTTTTCCTTTTTAGCCAGATCCTCGTGCAGTTTCCCTCGTTCTTTAAGAACGACTGGGTGCAATACTACCGGGGAGCGTGCCTGGAAAAGCTTGACATGAGAGACCTTTCCGCGCAGAATTATTCGGACACGAAGAAAGACTATCCCAAAAGCTCGGTGGTTCCCTATGCCGATCTCGGGCTTATGCGACTGGCCTATCGGGATGAGAACGCGGCGGTGGTGGGAAGCCAGTTTCAGCTCCTCAACTCCCCCGGCGTTCCCGACTCGCTCAAGTTTCATGCCTACTATCTAATGGCCGAACAGAACATGAGAGACAAGAATTTTCAGCAAGCCATCCAGCTGTTCTTGCTTATTCCCGATAACCATCCGGAATATCCATTTGCCCAGCACTCTCTTGCCATTGCCTATGTGCTCACCTATAACATGGAAGATGCTCTCAATGCCTTGGGCAACTGCATCGAGTCGAAGGTGACAACGAACGAACAGCGGGAGATCGTCAACAGATCCTACGTGTTTCTCGGGTATATGTTCTACGAACAGCTTGCTTTGTCCAAGGCGGTTACCGCGCTTCGCTCGGTTTCGAACATGAGCTATTACTACGAAGATGCGCTTCTGGGAATGTGCTGGACCGCACTGCGCGCCCGCCAATGGGCCGATTGCATTTCCTACGGCCAAACCCTGCAAAAAGCGACTCCCAAACCGACCCTGCAGTGTGAAGGAGCCCTCATAGAGGCATATGCACTCCTGATGCAAAAGAATTACTCTCAGGCTCTGACGGTCCTCACTGCCGCTTCCACAAAAGCCCAGACGCTCAAGGCACCGCCCGCCGACACGCTTGACGCCGAACAAGTGAAATACAGGGTCAATCGCAAGTCCTACGAAGTGCTCGCCTTCGACGTCAACAAGATTTCGCTTGAACTGCCGTCGTCAACCGTGCTGCATCAGGTAGACAGCCTGCACAAAACGCAGGGTGAAGACAAAACGAAACTCGACAAATTTCAGGTGTATGCGAATGAGTTTCACCGGGCTTCGTTTTTCTCGAGGAACATCGACGTAGTCAAGAACGATATCGAATACGCGCTCGCGATCGTGCAGAAAATTTCACAGCAGTCCAACAAGGCCGAAACCGAGCAGAAGATGGACCAGAAACAGAAGGAACTCGACGGCCAGATACAGAAGCTTAAACAGCAGATGAACAATCTGGAGCCGGAAAAGAAATAGGCGTACTCCACAACTGCCTGTAATGCTAATCCCAGATCAAAAAAGGCCCTTGTTTCCCGACGGCTTTCGCATGGGCAGCCAGGGTAACAAGAGCCTTTTCTACTTTCCCATCTTCTCCTTCGCGGCAGTAGCCTCCTGCGATCCGGGACACGTTGTCAGCAGCTTTTGCCAGACCAACTTACGCTTCTCCATTAATTTCCTGCCCTCAAACACAAGGCCCATCTTATAGAGCGCCGGGCACACCTTCTTCCCGTTGCGGTATTTCCTCAGGTAATCGGAATACAGCTGCTCGGCCTTATCGAAGTCCTTCTTTCCATAAAAGCACTCGGCGTACCAGTAAGAAGCCTCATCGGCAAGCGCTGATTCCGGATACTGGTTGACAAGATCAAGGAAACCGTTTGCCGCCAGATCCCAGCGCGACGCGGTGTAATCGCCGTAGGCGATCTGATACAGTTTCTCCACTTGCGTGTTTTTCTGGGTCGTTGCAACGGAATCGGCAACCGCTTTGGCCTTCCACTGATCCTGAATCTCCTGCGTCTTTTTGTCTATAAGAGACAGCTTGTACTTGTTTTCCGACAGGCTTCCCTCGAGCGAGGAAATCTTCTGCCCTAGATCCTCGAACCTCACCTGCATATCGGCCCGGATGAGACGCAGAAGTTCATTCTGGTTTTTCTGCTCAATCTGCAACTGCTCGTTTTGAGCGGCTACTTCCGCCTTCAGCGAGTCGACATGCGCTTCCACTTGCTTGAGTTCCTGGATACGAAGAAGGGTTATGGAAGAGCAGGAGGAAAAAGTACCCAGGGAAACGCAGGCCATCGCGATTCCACCGATCTGAATTACTTTCATGATACGACCTCTCACGCAAAAGGTTTCGTTACCAATTTCCCCAATCGGGCATTTTGGCATTTCCACTGATTGTCAATCTTGTCAAATGCGTCCCATCAGCCTTTATCGCATACAAATCGATGCTCCCGCCGCGGCCGCTCGAAAAGACGATGTGTTCCCCGTCCGCGGCCCAGGCCGGATATTCGTTGCTCCCCGGACAACTGGTGACCTGAAACGTGTTTGACCCGTCGGGCTGCGTCGTGAATATTTCAAACTTGCCGCCGGCCATGCACTGGTAGGCGATCTTGTCGCCCTTGGGCGACCACGCCGGGGAATCCTGGTATCCGCCCTCGAATGCCAGTTGATGCACCTTCGTTCCGTCGGCGTCCATCACGAAAATTCTCGGCGCGCCGGTTCTGTCGGAAGTAAAGGCGATCTGATACCCGTTGGGCGACCAGCACGGCGATGTTTCTATCGATGGAGCCTTGGTGAGCCGCTTGATGTTCTTGCCGTCCAAATCGCAACTGTAAATTTCCATGTTTCCGTCCCGCGACGACGCGAACGCCACCGTGCCCGTGACGGGCGAGTAGGCGGGCGAGGTCTGGATGAACCGGCTCGCCATGATCGCTCCTCCCCTGCCGCCGATCGTCGCCTTATAGATGTCCGGATGGCCGCGGATAAACGACGTCCACAGAAAGGTGCTCGAATCGACGAATGTCGGGAAGATGTTGACGGTTGAGGTGATGGTGAGCGGGTGCATGTTCGTGCCGTCCCAATCCATGATCATGATGTTCTTCTTGGCGCCATCGTCTTTCACAAAGAGCATCTTGCTTTCGAAGATCCCTTTTTCGTTGAACAACATCTTCACAAGCTCGTTTGCGAACTTGTGTCCTATTGGCCGCAGGTGATTGACGTCGCCCTCGTATTTCCTGGTCGCAAGCTCGCTCCCCGACCTGGCGTCCCGAAGCGAGCAATCGACCCGTACATACTGCTGGCCGAACACCTCGAAGTCGCCGTCGACATACACGGGGATGCTTTTCTGGGCAAACTGGCTGCTATCGGGCTTGGTGACGCGAAACACGGTAAACTTGCCGGAAAATTCAAGATCGGCAGCCAACACCTTCCACGGTTCATCCTTGGCAATGCGGCTGTCGCCAATGCCCTTGAAGGGAGCTATGGCAACGGCAATGCTGTCGAGGTTGCTGGCATAGGATTCAAGCGTTATCCGTTCCGAGAATGCAAAGGTCCACAACCCGGCACAGAGAATCAGCAACAAGTGAAACGATTTTTTCAACGTGAGCCCGGGCCTTTCTTGTGCCTACTGCTTGACATAGTGAAGAACATAATTGATGTCGAGCCTGTCGGCTTGAAATCCGACGGGCAATTTGCCGAACGGCGCAGCCGTCTGTACGGCTTTGATCGCCACATTGTCGAGCGTGGAAATACCGGAGGACGCCGCGATCGTCACCTTGGAAATATCTCCGGATGAAAAAATGGTGAAAAGAACGGTCACTGAGGCGTCTTTCTTGTCGGTGAGTCCCATGGGCGGCTTCCAGTTTTCTTCAACCTTCGAGATAACACTGTTCAGGTACCACGGGAACTTAAATGACTGGCCGGCCGTAACCTCCGACACCGAGGCCGGTATCGCGTCCAGCAACTCATTCAAATCATCGTTCTTATCCTGCGGCTTGTCTTCTTTCTTTGTTGCGCTCTTCGCCCTTGACTTGCTCGGCACAGGCGTGGTCGCCTTCGGCTTGGGCCGGGCAGCCTGTTGCATTGCCTGGGGCAAGAGCTTGGGCATGTTTACAAGAGTAAACGTCTTGGGCCGTTCGTATTTTTCTGCGTGATACAGCATCCGCGCAAACACGGGAATTCCCACGAAGACAACAAGGTGAAACGCAAGCGAGGCAAGCAGAACCGGGGCAAACGATCCTCCGCGCGACTGAACGGCATTCCCGGTCGGCATTGCAAAGGCAGCCGGGGAGGTCACGAACCACCGTCTCCCTCTTTGACCGGCAGCGTGAGAAAACCGAGTTTCACGACGCCGGCGTTCTGGATGTCCGCGATCACGCGGATCACGAGACCGTAGGGCACTTTTTTGTCCGCGTTGATAAAGACCGGCGTCTTGATGCGACCGCGGAATACTTCCCGAAAACGCTTCTTGAAGTCGACGAGGTTGATTCTCTCCTGATCGATGAATATCTCACTGCGGCCGTTGATGGAAACCTGAATGTAATCGTTCACCTCAACGTTTTCCGCCTCGGCTTTGGGCAGATCTACCTGGACGCCCTGCGTCATCATGGGCGCGGTAATCATAAAGATAATGAGCAGCGTAAACACCACGTCCACGAGGTTCGTAATGTTGAGGTCGGCAATGGCTTTTCTTCGTTGGCGTGATTTCATGGCGAAAGACCCGGCTATGCCTTGGGTGTGCCGACGGATTTGTCGCGATACAGGACGCTCAGAATATCTCTTTTCATGTGCGAGAACAGCAGACTCTTGAATTCGTCAACTTCGTTTTCAATCGTGTCGACGCGGTGGACGAAGTAGTTGTAAAACAGCACCGCGGGGATGGCAACCGCAAGCCCGACGAGCGTGGTTATGAGCGCTTCGGCGATGCCGGGCGCCACAACCGGCAGGCTGGCCGACCCTTGGTTGCCGATTTCGAAAAACGAGTTCATGATGCCCCACACCGTTCCCAACAGCCCCAGAAACGGGCACACGCTGGCGGATATGGCAAGAACGATGAGACCGGAATCGAATTTCCTTGACAGTTCGGCAAACACCGTGTCGATCCGTTCCTGCGCGATGGAAAACTGGCTCTGAATAAAAAACGACCAGTCGCGAATGCCCGTGTGCGTGGACGAATCGTCGAGGATGCGCCGGAACTCGCCCACCCCCTTGAGGCCGAGCATCCCCATGGGCGACGACAGCAGAACGATGTCGGTCTTTTCTATTTCGACAAGTGCCTTGACACTCATGTACTTCTTGTGGAACAGCCTGTTGCGTTTGACGACCCTTCCAAAATAGTACAACCGGTTGAAAATCACGGCCCACGTGATAACCGAGAAGATTCCCAGGAGAATGAGGATCGATCGCGCGACCCACCCGGACCGAAGGATCATGTCTATGACTGGTACGTTCATGCGCATTCCTTTCCCTGAAGCGCGGCCGCACATAAAAAAGGCCGACCATAAAATATAGTTTTATAAAATTGTGCGGAGGAAAATAAAGAGGGTTATTGAGATTTTAAGAATAATTGCAGCGATATCAAGATAGGGAACTGGGCGTTTCCCTCGTTACGCTCGGGCCGGTCTAACCCCCTCTTCACACTGGGCGGGTTTCATCTCCGGGCTCGGCCGGTCGGCGGTACTGGTCAGCTCAGCCAAAGCCTTGGAATTTTACTCGCTGGATTATCGCAACCGCCTTGACCGGCGCTACCGCATCGTTGCAAGTGCAAACGAATGAAACGCGATTCCCAATTTCGCCCGGATGCAGCAGACGCTTCCGGCCAGCGTACTGCAATCTATGGACAAAGAATTGGTACCGGCCGATTGATGCCGCGTTGCGGAAGCAAACAGGACTCGGCCATTCGCCCCCACAAGGATATAAGAAACCGCTGCCGGTTCGGTCAAGGTATAGGTGAGCAGCCATTTCGACGGAGACGTCTTTTCTAATCGGACCAGCGACGAGGACCGCAGCGACCGGGCATTGGCGCTTATGGTCTGCGTCGAGGCGTATTCGTCCGCACCGATATCAATCGTGCCGCCGGCTACGCGAGCCTGGCCGTCGATGTCGAGGGCGCCCACCAGATCGGAAGTGAGCGCCGCACCGGCATTGATTGCCGGCGAATTCGATAAGAGGTGCATGTCTGTCGGAGCGTTCACCAGCTTGGGGTCTGCGTATGTGGCATGCGCATCGGCCCAGGCGCCGGGCGAATTCGTGCCGGCGCCGTAGTAGAGGTTGTTGTCGACCGTCACGCCCGAATTGTTGCTGCCCCAATTGCCGAGGTAGGCCTGTCCTGAGCTCGCGTAGCAGATATTGTTTTTGATCGTAATGTTGCTGCAATTGAACTGGAGCGCCACCTCGCCCTGAGCGCCGTGGTAGAGGGTGTTATTGACAAACATGATATTTAGTGCATTCCCCTTGCTGGAAGCATAACCTCCGGTAAGAAGGTTCGATTGATACGACCGCGAAACAAAATTGCTTCTCACCGTAATATCACTGGTGGTTTTTCCGCCGTGCTCGCTCGCGACCTCAATGCCGATGTCGCAATTATCTACTATGTTCCGTTCAATGATGATGTTTTTCCCGCCGTCGACATACAGCCCGTCGGCCGATTGATCGCCGCCATAGGTGGGATTGGATTTGCTGCTGATGTTGTAGACATGATTATTTGCGCAGAGGCCGTCGCGCGCCTGATCGTTGGCCGAGGCAGTGCCTTCAAATCCGATAAAATCAATCCCGATATTGTCGTTGTCGTGGACCACATTATTGATAACGGTGAAGGAATCCACGTTTCCGTTGAGCACCACGGACTCGCTTTGGCCGAGCTTGCAATTGTAAACCTCGTTGCTGTCGAGGGTAAGCCTGGTGATGGGCGCTGATCCGCTGGTGCCGTAGGCCGCGATACCGTGAGCGTTCTTGTTGTCGGATACAATGTCGTGGACTTTGCAATTCTTGACGAGAATATTGCTTCCCGCGCCTTCTACGCTGATGCCGATGGACGGGTCTCCGCCGGAAGCGTTCATTACCTCGAAGCCGATGATCCGGACGTTGCTCCTGCTTGAAATGGAAACAACATTTCCGGTAGTGCCGTTTCCATCGATCACCGGCGCGTCGGTTCCGTAGTTCTGCAGCACGATTGGCGCGGTGGGTGTGCCGCTTTTCCCAAACGTCACGGTCTCGGTGTACGCGCCGGCCTTGACAAACACCGTGTCACCCGCATTCGCGGCGTTTAGTCCTGCCTGAATCGTGGCATAGGCACCGCCCGTCTTTGCGACGATAATCGCGGCGGCATCGGCAGAGCAGAACAGCGCCGCAGCCAGTAAACCCGAACCTACCATTGTTTTTGGGGAAACTATTCGTTTCATGGGGCCTCTTTGAAGGAAATGGCGTTTACATCGAACATATGGGGCGCGAATCGTTACTTCGGGAAAACCAGGACCGCGCTGTTTTGCTTCTGCGTTTCATAGCACAGCTTGACCCATCCGGCGCTCCGCGCGACAGTGGCAATTCTTATTTCGTCAATTTTGCCGCAAAACCGCTGCTCGGGAGATGTTTCGAGTTCCCCTATATAAACATCTTTCGAATTCTGGACTATCGCTCCGGAAAAGGGAACGTCTATTTCCTTGGCCCCGTTGAAGTACAGCCGCAGGGACGAGCCGTCAAAGGTACCGGCCACGTAGACCCATTGCTGGAGAGGAACACGGGAAATGGTTTCGATGGACGAATCGCCGTTTTGGGTGGTTACGGTCATCGAAACATGGGGAGTATCGGTGCTGTCGAGCTGCAAACCGTAGGCAAGCCACGGATAGACGGCGGGGTCGTAGGCCTTTGCGATAAGGTGGCCCCACGGTTTGTACGCGGCTGCGTCGATCCACATGCTCAGGGTGAGCGAACCGGCCACAGCAAGGTTGCCGGCGTCGAGCGCGTCGTTGTTGTTGTCAAGGCTGTCGCCGCCGGCGATGTATCCTTGTACTTGCTCATCGCCATCGTAGCCCACCGGTTTTGCATCGGCGTGGTTTGCCGTTGCATCAGCGCGAACAGCCCCGGCCGCTTCCCCGAGGTGCCATACGCCCGCAAACCCGTTGGCGGTATCGAACACCGCCGCGCCGTCGGATTGGCTGGACGCCGAAGGATTTCCCCAAAGAATGGTGATAAACTGCGCGCTGGTATTGCCGTAAACAGTGTCGGCCCTCACCCATAGTGCGGCGGACCTTGCCTTGTTGTTGAATTCCTCGATTTGGTACGGCAGAGGCGTGAGATCGGCCTTGGCAAACCGGATGTCCTGCCCGGAACCCGATGCTTGGCTAAAGTTGAAATTCGCCGAGTCCAATCTCACAAGCAGCGGGAAGTCGACGACCGCTTCGTTGACGTTTGCGCCGGATGCTGTTGTATTGATATACAGCCGTTTCGCAAAACGCCAGTTTGGGTCCATGGTCACGTTTGCGGCAGCGCCGTCGGCCGCGGTGATGCCTTCCGTCTCGAAGGGCGCAATTGACGAATCGGCGCTGATCACGCGCAAATCGAGCATGCACGGCGGCAGGTTAGCCACCGTGATTTTCCCGTCTGCGACTACGTCGACAAGCCGTTCCAAACCGCGAACCTGCACCAACAGCCGGCTACTGCCCTGGCTGGAGGCAACTACCGCGACATTCACAATGGCATATGGCTGCAAGGTCCCTGTCCCGACGTCCGCGGTGTCGCCCCTGCCGTCCACCGTGCAGTCGAACAGGATTGCATTGGAAATTCCGTCATTCACCTCGATCCGGTACGATCCAGCCTGTATGCCTGCCATGGCAAAATAGCCATCGGCATTGGCGGTATCATCCGCATAGTCCCCAACAGGTACCTTGGAGTCGGTTGCCGGAGGAGAGACATAATCTGCGCGCCGAAGATGCACAACGGCGTTTGCGGCGGGTTGACCGCTCGGAGTGAGCGCCCGCCCGATGACCGTTTCGGAGCCGGTACCGCCCGCGGTAATGGACTTTGCCGGGGAGCACGAGAGCCACAACGCGCCTGCGAGCAGCGCCGGAAGCAGGCTCACGAAGCGAATCATCGCGCCCATTTACTCGTCCTTTCCCGGATCAGTGAGAGGGAAAAAGTGGCAATTGAGCTGGTAGACGCACTCAGGATGCCGGTCATTTTCGGCGATGTTCAGTATCTTCTTCCTGAACATCGCGATTTCCTCCTTGATGGCCGTTCGCATCTGTCTGGAAACGCTCACGGTGACGGTAGACATATCCATTTGTTGCGCCGAATACCGGTCGAACGCCTCAGCCGAGAGCTGCATGCAGTTTCTTTGCATGGTGACGACGCTGAGGCTGAGGACGTTCTGGTCGTTTTGTAAACTGCCGGTGGTGATGACACGGTCGCAGGGTTCGTACACGCCGGAAGGGTTTTTACGGATCATTGCCAGCCGCTGGAGAACCTCTATGGCTTTTTTCGCCTGTTCGGTCTTGATGGGAGGAGAAATTTTTTTCGCCAGTCCATCAAAACCGGAGCCGTCAAAACGATAGAAAGACAGCAAGGCGCGAATGGCCCCGTAATACCAGCAGGAATAGTATTCGTACTGCGATGCATCCACCTTTCTCGCTTTCGACTCGCGGCATGCCATCATGCGTTCGAAATAGAGCTTTTGCTCGTCAACGGTCCTGGCGTCGCAGAAAAAAACCATGGCCTCAAAATATTCCGTTTCCCGTTTGGAATGTCCCATTGCTTCGGAAAACCTGGCGACAGCACGTCTGGAAAGTGATTGTCTTCCGTCAACAACATCCTTGTAGAGGCCTATGGAGCTTACGCGGGCGCGGCCGGCAAAATAGCGGTAGGAAAAATTGGCGTTGCGGGCCTTATGCTCCTTGTAATAGGCGTCAAGATACTTCCGATAGTCCGTGTAATCGAAAACCCGTACTGATGATTTATGTCGTGACATGTCTCAAAGGCCTTTGGAAGATCCGAAGAGTTGTTCGAAGATGCTTGTGCTTAAGTATAAGAAATTGTTTTGACAAAACCAAATAATTGTCCACAAAGTGTTCCGAATTCCGGAACAACAATTTCCACAATACTCTTCTACTCCTTGATTCTTATGGGAATTGATTGGATTTCGCACTCAGTTGTGAGGAGGGCAGTTGATCGGACGCGGAGCTGTCTGCATACTTTCCGTAGCTGCAGACAGAAAGGGCAAACGACGCAATCGATAGTTCGAAGTACTACTACAATACTCGTGGGAACGACAGTGACAAAGTACGCAGGGATTCGAGGGGCGTAGCCCCCGAACCCCTCTATCCCGGCGCCAACAGTTTTCGCTACCTGGAAGGTTGCTACGCGCCGACCCGTTGTCTCGCATCGCGAAGCGCACGATCGCACAGCAGCGCGTGCCGTTCTTTCTTGGACGCCCGCCTCGGCGGCGGGTCGAGGGGCGGCAGCAGCCCGAAATGAAAACTGCTCGGCGCAAACGGACGAACCGGCGATCCCGTGACATGGAGCAGCAGCGATCCGAGCGCCGTGGTCGGCGGCGGCGCAACACATTCCTTTTTGGAAAGAAATGCTGAAACGAACATCGCCGCGAGTCTGCCGGTGGCAATGCTTTCCACATAGCCTTCGTTGCCGCACAATTGGCCCGCCAGGAAGACCGACGGCATAGCCTTGAGGGAGAGATTGTGTCCCAAAAGCGACGGCGAATCGACATAGGTGTTGCGGTGGCACGATCCGAACCGGAGGAATTCCGCACGCCGGAGGCCAGGAATCATGCGGAATACGCGCTCCTGTTCGCCCTGTTTGAGCCGCGACTGGCAGGCCACCAGGCTGTAACTGCCGCCCTGGGTATCCTCCCGCCTTAGCTGACAAACAGCAAACGGCCGCTTCCCCGTGTTCGGATCCTCGAATCCAACCGGCTTGAGCGGACCGTATGCCATGGCTAGTTTTCCCCGCCGCGCTACGATGTCCAGAGGCAGGCAGGCCTCAAAGTACCGTTCCTCCTCAAACGAATGACGCTCCGTGGTCTCCGCCGAGGTTATGGCCGCGTAGAACGCATCATATTCCTCGTCCGTAAACGGACAGTTGCAGTAGTCCGTTTCGCCGGGCTTCCACCTCGATCCCAGAAACGCGCGGCTCATGTCGATGGATTCAGCCGCCACGATGGGAGCGATGGCATCGTAGAAATACAGTGATTCCGCCGAGCATTGCCGGGTGAGCCACGACACGATGGCGTCGGACGATAAAGGGCCGGAGGCGATAATGACTGCGTCGTGGCCGGCCGGCGGCGCAGACACGTCTCGGGTTTCCATGATAATGTTCGGCATTTCGCGCAGCGCGGTCAGCACGGTTTCCGAAAACGCCCGCCTCTCCACTGCCAGCGCTTTCCCTGCCGGCACCGCGCACCGCTTCGCCAGCGCAAGGAGGCTGCAGCCGAGCAGCGCAAGTTCTTCTTTGAGGAGCGCCTGGGCGCCCGGCAATTCCGTTGATTTAAGCGAGTTGGAGCAGACCAGTTCCGCGGGAAGGCCTGTGGCATGCGCGGGAGTCATTTTCTCGGGCCGCATCTCGTACAGGGTCACCGAGAATTCTTCCCGCGCCAATGCGAGCGCCGCCTCGCATCCGGCCAGCCCTGCGCCGATTATGCCGACAGATTGCATGGGTAACATCCGATTTGACAAACAGGGATTTGCGATCGCGCCCGCGGCCTGGACGTACGGAAGATTTCCTCAGGAAACTCCCGGGCCTCGGCTCGCCGGACTCTCAGCCTTCGGTCGCACCCGATTCGGCTGCGGCGCCCGCTTCGATCGTGGCTCCCGGGATAGGATATTCAGCCTTGCACTGCGGACAACGGTGATAGGCGCCCTTGCGCTTGGTGTCCTTGTACACAAGGATGCCGAATCCGCACTGCGGGCATTTCTGCGCAACCGGCCGGTCCCACGTTGCGTAGTTGCATTTCGGGTAGGTATTGCATCCGAAGAAGAGCCGGCCGCGTCTCGTTTTCCGCTCGATAAGCTGGCCCGTGCACCCTTCGCGCGGGCACGCAACTCCCGTTGAAATCGACTTTGTGTTCTTGCATTCGGGATAGCGCGAACAGCCAAGAAACCGGTTGCCGTTAATGTTGAGCACCACCATGGGCGCCCCGCACTTGTCGCATACTTCGCCCGACTCCTGAGGCGCGATCTTCTCGAGAGGCTCGGTGTAGCGGCAGGCGGGAAATCCCTGGCACGCCAGGAATTTACCGTTCCTGCTCCACTTGATGACAAGCGGGAATTTCTTGCATTCCGGGCAGGTGCGATCCGTGATTGTCTGGTTGGCCGCCTTCAGGTCCCGGATATTCAGCTTGACCTCTTCGAGGCGATGGGAAAACGGGCCGTAGAACTCCTTGAGCACCGATACCCAATCCGCCTCGCCGAGCTCTATTTTGTCCAGTGAGTTTTCCATTGTTGCGGTGAAACCGACGTCAAAAACGCTAGAAAACTGCTTCACCAAGATATCCTTGACCATGCCTCCCACTTCGGTGGGCGAAAAACGCTTGTTCTCGACGTTCACGTATTTCCGCCGCTTGAGCGTGTCGATGATTTGCGCATAGGTGCTCGGCCTTCCGATTCCCTTGTCTTCCAGTTCGCGAACGAGCGACGCTTCGGAATACCGCGGCGGCGGCTGCGTAAAATGCTGCTTGTCGAGGAGCTTCTGCAGCGCGACTGCGGCACCGGTGTCGATCTCGGGAAGCCGTTCGTTTTCGTCTTCGCTGTTCTCGGCAGAGTTCTCTTCCACGGTTTCCTCGTACAGCGCCAGAAATCCGTCGAATTTCTGGATGGAACCGGTGGCGCGAAACACACAGCCGTCCGATTGCATGTCGATGCGCGTGGAATCGTACAGCGCGTTTGCCATTTGTGAAGCAAGAAACCGTTTCCAAACCAGCTCGTACAGCCGCAGTTGGTCTTTGCTCAGGTAGTTGCGCACCTTGTCCGGAGCGAAATCGGGCAAAACCTGCGACGGCCGGATCGCCTCATGGGCGTCCTGCGCGTTCTTGTTCTTGGCATACACCCGCGGCTCCGGGGTAAGGTATTTCTCACCGTACTGCGCGCCGATGAGCGTCCGTGCGCTTGCAAGCGCTTCCTGGGCTATGCGCGTGGAATCGGTACGCATATAGGTGATGAGTCCCATACTGCCGAGATCTCCCAATTCAAGCCCTTCGTAGAGCTGCTGGGCGATGATCATTGTTTTGGTTGCGGAGAAGTTGAGAGTTCGGGCCGCCTCCTGCTGGAGCGTGCTTGTAATAAACGGGGCGTACGGCTTGCGCGACTTTTCCACGCGCTGCACATCCGTGACGGTAAAGGGATCCTTTACCCGCGCGATAACCGCCTTGGTGGCGGCCTCGTTGGCCAGTTCGGCTTTCTTGCCGTCGACGGAAAGAAGCTTCGCCCAGAAACTCAGCGAGTTGTATTCCAGCTGCGCGTGCAAAGACCAGTATTCTTCCTTGACGAATTTCTTGATCTCATCCTCGCGCTCGCAGATGAGGCGCAAAGCCACCGACTGCACGCGGCCCGCCGAAAGCCCCCGGAACACGGTTCGCCACAGAATAGGAGAAATCTGGTACCCCACGATACGGTCGAGGATCCTCCGCGCCTGTTGGGCATTTACCTTGTTCATGTCGATTTCGCCGGGGTGCTCTATGGCGCCCAGCACCGCTGGTTTGGTAATTTCGTTGAACAGTACGCGTTTTACGTTGGTATTCGCTTTGGAAATGTGTTGGGCCACATGCCAGGCAATGGCCTCCCCTTCGCGGTCAGGGTCGGGCGCCAGATAAACGATGTCCGATTGCGCGGCATCGTCCTTGAGGGTCTTGAGGACGCGGCTCTTTCCTTTTGCAACCGTATATTTGGGCTTGAAATCGTTCTCAATGTCGACGCCGAACTCCTTGCTGGGCAAATCGATGATGTGGCCCATGGTGGCCCGGACCGTGTAATTCTTGCCCAAATACTTGGAGATGGTTTTGCATTTTGCGGGAGACTCGACAATAACCAGATTTTTCGGCATAAGCATCGTATTCCTTGATCTATTGCAAAAAAAAGACCTCAGCGACCAAAGCCGCAGACTCCTTTTGCTCCATTTTGGCATGGGAGTTGCCGGGATACAAACGCGTCCTAATATACATCGGCCCGACTAGTGGCGGAAATGGCGCGTGCCGGTAAACACCATGGCGATTCCGTGTTTATTGCACGCGTCAATAACCTCGCCGTCTCGCTTGGAACCGCCCGGCTGGACAATATAACGGATGCCGGCCTTGCGAGCCTCTTCGATAGTGTCGGCGAACGGAAAAAACGCATCGGACGCGAGCACCAGTTCGGAAAATTCCCCGGCGAAATCCCCTTCCGGAGCTTTCTGCTCGGCGGCAAAATTCTCTCTGGCCTTGGTAACGCTCAGTTTCCGCAAGGAATCGACCCTGTTGGGCTGACCGGCGCCCATTCCCACCACCCGGTACACGCCAGGCCCATATTCCTGCGCAAGGACGATGGCGTTCGATTTTGTGTGCTTGCACGCCTTCCATGCGAACCTGGCAAGCGGCGCTTTGCCGTCCGGGAACTGCGCACTGGTGACGGTGTCCCATTTTTCGCATTCAACAACGTCGCGATCCTGCTTGAGCATTGCCCCCACCACGTGTTTGTAAACAAAACGTTCCTCTTTCTTGCGGCCGAGGTCCCCTATCTTGAGAATTCGCAGTTGCGAGCTCTTTTCCTTGAGATACCGTAGGCCGTCCTCCGTAAAATCCGGGGCAATGAGAATTTCCACGAACCTGCCGCCAAGGACCTGCGCTGTTTTCAAATCGACCGTTTGCGTCACGGCGATAACGCTGCCGTACGCCGAAATCGGGTCGCCGGACCATGCGGCCTCAAGAGCGTCGGCAAGAGTTTTTCCCGTTGCGTAGCCGCACGGGTTGGTGTGCTTGACAACCGCCGCGGCCGGCGTACCCGCAAGCTCCTTGACTACCTCAATTGCGGCGTCGCCATCCACGATATTATTGTACGACAAGTCTTTTCCGTGAAGCTGCATGGCCGTTCCCATGCACGGTTCGGTGCATTCCTTCGACTTGAAAAACAGGGCCGACTGATGCGGGTTCTCACCGTAGCGCAATTCAAAACCGTTGCGGTAATTGAGGCGCAGCACCTCTTCGTTGAGATACTGCCTGGAAAAGTACGCGTCTATCGCGGCATCGTAATCCGCCGTGTGGTTGAACGCCTTTACGGCAAGGTATTTCCTCATGTCAAAGGTAATCGCCCCCGCGGTGCTCACCGCCTGGCCGATGGTGGCATAGTCGGCCGGGTCAACTACCACAGTGACATAGGCGTGGTTTTTTGCCGCGCTGCGTATCATGGCCGGCCCGCCAATATCGATGTTCTCGATGGCTTCCTCGACCGTAACGCCGGGTTTTTCGATGGTAACCTTGAAGGGATAGAGATTTATGACAACCAGATCGATGGGGGCGATATCGTTTGCCGCCATTTGCTGGACATGCACCGGATTGTCGCGCACGGCAAGAAGTCCCCCGTGAATCTTCGGGTGCAGCGTCTTTACCCGGCCATCCATTATTTCTGGAAACCCCGTGTGCGACTCAACGGATTTTACCGGCACACGGTTTTCCGCCAGAATTCGCGCGGTGCCGCCCGTCGACAATATTTCCACGCCGGCGTCGGAGAGAATTCGCGCGAGTTCCACGATTCCCGTCTTGTCCGACACACTTATCAACGCTCTCTTGATCTTTACAATGTCGCCCATTGGCCTCCCAGACGAATGAGTTCATTTTTCAGGATCATAGAAAATGATTGATTGTGAGCGCGAATGCAAAAAAGTGTGAGAAAAGAAATTTTGCGAATTGCCGGGCCCAAAAGCCCCTGTCCATTCTTGAAACAACGCAATCGCTCCTGAATAACCCTCTCTGGGCACGCCCGTGTCCGGGTAAGGTTCCGGTTTGGCCTGTGCCCAACTTGAGTCTGTTTGAAACAAAACCACCTTTCCATCCGTCCAATACTATGAAGAACTGCAGGGGAAGCCGCAAAGATTTGAGGCACACACTTAAAAGGAGGCAAGGTATGAACAAACCAAGTCTATTTCTCGTACTTCTCGTGGGCGCCAGCATTGGAATTGCGTCGGCGGAAGCTAATGTAGCTACTCCTTCAGCCAAAGCTCCGGATTCCGCGCAGTACGCCGGCGGAAAGATATGTCCGCAAATGGCCGCGCAGGGGTGTTGCGTCCAACAAGGACAATGGACCGGACGCCAGTGGGGCGGCATGATGGGCAGGCACGGATTCGGTCCGGTGTTCCAAAACGGCCAGGCATGGAGGGCCAACGGTTGCTGTGGGATGCGTCCGCACTTTATGGTGATGGGTCACAGACTTATCCACGCTGCAATCCTGGCATTTCTTCTTATTAATATACTGCTGACCGTTCTGGTAAGCCTCGACATGGCCAAACGGGCGAAGTTTAACGGACTGTGGATTCCCATACTGCTCATTGCGGGCATGCCCGGATCGGCAGTGTATGCGCTCTTTAGACTCGGCGACATTGTCGCAGAAGCAAAAAAGAACTAACCAACCAGCGTGCGCCCCGCCGCCATGGCGGGGCCTCATCGCTCGATTCCCGTCCGAGCTTGAACGCCTTTCGCATAATAGTGCTTAACCTCCTTCATTTCCGTCACCAGATCAGCCATATCCAACAGCTCCTGGGGTGCATAACGGCCGGTTACTACGACTTCGCAATCAGCTTTTCTTCTGTCAATCGCTTGGAGGAGATCATCGATGCTGAACAGTTTGTAATGAATGGCAATGCATGCCTCGTCCAGTATTACCAATCGATAATTGCCCGTCTTTAGCGCTTCTGCACTATCAGCAAGCCCTTTCCGTGATTGTTCTACATCTTCTTTATCGGCTTCACGGGTAATAAAGCAGCCCCGACCATATTGTCGAACAGCAATCAAATCGGCATATCTTTCAAGTGCACCGATTTCGCTGTATTTCATGCCTTTGACGAATTGAGCAAAGAAAACCGGCAGCCCCGCCCCTGCCGCCCGGATCGCCAATCCGATCGCTGCGGTCGTCTTTCCTTTGCCGTTGCCGGTGTACACCTGGACGTATCCTTTCATGAACATACCCCCCTGTCGGAATTGCCCGAAACAGTGATGCGCAGAAATGCATATCCTTCAATTGCAATCTCATCTTCTTTAGCAAAGATGAGCCCCTTTTTAAACAACGGCCCGTCGTAAACAAAGGTATGGAATTCCCCGTTCTCACCGCAGGCATCAACTCCGATTGCTTCAAGCTCATCAACAAGCGCGGCGTCAATCAAACGTCCCAAAAACCGGTCGGGCATCTTCTTCGTATTCACTACCACGATGACCGCCTTAAATCCGGCATCAATGAATTCCCGAACCAGTGTTCGGCGAACGCCTTTCCAGAGCGGCAAATGAGCAGTAATCCCAGACTCACGGCACACCCGCTCAACCCATTCGCGATGCGGTTCGAGATCGATATCGCCGAATACGCCGTGCCGAACATTTTCGTTTCTATAGAGTGCCGCCTGCTCCTTGAATTGCGACTCATAGTTTCCCCATGTTGCAGCGGCTGTACGCAATGGAATTTGCATCGCCTCAGCCTGCGCTTTGAGCGATTCCGGGAGCAATCCATGCGACCGTGAGTGCTTTCCGGACTCGTCAATCATGGTAAAAAGCGAGGCACAGGAATATCCGCGTTTTAGAGCGCGGTACAATGACAGGCACGAATCCTTGCCGCCGCTCCAAGAACAAAAAAATCGTGAAACTTGTTCAGAGGAGTTTTTCGTCATACAACCTCCATTTTCCATCATTGCAAAACCAACCCGTTCCGGAGAGCAAGCCAGGCGATCGCAATTCCCGCGCATGGTATGGTCATACCACAGAGGATTTTCTCTTTGACAAAACTCGGCGCAGTCACACTACCGCCGGTTCCCGAATAATTTCGTATATACGATTCATGTTAAGGCTATTTCTGCACACCGTTGCAAGGCGATCCAGATCATTAACGAGCAATCTTTGACGGTCGACAACAGCAGCATCAAGTACCGGCAGACCCTTTTTAACCCTTATCGCGTTTACCATACCCGATACCACAACGCCGGTATCGAACAAACCGTGAAGATAGGTGCCCAGAATGCGGCCCGACGCATCCGCAGCACCGGTCACGCTTCCCTGCCCCAATCCATCGACAGCGCGGGTGAAAGGCACGCTTGACGGCCCATAGCGACTTTCCCCCATGTGAATTTCATACCCGCGCACTTCGACGCGATCAATGCCTGCAAGCAACCATGAGCATGTTCCGTCTATCGCGGCGGTCACCTGAGCTGTCCTTTTTTCAGCATTAAATACCGTTTCCATGTCGAGCAGATCCAGTCCCTTTTCGCTTACCGCCGCGCTTTCGACATGCGCCGGATCCGCTATCGTGCCGCCAAGCATCTGAAACCCGCCGCATATGCCTACAACGGTGCCGCCACTATGTGCATATTGAATGATCTCCTCCGCTATCCCGGCTTTTCTTACCGCCTGCAAATCGACGATAGTCGCCTTTGTGCCGGGAAGAATGAGAAGGTCGGGCGATCCGATTGATTCTTTCGTTTCGCACCAGCGTACCCTGACGCCGGGCACTGCTTCAAGCGGAATGAAGTCGGTGAAATTGGAAATATGCGGTAGGCGTACTACGCAAATATCAACGTCCGCCGAGCCGGAATGTTCTCTGGTAAATCGCTCCGCCACGCCGTCTTCATCGTCAATCGCGTGGTCTAGCCACGGTACGACCCCCAGAACAGGAACTCCGGCGAGTTTTTCCAACTCGTCGAGGCCAGGCTTGAGCAGCCCCGCGTCGCCGCGGAATTTGTTGATGATGAATCCCTTGACACGAGCACGTTCATCGGGATCGAGCAGTTGCATAGTCCCTACCAGCGACGCAAATACTCCACCGCGATCGATATCACCCACGATAAGAACAGGAGCATCCGCCATCTTTGCCATGCCCATGTTGACAATGTCGTTCTTTTTGAGATTGATTTCGGCTGGACTGCCGGCCCCCTCGATAACAATCATTTCGTATTCGGCCGCAAGCGAGTCATAACACTGGCGAATTGTACCTCGTAACCGTTCCCTGGTTTCATACCATTCTTTCGCGTTCATCGTAAACTCCGGTTTGCCTTTAAGAACAACCTGTGCTCCTGTACCACCTGACGGTTTCAAAAGCACGGGGTTCATTCTCACGTCAGGCTCAAGACCGGCCGCATACGCCTGCACGACCTGCGCGCGGCCCATTTCAAGCCCGGAGGCTGTTACAAAGGAGTTGTTCGACATATTCTGGGCTTTGAACGGCGCAACCCGATATCCATCCTGATGCAAGATGCGACAGAGCGCGGTAACAATCAGCGATTTCCCGCTTGAACTTGCGGTGCCTTGTATCATTATGCTCTTTGTGTTGTTCATCGAAATCTTACCTACATCAACAACCGATTTTTGCTTCGGAATAGCACGAGCAAGAAGAATGGTCCTCCCAACATCGCAGTAATTATTCCGACAGGGATTTCGGACGGGGGCACAACGGATCTCGCCAACGTATCGGCAAGAACCAGAAAGGATCCACCCAATAAGAATGAGCATAGAGAAAGAAGCCGGTGCCGCACTCCGGGAATCATCATACGGCCCGCGTGGGGCGCGAGTATCCCAATGAATCCTATGGGGCCGCATATCGCAACAATAGCCCCTACCGCCAGGGCGGTGATGACGATAAACAGATTCCTGCTTGCCCGGATGTTTATTCCACGCGAATGCGCGATATTGTCCCCTGTCAAGAACTGGTCGAGCTGCGGCATGAGTATCCCGGCGATGGCGAAGAATGCAGCCAGCGGCACCACCATAATAAAGAACAGCGAGTAGCTTGCCCCGTCAACGCCCCCCATTATCCAGCGGAGAATCTGGAAAGACTGGTTCAGCCCGCCGATAAAATTTAGAAACATGATAAGGCCTGAGCACAATGTCGCCACGATAACGCCGGCGAGAAGCAGTGTGCTGGAGTTACTTTCTTTCGACCAGGCAAAGGTGTAAATAATGAGTATCGATCCTACGGCTCCGGCGAAAGCTCCGAGGGTCACGATCGACAGTCCAAAAGCCGAGCCTCCGGCTCCAAGAACGATGCACAACGCAGCGCCAAGCGACGCTCCGCTCGAAACGCCCAGCGTATACGGATCGGCAAGGGGATTGCGGAATAGGGCCTGGTAAATCATTCCCGCAACGGCAAGCCCGCCTCCTGCGAAAAATGCAACAAGCGTTCGTGGAAGTCTCATTGTCAGGAAGACAAATCGAAGGTCGCTGTCATTCGCAATATTTGAAGGCAAAATCCATTTGATCCCGATCATTGGACAAACAATGAGCGTTACTATTGTCGCGAGCGATAAAATCGCCACTGCACCCACAGGGTTCTTTATTCCGGACATGACACCCCCCACGCGCCAAACGCTTCCGACTTTCCCTCACTCCAGACATAGCGTTCAAAGCGAACCTTGAATATTTCCTCAAGGACCGCGGGACATTGTTTCTTGAATTCACCGGCACTGCCGGCAAAGATAAAATGCCCGTTTAGCAGCGCACCTATATGCGTACACTGGACAAGAGCGGTATTGATATCGTGCGTTACCATGACAATCGTCAATTCCCGCTGTTCATGAAGACGGCCGAGGGCTTCAAAAAAGAGCCGTTCGTGAGCCGGGTCGAGAGATGTGGTCGGCTCATCGAGTAACAGCAGCGGCGTTTGCTGAGCGACTGCGCCCGCGAGAAGCACCCGTTGCAATTCGCCGCCGGACAGCGTGCTCATCAGGCGGTCGGCCAGATGATGGATATCGCATATATCAATTGCTTCGCGGACGGCTTCGCGATCTTTGTGCGACGGCATGCCCATAAGTCCCATTGCGCTGTAGCGACCAAGCATGACAAAATCATGCACCGAATAAGGGATTACGCCGTCGGGCTTCTGCGGCACATACGCCATGATCTGCGCCCGCTTGCGTGCAGAATATCGCCGCGCCTCCATGCCGTTGACCTGAAGCGCTCCTTTGTTCGGATGCAATAATCCCGCGATAAGCTTGATAAGGGTGGATTTTCCGGCGCCGTTGCGTCCGATGATGGCCCAGCGCTGATTTCGTTCCACGGCAAGAGAAACTCCTTGCAATACCTCATGGGGACCGTACACGGCGCGGACGTCGTGGACTTGAATCATAGGTGTCGGTGTATTCATAAGGAACGGTGTTCCCGATAGGTCCCGTTGGTATCCGCGATAATTCGCTTCAGGTCGTCGAGAAGCAGAAGCATGCGCGGCCCGGGCACGGTTGCATAATCTTTTCCCATGCAGTAAACCCTCTTGTTATTTACAGCAGGGATTCGGTTCATTGAATTCCAATCTGCAACAAGCGAACTGCAATTGTAGTTGCCCATTGCCGGAGCAACATCGATCACGATGTCGGGCAAGAGTGTCAGAATTCCTTCCGCCGATAAGCGGGGGTAGGCTGGCGCGCTGTCGGAAAAGGCATTTGTTCCTCCGGCAGATTCAACAAGGTCGTTATAATACGATCCTCTCCCTGCCGCATAGATGCTTTTTATTCCCCCCGCGCCGGGGCTGTCGCGTCCCACGCATAACAGCACCTTTGGGCGTGCTGTTTGCCCGTGAGTAGGTTGTGTCAATTGCACATGGAACAATCCAATCAAGCTGTCGGATGCATGAGTCACGCCGCAACGCCTTCCGATAAGAGCAAAGGAACTGCAAACCGCCGCGCAGGTTGAATTGTCAATCATAAGCGTGCTTACCCCGAATCGATTCAGGTAGCTTTGTTGTTTTTCATGCTCCCGCAAGAGCACGACAAGGTCGGGGCGCAAAACAATGATCTTTTCAAGATTGGCATCGGAGTAACCGCCTACTTTTTCAATGCTTTTTGTTTGCGCCGGATACGTACAATATCTGGTAATACCGACAATCCGATCGCCAAGCCCCAGAGCAAACAGCGTTTCCGTTATGCTTGGCGCCAGGGAAATAATCCGTTTCGGCATGACCGGCGCTTGCTCCTGCCGGTTATGCGAGCATCCAATAACGGTTGCAATCAAAATGCCTACCGCCAAGATATGTAATGAGCAGAAAGGTTTCATATCGGTTCCCACGTTGGACAAGCGGCGGCTCGCCGCAGCGAACCGCCCTTATGAATACTCTTTATTTGGTTGTTTCCAGCAACGCCAGAGAATTGGGTGGCAAACCGATGTTCTTTGTCGTGCCAACCTTCGCATCAGTCGCAGGATTGATAACCACGATTCCCGGAGATGTGCTGCTGCGGTCACCCACATACACATACGTGCCGTCAAAGGCAATATGCCCGCTGCAGGGCGCGTCAATACCGGTGATTTTGCTACCGACGGTTTTCGCCTGGGGATTGAAGGAATACAATGACGTCGTGAAGGTCGACAAATCCGAGATAACCGCATATCCCTTCGTGTCACTCACCACCACAACCGATGCTACATCGCCCGAAAATTCCGATTCGGTAACCACCGACCCGGCACTCGCGTCCGTCGCCAGATCGATTGCCTCGATGCCCGCATCTCCAACGCCCCATACGCCCACACTGGCAACATAGAGCTTTCCATTGAAAATGTACAACTCCTGCGGGTCTTTGTACAGCAGGTTAATGGCCTTTTCGACGCTGTCCGTCGTTGCGTTGATCACGACGATTTTGCTCGTATCGGCCGCTTGAATGAACCCGCCAACAGGCGCATGAAGTCGTTGACAGGCGACATACACTTTACCGTTATAGAGCAATGCCCTGGTCATGTAGGGAACAACGTCGGCGCTGTCTGTTACCGCGTACGTATCAAAAGCGGACAGATCGATAGTCTTGCTTGATTTCAGGCCCGTTGAAGGATTGAAAATAACTATCTGGGCGCTTCCAAGTTGAGTGATATATGCCTTGGTTGTATCGATGCATGCTATGTCCTGTATGTTAACTGATGCCCCGATGTTTTTTTCGTAGGCAACGGTTGAGTTGGAAATAGTTGAACCGGTAATCTTAAGCAGATTATCCTTCCCATACCGCTCAAGCACGTACAAGCAACCATCGAACGCGCGAACATCGTTGTCGGAATAAATCGTGAGAAGGTTGGCATTCGACGTTCCCTTCAAGATGTCGTACTGGCCCATGTTTCCCGCGGAATAGTCAGCGGAAATGCCGACCGACACAATTGACTGGGATGCCGCCAAATCCAGAAGAACGGCATTGGTTGATCCGGTATATGCCGAAATCGGGACCGCAGCGGTCTTAAAACCGGCTTTAGCAAACAGCAGCGTGTCATTGACTGCTGCATCCGACTTTTTCGCAAGTCCGGCGCCGGCGCGATCGGGCGCAATGCCCACCGTGGGAACCCCCTTGGATAGAACTGTTGTACGAAGGACTGTCTGTTTGGAACCTTGGGTGACACGAATCAGATATATTCCCTCCGCCAGGCCGCCACAGGCAAGACCTACGGTATAGTCGCCTTTTGCCGGACTGCTGTTGCGAAACAGCGTCAAGCACTTTGTGCCGTGTGCGTTAAATATCTCTATCGAAAGCGGCGCCCCGTCCGATACCGCAAAACGCAACACATTGCCGCAGATTCTTGCCGACGACCAAAGAGTGGCCTGGGCCGGGCGACCCCGGACCAGAGTCGCTGTTGTCAACTTATATTGTCCTTTCGCATCGCTTGTGTCCGCACCTACGGCGCCGCTCTTGAGGGTCACCACAACGCCTGCCACGGGTGAGCCGTGTATTGCTTCGGTTACCGTACCGGTAATATTAATTTGAGCAAAGATTGAAATACCGGCGACCGCAATGATTAGTCCCGCAATGTGTTTCATGGATTTCCTTCCTTTCAAGGGGTTGGTTATTTATGAATCCGGCACATATAATCGAGAAACAGTTTTTGATCCCGCACCGCAGTCTTTTACAATCGGCATTTCAATACGGCATACTGCGCAAGTCCCGGCAACGGCCTCTCAAAATTGTAATCCTGAACATCGAGATAGTTTTCGATCCGGTACGAAATATCAAAGTGCTCGCCCAGCGTGCAACCGATGGAGGCGTCCAATTGCGGCCTGGCCTTATACACCGGAACGGTATTGTCGAAGTCCGTGAAATAGCGGGAAGCGAAGCGGGCAGAATGGCCCGCATAAAAATTTTTGTACATGAATTTGATATTCAGATTGTCCGTAAAGCGCGGAAGCAGCGGTTCGTCTTTTCCGTTCCAGGAAATGATGGAACTCGAATGCATGGTGTTTTCCATGTACGTCAGCGAATTGACAACAGATACCCACGAAAACGGCGTTAACGTGATATCGTTTTCCAAGCCCCATCCGTCGACATTGGACACGTTCCTCGGAACAAACATGTGCGACGTCATTGTGTAAATGATCTTATCTTTCGTCGTACTTGCGAAAAACGCCGCCGATACGGCCATGTACGGCTTCAGGAAGGATAGACCCGCATTGTATTCCAACCGTGTTTCCGGGCGGAGGGTCGGATTCCCCGAAACATTTGCGCCTTCGGAAAACTTCTCGGAAAATCCGGGGCTGCGGCTGCCGTATTGAACGCTCGCGAGAAGTCCCAGGCAATCGAATAGCTGGTAATGCAGTTCGGAGAACCCGGCCGGGAACCCGTTTTTTGTGGACTTGCCATAGGGCACAGAGGAACCGAACGAGGTTATGCTGTCGTTGGTAGAATCTATTTCGTATCTGTAAAGACCGCCGATTCTACCGGAAAGATTGTTGCAGAAATAGATTTTTGCCTCTACCCCTGTTTTTTCGGTGAGGCGGAAATAGCGCGGCTGCGTTTGGCCCGCAGGAACAAGAAGGTTGTTGTAATCATACCCATCATAGCTCGCGGTCAATACGCCGGTGAGTGCAACATGATTGTTGATATTACCCTTAAGTATGCTTTCCAACGATCCATAGGGCTGGTTGATATCATGTAAAGTTGCCTCATTAGGGCTTGCCGTCAAATAAAAAGGCTTGAACCTTCGCAGCAGGTCGTCTTCGGTTTTCCCTTTTGCGGTTAACGTGAGGGAAACGTTTGAATTAATCGTGTTCGTGTATGATTCAATCAATGAGAATTTTGTGTTTCGTATGTTCCCGTCGTTGGAACCTGCCTGGGGAAAGTAGAAAATTCCTTCGTCGGTGACTATTGCGGAAAACTGCGAAGTTAGCTTATTATGGTTATTGATTGTGAAGGTATTTGAATATATTGAAGAAAACGTTGAAAAGAAATTGTTGTCCATGGTTTTCTGCGAATCGTCAGTTGCCACCGTTGGTCCGAGCGTAATGACTCTGTCCGTATAGGGATAATTGTTGTCCGCCCACCCATAATTAACAGACAGCCGATGGACCATAGGACCCAGCGCTTTACTGATTATTGCGCTCCCTTCCCGATAACCGAATGATCCGACTTCCACGGAGGCGGTGGTGGCATCCTTGGTTACATCCGTTGAAAGGCTGATGACCCCTCCAGCATTTTCCCCGAAAAACTCGATCGATGGCGTGCTTTTGTAAATCGATATGGTTTGCAAAGTCGGCAAAGGTATCTTTGAAACATCCACCGCGTATCCGGTTGCGCCGTTGAGCGGAATTCCGTCAAGAAACACCTGTACCTGACTTGATGAGCTTCCCCGGATCGACACATCCGCATAATGCCCGAAACCGCCCATGTTACTGATGGTTACGCCGGATACCGTTTCAAGCACCGATTGCAGATCGATGTACCTGCCCGAGAAATTTTTCGCATCCAGCGTTACTTTTGACGGCGTGTATTCCCTGATCCTGCCGGCGGTAACGACCATTTTGTCAACGATCACCACGCTTGACGTATCAGAGCTTTTCTCGGCGCGTTGCGGGTGAGACGTCGCGGACTTGTCGGAATCCTGCCTCAAGGAGCTTCCCGAAATAGCGGCAGATGTATCGGAGACGAGCGTGTCACTCCTATCGGCAAGAAGCCGATATGGTACCATACAGAGCAGCAGGACGGATATGCGCCCCGCACGAACGAACCCGGGAAGAGAATGCAACGAAGCCCCCCCTGAACCCCGTACCATGAGGGCTCAAAAGAATTGAAAGCATTCAGGCAGGTCTCCTGGCTCTCCCGGTACTGTCGCCTTCCCATTCCAAATGGAACAGTGGCTTGGATTGACAGTCCCCGATTCTACGGAATCGGTACTGGGATTACAGTGGCAGGTCCGCTCCGGATTCTCACCGGTATTCCCCGGCACCTGAAATGCAATTTTGATAACCGACAAAAATATATTTTGTGATACTATATCAGAGCAACATTATTTTGTATGGATTCATGTATTTTAAGTGGTAATCACCACCCAAAAGCACCTTTGATTCAAGGAACCGGAATTTATGATTGGATGCCATTTCGGCCGATTTTTTCAGGCAACCGTTGCCGGCGGATCGTACCAGGAAGGGCTCACCGCTATTGTGCAGGGCGTACCGCCCGGGCTGCTTCTTACCGAGGAGGAAATCTATGCGGACCTTCTCCTGCGTAAACCCGGCGCAGACGAGCTTTCGTCTCCGCGCAAAGAGCCCGACCTTCCTCTTATATATACGGGCGTCAACCCCGCCGACACCATAGAGAATGCCGGCAACAAGAACTATACAAACGGCACGCCAATCACGGTGCTCATTCCCAACCTCGACCGGCACTTCGTGCACATCAAGCAGTACCAGGACACCAACCGGACGCCCCGCCCGGGCCATGCTTCGTATGCATCTTTTGTCAAGTACGGTCCCGACGACGACTCCGTGGGAGCGGGCATTTTTTCCGGACGCTACACGTCGTCCATCGTCGCGGCAGGCAGCATTGCCAAGAAAGTGCTTGCGCAATGCGGCATCAAAGTGTTCGCCTATGTTAAGGAGGCCGCGGGCGTCCGCTGCGGCGACCTTTCTCTGGAAATCATAGAGCGCCGTACGAATTCGTACAAGAAAATGCGGCGTGACCTCGATCCGTTCTACCAGGAAGTGTATGCGAAGCACCGCATAACCCCCGACATGCGCTTTCTGGAAAAGGCCGCGGTCTTTGCCGAGATCGAGAACGAAATAGATGCCATCCGCGAACGCGCGCCTGTGGCGAAACCGGATGAGATCCGCCGTACCTACGACGTCCACCCCGTTATCAATTGCCCCGACATCGGCGTTGCGGACGCAATGGTCAAGGCGATCAACGACATTACGGCAACGGGCGATTCCAGCGGCGGCGTCGTCGAAGTTGTCGCAACGGGGTTGCCGGTGGGCCTTGGCGAGCCGGTGTTCGACAAGCTCGACGCGGAACTCGGCAGAATGCTCGGCATCGGCGCGGTAAAAGCCGTGGAGGTTGGCGCGGGAATTGCAGCAAAAGATATGACCGGCATACAGAGCAACGATCAAATGCATTCGGAGGACGGCAAGGTAATATTCGATTCCAACCAGGCGGGCGGAGTCACGGGAGGGCTTTCGAACGGCGCCCCCCTTATCGTGCGGCTGGCGGTCAAGCCCACACCCACTATTGCAAAGAAGCAGCACACCATCGACAAATACACTCTCGAAAACAAAGAACTGGCTGCAATCACGCGGCGTGACCCGACCATCGTTGCGCGCGTATGGCCGGTTGCCGAGAACTATACCTCGATGGTTTTGCTCGACCACCTCCTCTTGCATTACGGATATCAGACCATGCGGGAAAAGATCGAAAAAAGCAGAAAATGAGATTCACCGCCAAGGCGCAAAGGACACGAAGGAAACGCAAACAAGAAAAGACTAATACGGAGACAAAAAGCCAATGAAAAAAGCATTCCTGATTCCCCTGCTGCTTCTTGTTTCGACAAGCGCGTTTGCCTATGACATCAACGTGCCGGTCACCTACGACACGCTCAAGAACGGCATGCGGATCATTGTGGTGCCGGACACGAATGTGGCAATCGTGTCCTGCCGGCTGTACTACTTTGTGGGCTCGATGTACGAGCAGTTCAGCAGGTCGGGTCTTTCCCACATGTACGAGCACATGATGTTCAAGGGAACGCACCGGCTCAATACTTCCGACTTCGCAAAGGAATCCGTTTGGCTTGCGAAAATCGATTCCGTCGACAAAATCATTTTTTCGCTCAAGAGTCACGGCATCTTCGATACGTCGGCCCAAACCGTGAAGCTACGCAAGGAAATTTCAGGCTTCATGGAAAAGGAACGAGCCTACATCAAGAAAGACGAAATCTGGGAATTGTACATGGGCAATGGCGGAACGCATTTGAACGCCTGGACCGCCGACGACATGACCGCCTACATCGTAACGCTTCCCAAGAACAAGGTTGAGCTGTTCTACTGGATAGAATCCGACCGCATGTCGAACCCCGTGTTCAGGGAATTCTACAGCGAGCGCGAGGTGGTGCTCGAAGAACGGCGAATGCGGTACGAAAACCAGCCTGCCAACAGGTTCTTCGAATATCTTAATTCGCTCTTCTATCTGGCTCACCCGTACCGCCTCCCCACCATCGGGTGGAAATCGGACATAGAAAACTACACGATTCAGGACCTTTCCAGCCATGTCAAGCAATTCTACACGCCCGACAACGCCGTTATTATTCTGGTGGGCAATATCGACCCCAAAAAAGCCGTTGCGGACATCAAACACTATTTCGGCGCCATTCCCCGCGCCGCAACGCCGAAACAGGAAGTGGTGACGCGCGAGCCGCAGCCCATCGGCGAGACCCGCTTTACGGTGCGCGACGACGCCGCGCCACAGATCGACATGATGTTTCACACGCCCGGCTACGACAACGACGATCTTTACAAACTGGATGTACTTGAATCGATTCTCTCCGGCCGCAGCGGCAGACTCTACGACCGACTTGTCAACCGCGAAGATTTGTGCACGGGCGCCGAAGCCGAAAATGCCGTCCGGCTCAACAACGGCTATTTCGAGATCAACGCATCCCTCAAGAAGGACACCGACCCGGCCAAGGTCGAAAAAATCATCAAGGAAGAAATCGCCGCGCTTGCAAAAACGCCGCCATCCGTGCGGGAAATGGAACGAATCAAGAACACCATCCGCATGTCCTTTGTCTCCAATTTGCGGAGCCTTGAAGGATTGTCGGACCGTCTCGCCTGGTTCGAGCGGCTTGGGTCCTGGAAAGCAATGCTGCAATATCCAGACAGGATCGCGGCGATAAAGCCGGAAGATGTTCCGGCCATCGTAAAGAAGTACATCGATTTCGACAAGGCGACCGTGGGGGTCCTGCTGCAAAAGCAGTAACCGGCGCCCGGCTCGGCGTGCACCCGACACTCAACGACATCAACCGACATTTATAATAAGGAACACCGACACATGCGAAAGACAACCGTCACATCCGCTCTTATCGTTGCCATGACTGCGCTGTGGTTCTCCGCGACCCCGCAGGTGCCTGCCAGCCCGTCAAAAATTGCGTATCCGCCGCTTGGCTGGAAGGTCCCGCTTGGCGAATCGTATCGTCAGGTGCTGGATAACGGCCTGGTCGCCTACATCGCCGAAGATCATGCATTGCCGTACTTTCAGCTTTCCGGCATCGTTCGCTACGGTGAGATTTGCGATCCGGCGGGCAAAGAGGGAATATCATCGCTGCTCACAAGCATCATGCGGCTGGGCGGAACCGCGGCGTACCACTCGGACACCCTTGACGCAATTATCGACCTGTATGCAATGCATGTCTCGGTATCCGCCTCGGATACGCGCGTGACTTTCTCCTGCGCCTGCCTTTCGGAGTACATGGATACCTGCCTCTACATCCTTTCGCAGGTGCTTTTTCATCCGGCATTCGAAGAGAAGAAGGTCAAGAAGGAGACCTCTTTGTTTCTGGAAGCCATTGCACACCGTTTCGACAACCCGGACCCGGTGCTGGACGCTGCCTACGAGAAAGCCATGTACCGGGACGGCCAGAATAGCCTCCTGCCTTTTCCCGAAACCATCGGCAGGATCACCAGAAAAGATCTGGTCGATCTCCACAAAAAGATATTCAGGACCGAGAACATGATCGTGGCCGCATCGGGTAGCTTTTCAAAGAGGAATCTGGCGCAGAAGCTGGCCGTTCTTTTTCCCAAGGCCTCGGCCGGCGCGGAATCGGTTTACCCTGAGATCGCGGTCAAGCCGATTGCGAAATGCATCGTTGTCAACAAGCCGATCACCCAGAGCTACATCAGGATGGGACTGCCGCTCTTCAAGCGGCCCAACGACGATTTCTACGCCGTGCAGCTCCTCAACACGGTGCTCGGCGGTGAAGGATTCACCTCGCGTCTGGGCAGCAAGGTCCGGTCCAACGAAGGACTCGCCTACGTGGTCTATTCCAGCGCCGGCTCAAACTACGTCTATCCCGCAACCTTTTTTATTGAGTTTCAAACCAAGAACGAGACCGCGTCCCGCGCAATAGCGCTGTCGCTCGAAGAGGTCAAACGAATCAGGGAATCGGGTATAACCGACGAAGAACTCAGCCATGCCAAGAAAGTGCTCATTGACGGTTTCCCCTCCATGTTCCGCTCGCCGGCCGACATCGTGGACAATTATGCGGACAACGAATTTCTCAAACGGCCGGCAAACCATTACGCGGTATATCCCGACAAGGTCAATGCATTGACAAAAGCAGATGTTCTCGCAGCGGCAAAAAAATATCTGGACCCCGCGAACATCACCTACACCATTGTCGGAGACACGGCAGCAGTCTTCAGGGCCGACACGATCGCCGGGTTTTCGCTCCGGTCGCAGAAGCCGCGCGTTGCCGTCGGCGTTGCGGATTCTCTGTTCCGCGCAAAATAAGCTAGGAGCCGTTTCATGAAGATCGGCGTATTCGTCCATTCGAAGACCGGGAACACCGCCCGCCTGGCGCTGGCAGTCACTCATGCCCTGCGCGAAAAGGGGCACGACGTCGCGGTTGAGCTGTTGCGGCCTGTCGGCAAGGTAAATCCCGGATCGCCCCACGTTGAATTCCGAAACCTGCCAGACGCCACGGGTTACGAGGCGGTGCTTGTCGGCGGGCCCATCTGGGCTTTTTCGGCCTCACCGGTGGTGACTTCGGCCATCAAACAGATCCCCGGGCTCAAAGGCAAGAAAGCCCTTTACTTCCTCACATCGTTCCTTCCCGGTCCCGTGTCGGGCTGTAAACGCGCCCAAGCCCGTGTGAGCGGTCTGCTCCAAGAGGCCGGTTCGGTTGTGCTCGAAGGCTGTTCGCTGTCGTGGGGACTGTGGTGCAGCAAGAAGAGGCTGGACTCGGCAGTCGAAAAGATCTGCGCAACGGTGCTCGGCGGCGCCGCCTAGCGCGGGCCAGCCGGCACGGGCGATTTCTACAAAATATTCGCGGCCAGTTCGGACAGTGCCGACCGCTCCCCTTTGGTGAGCGTCACATGCGCCGCGATTTCCTGCGCCTTGAACTTCTCCACCACATACGTGAGGCCGTTACTTGACGAATCGATATACGGATTGTCTATCTGATACGGATCGCCGGTGAGCACGATCTTTGTCCCGTCTCCCACCCGCGTGATGATCGTTTTGATTTCGTGAGGAGTGAGGTTCTGCGCCTCGTCCACGATCAGGTACTGGTTGTGGATGGACCGGCCGCGAATGTAGGTGAGCGGCTCAATGATGAGTATTCCCGTGTCCATGAGTTCCTTGAAGCCCCGGATGTGCCGCCTTGCCTTTGCCTCAGTGCGCAGGAGCAGATCAACGTTGTCGATGATGGGGTACATCCACGGCGTGAGCTTTTCTTCCACGGTTCCCGGAAGAAACCCGATATCCTTTCCCATGGGAAGCGTTGGACGCGACACGAGAATCCGCGAAAACAGGTTTTCGTCTATGGTCTTGCTGAGGCTTGCCGCCACGGCCAGCAGTGTCTTGCCGGTACCGGCCTTCCCCACCAGGGTCACCAGTTGGATGGCGTCCGAAAGGAGCGCATCCATGGTGAACAACTGCTCGGCGTTGCGCGGCTTTATCCGGAACATTCCCTCTTTGCCTTCGGATATGAGGCGGACAATCTTCTTCTGCGTTGTGTCGAACCGGCCCAGTGCAAAACGGGAAGCGTCCGCTGCGTCCACGAGCGTCACGTACTGATTGGGAAACAAGGGCTCGCGCGTTTCCACCGTGCCCTGTTCCCGAAACGCGTCAAGGGCGGCCGCATCGACGGTCAGGTGCGTCTGTCCCGAGTAGAGTTCCTCTATATCAACTTTGTCGGACTCGTAATCCTCCACCACGAACCCGAGCGCGTCGGCCTTGATCCGCAGGTTGATATCCTTGCTTACGAATACCGTGGGGATATTTCCCGCCCTTTCCTTTACCGCAAGCGTCGTGGCGAGGATGAAATTGTCGCGGGCCTTTTCCTGGAACTCGCGGGGTATCCGGCGCACCGCTTCCGCGTCGCTGAGCGTGACGAACAGCGTGCCGCCGTTGTCGAGCTTGACCCCCTTGGTAAGCGATCCGCGTTTGCGAAGCGCGTCGAGGTAGCGCGAGGTCTGGCGCGCGTTTCGCCCGGTTTCGTTCTGGTCCTTCTTGAAATGATCGATGTCTTCGATGACCGTGATCGGGATAATGACGTTGTTCTCCTCAAAGCTGAACAATGCGTGGGCATCGTACAGGAGAACGGTTGTATCGAGTATATAGTTTTTCATAGGGAAGCCCTTTGGGATTTTCTAGCGACAGGTTGAGTGTGGACTGATGTTAAATTAATGCCGGCCTATATGTGTTTGCATTTTTTTTCAGCGAGAAGTGATAAGGTGACTTCTCTTTGGACGTGATCTACGCTTTACAGCGAATGAAAACACTCGAAGTCGGACCCTTGCAAAGGACGCTATTGACATGAGGGCAAAGTTCCTCTGCCCAGCGTTAGGGGCGACTGGATGGTGCGCAGAGCGCAGTGCCGCCTGACCGCGGCCGCAGGCCGTGGCGGCAGGCGGTACCGAGGCCGACCGGCCGAGCCAGCAAGAAGAACCGACCCGAGCGAAGCGAGGGTAACGCCCGGCATTAGCTCATTGCAGGTACTCTATCGTTTCTTATAGCAGCGTCACCCTGTATTTCCGGAGCATCCTTTCCGGCCGGTAGGAGGCCTTGGACCGCCGTAGCGACTCAAGACCCAAATCCTGTTCAAAATTGAATGCCGAGTATTTGGGGGGCATAATAGCGGCGAACCTGCTGAACATGTACTGATTTATTCCCACAAACGCACGTTTCGCTTTTGCAAAGTGCAGGGCAAACGTGGTTTCGTTGAGCTCCTCGCCTATTACAAAGCCCGCAGGCACGCCGTCGGCATAATAGATACCGCCGCATAAACACAGTTCATCGTACAATGCGATGGCTTCCCCGCAGGCCTCGTAGTCGGTGACGCCGGCAGGCGAACCGGATTCCGCCTGCCACGCGTCAAGAATTTCTCGGGCGTGAGGCAGCCGGTCTGAGGTAAGCGGAAGCTCGCTGGACGTGTAGGTCTTGACGAACTGATTCATCAGGTTCTTCTTGCTGTGAAGCTTGTTGCCCGCATATGTTGTCAGCTTCGCAACATCGTGCAGGTAGTCGCTGTCGCCATCTTCGGAGGTAACCGTGTACGCCGGAGAATCGAACACGGGAAGCCACTCTGCGATAACCGGGAACATCATGCCGTGCTGCCGGATCGCCTGGTCGAGTGTCTCCTTTGGAATAGCTCGCACATCGCGCGTGGGCATGACGTACGGCAGCCCAGCGCGAGTTTTTCCGGTTATGAGCAGTTCGTCTCCGGTGATTACCTTGTAATCGTGTTCCCTGCGAAACAAATAGAGATTGGCAAAGCTGTATTCGGAAACCGCGGTGCCGATTGACCGAAGCGGCTTGAAGAGAATTTCGCGGTGGCTAAGGGAAAGGGGTATTGGTTCCATGGATAAAGAGGAAAATACGTGAATTGTAGCAGCCCCAGAATTAATCCTGGCGAAAATAGATCAAAATGCATTTGGGGGTCGTAGCGCCCGCAGGCATTCCTCTCTCTATGCCATGGAGCGCATCCGTGCGAAGTTTCCGGGGGAATTCGAATCTCTTTTTCAGTTACTAGCCCCGATCGAGACAGAAGGACGTTGCCAAAGACCGGCAAACCCGTTCGAAATTACTTACCGGAAGTACTTAAGCGTCTCTTGCCGACAAGGCGTTTCTTGTTCTTCTTTCGCACAAGCGATCCGATCTTGAATCCTATGGGCGGCAGAAAAGCCAAACCGAATCCCGATCCGCACAATCCGGATTTCTTCTGCGATGAAGTGGAGTTTACGTAAGCCTGATAGTTTGGAATGTTTACAATAACCCGCTGATTGTTGATGTCCGGTTGGTTCCCGTTCCGGTCAGCAATCGTTCCCGGGGCGCTTTTTATGGCGAGATAATCATCCGGGGTGAATTCAAAGCCGTTGGACATGATCACCTCCACGGTGCTGTCGTTCACAATTTCGGCATATGAAGGGATTCCGTCGAACGCCCCCGAATCCGGCTCAAAAAGGAAATTCCCGGATGCGGACGATGACCGAAATGCGGAGAAGGCTGATGCAGGGCTCGTCAGGATGTCGAAAGGGGATCCGTCGGGTTTACTTATCGGCTCGGAAAAAACAACCGTAAGAACATCCTGATTGCGGTCGGAGGGATTTTTGATTGCTTCGGTAGCGCTCCAAATCACCGGACCGGCGCCGTCTCTTGTCTGAAATCTTACGATGTCGGAAGCGCCCTGCAAGCCGGAAATGCCGATCAAGGGCCTCCAGGCGGTCTGGGGATGACCATTCTGCAACTCGTGAAGGCATATCACAAAGTGGGTGCTCGCAGCGCCCGTAGCTCCAACCCCGGCAACGCTATCGACCCGAAACGCCGTAGCGCCGCACGTGATTGTAAAGGCAGTCGACTGAAGGAACGTCACCGGCCTGGTGAAGAAGACCTCTATTTCGTCAAGATAGCCGTCGCCGTTGACGTCCCTTGTCACGGCGGAATCGAGCGACGACGGAGGACCGAGGATCACAATCCCGAGACTGTCGGCAGCAAGGGAGTCGGCGAAAACCCCGTTCACAAAACGAGGGGCTCTCGCAGTTACAAGGCCCGATTCGCTTGATACCGAGTTGCTTGCATCGTAATAGACCTGCGATATCATGCTGTCTTGGGTAAGCGCGTGCAAAGTCCGATTCACGCTCCAGTTCGAATTGACCGTTCCTATCTTGTTGCCGAAGCCGTCGTACCCCACGGAAATAATTGTAACCCTCCCGTTCGGGTAAATCAGCGTGTCCGTGCCGGCCAAGTGCGCCCCGGCGGCATTCTGCAACTGGAGGCTGTAGAGGCCTCCGGGCAACATACTGAAGGACGATGTGTTCGCGGTGAGACCGCCCAGGTTTGCGGATATCTGGTTTAAGCTGTCACCCCTGTAGGGTGCATAATACAGTACGAACTTAACGGTATCGATTCCGTTCCGGAAACACTCTTCAACCGGCGTACCCATATGCACGCGGTCTATCGTGGGAACCGGCCTGCCGCCTGTGCCGAGCGCATTCTGGTACGTAACCGAATCGTACCATATTCCCGGCACAAGTCCGTCGGCGTTCATTATCCGGACAATTGCGATGATGGTGTCTCCGGCGACACACTGGCCGGGCGGGGTTATGATCTCGGTCTCGATCCTGGAAGGCGGGCCGACCGTGAAAATTACCGGAAGATGATAGGGCTTGGTGGTAACCGTGTCCGTGCCATACACGGCACTTATCGTTCCCGTGCCGGGCGTGTTCGGCGAGAATGTCCAGGAATCCGCGCTGTCGGGAGCGGCCGGAACGGTGCTGAGACCCGGCGTCGTTTCCCATGTTCCATAAACGTTTTCCCACGCTCCGTTGTCGGATCGCTGCCCTTGCATTTGAAGCGTAGTGTCCTGGTTCGTGTTCATTGTCAGAGAGGAAATCGGACTGTCCGTCGCGCTTACGACTCTGAGCGCCGTGTAATAGGAAGACTGTGTCCACGCGCTGTGAAACGCGCATGCCGCCAGCAGCAAAACCGGGATTCGGAACTTCATTACCTGCTACCTCGAATTACCTTTAATGCCTGTGGCGGCGGGTCGATTACTCTTTGGCCCAATGTCCTGTTTGGAAATTACCGCCGGGTCGCGGCCGCACACGTTCCTTACGATTGCAAACCCGCTAGCCTTTTATATTCAATTCCCGGCCAAACGGCAGCGTGTCACCGAGCCCGGGATTGTGTTTCGTGACGGTACCCGGATTCGCAAGGAGAGTTTTTTACAGACGACCAATCCTCTTCCCGCTTCCCCGCTCTACCCCTTGGGCACTTCGAAGCGTCCCGCCGCATCCGGTTCCGAGGAAAAATATAGACATTTCCGCTCACCATTGTCAAATCTGAGAATACAAGTCTGGTAGTTTCGGCTGGAAGCGTAAGGAAGGGGCAACGGGTGCCCTGTCTCACCGAAACATGCCTCAAAAAAACGAGTCTGCATCCGCACAAAACTCCCGCAGCGGCTTCCCGGCTTTCATGTGACCGGCCAGACGCGCCAGTTCCGGTCTTGCGTGGAGAAAAAAAGCCTTGTAGGCCGGACAAAGGCAATTGAGCCCGGGTTCGCCGTCAGGCGCGGTTGCGACGCGGTCCTTGGGGCAGCCGCCGTTGCAAAAAGCAAGCACCTCGCATTGTTTGCAAACGCGCGGCAGGGTTTCCCGTTTGACCCTCCCGAAGCGGATCATCTGCGGGTCTTTGGCCAGTTCCGCCAGACGTCGTTCTTCGATGGTGCCGACCAAATGATCCGGATCGACGAAATGGTCGCAAACGTAAAAGCCTCCGTCGTGTTCCAGAACGGCCGCGTTGCCGCAGGTCTCCCGGTGAACGCACAATGCATGCGGAATGCCATAGATGGGCCGCAAGGCTTCATCGACATTCTGGATTACAACGCGTCCCACATCTCGCCGAATCCAACGGTCGAAAATGCGGCACAGAAAGGTGCCTATGTCCTCGGGTTTGGCGCACGGCTTGCCTTCTCCGACCAGCGGCAGGAACTGGACATACCGGACTCCCAGGGAGCGGAAGAAATCGTACACCCTATCCGGCGCTGCCGTGTTTACGGAATGGAGCACGCACAGCACGTTACAAAAGACCCGGCGTTCGTTGAGCAAATGAAACGTGCGGACCACGCCGGAATACGTTGGACGATTGTCTGCGGTCTTCCTGAAACAATCGTGACAGTCTTCGGGCCCGTCGAGGCTGAGACCCACGGAAAATCCTTCCCGGGCCAGGAAATCGGCCCATTGGGAGTCGATGAGCAGGCCATTGGTCTGCAAGCCGTTGGAAACCGTGCGTCCGTCGGGCCGGTGCTTGCATTGCAGTCGTGTGATGGTGCGGAAATAATCCAAGCCGAGCAGAGTCGGCTCGCCGCCGTGCCATTCAAAATGAGTGGCCGGGCCGAGCGAGGCTTCGAACCGCTGAGCGATATACTTCTCCAGAAGCGCCTCAGGCATCCGCAGCGGGCCGGCAGGGAAAAGGCGCTCTTTGCCAAGGTAATAGCAATAGGCGCAGCGCATATTGCAGCGCGGCCCCACTGGTTTTGCCATCACCAGGCATTCCGAAGACTGCTCCACGCGCGCCGCCTAATCGGACAGTATTTTGTGAAAGAAAGTGAGAAGCCTCACGAATGAATCCCGGACCGCCTTGACATTGTACGAATGACCGTCATCATTAAAGAAAGAATGGCTCGCGCCTTCATACACAAAGCGTTCATACGACTTCCCCGCATTTCGCATGGCCTCTTCAAACAATGGAATGCCCGCATTGACCCGCTGGTCGTTGCCGCCGTAGAATCCTATTACGGGGCAATTGATGGATGGTATTTTTTCCGCGGAAGGCGTGGTTCCGTAGAATACGGCAGCGCCGGAAATGTCCGGTTCTTCACAGGCAAGAAGCGCCGAAAGTCCTCCTCCCATGCAGAAGCCCACGCAGGCAACCTTCTGGTCTTTTGTCTGCTGCTGCCGGGTCCTCAGATGACGAACGGCATCCCTCAACTGAGGCATGTACCCCGCAAACCGCCCGGGGCCGCCAAACACCTGCCCCATCGTCTCGCTGATTTCCCTTTTGTCGGCATCCGGGAGTTTTGCAAGCTCCCCGTCCCGCAGCGCCGGGTTTCCCATGGCGCCGGGGGGAAGTTGGCGAACGAATTTCACCACTTTCTCAACGCGTCCGCGGGACAGCGCAGCAGGCCGCTCGCCGTTGACCGCAAAAAGGTCAGGCGCCAGGACCGCGTACCCGGCCGCGGCAAAACGCCTCGTGACGTCTTCAATGTGTTCGTTGACACCCCACGCCTCCTGAATCACGATAATTGCAGGAAGAGGTTCTGCCGCCTTTTCCGGCGCCGCAAAATAACCCTTCCGGCCGTCGTACTCGATCCATTCGCCTTTGATTGCCATTTTTCCCTCCTGTATTGTTTGAACTGAACCGATACGTTTCTTGATTCAGTTGATTGTCTTCACGTCGCTTTTTTCCGCTTCCGGCTCGGGAATGTTGGCGAACTGACTCATGTACATTGTCCTGTAAAAGCCGTTTGCGTCGAGCAGGTCGCGGTGACGTCCCTTTTCGATGATCCGGCCGCGATCGATCACCATGATGCTGTCGGCGTCGCGGATCGTGGAAAGGCGGTGGGCAATGATGAAACTCGTTCGGCCTTTCATCAGTGACCGCATCGCCTCCTGTATATGCACCTCGGTGCGGGTGTCCACGCTGCTTGTGGCTTCGTCGAGGATGAGTATGCGCGGGTCGGCAAGGATCGCCCTGGCGATCGTCAGAAGCTGGCGCTCGCCCTGGGACAGCAGTCCGTCGCTTCCGGCCAGCACGGTCTCGTATCCCCTGGGCAAACGCCGTATGAACTGGTCGGCCCTGGCCATTGTCGCCGCAGACTCCACTTCCGCGTCGGTCGCGCCGAGCCTGCCGTAGCGGATGTTCTCGCGGATGGTGCCTGAGAAAAGATAGGCGTCCTGAAGCACGATGCCGAAGCAGCGCCTGAGGCTGTCGCGAGTGTACTCCCGGATATCCCTTCCGTCAATGAGAATCCTACCCTGGGAAACATCGTAAAATCGTGCGAGCAGATTGACGATCGTCGTTTTTCCCGCGCCGGTGGGGCCCACGAGCGCCATGGTGCTTCCCGCCTCCGCCTCGAAGGCGATGTCGCTGAGTACCGGCACATCCGAGCGATATCCGAAGGACACATTGTCAAAAACGACATGACCCAAGGGGCTGTCGAGCGCGATCGCGCCCGGCGGATCCACGGGCTCCTGCTTTTCGTCAAGGATCTCGAAAACGCGTTCGGCCCCGGCGACAGCCGATTGCAGCATATTGTATATGGCCGACAGATCGTTGAGCGGCCGGGAAAACTGGCGCGAATAGCCCAGGAAACTCGCGATGACGCCCACCGTGGCCATCCCCCGCACGGCAAGAATGCCCCCGACGCCCGCCACGGCGGCAAATCCGATGTTGTTGATGACGTTCATGAGCGGCATGATGTACCCGGACCAGATCTGGGCCTTCATGCCCACGTCGCGCAGCCGCGCGTTGTGCCGTTCGAATTCGTCTATAGTCCATTCTTCCCTGCCGAAGGCCTTGACAACATGCATTCCCGACATGGTCTCTTCAATGTGTCCGTTGAGACGGCCCAGGGTCGCCTGCTGGTCACGGAAGAGCGGCTGGGTCTTTCTCGTAATGATGGTGATGCACGCGATCACCAACGGCACGGTAACAATGCTCGCGAGCGTAAGCAGCGGATTGAGCGCGAGCATCATCACCAGCGATCCGACAACGGCAAGCGATCCCGCCATGAGCTGCATTGTTGCCTGTGAAATGGTGCTGCTCACATTTTCTATGTCGTTTGTAAATCTGCTCATGAGTTCGCCGTGCGTGCGCGAATCGAAAAACGAAATCGGAAGTTTCTGGAGCTTGTCGAAGAGAGCGCGCCGCAGGTGTTTCACTATCCGCTGGGACACGCCGGCCAGAAAGTAATTCTGCAGAAAATTGATGCCCGTGTCGCACACGTAGACCGCGAGCAGCACCAGGACAAACCAACCGGCAAGCCCCAGATCGACCGCGCCTTTCCCCTTTGCCAGAACATTGACGACTCGCCCGATAAGATACGGAACCGAAAGCCCTGTGCATGACGAGAGTACAATCAGAAGAAAGATTCCAAAAAGATGGCGCCGCTCGCCGCCGAAATAGGTCCATAGACGGCTCACCGTGGGCCAGAAATTCTTCGGTTTCTCCACGGGCATGCCGCGGCGGCCGAAATCCCCGCGACCACCGAATGGTCCAGGCCTGCCGGGAATCCCCGGTCCGGCCGGCGCGCCGCCCCGGCCGCCTGATCTTATTGTTTTGTCAAGCATTTGGAATGCCGTCCGATCCTATCTGGGAACGGAAAATGTCCCGGTATACCTCGCAGGAACCCACAAGCTCGGCATGCGTTCCGAGTCCGGCAATTGTTCCGTTTTCGAGCACCAGTATCCTGTCCGCGCGCATCACCGACGTTATTCGCTGACTCACGAAAAACGACGTAAGCTCCCGCATGTATGCTGCAAGCCCCGAGCGTATTTTTGCTTCGGTGGCGACGTCAACCGAACTGGTACAATCGTCAAGTATCAGTATCGACGGGTTGCGGACGAGTGCGCGCGCAATCGAGATACGCTGTTTTTGTCCGCCGGAGAGATTGACGCCGCCCTGGCCGAGCATGGTGTCGTACCGCTCGGGCAATCCCTCGATGAATTCGCGCGCCTGGGCAATTTCGGCAGCGCGCTCTATTTCCCCGGGCGAAGCCGAAGGCCGGCCCCACCTGATGTTTTCCCCAATCGTTCCGGTAAACAGCGTGGTCTTCTGGGGTACAACGGCGATAGTATCGCGCAGCGCCGCAGTGACCAGTTCCATTACATCAACGCCGAAAACGGTTATTGAACCGGATGACGTATCGTAAAAGCGCGGTACCAGGTTCATGAGGCTCGATTTTCCCGCGCCCGTGGATCCGATGATCCCGATCGTCTCGCCGGCGGCGACCGAAAAATGGATGTCCGAGAGCACGGGCGCCGCGGATTCGCCGCCGTAGCTGAAGTAAACATGCGAGAAAACGATGCCGGACCGCGCTGCGGGGAGCGGCCGGGGGTGCGCCGCATCCGGCATTGATTCTTTTTCGGCAAGCACCTCGCCCATGCGTTCCGCCGAGGCGCGCGCCCTGGCGAACGTTGTGATCACCATGGAAATCATCATGAGCGAGAACAGAATCTGCGTCATGTAATTGGTGAATGCGATGACCTCGCCCACCTTCACGTCACCGTATTGAACCCTTTGGCCCCCGAACCAGAGCACGGCAATTATTCCGATATTGAGCGACAGGCCGATGCCGGGCCCGAAAAAGGCCATCACCCGCATCACGCGGGTCGTGACGGCCGCGAGCCTTTCGTTGGCCCCTTCGAAACGGCCGCGCTCATAGTCGAACCGGTTGAAGGCCTTGACAACACGCACACCCGCAAGGTACTCCTGCATCACGGTGTTCACCGAATCGAGCGCCTTCTGCACCCTGGTGAACAACGGGAACCCGAGCCTGAGGTTGACCACGAGAACAACGAGAATGAGCGGTATTACCGCGACCAGCACCACAGACATTTTCGCATTGAGCAGAATGGCCATTACAATGCTTCCCGCGGCCATGATCGGCGCCTTGGCGAATATGCGCATCATCCCGTTGAAGAACAGCTGCACCTGGCCGGCATCGCTGGTGAGTCGCGTGACAAGCGCCCCGGTTTCGAACCGATCGAGGCTGGCAAATGAAAACGATTGAATCTTGCGGAACAACGCCGAGCGTATGTCTGCGCCGAAGCGTGTGGATGCCATGCTGGAAATGATATTGCGGCCCACCGCGGCGATCGCGCCGACCGCCGTGACGGCAAACATGAGGCCCATGAGCGACAGAACCGTGTGCATGTCGCGGCGTGCAATTCCGCGGTCCACCATCCGCGCCATGATTGTCGGCTGAAACAGATCGCACACAGCTTCACAGGTGAGAAAAGCCAGGGCAAAACTGATTGATTTCCAGTATCTGAGGATGTAGCCGCGCAGCGATTTCATGGTGAGAACAGAAAATATAACAAGCGGGCGTCCCCGGGTTGCCCTCGTGATTTCCCAAAGAAGTGCGATAATAGCCATGCTTCACCGCGTGTTTTGTTTTCTTCAATCGTGCCGGGAAATCATCCGGCTGGTGACCGCATGACGGCTCTATTGTTTGTAACATTCTGAATTAAAATTTGTTATGCAAATTATGACGGGCGACATTTCTTTTGGTATTGTGTGATGATTGTCACAGTCTTTCTGCGATTTTGGTGGTATAATTAGGCCAGATGCCCCAAGATGGTCACGACGGAGGGGCCCGGATTTCAGAATAGGCACAAATAACTACGTTTGGGAATTTAATCGCTTAACACAGACAGCAAGAGGAGGTTCGCATGAGACACACAAATGCAGTTCGCCGCTTGATGGTTCCGGCTTTTGTCGCGGTTGCCGCACTCGTGACCTGCGCGGCCGCAAAAACCTATTCAACCCAGGAAATCAATCAGCTGTTGTCAAAGTTACAGCAGGAAATAAGGGACAAGGGATATCATTATACTGTCGGTCCCACCAGCGTTATCGGCTACTCTGTTGACGAACTGTGCGGATTGGATTTCAAAAAGGAGCAGTTGAATCTGGCGCCCAGGGAACCTTCTTCTTTGGAAAAAACTCTCAGCTTGCCTTTATCCTTCGACTGGAATGCACAAGGGAAATGCACGCCTGTCAAGAATCAAGGGAATTGCCTGTCGTGCTGGGCGTTTGCATCGATTGGTTCCTATGAATCGGCACTCGAGATTTCCAACAGTGTTACGACAGACCTTTCAGAAGAGTACCTGGTATTTTGCAGCCCTCAAGGCTATGGATGCAATGTCGGAGGATCGTGTGCATTTTCGTCCATGTCGGCCGGGACCCCGCTGGAAAGCTGTTCTCCTTACCTCGGCACGCAGCCGGGATGTCAGTGCCCAAAATACTATCCCATCCAGGCGACCTACAGCGTCGATACCAGCGCAGCATCAATAAAGCAGGCGATATATAGCCACGGCGGAGTATATTCGACAGTCGCAGCCACCAACGCTTTCATGGCCTACACGGGTGGCATTTTCGACAATAATGATCCTGCCGCCCCCACCAATCATGCCATCGTTCTCGTAGGATGGGACGACACCAAGAAAGCCTGGCGCCTGCGGAATTCCTGGGGCACAGGCTGGGGCGAAGCCGGATACATGTGGATAGGTTATGGGTGCCTCAGGGTCGGACTAGGCACACAATACGCCGTACCCGCTGGAACAAATTCCCAATTGGCTGCGCCGTCCAATTTGACCGCGACAACGGCCTCGATATCGCAAATCAATCTCGCGTGGAAGAACAATGCAGGCACGGTAAGCGGGTTCTATATCGAACGCAAAGCCGGATCTGCCGCCTACGCCCAGATCGCCGCCGTGGGCCCGACCGTCGTCTTCTACTCGAACACGGGCCTGGCCTCCAACACGGTGTACACCTACCGGGTGCGCGCCTATGCGACAAAATTGACATCCGATTACTCGAATGAGGCATCGGCGATGACCACGACGCTTGCCGCCCCCTCGACCCTGACCGCCGCCATGGCATCGGTTACGCAAATCAACCTTTCGTGGAAGAACAATGCAGGCACGGTGAGCGGGTTCTACATCGAACGCAGAACCGGATCTGCCGCCTACGCCCAGATTGCGGCTGTCGGGGCGAACGTATTGACATATGCAAATACCGGGCTCACATCGAACACGATGTATACATACCGCGTCCGTGCGTACACCACTCAGCTGTATTCGGATTACTCCAACGAAGCAAGTGCCACCACCACAAACGTTCCTGCGCCCACGAACCTCACCGTGCAGGCTGCAACCGCAAGCCTGGTGAACCTGAAATGGCAGGAGAGTTCGTCTTCGATCACCGGGTTCTACATTGAAAGCAAGATCGGGTCCGGCGCCTATGGACAAATTGCCGTCGAACCGTCAACGGTCCTCACGGTCGCCGTCGCGTTGCTCACACCAGGCACGACGTATACATTCCGGGTTCGCGCCTACAGCAATCTGCTGACCTCGGCATATTCCAACGAGGTGACCTTCACCACGATAAGCATTGCAGCGCCCACCGGCTTGATCGCAACAAAGGCCTCTTCGACGCAGATCAACCTCGGCTGGAAGAACAACGCGGCTGCCGGCTCGCTCGCAGGCTTCTACATCGAACGTAAAACAGGCTCGGCCGCCTATGCGCCGATTGCATCAGTCGGGCCGACGACAACGACCTATGCGAACGGCGGCTTGACATCCAATACCGCCTACACCTATAGAGTCCGCGCGTACAACGCGTATTTGTATTCGGACTACTCCAATGAAGCAAGTGCCACAACCACAAACCTGCCAGCGCCCACAAGCCTCACTGTTCAGGCTGTCACCGCAAGCCTTGTGAATCTGAAATGGCAGGAAAATCCGGCTTCAATAAGCGGGTTCTACGTCGAAAGTAAAATCGGAACCGGCCCCTACGGACAAATTGCCGCGGTATCGTCAACGGTCCTGACGGTCGCCGTTGCGCTGCTCACGCCGAATACGACATACACCTTCCGCGTTCGTGCCTACAGCAGTCTGCTGACTTCGGATTACTCCTCCGAAGCAAGTTTCACAACGATAAAGGTCACCGCGCCGTCCAATTTGATCGCGACAAAGGCACTTACGACCCAGATCAACCTTGCCTGGAAGAACAACGCGGCCGCCGGGTCCATTGCGGGCTTCTACATAGAGCGAAAAGCGGGAGCAGGCGCCTATGCGCCCATTGCATCCGTCGGGCCGACGATAGCGACCTATTCGAACATCGGTTTGACAACCAAGACAACCTATTCCTACAGGGTCCGCGCGTACAACGCCTACCTGTATTCGGACTACTCGAACGAAGCGGCCGCAGCGCTGGGAAACACTGTCGGCGCCGCGATCCTCTTCTCGTCAGACCGGTCCGCGCCCCGCAGCCTGAGCATCATTGACGCTCACGGCGCCTGCATTCTTCAGACACTGATCACCGGGCAATTTTCGGTGAGCAGCCTGACCTTCTCACAGCATCTGGCGCCGGGATTTTACGTTGCGCGGATCAAGGACGGGGCCGAAATCACTCTTCGGCGATTCGTTGTCGGCGGCGAGCGAGTTGCGATATCGAAGGCCCAGTAGAATTTGAGTCACAGCGTTAGCAGGCGCGGGAAGACAAAAAGGAATGTTTGCCGAACGATCCGGCCGAAGATGATTTGCGCCGTGTCAATCAGGCAAGGTAAACGATTCGACGATGCGTGATATCAGATTCGTTTGCACGAAGGAGTAGATACCGGCAAGAATAGTCGTTCGAGATGCCATCGGCCGTGTTTCGGCTTTGGCCGGAAGGGTTGAGAAAATCGTATTCAAGCGGTCACCTGCATTTTCATCAGGAACAAGAGGCTTCAACATGTCAACAAGTTCTGCGGCCGAACCTACCCGCATCCTTTGATTCGCAAAAAGACACCGCCGCACTGCTGTTTCAATGCCTTTTGGCACGTCCGCCATAAGATCTTGAAGTGGGATGTAATCACCACGACAGGTGGAATCAATGGTAGCCAACAACGAGTCCCGGAGGAAGGGCTGCTCTCCTGATATCATCTGGTAGAGAACAACACCCAACGAAAAAATGTCGGACCGCTGGTCAACTTCTTTTCCATCAATCTGTTCGGGGGACATATATCCTGGAGAGCCAACCATGGAACCGTTTTCGACGGATTTTGACCAGCACGCCTGGGCAATGCCGAAATCGGTGAGCTTGGCCAACCCCGTCTTGGGTTCAATAAGAATGTTTGCGGGCTTTACATCCCGGTGGACAATATTTCGGCTGTGGGCATGCTGCAGAGCCGAAGCAATATCTATTGCAAAGAGCAGGGCGCGGCGAATGGTAAGTTTTCCCCGCCTCGAAATGACGGTTTCCAGGCTTTCACCTTCAACCAGCTGGAATGCAATCCATGGATTATTGTCCTCCTCACCCGCATCAAAAATCTGCACAATGCAAGGGTGGTCCAGTCTTGCCAGTGCTTTTGCTTCTGCTGAGAATCTGGTTCGATAGCTACTGCAGACTTCGGATTCAAGGGCGGGGTCCAGAGTAACGACCTTGAGTGCAACCTGGCGAGCCAACGTCGGGTCCCTGGCCAAATAGACGTTTCCCATGGCTCCGCTGCCCAACAACTTGACAATTTGATACCTGCTTATTGTACGAGGAATAATGGACATAGAAGTCCTCAGTGAAGAGCCCCGAAGCAGGCTTCGGGGTTAGCAAACTTCATTTGTTTTGAGTTAGTACTCAAATCCCGCTCAACAAACTGCAAGCATATGCGTTGAATTATGCGAACCTCGATCTTTGTGACACCTTGTCAACTAATCGGCAGGGAAAGAGGTTTCCTTAACCTTTGCCAGGCGTTTTTACCGGGCAAATAGAAACAGGTGCTCTTTCTATTTATCGGAGATAGCGGATCAAACCATGAATTCGGGTTCCGTGGATAGGATATACCATCGCCAGGCAACACAGACTTCCTATCCTAAAACTGGAAAGGCACCCGCATCGGGTGCCTTTCTCTCCCTTTGATTGCCCTAACATTTGCGCATTCCAAAGACCCCGCAGCAAACCTGCGAGGACCACGGCTGCCGCCACTCAAAAACTGCAGCGGCAGCCGCGCCGGCTATGGAAATCAGCGGACCATGGCGATCCGTTTCTCCCCCTGGTTTGCGCCGTCGAGGCTGCAACGCACGAAATATACGCCGTTGCCCTTGGTATCGCCCAGGACACCCGCTCCGGAAAGCGCAAGCTGATGCCAGCCATTGGAACATTGCAGAGCCGGAATATGCTTCATCACCCTTCCGCTCGCAGTTATGATGTCAAATGCGACGATTCCGGGTCTGCTGACAAAATATCGCAGGGTTTTCCCCAGCAATTCCATCTTGAACGCTGGCAAGGAAGACGAATACGTTGCAGACGGTTTTCTGTATTCAACCGGGCTTCCGACGTCGCTCACCATGAATGATGTCGTGCCCGTGCCCAGTCCCGTGGAAGTCGCGGTAACCGTTACCTGGCCTGCCGTCCATCTAGACCTCACGGCTATTTTGCACATGCCGCCCTCAGCCTGAAGTTGAGAATCCAGAGGTGCATGATAGCCATAGCCCTGTCCCGCTGTTACCAGTTGATCGGTGCCGCCGCGATATTCGCAGGGACCGCTCGTGTGGAAATTGATATTCATACTCGCCGTGGGAACCCAGTTGCCGGCCGCATCAACTACCGTAGCCACTATAAAGGCCGCGTCCGACCCGTTGGCCCTGATCTTAAAGACTTCTCCATCCGGTTTTACCACAGCCGGATCCACAGTCAAAACTATGTGGTCGGCTGCTCCGGCCGTGACTTTCTTATCGGAACAGACAACGGCGCCGCCAGCGTCAAGACCCTCCGCGGTGAGGGTTCCCGAAGCCCACGCGACGTTGTCCCACCAGCATTGAAACGGCATCTCCGTGGTGGTCTGATTAGTTGTCTCGTCCCCTGTCCCGGTCCAGGGATTTGGCGTTTTGTTCCCCAGGTCGTTACCATTAAGGAGAAGTTTTACCTGCGGGCAGTTGCTGAACGCATTGACTCGCACGGTGCCGGAACGGTTCCAGTGGTACGCTAGAAAAACCACAGGCTTAATGGAATATGGCACCCAGCAGACATTGTATATCTTGTAAAGTAACTTGGGAATACGGTTGAAATCCATCATGGAAGATCCGAACGAGCGGACTCCCGGCCCCGTGGGACCCCCTTCAAAATCCCCGGCCTCGCCCGGGGTCTCCGCCAAATACCACTGGCATAACCCGAAACAGTTTTGTTGTATGTTCTTTCTCCAGTTTTGTACAAACTCTTCGGCAAACAGGAGTTCATAATCGTAGGCAAACCTTGCGGCCTGATGGCCCCATGCTTCCGCGCCCCAGGCCGGATTGCCGGGATGGCCGTTCTTCATGCCCATCTCGCACCCGGTGACCGTGCACGAAATGAGGTCCGTGGGCCCCATTCCGGCACCGCGGACCGAGATCGCGCGCGGCGCAAGCGGCTCCCATGAATTGCACAGGTTCCTGAGCGTGGTGCAGAAGGCAGCGATAATATCGCCGTTACAAACCTCCCACGCGAGAATCGACGGATCGTTCCTATCGCGTATGCACACGTCGCGCTGGATCTCCTGTTTGAGCGTGCTCTGGTACGCACTCACGTTAGTAGACCACAGTCCCTCGCCATCGCCGCTGGGCTGCATCAGCATGATGCCTTCGTCGTTGCAAGCCTGGACGAACCCGGGACTGCACGATGAATGTCCGGGTCTCCACAGGCTACCGCCGATCTTCGCAAGTATCTGTGCGTCGCGGTATTCGACCTCAGGACTCAATGCCGTGCCCAGCGCGGGATAATCGTATCGCGCTGACGCGCCGTATAAACAATGTTTGTGTCCGTTGATATATGGCCAATTGGCGTCCCAGGTGATCGTCCGGATTCCAAACGGGGTCGTAAAAACGTCTACCGTGGTCCCCCCTATCTTCACGATACTGTACACCGTGTGCATATACGGCGTGCCGAATGTGCTATTGTTCGGATACCACAGGTGAGGATTTGCTATTGTGGCTGTCTGGTCGAACATAAATGTCGCGCCTGCGGCAATGGTCTGATTGGCGTCGAGGCTCGATACCACGTTGCTTTGCGCATCGACGATTTTAGTCGTCAGCGTAACGGCCTGAGCTGCCCCGCCATCATTCCGAACGTTTGTCTGGATTCGCACCGTGGCTGAAGCGTCCGACGCGGCTGTTGTCGCGACATATGTCCCCCACTGGCTAAGAGTCGAATACAAATTCAATGGCACATGGACCGGGTCGGTAATATGCAGCCACACCGGCCTGAATAGGCCAACGTCAGACGATCCGAACCTGAAAACCTCTGAAAAACCAGGGTCCGCGTAAAACCCACCTGAAAAGCTGGTCCGTATGGCCAGAAGATTGTCCGCTCCCCCGAACGTCACATTCGACGTGACGTCCACCACAAACCCCATAAAACCGATGACATGCGTGGCCTGCGGATTATACGCGCTGTTTCCGGGTATGAATGTTCCGTTGATATACAACTGACAACCCATGTGCGCGCCTTCAACTTCAATGAATATTTTTCTTCCCGCATATGCATTGTCCAAGGTGAAATGTTTCCTGTACCAGCAGGCTCCCCCGAACATCGGACCTCCGCCGCTTTCGCCGTTCACAAAGGTATCGTCGTCATTCGGGGTATACGGAACACCCACGTCTTTCCATGTCGCGTCGCTTGCTGCAGCGCTTTGGGCATTAACCGGGTCTGATTTGATGAACTTCCATGGAGTGTCGCCCAAATTGATTCTTAGCCTGTTGCTTGGTTCCGGCGTATAGGTCGCGGCATAACCTGCGAACACCGACACAAGAAAGACACATGCGGCCGACGCCAGCATTTTTTTGAGCATTGCAGTTCCTCCTTTGGAAAATTTGGGGGTTTCGGAATTTGGGTTTCTGGCAGCGCTGAGAGGTTGAACACAAGCCGGTGCACATGACCCTCCTCCCTTTAGGTCAATCATGGTAACCGCCGGGCCTTACCCCTCAATTCGTAAATATAGACATTTGTGGTTCAATAATAGTGGGGATTTGCCTGCCTGCATTATTAGTGTTCACTCGGGTGAACAGGGGACCATGAGTTTTTGGCATCAGAGGCGGGGTCCATTGCCTCACTTCCTCTTGTCCACAGTTTTTCTTGCTAACCCTTGCCGGGAACCTTCGTTAGAACCCATATTTCCCCTAGGCGCATTCCTGCAAAAAGACCGCGCCTTGGCCACGTACCCCCATCCGGAACAAGGGCCATGAAATTTCGGTTCAAGACAACGTTCCATCCTCGCCGATTGCCGGCATTTTCAGCGGCAATACTCGCAGTTTGTCCTGCGCTTTGCGCCGTACTGCTCGATTTCCATTTCACCCGGGCGATCCAATGGATGCCTCGGGTGGAGATCATGTCGCCGGCCTGGGCGGCCGACAACGATTTGTTCGCCGTGGGGCCCGAACAGATCAAGGCCGACCTCGAAGCCTATTTTCAAAAAGCAACCTCCGACATTGCCGCCGACGATTTCCGGGCCGCTCACCAGGAATTGTCGCTTATCAATTTCAGAATCGACAAATACAAGAAATCGCTTTCCAACGACGACAGGAGAGCCATCAAGTTTAGAGTGGCGTCGCTCGATGCCGGGATGAAACAGAAGGTTGACTCTCTCATCAAGGTCAACATCGCCATAGTGCAGAAACAAGGCCGCAAGGCGGGGTACGAATTCAGGCAATTTCTTTCGGTCCAGGCAGGCTTGTCCGAAACGGAACTGGCGCCCGTGGACCAGGCGATAATGGAAAGCACAAACGAAGGAGAGGAAACCACTCCCGTTTCCGGACTGTCGCCGCCCCCCTCGCCTCCTGCCGCCGCACCAACGCCTTCGCAGGAAATTCAGCCGTCGCCGAAGCAGACACCCAAGCCACAGCCTCAGCAAAACGTGGCGCAACAGCATGCAGAAGCGCTGGCCCCTGCACCTTTGCGTAAGGTCGAGGTGCCTGCGGAGGCGGTTGCGCGTTTGCCCCAGCCTGTGCATACCCCCGACACGATACGGCACGCAGCAGAGCCTTTGCCGCAACCTGCGGCGCCCGAACCGGAATCCCCGGCTGTCCGGCCAAAGCCGGAGAAACAACAGCCTGACGCCGATGAAGAGCGGGCAAGGCTCACGGCAGCATCCAGCGCGGCAAAGGTTCGCACGCTGCTTGACGAAGGCAACACCGACGAGGCAATGACCGTCTTCCATATCTATCAGAAGAACCTGCAGCGGTTTCTCGCCCCCCCGGCCTATGAGAGTCTTGAGTCCGGCGTGGAAACATCATTTTCGCAGAAACAGACGGGCCGCACCCAGGCCTCACAGCTCGCGCAGGCAATCGAGCGCCTGCTCGACCAGGATCGCGTCCCCGATGCCATGAGCGAGCTCACAAAATCACGTGACGAGCTGCAACGGTTCATGGACAAACAGGAATTGCGTGACTTGGAGAAACGGGTGGGCCAGGCATACGTCGAATACCAACGCAGGCAAGGCTGGGCCAACGCCGCCGTCGACGACATTCGCAGGCTCATTGCAGAGAAGAAAATCGAGGAAGCATATTCACTTTTTGAAAAAAAACAGGCCGACCTTGTGCGGTATTGCTTCCGCGACACGTTCGACGCGATTCACAAACAAGTGGCAGCCACCTACGAGACTGTAAAGGACAGGAAGAAACTCAGTCTGACGTGCCGGCGGGACATTATGTCGCTTATCAAGGCCGGGAAAGAACTTGACGCGAGCGAGAGGTTCTCGGAAAGCCGGGCCATGCTTTCCGAATCCCTGGATACAGCGGCATTCGCCGCGCTGCAGGCGGAGGTGGATCGAGCAAACACGGGTTTTGCTGCGCGGCAGGCCGGAGCAAAATCCATTGCCGGCCGGATCGATTCCCTTGTCGGCGCCGGCCGGCCCAAGGAAGCGCATGACCTCTTTGAAAATGCCAAAGACAGATTAAGGCGCGACATGGCCGACGACAAGCGTTTCTTCGATCTTAGGGAACGGGTGTCCAGGTCCTACGGTGAAATGCGCAACCAACAGCGCCAGGCAATAGCGATTTCCGACAAGATCTACCGTTTTGTTGACGGCAGGCAAGGACGAAAGGCCGACCTGCTTTTCAAGGAGAATGCGCCGTCTTTGAAGTTGTACCTTGAAACGAACGCGTTTGTCCGGCTTCAGGCCTCAGCGGACATCGCCCGCATGGAATACGACAAGAAGGTGGCATCTACAACCACAGCGATGAGTGAAGTCGCGGGGCTTCTCGACCAGACCAAGGTGGAACAAGCCTACGCGGTCTTTAGGAAGGCCGAAGACGATATCGACTTCTATTGCACCGACGAAACCGCAGCCGGAGCTCTGGCAAAGCGCGTTAAAGCCGCCTATGCCGAATACAAGGAACGCAAGACCTGGGCAGCCTCGGAAGTACATCACATGCGGGAACTCATCGACAAGAGAAGGGGCAACGAAGCATATTCCCTCTTTAGGCAGGAGTGCGCCCAGCTTGCGCACTATTGCGACGGCAAGTCGCTTGCCCGGCTTGACACAAGCGCGACCGCGGCAAACAGGCGGTTCAATGCCGCCAAGGCCAGCGCAGAGCAGAACGCCACTGCAATCCGCGGCATGATCGTGCAAAAGCGCGTCGACGACGCCTACGCCGCCTTTGACACGCTCGAACCGAACCTCAAGTTCTACCTTGAACAGCCCGAGTTCTCGGCTCTCAAGACGATTGTAGAGAAATTCAACAGCGACCTCAAGGACAACAGACGTGAAGCTCGAGCAGTCGTGGACGCCATCAACCGTCTCATCGAGAAGGACCGGGGCGACACGGCATATGTGCTTTTGTCGAACAACGACGGGGTCCTCAAAGCATATTTGCCCGCCCGTGTATATGCGAGCCTTCGGTCGCGCGTGTCACGCGCAAAGTCCGAATGGGAAGACAATACCGCCGCGGCCCAAGCCCTTGCCGACCGGTTGCAAATGAGGGCGCAGAAGGAAGACGGGGTGATTTCCGCGCACGACGAGTTCGAAGAAAAACGCGGTTTCCTTGAACAGTACCTTGTCAATTGGAAATCCTCGCGGCTTGCGGCTGCCATCGGCGCGCCTTACGATGCATTCATGGATAAACGAAAACAAGCCCGGGCCACAGGCTCGGCAATAAGGCGATTGATACGGGAAAACCAGGGCGTGGAGGCGGCCGCCGAATTCCGGAACGTCGAAAGGAACCTTGGCAGGTACCTTCCCCGCGACGAATATGCCGATTTGTCGGCAAAGGTATCGCAGGCCTATCAAGCTACACTCCAGGGCAGAAAGGAGGCCCGCGAAAAAATCGCCAAAATCCATGGCCTGCTTAGCATGGACAAGGCGGCAGAGGCCTACCGGGTCTTCACCGATGCGCAGCAGACCCTGGAAACGTATTTGTCAAGCGCCGAGTTCGACAGGGTTCGCAATGAAGCGACCTCCGCGTACGACGACCTTGAGAAGAAAGCCGGTCAGGTGCGCGAGTATGCGAAGAAGCTGCGGCAATTGGTTGCAAAAAACAAATTGTGGGACGCCTACAAAGGATTCCGAATGAACCACGCCTCGCTCGCCGAATTTCTTGATGCGCAGACCTATGCAGACCTTGAGTCCACGGTGGTCGGCGCTTACGAAAAAGCAAAGGCAAAAGCACGGCGCGCACGGACATAGCGAGACGCCGAGGTTCCTTTCGGATGCCTTTCTCTTTCGATTCATGCCGAGCGGAATTATCGCGCCCAGAGAACCTGTTTGACAAGGTGTCCGCCATCCGCGTCAAGACGGACGAACAAAACTCCGCTTCCCATTGACTTGCCCTTGTCGAAAATTCCGTTAACCGCGATCGGATGCCAACCCGCCTCGGCCCTCGAATTCGACAGCCGCTCCAGAATTTTTCCTCTTGCGTCAAGGATCTCCATGGAAACCGGCGCGGGTCTGCTTAGGTAGTACCGTATCACTCCGTTGTTTGTCCGAATGTCGAGACTTGGCATGGTGGAAGCGGGAGCAGTGCGCGCTGCCGGCCGTATGGTACCCTGGCATGTAGGGCACGGAGGCGAAACCGGAACTACGGTAAACGAGGCATTGCCCGTTCCAAGACCCGGCGACGTGGCGGTCACGGTCACCTCGCCGGGCGTGAACGTGGAACGTACCGCCACTTTGATGAGACCGCCCTCTGCGGCAAGGTTGGAATCCAGCGGCGCGTGAAATCCGAGTGGCTGGCCCGCGGTTACATATTGGTTGGCGCCGCCGCGATAATTGCCGGGCCCGCTCACGCTGAACGTGATAGTATTGCTCGCCAAGGGACACGTGATTCCGTTTGCGTCAACCACCTTGGCGAGAATGAGCTTGGCGTCGGTTCCGTTGGCCGTTATCTGGAACGTGTCGCCGTTTGCCTGCACGGTCGCCGTGTCCGGAATGAGCACAATATGGTCCGCCGCGCCCGCGGTCTGTTTCTGGTCCGAGCACACGACATTTCCGCCGGCGTCAAGACCGTTTGCAAGAAGCGTTCCGCTTGCCCAGGCCACGCTCCAGCTCGCGCCGCCCAACGGGGTGGGCGTTTTCTTTCCAAGGCTGTTCCCGTTGAGAAGCAGCTCCACGCTGGGGCAGTTGGAGAACGCGTTGACCGTTACTGTTCCGGACCGGTTCCAATGATTTGCGAGATAGACCACGGGACGGAACGCGAAAGGAGTCCATGCCGCGCTGTACATCTTAAAAAGCATCTTTGGCAAACGGTTGAAATCCATCATGGAGGACCCGAACGAACGCACTCCGGTGGCAGGCGTACCGTCCATGAACGCCTGGCACTCGCCCGGCGTTTCTGCCATGTACCACTGGCACAGGCCGAAGCAGTTGGCGTTGACGCTGCTCTGCCAGTTGTTCATGAACTGGTTGGCAAAGGAGATTTCACCGTTGTAATCCGTCCTCGAATCGGCGTTGCCCCATGCTTCCGCGCCCCAGGCCGGATTGCCCGGACTGCCGTTCTTCATGCCGATTTCGCATCCGGTGACCGTGCACGAGATGAGGTCCTTGGGCCCGTGTCCGGCGCCGCGCACCGAAATCACTCGCGGCGCAAGCGAGTCCCATGTCTGGCATAGCGTGCGAAGCGTGGTGCAGAAGTCGGCGTTGATGTCTCCGTTACAGACCTCCCAGGCCAAAATCGACGGGTTGTTCCTGTCGCGTATCACCCCGTCGCGCTGCACCTCGAGCTTGAGCGTTTTCTCGTCCGCGGTCGCGGCGGTGTTCCACAGTCCCTCGCCGTCGCCGCTGGGCTGCATCAGCATCACGCCCGTGTTGTCGCATGCGTAAACAAACCCCGGGCTGCATGCCGAATGGCCGGGCCTCCACAGGCGGCCGCCGCACCTTGTGAGGAGCACGGCGTCGCGGTATTCGATTTCGGCAGGCAGGGCGGTTCCCAGCGCGGGATAATCGTAGCGGGCCGACGCGCCGTCCATGTAGTGCTTGTGACCGTTGATATACGGGAAATTTGCGTCCCACGTGATGGTGCGGATCCCCAGCGGGCTCGTAAACACGTCGAGGGTGGCCCCGCCCACCTGCACGATGTGGTACACCTTGTACATGTACGGCGTGCCGTAGATGCTGGCATTGGGATACCACAGATGCGGATTGGAAACAATGCCTGTCTGGTCGAACACGAAGCTCTGCCCCGCGGCCACGGATTGCGCCGCACCCGTGAGAGACAAGACGACCGTGTTGCTTCTGTCCACCACCTTGGTGGTGACCGAAACGCTCTGGGCCGCAGCGCCGTCGTTTCTCACGTTTGTCAACATTCGCAGCGTGGCCTGAGTGCCGTCGGAAGCGATTGCAGTGGTGGCGACGTAGGTCCCCCACTGATTGAGCGTCGCATACAGATTCTCGGGAACATGAACCTTGTCGGTGATGTGCATATACACAGGGCGGAATATTCCGCCGTCCTCAGACCCGAAACGGAATACCGTTGAAAAACCGGGATCCTCAAAGAACCCGCCATACTTGCCGACCCGCACGGCCAAAACATTGTCCGCTCCTCCGAAGGTGACATAGGGTGTGACATCCACCACGAATCCCATGAACCCGATGACGTGGGTCGCGTTCGCATCCGCGGTTACCGCGCTGTTGCCGGGGAGAAAAGTGCCGTTGATATACACCGCGCATCCTACGTGCACACCCTGGAACTCTATAAAGATCTTCCTTCCCGAGTACGCATTGTCCACCGAGAAATGTTTCCTGTACCACACGATCTGCCCGAACATCGAACCGTCGCCGCCGCCGCTTTGCTGGTTGATAAACGTGTCGGTGTCGTTATAGGTGTGCGGAACGCCGATCTGCTTCCAGGAAGCATCGTTGAACGCGGTGGTCTGAGCGCCGATGGGATCTGATTTCACAAACATCCAGGGTGTTTCTCCCATGTTAATGGTCACCCTGTTGCTCGGTTCTCCTGTATAAGTCTCCGCGAAGCCGGACACTGCAGCAAGCATCGTGACAACCATCGCCCATCCAAGCATTTTGCCTTTCATTGTCATTGCCTCTCTAAGGGGGTTTTTTCACCGACCATTTAGGATTCAATACACGTCTTGGATTCGTAGGCATCAATCCGCAATGAGAAACGCCCCGGGAAAAGAGATATCACGTCCATAGGACGTGATATCTTTGTGAGAAAATGCCGCAGGCTTCTCAATCCGCTACCACCCTATCGCAACCGCTATCCACTGGACATTGCCAATGCCCATAAATGCCTGGTGGCCGCCGTCGTCGTCGTAGGCAAACCCGTAGCAGTAATTGTTTATCGACCGGCGATGGCACCACCTCGAGAAATAGTTACATGGGGCCGTCTGATAGTATAATGCGGAGTCGTTGGTGCGCCAGTTCGCGAAATTTGCACCTTGCGGCAGCGTTCCGACGTGTCTATTGTATGCGGCGCACCAATCGGCCGATGCGCCCAATGGACCCGCGCAGGCCAAAACATTCCAGGGAGTCGTTTTGGCAGGTGCACCGGGATTGTGAGCAATTACCGAGTCCTGATACTTGTCGAAATAATTCGCATATACGCCGCCTGTGTTGTAATAGTTGACAGCCATCATCTGGGGTGAATAGATATTGGCAAAATTTACTTTGGCAAGAGGGGTGAATTCCTTCGGCACCTCGTTCAGGTATTCATCAAATTTCGCCTGGCGCGTTTGAAAGAACGTTTCGTACTCGTCGCCCATTATGGTATCGATGCCGGTGGAGGTATGGAGCCGGAAAGCTATGGGAAGCCTCCATCCGTCCACGCGGGTGGAATTACCATTGAAACTGCCGCCGCCATAATTAACTTCAAGAAAATCAAAATATCTGCTGTTGGAATCGGCGGGATCAATATAGACGTAGAATCTTTCGCTGGCGATCGGCTTTATATGCTGTGTGGAAAGCGGAGTCTTTGCCCCACCCCAGCACACCTTGCTGTCCGGCCATGCACCATTGGTCCTGTTCAGGATAATGTACTGGCCGTTCTTCGGATAGGTGCTCGTGTCTCCCCAGAAGGCGGCGATGGCGGCCTTGTCGCCGGTCCATGTGGTGGTCTTCGTCATCACGAAATCGTAATGTCCCACTAACGTGTCAATCGGCGTGACGCCGATCGTGTAGCCCGGCTCGGTTGCGTGAAGCGTGTCCACCACGGCTGCGACTTTTTCGAGCCTGGCTTGGAATTCTGGAACGTTTTGAGCCATGGTTGTGCCTTGAACGCGTGAAAGCGGCCGGAATTTCAAGACGGTTGTGGCGCCGTTGACGGTCACGCGAAGCAGATAGTACTGTGACGAAATCCCGCGCGTGTCAATCGATCCGGAGTAATTTCCCCTGGTCAGCGTGCTGTTCATCACGTCTTTCACGAACCTGCCGGCCAGATCATACATGCTCATCTTAACCCATGCCTTGACCTGAAGCACGCTGAACAGCACTTTTCCGCCCGCGTACACCGGTTTCGGATATGCGTCGCCATGAGCGGCCTTGCTTACCTTAAGTGCGTTGACAGGAGGGCAGGCCCCTGTCCCCAGTTGGTACTGGCCGTTAGCATCCGTGGTTACCAGATACGGCATCGGCCCGTACCCGACGTCCTGCGTTGTCTGTCCCAACCTGACCACCGTGTGGGTCAGAGGTTTACCGCTCGGGTCCGTAACCGAACCGCAAATGTTGACGGTCTGGGAAAAACCAGACCAGGCGAACAATGTCACCATCAGACACGACACTGCTGCTCTTTTCATTTCACCCTCCCCCTTTTTTGGTGAATTACACAGCCGTCTGTTATTGTCACTAAGATACGCTTTGGATCGGGCCTTTGCCCATTTTTTTTCCGCGATCCCTTGCCGCCTCCCTCTCAAGAAGTGTCTTATGCCGTTGCCCCGAATCCTCATCTTCGTCTATACCCTACTGTCATGAAACAGAAGAGGCCAGTCTTGCGACTGAAGCAAGGCTCGATTTGGCTCGAAGGCCGCGTATGCAGTCTTCCTCGCCCAAGACTTGGCTTCGCCTGCGGCTTTGAACATCGATCTTCGTCTATACCTCCATACCAAAATAAAACAGAAAAGGCCAGTCTTGCGACTGACCTTTTCTGTTTTATTGGTAGCGGGGGTCCGATTTGAACGGACGACCTTTGGGTTATGAGCCCAACGAGCTACCGGACTGCTCCACCCCGCGATCATTCTTTCCCAAATTCGCCCATAAAGATAATACCTGGGACCTCACGCCGCAAGGGGTTTGTTGGGCAAGCGTATTGATTGCTTTACTTATCGAAATCCCCGCCGAACAAATCCTGAGGGGACAGGGGCGAAACCCGGAGCGTCTTGTACTGGTCCAGCATCACTTCGCCCGGAGGCGAGTGCCGCCGTTTGTGAACATACCGCGCCTCAGTCACATGCACATCGGCGTACGACGTGTGTTTCGCCTTTGAAAACCAGACCGTAAACGATGCGACCTTGACCAAAATGTCTTTGGGCGGCATCGGACCATTCTTGTCTCTGCGGATAACCACATGCGAACCGGGGCAAGCCGCCACATGCATCCACACATCCCAGGGACGCGCGAAACGGGTGGACAATTCGTCGTTCTGCGCGTCGTTCTTGCCGATGTAGATATGCCATTCGTCAAGTGTGAGGTGCCGGTACGGCACGCGCTCAGCCTCATCGTGTGGTTTTGAAGCACGGCTCTTGGGAAGAATACCGAGGTTCTCCAACGCGGCGTGAACTTCCTGCGATCTCAGCGCGGACCCGGCGGGGTTCTGCGCCGCATCATTGCGAATCGATTCCAGATCTTCCAGGATGCGAACAAGCCGGGCTTCTTCGCCGTGCGTTTCCGCTAGTTTACTTTCGATAATCGAGACGCCGCGTTTTCCTTTTCTGGATTTTTTGTAAAATTCCCGGGCGTTTTCGAATACCGTACTTGCCGGATCGAGCTTAACGGTTTCATCTTCGTGCGTATGTACATTTTCGACCTGCGTGGCAGAGGCGCCGCGCGCGACGCTTTCCGGATGCGCAAGCAGTGAATCCGCAATCTGGGAATAATGGGGAAACCGTTGTGCCTCTTTGAGCTCTTCTTCCTGTTTGAGCAGTTTTGATCTTACACGCTTAAGGGCTCTTTTTGTTACGGAAACGAGGTGGCCAACCTCCAGGTCAAGCGTTTCGCTCGCATATCCCCCATCACCGGTTTCTTCAATCATTGTCTTGACTTATCCCCTCTCCGGTGGTACAATGAAGTCAGATAGGCTGCTGCCACCAACAAACGCGAAAGTAGACACCGGCACCATGGTCAAAACAATTGCGATTGAATGCCCGCACTGCAAAGAGACGTTTGAAGTTCTTCTCAGCAATAATGCCTCCATGATCATCCTGAACTGTCCGCTGTGTTCAGTTCCGCTCATTTATTACAAAACCAGATGTTTCGTGCTCAACAGGCATCAGATTGACAGGATCAGGAAGAGCCGTCAGGACACCACGGTCCTAAAAATACTGCACAGCATATCGAAAGAACAGCACGAGACGCGGTGCGCGCAGCATGCCGGCGAAGGCCTGAACCTCCCGGCCCATAGTGACAACTTCTGTACCGTACCCGCCACGTTTATGCCATGCACCCGTTTCATTACACGTGACGACGTTCTCAATTTGCGCATCGAGCTCGAAACCTGCGCCGATTCAAAGCAGTTTATTGACAGAATGTGATCCCCCTATAGTGCAACGAAGGCCGCGCCACCCGTACGGGAGACGCGGCCTTCGTATTTTACAGGCGTAGTTTCTTTTCCTAGTACGACATACCCACCATTGTCCACAGCGGTTTCGAAGAGTTCGACAAGGACACGCGCACTGCGTAGGCTCCCGGCGCAACCTTCTCGCCTTTCATATTGGAACCGTTCCAATACAGATCGTAGTTGTAAATGCTTCCGGAGGCGGTTGCGCTGGAGCGCAGCGTTGCAAGCACATTGTCGACGCTTGCCTGGGCAACGAGGTTGCCCACAACGTCGTAGATGTTAATCTTGCCCTTGATCACCTCGCCCGTGTTCGCTACCTGGAATGTAATCACCGAGCCTGCGCGCTCGGTGCGCACCCAGTCCCGCGCTTGCGGGTTATCCACGAAAGTAAAGGTCCCGGCCCGCTCGTGAATAAATGTGGGACCGGTCGGGTTCGGCACTGCCTTGACAACGGTGGGCGGGCCGCTCTTGATCTGGACCTGCACCTTCTGGTTGGTTGCCACGGGAGCATTCACCAGCGGCGGGTCCTTGTCCGTGATATGCTTTCCGGTCGAGTCCACCGAAAGGTTAATGTAATCGTATGACGTGAGGTCGTTGCCGTTTGTCATGTAGAACGACACCGTCGTACTGTTTTCAACCTGGAATCCCGAGTTTATTCCGCTGAGCATCGTGGTGTCTTCAACGGTGTCCTTGCCTCCAGCGGCGTTGGTCTTCACCACCCACACTCTAAACACGCTGTCGGGTGCGAGCACCGTCTTGAAATCGCCTCCGGCCGTTCCAATCGGCTCGCTAAAGGTCACCGTCACTTTGTCCTGGGAATGGTCGGTTGTCGTGCTCGCTGCGCTTATCGTCTTCACCACGCTCCACACCACCGGGCCTGCGCCGTCCGTGGCAACGTAGTTGGTGATCGGTTTCACGCCGGAAAGGCCGGTAACCGTCACCGAGGGCTGCCAATCCGTTTCCGGTATTCCATAGTCGGGATCGCCGCTCTGGGGCTCCACAAGAGTTGCCACAAACACCGAGTCGGTAGACGTACCCGAGGTCAACCCCTTGACGCCCGAAACCAGCAACACGTACTTCCCGTTGCCGTAGGTTACCATGACCTGTGCGCCCGCGGGAAACGTGATAGTCTTGTCAAAGTGCAATACGATCTGGTCCAGATACCCGTCACCCGATGTATCACGCGTCACCGCGGTCACCAGATACGTGAGCGGACCGGTTATGGTCACCGGCGTGCTGTCGCTCACGGTTGCGCCGCCGACGCCGATTGCCGACGCATGAATGTACCCGCTCTCGTCACCCTTGGCCGGATCGGAAGTATAATACACCCGCGGCACGTTCGTGGAATTGTCTATGGAGTGAAGGTTTCCGCTCACGCCCCAATCGCTGTTCTCCGGACCGCGCAGATTCCCGTATTTGTCGTAGCCCACGGCGAGAATCAGCTTGGAGTCGGTGGGATAATTCAGATGGATTGAATCTATATGATTGCCGTTAAAGTCTTCGAGCGATATCCGGGCAAGCGCGCCCGGATTGAGCACGAACGGATCGGAAGACGCGCTCAGGCCCTCCAGAGTCACCATCACCTTTTCCATGCTGTCTTTGTCTGCGGGAGCATAGTACAAAACGTACTTTACCGTGTCTATTCCGTTCTGGAAACACTCATCCATGTTCGTGCCCATGGTTGTGCTGTCTACCGTGGGATTCGGCCTTGTTCCGGTCGGGCTCGCCAGTGCATTCTTGTATACTACTGCCGAATCGCAATATACACCGGGCACCAGGCCGTCCTTGTTCTTGATGCGGGTTACGGCCACTATCGTGTCACCGGCGATCAGCAGGTTTGCCGGAGTCAAAATCTGCGTCTCGACCAAAATCGGCGGACCAACGGTGAAGTTTGCGGGAATATGGGCGGGCGTGGTCTTGGTCGTGTCGCCGAGTGTGACGCTGATTATGCCCGTGCCTGGCTTGTCGGGAGAGAATGACCACGTAGCGGCGTTGGTGGGCGCCCCGGGAACCGTGCTCAGGCCCGATGTTGCCGTCCACGCTCCGTATACCAGCTCCCATCCTCCGCCGTCCGAACGCAGTCCCTGCACCTGAATGGTAGTGTCCTGGTTCGTATTCATTGTGAGATTGGTGATGGCGGTTCCGGCTGCATTAATAATACGCAAAGCAGTGTAATAGTATTTGAGCACGACAGCCATGGTTGAGTCCTTGAAACCGGGATAAACAAGGCTCGTTGCCAGCACTCTTGCATGGTCGCCCTGCGCGGTAAGCACTTTTGTAATCACGCCCTGGCCGATGCTCGTGAGGCCGTCCGTTACCGTTACGATCGTGGTATCCCGCGACAGCCACCCGGTACTTTGCGAGGCGCTGATGTAGTTCCCGTATTGATCGCGAATTACCGCGTACACGACGCCGTTATTCTGGTTCTGGGCAATAGAAACGGTATCCGCAGGATTGTCCTTGTGCGGCGACGCCGAAGCGTCGGATGTGGGCTCAAGAGACAAATGGTCGGGCTTGCCGGGAACCACTGTCACCTTGATCGAATCGCGATATGTCTGACCGCTTTGGACAAAAGAACCGATCACCAGAATTGTATTGTTCGCACGCGTCGCAGAAAGTGTTGTCTTGTCTCCGCTCAATGGCGCCACTGATCCCGTAGGAATATCAGTGTTCCCAGCCGCCTCGACAATGGTCCACGACACGGGCGACGACGACGTCTCAAACGAACTTAACCAGTCGTTCGCCTTGTCGAACACCTTTCCAACAACCGGAAAGGCTTTGCCGGCAGAATCAAGAATTACCTGACTGGGATCCGGATATGCCATATTAGTCGGGCCGGGAGCACCTTCGGCCGGGTACAATACTATGTACTTAGGAACGCCGGCGCCGATGGTAACGAGTATTGAATCCGGAGTTGCACCGGTTAGAGACACTTTGATCCATGCATGCCCGGTGTCTTTGGGAGCAATGTCCCAGCTTATCGACGAAGTCGGCGCGGCCGTCGCGTTCTGCAAACCTGCCGTGGCAGTCCAGTTTGCCTTGACATACTCCCATCCCTGACCGTCCGAACGCAGCCCCTCCACCTTGAGGGTTGTGTCCATGTCTATTGTCAAGCCCAGAGAGGTGATGACCGTCGAGTCCTGGACGACGATACGGAGCGCAGTGTAGGAAACCGGACTTATGACAACAAGAACGCTGTCGGTAAAAGTTGGTTGCGCCCCGTCTTGCGCCACCACAATCGCCTGGCCTTGATTGACTTTGCGAGTCATGATACCTTGGCCGTAGGCAACGTTGCCGGGTTGAGCAACCACGGTCGTCGTATCACGGCCGATCCACGTTGTCGGATCGGAAAATGCCACGAAGTTCCCGTATGCGTCGCGCAGCACTGCGTAGACCGGGACCGTTGTCGCCGTTCCTGCAATGGTAACGGTTGCCGCGCGATGTTGGGCCGTCTGATCGTTTTCAAACAGCGAATTGCCGAGAGTATCCGGTTCAATCACAAGTTTGGCCGCAGGACCGGGAGTAATAGTGATCATGACCGATTGGGTAACTACTATACCATTCTGTGAAAATGTCGCCGTTACCCTCACTGTCTGGTATGCCTTGTACCCGATAAAATTCGCCTGATATCCTGCATATTTGTCCAACGTACCACTGTTTGTGGCTCCGGAAAGTTCCTGGACAGGACTCCACACAATTGGCGCATTTGAACTCTCGTACCCGCTCAGCCATTGGTTGCTTGCGGAAAACAATTTTGCCACAAGGGGAATAGTCTGGCCGGCTTGCACCGTGAGCACAGCCGGGTACGCAAGGTTTGTCCCGACGTCCGGTTGGCCCGGTGCCGGATAAAACGCCATGCGGTTGGCTACGCCGTAGGAAAAAATGGCAGTGATGGAGTCGCTCACCTGCTGGGCGCCGGAACCCCAAATAATAAAAATCTTCCCTGTGACAGGACTTACCGGAGTGAATCTCCACGACAGGGCCGGAGTTTGCGGAGCCGCGGGAGTCATGACCATGCCCGCACTGTTGCCCCAGTTAACCTGGACAGGGTCCCAGATTCCGCTTCCATCGGCGCGCAGTCCGATTGCGGAAATAAGCGTGTCCTGGTCCGTTGTCATTCGTAAAGTGTCAATGGGGACGTTTCCGCGAACAACAATCTGGATTTGGGAGTAATTCACATTTGACAAAACCACCTTTACTGAGTCCTGGAAGCCGTACGCGTCGGAGGCGACAACAAATGTGCTCAGGTTGTTGGGGCTTTGGCGGGTAATAACCCCTTCACCGATCAGCTTATTACCTGCTGCCGCCGTAGCTATGGTCGCGTCCCGTGATGTCCAAACGGCAATTGTGTCATGACGGACAAAGTTGCCATAGGCGTCACGCAGAATGGCGTATGCACTCTCCTTAAGAGTGTTGGTTGGAAAAATGAGTTGACCCAAACGGTTGTCGTGACGAAGTGATTGCGTGGAGTCCGCGCTGCCTTCGACAACGAGATGCGTTGGCGCGCCGGGAAGTACGTACACCGTATCCAGGTTGGACAAGTGGATGACCTGGCCGTTTATTACGGTGTCGTACGTTGCGCTCACGATATTCCACGTATATGCCGTAACGGCATTGAAGGTGCAGGTTGGACCCAAGTCTGAGGCTGGCGTAAGGTAGCTTGCGGAGACTATCGGGACCAGCGGGTTCAGACTGGAATATGATGCGAGGTGCCATTGGATGCTTTGGCTGCATTGATCGCACGACGCGGAGCTTGATCCGACCGACTCAACAATCGTTCCAGTGTACGTCTTGGTTTTTCCCGCCACCACCGTATCGCCAGGAGGCACTACACTCATTGAGATGGAACTGGGAGTTGCAGTTATGATGTTTGAGGTAACCTCGATGTCGGAGCCTACAGTTTGGCGTTCGCAGTAGAACACATCTATCCAGTTATTTGTGCTGCCATTAGCGAGCCCCAGGTTGATAACCGGCTTGGCAGAAGCGTGAAGCGTATCAAGAGTTCCGTCGCCGTTTATGCCATAGTTTTCCCACACGTAGGCATTGCCGTCGCTCAGGACAAAGGAACCGTGGATCGTTGTATGAATGCCACCAAGATCAAGCACAAGCCTGTTGTTGATGAACACCCACATGTCATCGTCGCCACGAAATTCAAATGTCAATTTCTGCGCAGCTGTGGCCCCATTTACATATCCGAACTGCTTGTGGATATGCGTTGCGAAAGAATAATTGTGTGTATTTTTAGTTCGGTCGATAAGACCGCCGCACACGCCGTTGGCCGGGTCAGGCAGATTGGGAGGTGTTTGAAAACCCGCGGCATCGATTGGAAAGAAATTACCGTCTTGGAACTGGTATTGCCCCTGGGAACCGGCGACGTACGTAAACGTCAGATTCTGTTTAACAAGGATGTTTTTGTATGATGTGTCGTATGATGCCGTGGTGAGAGTAAAGGTCTTGCCGCCGTTTGAATACACGGGCCTTTCATAATCGTTTCCCTGCCGCCACTCACGCCACCACTTTCCTATTTCGTAGCTGCACGAAATCGCCGAACCACGAACCGGCAAGCCATCGGCATCCAGCATATTCTGCACCAGATTTGTCGACCAGGCATTCGGAGCACAATTGCCTGTCTGCCCCGGATTGAAATCCGGGTTGCTTCCATCCGAATGCTGGTCGAAAATGTCAATCGGCACCTGTATCGTCGCGGGATAGTTCTGAGCCCGGCTTCCAAATGCAACAAGCAGAATGATGCACGACGCAAGCGACAAACCTCGTTTCATGTGCTTACCCTTTCCCATTATGGCTGCGTATAACGACTCTGTGAGAATATCTTGCGAACTTCTCTATATGCGCGTCCGCATATTGCAGACACACCTACGAACAACGCACCTTGATAACGGAGGAAATTTGAGCACGGAGGAGGGTTGTTGACAAAAATACCATCGCGCAATAGCAGACCAGCCCTTTCTCATTCGAGAAACAGCTTTGCCCCTTCCCCCCTGAACTCATTGCCCGGATCCATTCCGAGGACAACTTACGTTACTATACTATTATATCAGATTATCTACAATAATCAAGCCCAAAATATCTACGCCAGGTCAAGCCCCATTCTTAAGACTTAAGACTATAGTCGCACAAGAAGCATAAGAAGTTCAAGATTTTGTTCCCTTAACCGATTAACAGGTTGTTCGCCGAGCAAAATGCTTCTCCTCCTGGCAGTCCTTCTGGCAGACCATTTCATCAGAATCGGAATTACGGAACATTCGCCAGGTCCTCATGTAAAAAACACAAAACGAGCAAAATAGAGAGCATAAAATACATTACCAAGCGCACCAAAAACTAGAAAATCCCGGGAAGCAGCCCTTCCCGGGATTTTGCAAAACAGCCTCGATTTTCACGCCCTAATACGAAATTCCCACGATTCCCCACAATTTCTTCTTTTCACTCTTGGCTGGAGACGTGTATGACAGAAATATCACGGCCCTGTACACGCCAGGCGCCACCTTGAGTCCTTGTCCGTTTGACCCGTTCCAGTATATGTCGTACGCGTAGGCGCTGCTGTCGCTGGTTTTGGAAGGATCGTACGTGAGAGCATTATCGGTATGGGCCGACGCCACCAGGTTGCCAACGGCATCGTAAATGATAAGATTCCCTTCCACGGTCTCGCCAGCGCTGGTGAGAGGGGTTATCTGGAAAGTAATGACCGTTCCTGCATGCTCCAGCCGCACCCAATCGCGGGCGTTGGGGTTATGTTGGAATTTGAGGACCCCGGGCGCCTCGTGCACAAACGTGGGACCCGACGGATTGGGGACCGCAATGATCCGCGGCGGCAACGCGCCAACAACCTGCACCTGAGCCTTTCTGTTGTCGCTCACCGGCGCATTTCCCTTGGTATCGAATATCTGGCCGGCCTGGATCTTGATATTCATGAAATCGTTCGTAGTGAGGTCCACGCCGTTTGCCATGGTGAACTTGATCGTACTGTCGTTGACCAATTCCGCAAACGACACGATACTATCGAGCGCCATATAAATGGTGTCGTACCCGGTGCCGCTGGGATCCTTTCGGTACACGGCAAGTACGTCGGAGGGCTTTACTTTGGACCATGCAAAAGGACTGCCGCCCGGGCCGGTGATCGGCTCGGAGAATGTAACCACAACAACGTCCTGTTTGCGGTTCTCGGGATTACTGATTGTTTTGGTGACGGTCCAGATCACGGGACCGGCCCCGTCCTTGGTCGGGAAGTTGACAAAATCGTTGGCTCCGGTGACGCCGGCAACCGTAATATGAGGAGTCCATGCCGTCTGCGGTTTGCCGTCGGCCACTTCCTTCAAGTAAAGCGTGAACACGCTGTCGGTGCGGCCCAATCCGCCGCCGATGCTGTCCACCGTAAATACCGTGTTTCCATGCAGAGAATCTACAATGAAAATGGTCGAGAGAAACGCCGGATCGGTCGGCAGCGTCACTTTTCTATCGTAGGTGAGAACGATCTCGTCGAGCAGGCCGTTTCCGTCTGCGTCTTTTGTGACGGCCGACACCAGCGTGGCGCCGGGCCCCACGATCAAGACATACATGCTGTCTTTTACGCCGCCGGCCGCGGTAGCCATGAGCCATCCGTTTTCGCTCTTGGTGACTCCGCTGGTCTCATAGAAAATTCTGGAAACTCCGGTACCGCCTTGAACGGGATGCAGGGAATTTGAGGTGGTCCAGGTGCTGTTTTCGGGCCCTATTTTGTTGCCGAAACGGTCGTACCCGACGGCGACAACGGTCCTGCTGCCATTCGGATAATGCAGGGTGATGGTGTCGGGCTGATGCACGCCATTGACATCCTCGAGTGCAAGCGAGTCGAGCGCGCCGGGCAGCAGTGTGAACGGCGCAGTGTTCGCGGTGAGCCCGCCGAGGTTCACGAAGATCTGATGCGACGTGTCGCTCTTGTAAGGCGCATAATACAGCACGAACTTTATCGTGTCTATTCCGTTTTGGAAACATTCATCGGTTGTGTTGGTAGTTGAGGGCGCCTGATTGAGCGTTACGGCGCCGCTGTCGCCGATCACAACCGGCGGCGGACGTTTCCCTCCCCCGTTTCCCAAACCATCCTGGTACACCGCGCCCGTTGCGCCATCGTAGCACCAGGTGCCGGGCACGAGCCCGTCAAGGTTCTGAATTCGAACAAGGGCGCGTATGGTATCGCCTGCGATCAACTGGTCGGGCGGTGTGATAATCGTGATATCCGTTTTGGTGGGCGGTCCCGGCGCAAAGATTGCGAGCACCGAATCCGGCTTCGTGGAATCGTTGGCCATGGAAACGCGGATCCACCCTTTGCCCGGCGTAACGGGCGAAAATGTCCAATTGGCTGCCTGGCCCGGCGGCATGGGATCGGTTGAAAGGCCGGTTTGCATGGTCCATTGCGCAGACACGTATTCCCACTTGCCGTTGTCCGACCGCAGGCCCTGCACCTTGAGGGTGGTGTCCTGGTTGGTGTTCATGCTCAGGGTGTCTATTTGTGTTGAGTCGCGCACGACAATGCGCAGAGCACGGTAAAAAATATTGGCCATTATCACCTTTATGGTATCCGCAAGATGCAAGGTGGCATAGGCAGGTTCGGTATTAAGCGCGCTCACCCAAGTGGCGCCGGAATCCGTTGCCCTCGTGACGATTCCCTCCCCCTGAATCGCCACGCCGCCGGTCGCGGTTGCGACGGTGGGGTCGCCGCTCGTCCATGCCGTTATTTGTGAATAGGCGACCCAGTTGCCGAATGCATCGCGCAGCATTGCATAGACGCTCCGGTTGGTCTCACCCGCATTGATCGTGATGCTGTCCACGGGATCGGCGGCGTTGGGGCTCAGGTTAATGTCTTTGTTCGCCTCAATAACGAGCTGCGTGGCCGGACCCGGCAGCACGGTGAGGTGCACGGTGTCGGCATACGAAACCGGCCCCTTTCTGTAGGTGGCAATGATGTCCACGCTGTGCTGTGATTTTGTTGACCGGAAAATCGCCATGTCCCCGGAGAGCGGCGAAAGCGTGCCGACCGTGGCATCGCTCACGGTCCATGTTATGAGGTTCTTGAGGCTGTCGACGGTTTCGTAGGCGCCAAGCCACACGCTGTTGTTGTCGAACATCTTCGCGACAAGCGGGAAATTTACCCCCGCCACAACCGTTGTGTCTCGCGGAAGGGCCTTGTTCGTTGCGCTTGGCACTCCTTCTTTCGGGTACAGCACCAACGAGCGCGGCGCACCCGGGTTCACGGTAACGGGAATTGAAGCGGTCTTTCCGGCAAAGGTGACCGTGATCGTTCCCTTGCCGGTGTCGGTCGGCGAAAAGAGCCAGGTAACCTTGCTCGTGGGCGCGGCGGTGTCGGACTTCAGATTGGCGGACAGCGACCAGTTGCCCGGCACGTTTACCCAGTCGTTGATGGCGGTGCGCAGACCCTGAACGGTGAGGAGCGTATCCTGGTCGGCGGTCATCGTGAGTGACGATAGCACAATGGTGTCGCCGGGAGGCATGGATACTATCCGTAAAGCGTCGTAGGTAATGTTCGAGACATAGGCCTTGATCGTGTCCATCATCGTTTTTGTGATGCCGGTGAGCAGGGGCTGGGTAAGGGCCGTCGCCCTTACGAGTTCGGAGTCCGGGACGCCGAGTTTGGAAATAACCCCTTGGCCGATCGCCGCTATTCCGGACGCGGCCTTCACGACACTCGGAGTTATAATCGTAATCGTGTCCCATTTAGTGTTCGTCGATTGTCCCACGTAGTTGCCGTATTTGTCGCGCAGTGTGGCGTAGACACTGTCGCTCAGGTCCGTTGAGCCGATGGTGACTGAGCCGTTCCCGCCCACGGGATTGTCCTTGTTCGGGCTGCGAGTGAGGCCGTTGGGGTCAGCTTCGATCACCAGATGATCGGGCGGGCCCGGCTTGACATAGACGGTGTCGGTCGCCTGAAGCAGTTTCCCGTTTGTCTGATCGGTAAATTGAGCACTGATTATGTAGGTTATGTAGGCCTGTACCGCGTAGAATGTGTCCACACCGCCGCTGGTGGCGCTGATCCTGCTGGACGTATTCGCGGGACTGAGCGACCAAAGAATCTGCTGGTCGAATTCATGCCGGATTCCGCCCGTATCGTCGATCACTTTTCCCGCAAAAGAAATGAAGCTTCCCGCGGCTAAGGTGTCGACTTTGGGGTTCATGTCCAATTCGAGCTTTACCGGGTTAGCGGTGATGATATTTGAGGTGATAATGATATTGGAACCGGTTGCCTGACGCTCGCAGTAGAAAACGTCGATGGTCGCAGTCTTACCTACCGTAAGGCCAAGACGGGCAGCCATGGTGTCCAGTGCGAAGCCGCCTGGCATATTGTTGTGCATCCCGCCCAGGTCCAAAACAAGTTGCCCATTGACAAAAACCCACAGGTCGTCGTCTCCCTTGAAATTGAAATTGAGTCCCGTTGCATAGGTGAAGGTCCTTTTCAAATGCATGGCAAACGAATAATTGTGCTGATTTGTCGCGCGATTGACGTAATCGCCCGCTCGAACCGTGCCGGGCGCGCCGCCTGCCGCGGCAGTAAAATAGTAATAATCCCAGTTCTTCGTATTGGCATCGGCCCCGAATCCTATGCCGTCAAGCGGGAAGAAATTGGCAACATTAATCTGATATTGTCCATGTGAACCGGGGATATAACTAAAAGTGAGCGTATCAGGAATGACAACATTCTTATAGGAGGTATCGTAAGCAACCGTGTTGTTCGCTGCCATGACCATGCCGTAACTTGGTGGTATTGCGCCCACCCCGTACGTTGGTCGCATGAAGTCACTCCCTTGGCCATGCTGACTTTGGGGCCACGGCCGGAACCATTTGCCGACATAATAGCTGAACAGCAAAGAATCGCCCCGGATCGGGAGCCCATCCGCATCGAGAGTATCCTGAACCAGGCCAAGGTAAGGCAACGTATTATTGCCTCTCGCCCCGCCCGGGTCGGTTCCGGGATTGAAATCCGGGCAGGAGCCGTCGGAATGATAGTCGAAAAACGTTACCGGGACCTGTATCGTGGGAGGATACACAGCTTGCCCCGCAGCAAATCCGGCTGTCAACAGAATACCGGCAAGAATCAAACAGCCTCTGTCCCGAATCTCACGACGTTTTCCCATAGGCAGGCAAACCTCCGGTTCTGAACCGCAAAATTTGAATGAATTTACACTCCAAAAACCATTTTCGGGGAAATTGCGTGATAATACTTACCATCATGGTCGCGCGAAATCGCTAAAATGTTCAACATTTTGTGGAAAAATTCTTGGGGTAACCGCATTCTGTTGCGCCCGGCTCTCTGACCGGCTGTATCTGTACCTGCCGCTCGCCGACGTCTTGCTTGCCCCCTTTGCAGACGCCGAATTCGGAAACTCTCTCCGCCGCACCTTTACAGAATCACATGACAAAATACATCGGTTGGGCACTGAAGAAAAGAAAAATCCCGGGAAGGTTCTTCCCGGGATTTCCTCTTGGGACTAGTCTGTTTGTCGCCTAGTACGAAATTCCCACCGTCCCCCACAGTTTCTTCTTTTCACTCTTGGCAGGCGAGGTGTAGGAGAGATACACAATGGTCCGGTACACCCCGGGTGCAACCTTGAGGCCGGCTTCGTTGGACCCGTTCCAGTAAATGTCGTACGAGTAAGCGCTGCTCAGATTGTTCTTGTCGTAAATGAGCGATTGCAGCGCATCCTTGTTGTCGGCGGAAGCCACCAGATTGCCCACCGCGTCGTAGATGATGATGTTTCCTTCCAACGTCTCGTCCGCGCTTGTCGGCGGGGTTACCTGGAACGTGATCACGGTGCCGGCATGCTCGGTGCGCACCCAGTCCCGCGCATGCGGGTTGTTCGCAAAACTTAGCACTCCGGGCTGCTCGTGAACAAATGTGGGCCCAGACGGATTTGGCACCGCAACGATCCGCGACGGCGGGGCGCCCACAACCTTGACAGGTGCCTTCCGGTTATCCGACACGGGAGCATTCCCCTTTGAATCGTATACTTGCCCCGTGATCGCCTTGATATTCATGTAATCGTTTGCCGTTATGTCCACGCCGTTTGCCATGGTGAACTTGAGTGTGCTGTCGTTGACGAGCTCGGCAAACGACATGATGCTGTCCAGCGCCATGGCGATGGTGTCGTAGGTGCCGTCGGGCTTGAGTTTGTAAACAGTAAACACGTCGGAAGGCTTTACTTTGGACCACGAGAAGGGCGTCCCGCCCGGGCCCGTGATCGGCTCGGAGAAGGTAACCACCACCACGTCCTGCGTCCGGTTCTCGGGATTGTTGATGGTCTTGGTGACGCTCCATATCACGGGACCGGCGCCGTCTTTGGACATGTACTTGCTGATATCAGGCGTTCCCTGCATTCCGGCAATGCTCACGAGCGGCCGCCACGCGGTCTGTGGCGGGACGGTTTTCTGCTCGGCCAGGTACGCAATAAAATGCGTGCCCGTGCTTCCCGTAGTTCCCACGCCGCTCACGCTGTCCACGGGGAATGTCACGCCGTTCGCCGTGATGGTAAATGCCGTACCGGGAAGAATGGTGACCTGCTTGTTGAAGTAGAGTTCTATTTCGTCAAGATATCCATCCCCGTTGACGTCGCGGGTTACGGCCGAATCAAGCGACGACGGAGGCCCGACGATATAGATTCCGAGACTGTCCACGGCCAGCGAATCGGCGAATGTGCCGTTGAAGAAACGCGCGGCCCGGGCAAAAACAAGCCCGGATTCGTCGTACGTAGCGTTGCTGGCATCATAGTAGATCTGCGAAATCATGCTGGTCTGCGTGAGCGCGTGCAGCGTCGGGGTTACGCTCCAATTTGCAAGCTCCCTTCCCCGCTTGTTCCCGAACCTGTCGTACCCCACAGAGTAAATGCTGGCATGGCCGTCGGGATAGGTAAGCGTGTCGATACCGGTGAGATGCACGCCGGCGGCATTTTCCAGCTGCAACGAGTAAAGATCTCCGGGCAAGAGCTTGAACGGAGTGGTCACCGCTGTCACGCCCCTGAGATTGACGGACAACTGGTGCAGCGTGTCGATGCCGGTGAGCGGATCCGTATACGGTGCGTTGTACAGAACGACTTTCACGGTGTCAACGCCGTTCTGAAAACACTCAGGCGTAGTAACGGCGCCGCCGTTGCCTGCGTTGAGCGTGGTAGTGCCGTCTCCCGTTTTTATAATGGGATCAGGCTGCAAGCCCGAGGCGCCCTTGCCCAGCGTGTCGTGATACAGCCCGGCGGTGTCTCCCATATAGCAATATGTACCTGGCACCAGGCCGTCATGGTTGGAAATGGTCACAACCGCCAGAATAGTGTCCCCTGCAATGCGTCCCGGAGGCGGCGTGATTATGTTGAATGTCGCGGTCGACGGCGGCGCTACGGTCACAGTCACTGGAATCTTGACAGTGGCCACATGACCGGTCCCGGCGCCCGTGGTGCCGGTGAGAGTGGACGGTCCGCCCGGCGCCGTGGGGCTAAAGTCCCACGATCCGGCAATACCCGCAGGAATCGGAGTGGCAGAGGCTATGTCCGGCGCGAGTGCCCAGGTGCCGGTCACGTCGACCCAGGTATTTGTGGAATCGGTGGACAATATACCCTGCAGCTTGATGGATTTGTCCTGGTCGGTATTGATGTTGATGCCGGTGATGGGCTGACCGGTGGCAACATCAACAAATCTGATCTGTTTGATGAATCCGTTGAGGATGCTTACCGTAGTAGTGTCCCAGAACTGCACTCCGGCCTGCTGAGCCTGTGCATGAGTGTTGCCAAACACCCCGGTTATACGCTGAATAAGACCCACGTCTTGCGGCGTGGAAGCAGTGACGTTGGCGATGCCCGTGCCAACCGGATATTCGTTCCATTGAGCGCTGGTGGCAAGATGCGTAAAATTGCCGTAAAGATCGCGGACAACCCCGTAGACCAAGGCAGTATTCTGCGTGTCTGAAATGGTAACCAGTGGAACGTGATCCGGATTCTGCAGCCGCGCCAGGCTTGCGGCGCTCCTGTCGTTGACATTGATATTCGCATCCGGTTCGATCCAGACCTTGTAGTCCGGGCCCGCCTTGACATACACGGTGTCTGCGGCCCAGAGAACCGTGTCCGTAACGGGATCGGTAAATTGTGCCCTAATGGTATCGTACATGTATGCCTTCACGGCGTGGAACGTGTCCGCACCCCCCGTGGCCGAAGTAAGATAGCTGGTGTTTGCCGGAGTGAGCGTCCACTTGATCTGCGAATCGAATTCGTGACGCACACCGTTGGTGTCATCAACAACGGTTGCACTGTAGGAAATGGTGCTGCCTGCCGCGATTGTGTCGACCTTGGGATTCATGTTGAGGAGGAGCTTAACCGGATTTGCCGTAATAATGTTGGTGGTGATGCGGATGTCCGAACCCACCGACTGCCGTTCACAGTAGAACACGTCAAGCGTGGCCGAATCGCCCGCGACCAGCCCCAACTTGGCGGCCAATCCCGTAGCGTCGGCAGCCCCGCCAAGGTTGAATTGTCCTTGGGTGGTGCCATGAATGCCGCCGAGGTCAAGAGCGAGCGTGCCATTGATGAATACCCACAGGTCGTCGTCACCCTCAAAATTAAACGTGAGCCCGGGCCGGTATTTGAAACCTTTTTTGAGGTGCATCGCGAAGGAATAGTTGTGTGTATTTGTCGCTCTGTTAAGCGGCGCCCCGTCGAAGTTGATTGTCGGCACGTCCGCGCCGAAACCTCGGTTGTCAAGCGGAAAAAAGTTGGCATTCTGATACTGATACACCCCTGCCGAACCCGCCACGTAGGTAAAGACCAGATTGTCCTGAAATACCATGTTCTTGTAGGAAGTGTCGAAGGCAACGGTGTTGACGGCGGCAACGGTGTGTCCGCCGTTGGCGTACGTGGGCCGTTGCGTATCGATCCCGTAGTTCTCCAGTTTCTGCTGCGACCAGGTGCGGAACCATTTCCCGATTCCCCAGCTGTAAAGATAGGTGGTCGTGCCGACCGGCAACCCGTCTTTGTCAAGCGTGGGCTGCACCATTCCCGGCAGCACCTGAGCGGGGTTCGTGCCCGAGTTGAAATCCGGGTTGGAACCGTCGGAATGATAGTCGAAATAGGTTACCGGAACCGTTAGATTTGCCGGGTACACGGCCTGTCCGCTGGAGGGAACCGACGCCATGAGAACCGCTCCGGCAGCCGCTACGACCAATTCGCGAAGGAGAATCTTGGGCTTTTGCATAAGTCAACTAACCTCCCGCTTGCAAGCAGTTGTCCATTAAAGAATTGTACGTGGCCCTCTTGACAAATTTGGCAGAACCCGGTACTCACACTAAATAGTCGCCCGTTCCATACGCCGGGTTCAATAGATCTTGAGGGATTTTCAAGAAGTTAATCGCTTAATGCGTCGACAGCTTGGGCAATACAAGCGCTTCCCAATCCCTTATAACAAATATATAAAAAAAAATCTCGTACTCCAAGTTTTTCAGGTATTTATATTTTGGTTGTCAGTGAGGGAAAAATCGCCACGGGTCTTGTGATTGCCCCTATTATTTGAACCCGGGTCTGCATGCGTTGAACAAGGCAGGGCTCTTGACCGCGCGGCCCGGGAATTTTGCACCCAATGGATAATTGTGCGCGCAACACGCGCACTCCATCTCCGCACAGCGCGATTATCAAACAAGGAGGCCACGTATGATCGTCACAGCCGTCATGATACAGGTGAAGCCGGATTCGATCACCAAGTTCATTGAGGCCACGGTCAAGAACCACGAGGCGTCGGTACGCGAGCGCGGTAATCTGCGCTTCGACGTTCTGCAAGACGCGGATGATCCGAGCCGGTTCATGCTTTACGAGGCATACGAGACCGAAGAAGCGGCTGCGGCCCACAAGAAGACGCCTCATTATCTCGAATGGAAAAAAACCGTTGAAGACTGGATGCAAAAGCCTCGCGAAGGCATTCCCTACACGGTGGTGAAACCGCTGGATAAAAACAAATGGCGATAAGACCGTTTTTATTCTCCCGCCTCCCAGCAATACAGTTCGGTGCGCACCGGGCCGAAACGGTCGGGAGCGCAGTCTCGGCGTTCGGAAAAACCGTTCTCTGGATTCGCGGCAGGCACTCGCTCTCCAATGGCGGCGCTCACGCCCTAATAGCGGACAGCCTCAAAAGCGACGGGATCGAGTTTTACGAATGGGAAATAGCGGGCGAGCCCACTCCTGCCGACGTCGACAAAGCGGTTACCGCAAACGCGGGCCGCGGGATTTCCGCGGTGCTGTCGGTCGGAGGCGGAAGCGTTATCGATGCGGGCAAGGCGATTTCGGCCATGTTGCCGCTCAACGAGGGAGTAACAGACTATCTGGAAGACGTGGGCTTCAAGGTCCACCCGGGCACAAAGATTCCATTTGTTGCGATACCGACCACGGCCGGCACCGGGTGCGAAGCCACCAGGAATGCGGTGCTCAGCAGCGTGGGACCCGCCGGGTTCAAGAAATCGCTTCGCCACGACAACTTCATGCCCGATGTCGCCATTGTCGACCCGCTGCTCACGCTTTCCTGCCCGCCGGCAATCACCGCAGCCTGCGGCCTCGACGCGCTCGCACAGCTCCTGGAATCCTATGTGTCAACAAAGGCGACCGTGCTCACCGACATGCTTGCGGTGAGCGGAATGGAACGGGTCAAAGACAGCCTCATTCCCGCATGCACCAACGCCGCGCAGGACGCTAGCGTGCGAACGAACCTCGCCTACGGCGCACTCATGTCGGGCATCACGCTTGCCAACGCGGGGCTCTGCGTCGTGCACGGGTTCGCCTCGTCAATCGGCGGCATGTTCTCCGTGCCGCACGGCGTTGTCTGCGGCGCGCTCCTGGCGCCCGCGGTACGCGTTACCGTAGAAAGACTGGCCGGCAGGGAAGACTCGCTTCCCCACCTTATCAAATTCGCGCAGGCCGGAGAAGTGCTGTGCGGCAGTCGCGGCGACACCGCCGAGGAAACCTGCGACATGCTCGTGCAAAAGCTTGCGGAATACGCGCGCGTCCTGGGGCTCCCTAAACTCGGCGCATACGGCGTAACGCCGTCGTCGGTGTCGGCCATCGTGGAGAAGACGGGCAACAAGAACAACCCGGTGATGCTTGACAAAGACGATTTGAAGAAGATTTTGATGGAGAGCTTGTAAGAATTGTAGATTTCAGATTGTGGATTGAAAACGCCGACTGAGCCGCTTCGCCCGCAGCCCACAACCAAACCCGTCATGTGGTCGGCTCGATGATTTCCAATCAGGCAAGAGCCATCGATTAACATAGCGGAGATGGCCCGATGAGCGTCACTCGAACGTTCCCAGCCTTTTCGTAATGTGCACATTTCCCGACGGTTCGATCACGCGTTCGAACACCAAGCCGTTGGCATGCGTGAGGCCGTAGAAGTTCGACGGCAGTTTCCGGCCGCGCAGGTTGAAATATTCCTTTGTCACCCTGGGTATTTGCAAAGCCGAAAGCGTCTCCAAGGTCTTCGCCTTTGTGCCGCCGGACACAACGACCGCTATCGTTTTTGTCAACAAACGGCTCACAACTTTAATGGAGGCGGTTCCCGCAGAAATCCTGTCTATCACGGCAATGTACGGCTCGTCGGGCGCAGAAACCCTGATGACGCCGGGATTTTCCTGGACCTGCCAAGTTGCATTTGTGTCGAAGCAGGCGAAATTTCCATAGCGATCCCGGAACAGTGCGGCGACGATTTTCTGACTGTCGTTTACCAAAAATGTCAGCGAATCGAGCGACGCATGGCCGCTCAACACGGCGGGAAGTGAAGGCGGATACGGTTCGACAGACCACTGCAAGTCCGTTCCAGGCTTTACATAGAGGGTGTCCGCGCTGATAAACTCCATGGTGGGCAAGACCGGATCCGAAAAACATGCGATGACAATATTGTTCTGGTAGGCCCCGACCGCATGAAAGGTGACACGGCTGCCAACCGTGGAACTCAGCCAGCTGTTTGAATTGGACGGAACGATACTCCAATGGATGCACGTGTCGAACTCGGGATGAACCTTGGCAAGATTGTCGATGATTGCCGCGACGAAGACCACGCTGTCTCCGGCGATTATTGTATCCGAACGCGGCACAAGGTTCATGAACAACCTCGTCGGCCCGATAAGGTCCGCAACCAGACAGACCTGCATCCTAATTATTGACGAAGGCGAGTGCCGTTGCGCGTAAAAGACGTCGAGATCATGGTATGCCGTTTTGTCCCCGGGCACGCTGTCGAGGTTGAGCAAGGCGCTTTTGGGCGTGTGGATACCGCCGAGATCCTTCACCAGCTTGCCGTCAACAAAAACCCACATGTCATCACCGGCCTCAAACTTGAGGGTCTGGTTGCGCCCGAGGGCAAGGCCCGAATACCCAAAGTGCATGGTGAATGAATAGTTGTGACCAAGCCCCTCGTTGCCGAATCCCTTTCCGTCAAGAGGGAGAAAGGAGGAATCGGAATACTCATATATTCCCAATGACCCTGGTACATATCGAAATGTCAGAGAATCCTGTATCACCACATTCTTAAAAGAAGTGTCGAAATTTACCGTCGCCATTCCCGCATACGCAATCACCGCGTCAAACTCCCCTCCCGATACTTTTTGATACGATGGCGCCCTGAAATCACCCGGCGCCCACGGCCTGAACCATTTCGTGATTCCGTAATCAAGGTAGGGTGAAGGCCCAAGAAAAGGACTACGATTTGCGTCCAGTGTATCTGCCACCGTTCCCGCATAAATGCCCGCCATGCACGGCTGCTCGAATTCGGGATTGCTCCTGTCGGAATGAAAATCGTAATAGGTGACGGGAATCTTTATTGTCGGCGGATAGACCGTCTGGGAAGGGGCTGGATTTACAATCGTCAGAATTGCCAGGCCGGATACTATTACCGCAAGAACATTCCCGGTTCTTTTCATGCTACACCTTCCAGGCCCTTCTATCGGACCGTGCTGATTATAAGTAGTAGAACAATCGTCTTGTTCCCGGGCTTCATTTATGTAATCGAATAGTCGCCAAAACATTATTTTAAGTTCATCCCATCACCCCTATTCTGTTTTGTGGAGCGTCAGCTCGTGACCCAAAAAGAAATATCGGAACAACAAGCGTCGCTCCCGGGTTCCGTCCATCACCTCACCGGCTATGTCTTCGAAGACGCGTTCATGTCCTACGAACTTGACTTTGGTCACCCGGAAAGCCCGGAGCGACTTGCGGCAATCGGGCGCAGGATGGAAGCTACCGGGCTTGCCAAGCGTGTAACCAGACTCGCGCCGCTCACCCGTGTTGTCCCGCACATCCGCAAGATTCATACCGAGGCGCACGTCACGGCAATTCAGGCTCTCAAGACCATTGGCCCGGTGGCCGAGCTTGCGGTGGGCGGGGCTCTCGCGGCTGTCAAGGCCGTGTGCCAGGGTGCAGTCCGAAATGCGTTCTGCGCCGTGCGCCCGCCGGGGCATCACTCGCTCAATACCGGCCGGGAAGAAGGCTTTTGCTTCTACAACAATGTCGCCATAGCGGCGAAATATGCCCAGGATGTTTGCAAAATGCCAAAGGTCCTCATTGTCGATTGGGACTTCCACCACGGAAACGGCACCGAGGCGTCGTTTTACGACGACCCGAGCGTGCTGTATTTTTCCACGCATTATGCCCTTGCCTATCCCGGCACCGGCTATCCGGAAAAGCAAGGGAAAGGCCAGGGCCTCGGATTCAACATTAACGTCAACATGCCGTGCGGCGCGGTCGACGATGATTTTGCCGGAGTATGTACCCAGATGCTCGTGCCGAGGGCCGATGCGTTCAAACCCGATTTCGTGATTGTGTCAGCCGGCTTCGACGGCCACGCAAACGACAAGCTCGGCTGCTTTGACATGTCGGACGAAGGCTTTGCCGCGCTCACGCGCATTGTAATGGGCATCGCGCACCGCAACTGCGGCGACAGAATCGTGTCGGTGCTCGAGGGCGGCTACACTCCCGAGGATCTGGCCGGGGCGGTATGCGCGCATGTAAAGACGCTGCTGGAGTATGAGCCTGAGAACAAGTTGACAGCAAATCATGAACTATAATCGCAATGTCATTCTCACCGGATTTACGTCATTCTTTACCGACGTTTCCACGGAGATGATCTACCCGCTCATCCAGGCATTCGTGTCCACGGTGCTCGCTTCACAAAAGGCGCTTGTCGGACCGGCGCTCGGCATTATCGAAGGCGTCGCCGAATCCACGGCGAGCCTGCTTAAGGTTTTCGCGGGATATTATTCGGACAAGATTCAACTTCGTAAAGCGCCGGCCATTGTCGGCTACGGGCTTTCGGCGGTTTCCAAGCTCCTGCTGTTCCTCGCGTATGCGGGCTGGTACTTTGTTCTGATCTCACGATTCTTCGACAGAGTGGGCAAAGGCATCCGCACCGCTCCCCGCGACGCGCTCATTTACGAATCCACCGAGCCGAAACGCCAGGGCGCTGCTTTCGGCCTTCAGCGGGGAATGGATTTTGCGGGGGCGACCCTCGGCGTTGCCGTCTGTTATATGGTGTGCCGCCATTTTCTGGACCCCGTTTCCAAAACCCTTCGCGACATTAACGCGTTTTACCTGTTGTTTGCCGTGTCGGTCGCCCCCGCGTTCCTGGGGGTCGTTTTCCTTTTTTTCGTCAAAGAGACCCGGCCCGCGGGCGCAGGCAAGGAAAAGCCCCGTCCCAACCTCGATGTCCGGAAATACGACCGCAACCTGAGGATTTTCTTCCTGGCGCAGTGCTTCTTTACTCTCGGCAATTCCTCAAACCAGTTTCTCCTCCTTCGCAGCATGGACCTCGGCGTCGCCCTGTCGGGCGTTATTCTCATGTACCTGGTTTTCAACCTTTCGTCAACGGTTTTGTCCGGTTTCTTCGGACGGCTTTCGGATGCCATCGGCCGCCGCAGAGTCCTTGTGGCAGGCTATGCCCTGTACGCCGTGGTGTACGGATCTTTCGGACTCATGACGAAAGAGCATTCGTCGCTGTTGTGGGTTTTCTGGATTGTCTACGGCGTGTACTATGCCATGACGGAGGGCGTGGAAAAGGCGTTCGTGGGCGACCTTTCGCCCAGGGACTCAAAGGCGACCGCGCTGGGATTTTTCCATACCATCGTGGGAGTAGGCCTGTTGCCGGCAAGCGTGATCGCAGGATTTCTTTTCTCCCTTGCCCCCGCGGCCCCTTTTATTTTCGGATCGTGCATGAGCGGCGTCGCATTCCTCATTGTCGCCCTGTTTGTAAAGGAACCCGCGTCCGGCGGAGTCTGACATGAACCCTCACGTGTATGCTGACATCCTCCGCGATTCGATAGCGCGCAACTCAGCAGGTCCATGCATGCACATCAAGCGCAACAAACAGTACCGGACCTGGACCTATCACGACTTTCACCGCGACCTTAACAGATTGGCGTCGGCGCTTCGCAAAAGCGGGTATGCCCCAACCGACGTTATTGTCATAATCGGAGACAATACGCCCGAATGGGTGCTCGCCTGGCATGCCGGTTTCCTTGCCGGCGGGAAAACCGTTCCCGTGGACCCCAACCTTCCTGCGCCGGAAATCCGGGAAATCGTGTTCCAGACTCGTCCCAAGTTCGTCTTCTGTTCCAAGGGCTTTGCCGTCCTTTTTGATGAGATGCGCGCGGAAATTTCCAGCATCTCGCAGGTGATTGTCGACGACGAGGCGTTCGCGGACGCAGAAAGGACCTTTGCATCGTTTTGTGCCCAGGGCGACCCGTCCGACGACGTTCTTTCCGGAACGTTTTCCCCGGACGATCCGACGGTGGTCATCTTTACATCAGGCACAACCGGCAAGGCAAAAGGCGTTGTGCTGTGCCAGAAGAATTTTACCGCGATTTCGCTTTCCGCAATTCCCCGCATGCACGTGGGGCCGGGAGACACCATGATGGCCGTACTGCCGCTGCATCACGTCTTCGGCGCCTGCGCCTGCCTTCCGGGTGCACTCGGAGGCGGACTCGACATCGTGCTCATTCCCACGGTAAAGGGTTCGCTCCTCATGGAAGGGCTTCGCGAAAAGAAAGTTTCCATGCTCCCCGCCGTCCCGAAAATGCTGCAACTTTTTTACAACAGCATCAACCAGAATGTAAAATCCAAAGGATTTGCGGTACAGACCATATTTGCGGCAATGAAGTTCGTTTCCCTCACTCTCGGCGGTCTTCTGGGTCAGAGGTTCCGGGCAAAGCTGTTCTCCTCTGTCCACAAGAATTTCGGCGGACGACTCAGCATCATTATTTCCGGCGGAGCATCCATCCAGAAGAACATCTTTAACGGCTTCAAGCTCATGGGATTTAACATCGTGGAAGGATATGGCCTTTCGGAGACGTTCGGCGCAATTACCCTGTGCCCTCTGGAAAGACCGAAATTGAGCAGCGTTGGCGTGCCGCTCGCCGAGAACGAAGTAAAAATCGACAACCCGGACGCTTCCGGCATCGGCGAGGTGTGCTTTCGCGGCACCAATGTGTTTTCCGGATACCTTAACAACGAGTCGCTCACCGCGAAAGCGTTCGACGCCGACGGCTGGTTTCACACCGGCGATCTGGGTAGGCTTGACAAAGACGGGTTCATCTTTATTTCAGGCCGCATCAAGGACGTAATCGTGCTCGACAGCGGGAAAAACGTATATCCGGACGAACTGGAGGATTTCTATTCGGCGTCGGAGTGCATCGAAGAAATCGGCGTGTTCTCCGCCGCGCTCAAGGGCAAGGAAATCGCGGCCGCCCTCATCGTGCCGTCCAAGGACATACGCCGGAACTTGCCGGCCGGAGAGGCCGCCGATATCGTGCGCAACGAGGTGCTGCGCCTGGGCCGGGACCTTCCCTCCTACAAGAAGATCACCGATTTCGCGGTTGTCTACGACCCGCTTCCCCGGACCACGTCGAAGAAACTCAAGAAACACGAGCTGCGGGAGTTGTACTATTCGCTCAAGGAATCATTCCAGGCCCCACGGGGAAAGCAGGCGGTCTCGGCAATGGACGCGGGGCTCATGCTCACCGAGGAATACCGGACCATCGCGGCGTTTGCCGCAAAGGTCTCCAATAAAAGCGACCAGGCGAAGCTGCCGCCATCCCTGAACCTCGAACTCGACCTGGGCCTGGACTCCATGAAGAAGCTCGACCTCATGTGCATGGTCGAACGCAAATTCTGTTTTACGTTCCCGGAAGAAGATTTTGTGAAATTGGAAACCCTGGGAGATGTGTATACCGCCGCAATGGACCATGTTTCCGGAGCAAGCGCCACGGGCTGCGCCGAGACCGTCACGGACATCAAGCAGCGGATCGTAGGTTCCAAGCTTCCCGCGCCGTATCCGGCCGCAGCGGCGGCCGCCATCACGTCCGCCATACCGCTGGTGGCCAGCGGAGCGAGCAGCGTCTTGTGGAACATTTCCGCATCGGGCGCCGAAGGGGTCCCGGCGCACAAGTCGATCATCCTGTGCGCGAACCGCCAGAGCGTATTAGACCCTTTGTGGATACTGTATTCACTTGCACAACCGATCAGGAAAAAAACGTTCGTAATCGGCGGCCGCGAGCTGCTGCCTGCGCCCTTGCTCGTCTCGCTCTCCGCTCACATCCTTCCCGTCAAGCGGGATGATGATGTCGCGGCCATTCTCCGCACGTCAATTGCCGTGCTCAAGGACGGCAATAATCTGCTCGTGTTTCCCGAATCCGGCCCCACCAGGACCGGCGAGCTCAGGAAATTCAAGTCAGGCATCGGCCTTCTCATGCTCGAAGTGAACGCGACCATCGTGCCTGTGAGGGTGCGCGGAACCATGGAAATCTGGCCGCAAGGCGGCTTGCCCAGATTGTTTACCGGCGGGAAAGTTTCGCCGACCATCACGTTCGGGCCGCCGCTCACCTTTCAGAGCCTCATCAGGGCGAAGTTGATAACGCCGTATTCGACAGCGGACCAGATTGCGGCATGCGTGAGAGAGATTATTGCGGAGATGTAAGAAAAGTACCAAAGTTACAAAGTGGAAATGCTCGCTTCCGTAAAGCCTAACTTGTTGTATCTCGCCGCTAGAACAGCGCCTTGAACAGGCCGAAAACTATCAATCCCGCACAGCAGACTCCAATGCCGGAAACAAGGGCGATCCTTTTTTGCGGCCGGTCAGAAATTGACAGCCAGAATCCCCCGAGCGTGAGGCCGATTATGCCGGCTATAATGAAATTGAGCCCCACCTCCTGGTTGTGTTTCTTTTCGGCCGACTTTGGATTGCGCTCTATTCTGAAATCCGGGTCTGCGGGATTTACCCTTGAAACCTGAAATAGCGCTCGCGCGCCCACGGAGGAAATGACGTTCTTCGCAAGCGCGGCGACCATCCTGCTCCCCATGTCATTCGTATGCAACTCCTGCGCGCCTGCCGCACACGGAAATACGCCAAGCAACCCCGCCAGGAGAATGAGCTTCGGCAAAACGTTCTTCATACCAACCTGTCGGTATGCGGGCACGCACGGTCGAAAACCGGGATACCGTCCATTGAACAGGATTATTTCAATCCGGCAAAACCATGGGGCCACGATGCGGAGAAGCTTGCTCCTCTTCCACACCTCTGCGCTGCCAGGGCGCAGCAGCAAAGAAGCCCGGGGAAATGAGGCCTACACCATCTTTACTACCAAGTTCTCCGCCACTTTCTCCCGCAGCTTCTTCTCAACAACGGAAACCAGCGTGTTGTTGGAGAACGCGCACCCGTTGCAATGCCCCTTGAACCTGACGGTAACTTCGTTGCCGTCAACGTCGACCAGCTCGCAGGCTCCGCCGTCGTTTGCGAGAATGGGACGGATGTCGGTCTGGATAATATCGCGGATACGGTCGATCTTCTGAAGCGTGGTGAGACGCGCGACGGGCTGCGGACGGGCGGTCCCGGCTCCGTTTAATTTGTCAAGCATTTCCTGGATTTGTTCGTGGCAGCCGCCGCAGCCGCCGCCGGCCTTGGTGAAGTTGGTGACGTCCTCAACCGTCTTGAGCTTGTTCTCGCGAATGGCTCGTTCGATTTCCTTGTCGGTCACGTTGAAACAGGTGCAAACGACCTTTCCATCCTTCTCCGGCGGGGCCGTCTTCTTCCCGCCCGACTTGTAATACACGATCGCGGCCTCCAGCGCTTCCTGGCCCATGACGCTGCAATGCATTTTCTCCCGCGGCAGCCCGTCGAGATACTGCGCGATGTCGCCGTTTGATAGCTTTGCTGCTTCGTCGAGCGTCTTCCCTTTAATCAACTCGGTGAGCGCGCTTGCCGACGCAATTGCGCTCCCGCACCCGAACGTCTTGAATTTCGCGTCCTTGATCCTTCCCTGGTCATCCAGCTTGAAGGTGAGCCGCAGCGCGTCGCCGCAGGTGATGTTCCCCACCTCGCCGATGCCGTCCGGATTCTCTATTTCCCCGGCATTGCGCGGATTGAGAAAATGGTCGCGAACTTTGTCGGTGTACTCCCACATAAGAAGTCCTTTAGTTGGAAAAAAGGTAATTTCTGAAGCTTAAAGCCGGGACGTCCTACCCTTTAGTGTTATCACCCTCCAGAATGTATACGCCCTCTGCACCGGCGATATTGAAAGTGGCCTTGAACGAGTCGACAAAACTGGACAGTATTTCCGCTTCGTGCGCCTTGTCGAACGGGATCCTTCCCGCTCCCACCTTGCCGTGCCCGCCGCCGCCGCCGCCCAGCGCAAGCGCGATCTTTTCCGCATTGTTTCCGGCCTCGTCGCGATTCTTGGCGCGGATCGAAAAGAATATATTCTTCTTGAAAATGCCGCAGCACACGGTTGTGTCGATCTTTTCCAGGCTGTGAAACAGGTCGGCCATTTCGGCGACGTAGTCGGGCGACACGACGGGCCCGAGCGGAATATACCCGAGCGAGCCGAACGCGATCATGGACTGCGCGGCGCGATGAATCATCTTGAAGAAAGCCACGTCCCGGTCGGGATTTTCTATTTTGGCAAGCAGGCTGTGATCCATGATCTCGAACATGTCCTTGTAGCACTCCAGGTCTTCGGAGGAGGTGTCGCGCCCCATGTCGCCGGTGTCGGTCTTTATCCCGTAGAAAAGCGCGGTTGCAAGTTTTTCCGGTATCGGACATTGCGCGGCGCGGAGATATTGCGTTATGATTGTAGATGCGGCGCCGATTTCCTGCCGTACATCGTGGAAAAAGGGCAGGTTTGCAAGCGGCCCCGCGATGTGATGGTCCAGCACGGCGTGAACCGGGATACCGGCAGGCAGCGACACATTGCTGCGCCCGGGAAAGCAGTCGACCAGGACGATCCGGTCGAAATCCTTGAGCTCGAGCAGCATGTATGGAACGGTGCGGATGTTGAGAAACCGGATCATGGCCCTGTTCTCGGCCCGGCCGATAAATCCGCCGAACGAAATAACGGTATGCTGGGCGCCCCAGAACGAAAGCAGGTGCGCAACGCCGTAGGCCGAAGCCATGCAATCGGGGTCTGGATAGTCGTGCGTAAGGATAAGCGTGGAGGCCGACGGCGAGACGCTGCGTTTGAATTCGTCAACCCGTCGAGCAAGAGATTCGGGAAATCGAGTCATTTCCGCCACGGTGGTCTTTCCCCAGCCTTTGTATTGGTTCGTGCCGCACGCCAAACTCGTCGCGCGATTGACGGCTGTTTTCGAGTCCTGACAGAACGGAATTCGGTTCTCCCCCCGCCGATTGAAGGAGATTTATGTTGCACGGTAAAATCAAAAATAATATAATTTAACATATTTATTGGATATTTTGCACACCTGGAAAGAAACAGCCACTTCATGAGATACGCCGTTATTTCGGATATTCACGGAAACGTCGAGGCATTGCAGGCCGTGCTCAAGGACATAAAGACCCGCTCGATTGACAACATCATCTGCCTTGGGGACATCGTAGGCTACTATCCCGATCCCGAACGCTGCATAGACCTCGTGCGGGAGCACGTCGACGATTGCGTCGCCGGCAACCACGACTACGCCGCAATCAATCGCATCGACATCCAGACATTCACCTATTACGCCTATGCGGCCATGGAGTGGACGAGAAGCCACATCTCCGACAAGGCAAAGGAATTTCTCGCTTCGCTGCCGCTCACGATAGAAAAAGACGGCATTTTCATCACTCATTCCTCTCCGTCGAATCCGCAGGACTGGATCTACGTGTTTCCCGACAGCGAGGATGCCGTGTTCGAAGCGTTCAACAGCCTCGTCTTCAGGCTCAATTTTATCGGCCACACGCATTGGCCATCCATAATGATCCAGGAAGAAGACAAGATTATTCTTCATTCCGAGCATTCCATCAAACTCGACAAGAAGAACTTTTACCTCATCAACGTGGGCAGCGTGGGGCAACCGCGGGATTTCGATTCGCGCTGCTGCTACGCAGTCTACGATACCGACCGCCAGGAAGTGAGCCTCGTGCGCGTCCCGTACGACTACACCATAACCCAGCGCAAGATCCTCGACAACAACCTGCCCGCGTTCCTTGCACAGCGGCTGGAAAAAGGAAAATAGCCCACCGTATCCCTCCCATTTTCGATGCCTTTGCCCGCAAGCGGACGAATTATTTTTGTGCGGGCGCAAACGACAAACAAAAATCTCACCACAGAGACACAGAGTTCACAGAGAAGATCAGGCCGAAAAATTTGTCATGACTTTTCTCAACTCATAATCTGCAAGTTGGAATTCTCTGTGTCCTCTGTGCCTCTGTGGTGAAAGTATTCTTTCTAACTTGGTCGCACCATGCAAAGCACCGACATCAAGCACCTCCTCGAAACGGACTTTCTGCCCTTTGTCCAGAAGCCCATGCAGTACGCGGGCGGCGAGCTTAACAGCATCCGCAAGGACCTTGCCAAGGTGGCGCTGCACGGCGTCCTGTGCTTCCCGGAAACGTACGAGATCGGCATGTCGCATTACGGCGGCCAGATTCTCTACCATATTGTCAACAAGCGTCCGGGCTGGGCGCTGTCGCGATGCTACCACCCGTGGACCGACGCCGAGGCGATCATGCGCGCGAAGCGCATTCCGCTGTACTCCCTCGAATATCTCACGCCCGTCGCCGCGGCCGACTGGATCGGATTCTCGGTAAACTATGAGCTGCAGTATACGAACCTCATAAACATGCTCGACCTCGCCGGGCTTCCCGTGTACAGCCGCGAGCGCGGGGGCGAGTTTCCCGTGGTTATCGCGGGCGGCTCTGTGATGGGCAATCCCGAGCCTCTGGCGGATTTTATTGACGCATGCGTGATAGGCGACGGTGAAGAGGCGGTAGTTTCCCTCTGCGCGGTCCTGGAGCGGGCGAAACGGGACGCAACGCCGAAGCCCGACCTTCTCGCGGCCCTGTCGAAGGTGAGCGGCGTATATGTTCCGTCGCTGCACAAGACAAAATCGTGGGGGATGTTCATTGTTCCCGCCGATATCGGGGAGCCGGTGCGGGCGGCCAAGGTCGCGCGGCTTGTCGACGAATCGTACCCGGTGCGGCCCATTGTTCCGATTGTCAATGTTGTGCACCACCGGCTCGTGGTGGAGGTGTTGCGCGGTTGCTCCCGCGGCTGCAGGTTCTGTTCGGCAGGCTACTACTACCGGCCCGTGCGCGAGCGGCCGGTGAAAAACATCCTCTCCCAGGCGCAAGCGGGCGTGGCCGCAACCGGGTGGCGCGACATCGGCCTGCTTTCCCTTTCGACAGCCGACTATTCGGGTCTTACCCCCCTTTTGGTTGCGGCGGCAGGCTTTGCGGCCGGCAAGCACGTTTCGCTCTCGCTGCCCTCCACAAGGATCGACGCGCTTGAGGAGGCGGACCTCACCGCGCTGCAGGCGATCGCCCCGTTCTCTTCGTTCACAATTGCGCCTGAAGCCGGGACGCAACGGTTGAGAAACGCCATCAACAAGGGGTTTTCCGACGACCAAATCATGGCCACGGTTTCGACTCTGCTCAAACGGGGCGTTCAGACCATAAAGCTGTATTTCATGATAGGCCTGCCCACCGAGACCGACGAAGACATTCAGGGCATCATACGGCTCACGCACGACATCGCCGAGAAAGCCTGGCGGCATTCCCGCCGCGTGGGCATCAATGTGGCATTGTCGCCGTTTTCGCCCAAGCCCAACACGCCCTTCCAATGGGACGCGATGGACTCACCGGCTACCCTCCTTGAGAAATCGAGGCGAATCAAGAACAGTCTTGCGCAGAAGCGCAACGTACGGGCGTCGTATCGCGACCCGCTTATGGCGTTTCTCGAAACCGTTCTGGCGCGCGGCGACAGGAGCCTGTGCGCGTGCATACGCGCGGTCTGGGAGGCGGGCGCCCGTTTTGACGGCTGGGACGAGCATTTCGACCTTGACAGGTGGAAAGCCGCGGCAGCATCCTGCGGGCTTTCGCTGGAAAAATTCTGCGGTCCCATTCCCTTTGAACAGCGGTTGCCCTGGTCTGCAATAGCGACCGGCGTGGCCACGGGATTCCTTCAATCGGAACGCGCCAAGGCCACAGCCGGAGAGGCAACGCCCGATTGCAGGGACAACTCCTGCTGCGCCTGCGGCGTGTGCAAAGACGGCCTTTCCCCGGTGCTGGACGGCGGCCTTGCGAGTCCGGAGCCAATGCCGGAAGTCAAGGCGACGCCTGCGCCCGCTTCCGAGCGTCACCGCTACAGATTCATGTACAGAAAGAGCGCGTCCATCAGGTTTCTGGGCCATCTCGACATGGTGAGCGTTTTCCACCGCGCGCTGTTCACTGCATGTGTTCCGGTCGAGTTTTCCGCAGGGTGCAAACCCCACCCCCTTATTGCGTTTGGTCCGCCGCTGTCTCTCGGCGTCGCGGGTGACGCGGAAATGTTCGACGCCGTTATCGCGGGGAAGCTCGCCGTGCCCTGCGAGGCCGTCAATCGCTGCCTGCCCCACGGCCTTGTCGCACTTGCGTTTGAGGAAATTCCCGCAAGGATCGTTTCGCTTAATGCCGGCATTCGCGCGGCTGCCTACCGCTTTGAACCGGTCGGCGATTCCCCGCAAACGCCGGCCGGAGAGGAACTGCGGGCGCGCATCGCGGCGTTTCTGGCAAGCCCTAAGGTGATCGTCACCGGCGCAAAGAGCGGCGCGCCAACCGCGAAGGACCTGCGCCCACTGGTGTATTCGCTCACGATATGCGAACCCGGCCGCGGCGCGGCATCGTTTGAGGCGGTCCTTTCCATGGAGCCCGCCGGCACCTGCAAACCATTTGAGCTGCTGGCCGCGCTCGTTCCCGAACTGTCGTGCTGGAAATTTCTGGTCACGCGCAAGGAGTGTTTGTGCGGGGATCGCGGCGCGTTGCGTCCCGTGTGGACCGCCTCGGCGCGCCCCGCATAGCGCCGCCCGGTACGAAGGCCGGACCGAGCTTAGGCAGAATCCTTCTTGGAAAACGACTTGACGGCCGCGTCGACGTCGTCGAACGTTGCGACCTTCTTGATGAGGCTGGTTGTTTCGAGCAGGTTCCGCACGAGCTTGTTGACGCGCGCAAGTTTCAAATCGCCCGAAAGCTCGTTGAGCTTCTTCTTGACATCCACAATAGTTGCCAGGCACATGCTGCTGATGTAGTTTGACGCAACCATGTCCAACACGATGTTCACTTTCCCTTCCTCCACGAGTTCCAGGAGTTTCACCCGGAAAATGGGAACGTTTTCCTGCAGCACGTTCCCGTCTATAAACACAATGGTGACGTCGCCGACCGATTCCACTCGTATTTTCATTCTTCCCTCCACATGCATCCGGACAAAAATATAGTTGCGGTGCGATCCGCCAAGCTAGTGTAATTATACATTATCACGCCGGATTTGCACCAATTTTCTATGCGGCTGCGGCCCGCTGTTTCTTTTCCAAAATTTTAACGAACACCTCCACCACATCGGGCGCAAACTGCGTCCCGCTTCCCCGCTTCAGTTCGCCGATTGTTTTTTCCAGGGAAACCTTGTCCTTGTAGCCTCTGCCGGACGTCATCGCGTCGAAAGCGTCCGAAACCGCGAGGATGCGCGCGCCCACTGGAATTTCCCTCCCTTTGAGCCCGTGCGGATATCCCTTGCCGTCAAAACGTTCGTGGTGGTGAAGAATGATGGGAATCTCCTTTTCCAGAAAACGGATATCCTTGAGGATGTTAACGCCGATCACGGGGTGTTTCTTGAGCAGCTCGTATTCCTCAAGGGTAAGCGGTTCCTTTTTGACAAGAATCTCCTGGCTCACCGCGATCTTGCCCACGTCGTGCAGAAGCCCGGCGTATTTGATGACCTCTATCTCGATTTCCGACAGCCCCATGCCCGTCGCAATCTCCACCGACGTTGCGGAGACATTCTGCGAATGTTCCTTGGTGTAGGGGTCTTTGGCGTCCACGGCCTTGACAAGAGCGTTGGTATACTCCATGTAGGTGGACCGCATCTGGTTGGACAGATGCACAAATTCTTTTTTGAGCTGATCGGCTGAAAAATGATCGACTGACGCATCGCCGCCCTCGTGCCTTTCCTTCCAGATCCTGATGAGGTTGCGGCCGTCTTCCTTGGCCTGGTAAAGGGCAAGATCGGCCCGGTCGATAAGCTCGTGCCGGTCCTTCATACCGGGTCGAAAATCGGCAAGACCGATGCTCACCGTCACGTGCAGTTTCTTATCGTCGAACGTGAACTCGTGGCTGTCTATGGCCGCATGGAGCTTGCTTGCGTACTGCATGGTGTATTCGAGCGCGACATTGGTAAGGATAAGGAATTCCTCCCCGCCGTACCTGCCGCAGATATCAACCTCGCGCGAATGGATTCTGAGAAGCTGCGACAGTTCCCGCAGGACAAAGTCGCCGCACTGATGACCATAGGTGTCGTTAAGCATCTTGAAATGGTCGATGTCGATCATCATGCAGCTCAGGTTGCCGCCGTACCGCCTGACGCGTTTGAATTCGAACTCGAAGCGCTCCTGGATAAAGCGGTGATTGTACAGGCCCGTGAGGCCGTCGGTGATGGAAAGTTCGATGAGCTCCTTGTTTTTTTTGTCAAGTTCATCGAGGAGCACTTTCTCGGAGGCCAGCGCGAATTTCAGGTCGTCCATGGCGGCGGCGAGCTGCTGTTCGGCCAGCTTGCGCTCGGTGATGTCGGTTTGCGATCCGGTAAGCCGGCACACGCTGCCGTCCTTGCCGAACACGGCGATGCCCCGGCACAGGATCCACTTATAGGCGCCGTCCTTGTGCAGCATGCGGTATTCGGTCTCCAGCGTAGGCGTCGCCCCTTCCATGTGGGCCGAAACCGCGGATTTCACGGCGGCTACGTCTTCGGGATGGATGCGGCCGAACCATTCTTCGGGACTCGCGGCTATCTCGTGCGGTTCGTACCCGAGGATCGACTTCCACCTTTCCGAATAGTAAACCTCGTTGCTCTTAAGATTCCAATCCCACAGGCCGTCGTTGCTTCCCTGGACCGCAAGCGCGTATCGTTCTTCGCTTTCCACCAGCGCCAGTTCCCTGCGTTTGCGCGCAGTGACGTCGCGGATGGCAAGCAGGATTCCGCTTTCGCTGCCCCACGAGGTTGCCGCGGCGCGCACCTCGAACGTGCAACCCCCGGTTTCGTGTTCAACGGCCTCGCCGGGCCGGATTGCAAGGTTCAGGCCCCTGCCGACGAGCGTGCCGCTGCCGGCCCCGAAAAAAAGCTGCGCAGATGGATTGGCGAAGCGCACAATACTGCTTTTGTCAACAACAATAATGCCGTCCGGAGAGCTTGAAAGCTGGGGAAGGAGGCGTTCCACGTCGGCAACGGTTATCTTCATGGCGGTCCCCAAAACATGTGCATACAGGCGCTGCGGGCTTTAATGGTGCGCGCGGACCATCGGCCTTGATTATAATGTCGCGTCAGGGAAAATGCAAAGGGAGAGAAGAAAGTTGAAGCGTTGAAAAGTTAAAGAGTTGAAAAGTTGCCGGGTCGCGCATTTCCCGCCTTCCCGCTTCTCACGTCTCTTCTTTAATCAGCGCCCCCGGGGGAACCCGGCGGCGCGGAGCGCGTCAACCTCGCGGCCGGTCAGTTCGCGCACGGCGCCGGGAGCCAGGTCGCCGAGTTTTACCGATGCGAATTGAATCCGCCTGAGCCTGATTACGGTGTAGCCGAGCGCCTCGAACATGCGCCTGATCTGGCGTTTCTTGCCTTCGTACAGTTCGGCCCGGCACCAGTAGCGGCCCTCGGAACCGGTGTCGCGAACGTCGCCGGCCCGGAGGATCTGCCCCTCGGAATCGATTCCTTCCCCGGTCATCCGCGCAACATCGGCGGGCTGGAGTTTTCTGTCGATTTGGACATCGTACACTTTCTTGATATGATACCGGGGATGGGTAAGCGCGTGAATAAGACTGCCGTCGTTGGTAAGAAGGAGCAGGCCTTCGGATGCAACGTCCAGGCGCCCCACGTAGTTGAGTCCGCCGGCGTCGCACCCCTTTTCCCTGAGCGCGTCAAAAATAGTGGTTCGGCCTTCGGGATCGCTCTTGGTGACAATCACGCTCTGTGGCTTGTGATACGCCAGGTACCGCAGCGACACAACGGGTGACAGCGCGCGTCCGAGGTAATCCACTTTGTCCTGGCCGGGGATCACTTTGGTGCCGAGTTCGGTGACCTTGGCGCCGTTGAGATAGATTCGCCCCGCCGCGATCAGCGCATCGCACGCGCGCCGCGATCCGAGCCCGCAGCTTGCCAGATAGCGGTTGAGGCGGACCGGGCCCGGCGTGAGCGGTTGGTTCATAGGGATTGTACCATGTCGTTAAGGGACGCAGCGACCGTCACCGGCACACCGAGCGTTCTTCCGATTCGCCGGGCCGAAAAGCCGTCCAGGGTGTGGCCGGAACAATTGAACATGACCGACGGGAGAATCACGGTGCAGCCCCGGCATCCCGCGGTTCGCGCGCAGCGGACAACGTCGCGTGCCGCAAGCAGGCCCGCCACGGTTACCCCTCCGCCGAAGAATTCGTTCTTCGCCGCGACCGCGCGCACCTCAAGCTTCGGAACATACGCGGGAAGCTCCCTGGCAACCCGAGCAAGATACGGATGCGCCGATTCCGATGTGACAATGAGCACCGGCCGTTTTCCGCCCCGGGGAGGTTGGCGTGTCATTCCCCGCTTGAGCGCGGCCCACTCCTCCAGGAGCATCCGTACGAGCCCGATGCCGTTTTCTATCTGCGGGTAGTCTTCGTAATAGCGGCGCGGGGGAATGGGAAGTCCGGCCAGGATAAGCAGTTCATCGGCGAGAAAAACCCGGCGCCGGCCGCTGCCGCGCAGGTCCTGTTCGCCCAGGCGTGCCGTAGCTTCACAAATGCGCCTGGCCTCCTCGCGGTCGACGGGACCCAGCGCTTTCCTGTGATACCTGGTAAGGCCCACCGGCACCACCGCGATCGAGAGAAGCCCGGTCCCGAATGTGCAGAGGTCCTCAATGGTGCGCGTGAGAACAGCGCCGCTATTGAAACCGGGACACACCACAATCTGCGTGTGAAACCTGATGCCGTTTGTTTCGAGAAACCGGAGCTGGTCCAAAATAATGCCGATGTGCCTGTTCCCCAGCATCCGCTGCCGGACCCGAGGATCGGTTGCGTGAACGGATATGTAGAGCGGCGACAGTCCCAGGCCGCAGAGATGATCGAGCTGCGCATAGGTCATTGCGCCGAGGGTGACGTAGTTTCCATTGACAAAAGAGTGATTGGCGTCCTCGTCTTTTACGTAGAGGCTCGCGCGCAGCCCCGGCGGCATCTGGTCTATAAAGCAGAAAACGCAGTGATTGGAACAGCGGGCTACGGCAGTGTCGGCAAAGGCAACCCCCAGCTCGGAGTTGTCGGGCCGCACCAAGTCCAGGGAAATCATTTTCCCCGCGCGTTTCGCCGCGATACGAGCGCGCGGCTGCGCCGCCGCAAACCTGAAATCTATTTCGTCTGGCACCGGTTCTCCGTTGACGGAAAGGACCTCGTCCCCTTTCCGCAGGCCGCACGTCCACGCGGGCAGCCCCCTGGCTGCCGCCCTTACCACAAGTCCCCGTCGTGCAGTCATGATGCAAATCTCCCGGCCGCCCTGCCGGCGTAAAAAGTGCCGGCACGGCGCAAACATGTTGCTTTCCTTGCCCAGGGAAAGTTATAATTTATTCCGGACGCCCGCAGCGCATCGTGCAAACGGCGCAAATTGACAAACTGTTGTTCTCCGCGCTGCCGCGCAACGAGAAAAGATACATCATTCCCTTTGGGCCGCTCGTGAGAAAGAAGACGGCCGGAGGCCGGCGCGGCTTTCCTGGCGATCAAAGGTTCCAGACAATTTCCCGGTGCCTCAGGCACGCCGCGCCCCATTCCCGTTTCATGCCACCAAGGAGGATTTTCCCGTGAAAACAGTACGCATCATCGCCGGTGTTTGCGTCGCCCTCGCGACGTGCTTTCTGGTTTTGTGCACCATCAAGGATGACAACGGCTCGCTTGCGCCCACCGGACCGAGCAGCAACTCTGGCGGCGGCACCATCAGCCCGTTTCTCATGGTGGTTCCGGACAGTCAATACATCGGCGTGAAGGACACGCTCGGCATAAGTGTTACCGTCCTCACCGACAGCCTCCACAACGTTCCCATTGGCGACGCGCGCGTCACCTGTGTGCAGTCCAACGGCTGGCTGTCGGCCGAAACGCTGTACACCAATGCAAAAGGCCGCGTCGTCTTTGAGCTTGTGGACTCCGTAAAGACGCAGGTGAATCTCGTAATTACCTGCGGCCAAACGCAACAAACCCTGAGCATCCAGGTCACCGACGCACCCGACAAGATTCAGAAACAGTTTCTTATTGTCCCGGCGCGCGCCATCCTCAAGGCGGACGGCACGGACAATACCACCATAGAGGCAACGCTCAAGGACCAGAACAACAACCCGATTTCCGGCCAGTGCGTCCAGTTTATTTCGAGCGCCGGCATGATCATGGGAACCAAGGGGACCTGTTCGGGAACCGGGCAATCGTCAACCAGCGACCAGGGCGTCGCCCAAGCGGTCCTCACAAGCGCGGCCGTCAACGATACGGCGTACATCACTGCCTATCTCGTATCCGACAAAACGAAAAACGCTCAGACCAAGGTGGTGTTCAGCGGCGTTTCCGTGCTGCTCCACGCCGATTCGACAAACCTGAAGCCATCGGGCCAAACCACCATTACCGCGGTTCTCACCGACGGATCCAACAGTCCTATCCCCTACACGCCGGTGTACTTTATCCTCGGCAAGGACACCGCATCCAATTTGTCAATTGTCTCCAAGGACACGGTGACGGGGCCCGCTGGAAACGCGCAATGCGTGGTACGGGGAAAAAGAACCGGCACGGATTCGGTGAGGGTGTCGGCCGCGGGTGCCCTGTCGACCATCAGGATAAACGTGACCGACCTCTCCCTGTCGGTTTCCCTTGACGACAAGATCCTGCAGGCCGATGCATCCAAATCGACCCTGTTGCACGCCGTGTTCAGCAGCAGCAGCGGATCGCCGCTTGCGCGCAAGACCGTCCAGATCAAGCGATCCTACAAACAGATCGGCGGGTCCGACACGAGCGACTACCTTTTTACCGCCACGGACACCGCCGGGAAATGCGCCGTCTCTATTTTCGCGCTACCGTACGAGTGCGTCATGACGCTTGAGGTGACGGCCTTCAACTCCGCGTCCGATCTCGCTTCCACGACGACGTCCCTGTCGTTCATCTCAACGCGGACGCTCGTGGCAACCGCGGTTCCTCCCGTTGTCCAGGCCGACGGAACGAGCCAGTCGGTGATAACCGTACAAGTCAAGAATGCCAGCAACAATCCCATGTCGGGCGACTCCGTTCTCTTTACCACGGACGCCGGTATGGTGTCGGCAGCCGGCATTACCGACAACTCGGGCCGCGCCGTCGCCTATCTCACGAGTGACCGAAGAAACACCGTTGCCAACGTCAAGGCGACAGTTGCCAAGGATCCCACCAAGTTCCTCACGATCCAGGTTCAATTCTCGGGCGTCCAGTTGACGGCCAGCGCAAATCCGCCGAGCATCAACGCGAATGGAAAGGACTCGAGCACAATTTTTATTTCGCTGGTGGACGGCGCGAAGAATCCGATCGTGGGCGAGCCGATCAATTTTTCAAAGCTTCAGGACAGCACGTTTATCTTCAAGGCCGATTCGGTGACCGACAACCGGGGAACCGCGATCTGCAAGGTCTATGGTAAGGGATCCGGAACCGACACCATTAAGATTCAGGCGGCAGGCGCATCCGCCAAGGTTCCGATATATTATTCCGCCAATTTCCTCTCCATCGACACGGTGGGCTACCAGCCCTGTATCGCGAACGGAAAAGATTCAACCGAGATTCGCGTGGGCTATTTCCAGGGAGACAAGGTCACTCCCGTTCAAAATGCGCTGATCAACATAAGCATCACTCTGGGCACGCTCAATCACGACACGCTTTTCGCCAGGCAATTCACCCTGTCGCCGGCAAACAACGGAGTCCTTTACTTTTACATGAAGAACCCCGGGTTCGCCAACACGTCCACTATATTCGCGTATGCGAAGACTACGGCGGAGGTCACGGCCTCCAATCTTCAACTCTACTTCCGGTCGACAAACGTGAGGAAGATCACCTTGACCGCCACTCCCTCCGTGATCGCGGCCAACGGCAGCAAATCGGTCCTCACCGCAATCGCCTTCGATTCCCTGGGCAACCGGGTGAAAGACGAGCAACTCACCTTCAACATGTTCAACGGACCGGGCGGCGGGGAATATGTTGATCCCGCCATGGTAATCACCGGCAGTGACGGTTCCGCGTCCGCCAATTTCGTTTCAGGCACCACGCCAAGCGCGTTTCACGGCGTGGGCCTTGTGGCAAGCGACATATCGGGAATCAAGTCGGACAGCGTCTACGTCACCATCGCGGGACCGCCCGTCAGGATATCCGTGGCCGCCAACATCGAAAAGGGACTTGATTATGGCGATGGCACATTTGGCCTGCCTGTCGCGGCGATAGTCACCGATGTCAACGGCAACCCAGTGGCAGACGGGACTCAAGTGACGTTTAGCCTGCAACCATCGGGGTACGTGTATTACGTTATTGTTCCTGTTTACTCGGAACAAACAGGCATTGGCGGATGGGCGGTTAACATTACACGGGACTCGGTGGCAAGAATCCTGACGTTTGAGGATTTTAACAACAATTTCAAGCTCGATCCGGGTGAAGATCGAAATGGAGACGGGTTTGCAAATCGTGGTGAGGATCTTAACGGGGATGGGATATACAATCCCGGGCCCGCGTTCGAAGACATCAACCACAACGGAATTCGTGACATTATTTTCGGCTCTGCCGAGCCGCCCCACGTGTGTTCAAATGGAGACACCGTGCTTCCAGATCTGAACCAAAACGGGTTTTGGGACCCTATTGAACCTCTTCTCGATGCGGACTATCTGACCGCATACGATTCTCTCCAGTCGCATGGCGCTTTTATCAAGATCTATCGCAGGCAGCCGTTGAGCACGGCCGACAGCGGGTATTGGTACCATCTTTGCATCCGCGATTCCGCTTATATGAGCGGCCCCGGATTCATCCCCGCGTTGCACTCCTACGACTTCTCCTGGACTGCCCAACCCTATCCCCAACCCTCGCCCGCCGTTTCCATAACCCGCACAGTGCAAACCAGCGGCGGCAAGGCGATCAACACCATAGTGTATGGCCAGACTAATGCCAATAGGGTTGAAGTGATGGTCTGGGCGGAATGCCAGGGCGTTGAGTGCGAGTTTCCGCTCCAACAGGTGTTGCCTGTGATTTCGACCAGCGTCACGACGACGAAGTAGGAACAACCATGAAACAAAATCGCATGTTTCCCCTTGGACTTGGACGGGCGATAGTTGCCGCGGGCTTTGTAATGGCCTGCGCCGATCTCCATGCAGCCACGCTCGCCGATCCGGCGGTGATTGCTCCTCCCGCCCGGATGGCGATCGGCGTGTCGTACGATCTGGGCGGATATTCCCTCACCAATCGCGCGGTTCCGAGCATCATGAACAGGATTCAAGCCCAGGTGAGCTTTTCTCCATTTTCATTCGTGAGCATCGGGGTCGACGGCGGGACCACGCAAATGGACGTGGCAAGCGACACGACCCCGTCCGACACGTTCGGCGTTTTCCACGGCGGGTACGGGTTTTCGGGCGGGGCGCACCTGAAGCTCGGAACTCCCTTTTACTTTAATAATCTCGTGTCGCTCCTCGGCATTGTTCACGGAAGTTACTTTTCATCGAAAAACGAGGCCGGCACGGTCTATGGCGGAACGGATGCGGCCGGGGCGCTCGGGCTGCAGTTTCATATTCAGAACTTCGGCTTCTTATCGGCAGGTTCTGAAGTATATCTCATTTTTGGCAAAACGACCGACTATGCCGGGAACAAGGGAAATTACTCAAATGTCAACAACGTGCGCGGATGGCTCGCCGTAGACTACTTTCCGCAGGAAAAACTCAACGGCCAGAACATCTTCTACGTATCTCTGGAACTCTCGGTTTCCCCGAAAGTGAAGTTCGACGGCAGGGCCCCGATTGAGGAAATGGGGTTTTCGGTGAGCATCGGCGCGATCACGCCGAAACTCTACGGCGAGAAATCCGACGTGGAGTGGAGTCCGTGAGCCCGAACCAATTCTGCAACAAAAAAGGGAACGCGCTTGCATTCCCTTTTTTGTTCCGGTTCAAAAAACGCTTACCGGAAGAGATCCTTGATTTTTGACCAGTTCGTAGGCGGCTTCGGCGTAACGATGGAGGTCTTCTTGTTGAAACCGACGGTTTCGATTTTCTGGGCCGATTTGAGAGAATCGGAAGAGGAAACAGGAGCTTGGGCAAATGCGCATATTGTGAGCGAAAGAATTGCAACTGATGCAAGGACCGTTTTTTTCATCGTATTGCGCCTTTGGGAAACTTCCACGGACTTATTAGTAATATAACAATAAATTTTTGGAAATGCAAAATAAATATTATTTCTACGGCGGCCAATCTTCAAGAATTTGATTACGAGATGGGAAAACGATTTATTGGAGGCTTGTGGAATTGAGAAACAGGAGACCTTACACCGCAAGGTCGGCCAAAAACGAGAAACTATCGCCATCGCATTCGCGAAGAATTCGCATGTCGTTCTCGATCTTGGCGTTGCAATCTGCGCAGAAACCTGTTTCTTGTTCGTCGGATTGCAGTTTCTTTCCACATTCGATACAGGCGACGGTAATTGTGTGTGCCATAAACATGATACCAGTTCTAGCCAAGGTATTCCAGAAGCTTATCTCTTATTTCCGTAAATATCAGAGGTTTGCGGATAACATCGTGAATTCCGTCCAGGTGCAGCAGATTCGATTCGAGATCACCCTTCCAACTGGTTACAACGAAAAACTTGGTTTGCGGTGAATTGTTCTTGACCCAGCGAGCAACACTTCTCGCGCCCATTTCCCTGACGCAGAGCGCGGCAAAAACAGCGTCGTAGTGAGTTCGGCTGAGTTCATCTATCCCGCCTTCCGCAGTATCAACCGCGAACACTTCGCAACCCAGACGGGACAATGAACGCTTGAGCGCCTCCTGCGTTGCAGGATTGTCCTCGATTACCAAGATTTTAAATGAAATACCCATAATAGTCACTACTTATTGAAGCTAGGTTCGTGCCAAGAAGCAACACATACTGTTAGTGATTGTAATATAACAAAATAATTAATTTAATGTAAACGTACACTTTAGGTGTGTTATGGCCACAAAAGTGTATTTTTGCCCTACTTATCTCCCATTTGGAAAGCCTGGAAAGTTTTAATTGGTTGCGACGTTTGGCGATCGGATATTATTTTGCAACTTGAAGTATGGAGGAAGCATAAGCATGGAATTGGTTTTTCTTATTGCCATGGGCATTGTTGCGGCCGCCACCGTCTTCCTGGGAGTCTCAAACTGGTTTTTTCTCTCATCAATCGGATCAAAAGTAACGCGTCTTGAACAAGAGGTGGAAAAGAAGGCGCTCGAATTTGAAGCCGCGAGAAAAGAAAGGCAGACGCTCGCCGCATCGGCAAGAAACATGTCTGCGGCCGCGGAGAACGCCGAGGCTGCACCTTCGCAGCCCGAGGATTCGCAGATCCAGATCGTGCGCAACGTGAGGGGCGCGGGATTCGACCATTTCGACATCGAGATGGGAAAGAAAAACGCGGATTATTCCCAGCCCGGAATGCAGAATGCCAATTCCCCGTCACACGACAATTTTGCTACCGCCTTCGGGGAAACCGCTGGCGTCGCGCCTCCGCCGGTTCAGCAGGCGCACCAGAAATCGTTTGAACCGGAAGCGGCGCAGACACCACATCGCGCGCCGCCGTCCGGCAGCCGTCCCGCTCCAGATCCGGTTGCCGAGGGGAAAAACGTCATCGTGCTCATGCTCTTTTCAAAAGCGAAGCAGGACACCGATTTTGCCGCGGCTTGGAGAAAACTCTCCGAAGAGCTGCCCGGCTCAACAAAACCGCACGTCCGCTTTGATTTCAGCGGGGTCATATTCCTTTACGAACGCGAACTTCTGTACCTCGACAAATTCAAGTCTATCATCCTGCAGTCGGGCGGCAGCATATCCTTTGAAAATTGCGACCGCGAACTTCTGGGTATCTTCCAACAACGTCCCGCGCTCTTTGCCCTGGTGCGCCGCTGAGCCCCGGCATGGTAATCCTCGGCATCGAGACATCCTGCGACGAAACATCGGTTTCACTCCTTAAAGACGGCGCCATCCTCGCAAGCGAAGTGTACACCCAGGCCGTTCATGCCGCGTACGGCGGCGTGGTGCCGGAGCTTGCTTCACGCGCCCACCTTGGCAAGGTTGAAGCACTCGCGCAGTCGCTCTTTGCAAAGAGCAGTGTCACGTGCAGCGCCGTTGACTGCATCGCGGTAACAGACAGCCCCGGCCTTGCAGGCGCGCTGCTCGTTGGAATCGGGTTCGCGCTCGGCCTCCATTCCCAATATGGCATGCCGGTAACGGGCATCAACCACCTGGAAGGCCACCTCTGCTCGCTGTTCCTGGAACACCCCGACCTCTCCTACCCGTTCCTGGCGCTTATCGCGTCCGGCGGCCACACGGCAATCTACCGCGCGGATGATTTCGGACGATACGCGTGCCTGGGCGAAACCGTTGACGACGCCGCGGGCGAAGCATTTGACAAAATAGGAAAACTTCTCGGATTCCCCTACCCTGCCGGAAGGGCGATCGAACAGGCTGCCGCGTTCGCCCCGGAAGATCGAGACATTTCGTTTCCGGTCGCCCGGCTCGGAGGCTCATCGCTCAATTTCAGTTTCTCGGGTCTCAAGACCGCGGTAAAGTACTTCTGCAGGGAAAAGGGTGACGGTTGGGTGGCGCTCAACAAGGCTGGCATCTGCCGCGCGTTTCAGAAAGCGATAGTGGAGGCTCTTGCGAGAAATCTCGTAATTGCCGCGGAACAGTCGGGCATTTCGCGCATAGGCGTTGCCGGCGGCGTGGCCTGCAACGGAGAACTGCGCAGGGTGCTAAAAGCACGTTTCGGAGACAATGTTTACTTTCCTTCGCCCGCGCTCTGCACCGACAACGCGGCCATGATCGGCCGCGCCGGCTACGAAAGGTACAAGAGAAACATGCTCCGCTTCCCGAGCATGAACCCGTCGTCGGGACTTTGAGCCTTTTCGGATTTCGCCTCTTGCCTGCCCTTTTCCCGTTCACTGGCGTGTGCTTCGTGCGGTTCGGGATTGAAGAACCTCGCAGCAAGTTGCGAGGCATCTTCCATCCCTAAGGAAGAAGATTTTTTGTAGTCGCTTGCTAACCCCGAAGCACCACGACTACGACTGCACACAACACTACAGGAGTAGACGCGACAGCGAACCTTGGGGGACCGCGATTACCACCCGGGTGAGCAGCCCGTAATCCGCAAACTTTGGGATTAACGGATCGTACTGGACGGTGCGACAAGAAGCCTGGACTGTTTGATCTTGTTTTTGTCTTTTGCAAACGGCCCCTGGCCCATGCCGTACAACTTGATTTCCGGAACAAGCGTTTCCGGGTATTCCTTCCAGGCCTCCCGGAAATCGCTGTTGAATTTCCTGAGTTGTTCCGGGATTGTCCGTTTGAATTTTTCCGACATTGCCTCATCGGGTGCCGTGTTGACTTCGAAGAGGAAGCACGGTCGAACATCGCCCTGCCGGCTTTCGGATACCGACATGCAGAAAGAATGCGTGGCTCTTGCAAGTTCAGGTTCGGCATACAGGCATTGCTCAAGGTCTTCGGGATAAATATTGGCGCCCATGACGCTGATGGTATAGTCCCGTCTTCCAAAAACCCAGACAAAGGGAAGATTCAGCAGCGTGGAACTGTCGAAACCGGGCAAGCTCGAAATGTCCACGCCCAGGGAAAGCAGATTCTTTTTCAAGGTATCGAAACGCATGATGCCGCCCTGGTCATGCACATTGTACCTGATCCGCGGAGAAAGCAGGGTCCTGCGCGTTATGGTGAACAGCAGCTCCCGGTTCTCATTGACCTCAATATGGTGCATAAGCGGGTTGTACTGGAACAACATCGGAAGACGGGAATCATCACCGAACAATGCGGTGCGAATATCCGGCCTTTGCCATGCCAGGCGCCTGACGGCAACAGCCACCGGCGTTTCGCCGGCAATGCCGATTTCCAGGTCGGTTGCGCCGTATCCGCTGTAGACCTTCGCAAAGCACTGCTGCAGATAGTCGCGCAGGCCTTCGGACATACCTTCTCCTCCGACAAGCCCGCTGAGCCGGTACTTCCCAAGAGGAAAATTCCGGTTCCTTGCTTCATCGAGCAGGTGTTTCAGGAACGGCGGATACCCGGCAATCAGATACGGATACTGTGGACCGAAAAACGAAAGCGTGTGTAGAATCTTCTCGATATCCGGGCCTGTGTTTTTGACAATGCTGTTCTTCTGGAGTGCTACGCCCATGTTGTAGCCGGTGGCCCACGCGCCCATGGAAAACGCGTTAATCGTAATCCATCGCTCCCTGCCAAAACAGTAGGTTGCGAAATAGCTAACCGCCTGCTGGCTCTCCCTGCGCTCGTTCTGCGTCCGGATCCAGTTATACGGTGTACCTGTGCTGCCCGACGACTCGTCTATCATGATGTTCGTGGCCGGCAACTCCCCGTGCAGACACCGATCTTCCGTGGAAAACGCCTTGATGTAATTGTCCTTGTCCGTTTCGGGAAATTGCCCGCCGGCGTCTTTTCCCCCCTGCAAATAATGGGCATACGCCGGAACATCCTTGACAGCATGCAATGCAGCCGCCCTCGCCCTCACCCTGCTTGTCAATTCCAGATACCAGGGCGGCAGGATTTTGAACGTCCAGTAGAACGTTTCAAAAGAGGAGCAGACCACACGCAACATCAGGTTTCCGGGGATCAACAGCAGCATGTGCAGGAAATCGAGAATTCCCGGACTCGCAATTCCAATCTGTTTTGTCATGCGGTTGGTCTTCATGGAAGTGCTCCTTTGTTTGTCGAAACAAGGTAGCTCGTGAAGAAACTACCAGCCACCGATGCTGGTTGCCATTCCAGTAAGTACAATCCACATGCCAAAACATGCTAATTATTTTAATGCTCTGATTTGTAGAATGTTACGATCGAAGGCTTAATGTTGCGGTTAAGACAAGAAAGGTCGTGTTTCTGCAACTAAGATGGATGAGGTGCATCGCTGCGACTTCGACTCACGCGGACTGATCGTGCTGTGCAGAGTTATCAGACGTTACGAATTCTCACTCTTCCCCGTTGCCGCTGAAGGAAACCCTCGCCCAAGAGATCGTCGACTATTTCAGGAACACGCTTGTCGTTGATTTCTCGAACTAATTCATGCTCAGCGATATTCCCCCTCGCGGCCAGTAACTTGAGAACTTTTCCCCTCACCTGCCTCGCCGACCCTTCAAACTTGGTTTGCTTCACATAATGTGCGCTGCGCTCGTTCTTGTCTTCCCCGGACTTCTTGAGCATGACGCCGTAATCCATGAGCGCCCAGTACCAAACGCGGGGATTTTCTCGGTACAGGCATTGATCAACCAGAGGCAGGATCTCGGCGTCGGTGACTTTTTTCTTCTTCATGAAAAAGAAATGAATGAACACGGTCCTGATATTCGTTTCAACAAAGACAACGGGATTGTTGAATGCGAATGCTGCTATCGACGATGCCGTTGCCGCGCCGATCCCGGGCAGTCGTACAAGCTCATCATGCGTTTGCGGGAGCACGCCGCTTGGCTGGCTCACAACGATCCGGGCAATCTTCTTGAGCGCCAGTGCGCGCCTGTTGTAGCCCAACCCCTGCCACACTGCATACACTTTGGCAAGCGGTGCGTTATCGAGCGCCTCGAAATCGGGAAACGCCTTCACAAACTGCTCGTACTTCCCGCTTACCCTGCCCACCTGCGTCTGCTGGAGCATGATCTCGGAAACGAGGATGCAATACGGATCATCCGTTTCACGCCACGGCATTTTCCGGCCGTGGCGCTTGTAATGCCTCAGAATGGCGTCTTGAAAAGCTCCCACCGACGTGGGGCGAAGTGTGGAGCGAGAAATCTTCACGTCAGGCTTCCTTGCCCATCCGATGTAACCGCATCAAGAGCATAAGCTGAAGTACTCAGGCCACCCGTGAAAAGCCTCCCAGTGAGGGGAGGTTTGGTGGGGCGATATTACAAGCATTTTCCCAACGGGATCTAAAGGGCGGAGCCCTTTCCAAATCTACAATTCTCTTATCGCCAAACCGGCGCAACAGGCACGTTCATAACACCGGGAACAACACGATCATAACGATGCCGACAATCACGGGCACCGAAAAATTATCGTTCACCTCGAAATTCCTTATCCTTATCGGAAACAATTCCATCACGGTAATTCCTATCGACGCGATAAGGGAAAGTACAACCGGGATCCTGCCGTTCCACTTGTCAAGAAGCAACGGCACGTGCGGAAACACGCCAAAGAAAAACACCAGGCACAGCACGAGGCAGCCGAGCGACCCTTCCAGCGACTTGCTGCCGATCTTGGTTTTCCCGATGCTCTGGCCCACGAGCGCGGCAACCGCGTCGCCCCATATAAAGGTGGAGAGCGCCATGAGCGAAACCTGGGGGTAGTTCTTGAAGATGACCGAACACAGAAGAGACGATGCGAGAATGTAGGTGGCCCCGGTGGTCTTCTCTTTTTCCGACTGGCGGAGCATGCTGCCGCAGTACTTGTGAAAGACCTCCTGGACAGCGGGCACACGGAACCTAAGCGTCTCGATCACGATAAAAAATACCAGGAAGAACCCAAGAATGATCGGCGCCAGAGTCCACGGCGGGAGGACATGCCACGACATCTTTTCCGCGTAAAGCGGGATGTAGAAGATTCCGGCCGGAATGATCGATCCGAAAATAAAATGAAGAACTTTCCGTTGTATCTCTTCCTTTCGCAGCGCCATTATCGCTCCTCTACCTGTTGACGGTAAGCGGGTATTCCTGTTTGAAGTATGTGAATGATGAATAGGTCGGCTCAACCCTCAAGAGCACCGGTTTCCCCCCCGACACGATCCCGTTGACATCCACGATCGGCACCGTGCTCGCTCCCGGGTTCGCCATGAGTTTCCTCACCATCCAGACCGTGTCGGCGGCAGGGGAAAACACGGAAACGAAGCTGTACTCGGTAAGCGTGAGCGAAAGAGTATAGTTGTTGTCGCGGATTTTGCGCAAGCTTTTCGCCGTGCAATCGGTTCCGACCCAAAAATATTGGGCTCCGTGCTTCTCCGCAACAAACGTCTGCCCGAAGCGTTTCCAGATAGCAATGCCCCGCGGTTCCTCGAACTGGTTCGCCCCGTCGCCGTACGATCCGAACACGTCCAGCAGGTTCAGTTCGTGATCATATTTGAGAATGCAGTGCTTTCCCTGGTCGGTGATCCAGAGGTTGTGGTAATAGTCAACTGCAGCATATGAGGCATGATGCCCCTCCGGAAGCATGATCTGTTTCATAATAGACCCGTTGAAATCGATTTTCCGCAACCGGCGGCCGCCCTGGTCGGCGCAGAACACGATGCGCTCGCCGTGATACATGCTCCACGGATCGGATCCATCGGCCACAGCCAGCATCGTAGGCCCCAGCTCAAAGCGGTACGCCTCCGTGCCGGGAAACACCCGGCTTTCCGCGCCCGCTGATGTGAACACAACGATGCGCCTGTTGCCCGAGTCGGACACAAATACCCGTCCGCGGTTGTCCAGCGCCACCCTGCACGGACCCAAGAGGCCCGGATCGCTCGCGCTGCGGCCCGTAAACGAGCCGACCCAATGCAAATCCTTTTTGGGATTGAACAGGTGCACGATCCTGTTGTTGCCGCAATCGGCAACATACACATTGCCGTCGGCATCAATGGCGATTCCCGCCGGCGAATTGAATTGGCCGTCGCCGCTCCCCTTGCTCCCGTACAGGCCGAGCGTCCACATCGAAGTATTGTAGATAAGCTGGTTCTTCCCCGCGTTCACGCCGTACACCACGAGTTCGTCGTCGTCCGACGCTGTCGCCGGGTCGTCGCGCGACTTCATCTTCGCGGTTGCAATGCCTTGCGGGTCGTCGAACTGGGTAATGGGGCCAAAGAACATAAAGAGGTTCGCGGGCGTTGCTTTACGGATGCCGAACGAATGCAGGTACGGAGGCTCAACCAGGCTCTGCGGCCGCAGGTCGGCGACCAGGCACAACAGCAGGATGCAAGGAATGTGGATTTTGTTCATGGCACCGTGCACCAAAATACGTCCCGGATTTTCGCGTTGCGCTCCCATGGAAGGAATTATTTTATTTTGGACATCAGCGTTTGCAAAAGTCTACCAAAGAAAACCCGGCATGAAACCCATCGTCCTTGCAATGATCGTTTGCGACTACTATTACCGAGACGTACATACCGGCAAGAGTGTTCTAGCCGGGACGTTCAGTTCCATCAACAGCCCGAATTTTCCGTCAAAGCATGGCAACTGCGCCATTTACATCGCGCTCACCGACGTCGCGAAAAAGGGCCAGCTCCAGCTCGTGTTCCGCAAGGAAGGCGGCTCGTTTTCCATGACCCTGCCGCCGTGGGACGTTGATCCCGCCGACAACCGGCGGTCGGTGATTGAGATCGGCGGCAACATCAACGGCTTGCCGCTTCCCGAGGAAGGATTTTACGAATTCGTTGTAAACTGGGACGGGTTGGAGATATTTTCCCGGAGGCTCGCAGCTGTAAAGGTGGCGTTCGACGCGCCTCCCCAGCCTCCATCGCAACAGACCCCCGGCATAGCGCCGGCCGAAGAGTAAGCACCACGGCGGAACAGTGAACCGCCCTATCGCCTAAGGACACCCAATGCCATTGTCCATTCTTCTCGCAAAGATCGCAGGCGTTATTCTCCTTGCCTGGACCGCACGCTCCATCTGGAAACACGTTCGCGAACGGCGGCAAACCGGCACTACCGAGCAGTCGGTAAGCGAATCCATTCTCAACAACCTGCTTTTGTATTTGTGGCTCGCGTTCATGACCGTTTTTTCGCTGGGCCTCATTTTCAACAATAACCCGCTTGAATTCTGACGTCCTCATCGCATGCAAGAATCCATCCAGGCAGTAACATAGGCCACAACCACTTCGTGTCCCGGCTCGTCGTGAAGCTGGTGAAAATAACCCGGCCATGTCCCCGAAGGTCAAACGAGATGACGGCAAATTTTGCGTTGCACAGCGATGCCGCATACCGGGCATATCTTCCGCTGTGCTCGGCGACGCCGTGGACAAGGCATACAACAGCCTTTACAGAGTCGAGCGGCTGCCATCCCTGATAGAACAGGGTAAGCCCATCGGATGTCAAGAACCCGCCGGTAAAATGACGCAATGAAGAGGACGTCGAATCCCAACGCATGGCGGTGTCTGACGCGCCGATCATGAGGGATGGCGCCTGCGTCGACGATTGACATCCGCACAATATCAGGGCAAAAAACAACGAATGGACAGTTTTCTTCATGGGATTGGCTCCTTTGCGCCGAGTGGAGCTGTCTGCCGAGATTTCCGGGGGCCGGTCGCCTGCTTCCGCCTCAATGCAAGGCTCCTAGCGCTTGATTTGCCCGTGTCGCTCCTCTGCAAAAACTACCTATTCCAAGAGCCGAAAGCAAGCTTCCCGTCGTATGGGTCAAGCGATTTCGGCTGCGCCGCTCTAGACAAATGGTTCCGACACTGTGAAGGTTTGGAACCCATCAACAATTGCAGAAAAAACATTGTTTGTTACATGTTCATGTAACGGATAATCACTTCTCCCCCATCATTTTCCGTTGAGCCCGGGCCATGCTCGTTTATATTATTTTTTGGTTTTGTCAGGGAAGATTACCCGGAGGCACGCCGTGGGATTTTCCAACACCCACCACATCTTCCATGCGGAGGTACAAGATGAAAGGAAATTCTATTGCATTTGCAAACGTTGCCGCGGCCCGGCGTATCGCGAGGATTCTTTTTTTTGCCGGCCTTTTTGCCGTAGGCCTTTCTTGCTCGCCCGCCAAGCCAGGTCCGAACCATTGTCCTCATTCGCCACAGCCAGGGCCTGTAGATGCATTTGATCCTTGGATAAGGATCATTTCTCCAAACGGCGGAGAAGTGTTCCATGTCGGCGATCAGTGCACGCTGAAGGTGAGGTCCAGGTACCCGGTTTCTTCGGCTGAAGTTCTTGTCAACATCGGAGGGGCGGTTGTGGCCCCGACCCGGCCGCCGTATATCCCATTGGTTGCCTCCCTGCCGGGAGACTCTGCCGCAGGAGCCGGCGGAGACACCATTGTCAAGGCAGTGATCTTTTCTATTCCAGATTCTTTTGCGCAACAGGGTGGAGGAATCGTCTCCAGTATCTCCGATGAATGCTTGATAGCAATCAATACCTATGCTCCACCTTATTACGGGGACACCTCCAATTGCTATTTTAGTATTATAAAGTAGATAACAGGCAGCGATCAACCGGATTGAAAGACCCCGCAGCAAGCTGCGAGGAATCTTCCATCCCTATGGAAGAAGAAATATTTGTATTCGCTCGCATTCCCCGAAGCAAGCTTCGGGGAATGCGCTCGCAGTGGGATTCAAGGCCTCCTCAGGGCGGAAGGCCTTGTAATTCTGTTCCGCAGGTCTGAGTAGGGGCACAAAATTTTGTGCCCCTACGCCTTATTGACGGCTCGCTTGCACAAGGGCCTTTGGGGGGCATCTCCCTGTCACCCATACAAAACTCCGATGACCCATTTGCTTTTGTCGCGATCAGGGAGCCAGAATCCCGACAGGATCACGCATGCGTTTGTTCCTGGAATTGCCGTCGCAATCAAATCCTGCACCTGCTGGAAAAAATCGGCTGCATTTGGCACTTTTTTCCATATATTATGAGTGAAGCGCGGCTACGCCAAGCCCGACAAACGTATACATCCTGAGTACGGATTATGGGTTGGCGGCGCAATATTTCTTAGCGCGGCTGCGAAAAGATTGTAAATTCAATAATGATGCGTTGCGCCGGGCACATCTACCGGCCTTACTAACCGGTCCATAATGCCACAGTATTGAATTTCTGTGACGAGATTTTCATTTGACTGGGCGATAAACCGCTTAACAAAATTAAAAGGGGGGTCTACGATGATGCGGATTTTGCATCGGCTGACAGCAGCTTACCTGGTTTGCCTGGCCTTGCTCGTGTGCACCGGCATGGCTTCGGCGCAGTGTCCGGCTTTTGCCCACAGGGTAAATATCACAAAGTATGTGGATTCCGGCTACGTTCTACCCGTGAAAGGGACGGTAGTTTCCTGCTTTGTGAGTGGTGCTGGTGTCGTAACCGCCCCATTAGGCTCGCTTAATGCAACGCTTATTCCAAACACTTCCGGTGACGGCACGTGTGCCAGCCCGGCAATAACTGAAGATGGACAGTGGGTCCTCTATTACGGAAGCGGTAAACTTTGGATAATCCGTATCGATGGTCAGTTTAAGACTCAGGTGCCTGTCGTAAGCCTTGGCGGCGGCCCCGGTCCCGGCTTTGGTGTTTGTACGTTTTGGTACAATGCCCCGGGAAGCACTGCTACCACTAAATATGTTGCCTATAGAGCGAGTGGTGACGCAGAGGTGCATGCAGTACCCGTAACATTCAGCGCCGCTGCTGCGCCTACATTCGGTGCCGATCGCACAATCGCCAAGTTCGGTGGTTCCATCTCATTCACATTCGGCGTTGCAGCCAACCACCTTTTTGCCCGAATAAATACCGCTGGCTCTGATTGTCCCAGAATGGCCACTATTCCCGCGACCGGCAATGCCACCGATGCGGATTTGTGGGTGCCCACCAAGCAGCAGGTGGCTGGTTGTATGTGTACGATATCCCATGACGGAGCTATTGGCGGCTACAATTCCGGGTATGCACAGTGGTGTCTCTGCCTGGCGGATCAAACCTGCAATTTTCGTCACCATTCGCTCACACTGGTCCCCTTTCAGGAAAAAACTGCTACCCCTGTATCATGGATTGATACTCTTGTAAAGACGAAAGCCGTCAGTATAAACTGGGCGCCCAGCCAATATTTCAGTTGGCTTAAAGCCGGCGATACGCTTGACGGGGATGCTAAAACCAGCGATTTCGGGGCTGATTTTGGACGTTGGAGTTATACTAATAATAACAATTACATCGTTGGTAGCCTGGTTATGGCCAATTTTAACATAACCCCTGATTCATTAAATAAGGCCATACGCGCTCACACACCTGATACAGGCGCAATTTGGCTCATTTACTATCCAACCAACACCTGGACCAGGATTCTCAGGCCGCTGGCCCCAGTCAGCCACCAAACGCTCCTGGACTTTCCGGCCGTCTGGATCGATCCGACATCAGACGGCGTCATTTCGCCGCTTGAAGGGAACAGTCGCACCACCGGCCTTGTTTCAGCCTCCGCCACGCGTTATTATATAGTCGATATCAGAGGTCGCATCGTGTCAAAAGGCCTGAGTATGCCGAAACTTATCCCGGGCATTTACTATTCCGTAACGCCGCAAGGAGCAATGCAACGGATGATCGTCGGCCGCTAGTGCGACGTAGACTTATTCTAAATTCTTAACGGATAGGAGTTTTTCTATGCCAATTAGGCCTTCCGGTTCGATTTCCCTCTTCGGTCGTCGCGGCATCACTGCGGCGTGTGTGATTCTGATAGCAATGGCATTTTCTTGCAAAGACGGCGCGACGAATCCGCCGCCGGGACCGAAGTGCCCTCTTTTCCCGCAGAAAACGATACCGCTGGATGTGGCGGATCCGATGATCCGGATCGTTTCGCCGAACGGCGGCGAGGTGTTTCATGTCGGCCAGCAGTGTACGGTGAAAGTCTGCTCCAAGTACCCGCCTGCGGGCGGGGCGGAGATGCGTATACTCGTCGGCGGCAAAGAATATACGACGGCGGACTATTATCCCGGTCCTATGAATGTCAGCACCATGCTGGGAGATTCCCTGGAATTTGCTCTCCATGGAGATTCCATAGTCGTCGCCAACGTTATTACGATTCCCGATACCCTTTACGAACTGAGCAGTAGCGACAAAATCAGCAGTATTTCTAGTGAATGTTTAATCGAAATCCGTGCCTATAATCCTCCGTATTACCCGGATACGTCGGATTGCTATTTCAGCATTGTAAAGTAGATACCAGACATCGTTATGCCGGGTTCAAGGCCTCCCCCAGAGCGGGAGGCCTTTGTAATTATGTTCTACGGGTCTCAGTGTGCGGCAAATTAATAATACCTACGGCGGACGCTCTAAATTTATTTTTTGAGGGGACCTCTAAGAATTGCTCAATGTCATTGCGAGGAGCGTAGCGACGTGGCACCGCGACTTTGACCGGTTACAATACTACGGGAGCAGCCGCATTGCGAATCTCCCGTAATTCTTTTCAAAAACGCTAGATTCGCGGACGCGTCTACTCCTGTCGGGCTGTATGCAGTTTTAGTCGTGGTGCTTTACTTCGTTTGCAATAACAAAACGCGTTTTTGAATATTTAGAGGTCCCCTTAAGTGTGAGACAGCTGATTTTCGGTCTTGGAACAACAGAAGGATTCTTGATGAAAAAAATAGCAGTGATTGTCTCCGCAATCGTCCTGTGCCAGCTCCTGGTATCGTGCGATGGCGGGTGGCCGTACAAGCCTATTCATTTTGTTACGCCCACGCCTCCGCCGCCCCAGCACGCTTTCGTTTCGCCCCAAACAATTGATTCGTTCTGCGGCACCGCCAATGTGACCCTTTTGTATAGTTACGAAATACAAAGTGTCCTTTTGCAGACGATTTATTTCGTCCATCTGAATGACTCCAACGCCGTTCCATTACCGCTCAAGAAGCCGGCCGGAAGGCAGACTTGGAAGGCAGATTGCCCGAATGTTTCGCCGGACGGCAAGTTCGTCACCTACCATTGCTTCTCCGCCAGCCAGCAGAGCGCCGTGTACATACAAAGAATCGATTCCGCGTCCGCTCCCGTTCTTGTCGACGAGCCCGGGAGCGAACCCCACTTCTACAAGGATGCACAGGGTAATCTGTTCGTTACGTATGCCAATACATTCGGGTTTCTCAATGCGGCTATAACCTCATATACGTCGTACGTAACCTGTATGAGGCAGGTGGACGCCGCCACCGGCCAGCCTGCCCTCAAGCGCGATACGATCGCGCCTTATCCGTTCTACGGCGGCCTTTCGAAAGATGGGAGGTATCTCTGCACCGGGTATAAATACGCATATATTTATGACCGCACGGATTCCATACTTAATCCGATTGACCCGGGCAACCAGACATGCAATCCTTCGGTAACGCCGGATAGCGTTCACACCGACAGGATGATGTTCCTCAATATCGCAGGCAAGCAGACCATGGCCAACTTTACCGAGACCGTCGTTGAGCACAAGTACGTCTTTATCGCCGACAAAAGCAACACCATGATATCCGCGTTCAACGTCAATGTCGTGGTGGACGCATCGAAGGGAGAATGGCAGCGGCCGCGGTGGTCAAGCGATCCGGGCTATTTCTCCGCGCTTGCGCAGGACGGCGCCGGCGGCAATTACGATATCTACCTTGTCAATATCCAGAGCGGGAAATCGCTGCGAATAAACAACATCAACGCCATACGCATGGATCCGGCCGTGACGCCGTATGTCTTCTTCGATGGAGGGGTACAATGACACAACGACCTCGGGTGATCTGTGGTTCCTCGTTATGTCTTTGCTCCTTCGCGGCAGCGTTGCTTTTCGGGACACTGGGGATCCGCCATTCAGGCCGGGAGGCGGTTGCCACGCCATGGGTGTGCGTGGGCGGGTGCGGCGCGGGAGGGTCGGGCGGCGCGGGAGGAGCTACCGCAAAATGGATCGGCAACGGCGTGGAAGGCGGGTTGCTTGATGTACAGGAAATGTACGGGTCAAGCGCCACAAAGAAATCCATGACCAATGCACTGGAAACGAGGCTGAGCATTCGCCCGACGTACACGAGCATTCTTGCGCTCACGATTCCCGTGCTGGCAAAGAACGGGTCCATGCAGACATCCACCGCAGCGGATGAAATCACCGGAATCGTCAACAACGGTCTGGGCGACATCCGCGTCGATTTCCAGAACGCTTTCGGCGTGTCCGGAGAATTCACCTACAATTTTACACTGGCAATTCCAACGGGAGATTATGCCACCACCATTGGAAAAGACAAGATTCCGCAGTATCTTCCTACTAACCTGCAGCTCGGCACCGGTCTGTACAGCCTTACGCTGGACCTCGGCTATACAAAGGACGTTGACAAGGGGATTGTACTTGTGGACGCCATTTATACCCATCCATTTGCCGTCAATTTCTCGGGCAAGAACAGTTATTTCCCTTTGTACAATGACACAGGCACCTGGAACCTGATGTCTGCAGACCAGAAGAAACGGTTTGAGTACTTTTTCAAGCCCTATGGCGAAAACGACCTTGGCGGGTACAGTCCTCCCAGCGTGACTGTTTCGGCCTTCTATGGATACAAGGGGCTGGAGAACTTTGTCCACTCATTCGGTCTCATGTTCTCGGCGCCTATCGGCGTTTCCTGGATACCTAACTTCGATCCGTCACAATACAATCCCACGCCCGACCCGGACAATCAGTCGTGGACCGCGACCTTGTGCTACGGTCTCGAGTTCTCACAACGCAATTTCCCCATATTCGTTGCGGCATATGTTCCGTTTCACGGAAAGACAGCCTCGGCCACCAATGCACAACTGGCAGATCCATACGATACCAAACCCATGGCGCAATGGAACGCGCCCGACTGGCACGACGTGCTTCACCGGTGGAGCGTGTTTGTCGGGACCAAAACAACACTGTTTTAGAGAAGGACGCAGGTTTTCGGATGAAACAGAAATCATTGATTCTCTGCGTGTCGGCTATCTTCCTGGGGTCACTTGCGAATTGCAATAGGCCGACGCCGGCAATAGACATCACCGCGCCCGCGGCAGGTGCGAAGCTGCTTGCAGGTGACACCATAACGGTCCAATGGAACCCGTCCGTTTCCAAACCAGTGCTGTCGTACAACTATCACTTGGCAAACGCGACGTGGCAGCCGTTCGACACGATCCTGTCCCTCGGTCCGGAGGAAGCCAGGGTTGTGCTTCCCACGACATGGTACTCCGACAGCTTTCAGATACGGGTCGAAGACGGATCGGGAGCGGCAACTACCGGAACGTCCGCATATCTTCAGGAAAAGTATATCTATGTGACCTCTCCCGCGGCCGGGCAGAAAGTGCACGCTGGCGATACGGTGACAATTAGCTGGCGCGACAATCCTGCACTGTTCTCGTCCCTGCTTGTCAACCTCTCGGTTGACAGTGGAAAAAGCTACAACAATCTCAACACCGCAGGCTCGATTCCGCCGACGACCACGTCGTTTGTGTGGGTGGTTGGCGCAGGATCGGTGGGAACATACTGCGAAGTGCAGGTTTGCGAATATAACGGCAATAACCCCTTCTCCACGAGCGGGTTCTTCCAGATCCTTTCGCGGTAATTCTTCATGCATGTCACGTTGTCAACGGACGGCGGCAAGAGCTTCGGCGTTCAATAGGGCGCGCGGCAATCTGTTGCGGCGAGTTCCCAAAAAACAAAAGCACCGCGGACAGAAGTCCGCGGTGCTTTTGTTTGTCGTATCAGGAAGCCCTGTCTGTCAAATACAATCTGCCCGGAATCAGGGCTTTTGATAGTCCTTCAGGAAAATCTGCCGCACATTGAGATCGCTGTACCTGCCAGCGCCTGAAAAGGGAATATCTTTTTGAACGATCACTTCCGCTTCATACGTATTGCCGGAGGATAGCGAGCCCTGGGGCACCGTGACAGGCGACGAAAGGTCGGCGCTTACCGCCATCCCGCCCAGGCCGGCAACGCTGCTCACCACCGCATTGGAAAGGTCGGGCATGTCGGTGGTCGCGTCTACCGGGTAAAGTACAAAATCATCCGCCGTGCCTTCATTTGCCCAGCTTACACTTGATCCATCTGCGGCAAGGCTAATGCCGCCCGGCATGGGCTCGGAATCCGCGTATGTCTTGCCGCCGCTTGTGACGACCACGGCAACCATGTCGCCATTCGTTACCGCTGAGGCTGGAATCTTGTGTTGATCCGTGTTCACGAATTCGCTATTGGCATTCACCCAGGCAAGTGGATAACTGACGCCGCTGATAACCAGCGAGACGGACGCTGTTGTGTCCTGAGCAGTGGCGGATTTTTCAACCTCGACGGTTGCGGTAACCGTCGTCTCAACCGCAATCCCAATTGATGCCAGCAATTTTGTCTGGACAATGGACCAGTCAACGGTTGCGTAAATGATGGGCGCCGATCCGGTATTTCCGCCGGTTCCCGGCGATGTCGGAGAAGAAGAACCGTTGCAGCCAACCAGCCCGATTGCAGCGACCACCGCTGCGCCCAGCAGCAATTTCAGGGTCCCCATACAATGCTCCTCTGGAAAAAGGTGAGAATATCGAAAGGTTCCACGTCTTTATGTGCCCGTCCGAATCGGCAATATACAATCTTCTTTGGCCTCTCGTCAAGATGAGAAAGGTTGTGTTGTTTACTATGGCAAGAACCAATATTTGCCGACCTGCAGCCAAGGCAAGGCAGGATTCATCCTGGAACCAGGCAGTTATTTCGCACTCGATTCCTCACTGGTTTGCGCACGCCACGCCCCGCCAGGATCCTTGAACAGCTTGGGAAATTCGCGCTGCATCACTTCCTCGATGTCGCTTTCCACCCTCGCCTTGTACAGGTTCCGCGCACCCCGCAATTGTTCGAAGGTCAACCCCCTTGCCTCGCGGAGATCCGAAGCGGTGAGCATGGCATTCCCCAGATCGGCGCTGTCCAGTTTTGCGTACCGGAGATCCGTGCCGCGCAAGAACGCGTTTCGCAGCGCGGCGCCGCTCAGGTCGCAGTAGCGAAGGTCGGCGCCGCGCAGGTCGCAGTTCGACAGGTTCGCTCCGCGGAAATCGAGGCCGTACAACCGAATGCCCTTGAGGTCCATGCCGGTCGCCGAGCACGACCGGAAGCTGCGATGCCCGGCTTGAATTGCGGCAAGAAATTCGCTCGCATCTGTAAAGGTGCGGCCGGAATCCGCTGCGACGCTGTCGGCCGCCTGCGCGTCCGGTTTGATCCGTTCCACCTGCCGGTACGACGTCAACAGTGTCTTCATCGCGGTGTCGTGGTTTCGCGCCGCGACCTTGATGGGCGTCAACCCTTCGGCAGACTTTCGTGTCCGATCGGCGCCGCGGCCGAGAAGGTAGTTCGCGGTCGCAAGATCTCCCCGCATTACCGCGGACATCAGGGGCGAGTTGCCCTGCGAATTGGGGCGATCCACATCCACCCCATGATCGAGAAGAACATCGGCTACCCGGTAGAAACCCTTGTACAAAGCCCAGTACAAGGCATCGCAATGCGAGGAGTCGGCCGCCGTGGCGTCGGCCTCATGGCGGAGCAGGATCGAAACTGTTGACGGATTATCGGCGTGCACTGCGGCAAGAAGCGGGGTGAGACCGTCTGCCCGCCGTGTATTGACAGGCGCTCCCCTGTCGATGAAACGGCTGAGCTCAATATCCGGACCATGCGCCGACAGATAATAAAGAAGGCTGTCGGATTCGTCATCAGCCGATGGTGTTGAAAAAAGAAGCGAAACGGTCAGAAAGAGCGTGCGGAGGCATGCTGAGAGAATAGAACTTCGTTCCATTTGACCCGGCACGGGAAAAGCGGTTTTCGCATTATCCTGTCCTCGCAACGCTGGATATCGCAAAGGACCAACCCAATGGATTAAAAATACTATTCCCCGAGGATGCGCGGCAGGGAGAAGATGAGGATTTGGCAAATCTCGGCTCAAATCGAGCGCGCGAGCTTGGAATGAGGGCAAGGCCCTTCCGGCATTAACAATTCTCCTTTTTCTGCCTTGCCTCCCTGTAAAGCCCCAGCGCCCACAGAGGAAAGTATTCGCGGTACAAATCGTAGTGCAGCATTGCGGTTGAAAAGAACACGCCTGTCACAGCCTCCCGCGGCCATCCGCCGCCGCGCTGCAGGTCCACGAGCAGCGCCGCTCCCCTGTCCGCAACCTCTCGGCGCGGGTCCTTTGCAAGTAGCAAACTCATAAGCGCCCACGCGGTTTGCACCGCCTGGCTGCGTGGATGCTCCACGTACCGTTTTTCAGCCATGCTGGTCCAATGCTCTCCCCAGCCACCGTCGGCTTTCTGATGAGAAACAAGCCAGTCGCAGGCTTTGCGGATCGCGGGAAGGCTTGGCGAAACGCCGCTTTCCACAAGTCCGCGCACCGCGAACATGGTCCCGTACGTATAGTTGACACCCCAGAACCCGCTCCATGCGCCGCACGGGTCCTGGACGCGGATAATATATCGTTGCCCGCGCCGGATGGCACTTGCAATACCTTTTGTTATGCGATGATCGGGAAATGCAGCCCCGAATCTTGCCAGCGCGCACAGCGCCGACCCGGTGCACTCCACGTAGGAATGCTCCACCATGCACTGCCCGAACATCTCCGACGGATTGATGCGTTCGAGCAGCAGGCTTCCTCTCCGGCGTTCGTATGAGCCCCAGCCGCCGTCGCGGTTCTGGCGGGCGAGCAGGAATCGCACCGCGGCATCGAGGTATTCCGCCGCAACCATTTCCATGCCTGATTCGCGTAGGTCAAGATCCGCGCACAGCGCTTCCGCAGTTGTATCGCTCACCGGCCACCCGTGACGCGCGTCGGAGAAACACCAGCCGCCGAGCCGCGGCGAGCGAAAGTACTTTGCGCCGTCGTCGAGTTCGGTCTTAACCTGGTTTGCCCGCAGGTATGCGGCGGCTGCCGCGAGATTCGGGCCGAGCGCGGACTTATGCGCGGCATGATGCACCGCCTCAACCACAAATGCGGTGTCCCATACCTGGCTGCGAGCGCCGCACAGCCGTGCGCCGCCGGCATCGTCGAGCCACAGCCAGTGTTTAAGACCGTCAAGCGACGGGGCAAGTTGGGGGTGATTCGGATTCGCCGCGTACAGGGATAGCGTATTGAGCACCCCGTTGACAGGAGAGAGTCCGGCGAATTCGGTTGACCGCTGCTCGAATTCGATAAGCGATAGAGTCCGCTCGCACGCGCGCCGCCGCAGTGCGACGGGCATGCTTTTCTCCGCAGTCGAGAAGATCGCATTCGCCGCCGTGAGCGACAGTGACGGCGCGCTGCGACAGTCGCGGCGAGACACAAGGCCTCGGCCGCGCTTAAAATCGATTGACTCGTAGGGAACGCCGTACAGCTCTTCGCGCAGGGAAAGGCACAGGTCGTCAACCGGACGCCGGAACCTTCTTCCCCAGAGATAGCTCATGCCACTATAGATTTGTCGCGTGTGACAATAGAACCGCGAGGGATGAAACGGAAGCCAGGCCGGCAGCAGCCACAGCTCCGGTGGCACCGAATACATCCCGGAATAGTCGTAGAGATTGCAAAAGGCAAGCCACAACTTGCCCCAGGTTGGGAGATATAATGGCGTTCCGAGATTGCTGATGCAATCCCGCGCCGCAGCCATCTTCGGGTCGGAAGGCTCTTCGCCCATCATTCGGAGCGCCACATACACAAGGCTGGTTGCAAAAAGATACGATCGCGATTCCGGGTGAAGGCCCCAGCCGCCGTCGTCGGACTGCTGCCGCATGAAATACGTAAGAAAGTCTTTGGTTTCTTCGGCAAGCAGAGGCTTACCAATGCAATTGCGGGTAATAACGAACTGCGCGGTGATAACCGGGGACCAGACGACTTCGCCCTCCCACGCACCGTCCGCTCCCTGAAGCTTTTCCAGGCGGCGCAGCGACAGCCGGATTGCTTCACGAAGGGAAGCAAGGGTAATACCCATGGCTACGCCTTTGCAAGTACAAAGGCCGAGAATCGTTCGAACATGGGAGAAGTGCCGAGGTGAGCCGCGGGCGGGAATGCCGGGCTGGCCACGAACCAGCGATACAGCGCCGACATTGTAACGGGCAGCCAGAACCGCCGCTCCACGGCGCGTTGGTACCAGCGAAGCGCCAACGGATCAAGCCTCGAACCGCCCGTGATACTGCGAACGATTGCCGAGGCGGCAAGTTCTCCGCTTTCAAGCGCATACGGGATCCCCTCGCAGGTGAGGCAATGCACCAGCCCGGCGCTTTCCCCGGCGATCAGTACCCGTCCGTCAACGACTGTGCCAATGCGTCCCGGGCAGCGTATCGGCGCTCCGTAACGCCTCCCGATTTGCCGCGCACCGGCTGGCCGCCAACCAAAGAAGTTTTCCAGCGCATCGTCAAAGAGGTCGTGGAGGGACGCGCCTTTGCGCCGCGACGGCGCCACAAGGCCGACATTCACAAGACCGCCGGGTTCCGGAAAAAGCCAGGCGTAGTAGGGCGAAAGGTTCTTGCTGTATATCATTTCCATCTCGCCCGGATTGTGCGGAAAGTCGGCAAACCGGGCCATTATCGAATGGGCGCAGCCGGTGCGCAGCGGTTGCTTGTCTGCCGCCCGGTTAAGCGCTCCCGCGGCCAGCACCACGGCATCTGCTTCGATATCACCGCCGTGCGTGCACACAACCACGCCGCCGCTCTCCTGCCGTACCGACGTGACCTCGGTGGAGGGCCGAAAATCCACGCCCGCCGCGATTGCTTTACTTACAAGAAACGCGTCGAGCGAGTCGCGCGGCATCACAATTGCCATTTCGCGATTCATGGTGAGGCGCGCGCTTTTGCCAGAGGGAGCGGTAAATCGGAGGCTGGTGATTCGCGACGCCGCAACGGACGCTTCCTTGAGAAGTCCCTGTCTGTCAAGCCATTCCCGCGCGCGCGGCCCCAACCCGCCCGCGCACGTTTTGCGCCGCGGCCAGCCGCATTTTTCGAGAAGAATCACCCGGCGGCAGCCGCTTTGGGCAAGAAGACGAGCGGCCGTCGCGCCCGACGGCCCGGCTCCCACGACACAAAGAGGAAGATCGCAGTTCACGAGGCGGCACGCTTTCCGCGCTGAAGCACGTCTTTCGACAATTCCTGAGTATAGGCGATTGCCGACTTGTAATAGGGTTCCCAGAACGCGCCGGAATGCAGGTCGCCGAGCAGGTCGTCGTAGATCTCTTCCATGCCGGCTTTCCACTGGGGATCGATTTCGACGGACTTCCGCGCCCACTGGTGACAGTACCTGCACTCGTCGCAGTCGCGCGCCGCACAACTGCCGGCGCGAAAGAATTCGATGAATCCGTCAAGTTTGCGATTGTCGATGAATACCGGATTGGGCCCGCGCAGCGGGTACATGACGCTGGCCATCTTGCCGAATTTGATGACCTTCATGAACTTGAACAGGTTGACCGCCCGCGGCTTAACAAAGTATTTGAACAGCCGCTTGGCGGAAAACGATTCCTTTTCCTTCTCGCCGAACTTGTCGTAGGGATATGCATAGTTCTGGAACAGGTCGAGAAGGTTCCCGTCGTAGCGCCGGTTGTGATACGCTTTCACCCGTTCCACCAGAATCCTCGTGGGCGTGTTACGCTCGACAATTTTGAAATTCTCGTATCCGAGATCCTCGTAATGGCGAAGGTCTTCGGGCCGTATCCAGTTGGCGCGCACGTAATTTACCGGGTCCATGAGGCGCACGTAATTGCACAGGATAGAACAATAGTCGAGCGGAAACCCGCGCGATCCCTTTTGTGAAGCATGGTTAAGGGCCGACGCATGGATGCCGGCAATGGCGCAGTCCTGCCGGCACCAGTTGTTGACAATCAGCTGTAACTCCACGCGGTCGCCCGCGGCTTTTCTCATGGCTTCGAGTACCTTGAATTCCCGGTATATGCCCACTTCCGAAATCACGATGTAGTCGGCACCCTGCTCGGCCCAGAACCGTATTTTGCGCGGGGTGTCGGTGTAGCGGTGTGAGCTGATGCGCACCTTGAGGCGGGGATACCGCGTCTTGACAAGCTTGAGGAAAAAAGGGCTCGCCACAGTGACCGAATCAACGCCTATGCCGTCGAGCCATTCGAACAGCTCGTCGAGCTTCCTCTGGCCCTGCCGCGTAAATTCCATGTTCCCCATGGTGGAGGAATTCAGAAGATAGTTGAACGCAATCTTTCTGCCGTGGCAAGCTTCCACGTAGGATTTAAGCTTGGTTTCGTTTATTGACGGAAGATAGAACGACGGCCTGCCGCCGCCAAAATGATCGCTGGTGAGCTTGCCGTATACCTCATAAACCGGATAGGGTTCGAGGCCGGTAAGCAGCGCATGGTCGAAATTGCACGCAACGGAAAACTTCATTGCATCCTCGTTGTACTCGGAGTGGAATCAAAAACCCTGGCGTAATCATGGAAAAGCGCGAAGGCCACGGCCAGGAATCGCAAGCGGTATCCGCGCTCAAGCTTCCCCGCAGCCGGGGATCGCAAGACAGAGGATATAGAAAATAGGTGCACTTCGATTTGGTGTCAAGACTAAAGAACCGGGGATTTACCGGGGCATCAGATTACAAAGCCGATTGAAGAGTCGGACGACCCGCCGCTTTGCGGCGGCGGCCCTCCCTTTGGGCACTACCCCGCGCTCTCGCGGGACTATTTCCTCCCGTTGGTCGAGCCCGGCGTCGGTCCGTCCCGACGCGGCGCAGATGGTTGGGCGCCTCAATGTCAACACCCTCAACCGACGCGTGGTTTCGGCAGATTCCGAAACGGAAAAAATCCCGGCACCGCCTTCATTCTCTCCGTGTATGCCGGATACCGCCTAAGCATGTGCCTGTCCATGAGCGGAATGCTGATAAAAAGGAATAGCGCCGTGATAACCGTTGCGCCGCACAGGCTCCACCACCACGAAGCGCCTGCCCCAATCCCGAACAAGCCGATTCCCCACCAAAACATGACCTCGCCAAGGTAATTGGGGTGCCTGCACCACGACCATATTCCTTCTGTCAATAGCTCCGGCGCCGACCGGCGCTTACGCCGGAACACTCGCAGGTCTTTGTCGGCTTTCATTTCCATCACGATACTGGCGCATGTGACCAGCAAGGCCCACCCGTCAAAAATTCCCAGGGGCCGCGCCGGCAGCAGCATCACGGCGGCCATGGGCAGGCACCCGGCATACACGGCAACCGTGGGAAACAGGTGGAACCCTGCAAGGCTCACCACCCAGTATGCGCGGCTGGAGCGAAAATCCGCATACCGCCAGTCTTCGTCGCCAAGACCGCGCCACCGCAGCAGCCAGTTCCAGGTGAGCCGCAGGGCCCAGAAGGCCACAAGGCACAAGAGCGCCACCCGGCGGGGATCCGTGAGGCTTCCGGACCGCCAGGCGAGGTACGCAACGATCGCCATGGGAGCAACGCTCCAATACGGGTCGTATACGCTCGAATTGTCAAGGAAGAAACTGCATGCGAAAACCGCAAGCGTTGCGGCAAGGTCGGCTGCCGCAACAACCAACAGCGCACCCGCCCCGACAAAACCACCTCCCGCAAGCAGGGCGCACACGCCGGCAACGCAATACACGGCAACGCACACGAGCACCGAGCGCGCCCGCGGAACGCCAGCAAAGCGCATCATGCGAGTCGTCATTGAGGCCCCTCGCCAGCGGAAAGGGTTCCTCCGAGCTTGCTTGTCGATTGCGATAGAATAGCCACGGCAGCACGCCTGGGAAGGAGCCGCGAAAGCACAAACGCACTCGCGGCGTTAGCGAACCCCGGCACATACACGCCGCGTTTGTGCAGGTGATTGAGCGCCTTGCGGGCGACCGTTTCCGGTCTCATCACAAGAAGTGACGGTTCGGCCGAGCCGCTTGCCCGGGCAAAGCCGGGGGTGGCGGTTGACCCGGCGCAGCAGGCCAGAACGTCAACATTGGCAGATGCGTATTCGGACGCCAGTCCCTGCGCGAGGGTGAGAAGGTAGGCCTTGGTGGCGGCGTAGTGAGCGATGTTCGGACTTCCCTGCAAACCGGCCAGCGACGACATGAGGAGGATTCCGCCTTTCCCCCGCTTGGCAAGGCGCTTGCCAAACCGGAATGAGCACAACGCAGGCGACACGCAATTGGTCGCAAGAGTGTCCCGGTGCTGCGACTCGGAAAAAGATGCATACGGTCCGATAAGCGACAGCGCCGCGTTGTACACGAGAAGCCCCACGTCAATATCGGATGTATGCGAGTCCAGGACCTCGGCCGCGTTGCCTTCCGAAAGGTCAAGCTCCAGCGTCCGGCATGCAACACTGTATTTATCAACGATTGTCTTGAGTTCCGCGTCAAGCTTCCGCTTGGACCGGGCAACGAGACAAACGTTCAGGCCGCGTGATGCGCATTCACGGGCAAACGCGGCACCCAGGCCTTCGGAAGCACCCGCGACTACCGCCCAGGGGCCATAGCGATTCCGAAATCCATTTGGATTCATTACTGTTCTCGCAAGAAGACCCACCGAAAATGTGCAGTCATTAAAATAAACTAAAGGGGACCTCTACATATTCAAAAACGC
>PLWQ01000011.1 GCA_003165595.1 Fibrobacterota bacterium | reverse complement strand
ATTACTATTGACAGGTTCCGCTGCAACCGCCCTAACTCCAATCTTTTCCCTTAGGTTATCAGGAGTAATCATTAAATCCTTTGTTCTCACGTTACCCGGTGCATAGAAAGTCCATCCCTCAAGAAAATCGGACTTACCTTCGGAATACACAGCAACTAAGTTCAAATAAATCTTCTCGCTAGAAATGTTTGGCATGCTCAATGCACTGGTAAACGCAACTGAATCCCATTGAGCAAGATCAATAGGCGCAGTGGTATCAATTGTTATGCCTTGCTTGGTGCAGTAAAGAATGTAGCCCAGCAGGTGATTATTATTTGATAGGGGTGGATCCCAGGTAATGGTACCCCATGAAGAATACCCGTAGACGTAATGGATGACAACATTGTTAGGTTTGTACCGGATAGTGCGGTCGTAGGTAGATTTCTCCAGAATAAGCTGATGCGGTGCACTATTGGATCCATATCTAAAAACGTATCGATTGTCGGAAATCTTGTTCATGACCTGAATCTTTGAGTATGTGCTGTCTTTTTTCATCACTGTGAAACAAGTGAACCTTGTGTACGGTGTTATGTACAGAAGGTCTGTTTTGTCATAAGCCATTTTGATATCACTAAAGGAGAAGTCGAATAAGCCTTCATCTCCGTTGAGCCCGTAGGGAGTGACTTTGCAAGTAGTCGGGATTTCTCCGTTTGCCCCGACTTGGAATGCCGAATCCAGCCCATACCCGTTCGTGTCAGTCGTATCGATTCCTTCGACATAGTCAGAGAATGCCAGACTCGGCAAAAGGCCTGCCACCAGCAGTACTACTGCAAACGCAAACCTGGATGCCATGGCTTTCATCGGTTTCTCCACGCTGAGAGATTGGCGCAGTCTTATCTCGTAAACATGAAGGTTCGGGTAAGGACGGTTTTGTCGGGAAGTTCGGCCTTCACCACATAAAGTCCAGGCCCAAAGTGGTTACCTCCAGTGTTCCAGTATACCTTATTACCACTGTTTTCGGGAAACCTGGTGACTTGCTGTCCGATAATATCGTAGATAGAAAACATAGGATCACCACCGTTTGTTGGTTGATAGTGAATTGTAAACCCATCATAACCTCTCCACACGGAGATATTCCCGGAGGACTTTGTCTCACTTGTGGAGCCGTGTTTGACAATTTGATCAAAAAAGTAGCTGCCCACAGTTGCTTGCAATGAATCACATTCACCTGTTGAGGATACAAATTTCAGTACTACTACATTTTGAACAATGTCATCAACAAGCGATGCATTGGCTTTCTTAGCGAGTGCGGTTGAGAAAAACAGGTTGGTCACTTTCACTGAATCGTGGCCCCTGATTAGCAAAGGCACACTCTTGACGTACACATTTTCTCCCGATTCGTAATAGGTACAATTCCCGCCCATCCCCTGAACGCCGCAACCAGTTCGACAGTAGTGCCCAGTATCGAACATCAAGGCGAGCCCCAACGAGGTCGTTCCTGCAGTGATCCTTCGTACTTTGATGGTATCTATAGTAATGTTCTCACCCGATGTACTAAGAAAGAACACGGATTGCAATGTGTCCGTAAAGTTCACTGAATCCCTGTCAATGGTAAAGCTGGAGGATGGTAGGGCGGACAAGCCAATAACCAGACACACCACGGGCAAGATGTAGCTCTCCGAGGACAAAAACCTCAGCCCTTTGGATAGAATTGGTATTCTGAACATGCGGACCCCCATTCCAAGTAGCACTTGTGAGATAACATCCATCTTTTATAATATAGTCCGAACATGACTTCGGTCAAACTTTCTGCAGAAAAAGCGTTTTCTAGCAGAAAACATCTTTGTTGCCAACTGCTATTGTGCAGACACATCGACCGATCCTTTCAAGTCGCTCTCAGCGTAGATGTGTATTTCCTTGCCGCTAACGGTGCAGTTTCCCGTCGAAGCAACGTTGTAGTTTTCCATCCAAACAAGAGAATCCGAATAAGTGTGCGAGAAAGTGCCAGTAATCTGTTGATTAATCAACTGTATTTCAAGGGTACTGTAGGGAATGTAAGCAGTCGAATCGGCCCGCAGAGTACCAGCCCCAAAGAGTGTCAAAGGAATGTTCGAAGCCCCCCTATTGTATTGATCAAGTAACGCGCTTCCAAAAGTACAGGGTAGGCCGTAAGTATCTAAGGAAGCTAACTTGCTAGTAAACCGGGTAAATTGATTTGATTGGTAACCTGTGTAGCTTATAGCCGAGGTTAGCGACACCAGCCCGCTGTGGGCCATCCCGTAGAGTTGGCCGAGGCAATTGAGTGTAGGGACGCTGAGATACTCATGCAACCAGTCAGTGGTATCATAACACCCAGTGTAATCCCCCACAAGACAACCAGCACTTATAAAAAAGGGAACCTTGGAGACTGCGTTGTGATAGGACACGTCTTCATCCTGCATGTCCAGAAAGGCTCTATCAGTCCAATTAGTGCTTGTAAATCCAAGACTCGAATTGTCAATGATTATGGTGTCGCATCCCGTACACTGCCCTGGCACCGGGGCAAGCATAATGGCGTCGGCAATGAAGTAGCCAGCCGTATCTGCATGATATATGGAATCGTATTGCGGAAATTGTGGGTAAGGTGGAGGTTCATTACTGATCCAGATCCATGCAGTGTCGCCAGCGATGAAGTTGTTTGTAACCAGGTACCCCCAGCGCCAATTCGTATCGACACCGCTGGTGTCAGTCAGACTGTCGAGACCGAAGTCTATGGCTGTTTGTTGCCCATCGGCGAAGTCTTGATAAGCAGGCCAGGAATATGCCATACCCGCTACCATGCGAGAATTTGCCGGATTGGGCTTGAAGTATTGCCACACAGAATAGTTGCCAGTCGCCATAATCGGAGCTTTAAAAATTGCGTGCTGATCTCTTTCATAGTTCGGCAAATTCATAGGATTGAGGCGATAATCGAGGCTATCCAAGAAATAGCCGCTGGCCCAACCTTGGCCAGTTCTGAGCCAGTTTGCTGCCGAATATTGGATCCCGTTGGTTTGAGATCTGAAGGTGCCGTTTGCAGCATGTGACCAACCGCTTGGGTCCATATTGAATCCATGCAAAGAAAAAAGTGAATGTTCATAGATTCCTGCCCATTCATACCCCAGTGTGTCCTGATGCGCAATTGATATGCTTCTTGCGGTCAACCTGTCAAAAAGCGACGTATTGGTTATTGTGATGTTGTTCTTTGGCCAGCCATAGCTGGAAAGGTCCTGGTATCGCGTTCCATTGAAAGCTCCAAGCGATGTACCGCCATAGGGGCCTTTTGTTAATTGAAGAAGCCAATTGCCCGGCGTACTAAATGTTGTGTCGAAATCGTAAACGGTTCTAAGATGAAGATTTGTCATCCCAAGCTTATCTACGGCATCATGACTGGCACCCCACTCAGTGATGCCGCCCATTGCAAAGCCTCTTGGAGGAACCTTTGCAGGCATGGTCATGCGCTCATGGAGCCGATCAAAATAGTTGTTGATAATAGTGTATTCGTCCATCACGGTTAAGCCATTTCTGAGGCCTCTGATTTGATTTGCCATGATTCGAGACACCCAAACATCCATTTGTCCATCGCCTTTATAAGTGGTATAAAGGTCCAAGGTTGTATCGAAGTTCCAAGCGACATTTGCGCTTGAATAGCAGGTACCCGTCGCATTGTTGAAGATGTCCATGAAATAGCGGTCGTCCGAAGTTATCTCGGGGGAATATTTGCTCGGGTTCACCTTGTACCATGTGGAATCCACTCTCCATGCGGCTGGGACATTGCCAATCATTACGACCCCCTCAAGGGAATCACTTGGAGAGCAGTTTTGAAATTCGCTTCGAATAGTGTCCCACAACGGTTCGCATCTGTCCTGCACGTCGTCTTCATCGTTGAACCAGAAAATCCGCATATCGACATTTTTGAAATCCACCTTTCGCACATCGTCAATGTAACGATTAACATATGTGCTATCGGTGCCGCAATAAAAGTAACCAGTATCGACTACAACAAGAACCTTTGCGTTCGCGACCGAGGCGAATACAAGTGCAGCTGTCACGATTCTTGAGAACTGCTTCTTCATCGAGCGCCTCCTCTCGCCAAAATCATTTGCCTTGTTCTTTCGACAGCAGCAACGACCACCCCCATGCTTTTTGCACTTCCTGTGTCCGCTCCGACTCTGGAGGTTGTCAGAGAATCTCGCGTGAACTGTACCCTGGAAGACAGAGTGGAGAGCGTGGTGGCGGTCGTGCTGTCTCCCACTTGGCTCAGAGCCTTGAGGGCTGGAATGATATCGCAAGCAATCTTGGGAGGCAGAGGGGTAGCCGCGATATTCGCCAGTGCATGCCTTGAGCTCGGGTTATTGAACTTCATCAGGCAGCCCGCAATCGACGTGTGTATGAGTTGCATTACACCACCATGTCTGCGCCTCGATGCTTGATACACCTTCACAAGCGTGTCTGACAAAGAATAAATCTTGAGTTCTTGGGCTGCCACAATAGCTTCATAGACGAGATACGGATCGTGAGACATAGTGGCCTTCGCAATTTGTTGCACCAGCCAATCAGGCGCTGGAGCAGTTATTCCGTTTTTTTCAACAAATGGCCCCAAGGCTTGGATCAAGTATTTACGACCATAGGTAGTAGTATCTTTGGCAAAGGCTGGAGCGAGCTGATCCAGGGTCGTGTACCCCTGGAAAGCTTTTTCGCCCGGCCATGTAATTTGGCAGTCCGCCGAAACTGCGGCAAGAAGCCAAGAAAGTATTATAACCGGGGCGACTCTTATTGTTCCCATAATTTCATCCTTTCGATATTTGGTTGCCCACCGGTTACTTTGCCCTTATCCTCTTCTCCAGCTCACTCATCCTCGCCCTAAGCTCGTCATTCTCTTTCTTCATCGCAATCGTATACAACGTCAGCTCCTCCACTTTCCGCAACAGTTTCGCCTGCATGTCGCCCACTGCCACGCCATTTTTCTTCACATCTGCTTGCGTAGGTATGCCTTCCAAATGCTTATTCTTCTTGACATATTCAGCGACCTTTTCAAGGGGCTTGAGGTTGTAGTCGTCCTTGAACACGTAGTCTGACCAGCCGGTTTGAGTGACGACAACTTCCTTGGCACCGATCTTTCCCTTGACAGCGAGCATGTAGGTTCCGGGGCTGGTCGTGCCTATGGCGACGGCGCCCGAACTGGTAATCCGCATCCTTTCATTGGTTGCAGCATATCCTCCGGTAGCAAATTTGATGGCACCGCTGCTGTTGGTTGCCAATATCAGATTACTTGAACTCAGGCCTTGTCCCGTCAAGAGTGCAAGGTCGCTTGGCCCCCAAACATTGTTATTGATATTGTAGGCTGTGCCCAAGGCTGAGAGGTTTCCTATGACACCTGCGCTGTTTTTCAACAAAATGTTTGCATAATAATTCCCCGCAGCGGTGTTATTCTGCGAGATAATGAGATCAGGTTGGTTGACCGTACTATTGTCAATTTCCAAAGGTGAACCAGGATTCGTCGTGCCGATGCCGACGTTGCCATTATAGGTGTAGAGACCTTGTTGACCAGGATACTGCGTTCCTGTAGGTAGAGAAGCAACACCCGCAGTACCGGAAGCTGCTGGGACAATATATCCAGAAGCACCAATAAATGTATAGTAAACTTCCTCATAAGCGATTACATTCTTGACATACAGTGTTCCCGCGGTAGAAGATGAACTGTTTGTTGTCAAGACAAAAATTATGTTCGCTGGATTGAATCCTAAGGAAGAGGATACCTGGACTGAGATTATGGGGGCAGAGCCCATTGCTGCCTGCTGTTTTACTTGCAATTGAATTACAGCATTATAGTCACTTTTTTGAGCTGCTGCACCGGCATTTGAAATTGTAATTTCCGCAGACCCATACTGATATTGAGAAGGAATATGCACATTGGCTATTGGGAAATAGTAGTTGTACATATTGCTACTTGAGTTTAGGGTATACCCAGTCCAGAAATTGTCAGACCTGGTACCCGCTATATAAGTACCTCCCCCACTATAAACGTCAAGCCTATCCGCAGGACTTGTAGTACCGATGCCGACGCTGTGTGACCTGATTACCATATCTGGGGCTGCTGCCGTATATCCGTTGCCACTAAACGACAAACTTTGATCTCCATACAATTGGGTATCCCAACCCCAGCTACCGCCAGCTCTTATTCCCCCGGAGTTTGGCCCCCATACCGCGGACCAGTGAATCCAATCTGCCGCTGCTGGATTGTTGCTAACTGTGGTTCTCGATAAATTAAAGGTATTTCCCGAGGCCGCCTCAATGAAAAGTCTTGCTCCAGGAGTCGAGGTGCCAATTCCCACATTATCCGCAGCAGGATTCGAGTAAATGTACGGAGGGGTCACGCTCCACCCCTGTCCAAGTGAAGTCCCCACAACAAGAACAATTGTCAGGCCAATGATCCTGAATCTGGCATCTGCAACCTTTTTCATAGTTCCACCCAGACATTCACGCTTCCCTCTCACGATGCCCTCCTTTAAAGACGAATACTTGTGTATTGAAAAGACCGATATACTATTCAACGGAAACTACTCGTCGATGGGAGATCGAAACTGTCACTCTTATCGCTCCTGGGGCGTCCGCGTGCATCGGTCAAAGAAGTGTGCGTGTAATTTCGTCCATGTGTCTTGATAGGTGCTTTGTGTGTATTCAAAATAGAAATGCAAAGCATAAGTGTCAAGGCTTTTCTTCATAATTATCGTTTTCTAACAAACGCTTTTGCATGAATTGCAGTAGACAATATAATAGAAGATTGTCGCTTTGTCAATAGATTATGGATGTTCTCAGCGCATGTTAAGGTTCCAACTTGTGTATTCAACAAGGATCGCTGTAACGCTCCATATGTCGTTTTGATGTCGCGAACGCCGAAGGAACGTGAGCCATCATTTCCAAGCAGGTGCTTCGGTCTCGCTTCGGGCCCCGCAACGCCACACCCGCGCAGCCCCCAAAAGCATCTCACCTTTTTCTCGTGCCCGATCCAGATAACACGCACTTGGCCGCTCACCGAAACTGTAACATAGCCGACGAATCTTCTTCTCCGGCAATCCCCATGGAGAGTCGCTTGCATGAACGTGCAACCCCGTTTCCAGGCTTGTAGGCAAGTAATTACGTCGAAGCAAGGCTCAAAACACGTTTGCCAGAAACGATTTCGTTGTATGTTCGCAACTTTAGGCTCCGGCGGATGCGACTACGATCACCCCTTAAAATTAAACATCGTGGGAAACCGCTTCGCGAATGCCGGGCTTGCGTTGAGAGGAAAAAACACCTAGTTTCTTGTTGGACGGAAATCCGCAGCCCGTTGTAGCGCCGCGGTATGGCCTTCTCCAATTTGAAAGGTGAAGTTCGGATGACGTAAAAGCCTCCGCCACTGTTATGACTTCTCTTTTCAGTATTCCTTTTTTTCAACCTTTCAACTTTTCAACTCTTAAACTTTTCGACTTCTTATATGCCTTTACTCGAAATAGCACATCTCCATCGCAGCTTCGGCGGCTTGCATGCCGTCAACGATGTGAGCTTTACCATCGAAAAGGGCTGCATCAAGGGTCTGATTGGCCCGAACGGCGCGGGCAAGACCACGCTGTTCAACCTGATCTCCGGCGCCCTGCGCTCGGACGCCGGGGCAGTACATTTCAAGGGCACGCCCATTCACGGCCGTCCGCCCCATGCGATCGCGTCGCTCGGCATCCTGCGCACATTCCAGAATATCAAGCTTTTCGCAAAAATGAATGTGCTGGAAAACGTGATGGTGGGGAGGCACTCCAGGAGCGGCGCGGGATTCGCCTCCGCCATGCTGCGCCTCCCCCGTTCGCGAAAAGAGGACAAACGGATTTGCGAACAGTCGCTGGCGGTGCTCGAAATGCTCGGCATAGCGCACCTGGCAGGCGCCGACGCCCAGAGCCTTGCCTTTGGCCAGCAGCGCCACGTTGAGCTTGCGCGCGCCCTTGCGGGCGAGCCCGAGCTGCTCCTGCTCGACGAGCCGGCAGCCGGCCTTAACATGCACGAAACCGAAAAACTCGGAGAAACGATTCTTTCGATCCGCGACCGCGGCGTTACCATTTTGCTCGTGGAGCACGACATGTCGCTGGTGATGAATGTTTCCGACGACTTGTGCGTCCTGTCGTTTGGAGAACTTATAGCCGAGGGAAAACCTCGCGAAATCCAGAAGAACCCCGAAGTCGTGCGGGTGTATTTGGGAGACGACAATGCTTAAGGTCCGAAGCCTGGAATCCGGCTACGCCAAGCTCCGCGTTCTCAAGAGCGTTTCCCTGCACGTAAATCCGGGCGAAATCGTGGGCATTATCGGCGCGAACGGCGCAGGAAAATCCACGCTGCTCAAGACTATTGCGGGAATTATCCGCCCTTGGGCCGGCGAGGTCGCTTTTTCCGGCGGATCGTTGTCGGGAATCCCCGCGCATCGCGTTGTTTCGCGCGGGTGCGTGCTCGTGCCCGAGGGCAGGCAGCTTTTTGCGACCATGACGGTGGAAGAAAACCTGGTGCTCGGCGCCTACACCAGATATCGCAGACACGAAGGCGCATCGGTCAAGACGGAACTGAATCGTGTGTTCGATCTTTTTCCGCTTCTCAAGCAGCGCTGCAGCCAGATCGCCGGCACGCTGTCGGGCGGCGAGCAGCAGATGCTCGCCATAGGACGCGCGCTTATGGCAAAGCCGTCGTTTGTGATGCTCGACGAACCGTCGATGGGCCTGGCCCCGCTCGTGGTGAAAGGAATTTTCGCCGCCGTGCACGCTCTGCGCGGCGCGGGATGCACCATTCTCATCGTGGAACAGAACTCACGGGCAGTGCTGGGCATTGCCGACCGCGGCTATGTGATGGAGACCGGATCGATCGTCCTCGAGGGCACAGCCCGGGAACTGCTTGACAATACGGAAGTTCAGCGCGCCTATCTGGGCAAAGATTATCGGAAAATAAATGACTAGGAGGCCCGGCCATGCGCCGTGGCCTGTGGGAGGTGTTCAATGACGACCGACGATCGCACGTACGAGACGATGTCCCGCGACGATCTTTCGCAATTGCAAATTGAAAAACTGCAGACAACCCTCAACAGGGTGTACCGCAACGTCGCTTTTTACAAACATGCGCTCGACGCGAACAACATCATTATCGAAGACATCCGTTCTCTTCGCGACATCCGGAAGCTTCCCTTTACAACAAAGCAGGACCTGCGCACGAGCTATCCCTACGACATGTTTGCGCTCCCCCTGCGGGACATCGTGCGCATCCATGCAAGTTCGGGTACCACGGGCAAGCCCATCGTGGTGGGCTATTCCAAAAACGACATCCAGCACTGGTCGGCCCTGGTTGCACGGCAACTTACGTGGGCCGGTATCACCGAGCACGATGTGGTGCAGGTCGGGTTCACCTATTCCCTGTTTACCGGAGGGCTCGGCTATCATTTCGGCGCGGAGCATATAGGCGCCTCGGTAATCCCGGCCTCCACGCACGGCAACCTGCGCGACCAGGTGACCATCATGAAGGACTTCAAGACGTCCGCGCTTATTTGCGCTCCGTCAACCGCGCTTGCCCTTGCCAGGACCATGACCTCCATGGGCATCCATCCCGAGCAGCTGCATTTGAAGCGCGGGATCTTCGGGTCGGAGCCGTGGAGCGAGGCGGTCCGCAAGGAACTTGAAAACACGCTGCGCATAACCGCCTACGACTCCTACGGCATGAGTGAAATTATGGGACCGGGCGTGTCGGGCGAATGCGAAAAGAGAAACGGCCTTCACGTGAATGAAGACCATTTTATCGTCGAAATCATCAATCCCTCCACGCTCGAACCCGTTCCTGAGGGCGACGAAGGCGAATTGGTGTTTACCACCATCACCAAAGAGGCGTTCCCGCTCATCCGCTACCGTACCGGCGACCGGGCCTGCCTTCTTCCGGGCGAATGCGGCTGCGGAAGAACCTTTGTGCGGATGAGCAGGGTTGCCGGCCGCACCGACGACATGATCGTGCTGCAGGGCGCAAAAGTACTCCCCGCCCAGATCTTCGAAACCGTCCTGGGCGTTGCCGGGATTGCGCCGCTGTGCAGGATCGTTCTTGGCAGACAAAATGATGCAGACACGCTGGAGGTGGACGTTGCCGTATCGTCGGACAGCGACTTTATCGATGATATCAAGGCCCTCGAAAATCTGCGCCGCACCGTTGTGGAACGGCTCCAAAGCACGCTCGGCATCGGCGTTGCGGTAACGTTCCTGGAAGAAGGAAGACTTCAGAACGAGGCGCACGGGAAAAAGCAGCCGCTGGTTATAGACAAGAGAAAGTTGTAGTCAATGAACCGAAACGAATGAATTAATAGGCGGCGGGAAAATCTATTTTAAGTTCCAGAAGGATGCAGCGCACATAGAAGACCGCGTCTTGCGGCGGTAAAAACGATGAAAGGCAATTAATGGATAAGAAATCCATTGCAAAAGAAAACTTATCTATCCTTCTTGATGAATTTGGGAAACTTCATAAAAAAGGAAGCCTTAAGGGACAGTCCGAGGCTACTGCACGAACATGGGTAGAAAGATTCTTAAAGGTTTTTGATTGGAACTCGTCGGATCCGCATCAAGTACGACAGGAATATAGAATCCAGGGACGTGCAGCCAGGAGACTTAAATCTGAAGGGACATCTCACCGTCGTCCAGATTATTGCCTACTTTCACACAATCAACGACTCCTTTATATTGATGCAAAAAAATTCGATGCCAACATAAAAGACGACTCTGGTATATCGTATCAGGTACGATGTTATGGTTGGTCTGAGGGCTTCAAAGTAAGCTACGCATTTGACTTTGAGGAATTGGCTATTTATGATTGCCGGGTCCGGCCTAAAGACTCGGACGACGCGGATATCGCACGCGTGCTTTACTTACAGCACTCCGAGTATCTTGATAATTTTGATACGGTATGGGAATATTTTTCAAAAAAGGCGATTGAAACCGGTTCGTTATCACGCCTCTTACCCGACGATGAACGTCCCAAGGGCAGCAAGACGCTCGATCAGGATTTTGAGGAAAATCTTTCGACGTGGAGAAAAGAGCTCGCAAAGTCCATTCTTCGTTATGGAAAAATCCGCGATGCGGGGCTTATTTCAGCCGCGGCCCAGAGAATCCTTGACAGAATAATATTCTTGCGTATTTGTGAAGAATTCGGCTTTGAAGAACTCGGCACATTGCTTGACATGGGATATAACGAAGACGGCTTCTGGCCTCTTTTCATGGAAGAACACGATAAGCGTTACTGTAAGGTTTACGACGGTATTCTTTTTCCCGCATTGGGCGAAGACGATCCAACCGGTGTTGATACTCATCTGCGTTCCTGGTGGCTTAAGGGCCGGGTCTTTCGGGATATTGTTCAAACGCTCTATTCCCCTCATCCGTATCGATTTGATGTTATTCCAATAGAGTTGCTTGGCGGTGTTTACGAACGTTATCTTGGCAAACGGTTGCGTGTTATCGGAAATGACGTAGAAGACGAGTACAAACCCGAATACCAGCGTACAAAAGGCGCAGTCTATACGCCTCCATGGATAGTCAAACGGATTGTCGACAAGACGCTTTCGCCTCTTGCCGCGGAAAAAGATCCCGAAGAACTTTTACAATTACGGATTCTTGACCCTGCATGCGGCAGCGCAAGCTTCTTGCTCGGTGTTTATGATTTTCTCGAAAACCGGATACTGGCATGGTTTACCGATAACAATTCGGACAAAAGAAGGTCGGCCTATATTGTTGAAACCGAAGACGGCTTGAAAATTGCCCCCCATGTAGCTCACGAAATAATCAATCGTTGCATCTATGGCGTCGATATTGATCCCGAAGCCGTTGAAGTTGCCAGAATGTCCCTTGCTCTGCGCTATTTGGAACAAACATCCATGCTCAGCGGCGAGCCGCACCTTCTTCTCAAAGGAATCGGGCTTAACATCCGCCAGGGAAATTCACTTGTCGGCCCGGATATTATCGGAAATGGAATCGATGCCAAAAAGGTAATTCAAGAATCCATGCCGTTTGACTGGCACAGTAAAACAACGGGTTTTGGTCATGTGATGGAGAGCGGCGGATTTGACGCCGTTGTCGGCAATCCCCCGTATATAGAAGTCAAACGGTATAAAGAATGGATGCCTTCACAATACAAATATTTTAAGGAAAGCGGCGTATTCGAAACGACCGCGGAGGGTAAAACCGATATTGCCATGCCCTTTATGGAGCAAGGGTTAAAATTGCTCAATAGGAATGGACGGCTTGGATTCATTATCCAGAACAGATTTTTCAAGACCGACTATGGCGAGATCGTGCGTTCCTGGCTCAAGCGTCAAAAGGCCGTTTCGGAAATAGAAGACTTTAGGGACTTGCAGGTTTTCGCGGGCAGAACCACGTATACGGCAATTCTTATTCTTGAAAAAGACAGCCCGTCGGTTCATTACCGCACCTATGCCACGCAAGAAGATGCGGCCGCCAATCTCCCCAACGTTCAGTGCACGCTTAAATGGGATTCTATTGACAATAACGTTTGGTCTTTCGATCAACCCGATCTTCTTGAAGTCCATCGGGAACTGTCAAAACGTCATGGAACCATAGGCCATCATTCCGAATTGCAAATCTCAGTCGGCTTACAGACGCTCTATGGAAAACTGTATCAATTCGAGCCGGTTGAAGTAAAGCCGAGGATAGTGATAGGAAAAAACGGAGAAGGCAATATTGTGACCCTTGAAAAGGCGGCCCTGCGGCCGCTTTGCAGGAATCGGGGCTTTTATCCTTTCCGTAAAGACAATGCCGATGCGTGGGTGATTTTTCCCTACGACGTTTCGGATGGTGAGGCAACCGAAATCCTGTGGAAGGATTTTAAGGAAAGATTCCCCAAGGCCGGAGCTTATCTGGAGGAACGAAAGCGGAATTTGTTGAAGGCAGTTGACGCGGAAGAAGGCGCAAATCGATGGCATTTGTATAGATATCCGAAGAACCTGGCGAGCCAGGCAAATCCAAAGGTGCTATTTCCGATGACAATAGAGGACACTGTTGCCTCGGTAGATCTTTTAGGGGATGTTTATCAAGATAATGTCAACGTCAATTCAGTTTCATTCGCCGGCGCTACCGCGGAGCAGCTTAATGCCATTGCCGCCCTTTTCAACTCAACCTTATTCAATGCGCTGGCGCGGCTCAAAGCAGGCTTGAATGATTCCGGTTGGCGCAAGTTCAACCGCCAATACGCCGAATTGGTACCGTTCCCTTCCGCTATTATCAGAGATCCCGCGATTGTGACGAAGCTTTCCGGCCTTGCCGATAGAATCGGCGATCTTCAAACAAAATCAATTACGTCCGAAACCGAAGGCGCAAAGACCGGCTATCGCGCGACGATTGAGTCGTTGTGGCGACAGCTTGACGAGGCCGTGGAAACCGTTTACGGATTGACAAAAGCGCAAAAAGAGGTTTTAAGAAAATACCCTAGGCGTGTAAACCGGTTTGATTTGCTCACACGGCAGACTGTTGTTGACGAAAATGAGGAATGATAACGACAAATTATCTGATTGCTTGAGGCTGCCTAAATGGAAAATCTCACAGCATTTTTTACCTTTGATCCCCTTTTGATGCTGCAGGCAGGTGAGCTTGCCCTTGGCCTACGGCAAATTGCCAGCGTCTGAATCCAGCGCGTCATGTCGCTTCGCTCCGTCACGCTGTCTAACGCCGGCAACTTCACAAAGGCTGGAAAGTCATAGTCAACAGGTATCCCCCGATTCCACTCACATAAAGAAAAAGCGGGAGGATTTTGGCCCTCCCGCGTAACTCAAGTTGCGAATCGTACGTTTTTCTCAGAACGTTCCGATAAAGATGAGTTCAGGTCTCGTCTTGAGCTCGTTGTTGTACCCGGTCTTCGGCTCCGTAAAGAAAAGCCTGACCCTCGGCATGATGATGAAGTTTTTGTTAAGCGCCCAGCCGTACTTGAGGTCGAAGAAAGGATACCAGTTATTTACGTTGACATTGTACATGTCCTGCTCGCTGCTGAGGTTGAAATCGAAATCCAGTTTGCCTGGACCCATTTTCACCGTTGCACCGACGTTCAGGTTGGTTCCCCAACGGTCGAATTCCACACTGTCGACTATTTTGTTGACGGTGTCCGTTTTTGAGGTAATTGCAAAGGGATCGCCATAGGTATCATAAATGGTGTTGGGGGTTCCCGTGGTGAAATTCTTATACGAATTACGGTTCGAGTTGCGGGCATAGCCGAAGCCTGCCCGGAAGCAGACGCCGTCGTTCATTTTGTACCCGAGGTTGAGCCCTGCTCCGAATTCGATGTCGCTTCCGCCGGTAGCCATGTTGTAGCTGCGGTTGGGAATGATGAATGCCTGCGGCAATGCGTCGAGTCCCGCGACCTTGATCGGGACCTCCAGTTCAAATTCCGTGGCAACCGGGTTGAGCTGCATGGTATCGATGCCGGCGGCGATCTGCCGCATTTCCAGAACGGTGGACATCGCGTCTACGCCGACCGAAACGGGACCATCCTTGACAATGGGCGCTCCGATCCGCAATCCGGTCTGGCTGAAATTGGTGACCACTCCCCACGGAATATGGGCCGCATTCTTGTAGTCCCTGCCGAAAAAGATCGACACGCCGAGAAGGTCCATGAGCGGCGTCCCGGCAACCGGGATGATACCGGCCTGGATATGCATGTATCCCGGGTCCCACTGCGCATAGGCAAGGTCGAACCACGGGGTCATGGGATTCCTTTTTGTCCAGTAATTGCCCGGAAGCCCTTCAACTTCCTCGGTTGCGTACCAGTCATTGCCGATATCGAATTGCAGGAGAGTCTGGTCGTTCGGTTTCACCTTTACGCCGAGCCGGTAGGCGATTTGACCTGAAAATGTGGCCTTTTCTTCTCTTTGCCCGTTTGTTCGATAATTAGTGATAATTTCGTCCCTCAGCCTGTACATAGCCAGGCCACCCCAGGTGAGAAGAGGGCTAGGGCACGGCGCACAAACCTTGACCGGCGCCTCCGCCGGCTTGGCGGCCGGGGCGGGAGTTTCGGAAACGGGAGCGGCAGCCGGTGCCGGCTCGACTGCAGCAGGAGCAGGTTCGGTGGCGGGCGCTGTTTTTGCCGCGGCACTTGTGTCGGCGGCAAGGGCTGATGCGCAAAAAGCAAGCATGCAGGCCAACGAGATGACGAGACGCATGAAACCTCCCTCTGGGTGGAATGGTGATGGTGACGATTTTGCCATGCGAGACATTGTCTGCGTCGTGACTGAAAGCGTAAAAAAATATAATTAATGAGATACCGGATTCAATGAAAAATATCACGAGGCAAGCGACAACTGCGCGACGGAGCTCTCTCTGCGGACTTCTTACAGAGGCGGCCGGTTGTCGAAAACGCGTTTGGCCTTCCCCTCGTAGACCGGAAGCATGCCCGGTTCGTGGAGTTCAATCACCGGATTGATGAGGACGCGAGACTTGATGTTTTCCCGCATCCGCTTCTTCAGGGCCTCCAGCTCGCGCATGTCGTCTTTGAACAGATTCGAATACACTTCGGTCTTGATCGTCACCCGGTCGAGCGATTCGTTTTTGTCAACCACAATCTGGTAGTTGGTGCCCATTTCCGGCATTTGCATAAGCGCTTCCTCGATGTGCGACGGGAAGACATTCACGCCGTTGATGATGAGCATATCGTCGGTGCGGGCCTTAATGCGGTCCATCCTGCGGTGGGTGCGGCCGCACGCGCACGGGCCGTCGATGATCTTCGACAAATCGCGCGTGCGGTACCGGAGCAGCGGCGTCGCCGTGCGCTTGAGCGTGGTAAAGACAATCTCGCCCTCTTCGCCGTCGCGGCGGGGTTCCAGCGTGTCGGGATCGATCACCTCAACGATATAGGAATCCTCCCAGACGTGCATGCCGCACTTGCAAACGCACTCAAACGCGACGCCGGGGCCGTTCATCTCACTGAGTCCGTAAGAATTGTACGCGTCGATTTTGAACAGGCCTTCGATTTTCTTCCGCGTGTTCTCCGAATACGGTTCGGCGCCGAGAAAGGCCTTTGCAAGCTTCAGGTCCGAAATCGGGATACCTTCTTTGACAAGTTCGGAGTAGATATGGAGCATGTAGCTCGGCGTCGCATGCACCACCGAGGTGCCGAATTCCTTCATGAGCCACAATTGACGCTTGGTATTGCCGGAACTCGCCGGGATCACCGCCATGCCCGCTTTTTCGGCGCCGTAGTGAAGCCCAAGCCCGCCCGTAAAAAGGCCGTAGGTCATCATGTTTTGGAAGACGTCGGAGGGTCCGCACCCGGTGCACACCACCGATCGGGCGACCAGGTCGGTCCAGTTGTTTATGTCGTCTTGCGTGTGATAAATAACGGTGGGGATACCCGTGGTGCCGCTTGACATATGAATTCGAACCACCTGTTCCATGGGCACGGCGAGGTGCTTGCAAGGATAGGCGTCGCGCAGATCGTTCTTGGTGGTAAACGGCAACCGGGTGATATCGGGAAGGCTCTTGATGTCGTATGCCGAGGCGATCCCGGCGCTCTTGAGTTTCGATTTGTAAAACGGCGTTTGCAGGGCACGCTCCACCGTCCCCTGCAGCCGCCGCAACTGCTCCTGCCGCAGGGTGGGCCTGTCGATGGTTTCCGCGCGCTTATCCCAGAACGCAATTTCCATGATTACCGCCCGCCGGTCCTGCCCGCGTACGCGAAACCGGCCTTTCTTCCCTGGGCAAACGCGGCCTGATTTTCCGCAAGAGAACGCTTGAGCTGCTGCGACAAAGCGGCCAGCCACGATTCCCCGGGGATGGGCGCCAGGGCGCTCAGGACGCCGAGAAAAGCGGTGTTGAGAAAATGCCTGTCCTGCGGCATGAACGCCGGGTCTTTGAGGAACGGAACAAACGTTGTCCCACCATTCCGAAGGTAGGTGGCCTGACGGTTCCCTTCGCCTTCGTGAAAGCACACGATAAAATCCGCAGTGCCGGGCTGGATGAGCGGAGAAAAAATGCGCGGGCCGAACCGAACGTGGGATTCCACAGAACCGCCGCGCTGCGCCATGCCATGCACCTCGGATTTCTTCACGTGATAGCCGGCGTTCATGGCCGCAACCGCGCATATTTCCGCGGCTGTAAGAACGCCCTGGCCGCCGGTGCCGCAGAAGAAGACGTTCCAGATACGATCAACCGAAGATGCCGAAGAAGTTTTCTTTCTCATCATGAGGACAAGGCCCCGGAATAGTTAAAAGTTGACGGTTGACAGGCTAAGCATACGGATCTTGCTGCGTCCATCGATGCCTGATCACGCCGGACGCTTGAGCGCGTCGGCCGGACACGTGTCCACGCACAAATAGCATCCCGCGCACAGTGCTGCGTTGATGTCCACGTGCCCGTCTTCCGTCTTCACGAGCGCCGGGCAGTCTAGATTGAAGCACAGCCCGCAGGTTTTGCACTTGACCCGGTCGTAGTCGGGCATGGGCAGCCTGTTGCGGTCGACAAGCTTGCACGGCCGCCGCGCGATAATCACCGACAATGCATCGGCTGCGAGCCGTTGCTTGACGAGCGCGTCGAGCTGCGACAGGTTCTTCGGGTCGACCACATCGACATTGTCCGCGCCGCACGCGGTGCACACCGCCTCGATCGACAACTGTTTCGTTGGTTCGTTTCGAATGGTTCGGCCCGTTGCCGGATTGTTTTGCCCGCCGGTCATGGCCGTGGTAGAGTTGTCGAGGATGATGATGAGCCCTTTCATCCTGTTGTACACCGCGTTGATGAGCCCCGTTATTCCCGAATGGACAAAGGTTGAATCGCCGAGCACGCCGACGATTTTTCCGTTCGGCATTATTCTTCTGAACCCTTCGTGGATTGTGATTGACGACCCCATGCACAGGCACGTGTGCAGGGTCGAAAGCGGCGGCGTGGCGGCAAGCGTGTAGCATCCGATGTCACCCGCGACAATTGCCTTGTTCCGCTTGAGCACCGAAAACACGAACCGGTGCGGGCATCCGGGGCACAGCACTGGCTTGCGGGCCGACGATGGCAACTCTTTCTTCTTTGCGCCTTTGTAAATCTGCTCCATGTGCTCGGGCAAGAGCTCGCCGATCCCGAACGTCGGATGCTTTGCCCTGGCTTTGATCCCGAGCGACCGCACATGCTCCTGGATAATCGGATCAAGCTCTTCCACCACAACCAGCTCTCGCACCAGGTGAGCAAACCGGGCGATCTTCTTGTCGCAGTACGGATAGGTAAAGCCAAGCTTGAGGAAGGAGGCGTCCGGATATGTTTCCTTGAGGTACTGGTAGGGGATGCCCGAGGTGATGAATCCGAGCTTTGCGCTCCCCTTTTCAATTTTGTTAAGAGGCGTATTCTCCGAGAATGCGGCAAGCGCGAGCAGGCGTTTTTCTATGACACTATGTTTCTGGTAGGCGTTGCGCGGCACCATCACATATTTGGGGATGTTCACCTCAAACGGCCTGAGCGCGATATCCTGCCGCGCGCCGACCGCGACATTCTCCTTGGAGTGCGCCACGCGCGTGGTCATGCGGAACAGCACCGGCGTGTCGAACCGTTCGCTTATGGCAAACGCTTCCTTGATAAACAGGTATGCCTCGGCCGGACTCGCAGGCTCAAGCAGGGGAAGCTTGGCATACGGCCCCACCCAGCGCGTGTCCTGTTCGTTCTGCGACGACGCCAGACCCGGATCATCGCACACCACGGCCACGAACCCCGCATTTACGCCGGTGTAGGATGCGGTCATGAGCGGGTCCATTGCGACGTTGAGTCCCACATGCTTTGACGCGTACAAACTGCGGCCTCCCGCGATTGCCGATCCGAGCGCAACTTCGAACGCCACTTTCTCGTTGACCGACCATTGCGCGTCGACGTCTTTGAAACCGGCAAGCGTTTCCAGGATTTCGGTTGATGGCGTTCCGGGATAGGCGCACGCTACGCGCAGCCCTGCCTCCCATGCGCCGCGCGCCACCGCCTCGTCGCCGGAAAGAAGCTCCTGTACAGAACTGATTCTTTTGTTTTCCATAGTGCTATGAAATTACATGATTGAGGCGGGCCTTCGCCAGAAGACGGGAAAGGTTCCAAGTTCCAGGTTCCAAGTTACGATTCGCCGAAATCAGGTTTCCAGAGAGGGCGTTTGGTGGTTTCTTTAGACCTGGAATCTGGAACTTGGAATTTCCATCATCCGCCAAGCAGCTCTTCGGCGTTCTTGAAGAATATCCGTTCCTTTTCTTCCTGCGTTAGCGGCATCGAATCGATCCATGCCGCGTTGGCCGCCTGATCGAACCAGGGCGAGTCGGTGCCGAACAGGATGCGATCAGTTCCGTGCGTGCGCGCCAGCCGGACGAATTCCGGAGCCGGCATCCAGTCCTTGACGGCAGAGGAATCGAAGTACAGCGCCAGGCCCAGAAGGTGCTTTTCGACATCCGGCCACAGCTTCCAGCCGCCCATGTGCGAAGCGACCATCTTGAGGCGCGGAAAGTTCCTTCGCACTGCGGCAAACGCCGCCGGCAGCGCATGATCGCAGGTGAAGGGGCCCGGGTCCTTGCCCGCGTGAAATACCGCCACCAGCCCCGCGTCCGACACGGCCTCGTACATGCCAAAGTACCGTTTATCGTCAATGTAGAAGTCCTGGTATTCGGGATGAAACTTAATGCCGCGCACGCCGATGGATGTAAGGTATGCTGTCTCGCCGGCGAAGTCTGCAAAATCCGGGTGCAGAGTGCCGAACGGAATGGTGTCGGCGGCCATAAGGTCCCTGCAGCCTCTGTTGATAGTTACGACTTGCGCCGGCTTGGTGGCAATGGGAAGCAATACCGATTTGGCGATGCCGCTCTGCTTCATGGATTGCCTCAGGCCCGCCATGGTGCCGTTTGTATAGGCCTTTGATTCCGGCGAATGCTGCATGAGCGAGTCTATGGCGCGCTGTGCAAGACTATCGGGGAAGATATGGGTATGGAAATCGATGATTTTCATGAGAATCTAAAATAGAAGATTTGGAACGGGAATGCAAAGTGAACGTTCCCGCACCGGCACGGCGTTTACTAATTTACGTGCATCACCCTGATCACTTTGGCGAATGTCGTCAGCCGGAAGGAACGCATGCTTACCCTCACCCCTGCCCAAATAACGCAATACCTCCGCCAAAGCTATGCCGCCGCAGACGGCCTGTGGTTCATGAAGGTGGAGGACGCCTGCGGGTTCGACGCCGCTCTTGACATCGACGAGAAAGTGTGGCAGGTGATGCCGAAGATCCAGGCGCGCGCCATGAAATCGTTCTGCGGCGGGAGTACCGGCCTTGAGGCGCTTGTCCAATGTTTTGAGGCAAAACTTCAGCTCGACGGATTCGAATTTTCCACAACAAAGACTACCGATTCAGCAGATATAACTCTTTCTAAATGTCCATGGTACGATAAACTGGTGAAGTCAAATCGAGAACATCTTGCCGAGAAGATCGGCAGTAGAATCTGCCTCGCCGAATACTCGGGCTGGGCAGCTGAGTTCGGATGTAAGTTCTCGTTTGCCGGCGAGGGAAGGATCTGCCGTGGATGCAGGAAATGCGGAGTTAGGTTTGAAGAGTTGAAGAGTTGAAAAGTNNACTTCTCAACTTTTCAACTTCTTTTTCATCTCCACTCGTGCTTAGGATAGCGTCTGCTCAGCATCTTCCGTATTTCCGGATAGTGAATTTTCCAGAAGCTTTCCAGATCGTCGGTAATCTGCACGGGCCGGTTGCTTGGCGCGAGGATTTCGATAAGGAGCGGCACGCGGTTGTTCCCCACCTTCGGGGTGCTTCGCATTCCGTATAGGTCCTGGATGCGGGTGCGGCCGCGCGGCTGTTTGCCGGGCTCGTAGACTATTTTCATGCGGCGGCCCGACGGCAGATCGATTGCGGCGGGAGCAACGGAATCCACGAATCGCCGCTGCTGCGTACTCAAAAGTTCCTCGAGAAAGGGCAGCGCAGGTTTGTCCTTGACTTTTTCGT
>PLWQ01000042.1 GCA_003165595.1 Fibrobacterota bacterium | reverse complement strand
TCGGATCCCTTTCACTTTCGTTTCCACAGCCTACCTCGCATGTTCTGTAAAATGTTTCACAGGTTACTTGATCGGGATGATTTCTACACGCCTGTTGGTAGCACGGCCTTCCGCAGAACCGTTCGACGTCACCGGCCGTTCCTTGCCGTATCCTTTTGCAACCATTCTTTCCGGAGAAATTCCCCGCATAATCAGGTAATCCATCACGGATTTCGCTCGTTGGTAGGACAAAACAAGGTTGTCTTGACTGTTGCCAACATTGTCGGTGTGACCCGAAATCTCGATTTTGACATTGGGATACGCTTCGAGGCTGTTATATACCTGTTCGAGCACGTAATAGGATTCCTCGAGAAGCTCGGCGCTCGCCGTCTTGAAATTCACGCCGCGCAGGGTGAGCTTCTGCTTGATTTCCACGGGCTTTTCGTCCGGACAACCGTCGTCGTCCTTGAACCCGTTAAAAGTCTCGGGCTGGTTGGGGCACTGATCGGATCCTTTGCAGATCTTGGCATACTGGGACTGCTTGCCCTGCTCGGCCACCCACGGATCGCAGATGCCGTCCTTGTCGTTGTCGGGGTCAGGACAACCGTCGGCGTCCTGGAATCCGTCCCGGTCTTCAGGATCGTTGGGACACTCGTCCTGCGTATCGTAAATCCCGTCTTTATCGTTGTCGTAGTCTGGACATCCGTCTTCGTCTTCGAATCCGTCCTTGTCTTCGGGAACGTCGGGGCACTGATCTATGTCGTCGGGAATGCCGTCGCCGTCGCGATCGCCCACCAATGCCTCCACCATTTTTTCGGTGATGAGGCCGATATCGGTGCCGTTCTCGCCCTTGGCTTTGCAGGAGGAAACCGGCTTGACAAAGTAATTAAAGTTCGGCCACGCCGCGGAAATAAACATCGGCTCTTTCTGGATGTTTGTCTCGTTCACCACCGCGTTCGGATTGAACGCGAGCCTATTCATATATATATTGTTGAAAATGATACGCGTCTTCTTTGCCTGTGGAGCGATGTAAACGCCGTACTGCTTGTTTTCCATGAGGATGTTGTTGCGGATAAGAACTTCGGTGCGGTGAGCGCAGAAGATCGCGCAGTAGCCGTTTTCCAGGATGACATTGTGATCGATTGACGTGCGCGTCGCCCTGCTCGATTCGAGGAAAATCCCCGTCCACTCGTTCCGGTAGATGATGTTGTTGTTGATATCGGGCAGCGTTACCAGCGCGTGAATGCCCGCGCCCTTGTTGTCGATGATGAGGTTGCGGACAATGGTGGGACGAGTGTTCTTGCACAGGATTCCGGTGGTTCCGTTCCGAATAGTGAAGTTGGTGATGGTTGCGCCGTCGGCGCCGATGACGCACGGCCCTTTCCGGCTGCCGTCGATGATTGTCTTGAGCATTTCTTGACCCATAAGAACGACATTGTCGGCCATGGCGATATTCTCGCGGTACACGCCGTTGGACACAAACACCGTGTCGCCTTCGTCGGCCTCACCGAGTGCCGCGTGGATAGACGGGAAATCGTGCGGGACAACGATCTTTCTTCCCGCGAACGACGTCCCGACAAGAACCGCTAAAAAGTACAGAAAGAGCGCCGGTGAGATTTTTCTGCACATCGTGAGGATCCTATCTTGTTGTAAAGTATTAAGGGCTTAAATTGCTTGCAAGGGCATGGAAAGGACGAAATAACCGGGACAAAACACCAATCAAAATACTATTGGTTGCAAATAGTGTCAAGTTTTTACGGGCACGCGAACATCCCGGCTTTTTCTCAGCGCAACGGCTCGTGGAGATGCTCGTTTTAGGCCTTTGGCTCATTAACGCAGTCGACACGACATCGTCCCTTCCCCGGGGGAAACCGGGAAAAACGGAACTTCGCGCACGCGCGTTCACTCGTTGTTCACCAAAACGCACAAGTGCCCGCATGATTGATAAGGTGCAACCCAACGTTTCACCAGACAATACAGATACTCAAATAAAATCCTTTTCACGAAGAATGCAAGAGATTTTTCCACGTAACTCAGCTCCCGCGGTTTTTTTCCTTGACTGCGCGTCTGTTTGGATATGAATGCGCAGCGCCGCGCTTCCCCGCCGGCCCTTCCGCAAAACGTACTTAAAGGCGCATGGTCTCGAATTATTTTACAACAATGCGAACCCCGCGAGTTGAAAAGAGCATTGTGACCTCGGCGGATTCATGTCCCTCGCACGCCTCTCTCTGCCGGGACAATCGCGCGCTCCTGGTTGTGCTGGCGCAGCTGTTATGCGCGACGCAACTTTTCGGCTTCGGACAAAACAAGGTGGAGTACGAGCATTTCTCATGGCAGTACTATCAGGCCCCGCATTTTAAGGTCTTCTTCTATCAGAACCAGGGTGTGCTTCCCGCCATCGCCGCGCAATGGATCGAAAACGACTACGAGTCGCTCAAGAACGATTTTTCCTTTGGCCCCAAAGAAAAATTGCCGCTTATCCTCTACGGCAGCCCCAACGCCTTTGCGCAAACCAACATCGTAAGCGACATACTTCCCGAAGGGGTCGGCGGGTTTACCACGCAAATCAAGAACAGGATCGTCGTGCCGTTCGATGGATCGTACGACGAACTGCGGCATGTGCTTCACCACGAACTGGTGCACGGATTCCAATACGGAATTCTCTTTGAGCAATTGGGCAGCTCGATTTTCGCGGGCGGGCAGGCCCAGATGCCGCTCTGGTTCGCGGAAGGCATGGCCGAATATCTGTCGTCCGGGTGGAACACCGAAGCCGACATGTTCCTTATGGATGCCGTTGTGTACGGCTCGGTCGGGCTTCCCGGGCCCGAGCTGGGCGGCTACATGGCCTACAAGGGAGGCCAGTCGTTTTTCGCATTTCTTGCCGCTTCACGCGGCGAGAAGATGTTTTCCCTGTTTCTCAAACGGTTCAAGGAAACGAAGAACGTTGAGCGGAGTTTCAAGGATACCTATGGAAAAACGCCGGAGGAACTCGGCGAAGAATGGCGCACCGAGCTCAAGCGCCTTTACTGGCCGGAAATAGGCCGCCGCAAAGATCCGTCAAAAAATTCCACTGCGCTTACCGCGCACGAAAAGGACCGCGACCACTTCAACCTCAAGCCGCGGATTTCCCCCGACGGAACCAAGGTCGCCTACTTTAGCGACCTGCGCGACTACACGCGCATTCTCGTATGTAACGGCAAGGGTAAAGTGATCGAAGAAGTGGGCGCCTCCGGATATGCGGGCAGTTTCGAGTCCTTTCACCCGTTCCGAAGCGGCATCTGCTGGTCTCCTCAGAGCGACAAACTTGCCTTTGTGTCAAACAACAACGGCGGGGACGAATTGCGGATTGTCGACATCAAACAGAAGAAACTGGTTGCCACGTTCCGGCCGGACTTGTCTTCGATGTTCGCGCCCGACTGGTCCGGCGACGGCGCCTCCATCGTGTTCTGCGGCGTGGACAAGGGATTTTGCGACCTGTTCCTGTACGATGTGCGGTCCCGTTCGTGCACGCGCTTGACCAACGACATACTCTCGGAAAACGACCCGCGCTTCACCCGCGACGGCGCCGGCATCGTTTTCTCGCGGCAGGACACATGCGGCTCGCCGGACCGGGCGCTGCGGGCCCGCGGAGCGAAACCCCTCCAACTGTGGTACCTGAAGCTTGCCGACAAGACCTGCACCCAGATCACGTTTTCGCCCGGCAACAAGAAGGCGCCCTGTTTCTCTTCCGACGGAAAATCCTTGTTTTACGTATCGGATAAGAACGGCATCGACAATATCTATGCGGCGCCGTTTGCCAGCCCCGACAGCGCCCGGCCCCTCACCGATTTCATCGGCGGCGTGTATAGCCTCGATCTTGCACGGGATTCCGCGACGCTTGTCTACTGCCTGTTCCAGAAGGGCGCCTGGGATATCTGGCGAATGGGAGACCCCCAAAGCAAGCTGATGGTGAAGCCTTTGGAGAGGACCAAATGGGTCGAATCGTGTGAAGACACGTCGGTGCGGTTCTTTACCCCCGTGGTGATGGGAGACACCGCGCCGCCGCCCCCGAAAAAGGGGTCTGAGGCCAAAGCCCATGCGCATCCGGCGCAGGACGCGGGTCCGGACATCACCGACGAGACGGTGAGCGACATATCGGAACGGGACACGACAAAGGAGAAGCCGCGCAAGGATTCGCTCAATGTCAAGCATCAGGACACGGCGTCCCTGTCGGTATCGCCTGCGAATCAGGCAAAACCCGTTGCGGCCGGCGCGGACACCGTGGCCGTGCCCGTGCGCCGTGCGGTCCCCGATTTCGATACCGTCACACCGCGTCCGTACCGCTTGCAATTCGAGCCGGAATTCGTTTCGGTGGGCCTGGGAACTGATGCTTATTACGGCTACGGCGTCGCGGGCCAGCTTGCCGCCGTGTTTACCGACCTCATGGGCAACCACCAGATCGCCGTCATGGGCGACATAGAGGGCAATCTCGCCGAATATACGCACCTGTTCGCCTCGTACCTCAACCTCGAACGCAAGATCAATTTCGGGGGCGGCGTTTTTTTCAACAGGGAATACACCTCGGCCGACATCTTCGGCGATTCACTCTACTTCGATACCGACGCGGGCATCATGTTCCTGCTCCGGTTCCCCTTTTCCATGTTCGCAAGGATCGACGTTGAGGGTGCTTACGAGAATCTTTTCCGGGTTCCCTACATCTACGATACCACCAGCGCCTCACCCGTTGCGGACGCCGGGCGCGGCAGCCGCACCATCAACATCTTCATGCCTTCGATATCCTATGTCTACGACGACGTTCTCTGGGGCATCACGGGGCCGCTCAATGGAACGCGCGGACAGGCCCGCGTGCTCGTCTCGCCTCCCACCAGATTCCTGGACGCATCGTTCGCATCGTTCGACGTGGACCTCCGCCACTACTGGCACCTGTTAAAGCGGTTCGTGTGGGCCAACAGGGTCTCGTTCGGGGCCAGCGTTTCGCTCCGCAACGACGAGCCCGACGCCAGGAAATTCTTCCTGGGCGGCGACGAAAACTGGTTCCTTTACAATTACAACGCCGCCGGCTACCAGGCAAATACCAACAACTTCTTCTATTCGGACATCATCGTGCCGCTGCGCGGCTGGGACTACCTCGACATCATCGGCACCAGATACGCCGTTGTCAACACCGAATTCCGTTTCCCGTTCCTCAAGGAAATGTCGCTGGTGTGGCCGCTTCCCATGACGCTGCGGTATGTTAACGGCGCCGTGTTCACCGACATCGGCAACGCGTGGAACCCGGATGAGCAGTTGAGGAACGTGCCGCTGCCGAAAACCGTCTACGGCGGCGTGGGCGGCGGATTGCGCGCGAACCTGGGAATCTTCGTTTTGCGATGGGACCGCGCGTGGAAAACCGATTTTTCCACGTTCTTCGGGCCGTATAAGGATTACTTTTCGCTGGGCGCGGAGTTCTAGGAGTTTGTTTTATTGCGATGGTTTATTTTTTAACCCTTTTCAGTTCATCAATATCAAGTATGTCGCGGGGCCTGCCTGAAGCTTTCTTGTTCTTAAGCAGATCAGATTTCGACAAATAGTAAATATCGGTTTTCCCGTACCTTCCGGTGATTCGATTTTTCCAGGCCGTCTTAAAAGAAACTCCACTTATCGCATTGATAAGTTCAATCATGACTGGAGCAACACCCATTCGAATAATTTTTCCCTGTTCAGAAAAGGCAACATCGCCCAGACTGTCGGCAGGGAAACCGAATTCATTGAGAACACCCTTAAGGCGTTGAATGTTTGCCTTTGAATTATTGAAGAGAATGTCAATGTCTTTTGTGGCCCGGACATAGCCATGGAAGGCAACAGCGTATCCGCCGACTACTACATACTCAACGTTTCTTTTGTGCAGTAACTTCAAGAACTCTTCGAAGTCTTTTTGGATATTCATTGTTCCGAACCTTTGCCACTTCGCGGCGTATGTCCTCTAATAGAGAAACCCGCTGGTCTCCGGTCATATGCTCAGTAAGACGCGCTCCATTCAAGCCATCATTCATGTTACCAACTGAGAGTATTCTTTGCAGTTTCATTTGAAACCCGTCCTGCTCTCTATTTTCCTTTCAGATAAATTATATCCGTGCAAAGTCATTTAGGCAATTCCTTTCTTTGGGGGAGGAGCCTTTTGCTGTACCGTCTACTCACCTCTTGATTTTCGCTTGTTTAACAGAAGAGTTTCGGGAATTCCATGCCTGTTCACCGCATCATGGTTGCAACAAGAGTTTGCAGCCAGGAAGGTACTATCCTCGATTTCCTTTGTCATTTGGCGTCCCGAAATTCGGCTCCCGTAAAGTTCGCTCCATCAGCGTAGCCTCCGTCAAGGATGGCTCCCTGAAGTTTTGCTCCCGCAAGGATGGCTTCCCGAAGATCGGCCCGCCGAAGGCTGGCACCCCGAAGGTCGGCTTCCTCAAGTACGGCTCCCCGAAGGTCGGCTGAGTCAAGACGGGCAGAATCAAGACGGGCTCCCGGAAGGTAGGCTTTACTAAGATCGGCTCCCTCAAGATTGGCTCCCCGAANNGGCTCCCCGAAGGCGGGCTTCATGGAGATCGGCTTCCCTGAAATTGGCTCCCTCAAGGAAGGCTGAGTCAAGGTGTGCTCCCGCAAGGCAGGCATCATGCAGATCGGCCCCCTCAAGGAAGCATTTCTCAAGATGGGCTCCCGCAAGATCAGGCTTGACACTGTTTTCTTTCCTCCATTTGTTCCAATTTCCCACGCCTGATTTTAGTATGTCAACCTGTCTTGTGCAGCCGATATTCAGCACAAGCAAAAGCAAAACAGCAAGAACGCTCTTGAAGCCGATCATAATTCCCTCTTTGTGAACTTGTGGATTTTGAAGACGGATTGAGAACAAAATACCAATTGGCTTCTTCACTTTGCAAATCATCACGCGACCGCCCTCAAGCCCGTTCTTCAATCAGTATTTTCTTTGCCTTTACCATAGACACCCCCCCTCAATTGCAATATGCCTAAAGAGAGAATCGTACTTGTGGCTCTCATTGCTGCTCTCACACGTCAAGTTGCAGCAGCTCCGACGCCAAAGCAACGCGCCGTTGGGAAAGAAACCGCACTATTGCAAAACGGGGCTATTTCTTGTGGATTCTTGTCGCGGAGGAGAAATTATTGCATTTGACTCTTATTCCCACTCAATCGTCGCCGGCGGTTTATGCGTCACGTCGTAGAACAAATCTCCTAATCCGTCAACCTTTTTCGCTTCGTAAAGGATGTAGGCAAGCGTCTCATCCTTCAATCTCGCGAACCTCGCGGTCATGGCTTCCTGCGACATGATGGGCCGCAGCACCGCGCACTGGCGCTCCTGTTTATTGATAAGAGGCAACAGCACCACCGGCATCTGCCACACGGTGCGATACTCATCAAACCGGTGAAGCGCGTCGGTGACGATGCTGTCGAGGCTGCGCAGCAGTTCGAGGCGATCTTTGGTGAGGTATGCCTTCACGAGCCGGTAATCGGGCGCGTCCTGAACGTGCAGCCCGTACACCACCCTGTTGACCCCGCGCACCTTATTGGTGATTTCGGTGGACACGGCTTCGAGACCGTTCCAGTCTTTAGGGCCGGTGACCAGCGCGGGGTGGGCGTAGGTGCGGCCGTCTCCCTGCACGCCAACGCTGCGGATCGGCAGGACCAGGGCCTCGTACCCGGCGCGCCTGGCGATTGCCAGTACGCCGGACGACGTCGCAGGATCGACCGAGACCTCGGCGCCGTCGGAGCACAGCAGCCGCACTCCCAGGCCCGGCCCCGGGAATGGATGCCGCCACACAAGTGATTCGGGGAGTCCAAGGGCGGTGCCGAGTTCGCGAACTTCGTCTTTGTAAAGCAGCGCCAGCGGCTCGATGATCTCACCTCTTTCGAGCAATTCCATCACGGCGGCCACCCGGTTGTGATGTGTCTTGATGCGCTCGGCGTGCTTGGTGCCCGCGCTCTCTATGGTATCGGGGTAAATGGTGCCCTGGCCCAGGATCCATTCCGCGGGGTTGAGTCCGAGGTCGCTCAGCGCCTGCTCCTGCACCTGAATAAAAACGGTGCCGATGATGCGGCGCTTCTGCTCAGGGTCCGCCACATTTGAAAGCGCCGCAAGGAATCGATCCGAGGCATCCACGATGTGCAGGTTGTGAAAGCCGTGGGCCTTCATGTAGGCGAGAATGGCGCCCGACTCTTCGCGCCGCATGAGACCGTTGTCGATATGAAGGCCGCACACGTTGTGTTCGCCAAGCACCTTGTTGAGGAGCGTGAAGGCCACGGTCGAATCGACGCCGCCGGACACGAGCAGGAACACCTTCTTTGCACCGCACTTCTTCTTGATGTCGTTTCCCATTTCGCGCAGAAACGTTTGCGTATTCCATTCGCGGGCACATTCGCAAATAGCAATGAAGTTGTCGAGAATGGTCATGCCGTGCGGCGTGTCCGAAACTTCGGGGTGGAACTGCAGGCCGTACATGCGCAGCGACTCATTGCCCATGGCCGCCGCCCTGCACCCGTCGGTGGAGCCGAGCACGTCGAAACCCGGGGGCAGTATCGCCACTGCGTCGCCGTGGCTCATCCAGATCTGTTCGCGTATATCACACCCTGCAAACAATGGGCTTTGTTTGATGATATTAATTTGAGCAATCCCATATTCACGATATTTTCCGGCGACCACTTGCCCACCCAAGCATTGGGCCATGAGCTGGTGACCGTAGCATAGCCCGAGCACCGGAATGCCAAGGTGAAGCACGTTGGGATCAAAACCGGGCTTTTGGGCGTCGAGCACGCTGTGGGGTGAGCCGGAGAAAATGATTCCCTTGAAGCGTTTGCATTGCGATGCAGAAATGTCGCTCTGCACGATTTCCGAGTAGACGCCGAGGCGGCGGATGCGGTTGGCGATGAGGTGCGTGTATTGTCCGCCGAAGTCGAGGATGGCAATGTTATCCATAGGCGTTGAAAAATAATTGTTAGGAGATTGGCATGCTTGTCAATTTTGGCGGAATAATATATTTTGGTCTACGCTTTTGTTGGGGTGTCGTCCAACGGTAGGACTCTGGACTCTGGCTCCAGGTATNNAAACCGGGGTTCGATTCCCCGTAGCGCTACCAAAAGAGGATTTCGTGTCCGGAATCCTCTTTTTTTATTCGCAAGGAATATTGACTTCTTAGGGGGTTCTGTCGTATTTTCAACGTTTGTCAGTTTGGAACCCTTTGAGGGGAAAGTAGTTACGAGAAGCGCAGGACAGGCGCGGGTCTCCCTGCAGCTGCCGGTGCGAAGCCGGGCGATTAGCTCAGCTGGTTAGAGTGCTTGCTTGACATGCAAGAGGTCACTGGTTCGAACCCAGTATCGCCCATTGCTTTCTTCAGCCGCGTTCCTTCTTTTCTTCCTCCTCGCGCGCCGACGTGCTGCCAATTGCCCCGTGCGGGAAAAGACGACGAAGCCGGGATGCGGGTCGGCGGAGCACCTCGTTGCGAGTGCCGGACGGCCAGGCGCAGATGCGCGTTGGGTAAGCACGTATAGAATTGTGAGAACGCTCCTATGAATGTCATCCTTCCAGACAAGTCCGCAAGGCAGATCGCCGACGGAGCGACGTGCAAGGACCTTGCAGCCGCCATTTCCCCCCGGCTGGCCAGGGAAGCGCTTGCCGCATCAGTCAACGGAAAACCCGTTGACCTTGCCACGCCGCTGCACGAGAACGACGCCGTCCAGATCGTCACATTCGACTCGGCTGAAGGCAAGTCGGTGTTCTGGCACTCTTCGTCGCACATCATGGCGCAGGCAGTCCAGTCTCTGTACCCGACGGCAAAGATCGCCATCGGCCCGGCCATAGACAACGGCTTTTACTACGATTTCGATACCGACAAGCCGATTACCCCCGACGATCTTCCGGCCATTGAGGCAAAGTGTATGGAAATCATCCGGGCCAAGATCCCGTTCGTGCGGGCCGAAGTCCTAAAACAGGAGGCCGAGGCCTATTTCACTGAAAAGAGCGAACCGTACAAAATAGAATTGCTCGGCGACATCGAAGGCCAACCCAGCATGTACCTGCAGGGCCCGTGGCGCGATTTGTGCCGCGGACCTCACGTGCCCGACACCGGCTATATCAAGGCGATCAAGCTCACCAGCATCGCGGGCGCGTACTGGCGCGGCAACGAGAAGAACAAGATGCTCACGCGGCTGTACGGCATATCGTTTCCAAAGCAATCGCAGCTTGACGAATACATAAAGATGCTCGAAGAGGCGGCGAAGCGCGATCACCGGAAGCTGGGCAGGGAGCTCGACCTGTTTTCGTTCCACGCCGAGGGCGCGGGATTCCCGTTCTGGCACGGACGCGGCACAACGCTGTACAACGCCATCATGGATTACTCGCGAGCCAAGCACGTCGCCGCCGGATACCAGGAAGTCAAAACGCCCATGATCCTCAACGAAGAGTTGTGGCACAGGAGCGGTCACTGGGACAAATACCGCGAGAACATGTATTTCACCACCATCGACGAAGTCACGCATGCCGTCAAGCCGATGAACTGTCCGGGCGGGCTGCTCATTTACAAGAACAGCGCTCATTCGTACCGGGAATTTCCCATCAAGTACTGTGAATTCGGCCTTGTGCACCGCCACGAAAAGGCGGGCGTTCTGCACGGGCTGTTCCGCGTAAGGCAGTTCACCCAGGACGATGCGCACATCTTCTGCCTGCCGGAGCAAATCGAGCCGCAGATCATGGAGGTGATCGATTTCATCATTTCCATGTATCGCACGTTCGGGTTTCCCGATTTTGCCATGGAGCTGTCTACCAGGCCCGACAAATTCATGGGCGCGCCGGAGCTGTGGGACAAAGCGGAAACGGCCCTGAAGCATGTGCTTGACACAAAGAAACTCGCCTACAAGATAAATCCCGGCGACGGCGCTTTCTATGGTCCCAAAATCGACTTCCATGTCAAGGATTGCCTCAACCGAAGCTGGCAATGCGGCACGGTCCAGTTGGATTTCCAGATGCCCGAGCGGTTCGAACTCGAATACGCCGATGCCGACGGTTCCAAGAAGCGGCCCGTAATGATTCACCGCGCGCTGTTCGGCTCCATGGAACGCTTCATCGGCATCATGCTCGAACATTACGCGGGCGCGCTGCCCGTGTGGCTCTCGCCCGTGCAGGCAAAGGTGATTCCCATATCCGACAAATCGATGGTTTACGCGCAGCAGGTGCTGGCCGCCTGTGTCGCCGCGGGCATCCGCGCGGAACTCGACGACCGGGCCGAAAAAATGGGCTACAAGATCCGGGACGCGGAAATGAAGAAGATTCCGTTCATGGCCATTGTGGGTGAAAAAGAAGCGGAAGCCAAGACCGTATCGATGCGCCGCCACACAGAGGGAGATCTGGGCTCGCGTTCGCTTGAGTCGTTTGTGGCGGACGTTGCGGCCGAGGCGAAAAAACCGTCCTGATTTCCGGGCACGTTCGATAAACTTTACAGAAGGAGGAACCTATCAACAGATTTATGCCGCCAAAACACGACAAGGATTTGCCTCACGTCAATGAGGAAATCAGAGTGCCCAACGTGCGCGTTGTATCCGGCAGCGGAGAAGCCCTCGGCATCCTGTCGATTATCGAAGCCAGGGAACGCGCGACCTTGGAGGGGCTCGATCTGGTCGAAGTGGCGCCGAACGCCGATCCGCCCGTGTGCAGAATCATGGACTACGGGAAATTCAAATACGAAAAGTCGAAAAAGCAGAAAGAAGCCAAGAAGAAGCAGCACGTGTCGCACCTCAAGGAAATCAAGATGCATCCGAAGATCGAGGGCCACGACTACCAGTTTAAAATGGACCACGCGCGCAAGTTCCTCTTCCGGGGCGACCGCGTCAAGGCAACCGTCGTGTTTCGCGGACGCGAAATCGCCCACTTGGATTTCGGAAAGGGACTCCTGCAGCGATTCGAGACCGCCATCGCCGATTTGTGCAACGTTGAATTCAGCTGCAAGATGGAAGGCCGGAACATGATTTCGATGTTCGTCCCCGACAAGGCGAAAATAAAGGAATTCACCAGAAAACTCGATCAGGAACGCAGGCGCCAGGAACAGGAATTAAAGAGAGATTCCGCGGTAGCATCCGTCGAACAACCACAAAAAGTCCAGCAATAGAAAAGAGGAAGCTCGTATGCCTAAAATGAGAACCAGAAGCACCGTCAAGAAGCGTTTCCGCGTCACCAAGAGCGGCCACGTCAAGCGGAAAAAAGTGAACCTGAGGCACATCCTTACCACCAAGAACCGCAAGCGGAAACGCCGGCTCGGCAAGATGGCGCTTGTCAATCCGGTTCAGGCGAGAAAACTGATGGCGATGATTGCATAGCATTTGCAAAGAATCCAGTACCGTATCAATAAAGGAGTACGACAATGCCGAGAGCGAAATCACGGGTGGCATCGCGAGCCCGAAGAAAGAAGATCCTAAAGGCCAATGCCGGCTATTTTGGAAAAAGAAAAAGCTGCATCCGCACCGCCAAGGACGCGTTCTGGAAAGCGGGAAAATACCAGTACCGCGACCGTAAGCAGAGAAAACGCGAGTTCCGCTCGCTGTGGATCTCGCGTATCAACGCGGCCACGCGCGAAAACGGGCTCACGTACGCTCATTTCATTTCCGGGCTCAAGGAGAAGGGCATCTGCCTCGACCGCAAGGTCCTTGCGCAGATTGCGCTTCACGAACCGGAATCGTTCAAGCAGCTTGTGGCCGCGGTAAAGGCGTAAGGCCCCAGCCATGACCGCAGACAGCATGGTCCCCACCGCCGAGCTTCTTGCTCAGACGGAAAAAGAGGTCGCGTCCGGGCTCCAGTCGATTTCAAGCGACGCCGAGGCCGAGGTATTCCGCATCAAGTATCTCGGGAAGAAGGGACTGCTTTCCTCTCTGGTAAGGGGAGTAAAGGACCTTTCACCCGAAGAGAAGCGAAACCTTGGCGCAAAGGTAAACGCGCTGTTCCAATCGGTTGAGGGCCGGTTCAAGGCCGCGCCCTGGACGCAACGGCGCGCATCGGCCGACGCAGGATCCTTCGACTGGACGCTGCCGGGATTCCCTTTTCCCCGGGGCGGCATTCATCCGCTCACGCAGATCCGCAACCGCATCCGCGATATTTTCACGGGCATGGGATTCGACATCGCGTACGGCCCCGAGGTGGAGACCGACTATTACAATTTCGGCGCGCTCAACTTTCAGCCGAACCATCCGGCGCGCGACATGCAGGACACGTTCTACGTGAAGGCCGACGAGGTCCTGCTCCGCACGCACACGTCTCCGGCGCAGGTGCGCGTAATGCTCAACCGGAAACCGCCTCTTCGCTGCATCATGCCGGGCAGAGTGTACCGGAACGAAGAAGTGAGCAGCCGCAGCTACTGCCTGTTCCACCAGGTAGAAGGCCTGTATGTGGACCAGCGCGTAACATTCGCCGATCTCAAGGGAACGCTGCTTGCGTTTGCAAAGCAGTTCTTCGGCGAGCAGACCAAGATCAAGATACGGCCCAGCTTCTTTCCCTTCACCGAGCCCAGCGTCGAAGTGGACGTATGGTGCTTCCTGTGCGGCGGCAAGGGATGCTCTCTATGCAAGCAGAGCGGCTGGCTCGAAATTCTGGGCGCGGGTATGGTGCACCCCAACGTACTTGCGAATTGCGGCATCGATAACGAGAAATACACGGGCTTCGCCTTCGGCATGGGAATAGAGCGGATCGCCCTGCTCAAGTATGGAATCGACGACATTCGCATCTTGTTCGAAAACGACGTGAGGTTTCTCAGGCAGTTTTAACCTCACCACCTCACCCCATTACCCCGCCCTTCGGGCACCCCTCTTCCCCTCTCCTTGCTAAGGAGAGGGGAAGAGGGGCCGGGGGTGAAGGGGTGAGGTGAAAAAAAACATTCGCCCAGATTGAATTTATGAAATTCTCTCTCTCCTGGCTCAAAGACTTTGTCGACATCACGGTTCCCGCCGAAGAGGTGTGCGCCACGCTCACTTCCGTGGGAATCGAAGTGGCGTCGCTCGCCAGGCGGCATATTCCCGCGGGCGTAAAGGTCGCAAAGATCCTTGCAGTCGACAAACACCCCAATGCCGACAAGCTCCATGTGTGCACGGTTGACGCAGGAGAAACCGCGCCGCTCACCATCGTATGCGGCGCGCCCAATGTTGCCGCGGGCATGCTCGCCCCGCTGGCAACCATCGGCACAAAATTCGATAACGGGTTCACCATTGCAAAGGCGAAGCTGCGTGGCGTCGAGTCCTTCGGGATGCTCTGCTCCGAAAAGGAGCTGGGGCTCTCCGACGATCACTCCGGCCTTCTTTCGCTCCCCCCGGATGCAAAGGTGGGCGCCGAACTGTCGGCCTGCTACCCCGACGACGACATCATCGAAATCGAGCTCACGCCCAACCGGGGCGACTGCCTGAGCCTGCTCGGCGTTGCCCGCGAAGTCGCGGCCAAGCTTGGCGTGCCTGTCAAGAACACGGCCCTGAGCCCGGCCGAATCGGCCGGGGCGCGCGTGGCCGATCTTATTTCCGTAGCCATCGAAGCGCCCGCCGAATGTCCGCGCTACTGCGGCAGGCTGGTGCAAGGCGTGCGCATAGCGCCGTCGCCCGCGTGGCTGGCGCAGCGGCTTTCCGATGCGGGCGTGCGGCCCATCAACAACGTGGTCGACATCACCAATTACATCATGCTCCATTTCGGCCAGCCCATGCACGCATTCGACTATGCCGCCATCGCGCACAAAAAAATTATCGTCCGCAAGGCCGGCGTTGCAATGCCGTTCGCCACGCTCGACCAGACGCAGCGATCGCTGGTTGCCGGCGACCTGCTTATCTGCGACGGCGAGAGGCCGGTTGCGCTCGCGGGAATCATGGGCGGCGCGGGATCGGAAATTTCCGATGCGACAACCGACGTCTTCCTCGAATGCGCGTACTTCAATCCGCCCGGCATCCGCACAACGTCGAAGCGCCTGGGGCTTTCCACGGAATCGTCGTACCGGTTCGAGCGCGGCGTGGACCCGGAAAGCGCCGTGGTCTGGGCCGTCGATACCGCGGCCGAAATGCTGCGGCTGTACGCGGGCGGCGCCGTGGTTCCGGGAAGAGTGGACGTCTATCCGGCACCGGTAAAGAGGCCGGCCATCCGCCTTCGTCCCTCGCGCGTCGAACGGCTCCTCGGCGTGGCTATTCCAAAGTCCGATCTCGTCACGACGCTTGCCTCCCTGCAGTTTGCCTGCAACGACGCGGGCGACGACGCAATCGAATGCAGGGCGCCCGCTTTCCGCCACGATATCTTCGTTGAGGCCGATCTCATCGAGGAAGCCGGACGGTTTTACGGCTACGACAACATTCCTTCGGCCGAACACGCCCGGGTAAGCCTCTCGCAGGCTCCTTCCGTCGTGGAATCGCGCACCGACGCCATCCGGAATTCCCTCGCATTCGCGGGCCTGAGCGAAATCGTGACGAACAGCTTGACATCAGAGAAGAAGAACCGCCTCCTGTCGCCGGAAGCGGCGCCGGTGGTTATCCTTAACCCCCTGTCGCCCGACATGGCGCAGCTGCGGGTCTCCATGCTCGGCTCAAGCCTCGAAGTCCTCGCGTACAACATCAACCGGAAAAACCCGGACAACAGATACTTCGACATAGGCCGCACCTATCGCGTCGCGGCGGGCGAGACCCTGCCCCGTGAGCGCGACGTCCTTGCCGTCACCATGAGCGGCTGTTTTCTGGCAAAGAGCTGGAACAATACCGCCGGGGTGAAAGCCGACTTCTACTGCATCAAGGGACAACTCGACAAGCTGTGCGCCGACATCGGAGCCGGGCGCCTGGACTACGGCCCCGCGCCGCAGGCTCACCCGTTTTTCGATGCCGAGTCGTGCACGGTTTCGTGCGCCGGTAAAATCTCGGGCGCCATGGGCAAACTGCGTAGCGAGGTCTGTGCCGCTTTCGACGTCAAGGAACCGGTGTATTATGCCGAGCTCGACATCACCGATTTTCTTTCGGCAAAACCCGCGCCGGTCACCTACGCACAGCTTCCGAAATTTCCCGCGCTTGAGCGAGATTTCTGCTTCGTGCTCGGGGAGACCGTGCGATCGTCGGAAATCTCACAGGAGATTGCCTCCCTGTCGCCTCTTGTGGAAGACGTGACGCCGTTCGATGTGTACCGCGGGGAAAAACTGGGGCCGGGACTCAGGAGCATTGCCTTCTCGGTCAAAGTGCGATCCCGTGAGCGTACCCTCACCGACAAGGAAGGCGAAGAGGTGTGCGGTAAGATTATTTCCGCCATGGAGCGGAAATTCGGGGCAACACTCAGAAAATAGTGTGTATTGGAAAATTATTGGAAAAGTGTTTTTTTTACGTGCACAAATGATATAATTACGGTTCGGACACTGTTAATTATTCTTAAGGTACCTTACATAATAAAGAAAAGGAGCAGAACTTGTCGCTGGATTCTTTGTCGCAATTGGAAACTAAAATCGATATGCTGATTTCCACTATTACATCATTACGTGAAGAAAAAATGAAGCTCTCGGAAGAAGCGGAGCTTAGTTCGCAGAAGATCCGCGAGTTTGAATCGGGTAATAAGGCGATTGTAGAGGAACTTGAGTCATTAAAGAACAGTAATGAGGAAAAACAGAAGAAACTGGACAGTGCGGCTGAAAAGGTTCAGGGGTTGTTGGCTAAACTTGAATCGGTGGCATAGCCGGTAAACGCGAAGATCCGGTTGTCCACAGGCGAGGTACGCATGAGCCCATCATCGGACAGTGTACGCGTGGCCATTTATGGAGACGAGTATTCGATAAAAGGCGATGTCGATATCGAAACGACCAAGAAGGTTGCAGAGTATGTCAACAGCAAGATGGAAGAAATACAAGCAGGCGTAACGTCACGGGACAAAGTGAAAATTGCCGTTCTCTCCGCGATCAATATTGCGGGGGAACTCCTCGACTACAAGAAGAGGTGCGAAGAATACCGGCACAAACTTGATGAGGTAGAGGAAAAAGCAGGTTCCCTAAGCAGGAAAATCGACGAAAACGTCTGCGCCATGTAATCTTTTTGCTAAAAACAGAAGCAATCTTTGGTTCGTTCTGCTCGTTCGGTCCCCGCGTTAAGCACTCTCCGGTGATACGGCGCATCAGCCTCGCAGATGCTTTGCCGTTCGCTTATTCTTTTTCCAAAAGTGAAGATGCCCCGCAAACAGTGCAAGCTTCCTTGTGCGATCTCTGCGCCTTTGCGGTGAACATGCATTCTTTAGGGTCGTTGTGATTGATTTGATCTTTACCGAAGTTTTCAGGAGGACGAAATGATTACCGTAATACTCACTATCGGATGCGTTGTCTGCAGCGTCATCGCTCTTTTCATCGGGTTCATGTGGCGCACCATTGCCGACAAAAAGTACAAAGAACGGATCATCGAGGAAACGAAAGAGGAGGCCGACCGGATCGTCCGGGAAGCGCAGAAGGAAGCGGAGCTCTCAAAGAAAACCGCGCTGCTCGAAGCAAAGGACGAGTGGTTCAAGGCGAAATCGGAATTTGAGCGCGACGCCGCGAAAACGCGGGACGGCATTCGGAACGAACAGCAGAAGCTCAAGGAACAGGAGCTGGAGCTCAAGCGGCGTGAAGAGACCATGTCCAAACACGAAGAGGAGTTTGCCGCGCGCGAAGGTTTCCTCAATTCCAAGGAAAAGACCCTGCGCAACAAGGACAACGAGCTCACCAAGCTCGTGTCCATGGAAAACGAAAAGCTGGAAAAAATATCGCACATGACTCAGGAAGAGGCGAAGAAAATCCTCATGACAAACCTCGAGGGTCAAGTGCGTTACGAAGCAGCCCAGATGATCAAGGAGATCAAAGACACGGCAAAGGCAGAGGCGGAAAACGAGGCAAAGGAAGTTCTGGTGCAGGCGATCCAGCGCTGCGCCGCCGACACCACCGTCGAGTCCACGGTGAGCGTCGTGCATCTGCCCAGCGACGAAATGAAGGGCCGCATCATCGGCCGCGAGGGACGCAACATCCGGTCGTTCGAAGAAGCCACGGGCATCGACGTCATTGTCGACGACACGCCGGAAGCGGTCATCCTCTCCGGCTTCGATCCCATCAAACGCGAAATCGCGCGAATGGCGCTTGAGAAGCTCATCAGCGACGGCCGCATTCATCCCGGCCGGATCGAAGAACTCATCAAGAAGAGTGAAAAAGAGCTTGAGAAAAAGATGAAGGATGCCGCCGAAGAGGTGATTTTCGAGCTTGACGTTCACGGCCTCAAGCCCAAGATCGTGGAAATGATCGGCAGGCTCAAGTACCGCACCTCGTACGGCCAGAACGTGCTGCAGCATTGCAAGGAAGTCGCGATGCTTGCCGGGCTCATGGCCAGCGAGATCGGGCTCGACCCGAAAATAGCGATCCGCGCCGGCCTGCTTCACGACATCGGAAAAGCCATCGACAGGGACACCGAAGGAACGCACTCGCAGCTCGGCGCGGACCTCGCCGCGAAAAACGGCGAGAACGACATCATCGTCAACGCGATCGCTGCGCATCACGAGGACGTCGCGCCCATATCGGTATACCCGATTCTTCTCCAGGCGGCCGACACCATTTCCAGCACGCGGCCCGGCGTTCGCCGCGAAACACTCACCAACTACGTGAACCGCCTCACAAAACTCGAAGAGATCGCCGACTCGTTCCGCGGCGTTTCCAAGACCTACGTTATTCAGGCCGGACGCGAAATCCGGTGCATCGTGGAACCGGAACAGATTTCCGATGCCCAGTCCGAAGAACTCGCGCGCCAGATCGCGACGAAGATCCAGGACGAGATGGAATATCCGGGCCAGATAAAGGTGACTATAATAAGAGAGACGAGATTTACGGAGTTTGCAAAATAAATGGTCTTGCTTTGTTTCATTAATAAATGAGGGTTGGGCGTTCCCCTTTGTAGGGGCACAAAATTTTGTGCCCCTACAAAGGGTCGGCCCTCCCTCCGGGCTCGGCCTGTTGGCCTCGGTGCCGCACCGCCACTATGGCCCTGCGGGCCGTGGTCGGGCGGCCCTGCGCTCCGGCGCACCCTGCGGTCCGTCCTAACGCGCGCGCTGAAGGCCCGCGCGCACCTGAAGCATCGACTTGGTCTTTTGTCTTGACAGCCGCGCAGCGGCGCTCCTATGGGAAGGCGTTGCGGAAACATGACGCGCGCAATGCGGAAGCGTTGCGCCTCGCGCATGTTTCCGCTGGAAGGGGTGTGCCCCCGGATCACCGGCGCACAGCGCCGGAAGCCGGGGGCCAGGGGAAACCGCAAAGTGGTTTCCCCACCAAAAGGAATACCCCATGGAAATCCACTCCCTCCCCAAACCATTTCCCTTTATCGTCCCGGAATTCCTAAAAACTCAGGTCTCAAACGCCACGTATCGGCAGTGGCTTAATGTCAAGGCCTCATCCCTGCGCAAAAGAGACCTGAAAAACCATAAGCCGTTTGCAAACGCCACCCCGCGCAACGTCTACATGCAAAGACTTCACGCCGCGGTAATTGCCGCCGGGCTCTTCGACCCGTATTCGGGCGACGCCCTCCGGTGGGACCTCATCGGCACCTGGGACCCGGGCGCGGCAAAGGGAAACGCCGGATACAAAAGGGAATACGACCTGCTTCCCACGGCCGACCATGTGGACCCGGACGCAACCGACCTTGAGTTTGAAATATGTTCCTGGATGTCAAACACCGCCAAGACGTTTTTGGCCCCGCGCGAGTTTGTTGCCCTGTGCGCGCAAATCACAGCCTTCCGGTCAAAGCAAACCATACGAAAAACCAAGGCCACTCCCCTCTACCTGCTCCCCGCATTCCTGAAAGGCGTATGCGCGCCGGCCGTGTACCGCAAATGGCTGGACACGCGCGCGAAACAGGAATTCAAACGCGACTCCGCGCTCAAGCGTCCCTGCGCCGCGGCCGAATCAAAAACCCTGTACAAGCAGGCGATTCACGACGCGGTCGTCGCAGGCAACGGAAAAGACCCGTTTACCGGTTCCGCGCTCCAATGGGACCTCATCGAAACATGGGGCAAAGCCGCGCCAAAAGACAGGACAAACCGGGAAAAGGAATTCTCTCTGCTGCCTACGGTCGATCATATCGATCCCGCGTCCGCAGTTCTTGGCTTCGAAATATGCTCGTGGCTTGTCAATGATTCAAAAGGGAATTTGGCGGCAGAGGAGTATGTTGATTATTGCGGACGGGTGGTAGAACATTATGAGGCATTGTAGATTATATGGGCGCCCCGCCGCGTTGCGGCGGCGGGACCTGTTCCGCCCTTTCCGTTGGGCGGGGCCTTCCTTCCGGGCTCGGCCTTTGGCCTCGGTGCCTCTGTGGTGAGTCTTCTCTTCTTTGCGTTCCTTTGCGCCCTTCGCGCCTTTGCGGTGAATCTTCCTTCTTCTTCTTCTGTGTGTCCTCTGTGTCTCTGTGGTGAATCTTTCTTCTCTTGCCTTGCGGAATGGCGGAAATTGATTTACTACCATGAAGAACCTCCTTCTCCTCCTTCACCTCTTTCTCTATCTCCCCGTCGGCCTCGTCTCTTTCTCAATGGTACGCGGGCATTCGTCAGGAAAAACTAGCGCGATCTATACGCATGTGAGCAAATCGGCAATAAGCAAGATTCGAAGCCCGCTCGCCCACCTGGACCTGCAAAAAAGAACCCAAAATGGCAGGTATGTCGCAGGTGGGTAGTCAAATTGGACGGAAATCAAATGGTTTAATAGCGACATACCTGTAGTTGGTGTTAATACTGCCCGTTCAAAAGAGGCGGCGGCGGAAAGGATTAAAGCCAGGGGCATGCTTGACATTCACATATTTAATACTCTATGAAATGATTTGGGTTGAAATATATTTTAATCGCTAAAGCTTAAAATTACTAGAGCAGCGCCCCGGAGGAAGCCGCCCGCGTCCTTCGGGCGGCAAATGCAATAACAAGAAATGAAGTATGAAACTCACAGATTACCATGCCAAATACTTCGCTCATGAACTTACGAAACGTTTTTCCTCCGATAACATAGGCAAGCTTGCAGGAGCACTTGTCGACGCTCAAGTAGACTTGAATCCGCATCAGGTTGAGGCCGCGTTATTCGCTTTTCAGTCGCCGCTCGCACGTGGAGCTCTTCTCGCGGATGAAGTTGGACTTGGAAAAACCATTGAAGCAGGACTCGTTATTTCCCAGAAATGGGCGGAACGTAAAAGACAAATTCTCATTATAACGCCTTCAAATCTCCGCAAACAATGGCACCAGGAAATGCAGGAAAAGTTTTTTCTTCCCTGCCGAATCCTTGAAACGCGGTCTTACAATATTGAACTCAAGAATAGTAATATCCGTCCGTTTGAAAGTAGTGAATTTATTACTATTTGTTCCTACCAATTTGCGAGAGGCAAATCTGCCGATGTTCTAAATACCAAATGGGATTTGGTGGTCATGGACGAAGCCCACAGGCTCCGCAACGTTTACAAACCGGCGAACGTGATTGCAAACACGCTCAAACTCGCGCTCGCAAATGTGCAACATAAGTTGTTGCTCACGGCCACACCTTTGCAGAATTCGCTTCTTGAATTGTATGGATTGGTCAGTTTTATTGACGAAAGAGTATTCGGTGATTTGAAGAGCTTCCGGGAACAATATGCCAGGATAAATGACAATAATGTATTTGATGCACTTAAAGCGCGGCTCAAACCGGTGTGCCATAGAACGCTCAGGCGGCAAGTTACTGCTTATGTTTCGTACACCAAAAGGCATCCTATTTTGCAATCCTTTACACCGGAAGAAAGTGAAGACCGGCTTTATACCCTAGTATCAGATTATCTAAGAAGGCCAAATCTTCAGGCCCTACCTGCAAGCCAGCGTTCTCTTATGACCTTGGTTCTTCGTAAGCTCCTGCGGAACCTGTCAATAGTAATGA
>PLWQ01000005.1 GCA_003165595.1 Fibrobacterota bacterium | reverse complement strand
GTTTTTCCAATACCGCGATCCTGTTGTTTTAAGTCCACAGTGATGAAATCGGCAACGCGTGTATTGATTTTTGGAAAGGCACAATGTCGCTGCCTGCATGCAACACGATTCCACGAACGAAGTTTTCTCCTAAAGCATCCTGGAAAGCCTTGAGTCCAACAATGTCCTTCGCAGTAACCGACACGGAGGTCTTTACTTCAATTCCAATGCATCTGCCTCTTGTATCTTCGAGAATTATGTCCACTTCTTTGCCGGCGTCGGTTCTGAAATGGTACAGTTTGGGCTGAACATCGCTCCATGCCGCCTGCTTGAGAATCTCAGTAACGACAAAGGTTTCCAATACCTGCCCCGCAAGGGTATGGTCGTCTTTGAGCCGCTTCGAGTCTATGCCGAGAAGAAAGGAAATCAGGCCGGTATCATTGACATGGACTTTAGGAGCTTTTGTCAATCTGCTCGTGAAATTTCCGCTCCAGGGAGGGATTCTTGTTACAAGAAAGGTCGATTCCAAAAGAGCCAAGTATCTCTTCAGCGACGTTTGGGGCATTTGAATAGACCGGGAAAGATCGGCAAAGTTAAGAAGATTTGCCGTTCGCGCCGCGATGATATGCAGCAAATTGGGCATCGTCGTAAGGCCGTCGATTTGCGAAAGGTCCCGGATGTCGCGTTGAAGGATCGTGGTAATATAACTGCGAAACCAGGCTTCCTTGCGATCGACCGTTAATCTGCCGGCGACTTCGGGATATCCGCCGTTCATAACCATTTTCCAGAGAGTCTCTTCAGGCATGGGGCCGGAAGGTTTTGGAAGATCGTTACCTCTAAATAAGGTATCGATGAATGTTTCTTTCTTTCTTCTCATCTCGCCTTGAGAAAATGGCCAAAGTGTGAGAATTTCCATTCGGCCGGCGAGTGAATCCGCGATTTTCGGAAGGAGCAAAACATTGGCTGATCCGGTGAGAAGAAATTGTCCGGGAGATCGCTTCTTGTCGACAACAGCTTTGATGGCGAGAAACAATTCCGGCGCTCTTTGCACCTCATCTATGATGATTCTGCCGGGCAGGCCGTTGACAAAGCCCTTGGGGTCGGACCGAGCGGCGGAAAGAACGGAATAGTCATCAAGAGAAATGTATTCGTAACGTTTACCGCCATTTGTTATATGCTGGACAAGGGTGCTCTTGCCGGTTTGCCGTGCGCCGGCAAGGAAGACAACCGGAGTATCCGACAATGCGTCTTCAATTCTCCGCGTAATATTGCGCTTGAGCATATGATAGAAAATAACCGTTGCGTGGATGAAATTCAACCACTTGGTGGTCGATTTGTTGTTTACTCTCCGGGCATGGCTTATTTCTTTTGCTCAAGCAAATCGACCCGTCTTTTCAATAGCTCATTTTCCTGTTCTAATTCCTTTACCGCCTCGATGAGCACGGCCGTGAGCTTNNGCGGTCCCAATCGTAATACACGCCTTGGAGTTTTTCGACTTTGGAGAGGGAAGAGTCGATGGGGGTGATGGAGGTCTTGTAGCGGCGGTCGGAAGGAAAGATTTCTGAGTGGCAATGCAAACCAACCAAAATGTCATTCATTTTCTCACCAATAAGGCATCATTTTTGTGGAGCACCATCTCTTTCAATTTTCGCTGCGCCTTCCTTGGCTAGAAATGGCTCAATATCTGACATTCTTATTGCCGCCGCCGGTGCTTGAGGATCAAACTCCTTTGGAACTACAAAAGACATAAATCCTATGACCTTTCCTGATGATTTAGAAACCAGCGGACCGCCAGAAAATCCGATTCGGGACGAATGATCCAATACTGCGACCATTTTATCTTGGAGGTTGACATCGTTGGAGTTGATAGTCACACTTCTTATTGCTTGAATACAACCTTCCTGGATAGCAGCATTCATTCGGATTCGCTGTATGATGAGTTTTTGCCCTTCAATAAGAAACGAATAGTCAGGAATGTCTTGGTCCGTAGGAAATCCGATGTTGTAAACTTTTTCACCTGCTGAAATTGCCGTTTGCAATTCGCACACCCGAACGGCCGGGTTGGCCTTTCCAATTCGCCCGAGGGCTAAATCGAATTCAGGCGCACGCTTCACTATCAAAAAGTCGTCAATTATATCCCCCTGGGTATTCGCAAGAAAAACTCGAACATTTGGGTATCCTGCATTTGGTTTCAACATTGCCGAGTTTACTTCGTTGCCGTGGTGGGCGGTAACAAAGGTCGTTTCGTTGATAAAAAATGCCGTTCCACAACTGCCACCTTCTGCTTTCTTTGTCGCGGGATCGTAACTGATTTTGACGATTGCCCAAGCATAGGTTGACGATACAGGTTGAGAATTGCATGAGGAAATCAGAATCAAAGCCGAAAAATAGAAATATGCCGGTAACAATTTCATAGTTTTGATCCTGTTTGTCAATAGGTCAAATTAGACAGGAATGCTGCTTTCGCTTTACGCAGGGCAATATTTGGGGTTTTGTGAGATCGGCTACTGTTATTGATCTTGAAGAACTTTAGGATCAACTGTGAACGCGACATTATATGTTACCCCTTCCCCTCCCATTCCAATTCCCACACGAACACTTGAAGGGTCAATAAGGATCAGCTTATCCGCATCATGTTCTTTTGCTATAGTTTGGAGTCGGATGAACTGTGACGCAGCAATTCCGCCCTCAAATTTGGTCTGCCCTGCTTTGATCGATGGAATGATTTTGCCGTCGATCTCTTGAAGAAGATTGCGAAGTCTTACATTTATTGAGATAGGTGTTGCGGCCTTCTCTGCTGCGGCAATTCTTTTGTCAAATTCTTGGGTTTGCGCTCTTGTCTGGAGTGTTGAGTTGATGTCATCTGCAACGCTGAGGCAAAGCACAACTCCGGCGAGGGCGCAGCAAAGCAGAGATATTCTCTTCTCGAGATATTGGAATTTTTTAGGTGCGACAAGAGTGCTGACAGGGTAAGCATTGAGGTTTCCACGAAGTACTTCACGATCTTGAGCACCATAGGGCATTCCTCTTTTCCGCATGTGAACTTGAAGGCACGGCCGACATTTGCTCAGGCGGCAACCCGCGAGGTTCGTTCTTCGGTCCCTCAAAATCTAGATATTTCACGTCGCCGGTAACAAACTTTCCCGGCTATGGCTTTCTTGTAGAATCATTCTGGATTAGATTGCGTAGCGGGTAACCGCTTTTGAAACCAGAAAAATGGTTCAAGGGGACGGAAACGAGACTCCGGCAGTTTTGTCTACTCCCCCAAAGAAATCCTCGCCCTGCCTTCGCGCTTGGAGCGGTAGAGCGCCTCGTCGGTCCGTTTCACGATGCTTTTTTCGTCTTCACCCGCCACCGCCTCCGCGATGCCGATCGAAAGGCTTACCCGTCCGAACTTGAAGGCGCCGAACTGTTTGGAAATACGTTCGGCCGCGACTTTGCCCTGGTTCTTGTCGGTATCGGGCAGGATCACGGCAAATTCGTCGCCGCCATAGCGGAACCCCGCATCGACATCTTTACGGATGCACACCTTGATCACCTGGCCCAACGACTTGAGCACCTGGTCGCCCACCTGGTGGCCTTCGGTATCGTTGAGCTCCTTGAAATGATCAATGTCGATGAGCATGAGCGACAGCTTCCGCTGCGGATTGCGCTTGAGGCGCGAGAGTTCGCGTACGATCTGGTCGTAGAAGTGCCTCACGTTGAACAGTTCGGTGAGGCTGTCGGTGATGGCCAGCTTGGACAAGAGCTCGTTCTTCTTGACAAGCTCATTTTCGAGTTTTTTCTTCTCGGTAATGTCCTTGGCAGTTACTACGAGCCCGATGATCTGGGCGAAATCGTTCTTCATCTCGGAGATGCTCAGGTTGAGAAGGATGATTTCTCCCGGCTTGGTCTTCATTGGAATTTCTTCGTTGACCGATTTTCCGGACAAGAGCACGGTATTGAGGATCTTGCGCTCGTCGGCTTCGTTGACAAACAATTGTTTGAGCGGCACGCCGACGATCTCCTCCTGCGTGTACCCGAAATGCATTTCGGAACCCTTGTTGAACTTGAGTATGAAGGCGTCCATGTCGGTAGTAAGGATGATGTCGGTGGAGTCGTCGAGTATGCTCTGAAGATAATTCGCCTTCGCCTGAATTCTCCGTATGGTGAGTTGGTTTTTTTCCAGTTTTTTCGCGAATTCCCTGACGTAGCTGAAAAAGCCGTAAAACAGCGCACCGAGAAGACCTGCGGTCGCAAGCGATATCACAACGGCCCAGACCCATGCCTGGCACGGAAACAGGCAGAGAATGCCTACAACCAGGAGCATCACGGCAAAGGACAGCACTGCGGCGGAGGCTATCAGGATGCCGGGAATTCCCGCGTAGTTATTGTAATTCGGGAGAAAAGGCTGTATTAGGTTCACACGGTTCCGCCGCTTTTTGAAAAAAAATCATGCCTCCGCCGGTCTCTCGTCGTAATGACGTGCGGGCCGCAATCTGAGAAAATAGAATCCACACATATCATTTTACACTAATTTGTTAGTAATTACCGCAAAAAAAGGTCGATCGCATTCTTCTGCTCTTGTTAAGCGCTTATCTTGGATTACGGGCCAGTCCGATTTTTCTTTTCCGAAATGGCCAAGCATGTAGTATTTATCTGCATGTTTGGCTCCTTTGCGTGAGGCGATATGCTCGGAAAAATGGAAAAGACCAAAGGCCAGGTTGAGGCCGAAATCAGCGAGGCCGTCACGCGGTTCGAGAAGGAATTCATGGGCCGCGGTCCGCTGGAGACGCGCACTTATATTATGGACGACATGGTTATTGTCCGTCTCAAGGGCGTGCTCACCAAGGCGGAATACCGGCTTGTGAAATCGGAGCGCAACTCCAAGGCCCGTGATCTTATCAAACAGGTGCGCATTGAGCTTCTTGAAAACGGCAGGCCGCTGCTCGAAGAAATCATCAAGGATATTCTCAAGCGCAAAGTGAAGAGTCTGCACACCGACATCAGCACCATGAGCGGGGAGCGGTTCATAATATTTACCCTCGACAAGAAGGCGCTGGACGATTGACCTCGCCTTGCGGGCGTGCCCACTGCATTTTGTGCTGCCTCTCGTTTCGTAAGGGTTTGGTAGTGGTACTTCGCACCATCCATTGTAACCTATGCCCTTTTACCCCCTTATCAAAGCTACGGCCTACAGCCCTGGTTCTTTACCCGGTCCGCGCATTTGTGATATTTTTCACCCGTCCGCACCTGCAGCCCAATTTCTTCTTGCCACTTTTGGGGGGCTGTTATAATTTTGAAGTGCCGTTCGGTAGCCGGTGATGCAGGCGGCGAATCTCGTTGCAGGCATTGCGGATACCCCACGCGGCGCTTGGCTGTTTCACATGCGGCTTGGTTTCAAGCCCGGTTGACTCTTGCAAAAGAGGCTGTTCGGGGGTGATGACCAAAGAAATGCCGAAGGGCAATTCTCTGGTCTTTTTTTGCGCCGTCTTTTTACCAGTTTGAGTGACCGTCTCTTAACAAGGGGAAGGAATCCATGACATCGAACACGTCAATTTCGCATAAGAAGCTTGGACAGTGGGTAACAGAAGCCGCTGCCATGTGTCAACCTGACGAGATTCACTGGTGCGACGGCAGCCAGGAGGAATATGACGGCCTTTGCAACCACATGGTGGACTCGGGTATGGCAACACGGCTCAATCCGGGCAAGAAACCCGGTTGTTTCCTTTTCCGCAGCCATCCGTCGGATGTCGCGCGCGTGGAAGACAGAACCTACATCGCATCGCGTACCAAAGACGATGCCGGCCCGACGAACAACTGGATGGATCCGGCCGAGCTCAAGAAGAAGATGACCGCGCTCTATACCGGCTGCATGAAGGGTCGTACCATGTACGTGATACCATTCTCAATGGGGCCCATTGGGTCGTCCATATCGAAGATCGGTGTTGAGATTACGGATTCGCCGTACGTGGTTGTCAACATGCGCATCATGACCCGCATCGGCACCAGAGTTCTCGACGCGCTTGGGAGCACCGGCGAATTCGTGCCGTGCCTTCATTCGGTGGGCGCGCCGCTTGCAAAAGGACAAAAGGATTCAACATGGCCGTGCGCACCCGACATCGCCAATAAGTACATAAGCCATTTTCCCGAAGAACGTACCATCTGGTCCTACGGGTCGGGGTATGGCGGTAACGCGCTGCTGGGAAAGAAATGTTTTGCCTTGCGCATCGCGTCGGTTCAGGCGCGCGATGAGGGATGGCTTGCCGAGCACATGCTTATCCTGGGAATCACCAATCCGCAGGGCAAGAAGAAGTACTTCGCGGCCGCTTTCCCCAGCGCCTGCGGGAAAACGAATCTTGCCATGATGATTCCCACTATTCCCGGATGGAAAGTCGAAACCGTCGGGGACGACATCGCATGGATGAAGTTCGGTCCGGACGGCAGGCTCTACGCCATCAATCCCGAATCGGGTTTTTTCGGCGTGGTTCCGGGAACGTCCATGGATTCAAACGCCAACGCCATGCTATCGATCCAGAAGAACACGTTGTACACCAATGTTGTTCTCACCCAGGACAATGACGTATGGTGGGAAGGAATAGGGTTTGATCCGCCTCAAGGGAAAAACATCGACTGGACCGGCCAGGAATGGGATATGAGCGCCCGCAGGGTCGGTGCGCACCCCAACGCGCGGTTTACCGCTCCCGCGACCCAGTGTCCGGTGGTCGACCCGGCGTGGGAAAATCCCCTGGGCGTGCCGATAAGCGCCATTCTTGTCGGAGGCCGCAGGCCGACAACGATACCGCTGGTGCATCAGGCATTTTCGTGGAATCACGGCGTCTTTCTCGGCTCAATCGTCGGTTCGGAAACGACGACCGCCAATATAGGCGCGGTTGGCGTTGTGCGCCGCGATCCCTTTGCCATGTTGCCGTTCTGCGGGTACAACATGGGAGATTATCTGGCTCACTGGATAAGCATCGGCACAAAGACCTCGGCCGAAAAATTGCCCAAGATTTTCTATGTCAACTGGTTCCGCAAGAGTGACGACGGCAAGTGGTTGTGGCCCGGATATGGAGAGAACAGCCGCGTGCTCAAATGGATTTTTGAGCGTACCGAAGGCTCGGCAAACGGCGTTGAGTCTCCCATCGGATATTTGCCTTCTCAGGACGGCATTGATACCAATGGCTTGCAGGTGACTGCCTCCGACATGAAAGAGCTGTTCAAGGTGGATGTCGCGGAATGGAAGAAAGAGGTGGTGGGTATAAAGGATCATTACAAGAAACTCGGCAGCAAGCTGCCGGCTGCGCTATCCGACGAGCTGTCGGCGCTGGAGAAGCGGCTCGGATAGCCGGGCTGCAGTTGTTGACTTGGCCTGGGTTTGTTATATATTTATGGTCCAGGCCAAGTTCGCCCCTCCGGACTTTTAACACTAAGACAAATCGCGCGATACCACAAAGGACATAAGGCGTGCCCTGGTTCATCAAGTCAAAGACCTCCGAAGAGAAGCGCAAGCCCGTAAAGGACGACATTTGGGTAAAGTGCGGGTCTTGTAACGCGCATGTTTTCAAGGAAGACTGGTTCAATTCCCTCAGTGTGTGCCCCAAGTGCGGCTTCCACGGAAGACTCACGGCCTACGAACGCATCGGCCAAATACTTGATATCGATACGTTCAAGGAGATGTTCGGCCGCATCAGTCCGTCGGACCCGCTCTCGTTTGTGTGGACAAGGGGCAGTTACAAAGACATAGTCAAGCAAACCCAGGACAAAACCGGACTCAACGAATCCGTGGTATGCGGCATCGGGAAGATTCACGATATTCCCGTATCCATCGCGGTGATGGATTTCCGATTTTTCGGCGGCAGCCTTGGCAGCGCAACGGGAGAAAAGATTCTGCTTGCTGCCAATTATGCCTATGAGCACAAGATACCCTACATAATCTTCTCAGCTTCGGGCGGGGCGCGCATGCAGGAAGGCACCCTGTCGCTGATGCAGATGGCAAAAACTTGCGCAGGAATTGCGCGGCTCCGCGAAAAGAAAATTCCCTACGTTTCCGTGCTCACCGATCCGACCACCGGCGGCGTGATTGCAAGTTACGCCATGGTCGGCGACGTCAACATTGCCGAGCCCGGAGCACTCATAGGATTTGCCGGCAGGCGCGTGATAGAGCAGACCATCAGACAAAAGCTTCCGGATAATTTTCAGACCTCGGAATACTTCCTGGAGCATGGGTTTATCGATCTTATCGTCGAGCGCAAGAAGCTCAAAGATACCCTCAAGAACGTGCTGCAGTATTACAATCGTTAACCGATCCCGATCAGGGCTATCCGCTATGAATGACTATTTTGATTTTGAAAAGTCGATTGCCGAGATGGAGAAAATGATCGAAAAGCTCAAGTCGATCTCTCCGGATCAGAATCATTATAACGACGAGATAGCCGAGCTCGAAAAAAAATGCGCGCTGCAGAAGCAGGAGTTGTACGGCAACCTCACGGCCTGGCAGACGGTGCAGATAGCGAGGCACCCGAAGCGCCCCGTCCTTCTCGACTATATCTCCCTTGTTTTTTCCGATTTTGTCGAGCTCCACGGCGACCGGTCCTTCGGCGACGACCAGGCGCTCATCGGCGGGTTCGCGACAATCGGGAAACGACGGGTAATGCTTATCGGCCACAACAAGGGCAAGAATGTTGACGAAAACATAAAGCGCAATTTTGGACAGGCAAAACCCGAGGGATACCGCAAGGCGCTGCGCCTGATGAGGCTGGCCGAGAAGTACAACCTGCCCGTCCTGTGTTTTATCGACACGCAAGGAGCATATCCGGGAATCGAAGGCGAAGAACGGGGGCAGCCCGAGGCCATTGCCACGAACCTCACGGAAATGGCGCGGCTGGAAGTTCCCATAATCGCGCTTATCACCGGCGAGGGCGGCAGCGGCGGTGCACTCGCCATCGGCGTGGGCGATTCCGTGCTCATGATGTCGCATTCAGTGTATTCGGTGATTTCGCCGGAGGGGTGCGCGTCGATTTTGTGGCGGGACGCGTCCTTTTCTCCGCAGGCGGCCGAGGCGCTCAAGCCTACGGCGCAGTCGCTGCTGGCGCTTAAGGTCATCGACGAAATTATTCCGGAACCTCTTGGCGGCGCGCACCGCAACTACGAACAAACCTCCCAGGAAATAAAGCGGGTGCTCCTCAAACACCTCAAGAGGCTTTCCGCCTTTTCTACGTCGAAGCTCCTCAAACTGCGGTTCGAAAAATACTCCGCAATGGGATTGTTTTCAGACTAGTGTTATTTGACAGGTAAAAGTACCGGCACGCACCCGCCGGGACCAACGCAAACCAACGGGAATACACCATGGCCACCGCGAAAAAACAGACCGTCGAGAACAAACTCCACAGGATACCGCTTCGCATTACGGATACCACCTTGCGGGACGCGCATCAGTCCCTGTGGGCGACGCGCATGCGCACCGTGGACATCGAAAAAATCATCGACGTTATCGACAGCGTCGGATATTATTCCCTCGAATGCTGGGGCGGGGCCACGTTCGACGTGTGCCTTCGCTTTCTTCGGGAGAATCCGTGGGAGCGATTGCGGCTTATCAAGTCCAAGGCCAAAAAGACGCCGCTGCAGATGCTCTTGCGCGGACAGAACCTGGTGGGGTACCGTAATTACGCCGACGACGTGGTCGACCGTTTCGTGGCGCTGGCCTGTGAGAACGGCATGGACATATTCCGGGTGTTCGATGCACTCAACGATACGCGAAACATCGAGGCGGCGGTGCGCGCCGTCAAGAAGCACGGCGGTCATGCGCAGGGTACGCTTTGTTACACCATCAGTCCGGTGCACACCATCAAGAAATTCGTGGAGTATGCGCGCGAGCAGAAGCAGCTCGGGGTCGATTCCATTTGCATTAAAGATATGGCAGGCATCCTTTCGCCGATCATGGCCGAGCGGCTGGTGAGCGCCCTTGTCAAGGAGCTCGACATACCCATTCAGTTGCATTGCCATGCCAGCTCGGGCATGGCGATTTCCAGCTACGTCGAAGGCGTGCGGGCCGGCGCGGGCGCCATCGATTGCGCCATCGCGGCGATGGCGGGCACCAGCAGCCAGCCGCCCGTGGAGACCATGGCGGCGATATTCGCGGAAACCGATTATCATGCGGACCTCGACCGGGATGCCATGCTCAAGGTTCACCGGTATTTTGCAGACCTGTATCCGCAGCGCAACACCGATACTTCGCAGATGTTCTGTATCGATCCCCAGATTCTGATACATCAGATCCCGGGCGGCATGATCTCCAACTTCCGCTCGCAGCTGTCAAAGCAAAATGCTCTTGACAAATTAGAAGACGCCCTTGCCGAAGTCACGCGCGTGCGCGAGGACCTCGGCTGGCCGCCGCTGGTGACGCCCACGAGCCAGATCGTGGGGACGCAGGCGACGATGAACATTCTTGCCGGCGAGCGCTACAAGATCGTCCCCAACGAGGTGAAGGACTATTTTCGCGGGCTGTACGGACGCGCGCCCGGGAAGATGAACGCCGAGCTTGTCAAAAAGATATTGGGCGACGAAAAGCCGATAACCGCACGGCCGGGCGACACGATTCCTCCCATGCTGCCGAAGGCCACCGAAGGCATCGATCCCAGATATATCAAGAATGAGGAAGACATCATTTCCTATTGCATTTTGCCCGAGCCGAGCCTCGAGTATTTCAAGTGGCGCGATTTACCACCGGATAAACGTCCGGAGTCGCCGGCCGACATCGAGATCCGGAAACTGCGGAGCTCGACGGAAAAGAAGCCGGCTGCAGCGGAGAAGAAACAGGATGTCCCGACGCTCGACCAGATCCTGCACCAGGAAGATTACCGCGGCCTGAGCGAGCTTCTGGACAAGGCAGGCGGCCTGCACCTGGACGAGTTGACTGTAAAGAAAGGCGATTTCTCCCTATCGCTCAAATCCGACGTCAATAGAAGCCCCGTTGTTTCCAAGCCGGCACCGGTCGAACCTGCGGCTGCGGCCGCAAGCAGGAATCGGGACAAACCCGCAGAAATCAAGCCGGCAGCCGTTAGGGAAGAGAAACAAGTTCCGCTTGCCACCCCGGTGCCGGCCGGCATGTCGATCAAGGCGCCGCTGGTGGGAACGTTCTACTCCACGTCCGGGCCGGGCAAGCCCAAGTTCGTGGGCGTGGGCGACATGGTTGAGGCCGGTGGAAAAGTGTGCATTGTCGAAGCCATGAAGCTCTTCAACGAAATCGTCACGCCCGTCAAATGCAAAATTCTGCAATTCCTCGTCGAAGACGGCGCCATGGTCGAAAAGGACCAGCCGCTCATTGCGATTGAGGAAATCAAGTAACCTCACCTCAACTCCCGCGGCCCCTCTTCCCCTCTCCTTGCCAAGGAGAGGGGAAGAGGGGTGGCCGAAGGCCGGGGTGATGGGGCGAGGTGGTTATCCCTCCGCGATATCGCAGAACACGTTCACCCGTTCGAGTTCCATTGACAATCGTCCGGCAAGGTCGTCGATATCCTGGGGCGACAGTTCCAGCAGGTCGGCGCTTGCCTGGTTGAGCGGCGGCGCGGAATAATCCTCGTCGATGGTGAGCTTGAGCTCGTAGCAGAGAAAATCGGCGTAGTGGCACAGGGCAACGATGTCGGCGCAATCCGTGGCATGCTGCGGGTCGTGATGGTAGACAAGCGGTAACTGAAGCTCCACGGGAAGCTGCCACCCGGACGTGAGCCACTGGGCGACATCGGTGTGCGCGTAACCGAGCGTCTCCTGTTCGGCTTCAAACAGCGGCACCCTGTGCTGCTTGGCGTGTTTGAGCGCCTTGTGGAAATCTTCGTGCAGGTATTGTTCCATCACTACTTTCCCGATATCGTGCAACAGGCCCGCGCAAAACGCCTCCTCGGCGTCGAACGGCACGAACTTCTTCATTTTTTCTGCGAGAAACCGGCATATGAGCGCGCAACTTGTGCTGTGACGCCAGAACGCGGTCCGGTTGAAGAGCGACGACTTCTTTTCGTGCGGGAACAGGTCGAAAACAGTGAGGCTCAGCACGATTGTGTTGATGACCTTGAGCCCCAGGATAACCACCGCGTTGTTGATGCTGGTTATGGTGCGTGGCACGCCGTAGAACGCGGAGTTGGCAAGCCGCAGGATTTTGGCCGACAGCGCGAGGTCCTGTCCCACCACAAAGGCGACATCGCTTGCGGAGCTCGATGGATCATTGACAATGTGCATAACGCGGGTGACGATAGCCGGGAGCGTCGGAAGGTTTGTAATTTGTTCGATTTTGCTCTGCAGTTCCTTTTTCGCGACCATAGCCTTGCTTTCACGACATGAGGGTTTTGCGGGTCACTTTTGCTAATTGTATCTCGGCGGGCACGTATTTTCACCAACTATTTTTCTGTCCGAAATGAATTTTCTACCGTCGCCGGAACGGGGAGTGTACTATTATTATTAGACGGAACGTTTTGGCAATTTCCGGAGAACGGCGCTCGTTCCAGGTTTGTCGGAGGATTGCCTCTACCGGGTGCGCGGGTGAAGGGACGTGATGGGAAGGGACAAGATTGATGAGTGAGGCGGCCAATGCACGGCCTCAACATGCGCTCCAACGGGCAAGTGATGTAATCTTTGGGTAATAAAGCTGTTCAGAAACGTTGATTTTCGTTGGCATACAGAGTAATTTTTAAGCGTTTTACAAAGGTCGGAATTGCGGCGATATCACGCATCCTGGCAATCCTGACGGCTAAATTGGAGTGGGGGGACATTGGTAATGTTTTTGTTCTTGTTCCGAGATAGATTATACAACCATCACTGCAGTTTCAATCCGCAAGCACCGTCCTTCGCAGGCCTCAATAAAAGTTTGGCGGCCTCTGCAGCGACAGCACTCATCATGTGTTTGTTTTCCACCGGTGCAGCCCAATCGGCGAGTGATCCGGTACTAACCCCGTATGGACAGGCGGGACTCAAGTACACCGAGAGCGCGAAGACGCTTGGCATGGGCAGGCTGGCCTTCTCGGCGTTCGGCGATGTCAGTCTCGATCCCACACAGATCCAATGTGTTAATGTCAATGCTGAGCCGAACCCTTCTTACGGCAGAAATCTTGTTCCTCAGGCCTACCAATACGACCTCATGCCGGCGCTTGGATTCGGTATCCTTCAATTCCTCGATTTTTCGGCAGCGCTTCCTTTATACATTGACAATGTATCCCGTTTTGATCCCACCCCCGGATATGGGGGACTTCAGGGAGGCATCGGCGATCTTGAAATGAAACTGAAATTGCAATTGCCTCCCCGCAAGGGTGAGCGCGTTCTCGATATGGCGTACCTGGCTGGCGTCAGTGTGCCCACCGGCGACAGAACGCATGGGTATTTTCCGCGGCACACCTACTACTTGCTCAAGGATTCAACCCTGTTTACGCCGAGCAACGACTCGGCCCAGGCAATTTCGAGTTGCTATTCTTCGGGCGTCCCGGAAATAGAGGGAAAGATTCTCCTCACCTTCAACTGCTGGGAACACGGCAATGTTATCCCGTTGCAGCTGCATCTCAATGTCGGCGCCCGCGTGATTCCGGCGCGGGGATTCGACGAGGTGCTTCTGTTCGACGCCGCGGCAGAGTACCGGCCGGCCTCGTGGATTTCGCTGTACGCCGAGGCGAGCGCCGAGCCGCGTCTGGGCAGCCTGACGGGCGGCTTCAAAATAGACAATGATCCGCTCAGGGTTTCACCCGGGCTCACTATTCACCTGCCCGAGGGTGGGTTCCTGTCTTTGGGCGCCGACTGGGGCCTGTCTTCGCACGCCCCCATAATGTATGAAGCGCAGAATGCCTTTACCGTTGCCCGCCTGCAGCCGGACTGGAAAGTGAGCGCGTCGGTGGGCTGGTGCGGCTTTCTTTTTAAGGCCGAACCGGGGCACAAAGTACAAAAAGGCGGCGACAGCGACAACGACGGCATTCCGGACTCAATTGACAAATGCCCGCAAGTGCCCGAAGACAAGGACGGATTTGAAGACCTTGACGGATGCCCAGACTACGACAACGACAAAGACGGCATCGCGGACACGTTGGACGCTTGCCCGGACGATCCCGAAGACTACGACGGGTTCCAGGACAAAGACGGATGTCCAGACCCCGACAACGACATGGACGGTGTGTGTGATCCGTGGGTGGCCGATTCTCACCGTGAGAGTCAATACGAAAAGGTGTGCAGGGGGATCGACAAGTGCCCCAACCTTCCCGAAGACATGGACGGTTTTGAGGACGCCGACGGATGTCCCGACTACGACAACGATCTCGACGGCGTGCCTGACAGCCTCGACAAGTGTCCCAACGAACCCGGGCCCGCCGACAACGCGGGGTGCCCCAAACAGGCTGCCGAATCTCCAAAAGTAAAGGAAATCAAGCGCGGCCGGCTCATTCTCAAAGGCGTCGAGTTCAAGGCGAATTCGGCCGACCTTGCCTCGGAGTCGTACCAGAAACTCGACGACGTGTACGAATCGCTCAAGGCATTCCCGGAAGTGAAGATAGAAATCTGCGGATTCACCGATAATGGGGGCAATGCCGCGTCCAACAAGAAACTTTCGTTGCACCGGGCCGAAACCGTGCGTGCATATCTTATATTGCGCGGGATAGATCCTTCGCGTATCACTGCGGTGGGCAGAGGCGGCGAGGATCCGATTACCGACAATTCCACACCGGAGGGACGCGCGTTTAACCGGCGGATCGAAATGAGGCGCAGCGACTGAAGCCCTGCGGCCTCGCGACGGCTGCCGCGGCGACGATTGTCAAAGGAGACAGGCGATGGGCCTGGCGGGAATAATTCGTTCGGGGTGCGTGCTGTGGCTGTGCGCTGCCGCAGGATCGTGGGCAACGGAGAACACGGACGGCCTCAACGGCGTCGTTCGCACTCAGTCGGCAAAGACGCTGGGCCGGGCAAAGATGAACGTCGGGCTGGGAGTGGAATTCCAGCAATCCTCCGATTATGTAAAAGGCCCCACGTGGGATCTTGGCAACATCGAGCCGGACGATAAGTCAATTGTAAATGTTATTCAGGACCCCGCAAAGATCATTTCCTCCGATTTCTTCCTTGCGCTCGGGCTGCTCGATTTCTGGGACCTGTCGGTCGCTTTGCCACTGTACTACGACTGGAGCGGTTTCGGACCGTCGGACGCAGGACTGGGCGACCTGGAAGTAACCACCAAGCTGATGCTCCCCCCTGTTTCATTCGACAAGGTTTTCTACCAGGCAATTCTTCTTTCGGCCACCCTTCCCACCGGCATGAAGGGTGACGGGCTTTTTCCGCGGCATCTGCATTTTGCCAGCGATACCGGCCTGAATCCTGCCCGGTATCTTTACACGGTGGATTACGTGACCGTAAAGCCGATGATGGTTTTTACGTTCGATTTCGGCAAACGCGTTCCGCTGCAGATCCATGCGAATCTTGGCGGTGTTTTCACGGAAGTCAACAAGCAGAACACGATTCTCGGCGCGCTTGCCCTGGAATACACACCGGCCGAATTCATCACCCTTTTTGCCGAAGTAACCGGGGAATCGCGGTGGAGCAACCTGTCGTCGGGATACGATATCCGCAAGGACCCGCTGTGGGCCACGCCGGGTGTCCGCATCACCACGCCCAGTGGCCTTTATTTCTACCTTACCGGAGATTTCAGCCTTTCGTCGAAGCAGGACGACTACAGGTACAATTGGCATCAAAAGGGCTTTACCTATTCCACGGGAGTCCAACCCGATTTCGGGGTCCAATTCACATTCGGGTGGAACGGATTCCTTGCAATGCAAGATCGCGACCACGATGGCGTGGCGGACAACGTGGACCGCTGTCCCGATGATTCCGGGCCGGTCGCAAACAACGGTTGCCCGGAACCGGACGGCGACAAGGATGGCATCTGCGATCCGTGGGTGTCCGAAAAACACCGGGAAAGCAAATACGCGGATGTGTGCAAGGGCGTCGACAAGTGTCCGACAAAGCCCGAGGACGTTGACGGATTCCAGGACGACGACGGCTGTCCCGATTTCGACAACGATGGCGACGGCATCCCGGATGCAAAGGATCAGTGTCCCAACGAACCCGAGGATTTCGACGGGTTCCAGGACAACGACGGATGTCCCGACTACGACAACGACCACGACGGCATTCCGGATTCGGTCGACAAGTGCCCGAATGAGCCGGAAGACCTTGACGGTTTCGAGGACGCCGACGGATGTCCTGACCTCGACAACGACAAGGACGGCGTTCCCGACCTCAAAGACAAGTGTCCCAACGTGGCGGGCCCCGCGTGGAACAACGGCTGCCCCGACACCACACCGCCGCCGAAGCCGCCCAAGAAGGAACCCGATTTTCCCAGGCAGCAGGTGTTGCGCGGCGTGACCTTCCAAGGCGCCACGGCGGAGCTTACGTTCGAATCCTTTCAATGGCTTGACGCAATTGTCAAGACCTTGAAGGAGTTTCCCGACATTGAGATCGAAGTGCGCTCCTATGCCGACGGCCTCGGGAAATATGCTGCCGCTATGCAGCTTACCCAGATGCGCGCGGAAGCGGTCCGGCAGTATATCATAAATCAAGGGATCGACTCCCGGCGCATGCGCGCCGTGGGATACGGGGCGGCCAACCCCATTGCCGACAACAGGACCGCGGCCGGCAGAGCGCTCAACCGAAGAGTAGAAATTGTGCGCGCAAAGTAGCACGAACACGCCGCCCCAACCGTGCACATCCGACTGGACCGTGTTCCGCCATGAACGCAAATTCCCCTTTTGTCCATGCGTGTCGCGTTGCTGCCCGAAGAAAGCCGTTGGCCGGGTGGGCCATCGCCTGCGCGATCGCGGCAGTCGCGTGCGCGCCCACTGCTTCCTCCGCCGTGGTCCTGCGCAAAAGCCTGGCTGCGCTTTCGGTAAAAAACACCGTTTGCAAAGTATGGGTTTTGTTTGCAGACAAGAGCCAATCGGCTGCTTCTCCTGCGGTTTCCCCGCGTGCGCTGCAGCGCCGGCGCATGGCGGGAGCGCGCGAAAGCGGGATCACCGACGCGCCGGTCTCGCCCGCGTATATCAAGCAGGTTGAGGGATTGGGCTGCCGGTGCGTCAACATCTTCAAGTGGGCGAACGCCGCGAGCTTTGTTGTTCCATCGTCAAGGCTTGACGCTTGCGCAAGGCTTGCCTGCGTGCGGGATCTGCTGCCAGTGCGGCAAAATGCGGCCGATCGTAGAGTGCAGTCGCACGGCGGGCTCGGGAAGAAGGCTGTCGCTGTGTCGGATTCCTCATATGGAGTCTCCTACACGGAACTTTCCATGCTGGCGGTGCCGCCCGCGCACCGGTGGCTGGGCAAAGGGAATTCCGCGCCGCCGGGACAGGGACTCATCATCGGATTTTTCGATTCGGGGTTCCGCCTCAACCACCGGTGTTTTTCTTATCTCAACGCCAACAATCTCGTGCTCGCGGACAGCGACTTCATCGATCACGACAACACCGTGTACGATCCGGACTCGGTCGTGAACGACCCCACGAATCCGTATTTCCACAACGACGAGCACGGTTCCATGACGCTGTCACTCGTTGCAGGGTACGATCCGCCACGGTTTCTGGGAACCGCGTGGGGTGCAAAGTTCATATTGGCCCGCACCGAGGATTCTCCTGTTGAAAAGCACTACGAAGAGGACAACTGGGCCGCCGCAATGGTGTGGGCCGAAAGCCTCGGCGTCGACATCGTGAGCAGTTCGCTCGGATACAACAACGGATTCACGCCGCCCGACACCGACTACACTTTCCAGGACATGAACGGAAAAACGACCATCGTTTCAAAGGCCGCGGCCCAGGCAGTGGCATACGGAGTGGTTGTTGTCAATTCCATGGGAAACGACGGTCCCGATCCGGGTTCCATTTCCGCGCCTGCCGACGTCGACGGCGTCGTTGCCGTGGGCGCCGTGGATGCCTCATTGACCATTGCAAATTTTTCGAGCCGGGGCCCCACCTCCGACGGCCGCATAAAGCCCGACTGCGCGGCACTCGGGGTCGACGCCTTTGTGCCGCAGATATACGCGGACCTTGGGGTGAGCACTACCGGATATTCCCAGTGGAGCGGCACGTCGTTCTCCGCGCCCCTGGCTGCGGGAGTAACCGCGCTCACGCTCCAGGCGCATCCGGGGGACTCGGCTGCGGACGTGCGACGCAGGTTGTATGCATCGTGTTTTTTTGTGCCGGGTCAGAATGCCGCAGACAATGTCTATGGCCGCGGCGTGCCCGACGCCTTGCTCGCCGTGCTCGCGGATTCACAGACCTACATCACGGTGGCGGATTCTTTTGGCCGTGTTGTCGCCGGCGCAATGGTGACCACTTCGTCGGGCGCCGTGGCGGGCGCGAGCGACAGCGCCGGATACGCAGTAGTTACAGTCCACGGGCCATTCCCCGAGACGTTGCTGGTGAGCAATTCCTTCTACGTGCAGGGGCGGGCGGTGATACCTTCCAGGCATGCAAGAACCAACGTGGTCCTGGTTGGCCGGTATGTGTTGCGCGTTGCGCTGCGCGACTCGACCGATTCCGCGGCAATCAAAGGCACGGTATTCTGGAAGGATGGGAGCGATGCCGCGTTTCTTTCGCAAGCAACCGATTCCTCGGGAATCGCGCTCATCACGGCGGCACAGTCCCCGCAGATGGAGCTGTATGGAGAGGCGCCGGGGTATTTCGGGTCCGGCAAGACTGACGTGATGCTGAATGTGGGTACAACCAATTACGATACAGTGCGCCTGAGACCGCGGCAGGCTTCACAATTCGTCGTTTATCCCAACGTGATCAACAGCGCCGCCCGGCACCAGCAGCTCACCTTTGAGTTTACTTCCGCGCAGGACGCTCCGCGCGCCTATTCGCAGATCTTTACGGCGGCGGTACGGTCCATTGACGGAACCCTGGTGTGGCACTACTCGAAGGTGCTCGATGAGCGGACTCCGCTTGTGCTTCGGTGGCCCGATGCGGGTTCGACCGCGACGCCGGGAATGTACTACTTTATCATCACGTACGGCGGGAAGACCTACAAGAAGAAGTTCCTGGTTACTGGATAAGCCATCCGAAGCCCCACCTGAAGGTGATGCCGGGCATGAAATATCCCGGCACATACGCGTACTTGCGGTCCAGAATGTTGTCCACTTTGTAAAATATGTTGAATCCCTGAATGTGCACCGCGATCCGCAGAGACAGGCTGTTGAGTTCCCTGTTCCACAGATTGATTCCGCCGTACGACAGGCCGTCACGGTCGCTCCAGTAATCGTACATGAGATCCGCCGTGATATGCTCGCTGACGCCAAGCGGCTGTGCCTCGTAGCTGAATGCGCTTTGCGACTTGATAAATGGCTTTGTATCGGCCAGGATGAGTCGCGAACAAACCGCAAATCCCAGCCACCTGCCCAGGAGCGGCGCCACCATGAACGAAAAATGCGGCTGCCGGTAGGGCATAACGCCGTCCGGCCAGAAGCGCGCGGCAGCGGTTGTGTCGATGCCGGACACGCCGCACACGCCCGTGGAAAGGCCGACCTTCTTGTAAACCAGAGACAGCTCGGCCCCGTAGGAGTTGTAGACATCGTAGTAGGATTGCAGCGGCTCGCCGAGCGTGTCGTACGGCAGCACGTAGGGAAGATGGTCGCGCATCGCGTAAAGGTGCAGCGTTTGCCTGCCGACCGCCGCGGAAATATCGGCCGAATACAACAGCGAGTGACCGTCGACGCGTTCTCCCGACGCGACAACGCCGTCGCCGACCGTTGCCTTGACAGATGCGTTGAATACAGGGAATGAAAAGCCATGGCGGTAGCCGGCGCGCACGTCGCAAACCTCGGCGGCGGTCTTGGACTGGTTGTACAGCAGCCGTTCCTGGCGCTGGGCGGTGCAGGTAACCAGCAGCGTGTCGGACGGGAAAGGAAGGAATGGTTCCACCGAAAGCCCGGCGTCGGTGTTGCGGCCGGTCTTCTGCGCCGCCGCGATCAGCGTGTTTTCGTTGGGGACATCCACGGTATGGCCTTCGAACACCGCGCGGCCGTCGGCATTGAGCATGAACCTGCCCAGCGGCAGGGAGCGCACCTGCGCACGCACGGTATTCGCATACCGCCAGAGCGTTTCCCACTGCAGCATGGCCGCACGAGTATTTGTGTCGATCTGTTGATAGGCAAGATCGTTCTTCGCGTCTTCGTACGAATACGTGAGCCACGGGTTTCCCCACCGCGGGTTCCTGGAGGCGAGCGCAATGCACATGTTGGTTTCGCTCGACAGCGGATTCCTGCCGCCGTTTTCGAGCATTGATGTGTCCGCCATGAAGTAGTCGAACAGGGAGGTCATGTCGCCGGCGGTTCCATAGGTGTAGGGAGCGAAATAGCGATAATTCGAGAAAAGCGCGAAGTCGATGGTTTGCGTGAGAGGCCGGGCAAACCGCACGCCGAGCACATTCTCGCCGAAAACTCCGTTTTCCCACAGGAGGTCCGTTTGCGGGATAACGAGTCCGGACAACACCTCGCTTACTTCAATTCCTTTGGGAGGATCGCAGGATGCCGAGGAGATCCCGGTTGAGAAGACGTTATCGGTGCCGGACACGCCCGTGGGGCACTCGGAGAACACATTGTCGTCAAAGTACACGGCATTGGGCAGGAGCGGGAAACCGTACGCCATGAACCGGTTCACGCCGCTTGACAGAGAATAGGGCACCGCGACAACCGCAGGCATGATTCTCGCCGCCTCGGAAAGGCCGATTGCATCGGAGTGCAGGAAATACCATGGCCCAACCGAACCAACCCCGAAAATGGAATCCGGCGATGACGGGAACCGGAGATACTTTGCCTTGCTCACTGCGATTTCCCGTGCGAAAGAGTCGCGCTTGGCAACCCTTCTCAGAGAATCCGCAGCCGTTTGCTGGGGGTTTGCGGTCCGCGACGAGGGCAGTGCGGTATGCCCCGGCACGGGCGCGGGCGACTTGAGGGCTGCGGTGTCGCCCGAGCGATTTCCTTTTGCAAGAGAATCCGCACCAATGCCACTCGGCGAAACGTCTGCTTTACCGGTTACCATCGCCGGAGCAGACTTGGCAGGCGTTTGGGAAGCCGCCGGCAGCGGCGCAACGAGCAACGCCGCTACGAACGCGGAAAGGATCGGCGAAAACTCACTTACACGCGGGCCCGTTCGCGCCCGGGGAAGAAAATCTCGTGACAACATCCTGCATGCTCCGTGGCGGCAGGGGTTCTTCTGCCGCAAAATACCATCGCCCGCGGTGCGATAAGTCTGTACCAAAATACAAATTGCTCTCACTGCACAGGCGCGAAAAATGCCCGCCTGGGGCAATCTTTTTGGTTCACGCGCGTAGTATTTTGTATTTCCACAGAAGCAATAGTTTACATCGACGATCGTTTTTCACCATGGGCCCACAAGAAGACTCCACAGTCACGCATCCACGCGGGCGTTTTTTTTTGCTCCGCGCCGTAATACCGTCGCTGTGCCTCGTAGTGTTCTGTTCCGGCTGCCTCTATTTCAACCTGTTTTACAACGCGGAAGTAGCCTTCGATACCGCGTTCAAGGCGCATCAGAAACTCCTCAAGAACAATCCGGACTCCACAATCACGCTTCCCGGCGAGGTGGAGACCGGATACAAAAAAGCAATTGACAAGTGTCTCAAGGTGTTCGAGCTGTATCCCAAGAAGAAGGAATGGCACGACAAAACCCTGTTTCTGATGGGGAAATCGAACTATTATCTTGGCGAATACGACAAAGCAATCCGCGCATTTGCGCAGTTGCAGCGTGAATTCCCGGCAAGTGCGCTTGTCCCGGAATCGTTCCTGTATATCGGGCGTTCCTACCTCAAGAAGGGGAATCTCGAAGAGGCCGAGAAGACTTTCGCGCTTGCCCAGGAGCGGTATTCCCAGCTTAACAAGAACCAGGACATCAGCATGCTCATGGCCGAGATTGTTATACGCAGGCAGGGAAAGGCGCAGGCCGTCGCCATGCTCGAAGCCGCCTACAAGACGGCCAAAACAAACGACAAGAAGATGGAGCTTGCCATCAAGATCGCGCAGTTGTACCGCGATCTTAAGATGTACGACAAGGCCATAGGATTCCTCAGGAGTTCTCCCCGCGCAAAAGACCTTCCCGACCAACTGTACCGCATCGATTACCTGCTTATCCAGTGTCTTTCCGACAAAGGGGAATACTCGCGGGCGATCGACCTTGTCGATGCCATGCTTGTTGACAAACTGTATTATTCGCACATTTCCTTCCTGCTGCTCAGGAAAGCGGAGTTGCTCGACAAAACGAACAAGACCGATCAGGCCATTGCCATCTTCAAGCAGATCACCGAAAGCGCAAACGGCGGCGATGCCGTGGGAGTCGCCTGGTTCGAACTTGGCTGCCTGTATCAGGGCCGCAAGGCGAATCTGGCGAAAGCAAAAGAATGCTTCGACAAGGCGGTGGCGTCGGTAAAGGATCCGGACATGAAGGACACCGCCACGAGGCGAAGCAAGGCAATTGAAACCATCCTCAAGTACGGCGAAGGGAAAATGCCTGCCGACACCTCGAAACTTGCAGCCCAAAGCAGTCCCGAATTCAAGGTCGGCGAGCTGTTCTGGCTTGAGCTCGGCGAGCCGGATTCCGCGTATCGTCACTACTGCGCAACGGCATGCGATACGCACTACCGCGCCATGGTGCCTAAGGCTCTGTACGCCGCCGCTTGGATCGCGCGGTTTGCGCTCAAGGACAGCGTGCACGCCGACAGTCTCTACAGGCTGCTTCTTGCCCGCTTCCCGTCAAATGCGTATTCGCAGAAAGCGCAGGAGTCGCGCGGTGAGAAAATTACCGTTTTTACGCGGCAGGACTCGGCAAAGGCCGCGTTCGAAGGTGCGGAAAAGATCTTTCTGGACGACGAAAAGCCGGATTCCGCGGCCGAGGCCTACGTCGGCGTGTACCGGATGTTTCCCGATTCCGAATTCGGGCCCAAGAGCCTGTATGCCGCAGCGTGGATCTACGACAATGTTCTTGACAAAAACAGAACTGCGAAGGGGTTGTACGAGGAACTGTGCGACTCGTTCCCAAAATGCTCATACTGTATAAACGAAGCGAAGCCGCGGCTCAAGACCGTGGCCGATTCGATCGCGGCGATGCGAAGCCGCCGGGGCCGCGCCGGGGCGGCGTCGAACTCGGGCAAGACTGCGCAGAACGCGCCTAGTTCCAAAGTTGCGTCCGACACGGGCGTGCTAACAGACAAAGACACCTCCTCTCGTGCCGCCGTGCCTGCGGGTCTTCCCGCCGCGTACTCGCGTATGTATCGGGGCGGCCCGCCGCCGCAATTGCCTCCGGGAGCCCAACCGTTGGCACCGGTGCAGCCGGGCGCAGCAAAGATGGATTCCTCGGCAGCCCAACGGTCCGTGGTGAAGGTAGTCCCTGTGCCTTCCGCGCCTCCATCTGCGGACACAACTCACCATCCCGCTCCCGCCGCCGTGGACACAACTCACCATAACGCACCCGCGGCCGTTGATACCGCTCACCATGCCGCACCCGCCGAAATCGATTCCCTTGCCGTCAAAAAGGCTGCGGGCACCGGCGCAAAGTAGACAAGCCGCCTCTCTGCCATGGTCCTCGATCTCGTCAAGAAACCTGGTGCCTGTATACGGGCAAAAACGATATTATCTATCCGATGAGTGCTTCGTTTGCGTTGTGGCGCACAAGCCAAGCAACCCGGCGCCTGGGCGAAAATCTGTACGAAAGGGTGTTTCATGCAAAAGATGATGATTGCTGTTGTCGCGGCGCTCTGGCTGCTGCCCGCTGTTGCCGCGGGCCAGAATGTTTCCACCAAGGAGGCCGGCGCGTACGAACGCAAGTCTGTCACGTACATAAACGCGCTGTGGCTCATGGACGAATCCGTGCGCGGACTGCACCCTCATCAGGTCGAATTCATTCTCAACAAAGTAAAGCAGGCGATTTCCATGCCCCGGTTCGATTACAACCCCGTTCCGGATTCCCTGCTGCGCGATTTTACGGCACAGGCAAACGCGGCACGGTATCCTTATGTCAACGAAGCCGTGGCAACGGCCGGCGGAGCCGACCCCATGCTCGACAGCCTTGCGGCGGTAATGGAGCGCACCGTGGTTGCGCGCGTGCTCGAAATTGTCGATCTCAACAAGGAGATGCGCGCGGCGAATCTCACCAGCGAACAGCAGCGCAATTCCTTTATCGCCGACAAGGCAAAAACCATGGGCATCACCATGGACGACATTCAGAAAGTGATGAATTCCGCGTACATTTATCTGCCGCTGATCCGCGGATATTCTTCGCAGCTCAAAGACAGTTCGTATTCGGTGGGGTTTGCGGCGGGCATCGTCTGGTTCAGGATAGTTACCAAAGGCGAGAAGGCGCGCGCCGTCCCCGTGGTGAAGAACGTCACCTATTCGTCGGGTTTTTCCATTCTGGACAGGCACTACGCGGGCGAAGGGGGCATGGTTGGCTACCGCGAATTCGCGTTTGAGTCGGCGGTAAAGAACGCCGCGCGTAATCTGATGGTCGCCACACAGCAGATCCCGGATTTCCGGCTGTCGGGGCAGGTGATCGACAAAGGATTCTTGAGCGTTGGTTTCAATCTTGGCAGGCGCGAGGGCATCAAGGTCGACGATAAGTACCAGGTGGTGGAAATAACGGAAGACGAGCAGGGAAACCAGACCGCAAAGAAGTCGGGCTGGGTGATGGTGACGTCGGTTGCGGATTCCAACTCGAAGCACGGGTACAAGTCGTCGGCAGAGGTGATCGGGGGAAGTCCGTACGTGGGAGCCATTCTCAGCGAGTATCCCAGGCTGCCGCTGGATTTGCAAATCGGTGGCCGCATGTTCGCCTACACGGCCGTGGCCGATTCAGCCGACTCACTCATCCGCGGTCTCACACTCAAGAACGGTTACGGCGCAGGCCTCGACATTCTCTATGATATCGGCAAGTTTATGGGGATCGGCCAGCTCTTCTTCGGCCTGTCGGGCGGCATCGGCACGGGCGAGGTATCGGGTTCCAAGGCTGATGACACGGTCGGCGGCGTGGAGCATGGCCCGGCAAGGATCAGCGGCCTTCTCTCGTGGAACGCCGAGGTGTCCCTTGTCAAGAAATTCTACATCGGCCGCCTTGCGATCATTTTGCAGCCCGAGTTTGGATATCAGTCGTTGATTCTAACGACAGATCAGGCAACGGGTAGCGACCAATACTATATGCTTACCAACGCCGCGCTCGGATTTGCCGCGAACGGCGGGTTGGAATTCGCACTGTCGCCCAGTGTCAACCTCGGCGTCGGCGCGGGTTATCAGTTGTACGGCAAGAGCGCCGAGTGGGATTATTCGTACAAGTCGGGAAGCGGCGGAAACTGGCAGAATGTTGCAACTGTGACCCCTGGCACCCAGGTCAATCATACCGGCGTCACGGCAAAGCTCTACCTTGTTTGGTCGCTGCCGTCTATAGCCTTTGACCCGCTCGACATGCTTCGCGGCGTCGCGGGAGGAGTAAAATAGAACGAGTTGAAAGTTGACGGTTTACAGTTGACAGTTAAAACCAATCTGAGTTCTTAATCTTCTCCAGAAAGGGCCCTTGCCATGAACAAGATCGTTCTCAGTTGCATCGCCGCATCACTGTTTTTTGCGGGTGCGGTCGCCAAAGACTCCAACCTGCCGCTCTCCAATCAGGCCACGTTCGTGGAAACCTATTCGCCGTCCGAAGTCACCATCCAGGCTACCGGGTTGGGAAAGAACGACAAGGAGGCGATCCTCGACCTCCGCAAATGCGCGGTCAATTTCGTTCTCACGCTCGGCACCGACCCACTTCTGTCGACACAGGCCGCGAAGAACCAGTTTGACGGCATTGCCGAAGATTTCTTCGACAACACGAACATCAACAAATACATCTCGTGGGAGGCAAACGCCGTTGTCTCATCGGTAAAGACGCGGCTTCCCAATGGCAAAGAAGGGATGAAGATCACCAAGGCCGTACGCGTGAACAAGAAACTGCTCACCGACGATCTCGCGGCCAAGGGCTTTATCTCATCGCATGAGGATCTGTCTACCGCCATCGGCATGCCGACCATCATGGTGATCCCCGAAGTGCCCAAAGACCAGACGCCGCTGCAGGTTTTTGATGCAAACCCGCTTGCCAAGCACGCCGCGGCAGTCATCGAAAGCTATCTCACCGCGCGCAAATACGACGTGGTTGTGCCGCAATCGGTCGACCAGATCAGCCAGATGACCAAGCTGCACGGCGACATCAAGGGCGCGGAAGAAGACATGGGATACCAGCTCGCCCTGGCCTTGGGATCGGACATCTACATCGTATTCGCGGGCATGGTATACAGCCAGAACAAGGTGACGCTCCAGATCAAGGCCTACGAAACAACCACGAGCAGGCTGCTGGGAACCGAAACCGGATACAGCGCGTCGCGCCCCGGCCCCGCCGAGCCGCTGGTTGAAGAGGCGGTCAACAGCGCAATCGACAAGGTGCTGCAGCGGCTTGTCAATTACTGGCAGGACGACGTGAAGAAAGGGATACAGTACAAGCTTATTTTCAAGAGCCTGAGCGGCACGATCAACGAGGACGTCAAGGACAAGATTTCCGATCTCATGGACTCCACCTTTGCATTGTCAAAAGAGAATATCGTTTCCGACAAGACGCTCGACTACAACGTGTGGGCCAAGAAGGCGGAGTTCAACAAGTCGAGTAAGATCTACCGTGCCTTCCGCGACGGACTCAAGAACACGGCAAAGCTGTCGCAGATCGTAATCAACAGGAAGCTGATTATCATAGGCGTGGAGCCGTTGTAGGAATGGCTGATATCTGGCGAATCAGGTAGAACGCAAGGGGCGGAACTCCGGCAGGTGCCGTCCCTTTTTCCAAAGTCGTTCGATATACTTTCCTTATTCAAAATGACGGGTCGCCTTATTCCCATTTAGTCCGAAGCTTCCGGTGTGACAAAGCGCAATCCGCCAGATAGGAGTCAATCAGATTCTGATAGGGAACGCCGGTCTCATTCGACATTTCACGAAAATAGTCAAGTGTTCCGGTGCCGATTCGTATGGTGATTTGCCTTTTCAATTTCCTCGCATAGGGGTTCTTCCGGCTTTTCATTCCGCTGAAATCATAGTGGGCTCTCATTTTCTTCCTCCCGCGAAATAATTTCGCGTTTCCTCGTTGTCTGCTTTTCTGGATGAGATAATGCGAATGATTTGGTCAGATTCCCGGTAACAAAAAGAAACGACGAGCACACGCAGATTCCCGGACATCCCAGGCATCAAGTACCTGTCTTCCTCTTCCGAATGGTCCGGATCAAAATACTCCCTTGAGTTCTCGTCGCAAAACACGGTGGACGCTTCTGAAAAATGGATGCCGTGCTTCTTATAATTGGCTTTTTCCTTGTTTTTATTCCATTGAAAGGCCAAGTCGTCCATAATTATAATATAATTATTACGAAAGAGGGAAGGGTATTTTATTCCCCATTCATGTAAGTCGTGGCTGTAGGTACCACCAACGGGATCGAGTTGGCCTGCCGAGGCGAAAAGACGGTCAGTTTCGGTATAGGAAATTCATTTAGGGGTTTTGACGTGGATGAAGAACATGCGTTCACCCTTGTTCGTTTACCCTAAACAAAGAAGGGCGCTTTCGCACCCTTCTTTTCTTCAATCTTCATTCTGTGATCAACAATCAACAGTCTACAATTCTTTCACCTTCCCTCAATCAAATTCACCCTCTTGACCGCCGAGAACCCTTCTCCTTCCACGCGGAAGATAATAATGCCGTTTGACAAAGACGCATCGGTAAGGCGTATGGCGTGCGTGCCGGCAGTCAGGTATTTCTTGGTGGAGAGCTGGGAAATCTTCTGGCCGCTCACCACATATGCCGAGACCGACACATATTGGCTCTTGGCAATATTCAATGAAAGCGTCTTTGTCGCAGCCGAATAGGAAATGACGGACTTTTTCGACTCAGAGGTTCTCCTGGACACGGGCGCTACGGGATCGACGACCCCGCTGATTGGAACAATGAGGGTCGAAGCGCTCTTGCCATACCCTATCAATCGTGCGGTAATTGCCAGGGAGCTTGCCGTGTCGTCGTCGGTGAAGACAGGGAAATCCATGGATTTCGATTCCCCCGGAGCAAGGGTGATCTGCGTTGCCATCATGGTGCACGCCAGAAGCCTGCCGTACCAGGTGACCGTGTCCCTGGGCGGCGCCATGGCGACCATGTCGAACTGACAGCCCGAGGAAAAATCGAATACCACTTTGGCGATCGAGTTGTTGTTGACCGTGTACCGCGCCTTAATGCCGGCGCCGCGATAGTACCAGGGCTTTTCCGTGGCCACGATGAACTGAACATCGTCCACCGTCGTCGTTTCGGTATTGACATACGATGGCAGCAATGCAAAATTGACCGTGACCGTACTGTTCGCGAGCAATGTGGCAGCACTGCTTCCCTGAACAAAACCGGTCTTGGACGCAGCGACCATGACTGATCTATCTGCATAGGTCACCGGAATACTATCGATAACGTACTGGCCTGAGCCGTTTGTAACCGCGGTGTATTGCGGACCCGCGATAACGGCCGATTGCTTTGCAAACGGCATAACCAGAACCGGAAGGCTCACGGTAATGCTGCATCCGGCCACAGGAGCAATCGGGCAGGGCACAGGCAGGCCGGAACCGCATTGCATGTCCTTTGTCACGAATCCCGTGATAGCGCATTTCGCATTCGTCGGCAGCATGGCCACGGTTACGCTTGTGTCGGGCGGCACAGTGATCGATTGGTCACGCGCCTGAAACCCCGCCGCAACAAAGCCGAGATCGTAGCCGGCCGGGGAAAGCCTCGAAAAGGTAAATGCACCGTTTGCATCGGTTGTCGTAGAATCCACGATGGTGTACAAAGGAAGCCCGGACACCATCGGCAAAGGCCCCGCCGTTTTTAGATACACGGTTGCTCCTGGAATCGAAACGGAGGGGGCAATGACGCCCGCATCCTGAAGCACGGTGCCCGCTATGTTGTAGTAGGGAGCGATCTTCTCCGTCACCGCAAACGTTGCGACGGTTGTGCCCTTGGTGGTGCTGTCCACCACGGTGTAGTTGCCGACGGCAAGCTTACCGAATGCGAATTGCGGGCCGTAGTCGGTTGCGAGGGCCAGGCACGGACGCCCCAGCGGAAGCGGGGGATTTTCCGCATAGGTGAGAGAGATAACGAAATTCTGTGCACATGGCGCGCGCACGCACACGAAATTGCTGGTCTGCGCAACCTTGAATGAACTCGTATATGTCGGAATGCAGGTACTCGCCGCTTGCCCCAGGATAAGCCAGAGTTTTACGCTGTCATTCTGCGATGGTTCGGCAGGACTAATAACAGGCTGCGGATACGTAGGACTAATTGCCTGAGCACTTGCATGCACAAACGCGAATACAATGACGGCGACGGCATAGGCGCCGAATACTTGGGTGGTTTTCATGGCATTCCTCCGCAAAGCGCTTGGATTTCGGCATCGTGTCCGAACGGCAACGATTTTTGCTACTATATTGTCTATACTCCATAATATATCACGAAAACCCCCTTTGTGTCAATCTGATTGGCAAAAAGCGTTTTCCTCCGGAAACCACTGCGGCTTCGGCATGATGGCAATGCACTGATTTTACGAATGCTGCCGTCGTGGATAGCGCAAAGACCCCTGATCTTTCGCTTCATGCGTCAGGTTTGCCTCCCAGGCCCTGATGTTCACGATCACAGCCCGACGCGTGGGGACGCAAGGCGACCCCGCAAAACACAAGGGAATGCCGCCGAAAGTCTTTTCTTTGCACGCCAATCTGGAACTATTTTAGTCCATATACAACCTTTGATCATTTCATCAACCGAGAGCGATGGCATGAAACTCACCACTTCCAAAACAGCGCATTTTTCAACTCATATCGTTTTGTTAACAAAGGGTAATGCCTTAAACGTCCTTGATTTTTACGCCAAGAAAAACGACGTGACGGTCCGCTACGAAGGCGCAAAGGCTGTCGTCTATTGCGGTTTGGGCGACGCCGAAGCGGTAACCGGGTCGACGGTCCGGAGCGCTGTGGCCTCGGGCGTCCGTGCCGCGCTCGAACTCAAACGGTCCGACCTGTCCCTGGCCCTTCCGCGGCCGGGGCGCGCAGGTCGCAACCCGTGGATGCCGGCGCTGGAAGGCGCAATCCTCGGCGGGTACAAATTCACAAAGTACAAGAAGGACAAGGCACCAGTGGTCCGGTCGCTGGAACTCGTCGGCGAAGATATTCCCCTGCGGAGCGCGGGGCGCTGTCTTGCCATATGCGAATGCGTCAATTTCAGCCGCGATCTGGTCAACGAAAACGCACACATCACGCATCCCGAATTCCTCGCGGCCCAGGCGCGGGCCATTGCCAGGTCGGGGAACATGGCAATTGAGGTGCTTACCGAAAAGGAAATAAGGAAAAAGGGGCTCGGTCTGCTTGCCGCGGTCGGGCAGGGGTCCGAATATCCGCCCCGGCTCGCCATCATCGACTATCGCGGAAATCCCGGATCAAAAGATGTCACGGCCGTTGTAGGAAAAGGGATCACGTTCGATTCGGGGGGCCAGAATCTCAAGCCAACGGGGCACATAGAGACCATGCGGTGCGACATGGCCGGCAGCGCCGCCGTACTCGGGGTGATGAAGGCGCTTGCTGCGCTAAGACCCAAAGTGAATGTGACCGGCGTGTGCGCGCTGGCGCACAACGCAATCGGCGAGCACGCCTATTTCCCCGGAGACGTGTACAAAGCCTACAACGGCACCACCGTGGAAATCCTGAGCACCGACGCCGAGGGCAGGCTTGTGCTTGCCGATGCGATTTCGTATTGTAAAGAAACACGCAGCCCGTCTCGTATCATCGACCTTGCTACACTCACGGGCGGCATTCTCACGTGCCTGGGCACCTCCGTTGCCGGGCTGTTTTCCAACGACGAGGACCTTGCCACCCGGCTTTTTGCCGCGGGCGAGGACACGGGCGAACGGCTGTGGCGCTTCCCGCTGTACCAGGAATATGCGGAGTCGATGAAGAGCGACATCGCAGACCTGCGCAACACAAGCAGCTTCAAGAAAGGCTACGCGAGCTCGATTACCGGTGCCGCGTTTATCGGGGAATTCGCGGGTGCAACGCAATGGGCCCACCTCGATATTGCCGGGACCGCCTTCAATGAGGAGTCGGCCCGGGGCGAAGTACCGCAATTCGCCACCGGATTCGGTGTGCGACTGCTGTTGAAATTTCTTGGTGTCGAATAGTACCATAAGTGATGCGTGCCCGGGCCCGGGTTGGCTTGCGGCGGCCCCGAGAGAACACGGTTTTGTCAAGATTGAACCAGAGTAACGCACTATGCAGCTTGTCAAATCAAAATCGCATACTATAGCCATTGTGGGAATCAACCGCGAGAGTGCAGCTGTTTTATCGGAATTGCTCGATGCCGAAGGCGCGAGGGTCATAAGGATACTCAACCACGAAGCCGAAGACCTGAGCGACCTCCGTCACTACCCCCAGATCGATATCATCATCAACACTACCAACGACGTCGGCGTCTATCGGTCGCTTCGAAAGCTCAACCTGCCGAACGTTGACATCCTGAGCGGCCTGTCGGCGCGCATTCTGTTTTCGGCCGGAACACGTGACCTGTTCCAGCCCGGCCTCACCGAAGACAAAAACCGGCTGCTCAACAGCCTGCACGAGATTCGCGAGGCAATCTACCTTTCGAAGAACAAGGAAGAACTGCTCAAGCTGGTGCTCAACGTGGCGATACGGTCGAGCGGCGCGGATTCCGGTTCCATTATGCTTGTCGATCCGCAGAAGAAAGTACTCAAGATCGAAATCGCAGAGGGCCTGGAGCCCGGCATCGTCAAATCGACGACGCAAAAGGTGGGGGGGAAGGGAATTGCCGGTACCGTGGCAAAAACCGGGATCCCCCTGCTCATCCGTGGCGCGGCCGACAGCGAGCGCTATGCCGCCGATTTCGAACGGAAAGACCTGGTATCGTCGATCTGCACGCCGCTGGTGATTGGCGACGAAGTGGTGGGCATCCTTAGTATCAACAGCAAGACCGACCAGCGGATATTTTCGGAGGCCGACCTCGCCTATGTCAAGAAGCTTGGCGACTTTACTGCCGACATCGTCAAGACGTCCAAGGAGTACGAGCGATCGGCAAGCTCAACGTTCCTGCTTTCTCTGCTCAACAACGCCCGCGATATCCTCAACCTTAAATATCCGTTCGACGAACGCGTCAACCTGCTGCTCCTCAAGCTCGTGACCGCATTCAAGGCCGAAATCTGCAACTACTACGATTACTTTTCCGACAAAGGCGTGTTTCTTGCCAAGGCATCGAGCTCGTTCAACATTGGATTGATAAAAGGGAAGAAACTCAAGCTCAACGATTATTTTTCCAAGCTCGTTCTGGAGAGCGGAGAAACCGTGTCGCTGTGCGTTCCCGACAAAAAAGGCGGCGGCAAGAAGTGGTACCTGATGCAGCCGATTCGCGAGAGCGGCGACATGGTTGGCCTGCTGTTCCTTCACATCGTTTCCGACGCCGACGATATGAAAGAAGAGTCGTCGGTGCTCAAGAAGATCGGGGACATGATCGCGGCCGATCTCGCCAAGAACATGGAAGTGGAATCGTTTCGCGTGCAATCAATAAAGTTTTCGGCCATTTCCGAGGTGTCGTTCGATCTCGCCTCGGCGCGGAACAAGACCGAACTGGCGAACCTTATCAACTCTCACGCGTGCATCATCCTCGAAGCCGAAAGCTCGATTCTGCGGCTGTACAATCCGTCCACGCAGGAACTCGAAGTGCTCGATTCGTTTTCCCTCAAGACGTTCTCCCATCTCAAGGAGCTCGAAGCGCTCGACGGAATCATCAGCCGCGATGCAATGCTTAACAGAAACTCATTGCTCATAAAGGATCTGAGCAAGTCGTCCTACGGTTGGGTGGGCATGGATTCCCGATCGGTTCTCAGCATGTATCTCGAACGCAACGGCAGGATAATCGGCAGCCTGTCGCTTTACGATAAGAAATCGCTCGATCTCTACGCCTCAAAGAACTTCACGCAGAAAGACAAGGAGATCTTCCTCAACTTCTGCCTGCAGGCCGCCAAGGCGCTCGACAGGTTCATAGCACCCGACACCACCGCGGCGGCTCGGCCGTAGCGGGTTCTTCCCGACAACGGTTCCTCCGCATACCAGAGCTCTACCGCACGATGAATGGAACAGCCCCTTCTTCCGGCAAACAGGGTCTCGCACACAGCAATGTGTTTCGGTCGGCGGTGCTGTATTGCATCGCAGCCGCGGCACTCTACTGGGTCTTCCGCGACGTCCATCTGCACGAGCTTCGGCGGGACTTGCTGGGCATCTGCTGGCCGCTTGCGTTCCTGGGAATGGCCGTAGACATTGGAAGGTACGTTACGCAGAGCATCCGCTGGAAGTTCCTGCTGAGGCCGCTGGGCGCCATTTCCTTTGCCAGGACCCTTAAAGCGTTGTATGCCGGCATTTTCCTCAACCTTATCTTGCCGCTCCGCATGGGCGAGGTGGCGCGCGCGTATCTCGCGTCGCGCTATTCCGGAGCGCGGTTCCCTTCCGTTGTGTCAACCTTGTTTGCCGAATACCTCATCGACGGGATCTGGCTTGCCGTGGGCATCGGCGGGGTGGCGCTGGTAGTGCCTCTGCCGTCGAATGTTCTTGTCGCCGCGCGAATTCTGGGCGTTGCCGTTCTTGCGGCCGTATCCCTGTTCGTGTTCTTCGTCTTTTTCCGTATATCCGAATCGGTGTTTGCGGCCCGGGGCTCCGGCAAGGGCTTTGGCCCGGTTCGGCGGCTCCTGGCATTTCTTGACACAATACGAATCGGTCTGCGGGTCGTGGGGAGATCGCGGCTGTTCTGGGCGTCCCTGGGCGTTTCGGCGTTCGATTTTGCGTTCCACATAGCCGCGTTCTGGATCGTCATGATCGCCTACGGGATCACGCTGCCGTTTCTCGTCGCGGCGGCCATCCTCCTGTTCGTGTTTGTGGGGCTCATTATCCCCAACACGCCGTCGAACGTCGGCACGTTTCAGTTCCTGTGCAAGCTCGGCCTCATGCTGTTCGGCGTGGACGCCACGAAGGCAGCGGGATTCTCGGTGGTGTTCTTTGTCCTCGTGCTTATCCCGCAAGTAGTGATCGGGAGCATCGCGTTCGTGCGGAGCGGCGAACGCCTGTTCGAAATAAAGAATCGTCTCGCCCGGCTCAAACTATCCGCAAAGGAATAACAACTCCGTATGAACCGTAGCGCCGTGCTTTTCGATCTCGACGGGACATTGCTTGACACATTAGAAGACATCGCCGATGCGGTGAACCGGGCGCTGTCGTCGCTTTCCTTTCCCACGCACCCCGTTGAAGACTACCGGAAGTTCGTTGGAGAAGGAATAGCCGTTCTTGCGCGGCGTGTGCTTCCGCCCGACCGCCAGGGCGAGGCCGACGCGCGGGCATCCCTCGAAGCAATCTCCAGGGAATACGGTGGCGGGCTTCTTGTCAAAACAAAACCATACGACGGCATTCCGGAACTTCTGAAGGAACTTGTCAAGCGCAAAATCCCGATTGCAATCGTGTCGAACAAGCCGCACGAACTCACCCTGCGCTCGGTGGGAACGCTCTTTGGCGGCATCCCGTTCGGGGCCGTGTTCGGCCAGCGACCGGGGATACCCGCAAAGCCCGACGCGACGCAGGCGCTTGCCGCGGCGCGCGCAATCGGCGCGGCCCCCGGCGGCTGCGCCTACGTGGGCGATTCCTGCATCGACATGCAGACCGCGGTCGCCGCCGGGATGTTTCCCGTGGGCGTGCTGTGGGGGTTTCGCACAAGGGAAGAGCTGTTGGAGAACGGCGCAAAGGCCCTCATCGCACATCCCCGCGAGCTGCTCGCATTGTTGGAATTTTGATGGAAGCTGCGCGAGGAAGATACGGTTGTCAAGCAAGAATCCGTCGTCTGGCGTAACGAGCACACCAACCAGGAGGCATCCATGGTAACCGCATTCGTTCTTCTCAACGTCGATCGCGACAAGGTTGAGGCCATAGCGCAGCGTCTCTCTGAAGTAAAGGGAGTCTCCGAAGTCTACTCGGTTGCCGGCAGGTACGATCTTGCCGTCGTGATCCGGACAAAGGACAACGACGCGCTTGCGGATCTCGTCACGGGAACCATGCTCAAGATCGACGGCATCCAAAAATCCGAGACCCTCATCTCCTTCCGCGTTTATTCGAAGCACGATCTGGAAAGCATGTTTTCCCTGTAGCCTTACGACCCGTGTTTCCGCCGAGCACCGCCGGGTTTATGCGCCCGGCAGGCTCCAGGGTCGCGCCGGAGGGCAAAATTCTTGTACGCACCCCCCGTCGTAAATGGTATAATGTCTTGGACGGCACGAATCCCTGTATGTAAACATGAACCGGACCGGGCTCCCATGAACGATACAAACGGCGAAAGTGCGCGGTTGCGTGAGGATGTCCGGCGTCTCACGGCGGAACTTTCGGAACTCCGGAAGAAAGAGGAGTTCAATTTCGCGCTGTTCCAGTATAACCCGAATACCACCATTGTCGTCGACAGGCAGGGGAAGGTGGTTAAGTCGAACAGGGCGAAGCTCACCTCGGGAGACAGGCTTCCGAAAATCGGCGACGTCATGTATCGCGACTATGCCGACCAGCATGCCATCGACATGTACGAAGAGCTGATGTCCTCGATTCGCGGCGGCCATGTTAAATCGTTTCCCCAGCTCCCCTATAAAGGGAAATTCCTGACCATCACCATCGCTCCTTTTTCCGAGGGCGCCATCATCACATCGCAGGATATTACCGGCCGCGTGCTTGCCGAACGCGACCGCACCAACCTCATCGCCGACCTTCGCAAGGCGCTGGACGAAGTGGAAACTCTGCGCGGCCTTTTGCCCATCTGTGCTTCCTGCAAGAAAATCCGCGACGACGGCGGCTATTGGAACACGGTCGAGGAGTACTTTTCGCACCGCAGCAAGGTTGATTTCTCCCACACCCTGTGCCCGGACTGTATCAAGATGCTCTATCCCGATTTGTGGGAGCAGATGCCGAAGCACGAAATGAAGAGGGCGAAATAGGAAGAATTGCGGAATGCGGATTGTTGATTGAAGGCAGTGCTGTGCAATAGCCGACTACTTGCGGATTACGCCTTTTTCTCCTTGTCCGGATCGTCTAGACCGCCCTCATTCCCGGCTTCAGCGTTTCCAGACGCGCCGCCATCGTCAAAGAATTCTTCGTCGTCTTCCTCGTCTTCCAATTCCACGCCGTCGGCCAGGATGTAATCGTTATCGTCTTCATCGTAATACTCGTCGCCGTCCAGGTTTTCCTCATTGTCCGGATTTGTTCCGTCATCCGGCATCGTTTCGGACGAGACCGAAGGAAACATTGTCTTGCCCGGCAATTCGGGTGGTTCTTTTTCGGGCACAAGAACCTCCGCGGCCGGCGCCGATCGTTCGTCTTCCAACTTTTCTTCCCGTTCCATCTGATCGAGTTTCTTCCGCTTTCGCACGAGCGCAGCACCCGCGGCAACGAGAAACAAGAACGCGATAGCCACCCAGAATGCCGAATAGTCGGCGAAGATGAATGCGAACCGGTAGCGCGAAGAAATGTCTCCGTTTACCAAATAGTCGAAGTCCGTGGGCGACAGCGCCAGGGCGGTGTGCATGCCCTCCCAGAACGTACCGGTTCTCTTTGCCGTTGAGAGAATGTCGGGGATCGACTCGATGCCGTAGCGGTCTACCAGAAACAGCACCGCAAGGTGGCTTTTGGCGTAAGCAAGATCGGCGCGGTTGCGTCCGAAATTATTGACTGAGTCTATTGACGCAAAGGGCATGCGCGCACCCGTAAAGATGGCCTTGGACACAATCACGTCTTCCTGAAACGACAGCTCGCCGGACAACGTCATGGCGACGCCTTCATGGAACCAGCGCGGGATGTATAGGCCCGGATACGCGCGAGCCAGCACCGCATGCACCAGCTCGTGACGCGTGACCTGCGCAAAGCTCTGGTCGAGAAACGGCTTAAACGTGGTGGGTATCACGATAAGGTCACCGCCGATAGTCCCACCGCCGCCCCATTCGGGCAGGACGCCGTTAAAGTTCTCCGTTGTTTTGTCGGAATAGTAGACCACACGAAGGGGCGAAGGATCAGGCCGCTGCCGCGGGGCAGCGAGGCGGTAGATGCGGTGGTATTCGGCGTTCATGACTGCCTTGTCCACGTCGGGCGGGACGATACCTTCGAAGTGCAAAATGTCGGCCGGGATAGATACGGTGAGGAGTAAAAGCAGCAGGAATAATTGATGCAAAGGAAGTTGGGCGTTCCCCTCGCTGCGCTCGGGTCGGTTCATAACCCGCCCTTCCTGTTGGGCGGGTTGAATCTCCGGGTTCGGTTGTTCACCTCGGGGCATTTGAACCCGAGAATATTCGGGAGATTGCTTCGCTTCGCTCGCAATGACACGCCACATTCTTCCATTCATTAGTTTACTTTTCATAATTGCTGACGGCGAAAAACGAGACCACCGGCATTTCCTTTTGGAACTTGATTCGTGTGCGAAGGCTGTTGGGACATGTGTTGCATGTATCTCCTGCCAAGCGCCAGGCCGGACTGGAGAGTGCGCCAGAGCGCAGTGCCGCCTGACCACGGCCCGAAGGGCCATTGTGGCAGGCGGCACCGAGGCCCACCGGCCGAGCGCGCAAGGAGGGCCGCCGCCGCATCGCGGCGGGGCGCCCAAATTATTCTTATCTTTTTTTACCTCTCATCTAATCTAATAAAAAGCAATCCGTTCCTAAATTATTTTATTGGTCATTACGACTGGCGCTTTGGATGGAACCTACCATCGGGGAGTAATATCCCGATCTGTCGCGCGCCTGGGCAGAAGGGGCAGTACCGCATCAAAAAAGGAGACCGCCTATGCCGCAGACCGCAATTTCAGAGTACCTTTCGTCTGCAAGGCCCGATGCCGTTGACTCCGGATTTCTTGCTTACATCGCAAATCTCACCGAAGTCTCCAAAGTCGCGCCGCAGATCGCTGCTTCCATTGTCCAGGAGCTCGCCGACCAGCGCAGCAACCTCAAACTGATCGCCAGCGAGAACTACTGTTCACTGTCGACGCAATGCGCCATGGCGAACCTGCTCACCGACAAATATGCCGAAGGCATTCCCCGCCACCGGTTCTACGCGGGATGCGGCAACGTGGATGACATTGAGGAATACGCCGCGCAGCAGGCGTGCAAACTCTTTGGCTGCGACCACGCGTATGTGCAGCCTCACAGCGGCGCGGACGCCAATCTCATCGCCTACTGGGCGATCCTCAATGCGAAAGTAACAGCGCCGACGCTGGACAAGCTCAGCGACACCAATCCTGCGCACATGTCCCGGGCCGACTGGGACGCGTTGCGCCACGTTGCCGGGAACCAGAGACTTATGGGCATGGATTACTATTCGGGCGGGCACCTTACGCACGGATACCGTCAAAACGTGTCGGCCCAGATGTTCGACGCCTACACCTACAGCGTAAACAAGGAGACGGGACTACTTGATTATAGCGAAATTGAGAAGATGGCCCTGGAGATCAAGCCTCTTATTCTTCTTGCCGGGTACAGCGCCTATCCGCGCGCCATCGATTTCGCACGGCTTCGCGCCATTGCCGACAAGGCGGGTTCGGTGCTCATGGTCGACATGGCGCATTTTGCCGGGCTTGTCGCGGGTCGCGTGTTTACCGGCAACAACAATCCCGTGGCGCATGCGCACGTGGTAACCACCACGACGCACAAAACCCTTCGCGGCCCCCGAGGTGGCCTGGTGCTGTGCACGAAGGAATTCGCCGAACACGTCGACAAGGGCTGTCCGCTTGTCATCGGCGGACCGCTCGAACATATCATTGCCGCAAAGGCCATTGCGCTCACCGAAGCGAATATGCCGTCGTTTGGCGCATACGCAAAGAAGATTGTGGAGAATTCCGGCGCGCTGGCGCGCGCATGCATGCGCGAGGGCATGACTCTTGCAACCGGCGGAACGGATAATCACCTTATGCTTATTGATGTCCGTTCGTTTGGGCTCACGGGGCGCCAGGCAGAGGGCGCAACGCGCGAATGCGGGATCACTCTCAACCGCAATTCGCTGCCGTTCGACCCGAACGGACCATGGTACACCAGTGGCTTGCGCATCGGTACGCCCGCGGTCACAACGCTGGGCATGGGCGAGAAAGAAATGGCCGAAATCGCGTCGATTATCAAGTCTGTGCTTGCGGCGACGAAGCCGGAAATAAGTGCCGCGGGCGAGAACGCCGGGAAGCCGAGCAAGGCGAAATATGCGCTCGATGCGAATGTGAAGAAGCAGGCGAAGGAGCGAGTCGGGGCGCTTTTGTCGAGGTATCCGGTCTATCCGCAGCTTGATTTAGGGTTCTTGCAAAAGCATTTTGGGAAGTAATGGCCAACAAGGGGAATTTTGGGTGGGGGAAGTTTCCCCCTCGCTTCAGCCCGCGCTGCGCGCGGTCTTCCGGCGCTTTCCGCCCTTGCTGTTGGGCGGGCGCATGCCCTCCTGGGTGCACCCCTAGAGAGTTTGGCTGCAAGAGTCACCTTTGGCTCGGGGGCACCCGCGGAGTTCTGCTTTCTACTGTCTATTGTTTCAATTTGCAAGGTTTGCACCGGAGTGTAGCGAGTAGTTCCTTTCTCCTGGCAGGACCTTTGTAGAATGCTGTCGTCCAAGGAGCAGAAAACCGGTTTGCTCTCTTTCAATCATCAATCTACAATCTGCAATTCTTCACAATCCACGACTCCAATTCCGTCGCCACTTCATCCGTCAAGGCAGACGCGTTCTCCCCTGTCGGGAACGTCCGCTCTTTCACTTCCTTTACATATTGCGAAACGGCCGTCGCGAACATCTCCTTGCCCCGGCCGAACGCTTTTGCGTGCCGGTATACCCTGGGAGACAGTCCCGCTGCGTCGTGGAACACCTGCACCTGGCCGTCGCAATACGGCCCTGCCCCGATGCCGACGGTGGGGACCCACAGCAGGTGCGTAACGGCGCGGGCCAGCTCCTTTGGGATCAGTTCGAGCACTATCATGAAGGCGCCCGCCTTCTGCAGGGCAAGCGCGTCGGCGACCAGCGTCTTGGCTTCCGCGAGGGTCTTGCCCACGATTCCCGGTTTGCCCCCGGACTGCGGCAGATACCCCAGGTGCCCGCAAACGTCAATTCCTCCTGTGCGCAATGCCCGCACAATAGGCACCATTTTTGCGCCGCCCTCCAGTTTTACCGCGCGCGCCCCGCACCGCAGCAATGCGCGCGCGTTTGCCAGCGCACGTGCGGGAGTATTATAGGAGTGATACGGCATGTCGCCGATGACGAATGCCCTTCTTACCCCTCGCGCCACAGCGGCAGTGTGATGAATCATATCGTCCATTGTCACCTTTGTGGTGTCATCGTAACCGAGGACATTGGTACCGACGCTGTCGCCAACCAGAATGATGTCGGCCCCGCATTCGTCAATGATTCGGGCCGTGGGACAATCGTAGGCTGTGAGCATGGCGATTGGAGAGCGTGTATCTTTCTTTACTGCAAAGCTTCGTGCCTGCTTTCTCATGATTTCCTTTGGTTGCGGGTGGAAGACGCATCGCGCTCTCGGCCGTGCACCGGGAACTGCCCGCAAGCCCGGGGGAGCGCAACACTTTTCTGTCGCTTCTTCTCGTTAAAATACATATAATATCGGTAGGATAAAACATCACCTTTGAATCCCATAGCGAGCGATTATAGGGACGTTTTCTTTCCATAGGGATGGAAAGATTCCTCGCAGGTTCGCAGGAGCGTCTACTCCTGTAGTGCTGCATGCGGTCGTAGTCGTGGTGCTGCGAGGTCTTTCAATCCCAAAGTTTGCGCATTACAGGCTGCCCACTGGGTTGTCCATCCGGTTGTAATCGCGGTCCCNNAGGGATGGAAGATGCCTCGCAGGTTCGCAAAGCGGCTGCTCCTGTAGGTAAATATACAGTCGTAGTCGCGGTGCTGCGGGGTTCTCCACTCGCGCCACAAACTTCGCGCGTATCCTGGAACCATGATAAACAGGATTGCTTCCCTTGCACACGATAATGAACATGACAGCATTCCCGTGGAAAACTTCTCCTGCCCGCCGTAACGCGGCGCGTAGGTTTCTAAAGGTGGCAGTGGTTTCTCTGGCGATCTTTAGCCCTTTGGCATCCGCGCCCTATGGAAGTGACGGGTCGAGAACCGTGCAACCGCCGCGAACAGTGCGTGTCGATTCGGTTCAGGTGGAGAAGCTTTCCATGGTCCGGCACGACAGCCTCTTTTTTACCATCCATTGTTTTTGCAAAGGCCTCCCCCAAAACTTCTGGTACTACTTCGATAGCCTGCAAAACGCCGTTATTGTGGAATTCTTTGAGGCGAGTGTCGACGAGTTCGAAACCGGGTTTCCTCCGGACGTCCCCTTCAGAAGGTTGCGAGCGGCAACCGCTGAAAGCAAGATGGCCCTCACGGGAGCGGAGGCGAGGTTTGTCGTGGCCCTGGACCGGGCAAAGGCCGGTGCAGCTCCCTGGAGCAATTCTGTGGACATTCTTGGCGGCAAGGGGTTTCGCGTTACAATCGGCACTAAATTTTCCGGCTACCGCAGCCTCCAAAAGGGAAGACATCACAACCGGTAGCGATGAGCCTCAATCTCATTTCTTCCTGTTTTTTCCGCGGCTCGCCCGGCGCGCATTTTTGTACCCGCACACAGTGCTGCAACACGATTGTACCGCTCGACAGAAACCGGCTTTGCGCCCGACGGCACATAATGTAGTTTATTGAAAACTGAATCATGGCGCATCGCATTTTAAATTGCTCTTGCGGAGGGACCTATGGCTGGCGTCAATAAAGTGATCCTCATTGGCAATCTCGGGAAGGACCCCGAACTCAAGTATCTTCCCAGCAGTCAGGCGGTGGCGACGTTTTCCCTTGCGACAACGGAAAAATGGACCGACAAAACCGGGAAGCGTCAGGAACGAACCGAATGGCACAACATTGTTGTCTACGGCAAGTCCGCGGAAAACGTCAATCAATATCTCAAGAAAGGCCGTTCGGCTTATATCGAAGGAAGAATAACGACACGCTCGTGGGACGACCGTGACGGCAACAAGAAATACAAGACGGAAATAGTTGCAAACACGGTTCAGTTTCTGGGCGGTCCGGGCAGCGGACCGTCCGCTTCGGAACCGTCCCCAACGCAGGACATAGTATCCGAGCCGACTCCGGATTTCGACCAGGCTGCGCCGGCAGCGGGGCCGGCAAACGCGTCGGACGACTTGCCTTTCTAAGGGCCTGCGCGAAAGACTTGCGCCTGATCCCGGAACTTCTCTATTTTTCTGGAGCCATCGAGTTCCAAACCCTTGCAAAGGATTGACCGGATATGAGCGTGGAAATACTTCTTCTTGCGGTCCTTGCCGGAATAACGCTGCTCGCGTACATGGTCGCGATCAATTCGCACGGGGCAACGCGACTTTCTATTTCCTACCTTATTGCCACCGTGATCCTTGCCGGAACCGTCTGGGTCACTGTCCAATATGTCAATAACGACCAGAACATGAAAAACCGGGAAGAGGTCAAACGCCTCGAGCAGGAAAAGCAGAAAGCCGAAGAACAGATGCAATCCCGCGAGCAACAGTACCAGTCGACGATAAAGGAAGATAAGGAACGGCTCGGAATTGCGGGAAAGCTCACCGCCATCGTCACCGGCGCCAGCGCGATTGCTACCCAACTTGCCAGCATGGACATGCACGACCAGTCGTTGGAACTCGACGCGCTTACGGGGCGGGCGGCCGACGCAAAACGGAAATGCGACGACCTCTCCACGGAATTCGGAAAGATCGCCATTTCCGGTAACACATTTTCCGAATGCGCCAACCAGATCAAGGACGGACTCAAGACGCTCGCCGAAGCAGCCCAGTATGCGGTACTTTACTACAAGGCCGAAGACACCGCCCAGGAGGAGCTTCGCGAACGAATCATGCGTCAGAAGGCCAAGAGCGCTCACGAAAATTTTCAGAAAGCCAGCAGCCTGATTGGGTCTCTCAGCGGACAATAGGTAGCGGGCCAGCGTCGGGCTCCGCATCGTCATCACCGAATTCTTCGCATCTCGCATTGCCCGGAACCTCACTTGGCCCGTGCTGGGGGGAAGGTAACTGCGCGGTTCCTTCTTTCCGCCCCACTTTTTATTCCCTCATTGTTTCCTTGACTGTTTTCGGCCTTACGAATTATTTTCAAAGCTTTGCTGTTATGAAAATCAAGATAAGCCGGGTTCCGGAAGGGCACAGCGTTCTTTCTCAAGACATGACCGTGGGCGGTGGCGATGCTCAGGGCCTTGTTCTGGAAGGGACCGTTTCCTGCATTGCCGATCTCGACCGACTCCAGGCGCAAGTGCATGCGCGGGTGCGGTATCAATGCGTGGTGCAATTGGAATGCTCTCGTTGTCTTGCACCGGTTCGGCAACCGGTAAGCGGTGAATTCCGGCTCGTCATGCAGGAAAGGAGCCACGCGTCCGGCCGCACCATGCTGCCCGACGATGAAGTGGACCTCTTTTTTGACGATGCGAGCGGAGAGGTAGATCTCTCGCCGTTCATTCTTGACGAGATCCTGCTCTCGGTGCCCATGAAGCCGCTCTGCTCCGAGGATTGCAGGGGGGTCACGCCGAAAGGCGATCCTGCCGTCACCGTGGAATACGAAGGGCGCCAGAAATCCACGGATCCGCGGTGGAAAGCTCTCGAAAAGCTCAAAGACAAGAACAGAGAAATATAACAAGGACATTGGAAATCAGAATCATCCACAGGAGGAATAATGGCTCTTCCAAAAAGGCGAATATCCAGCACCCGGAGGGACAAACGCAGAACGCATTTCAAGCTGAAGCCCACTGCCCCCACAGTGTGTTCGCATTGCAAACAGCCGAAAATGGCCCACCGCGTATGCCAGAACTGCGGGTTCTACGCCGGGGTTGAAAGAATCCAACCCGAAGACTAAGACTACAACCGCAGCAAACCGTATCATTGCCAAGTCTACAATGCGTCCCATCCGCCTCGCCATTGATGTCATGAGCGGTGACAAGGGCTCCCGGGTCATCATCGATGGAGTCCTGGAAGCGCAGCGCCTTGCACAGGAATCGTTCGTCGCATATCTGTGCGGTGACCGGGAGAAGATTCGTGCGCTGTTGCGCGAATCCGGAGGCGCAGAAAAGGACGGCGACAGCCGTCTGATTATTGAAAACTGCAACGACAACGTGCAACCGGGCGAGAGCCCGACTCGCGTGTGGAAGACAAAAACAGACGCACCCATTATCCGGATCGTTGCGCTCCAGAAGCAGGGCAAAGTCGATGCATCGGTAAGCGCGGGCGACACGGGAATTCTCATGAGCGCCGCGCTTTTTATTCTTGGACGCCAGCCGGGCGCCCTGCGTCCTGCCTTGGCGGCTCTGTTGCCGACGGCCGGCAGAGGCCAAGTGCTCCTCCTGGATGTCGGTGCGAACCTCAACTGTCGGGCGGATCATCTCGTGTGTTTTGGACAAATGGGGTATTCCTATGTCAAGAGATTCTGCGGCAATCCTTCTCCGAGGCTCAAGTTACTTAACATAGGAGAGGAGCCCACCAAAGGTACGCGGCTGCTGTTTGAGGCAGGGCAAAAACTCGAGACCCTGTGCAAAGGGTACTGCGGATTCATTGAAGGCTCGGGCGTGCTTCGGGGTGAGGCCGACGTCGTCGTGTGCGACGGTTTTGCGGGCAACGTTCTCCTCAAAACCTGCGAGAGCTTTTATTCGCTCGCCTGCGGCATGCTCGGAGGAAAATCGGGGCTTCTGGAGAAATTCGAACTCGCGATGGACGGAGTGCTCAACCCGGAAAACTATGGCGCCGTACCGTTCCTGGGCATCCGTGGAGCGGTGCTTAAGGCGCATGGCAGCTCCACCTCAAAGGCCATTGCAAACGCCATCCTTGCCGCAATCGCCGCAGTGCGGAAGCGTGCGCTTGCTGCAGGCACAACAATGCTCGTGAAAGGCGCACGATAAGGTGACACATCAAAGGATCGCACGGATCGTCTCCGTCGGCAGCAGCGTTCCCGAACGCATCGTGACCAACAAAGACCTCGAAAAAATTCTTGACACGTCGGACGAATGGATAGCAACCCGCACGGGCATCCGGCAGCGTCACGTGTTTGCACCGGGTGATACCGCCCGAGCATACGAGCTCGGGGGCAAGGCGGCTCTTGCCGCGCTTTCGTCCGCGCACCGCTCGCCGCAGGACGTCGACGGCATCATTTGCGCCACCTTTTCGCCCGACTTCTTCTTTCCGTCCACAGCCTGTAAGATACAGCAGTATATCGGCAATTCCCGGGCCTGCGCCTTCGATGTGTCGGCCGCGTGTGCGGGATTCGTGTACGCGCTTTCCATCGCGGATGCCATGATCGTATCGGGCCAATGCAAACGCATGCTCGTGGTCGGCGCGGAAGTAACGTCGCGGACCGTCGACTGGACCGATCGCGGCACCTGCATCCTGTTCGGCGACGGCGCCGGCGCCGTGCTTCTGGAAGAATATGCCGGCGGCGACCGGGGAATCCTTGCCACCTATCTCAACAGTAATGGCGCACTCGGGGACATTCTGTATCTTCCTGCATGGGGAGAGAAGCGCTTCATGAAAATGAACGGTAACGAGGTTTACAAGCACGCGGTGCGGCTCATGGTCGAGGCAACCGAGCTCTGCCTTGCGAAAGCCGGGCTTTCGATTGACATGGTGGATCTGCTTATCCCGCACCAGGCAAACATACGCATTATCAACGCCATCGCCAAACATATGAACCTGCCGAGCGAGAAGGTGGTTACCAATCTGGACCGTTATGGAAATACGTCATCGGCGTCCATTCCGCTGGCGCTTGAAGATGCGTGGAAGGACGGCAGGATCAAAGACGGAACCGTTGCGGTTTTCACGTCGCTGGGCGGCGGGCTCGCCTGGGGCAGCGCGGTCGTGAGATTTTGACTGAACATTGATGAGACCAAACGCAGATTTGCGGAGGTCGGACAGGCAGGTTGAAAGTTTGAAGTTGCAAGTTGGAAGAAAAGTGTTCACTTTTCACTTTAAACTTTGAACTTGAAACTCCTCATCCTTACTGAACAGGAGATTGATTGATGCGATACTCGTTTCTTTTCCCCGGTCAGGGCTCCCAGAAGGTGGGCATGGGGAAAGACTTTTACGACACCTTCGAGCTTGCCAGCCGGCGCTTTGACGAATGCAACCAGGTGCTGGGCCGCGATCTCACGTCAATCATATTCAACGGTCCCGAAGCGGACCTGACGCAAACGCAGAACACGCAGCCGGCGCTTTTTGCCGTGGGTGCGATAATTTGCGATGTTCTCAGGGAAAAGGGAATTGTGCCGGCGCTCGCCGCAGGGCATTCCCTGGGCGAATATAGCGCTCTGTATGCCGCGGGAGTGTTTTCCTTCCGGGACGGTTTAACCATTGTGGCAAAAAGGGGCGAGCTTATGGCGGCCGCCGGTATCAAAAGGCCCGGCACCATGGCTGCCGTAATCGGGTTTCCCAAGCCCAAAATCAAGGAATGTCTTGCCCAGGTCGCGGGCATTGTGGTATGTGCAAATGAAAACACCCCCGACCAAACCGTTATTTCCGGAGAGGTCACCGCGGTGACACAGGCATGTGACCTGCTCAAGAAAGCTGGTGCAAAGCGCGCGCTCATGCTTTCGGTGAGCGGCGCGTTCCATTCACCGCTTATGGCGCCGTCAGCCGACGAATTTTCCGTTTTTCTGCAACAGTTTGGTTTCAAGGATCCTGCGTGTCCGCTTGTGGCGAATGTAACGGCGAACTGCGAAACTTCAGCCGCCGCCATCAAGGCGCTTCTTGTCAAACAGCTTACATCGCCCGTACGCTGGGTGGAATCGGTGGCGACCATCGCCGCAAACGATCCCGGAACATGCTGCGAAGTTGGCCCCGGCACCGTGCTGTCGGGTCTGGTGAAAAAATGCGATTCGTCCATGAATATTGTTCCATGCGGAACAGTTGAAAACGTATATTCAATGGTTCGTTAGCCCCGTTTTTTTTGCCCGGATTGCGCGCTGCTGATATAGTTTTGATGGTTTCGTTTTTAATGAAATGCGGAGCGGAGTCTCTACGGTGATCCAACTTGCAGGAAGAAACGCGCTCGTGACCGGAGCGGGACGAGGCATTGGAAGAGAAATCGCGCTCACGCTTGCAAAGGCGGGCGCGAACGTCGGGGTGTGTGATCTTGACGAGGCTACCGCGCAATCCACTGCCGCGGAAGTGCAGGCATTGGGCCGCAGCGCAAAGGCGCTTCGCTGCGATGTTTCGAAAGCATCGGATATTGCCGAAATGGTCTCCGCGTTCAGCGCAACATTTCCCACGCTCGATATCCTTGTGAACAACGCGGGCATCACCAGAGACGGCCTTATCGTGCGCATGAAAGAAGAAGACTGGGACCTGGTGCTTGCGATCAACCTCAAGAGTGCGTTCCTCTGTTGCAAAGAAGTCGCGCGTCTCATGATGAAGGCAAGAACCGGGAAAATCGTCAACATAGCTTCCGTGGTGGGAATCATGGGAAACGCGGGCCAGGCAAATTACTCGGCTTCAAAGGCCGGTCTCATCGGGCTCACCAAGACCCTTGCACGGGAATTTGCAAGCCGCAACATCCAGGTAAACGCGGTTGCGCCGGGTTTTATCCAGACCGCCATGACCGAAAAACTCTCGCCGCAAGACAAGGAAAAGCTGGCATCCCAGATCCCGATGCAGCGGCTCGGCATGCCGCTCGATGTCGCCAACGCAGTGCTCTTCCTTGCATCCGGTCTCGCCGACTACATCACCGGCCAGGTAATTCCGGTTGATGGCGGGCTTGTAATGTGATGCGGAAGAAATCATTTTATAGGGGCTCAAAAATAACAAGGTGTACCTTTAACACTCTCGAAAGGAGTTTAGCGTGAGCGAGAAAGAAACCAAGATTAAGCAGATTATCGCAGAGAAGCTTGGCGTATCCGAAGACAAGGTGACGCCTCAGGCTTCCTTTGTCGAAGATCTTGGCGCGGATTCACTCGATCAGGTCGAGCTTATCATGGCTTTTGAAGACGCGTTCGACATAGAGATTCCCGACGAGGACGCTGAGAAGCTTCGTACTGTCAAGGATGCCGTCGACTATCTTGAAAAGAAACTCTAACCAATCCAATAACGAAAGTCGATACGTGATGTCCAAGAGAGTAGTGGTCACCGGTCTGGGGGTAATCAGCCCCGTAGGCAATACTGTGGAATCATTCTGGGATTCACTATGTGCAGGGAAATCCGGAATCGATTACATTACCACTTTCGATACCGCGAATTATCCGTCCAAAATTGCCGGAGAAGTCAAGGCTCTCGAAATGGGCGATCTTGTCGACCTCAAGGAAATCAACAGGACCGACCGCTTCATTCTCTTTGCCGTTGCCGCCGCGGACCAGGCCATTAAGGACGCCAAACTCGATCTTGCCCGAGAAGACCTCACGCGCATCGGTACAGTTATTGGCTCGGGCGTCGGCGGTCTAAGGACCCTGGAAGCCGAGCATTCCAAGCTGATAGCCCGCGGTCCCGGACGCGTGTCTCCGTTTCTTATTCCCATGATGATCACCGACATGGCTGCCGGCAGGGTTTCAATCGGCTATGGATTTAAGGGACCTAATTTCAGCGTGGTAAGTGCCTGCGCATCTGCAGGTCACTCCATCGGGGAGTCGTTTCTCATGCTCAAGGCAGGCATGATGGACGTCGCGATCTGCGGCGGGGCGGAAGCCGCCATTACGCCGCTGTCCTACGCCGGGTTCTGCTCGCTCAAAGCGTTGTCCACGCGCAATGATCATCCTGAGAAAGCAAGCTCGCCGTTCGATAAAAAGCGCGATGGGTTTGTCATGGGCGAAGGATCCGGAATCGTTGTGCTGGAAACACTCGATCATGCCCTGGCCCGCAATGCCGCAATCTACTGCGAACTCCTCGGGTACGGTGCAACCGGCGACGCGTATCATCTTACCGCGCCCGCGCCGGACGGCGAAGGCGCGCAGCGCGCAATGGCCATGTCGCTTGTATCGGCCGGGATCAAACCCGACGCCGTTGATTACATCAACGCGCACGGGACGTCCACCGATCTCAACGACAAGCTCGAGACGCTAGCCATCAAAAATGTGTTCGGCGGGCATGCGCAGAAAGTCAACGTGAGTTCCACTAAGTCAATGACCGGTCACCTCCTCGGCGCATCGGGCGGAGTCGAATTTATCGCCACCGCGCTCACCATCCAAAACGACCTCATACATCCGACCATCAACTACGAAGACCCCGACCCCGAGTGCGATCTCAACTACACTCCGAACACGGCCGTAAAGCGGAGCGTGCGGTACGCCATGAGCAACTCCTTCGGTTTCGGCGGCCACAATGCGTCCCTGGTTGCTGGAAAATATGAACCGGCGTAGCAAGCCAGGCGATTTCCTCAGGTTTCTTTTCCGATTTCGAAAGTCAGTCCGTCCCGGAACGTCGCTTTCGGCGTTTGAAAAGACAATCGGGTACGTGTTCCGTGACCCCGATCTGCTCACCCTTGCGCTCACCCACAAATCAAGCGTTGGTCCCGACGACAAGAAAGGCCTCATGTCCAACGAGCGGCTGGAGTTCCTGGGTGACGCGGTGCTCAACTGCCTGATCACCGAACATCTGTACAAGATGTATCCGACACGATCGGAAGGCCAGCTGTCTAAAGTAAAGTCCCTGGTGGTGAGCCGCAAAATCCTCGGCGAAATTGCCTACTCGTTCAATCTCGGCGACTTTTTGATTTTCGGGTACTCGGAGCGCAAATCCGGCGGCAACCAGCGGATGTCGATTCTGTCAAACGCGTTCGAGGCGGTGCTGGGCGCCGTGTTCCTCGACGGCGGACTGGACAAAGCGAGAGTGTTTCTGAACCGATTCCTGTTTGGCAGCATAAACGGGTTTCTCCTGGACGAAAACAACATCAATTACAAGAGCAGGATACTCGAACTGGCGCAACGCGACGGTTTTGGCATTCCCCGGTACCGGGTGGTGTCGGCGACGGGGCCCGAGCATGCCAAGGAATTCACCATACACATCGAGGTGGGCGGCGTCGCGCTCGGCGAAGGCACAGGGCCCAACAAGAAAATAGCCGAGCAGAATGCCGCGCGCGAAGCGCTCAAGAGCTACAACAAGGAAACTATTACACTCAGCAAAGGAGCACCAACGCCATGAACTGGTTTCTCACCGAGGAACAGCAGATGATCGTCGAAACTGCGCGCGAACTGGCGCAGAAAAAGATATTGCCTGTTCGCGAGCACTACGACCGTGAAGGAATTTTTCCGTGGGACGTGGTAAAGGCATGCGCCGAGGCGGATCTCTGCGGCCTGTATATTCCCGAGGCCTACGGCGGCTTCGGCGGCGGCGTACTTGATCTGTGCCTTGCGATTGAGGAGCTGTCCAAGGTGGACGGCGGTATTTCCCTGGCCATCGCCGCGACCGCGCTGGGCACGTTTCCCATTCTCTTGTTCGGCACCGAGGAACAAAAGAAGAAATACCTTCCCGACATAGCATCGGGAAAGAAGCTCGCGGCGTTCGGGCTCACCGAGGCCAACGCCGGATCGGACGCGCTGGGCATGAGGACCACGGCGGTTCTCAGCGGAGACCAGTACGTGCTCAACGGGACCAAACAGTGGATTACCAACGGCGAAAACGCCGAGATCTATACGGTGATGGCTAAGACCAATCCTGCCAAAGGTGCCCGGGGGATAAGCGCATTTATCGTGGAAAAGGGAACGCCGGGATTCACGTTCGGCAAGCACGAAGACAAAATGGGAATCCGCGCATCGAGCACCACCGAACTCGTTTTTCAGGATTGCAGAATTCCGAAGGCCAACCTGCTGTCGCGCGAGGGCATGGGCGCCATTGTAACCATCAACACACTCAACTATTCGCGGCCGGGGGTGGGAGCGCAGGCGCTGGGCATCGCGGCCGGCGCGCTTGATGATGCCGTAAAGTATTCGCGCGAACGAATCCAGTTCGGGGCGCCCATTTCGTCGTTTCAGGCCGTCCAGCACATGCTGGCCGACATGGCGACACAGGTGGAGGCGGGCCGCGCTCTCATGTACGCGACAGCAAGAACCATTGACGCCGGCGAAAAGAAATTCGCGCGGGAATCCGCAATGACAAAGCTTTTCTGTTCCGACACGGCCATGAAGGTTACGGTGGATGCGGTTCAGGTGATGGGCGGCTACGGGTATATGCGCGAATATCCCATGGAAAAGCGGATGCGGGACGCCAAGATCACCCAGATTTACGAAGGCACGAACCAGATCCAGCGCAACGAAATCGCGCTTGCGCTTATCAAAGGGGCTGCAACCGCGGAATAATCTCCCGGTTCGCTTTTTCCTACGCGGCCGGGCAGGATTCCTGCCCGGCCGCATCCGTTTGAGGCGCAAGGCGGGAGGGTGAAGGGAATTTTGCTTTCAAACCATTGGCATGCCTGTTGCTTTCTTGCTTACGTGCAATCATAATAGGCCTTTGTTCCGCAACACGCTTGTATTTAATTTCTAAGCGGGCACACGACAGGAGGATGTCCCTGCCGTGCCTTCCGGAAATGCCCTATTACTGATGTTTCCCAGGTCTGCAAAACGTTGCGGACTGCGGACATTCCGATGGTTCGGGGTATGTCGCGGATTTCGGTCACCTATCGAAACAGGGAGGCAGGGCTATGGCAGAAAAATCAAAAAAAACTTCTCGGGTGAAGCGTGTCGCAAAACTGATAACAAAGTTTCTTGAAAAGAAACCGGCGTTTGCACCCCCCCCCCAGAAGACGTCAAGATCGAAGAAGCAGTCAATGACTCACAAGCCTTCAACGGCAAAGGCCGGCACCCAGCGCAAGTCCGTTGCGCCGGTCGCAAAGCCCATAATACCTACTTTCGCGGCCACGCGAAAAGCGGCAGCTCCTGCAGCCCCAGCCCCCAGGAAGGCGAACGGCAGGAAGCAACCACCGGTATTTCCCACGCCGATTTCCCCCAGGTCTCCCATGGCGGGACCAAAGTATTTCTTTCATGCCGACATTCCCGATTCCTATAACGATACCTACATGCGGGCCATGACGCGCGATCCCGAATGGCTGTTTGTTTATTGGGAAATCAGCGAAGCGTTCCGAAACTCCCTTAAGAGCAGGATGGGAGACGCCGCGTTCGAAAGTGCAAAGAAACTGCTTCGTCTCTGTGATGTCACCGACATCGACTACAACGGCACAAACGCCCAGCACTATGTCGACATCGAGATAAACGATTACGCGAACAATTGGTACGTTCACGTGCCGGAATCCGGAAGGGCATATGTGGTTGAATACGGGCTCCTTACGTCGGATGGAAAATTCTTCCTCGCAGTGCGCTCCAATGTTGTCAACGTTCCCCACTTTGGCCTGAGCCCTATCCAGGACGAGGAATGGGCAACCGCCAGTACCGACGAACTCATCCGCATGTCTGCCGACGGACTCAAACGGCCGCTTGGTGCGAGTGAGAAGCACTTCGGCGCAGGTGCCGAGCGCCCGGAAAATGCCGAAAGCCTATTCGGGCTCGGGGCAGGCTCCGGCTCGGGCATGGTCGGGATGCCAAGTTCGAGAATATAGAGCGTTGAGGGTACGCTAGAGGTGGCTGTGTGCGAAAGTTTGAAGTCAACAGTTATCCGTGCGGAATTGCCGGCCTTACAAAGCCATTGCATAAAGAATAGCCGCACCTCCTCCTGCACCAGAAAAATGTTGGCGCAGGACGAGCGTTCATTTATTCTTCTTGACGGTGTCCACGCCCCGCAAACCGCCCTTTTTTCAGGAGAGAACCGCCATGCTCTTTCGTTTGATTGTTGCTGCTGCGCTTGTGTCGGCAACGGCCTCCTTTGCATCGGACAACTACGACACAATCACTCGTTCGGTTATCCGTTGCGTCGTTAACCGGGATTCCGCGGGCATCGCGGTGCTGTTGCCCGGAATGTCGTTTCGCTATTTTATCGCAGATGTCAGAACCGACAAGAGATTGCAAAAGTCACCGAAAAAGTTTGCCATGCAGGCAGACGGCTACTACCCGTACGAGAAGAAACGCGCCACATTCTCCCCGGGGGATCAGGCGTCGTTTCTCACGTCCGATTGCGGTGCGTCCTTTAGCCGCACAAAGTATCCGGTTGCGGAATCGGATTTCTCGCAGGTGAATATCGAAGGGAAGAACCGGGTGGAGATCGTGTGCAAGGCGCTGTGCGGGACGGCAGGGGTTCATTTTGTGTTTGTGAAGGATAAGAAAATGGCCTGGGGATTCGCCGGCGTATGGTGGGAGAAGGTGAGGGCAGAGTAGGGGAAGGCGAATTCCTGATGTGTGATTCCCCTTCCATGAAGGCAATCACCGCTCGCGGTCCTGTGATGTATTTTTTCGCATACCCTTTATGCCGACCGCCTCGTTCTTTAAACAACTGATTCCCCCCCGCAAGCGCTATCTGCTCCGGCAGGCGGCATGGTTCATCCGGTCGATGCGGTATCCTGGCAACTCGGTGTATTGTCCGTGCTGCAACAGGCATTTCGGCAGGTTCATTCGCTGGGATCCTTCCGATCCAAAAGACGACAACTACGTTTGTCCCAATTGTTCTTCGCAAAGCCGCCACAGGCTGCTCTGGCATTTTCTGAATGCAAGAACCCGCCTGTTCACCGATCATTTCACCGTGCTCCATTTTGCGCCTGAACCGTTTTTCTGGAAAAAGTTCCGTCGGCAGAGAAACCTGACATACATCCCCGTGGATTTGCTGTCGAACCTGTCTGAGGCGAAACTCGATATCCAACACCTTCCTTTTGTCAACTGCACATTTGACGTTGTCATCTGCAACCACGTTCTGGAGCACGTGCCCGACGACCGGGGCGCGCTGGCGGAATTGTACCGGGTAATGAGCCCCGGCGGATGGGCCGTTGTGCTCGTGCCCATGGATTACTCGCGGGAAACAACCTATGAGGATCAATTCATAACTACGCCGGCCGAACGTCTCCGGCATTTTGGCCAGGAAGATCACGTGCGAATCTGCGGCAGGGACTACCCATTGCGCATGGAAAGCGCGGGGTTCGCGGTTGAAACGGTGCACTACACAGCAGAATTGCCCGAAAAGGTGCGGCAAAGATATAAACTGATGCAAGACGAAGATATTTTCATTTGCAGGAAAAGCTGATCTTCCCTCGCGTCCTGACCGGACGCAGCCACGAATCCCGTTGCGCACTATTCCCGACTACTTCTTTTTCCTTGCTTTTTGAGCGCGTCCATCCTACAATTATTCTGAAGTCAAGACCGGGAATATGTGATTGCGGCAGGAGAATTTCCGGCCGGACCGCAGCGGCTCGGTTGCGCGAACGAGGCTGCACTTTTGCCCTGGCGCTTTCCACCCGAGGAAGAACTATGCCCCCTGTGCGCCATGGCGCCGCCGGATCGATGGTCGTTGCTTGTTTGTTCAGTTGCTTTGCCCAGGAGGCCCCCGCACACGATTCCCTGCAAACCCGTGCCCCAACCAATCTTCATGAAGAAATCATAGACGACTCGTCGCAAGTCACGGACACCATAAAAGACACTACGACAGCGCGAACGGCGCGCGACACCGCCCAACCGCCGGTGCAGGCTGCGCCAAACCCTCCTCCTCCACGGCCCATTGAACCGGTTGAAACACCGCCCGCGTCGTCTCAAAATTTTCTGCTCCAGGACTGGGGCAAAATCATTTCCATTGGCCCTTGGCTCAGCTACTTTTATTACAGCGAAGACATTGACATAAGCCCTTTGGTCCAGGAGTTCAGGGATGAGTATTCTTTGTCTCCTAGAATTATTGGGACTCCCAAGAGCACGGAATATGGCGCCTTGATCGGCGTTCGGCTGCAGATTTCGCATTACCTGCGGCACCCGAACCTCTTCATACGTCCCGGATTTGCCCTCCTCCTAGGTCCCAACAATACTTATGACGGCTCCTCGCAGGGACAACCGTACGACAGCGGTTCATCGGTGGTGGGCATACAGTTTACGCCGTACTCACAGCAAAAGACAAACATTTTTCTGTTCGGATCCTTCGACATGGGGTACAGGTTTGGCCAATGGCGATGGTCATGCGTTGCCTACGGCGGTCTGGATGCAAAGCTGTGGATTCGGGACATGTCTCAGAGCGGCACTACCCCCTACGGAGAAGCCTACACCGTGGACATGTCGGAAACCTATTGCTGGTTAAGCGTCCCCCTCGGCGTGATCCTTACCAGGTCCGTTTCTTCCGGGGTGCTGATCGGCATGGAGCCGCGCATCGATTTGATGTTCTTTGGACAAATGAAGGCGCTGCAAAGCGTGGAGAACTCCGATGTCACGTACGACTTCCCTCCTGTAACCCTGGGCAACCGCGCATCGTACCGGCTTGAGGCCTTTTTCCAGATGCGCAGGAACGATCGCGCGTCGCTTCGGTTTGCGTTATTCGGCATGGTGTACGGCTTCGGCAGAAGTAATTCCGATTTCGAGACAACGTCGGAAAGCGGCTCTGTTGTGTCAAGAATCGCATTCCTTGAACCTTCCAGCGCCAGTTACCAAATCGGATTTACCTTCAGCGTCGAGTTGCTGCGCAACAGTTACGAGAAGCGTTTTGCGAGAAACCCAATCCGGGGAGAATAAGGTGCGCACGGAGAAACGGTATAGCCTCGTAGTTCTTGTTGCGCTTGCGGTATGCGGCTGTTCGGATTATTTTGCGCCTTGGTCCGCATTCCAACAGCACACCTATGGCGGAAACGGGGGGGCGTACCCCGTAGATGCCACGCGGCTTTCGGTGGGGGACAGCGTCGTTGGAACCGTGAACCCCCTGGGTGTACAATGGTACTCTTTTTCCGCCAACACCGATACAACTTATGTTGTTTCGTTTTGCCCGCGATTCGACGGCACTCTTGACATTATGGACTCCGGAATCGGAATCGCGGTCCTGTCGGGTTCCGATACTTTCTCCGCAGGCGCGAGGCCCCTTCTCTGGACATGCTGGAGCGCAGGGACGTATTACGTGCGGATCAAGGATGTTAATCCCTATTATTCGTCCTACTCCGCGGACACGTTCGTCCTTTCCGTAAAGAAGTTCGGGGCAGCCTACGGCTCGGTCGTCGACAGCTTCGAACCGGACAACGCCAGGTCGCTGGCCTCAGATTGCCCGATAAGCTCGGGCAACGGCCCGGAGCTCTTTCAGCTCCGGCGGCTTGCGCCCGGCGATACCGACTGGATCTCGTTTTCTCCCAACAAGAGCCGCACCTACACGATTCGAACTGTTGGAGTTCCCGATACAAAGCTCTGCCTGACGGGGATCGGCGGCGACACGGCTATCGTGTGCGATGATAATTCTGGCGGCGGGAAAAACGCCAAGCTGGTGTGGTCGAGCCCGTACGTTACGTCGCCGGTGCGGTGCTATTTCTTCGTGACCGGCGGAACGCCCGGTGCGTCCGGCGCGTATGCCGTTTCGGTACGCGAATCGGCTTATTGATAGGAGAGACCTGGCGCTGAGCCACTCTTTCCAGGATGCGATCGTATGCGAAACTTGCGGGAATTATTGTGCGCGGTCCTTGCGGCTCTCGTGGCATCGTGCGGGTCAAGGGACCTGGGCGTCGAAACGGCACCGTCGGTGCAGGTGACGGTGCCCGCGCCGTCGAGCTCCTGGACGGCAGGGTGCACCTGCACCGTGCAGTGGACATGGTCGGGCCCGCGCGACAGCACGGTCGCAATTGACTTGTACGATTACACCGGCGTCACGCTTCCTATCGTTTCGTCCGCGCCGAACACCGGTTCATTCGCATGGCGCATTCCAACGTCCGTGGCCGGAGGGACCAACTATTGTATCGCGATATCGGGAACCGGGTCCGACCCGGTGCGGGGTTTCAGCGGCGGATTTACTATCGTCAACAATTCCGACGCCTATGAGCCCGACAATTGGAGTTGGCTTGCAACGCTCATCGACACCATCGGAACGCCGCAGCTGCACCGTATCGGCGGAGACGACACCGATTGGTTCAAGTTCTCTGCGACGGCCGGACGAACCTACTGCATCGAGACGCGCGGGAGCGGCGAAGTGTATTTGCAGCTCTTTTCCACCGACGCGTTTACCATGCTCGCCTCCAGCAGTTACGGCGGCGCCGGGTACAACGGCCTGATTATCTGGACCTGTCCCGTTTCGGGAACGTATTATTTCCGGGTCACCGCCACCGATTATTATTCCTCAACATCCGACTACACGGTTGAGGTCCATGCTTCCGGCGCAATGCTCGTGATGACTTCTCCCGCATCTGGTACGAAAGTCTATTCCAGCGGTGAGGAGATGAACATCGCTTGGGCGCATTCGGCAAATTCGGGGAGTTACGTTTCCCTGTACGCATACCGGGACGACACGCTTGCGAGCACCATTGCAACTGGAGTAGGATATTACGGATCTTACAACTGGACGATTCCCTGGTCGCTCCCGGGTTCTTCGAATTACCGTATCAAAATCGTGAGCAGCGACGACACGTCCATTCACGATTTCAGCGACCAGTTTACCGTTGTGCATATACCAACCACCCTGAGCGTCACCGTTCCCTCGGGTTCCACCAATTGGAGCACGGGTGGCACCTATTCGATCGATTGGAGTTATTCGGGGAATCCCGGTTCCTATGTGAATCTTGATTTATACGACAGCGGCTCGCTGGTTTCGACTATCGCTTCGAGTGTCTACCTGTCCAACGACTATTACTCGTGGACGCTCCCCAACAGGCTTGTTTCGTCGGGTGCGTACCGGATAAGAATCACCAGCGTAGGCGATACGTCGCTGTTCGGGTACAGCTCCGCATTTACGATAACGCATGTTCCCACGAGTCTCATGGTCACTACCCCCTCGTCCTCGGCAAGCTGGAGCACGGGTTCTTCGTATTCCATTGCCTGGAACTATACCGGGAACCTCGGGTCCTACGTGAATCTCGCGTTGTACGACAGCGTCTCTCTGGTGGCGACGATTTCGACCGGCACATACCTGGCAAACCAATACTATACGTGGGCAGTGCCCTGGACGCTGGCCACGGGCAAATACCGGATTAGGATCGCCAGCACGGCCGATACGACGGTTTCCGGGGTGAGCGCGCCATTTACGATCATCCACGTCCCCACCACTGTGGCGATAACGGCGCCCTCGGCGCTATCATCGTGGAACACGGGATCGTCCTATTTGGTGGCGTGGACCTACACGGGCAACCCCAGCTCCTATATGACTCTCACGCTGTACGACAGCGCTATGCAGGCAACGACGATATCGAGCGGCACCTACCTGGCCAACCAGTACTACGCCTGGGACGTGCCGTGGACGCTTGCAATAGGCAAATACCGTATCAGGATCGTGTGCACGGGAGATACGACGGTGAGCGCCTTCAGCCCGCCGTTTACGGTCACCCATACGCCGACCACCTTGACTATTACGACTCCGTCCGCCGCAACATCGTGGAACTCCGGTACCGCGTATTCCGTGTATTGGGTCTACACGGGAAACCTGAGCGGGATGGTGAGCATCTCGCTGATCGACAGCCTCTCCCAGGCGACATCCGTCATTCAAAGCACCTATCTGTCGAACGAATACTATTCCTGGTCTATCCCGCTGGCGCTCGCCACGGGAAAATACAGGCTGAAAATCACCAGCACTTCCGACACCACGGTCTCCGGCCTCAGCGCGCCGTTTACCATCACGCACACTCCGAACACATTAACAATTACAACACCTTCCGCGTACACCGCCTGGAACAGCGGGACGGTGAACACTGTGTATTGGACTTCCACCGGTAGCCAGGGATCCTATGTGTCGCTCGCCCTGTTCGACAGCGCCCGGCTGGTTTCCACCATCACCGCGAGCACGCTGTGGCTGTCCGGCTCGTACCCGTGGACCATACCGGCGAGCACCGCCACGGGCAAATACCGGATCAAGATCGTCAACAGCAGCGATACCACGGAGTACGGCTACAGCGCCGCGTTCACCATTACGCATGTTCCGTCCACCTTGACAATAACAACTCCGAACACGGCCACTTTGTGGAACTCCGGCTCTACCAACTCGATTCTCTGGACCTATACGGGAAGTCCGGGGCCGTTTGTAAACCTGACTTTATACGACAGCGTCTCTTTACCGCTTGCCATTTCGTTGGGTGTTTACCTGACAAGCCAATCCTACGCCTGGGCCATTCCGTCCGGTCTTGGCACGGGAAATTATCGCATACGAATAGCCAGCGCCGCCGATACCTCGGTTTACAACATGAGCAGCTCCTTCAGGATAATCAATATCCCGTCGACGTTTTCCATCACCTCGCCCGCCAAGGGCACCACGTGGACCGGTGGGGCGGCCTGGCCCATTTACTGGTCGAGTTCCGGAAACGTGGGAACCTATGCAAGAATCGACCTGTACGACGACACGGCGTATTCGCAGACGATAGCCGCTTCCACGTCGGTGATCGGCCAGAGCTTCCTGTGGTTCATTCCGACCGCGCTGGTCGGGGATGCAAAGTACCGGATCAGGATATCCAGCATCAGCAATCCCGCCGCCTACGGGCTCAGCGACTATTTTACCGTCGTTCAGGCTCCGACGCAGTTCGCAATAGAGAATCCGGCTTCGGAAATGTCGTGGAAATCGGGACTTTCCTACCAGGTGTCGTGGTCGGTTACCGGCTTGCCCGTGAGCGATATCAAACTTGAGCTGTACGATTCAACCGACTTTGTCGGAACCGTTGTTTCCAGGACCGCCGTGTCAATGGGGTACTACCTCTGGACAATTCCTTCCACACTAACCTCGGGACCACAGTACCGTATCCGTATAGCAGATGCCGACCGGGACGCCGTGTTTGCTTACAGCGGCTATTTCACAATCTCTGCTGTTCCGTCGATAATCGTGGTGACGGAGCCTTCGTCAAGTAGCATGTGGAAAGCCGGGTCGCTGCAATCCATCGCGTGGACGGACAACGGCAATGTCCCTTCCAGCTTCGTTTCCATCTGGCTTTTCGACTCGTTGCAAACGGGTGCGCTCCAGAGCAACAGCTACATTGCGACCGCCGGCGGCTGTCCATGGACCGTTCCTGCCGGGGAAACGCCGGGCAGGTACCGTATACAGGTGGTGAGCACAGCCGACCCCACGATTTACGGCTACAGCGATTACTTTTACATTGTCGCGCCGTGAAATGCGCATGCGTCAAAGCGGCGCTCGACAGTGGGGCATCACTCCAGCTTGAATTCTATTTCGATTGGCCTGTTTCGCACCTTGACCGCGATACCCTTGAACCTGCCCGGCTTGTACTTCCACCGGCTCACCGCCTTCATGACCTCGTTGGTAAGAAGTTCATGGGGCGAGCTGAGGATTTTTACCTCCATCACATTGCCCTTCTCGTCTATGGTAACCTGCGCGCGTACGATACCGGCAATGTTCTGGTCCTTGACAAATTCCGGGTAGAACGGCTCTATCTTCTTCACAACCACCGGCTGCTCGTCCACCATTCCTGCTTCGTAAACCTTGTCGGTCGACACTCCGTCGCCGGCCGACGAGCCGGCCGTGGCTGTGGCTGTAGCTGCGGTTTGCGGCGCCGCCGGAGCGGCAGGGGCAACAGGCTCTGCCGGCGCGGGAGCAGCCGTTTTGGTAATGCTCGGAAGGGGATTCCTTTCTTCAACAGGCGCAGCCTGCGGCTGCGAAACCGCAGGTAGAGGACGCACGACTTGCCCGGGTGCCGCAGACTTCATCTTGGGCGCTGCGGCCAGTTTCGGTTCTGCCGGGATTTCAAAGATTTGCGAGAGCTTTACAAGGTCGAACGTGGGCGGACGCTCGTATTCGTGAGACTTGTAAACGGCCTTCGCTGTGGCAACGATAAGGGCAAGGAACGCGAGGTGGCACAGCAGCGAAATAAACACCACGGATGCAAACGATTGGCGGGCAGCGCGCAAGGGACAAGGCTTTGAAGGAGGAATGTTCATCGCTTCAAAAATACGAGGCGTTCCCCGTTCGCACAAGAACGGCGAACCCGGCGAGAACCGCGATTTGAAGCAGCTGCATGTCCGGCGAGGCGTTTGGACGCCACGCCTCTTGCAGGATGAACTATTTTTGCGCTTTGCCGCCGCTGGAGCGGGTGTGCAACAATTTCCGGAAAATACCATGACTCTTCCCTCGTTTGAAGATTACCTCAGCCTGCTCCCCGCAGACATCGTGTTTAAAAATGTTTTGGGTGATGCGGGGCACAAGCGGAGGATACTCTCGTCGTCGCTTATTCACGACGCGGCACGGTTGTTTGCCGCAGACAAGTCGCTGTGGGCGCGGTTCAAGCGCCTATCGCCTCAGGCGCAGCGGCTGTGCGCGGCCGTGTACCTTGCGGGCGCTATGGGAGTTCCCGCGCCCGGACTCCGAGGCTTTTCTTCCGACGAGCTGCTTGCATCCTTTCTGGTCTTCGCGGGCAAGGACGAGAAGGGCGTTGCCGCCTACTACGGATTCTCCGAGTTTGAGTCGAAGCTCGCCCTGCTGTGCGCGGATGCACTCATTTCGGTTGCGGGGAACAAGGCCTGCGCGCCGACCTCCGCGCCGATGCCGTGGTATTGCCTGTCAGACCTTGTCATGTGTGCGACGCTCGCCTCCACCGGCATGCTCGACAGGACCAAAAAGGGAACGTTTTCCAAGGCTGCCGAGGTTGCGCTCAGGAGATTCCTTCACGCCTCCCGCGATCTTCCTGCAGGCGAAGCCGCAGCCGAAGCCGGCAGGGCAGCCTGCATTTCGCTGGTGCTTTCCTATGCCGTGTCGCGCGAACTCCTTGCGATCGAGAATGATGCCTATCTCGTCGCGCAGGACAAGCTTGCCGAATGGGTTTCTCTTCCCCTGGAAGCCCGATGCGGGGATTTCTGCGAATACGCCTTTGCGCAGGGACCGCTGTGGCGCAGGCCGGTGATGGACAAGCTGTTTGAAGGTCCGACAAAGCCATGGCTCAGCACATCCGGATTTCCCGACGCGGCCCGGCGGGACGCCGAGGCGAGCGCCTGCGCCCTGTGGTATTGCGGCTATCTTGAAGTTTGCAAGGTCGGCTCGGGCCTTGTGTTTTCGGCCGCACGGCGGCAGGATATTCTTTCTCTTGTAAAGGCCTTGCCCGTGGCCAGGGTTATCCTGCTCCCGGATTTTTCGGCCGTGTTGTCGCAGGAGATTCTGCCGGAAGAACTCTACTGGTTCACCAAGGTGGGCGAGGTTTCCTCGCTCGATAAGGTTTACAAGGGGATAATCAAACGCGACATCATCAATAATTCACTCAGCGCCGGCACGGACGAAAAGAAACTGGTGGATTGGCTCGCCGCGTGGAAGGCGCCTCATAACGTGATGGAGACGGTGCGAGAGTGGATCCGCGAGTTTTCGAGGGTCTGTGTCATCACGCACGGCTGTGTGGTTTCGTTCGACGAGAAGGCGTCACAGCAGATACTTTCGTACGCGCCGCTCACGAACCTTGTGACGCCGGTGCGGCCGCACAAAATATTCATGATACGCCGCGGGAGTGAAGAAGAGGTGCGGAGAATCCTTGTGACAATGGGGTTTGATCCTCGCGGCCCGGGCGAGAACGAACCGCAGAAGCATCGGCCGGCCCTCGACCTGTCGCCGGCCGAACCGAGGCAAATAACGCCGGTGGTGTCGTTTGAACCCGACTCGGAAGCACCGCCCCGGCCGGTGAAAGCGGGAAAGTACGGGGAAAAGCTCAAGGAACTTGACATGAGCGACCTGCTGCACGTGCTTGATTACGCGGTACTCATGGGGCATGGCGCAACGTTTGAATACCTGGGGAGCCCGTATGTACGGGCGGGCACCTATGAGGTGAGGCCGCTTGCCGTGCACAAGGCGAAAGAACCGTTTCTAGAGGCGGAAATCGGGCCGAAGAAATCGAAGAAGAGGTTTCTTTTACGGAAGATCAAGAAAATCGGAGTGGGGGCGGCATGACCAAACAGTCTCATTTCGTCCATTTGCACAATCATACCGAATACAGCTTTCTCGATGGCGCGATTCGCATCAAGAACCTCGTGGCAAGGGCCAAGGAATTCGGCATGCCCGCCCTTGCCATCACCGACCACGGGGGGATGTTCGGCGCGGTCGAATTCTACAACACCTGCCTCAAGGAAGGCATCAAGCCCATCATCGGTTTCGAAGCCTATGTGGCCCCGCAGTCGCGCCTCGACAAGACCAAAACGGGCGAGGAGAATTATCATCATCTGATCCTGCTCGCGCGCAACAACGAGGGCTACAAGAATCTCATGCAACTTTCCAGCATCGGATACCTCGAAGGATTCTATTACAAGCCGCGCATCGACATGGAAGTGCTCAGGAAATACTCGGCGGGAATCATCGCCACCAGCGCCTGCGTGGGAGGCGCCATACCGCGCGCGCTGCTCGCCGGCGACGTCAAGAAAGCGCAGACCATTACCGAGGCATACATCGACATTTTCGGGAAAGAGAATTTCTATTTCGAGCTGCAGAACCACGGCATCGACAAGGAACTCGTTGCGTTCGACGAACTCATCAAGCTGGGCAGGCGCATGAACGTCCCGTTTATCGTGGCCAACGACGCGCACTATCTTAACAAAGAGGATGCCGCCTCCCACGAGATCCTGCTGTGCATCCAGACCCAGACAACCATGGACGACCCCGGGAGGTACCGGTTCGGGTCCGACCAGATATACTTCAAATCGCCCGACGAAATGGCAAAGCTGTTTCCCGACATTCCGGAGGCGCTTTCCAACACGATGGAAATCGCCGAGCGTTGTAACGTGGAGCTCAAGGCTCCGGCCCAGCTCCCCAAGCCGGGGTTTCCCTCCGGATTCTCCTCCGAGGCCGAATACCTGAGCCACCTTGCGCACGAAGGGCTTTCGAAAAAATACGCCCGTGTGACGCCGGGGCTCACCGAGCGGCTGGAATTCGAGCTGAGCGTCATTTGCAAAATGGGGTTCGAGGGGTACTTCCTCGTGGTGCGGGATTTTGTCAATGCCGCTGCGTCCCTCAACGTGCTCACGGGCTGCCGCGGCTCCGCAGCCGGCAGCCTGGTTGCCTATTCCATCGGCATTACCAGCGTGGACCCGATAAAGTTCGATCTCCTCTTCGAGCGGTTCCTCAATCCCGAGCGCGTTTCCATGCCCGACGCGGACATAGACTTTGCGGACCGCGACCGGTACAAGATCATCGACTACGTGATCGGAAAATACGGACGGGAATCCGTGAGCCAGATCATCAACTTCGGCCGCATGAAGGCCAAGATGGTGGTGCGCGACGTGGCGCGGGTGATGGGCATTTCGGTTGCCGAAGCAGGCAAGCTCGCGGGCATGGTCGACAAGGACATCGACGATTCGGTCGCCGCAAACGGTGAACTCAAGCAGGCAATTGCGGCCAATCCCAAATATGCGGAACTCTTTAGGCATGCGCGCGTGCTCGAAGGACTTGCCCGCCAGGCGGGCATGCATGCGGGCGGCGTCATCATTGCGCCGGGCCCGGTTGTCAACTGGGCTCCGCTGTTCAAACAACCCGATTCCGACATCGTGATGACCCAGTACGACATGAAGTACGTGGAAGAAGTTGGGCTCATCAAGATGGACTTCTTGGGCCTCATCACCCTCACCATCCTGCAGGACAGCCTCAAGCTCATCATTGAGGCCGGGGGGCCTGCGCTTGACTTTTGGAAACTTCCCGACGCAGACCCCAAAACCATGGAGCTTCTGGGCCGCGGCGAGACGGTAGGCGTGTTCCAATTCGAATCGCAGGGCATGCAGGACAACCTCCGCAAGCTCAAGCCCGAGGGCATCAACGACCTCATCGCCATGAATGCCCTGTACCGCCCCGGCCCCATGGAAAACATTCCCGTCTACATCCATCGCAAGCACGGCCGCGAAAAAGTTTCCTACCCCCACAAACTCGTTGAGAACATTCTCAACATCACCTACGGCGTCATCATTTATCAGGAGCAGGTGATGCGTATCGCGCAAGTGATGGGCGGGTTCACGCTCGGCCAGGCGGATATCCTGCGCAAGGCGATGGGCAAAAAAGACATGGAAAAAATGGAGGCCATGCGCAAGAAATTCATGGAAGGGGCGCAGCGGCAGAAGATAGACGCGAAGGTGGCGCAGGAAGTGTTCGACACCATGGCCAAATTCGCGGAGTACGGGTTCAACAAGGCCCATGCCACCGTGTATGCCCATGTCGCCTATCAATGCGCGTATCTCAAGGCGCACTATCCGATCGAGTTCCTCACCGCCAACCTCTCCAGCGTCCTTTCGGACCAGGACGAGATATTGACAATAAAGAACGAAGCGGAGCGGATGGGGGTCAAGATTCTTCCGCCCGACGTCAACAAGAGCCAGTTTGAATGTTCCATCGACGAGGGGAAAATTCGGCTGGGACTGGGCACCATCAAGAACGTTGGCAAGGCGGCCGAGTCGGTCCTCGACGCACGGAAGAAAAAGGGGAAATTCACCAGCCTGTTCGAGATGTGCGCGTCTGTCGATTTGCGTCTTGTCAATAAGAAGTGCCTCGAATCGCTGGTGTATGCCGGCGCGCTCGACTGCCTCAAGGGCACGCGCGCCCAGTTGTTCGCCAGCATCGACGCGGCCATCGACTACGGTAATTCGTTCCAGAAAGACCGCCAGAGCGGCCAGACGAGCCTGTTCGACGGCGGCGGCAATACGGCCGAAGAAAGCGCGCCTCCCGAACCGCCGCTTGCCAACGTTGAACCGTGGCCCTACAACGAGCTGCTGGCAAAAGAAAAGGACGTTCTCAATTTCTACGTGAGCGGGCACCCGCTCGAACGTTTTCAGGACGAAATCCGGGGTTTTGCCGACATTTCGCTCAAGCTGGAATCGCTCGAAAAGGTGCGCGAGGGGCAGAACCTCACCGTGGGCGGCATCATTACGGTGCTCAAGTCCCACGTTCAGCGTGACGGCAGGCCCATGGCGTTTTTGGAAATCGAGGATTTCGACGGTTCCATGGAGCTGCTTGCCTTCGGCGACGCATTCGAGAAATTCAAGCACCTGCTCGCGCTTGACGCCATGATACTCGTGCGCGGCCAGGTGTCGGTGCGGGAGGGCGACAAGAAGCCCAAGCTCAAAGTGGACAACGTTATCGCCCTTTCGGAAACGCGCGAGAAACTCGCCAGGAGCGTCCACGTGCGGCTCAAGACCCAGGGGCTCGAAGAGGCTTTTGTCAAGATGCTGTACGACGACTGCGCCAAGACGCAGGGGGAATGCAGCCTCGTTCTCCACCTCACGACGCAGGAAGAAAACGAATACCGGGTAAAGGCCCGAAGTGTCACCGTCAATGCGGCCAAGGATACCGTCGAGGCGCTCCGCAAGCGGCTGGGAAAGGAAAACGTGTGGATCAGCAAGGCGGCCGCGTAGCCGGTCCCCTCAACATCATGCACAACCTTGCAGCCGTCCTGTGGATGCTCGCAAGCACAGTGATCTACGGCACGGCAGCCATGGCGCTTTCCCCGCTCAGCAACAGGAAGGCGCGGTACTTTGCGCACCTCTGGTGCGCAAACCTCACCAAATTCTGCGGCGTCCGCGTGAGGATGCAAGGCTCGGGAAAGCTCGCTGGCATGGATCGCTGCGTTTTTGTCGCCAACCATCAGAGCTACTTCGACATTCCCGTGTTGTATACCGGGTTGCCGTACTCGCTGAGCTTTATTGCCAAGAAGGAATTGTTCTTCATCCCTTTCTTCGGCTGGGGCATCGCGGCCATCGGCCACATCTGGATCGACCGCGACAACGCGCGTGCCGCGCGCAAGTCCATCACCCGCGCAACGGACAAGCTCAAACGCGAGGGCATATCGCTCGTTCTTTTTCCCGAAGGCACGCGCAGCGTGACGGGAGAGGTGGGCGTGTTCAAGCGCGGCAGCTTTGCGCTGGCGTTCGAGGCCGGCGTCCCGGTGGTGCCCGTGACCATCCTCGGCACGCGCGACATTCTCCCCAAGCACCGGGGTACCTTCAGGCCCGGCACCGCAACTATCGTGATAGGCGACCCGATTCTTCCCGCAGACCTCCCCGCTCTTGACAAAACAACGCTGTCGGAAATGGTGAGGGAGAGGATAGTGAAGGGAATGAAGATCACGGATTAGGCAAAAGAATCTATCGGGGGAGAGGTCCATCACGCTGCACCCGCTCTGCAATCCGGAATCCGATGACCATCGCAACGCCCTGTCCTACGGACGATAACCCCCGCACTTTATTGACGCGTCCGTGCAAAGCACCATTCAAAATGCAAATCAAATAGGGTCTGGTCGGCTGAGGCGGGTGACCCCCAACGCAATAATTTGCCGAATGGTGCGTCTTAGTTGATGTGAGCCCAGCAAACCGATGGGCTCACATCAACCTGACACAAAGGATCTACTGTCATGAGCAGACCAGGTACTGCCGTGGACTTTTTTGATTGCGCTTATCGTCTTCCTTTCACCATTTGGGGCGATATTCGAATCCCTGTGGAGCTTAAGTCGCTGGTACAACAAAATGCTCACCGGACTTCTTTGGAGCTGGGATGCGGAATCGGCAGGTTCTCGCGCTATCTTGCGCAACAGGGATTGCACGCGACAGGAGTCGATTTTTCTCCAATCGCAATTGCGAAGGCTCGCAAAAGAGCCGCCCGGGACGATCTCCGGCCCGAATTCCTCGTCGGCGACGTGACGCACCTGGATGCGCTCAAAGGCCCGTTTGACATTTGCTTCGACGTCGGTTGCTTCCATTGCCTTACTCCAGACATGCAGCAAGGATACGTATCGGAGGTGTTCCGGCTTCTCAAACGCGGAAGCGTTCACCTCATCTGGGCGATGGACAAGGCCCCGAGTGATATCCCGCTTTCTCCCGACATTGTCAAAGAAACGTTTGCTCCCGGTTTCGAGTTGCAGAAGGCTCAAAAGAGCCGCAGACGGATCGTCAGATCGCATTGGTATTGGCTGAGACGATTGCCGGGCTAGAAGCGTGTGGATCCGCGAGTTGCAGGTGAAAGGACTGGGGTGAAATTCTGGTTGGCTGCTTGACGGTGCCTGACGCCCCGCCGCGGGGCGCCCAGGTTCTTGTCCTTATAATGGAATAAATCTCTTGGTGAGGAATGCAGTTATTTCCTTACTGCTTCAAAGTCAATAAATCCCCTATCCACATTCGTGCTCATCAGTTTCACGCGGAGCCGGTTGCCGACGTCAAGGCCCTCAAAACCTCTTGACAATCTGCCTTCCACCGGGGGGTTCGCAATGCGGACCCACGTTCCTTTCTGCGACGCGCCGGTAACAAGGGCGTCGAACATTTCCCCAATCCTTGACTCAAGCAAAAGTGCCGCGGCTGATTTTACCACTTGGCGCTCGACCTTCTTTGCCGCATCTTCCATTTGTGTGCAGTGTTTCGCGAGCGCTTCCAGTTCATTCACCGCATACGCCGAGGGGTGACCCGCGATCGCCGCTCCCAGCAAACGCTGTGTGACAAGATCGGGGAATCTGCGGTTGGGGGCGGTGGCGTGAGCATAGTCCTTGACTGCGAGACCAAAGTGCCCGGCAACGCTGTTTCCCGGAATTTCGACGACGTATTCGCCCGGCCCCAGCAGTTTGATGACGCTAAGGGAGAGATCCGGAAATCGGACCGGATCCGCGGCTTTCATTCTTATCAGAAACTGCTCCAGAGCCATTGAATCCGGGTCTTTGGGGAGCCGTGAGCCGTGTTGTAAAGCAAGTTCAACGATCCTGTCCCACCGTTTTGGCGTGCGCACGACCCGGCGCAGAGACGGCAGATGTTTGGAGGCGAGAAACCGTGCGGTAACCCCGTTTGCAGCGATCATGAAATCTTCGATGATGCTTTTTGCCCTTGATGCCTTTTCAGCCTCCAACCCCGTGAGCTCATCTCCCTCAAAGACCGGACGGGCTTCAAGCGTTTCGAGGTCCAGCGCGCCATGAACGTGACGCACGGTTTTTAGCTTTTGTGCAATGCAATCCTGGAGTCGCAGGTTTTCCTCGAGTCCTTTGAAGGCCGCGATTTCCCGGGGCGTCGGCCCGCTGTTCTCAAGCCACGCCGCAACGCCGTTGTACGCAAGTTTCGCATGGTTGTTGACAACCGCGCGATAGATGTCGGAGCCTTGAAGCGTTCCATCACCGGCGATCGCCATTTCCATGACCATGGCCTGCCGGTCCGATTCGAAGTTAAGAGACGTAAGATCGGTGGAAAGCTTTTCCGGCAGCATGGGGAATATCTGAGCCGCGGTGTATACCGACGTCGTGTTATGCCGCGCATGCTCGTCAATTGCCGACCGGCTCTTTACCACCGAATCGACATCGGCGATTGCAACAAGGATCTTTGCGTCACCGTTCGGCATTGCCTCGGCGACCGTAAGCTGGTCCAGGTCGCGGGAATCATCGTTGTCAATGGAACACCAGGCAAGGTTCCTGAGGTCGCGAACCTGTCCGCCCGCGAGCGCCACGGGCTCCCGGATTCCATCGAGTTCGGCTAGGGCCTGCGGCGAGAAATCCGGAACAAGCCCTTTGTCAAGCATCGCCCGGCGGGCTATGCGTTGCAGCAAAGAGCGGTTCTGGCTGTCGTTGGAATTTGTCATGAGGTTCTCTTTCGGAAATGTGGGTACCGTGCTCGGACGCAACCTAAATATAGAATCTATATCCGTACTATCGTCAAGTTATGGCAGAGCCAGGTCCTTCTCACACAGGCTTTGCTTTGGCTCGCGCGGTGCCGTCACGATGGGCGCCCTTGAGCGGACCGCGGCAGAAACGCCGTCTTCTTTGCATGCGTTCAAGACAACGCCACGCCTTGTTCTTCCCTCAATTGTTACCGTAGTGGTCGCAATAATAAATAAATCCCATCGCATTTGCAAACTGACCCGAGAATGGCGAACCCGACGCATATAGTTTTGCCGTTGCTCCGGGCTGCAAGGTGTCAAATTGTCTGGTGCCCAGCACGCTGGAATCCGGCATAAGGAGCAGATAGGCGCAGGGTCGGTCCGAGTTGTCAAGGAGCATTGCCCAACTGCTTGCCACAATTCCCTGGGACGAACCGGTGTTCTGGATGTTGGCCACAAGCATGGTGCCGGACATGTAATAGCCTGTGTAAACGACGTTCGAGCCGAAAGAGGCAAGCGGGATGCCCGAGGTGTCGTAGGAAACGCTTCTGGCGGTAACGGAGGCGATGCTGTCGTAGGCTACCGGCAGCGAGGACAGAACGTAGCCGGTGTCGCCAGGCAGTATGGTGGCAAGCGGCACCCAGTTGTTCGTCTGATCATAGTGTTTCCGTTTGGCGCCTTCCACCATGGCCAGAACGACTGCGCCGTTGAAAATGGTCTGCCCGGAAGCGCCGCAGAAATTGACCGCATTTACCGATGTCATGGTGATATCGTGCGAACTCTTGTTGACAACAGGGATAATGTACCGACCTTCCTGGGTGTTTTCGCTGAGCCGGCACACGTAGCACGTTTTCACTTCGGCTGCGGGATTGGGGGTAAGCGGAACGCAGGAAAAGGATTTTAGGAGGCCGGTGCTGCCGGGTGGCGTCGGTTTGGTGGTGCTGACCGACGGCGTTGTGGGCAACAGACACGAAACAAGAACGCACGACAGAAGCGCGATAAAGGGCAGTGCGCGGCGCATGGGACCTCCCGAAAGGTTGAGAATGCAATGCTTTTGGACAACGATTATTATACCACGCTTTGGCGGTTCTGTCCACTCGCCTTTCCGGACCCGGCAAGTTACAGCTGGTTATTGTCCTGGAGAGGCGCATTACGCATTTTACTATCCCAACAAGAAGGAGATTGTGCTATGCCGCTTGACCTCACCTGGGCCGAACGCCAGATATTCGTGAAGCACGCCTGGGGTCCCGGGCCGATATTGGACATGTTTTCTGCGCTTGGGTTCAAGGCTGTGTGCGCGGCGGTCAAGCTCAACCTGTTTGAGGCGCTTGAGACCGGCGGGCCCCAAACACCGGCAGGCCTTGCCTCAAAGATCAATGCCGGCGAGCGGGGAATTGGCCTTCTTCTTGCCGCCTTGTGGGGCCTTGGCTACGTTGCCCGACGCGGAAAGTTGCGCTATGTCAATTCTGCCATGACACGTGCATGGCTGCTGGCCTCTTCCCCGGTCAATCTCGGCAAGATGCTGGGGTATTTCGAAGACGCAAGCGATCGCTGGACGAGGCTCGACGTTTCCATTCGAAACGGCAAACCCGCGGAGATGTGCGACGCCTGGCTCGACCGCCACCCGGGGAGCTGGGAGCGGTACCACGCGAACCTCTACGCCGTGGCCGAATTGATTTCCGGCGAAATTGTCGTCCGCGCAAAACTTCCCTTAACCGCAAAACGGCTCATCGATATCGGCGGCAGCCACGGGCTTTACAGCGTAAGATTCTGCGAGAAATATCCGGGACTGGAGGCGGCTATTTTCGACTGGCCGCAGGCGCGGAAGTCTGCAGAGGAGACGATCGAACGTCACGGCATGTCGAAAAGAATCCGGTTCCAGGAAGGAGATTTTTTCCGGGACGGCATTGGCGAAGGATACGACGCGGCATTGCTGTTCAACGTGATCCGCATTTATCCGGAAAAGGATGCGATATCGCTGCTCAAAAAGACGCGCGAGGCGTTAAGGTCGGGTGGGAAGGTGTTCGTTGCCGACCAGTTCAACTCCACAACCCCCACGCCGTTCTCACGCGTCAACGCGTTCCTCATTCTGCTCGAACTGTACAACGGGAGTCCGGGTCATTCGTATTCCGCAACAGACGCGCAGATCATGTTGCGTGAGGCTGGATTCGCGCGGCCGCGCGAAATTCTGCTGCGCCATGCGCCGGGAATCAGCATGATCGAGGGTGTTCGCCCTTAAATGCCCTTTACTTTCAGAACGATCACCACGAATGCCGACGTCACGATCGTGAGCAGCAGCGAGAACACGAACGCGATCCGGATCACCTTGTTCTCTTCGCCGATCTTGTCGATCGACGCGGCGGCGTTCTGAAGCTTGGCGGGCGAGATCACGCTCGCCAGCCCGCCGCCGAACGCCAGGCCTGCGGTTATAATGATGAGGCCGGCAAGAGGCATATGCAGGTTCTTCGCAGTTGTTAACGTGTACTTCGCGAACATCGCAATGGTGGATGCCTCGCTCCCCGTGATGAACCCGCCGAAAAGCCCGATAAACGCAACCACGCCGCCATAGGAATGCTGAAAGAACTGCGCGGAGTAGTCGGCTAGGATCTTTACCATGCTCGGGACCGCGAACTGCTTGGCAGCCATGCTGTAGCCCGACATGTTCATTACTTCACCAATGGCAAAGAAAATCGCGGCGGCAAATACCGGCCGGGGCGCACGCTTGAGCCACACCGCAAGTGAGTCCTTGATCTGGCCGGCTGTCGGGCGCATAAAGGGAATTGCCAGCACGACGCTCGCGAAAATCCACGTGTAGGCCTGCCAGAGCGCCCGGGTGTCAAGTGGCTTGCCGTCTGCGCAGAGCCCGGTTACGGGCAGCTTGAGGGTGCGGTACAGGTAGTTGAATACGTCTTTGGGAACGTTCAGGGCGAGGATGAGGGCTACAAGCAGCATCCAGGGCATGAGGGCTTTCCACAGAGGATATTTTTTCTCGTATTCGAGTTCTTCGGCGGAAAGCTTGCTTTTGTCTATTATCTTCCTGCCCGTTGCCAAAAGATACAGCGCCATCACGATAATTACCGCAATGCCGCACAACACGCCGGTGAGCACTACGAAGTTGTCGAACTTGTTTGTGAAATAGGACACGATGCCGATCACGGCGCCGGTGATAAGGCATGGCAGCCAGCCTTCCTTGAGCGCCTGCCATTTTCCCGCGATCCACAGCATGCAGAACCCGATGAGGGTGGAAACCACGGGGAGAAACATGAAGAATATCATCCCGGCCTGGTGAAGGCTTATCTCGTTTCCTTTTCCCAGGAAGCTGTTGGCAATGTCCACAAACACCACGATGGGAGCCCCGAGCAAGGCATACGTGCACAGCGAGTCGTAGCCGATTGCCGGGAGCGCGATGGCGACGTAGGTGGAGTATCCCATCGCAATGAGGATCGGCGGCAACAGTGAAACCGGCGTGGCGCCTACGGCAACCATAAGCGTGCCGAACCCGATATTGATCATCATGATCTGCACCGCGCGATTATCGCTTGCGATGGTCTTGATCAGGATGATGATTCGCTTGAGGGCGCCGGTTTTTTCCAGAAAAGCCATTTGCAATAGGGATGTCGCGACGATGAGGGAAACCGAAAACGACCGGATAAGCCCGGCAAGGGTCGACCGTACGATGACGCCGAGGGAAGTCTCAAAGAACAGCAGGGCTACGAGCGAGATAACGGCCCATCCGATAATGCCGCTAATGTCCGCGGCCTTCCTAAAACCGATGAGCATGCACAGGATAACGACGATGGGCAAGAGGGTGAGCAGCAAATGCCAGAGTGTCACGTTCCTCTCCTTTTGGGGATTGATGGAGACAGCTATTGCCGAAACAGGAATTTTAGAATATATTTGTTTGCAGGGGAGGCCTACACGAAAATTCTTGCTTAACGGTACTTCCGGACGCCGGTAACGCCTTCATCCGTCAATTGCATCCTGAAAAATATGGCTGCTTTGGCCGTGGAAACAAACTATTTTTCAGCTGGAACCTTCCACCCCCAAACGAGGAGGCTCACCGTGAACCTTGTACCAAAGTTTGCAGCTGCGGCATGTCTTATCGCGCTGATTATTTCCTGCAGCGTACCGACTCCTTCGTCACCCGGGACCGGCACCCCGACCTACGCATACAGCCTTGACGCAACGGTTGACGGCACCGCGTTTTCCGCGGGCGCTACCGTAAACCTCACCGCGTACCCGGGAGACACGTCTATGTGCGTGCTTGACGTCGGCGGTACTTCGTCGGCGCTGGGCCAAAGCATCGAGCTTACGTTTCTCTGCCCCAAGAAGGTGACGCAGGCAATAGCGCTCACCTCCAACAGCCCTTACTACCTCGTGGGGAAATACTACCAGGGGAACACCAGCAGCACGGTCAGCTGGACAAGCGCCGTGTTTTCCGACTCTGCGCGTGGAACCGTAAATTCCGCCAGTATCAGTTCGACAGACACGAGCATTTCCGTTGACTTTTCGTATTCTGCCCAGGGTGGACCGACAAGTGGCAGTGCCACGGTCAAGCACATCACCTCAGGAACTCTTCGCAAGAAATAGCGTTGTGGCGGAACAATCGCACGATGTGAAAGTGAGAGAGGCGCAGGCAGGACCTGCGCCTCTCTCACTTTTTTCGGACCGGTACCGCCGGCTCAAGATCGTTCCCAGCGGATGCGAACCGCGATCGCGAACAAGAACTAGTTATACGTCCCCCAGTGTCTGCGAACCGTGTCGGTAAGTCTCTCCCAGGGAATGAAAATAGAATCGGTGCGAACGCAGTCCATGCCGCCTGCAGTCACCTGGTGAATGATCTCAATCCCGTCTTTCTCCTCGTAGTACCAGTTGTGCTCGTCGATATTCTGCGGCGCCACCGATTGATGCACGAATCGCGTGTTCCGGTCGATGCCGATGTCGTTCTGCTTCTTCATACGCAATCTCCTTTTCCCTCGTGAAAAATCCGACGCTAATCTTCTTGTACGGTCACGTTCCCGCTGGTGGCGGAACAGCTGATCACCGCCGACGGATTGCCTCCATTGAGGCTGGTTTTGTTGCCGCCCGGAGCAGTAATGTTTCCGCTGGTGGCGGACAGGTCCAGGTTCGCCTTGAAGCCCTTGGGCACGGTGATCTTTATGTTCCCGCTTGTTGTCTTGAGTGTCGCGCTTGCAAAGGTGCTGTCTGGCTTGAGGGAAACGTCGATGTTCCCGCTTGTAACGGCGATATAGCATCCGCGTACAACGTCGGCGGTGACATTGCCGCTCGTAGTTTCCAGGTCCACGAATCCGTTGATACCGGTGAGATTGATGTTTCCGGACGTGGTCTTTGACCATACGTCAAGCGCCTGGTCGGAAACCAGCGTCACGTCTTCCAGCCGCAGCACCTCCCACGCGTCGTTCTTGTCGGCCACCGAGAACCCCACCGTGCCCACGCCGCCGGCCGGGGTAATGGACACCGTGAGCTGGTCGGCCGCCGTCTCACCCGACCCCTGGATCGCGATTTCGCTCACCGTGACCGTGGCTTTCACGATTGGGTCGGTGGTACCGTTCACCGTAATATTGCCCGAATGGTCCCTTGTGTCAAGCGACACCAGGTTGAGGCCGTCGCTTGTTGCCTGGCCGCTACGCTGGGTAGTGATCCGCGTGGCGTTGAAGACGCACCCGCCCGCGGCCAGGGCCGCAAGCACGGCCAGGCAGAGGACTCTTGATGGAATATTCTTCTTCATTGCAAAGGCGTCCTTTCGTCAGAAGTTGAACGTATAGCCCATGCCCACGTCGAGCCAGAGCGCTCCTTGCGGCAGCACGCCGGAATGCTGGCTGAGCGCGGCCGTATAGAGGGGGCCGTAGGCCGCGTAGTTGAGGCGCAGAATGGGGCTGAGTGAGAAATGGTTGCGAACCCAGACTTCGTTGAACAGGGCCACAAAGGGCGCCACGCTTGCGCTGGCCGAACGCTTTGCGCCCACCCGCCCCTGCACTTCGGCGCCCGCCACCGCGCCCAACTGCAGTCTCTTTACAGGGAAGAATGCCAGGCGCACCGACGGGGAGCCGGTGATCGCATACCGCTCACCGTCGGGGGTATCCTGCCAATAAAGGGTAACGTCCTGGATGCCCGCGTCCATATTCTTGGTGAGCGAGTAGGTGAGGAACATGCCGTGCAAAAGAAGCAGGTCGAGTTTCTGCTGATTGTATGGGCCCACATCGGTAATGCGCAGCTGGAAACCGAAATGCAGGGGAAAGCGTTTGGAGAGCGGCAGCGTGTTCTGATCCTCCGCAAGCCGGTCGGCCTTTTCGGAAAGGTCTTCGGCCAGGTCCTCGCGTTTGCCGGCGGTTTCCTCGAGTTCTCTGGCCTTGGCCGACATCTCGCGGGATTTTTCGAGCAGTTCCTTTGAGTTCTCCTGGATTTCTTCAACAAGCTTCTTCTGCTGTTCCAGGTTTTGCGAAGTGTCGCCCGACATGCGGGCAAGAACGGTGTCGAGGCTGTCGGCCTGCAATTCGTAGAGCGAGTCGTCGGCTGCCTTGACGCCGTGCGCACGCTTGATGCGCTCGACATCGGCCTGGATAAGCCGCTTGATGCGCTCGATTTCCATTCTTACGTGGCCGGCGGCATGGCGCATGTCCTGCACGCCGATTTCTTCGCCGAGCTTCTGGGCCTTCTGCTGCGCATCCACGGCCCGCTTCTCCGCGTCGTCGGAGGAACGGTTGAGGGTGTCGGCCAAATCGCGCAGCGCCTTGGCCTCTGCCTTGAGGCGCCCGGCGTCGGCGCGCAGCTTCTCCACACCGGCGCCGCCGTGCGCGGCACGGCTTGAGGCCGCCGTCGGAGCGCCGCTCGTTTCCGACGTGTCAATTAGCGGCTGGGCCGGTGCGGTGTTTCCCGGCTCCGAAATGGGCTTTACCACGGCAGAGCCTGAGTCTGCCGTTGCGCGCGCGGGCGTCGAAACGCCGGCAGTGATTTTCTTTCCGGCTGCCGCGGAGTCCTGGGCTGCGCCCAGGGGAAGAAACAGCGCGAGCAGGACAAGGGGCGCTCTTTGAGTAAACGAAGAAAGAGACGTCATGCGGCACCTCAATGAAGTTGCTGGTGAAAGGAGTGCTACGTTCCATAATCTACGCCCCCCCGGAGCCGGCGGGCAACCGGGAATCCGCGACCCGCACGCGGGGTCGGTGAACTGCATCGCCGGCACAGCGGGGCCGGGCGCAAAAGGCAATCATCGTAGCGGGCAATGAGGGGAAATGGCTGGGCCGCGCGTGCGGAACATCGGGGCGATCACAGCGAGCCGCGTCGGCAAGAGCCCGGTCGGTCAGGCCGGCGCGTGCTCCAATTTGTCCAGAATAGCCCGGTATTGCGTGCGGCTCACGGGAAGCCGGGCGCCGTCGCGCATTTCCAGTTCGTACTTGCCGCCGCCGAACACGTGGATCCGTTGTGCGGCGGCAAGGTCCACAATGTACGACTTGTGAATGCGGTAATACCGCGGAGGCAGGAGCTGGCACAGCGCTTCAAGCGACTTGCCGTACAGTTCGATTGAACCGTTTGTCAAGTGCAGCTCCACATAATCGTCGGCCCCCTTGAAGAACCGGACCGTTTCGACGGGAACCAGACGCACGGCCCCCATGCTTTTTACGGAAAGGACCCTCATGCCGGGAGTTTCGGCCGGCCTCCCGGCATGGAGCCGGTCGAATGCCTTGGCGAGACGGTGCCGGTCGTACGGTTTTGGAACGAAATCCAGCACACCGTACTCGAAAGCCCGGAGCGCCTGGTCGACGCTGGCCGAGACCACAATGGTGTGGAAGGATCCGGCGGCCAAGCGCGACAGCAGCTCAAAACCGTCTGCGCCGTTCAGGTTAAGGTCCAGAAGAACTAGGTTCACGCAATGGTCGCCGAGGTAGGCTTCGGCGCCGGCAAGGGAATTCCGTATTGTTAATGATGTGGCAGCCGCGCCGAGTACCTCGGCGGTCATTCGTTCGAGCCTTCGTGCCGCCGGCGCCTCGTCCTCAACAATAAGTATATCCATGCTCATATCGCTCCGGTCAAAAGGTCTATCCGGGTTTCCCAGCCGTCGTCCGCCGGCCCGCCGCTCAAGCGCCAGGCGCCCGGAAACGCCTCCTCGAGTCGTGTCTTTACATACCGGATGCCGGTTCCCTCGCGTTGCGGTACTCCGTCGCGGTCGCCCGAGCCGCCATCGTTGAAAAGCGTGTAGCATATCCGGCCGCCGGAGGCCTCGCGGCGGAACACGAAGGCCCCGCCCTGCTTGCCGGCAAACCCGTGAGTGAGGGCGTTTTCAACCAGGGTGTGAAACACCAGGGGGGGAACGAGGTCCGTTTGCGGCGCCGGGTCGGCCTGCAGGGAGTAGGTGCGGTCCTGGCGTAATCCCATTACCTCCAGGTGCAGGCGGCACAATCTTAGCTCTTCACTTACAGGAACAAGGTTCTCCTTTGAAAACTGGAGGATGAGCCGAAGCTCCTCGGCAAGGGCTTGCACAAGCCGGACGGCGGTGGCCGGGTTTTCCTCCAGCCATGCAATTATGGAATTGAGCGAGTTGAGAAGGAAGTGCGGCTGGATGTGTTTCTTGAGCAGCTCCAGTTCGAGCCGGGCGCTGCGCAATTCGCTTTCCTGGCGTTTGCGGTTCTGTTGGGCCATCTGGCGGGAGAGCGACAGAGTAAGCAGGGCGATGAGCGCGCAGAACCCCAGCGCCCAGGCGTACTCGACGCCGCGCTGGAACGAAACAAAGACGCCGGCAAACAGGGCAATGCATCCCGCGAGCGCGAGCAGGCTCCCTTGCTTTTTGCGCACCACATTAACAAACGATATTGTTGCGGAAAACAGCGTAATAGCGTACATGTAGAACCGGTTCAAGGATTCGAATACCGGGAGCCAGGCTACAGGCAGCAGGTTGAACATGATGAGGCGCGGCGGAACAATACAGGCGAGCGCAACGGCCGCGATGAGCGCCGACGATTGCAGGCGCAGCGGAAGCTCGAACTCGAACAGGAAAAATACCGGCAGCAGCACCATCATGCAGAACCACGGAAGATCATTGATAAGCGCGAGCGCATAGTACCACGAAAGGCTTGTGGGAAAGTAGTTGACCAGCGCGCCGATCAGGAGGTACAGCGCCGACGACAGGCACAGAATGCCGAACAAAGCATAGGCTGGTCCGCGGGTACGTCCGAGCATAACTGCGAAATGGAACAGGGCTGCGATGAGGAAGACGCCGGCGCACAGCAGCAGGACCGTTTGGGTCCGGTGCATGCGGCCGAGAATCTCATCGAGGTACCCGATCTGCAAAGGGGCCTCAACGAGTCCCGAGAAGGTGCGGGCGTTTCCGACGCACAGCGCAACCACGTGTCTGCCCGGCAGGGTGAGGCGCCGCGGAACGATGGCAAGCGCGGCCGAGGTGCCGGGAATTTCCGGCGAAGCATCCCGGGCTATTCTGCCGTTTTGCGAAATGAGAATTCCGTCCCAGTATAATTCCGAGGCGCACACGGCGGCCCGGCAAAACAGGGCGCATGGCCTGAGCGAGTCGATCGGCTCCGGAATGAAAATCGTCTGGCGGTACCACTCAATGCCGGTGCCGTGGGCCACGTCCCGCGCCCACAGGGTTCCCACGGCGCCCACCGTCCAGCGCGAATCGTCGTAAACGGGGGAGCGCCACAACGGGTCGTCTCCGCGGCGGGTTTTCCAAAATGCGAGGTAGGTGACCGGCGTTTCGTGAGGAAACAGATATACGGCAGTGGAATCGACGGGCTGGGCGCGGCATTCCCAAATGCCGTAAATGCCGCAGACAATCACTATATTTAGAATGTAATGCAGAGGAAATGGTGTGCGCATACCACCTGTACATGCGTGAAATAGCCCCTGTGTTCCGCACGAGCGCCGTTCCTGTATGTCAGGAGGTTGCGGTCGGGAACATGGGGCGCAACGCCTGGACAGGAAAATAATTCGCCGCTCAACGCGATACCGCCGGGAAGTCTTTTGAATATGACAAGCAAGGCGCAGCACGCCGGGCCATTTCTAATAGTCGCCGCGATCCTCGTTGGTCTCGCGCCGTGCATCGGATCCCTTTCTACCGCGCCGGCGCAGGTGTTCCGCGGGTATTCCCAGAGCGGTTCTTTGCAGATGACGTCGGACCGCCGGGACAACAAGAAAGTCATCAGGGCCTATTACCCGAGCGGGAAACTGGAGGCGATGTACGAATACGAAGACGGAAAACTCAACGGTGTGGCGCGTGAATACTACGAAAACGGCGTGCTCAAGACCGAAACCACCTACCGGAACGACAAGCGGCACGGCACGGCAAAGTTCTACTATCGAACCGGCATGCTTAAGGCCCGGATAGAATACGGCGACGACGTCCAGGTCGGCGTGCCGCGGTTCTACGACGAAAACGGGAAGCCCGTGCAGGTGTCGGGCAAGTAGCACGCGAGCACTATGCTGCCCCGTCATTGTCCGACTCCGCCGAGCCTTTCTCCAGCCGGGTAATCTCCCGTATCGGCAACCCTCCCAGCGCGGCAATCACCGAGTTGTCGGGTATAATCTTGTTTTTGCGGATAAACGAGTATTGTCCGATAACGCAATTATTGCCTATGGTTACCCCGGGGCTCACATAGCATTGCTGGCCAATCAGCGTGTTGGCGCCTATCTTTACAGATTGCAACAGCAGAAAACCCTTCTCGAAGGTGTGGCACGAAATATCCGACTTTCCGCCGATTACCACGTTGTCGCTTATCTCCATCAGGTACGCGTCGTTGAGGAACCAAGTGTTAAGCGACACATTCTTCCCGATCCTGGCACCCATGATACGGAAGAACAGGATGCCCAGAAAACTCATCGGCAGATAGTCGAGGATCGTTTTTCCCGCCAGATGGTAGATGCCGCTGTATATGAGCCAGCGAACCATGGTAAATGAGTACATGGGATACCGGCCAGCTTTCATGCCCAGGGAAATGATCCGGATAAGGAGGCTCATCACGATCGTGCCCGTGATAAAGTAGAGGAAAACCGCCAGTCCGCATGCCACCGAAAACGCCACGACATGCAACGGCGATCCATCGGCCAGGAAGGTCCTTTTCGCAAACGACAAGAGATAGATTGACGGCAGCAGCGACAGGCCGATCACCGCGGCGTGGGCCGCATATACCACGAGGGTGACGGCCGCCTGGATCAGTTCCGATTCGCCGACAATCGCCAGAATCCTCTTCATCAAGACGCTCCCCGTTGTTGGTCAAACTCGCCGGACCCGGTGGGGCCGCCTGCGGATGCAAGATCGAGCCGCCTCTTGATTTCTGCGTGCCGCGCAGCGTTAATAGGGTAGAAAGCGAGAACGACAAGCCCGGCCGCAATGAGCACGATCGGCAGGCCGGCAAGAAGCAGGCCAATACCCCGGAGCGCCGCGCTTGGCTGGTCGAGCATTGCGCCGCCCGCCATTTGTCTGAATCCCGTGGCCGACAGCACCGCTCCGTTGATCGCCGCGCTGGCGGCCATTCCCAGTTTCTGCACAAAGAACCACAGCCCGTAATAAATACCCTCGTTGCGGCGGCCGGTTTGTAACTGGCCGTATTCCACCACGTCCGGAATCATGGACCACAGCACGATAAAGAACGACGACAGCCCAACGCCGGTGACCACGGCCAGGGAGTAGAAAATAGCCGGGCCAGCCGCCAGCCCGGTGCGCGAAACGGCAACGAGCCCCGCAGCGAACACGGCCATGCCCGCGAAAAGAGAAATCTTCTTCGAGGCGATCTTCGACATCCAGGCCCAGAGCGGCAGTGCGGCGATGGCGGCCATCACCAGAACTCCCATGACGACGCTCGACTGGAAATCGCCGCGGAGTTTGAGGGAATACTTCACAAAGTAAATGAAAATGCCCGACACGCCGGTTGTGGCGACGGTAAGGAGCAGATACGAGGATACCAGCAGCACGAAGGGACGGTTGCGGAACGCGGAAAGCCAGATGCGCATATGGATGCCTTCCGGCCTGGTAACAATCGTGTCGCGATTGCGGGTCGCGAAGATCGCGGTGGCGCCGCCTCCGAGCATAACGAGGCCGAACACCGCCGCCATGCCGGGGTATCCTACTTGAGGAATGCCGGCAAGCACCTGGGTCGCGCCTGCGCCGATAATCATGGCGAACAGGGAGAACACCATGCGCACGCCGGTGAGGCCGGTGCGTTCGTGGTAATCCCGGGTAAGGTCGGCGGTCATGCTGCCGTAGGGAATGTTGTACATTGTGAATGAGGTGGAAAAGAGCAGGAACAGCAGCGAGTATAGTATGAATTGTGTCAATTGACTTCCGGGGAGCCTGATCCACAGCAGGAAGAAGAAAAGGACGAACGGACCGATCGCAACGAGCATCCAGAACCGGTGCTTGCCCCGTTGTGACGTTGTGCTGTCGACAATCATTCCCATCACCGGGTCCATCACACCGTCCCAGGCCCGGCCCACGAGCAGCACAAGCCCGGCAAGGTAGGCAGGCATACCCACGACGGTGTTCAGAAAATAGAGATAAAAGAAGTTGAGCGCGTTGAAAGCAAGGCCGGCGACAAGGTCGCCCGAGCCATAGCAAATCTTGAGGCCGGCCGAGACCTTTTTCGATTTTCCTATTGTGTCAATATTGACGTTCATTTCTTCGCATCCTTGGCGGACGCCGGATTCCAAATCCGGAAATCGGCGCCCACGAGGCACCCCAGGTACAACGAACGCGCAAACAGCGGGTCGCGCAGATAGGTGCCGACGTCAAGGGCGGCATAGGTGGATTTGAACCGGGGAGCGGTAGGCGTGACGATTCCCATGGCGCACACCTGCTGCGAAACGACGGACGTTTCTTTGACGTACACATAATGATGCGTGAGACCGGCCATCAGCCACGGCGTGCATTCGGCAAGCAGGTAGGTGTCGTTGATGATATCGAGGTCGACGGTACGGTGGGGAAGGTACGACCGTACCTCGAGAAAGTATCCGCTGCCGTTGAGCGCAAGCTGATTTATAGTCGTGGTGTTCATTAGTATCAGACGCCACACCTTTGCCTTGAGGGTGGGCGCCGCCGACACCCAATAGCCGCGGGCATTGGCCGGTTTCATGGATTTTTGTGCCTGAGGCCCATATGCTTCATTCGGGGAATCGAGCCTGAAACAGCCGTATCCAAGCGCGTTGTACATGTTGTAGAACCCGGCCTTGCACACGAGTGAAAACACCGCGATCGGCTCCATTTCGACCCGGGCAGAGATGACGTTGTCGGCTGGCGTCCATTCGTTCTGTAGTCCGGCGTCGAATTTGGTGGATTCCCAGAGAATGCCGTTTTTGTTTACAAGAGAATTTCTGTAGAACAGCCTGCTGTCGAGAATCACGCCCAGCGGGTCCCACGATGCACCCACGGATTGGCTGAAATACAACCCCGGTTCTGTCTTGTCGGCGATCGCGTTCGAAACAATGAAGCAGATCGACACGGCCGCTGCCAAGCCCTGTGAGGTCAGACTTCTGATAAGAAAAGGTCTGTTGGTGCGCATGCTGGAGGTAGTCCTCAAAGGACGTGCCAATGAGTATGGGATTGTGTAACTCCTTTTAAATTATGAAGTAATGTTTGACAGCCCTTCTTGCATTCGGCAAGGTCAAGAGCGCAAATACGCGACTTGAGTCGATACGGACGTGATCGTGCAACCAAATAAGGGATACGGACAATATACCTGCTCATCTTAAGAAGAGTGGTTGACATAAGGGAACCTCTAAAAATTGCCAATATGTCATTGCGAGGAGCGAAGCGACGCGGCAATCTCCCGTAATTCATCACAAAAACGCGAGATTGCTTCGCTTCGCTCGCAATGACAAAACGTGTTTTTGAATATTTAGAGGTTCTCATAACAAGGATCTTCCTTTCGGAAGCTTCCGGGTGAGGCCTGTTGTAGCGTCAAATCATCAACGCACCATCAGAATGTCCAAATCCCGGGCCTCTAAAACCATTCTCCAAAATCAAATTGTTTATCCACTGTGCATGGCTTGGATTGATTATAGAGAATAGTGTCCCGTATCCCGGAATACCACTTTGTGTAGGTTAATATAGTTTTCGGTCGGCACATTGGCGAATGCGCATTCGGAAAACCAGTGCATCTGCATTTGCCCGGATTGTATTTATGGTAATGATGTTGAGTACCCTGTCCAGCTTAAGCACCACGTTGCAATGAGGCGGTTTCCTATGGACATCCCCGACATGATGACGGCCATGGTCCTGGAAAAACAAGGCGGTCCCCTTGTCGAAAAGAGAATTCCCGTACCGGTGCCGGGCGTGGGCGAGGTTCTCCTGCGCGTGGGCGCGTGCGGCGTGTGCCGGACCGATCTGCATATTCTGGACGGCGAACTCGCGGCCCCGTCGCTGCCGATTGTTCCGGGACACGAGATCGTCGGCGTGGTGGTCGGCAACGGTGCCGGTGCGACCCGGTTCAGCGTTGGCGAGCGTGCGGGCGTGGGGTGGCTCGGCGCCACCTGCGGCACCTGCCGCTATTGCCTAAAGGGCCAGGAAAATCTGTGCGACAATGCGCGCTTTACAGGATACACAATCAACGGCGGCTATGCCGAGTACGCGGTGGCCGACCAGCGGTATTGCTTTCGGGTGCCGCCGCAGTACGGCGACGTTGCGGCGGCTCCGCTTCTGTGCGCGGGACTCATCGGCTACCGGTCGTATCGCATGATTCCTGAAAACGCGATCGATATCGGGATATACGGTTTCGGCGCCGCGGCGCATATCGTCGCACAAATCGCGCTTCACGAGGGGAAGCGCGTTTTCGCGTTTACAAAGCCCCGCGATGCAAAGACCCAGGCATTTGCCAGGCGCCTTGGTGCCAGTTGGGCCGGCGACTCCACGCAATTGCCTCCAGCGGAGCTTGACGCGGCGATAATCTTTGCTCCGGCGGGGCCGCTTGTTCCGGCCGCACTGGCCGCCTGCGCAAAGGGCGGCGTGGTTGTGTGCGGCGGGATCCACATGTCCGACATCCCGTCCTTTCCCTACAGCATCCTCTGGGGCGAACGCGTCATTCGATCGGTAGCGAACCTTACCCGGCGCGACGGAGAGGAGTTGCTGTCCATCGCGCCGAAGGTGCAGGTGCAAACCGACTGCACAACGCTTAAATTTCGATATGCGAACAAGGCGCTGGACATGCTGAGAACCGGCGCAGCCGACGGCGCGATTGTCCTAACCATGGTACCGGAACTTACGGGGCGTAGTTGACGATGGTAGTGCCTTCGAACTGGAAGGCGTTCTGGTAGGTGGAGTTTTCGATAACCGCCGGGTCCACAAAGGAGGCGACGTTGTCGTTCTTGCCGACGCTTTGCATGATCATGGGAGGAAAACTCGGCCGCTGGTCCGCCTTGATAAGCACCAACTGGGGACGCCGGATCTTTCCTTCGATCTTCTGTTCCTCAAAAATTATCCTCTGAACTGCGGCCTTGCCCTTTTCCTGGGTCTTTGCCGATGACGCGGATTTGTCGTCCACGGCATGGGCGGCAAGCGCCGTCACGAGCAGAAAAGCTGTTGCGGCCGTGCAAAAACGGGTCGTGGACCGAAGAATCGGGTTCATGCCACTAAATTACGATTCGTCACGCGCATTTCCAAGTGGGACGTGGTAAAAGTGAATCCCGCAGCGAGTGCATTACAGGCTGCTCACCGGGGCGTACATCCGGTTGTAATCGCGGTCCTCGCAGCTCTGCTGCGGGGTCCTTCAATCCGCAGATCAGGAAACGCCGTTTGCGAATGCACTCCGCCGCAACCATTTCCGCAATTTATTGGTGCAATGCGACGGGGGATGTATTTTAGAAAGCTTTTGACAGACAAAAACAATCTGCGGAGATAACCAGATGCCGGTGCGCGTGCTTGTGGCAGATGATAATCTTGACGTTCAGGAACTGGTGAATGATATTCTTCTTATCAATTTCAAGGACGTCGTGGTCGACCGCGTGCTTGATGCGGATACGCTCCGCGCAAAACTGGGGACGGCGCGCCAGCGCTACGATCTGGTCATTGCGGCGTCGAGCCTTCTGGACGGCACCGGGAAGTCTGCAGGCGCCATCGTCCGCGATGAATTTCCGGACCACCTCGATAAGATGATACTGCTCGAGGACACTGCGGGTCAGGAACCGTGCGGACCGGACAGGGCGCCGGTCGCCGTCCTCACCAAGCCGTTTTCACTCGACGAATTCGGTGATTGCATCAGGAGAATCTGTCCTCGCTGAATCCCAAAGTTTGCGCATTGCAGGCTGCTCACTGGGGTGTACATCCGGTCGTAATCGCGGTCCCCGAAGCTTGCTTCGGGGTTNNTAGTCGTGGTGCTGCGGGGTTCTTCACTCCCGGAGCGCAAATGCAAACAAGGAACGAACCGGGGAACGCCATGAACACTTTCTTGGACCGCGCACCCAACCGTCTTTCCGTTTGCATGATCGTCAAGAACGAATCCGCCCTCCTCGGGCGGTGCCTCAGGAGCGTGGCCGGTTGCGCGGACGAAATAGTTGTGGTGGACACCGGCTCCACCGACAATACGGTGTCCGTGGCACGCGGTGAAGGCGCCACGGTGGTTCAGTCGGACTGGCGCGGCGATTTCTCCTACTCCAGGAACATCTCGGTGCGCCGGGCGTCGGGCGCGTGGATCCTCTGGCTCGACGCCGACGACGTCGTTCCCCCGGCTTCCATCCCGAAAATCAACGAGCTGAAGCTCGCCGAGCCCGCCAGGGTCTTCGGGTTTATCGTAAAGAACGAGAGGCCCGGCAACACCGGTTCCGAATTCATGCAGGCCCGGATGTTCCCCAATCGCAAGGACATCTTCTTCGAACGCCGCATTCACGAGCAGGTGATGCCGAGCGCGCTTCGGGCCGGGCTCAGGCTTTTCGAAACTGATATCGTGATCGAGCACCACGGATACGCCGATCCGCAGACGGTTCGCGCAAAGGCGGGTCGAAATGTGGGCCTCCTGCTTGCCGAATGGGACAATGCCCGCCCCGACCCGGTGATGGCGCTCGAAATTGCCGATTCGTATTCGATGCTCGGAGACTTTCCCAAGGCTTCACACTGGTACGGGATCGTGCTGGAAATTCCCGGGCACCGGCAGGTGCAGCCCGAAATCGCCAGTCAGGCTTGTCTCGGTCTGGGCAATATCAGCAACGGCGACGGGAAGTACGAGGAAGCTGCTCGCTGGCTCAACGAATCGCTTGTCCTGTGCCCGAACCGATCCGATGCGCTCTTTTCTCTGGCCGTGGCGCAGGATCTTGCGGGAAACCTCGAAGCCTCGGCCGCAACGCTGAGAACCATCGTGTCGAGCGCCGCCGGAAAAACGCGTATCGTTGGTGTTGACGTACGGGAATCCCGCATCAAGGCGTACCTGCGGCTTGAGCGTGTCTTGTTCGACCTGAACCTGGGCGCCGAGGCGCTTGCCATGGCCAAAGATGCGGTGCGGGCACTGCCCAAGCGTCCCGAAATCCTCGATATGGCAGGCCGCGTCTTCCTCAAGAGCAATCTTCTTATGGACGCGCTGCACGCATTCGAACAAAGCCTGGCGGAAAACACCGATGCCAACCTTGAAGCATACATCGGCCTGAGCCGCATTTACTCACTGGCAAGCCGCAAGGAAACCGCCGTGCAAACAATGGCCGGCATACGACCCCTGTTCGGGGCGCGGCCCATGTACTGGGCATTTTGGGAGATTCTTGCGGGCCCGGCCGGCCGCGCGCAGGTCCCCGCGGAAATAGACCGCAAAGAAATCGACAAAGAGGCATCGACCCTTCGAAAGCTGTATGGCATTTCCTAGGAGGCCGGCGTGGCAGTGACCCTGAAGGGCGGAGACTCCATCCTCTTTATCGGCGACAGCATCACCGACTGCGGCAGGCGCGTGCACCAGGTTGGACCCATGGGCCGCGGGTATGCCTTCCTGCTATCCTCGTTGCTGTCCGCGAAATTTCCGGAGCAGCAATTGTCGTTCTTCAACAGGGGAATTTCCGGAGACAGGGTGGAGGATCTGGCGGCGCGGTGGAGCAGGGATGCCGTTGCGCTGCGTCCGTCGCTCGTCTCCCTGCTCGCTGGCGTCAACGACACGTGGCGGCGGTTCGACAGCGGCGATCCGACCTCGACGCAGGAATTTGGAACGGCCTACCGCCGCATCCTGGAAACAACGCGGCGAGAAACCGTTGCCACACTTGTGCTCTGCGAACCATTCCTGCTGCCCTGCGGGCTTGTCACCCGGGAATGGCGGGACGATCTGGATCCCAAAATCGCGGTTGTGCGCAGTCTTGCACGCGAATTCGACGCCGTTCTGGTGCCGCTCGACGAAATCTTTTCCGCGGCCGCAGCGGCGACTTCTCCGGATTACTGGGCCGAAGACGGGGTGCATCCCACCGCCGCGGGTCACGCGCTCATCGCTCACGCATGGCTCAAACACGTTCTTGATATAGGGTAATATCGGGAAAGGACGATGCATGGAACCGGCCGCTGGCATATCGTACTTCGATTCGCATTGCCACCTCCAGGATGATCGGCTCCTGCCCGATATTTCCGGCGTTCTTGGCCGCGCCCGCAACGCCGGCGTTCGCGGCATGATGTGCTGCGGCAGCTGCCAGCGCGACTGGCAGATTGTACACGATATCGCTGTAGTCAACCCGCAGGTCGTTCCATCGTTCGGCCTGCATCCCTGGTACCTTTCGGAGCGGACCCCGACGTGGCACGAGGAACTTGTCGCCCGTCTCGCGGAAAACCCGGCGGCATGCGTCGGTGAAATCGGGCTCGATCACGCGCTCGACAAGGCCACGTTTGCCGATCAGGAGACGGCGCTTGTGCGGCAGCTCGACATCGCCTCACGCCTGGCCAGGCCCGTTTCCATCCATTGCAGGCGCGCCTTCGGGCGGGTTATCGAGTTGCTCAGGCTGGCGGACGGCGTGTTCCAGGGCGGGATTGTTCATTCGTACTCGGGGCCGCCCGAGCTGGTGAAAACGTTCGAGGATCTCGGCCTGTCCATTTCGTTTTCCGGTTCCGTCACATTCCCCGGGAGCAAAAGAGCCCGCGCTTCGATTGCCGTGGTGTCCCCGGACCGCCTGTGCATCGAAACCGACAGCCCGGACATCGTCCCGTTCGGCTGCGGCGCATCGGTCAACGAGCCGGCGAATATTCTGGCAGTGGCAATGGCAGCCGCCGAGATACGAGGAGTTTCGGTAGGGGAGATTGCGGAATTAACATTTAAGAATGCGTCAAGGATATTTTGCGTTAAGCGGTAGCAAATTCAAGATATTGGCGGGGGAAGTTGAGATTGTCTCGTAACCTCCTTAAATCCGGGCGCCTGCCTTGCGGCACCGGTTCTTCTCCAGGCTCGGCTATTCGCCTCGGTGCCGGTCCGCCCTCTGCCTGTCGGCTGGGTCGGCCGGCACTGTGCTCCGGCACACCTTCCGTCGCCCCTGGCGCAGGAAACTCCGCCTGCATCCCTTGCTCTTACCGAATGCGACCGCTTTCTGCCACAAATATCCTTCGTAAATTGCGGCCCGCGGGCAAGAATCGGCGCTGCCAGTGCCATTGCTTTTTTACCGCCGCGAAGCGGCATTCCGACATGAAGGCGTTGCGGAAACGTGACGCGCGCACCGCGCAAGCGGTACGCTTGGCGCATGTTTCCGCTGGAAAGGGTGTGGGTGCAGCTCGCCTCCCGGCGATTCTTCGGCGGGAGGAAGCTGCACCCCAGGGGAAACCACGCAGTGGTGTCCCCACCCAAAGGACCAATTACCAGAGACATGAACACTCCAATTATTGACAAAACTAACACCCCGCGGCAATATTATTTTTGATTGTCCCGTTTACCCCGAAACCCTCAGCAGAAAAGGCCTTTGCAATGCAGCAGTACCGAACCCACACCTGTAGTGAACTGCGGAAAACCGACATCGACAAGAACGTCTACCTTGCCGGCTGGATTCATTCGCGCCGCGATCACGGCGGCGTGCTCTTTATTGATTTGCGGGACAACTACGGGCTCACCCAGGTGGTGGTGTATCCGGCCGTCGCTTTTCTCGACGAAGTTTCGCGGCTCCCCAAGGAAACCGTGATCCGCTTCGGCGGGAAAGTGGCATTCCGGTCCGAAGAGAACGTCAATCCCAAGCTTCCCACGGGCGAAATAGAGGTCGTTGCCGATTCCTTTGAAGTGCTGGGCACGTGCGACGCGCTGCCCCTCAACGTGTTTCCGGAGGACGATGCTCCCGAAGACCTGCGGCTCACGTACCGGTTCCTCGACCTTCGCAGGAGTAAACTGCATCAGAACATCATGCTGCGCAGTGACGTTATCGCCAGCATGCGGAGAAGGATGTGGGACCTGGGATTCAAGGAATTCCAGACGCCCATCCTTACCAGCTCCTCGCCCGAAGGCGCGCGCGATTACCTTGTGCCGTCGCGCATCCACCCGGGAAAGTTTTACGCGCTGCCGCAGGCGCCGCAGCAGTTCAAGCAGCTGCTCATGATATCCGGGTTCGACCGCTATTTCCAGATTGCGCCCTGCTTCCGTGACGAGGACGCTCGGGCCGACCGTTCACCCGGCGAATTCTATCAGCTCGACATCGAAATGTCTTTTGTAAACCAGGACGATATCTTCAAAGTCGTTGAATCACTGATTCATGGCATTTTTGCCGAGTTTTCAAAGAAGACAATGGACGCGCCGCCGTTCGTCCGGATACCCTTCAGGGAATCGATGATCAAGTACGGCACCGACAAGCCCGACCTGCGTATTCCGATCGAGATGCGCGACTGCACCGCAATCTTTGCACAGTCGGGATTCAAGGTGTTCCGCGGCGCTATCGAAACGGGCGCCGTTGTGCGGGCGATCCCGGTGAAGGGTATTGCCAAAAACCCAAGGAACTTCTTCGACAAAATGGTGGATCACGCAACGACCATCGGCGCGAAAGGGCTTGCCTATTTGCAGTGGCTCGACGCGGGCGTCAAGGGACCGCTCCTCAAATTCCTTACGCCGGAAGAAGTGAAGAGCATTGAGGCGCTGTGCGGCGTGGGCCTGGGCGACGTGGTCTTCTTCATCTGTGACACGCCGCAAACCACCAACAAATTGTCCGGGGAACTCCGCGTCAAGCTCGGCAAAGACTTGGGCATGATCGACCCTGACGCCTTCAAGTTCTGCTGGATCGTGGATTTTCCCATGTACGAATGGGACGAGGAAAACAAGTGCGTGGCATTTTCACACAATCCCTTTTCCATGCCGCAGGGCGGCATGGAGGCGCTGAGCTCCAAGCAACCGCTCGACATATTGGCATACCAGTACGACATCGTGTGCAACGGCATCGAGCTCTCCAGCGGCGCCATCCGCAACCACCAGCCGGAAATCATGTACCGCGCCTTCGAGATTGCGGGCTACCCGAAGGAAACCGTTGACGAACGGTTCGGCGCCATGATCAACGCGTTCAAGCTGGGCGCGCCGCCTCACGGCGGCATCGCACCCGGCGTCGACCGCATCGTGATGCTGCTCGCCGACGAGCAGAATATCCGCGAGATCATCGCTTTTCCCATGAACCAGCGCGCCCAGGACCTCATGATGAACGCGCCGGCAACGGTGACTCAGAAGCAGCTTCGGGAGTTGCATATAAAGGTGGTTGAGCACAGCTAGCAAGAAGGCGTGCTTGAGAATTTTTTAACAGAGAGTAGTCTGTTGGGCGCCCCGCTGCTTTGCAGCGGCGGCTCTCCCTGCAGGCTCGGCCGGTCGGCCTCGGTGCCGGACCGCCCTAACGGCCTGCGGCCGGGGTCGGCCGGCCCTGCACTCCAGCGCACCTTTCGGTCCAGCCTGGCGCTGGGCAGAGGATCTTTTGCCACAATTGTCAAGACCGCCTATCGCTTCTGCGGAAGCAACATTGGCGGCAATCTACATTTCAATCTGAATTCCGCAATCCAAAACAGGTTTGGCAGCCAGGCTGTGAATATATACCGTTGAGACTCTGACCGGGTATTTCTAGGGTGCGCAACCCAGAATCGCATTTGACTAGTTCGGGGAAAGACTCTAGCAGCGGCCGGCGTATTCCTACCTGTGCTTTCCGTCGTACACCTTTTTATTATCAATCGCCTTCCTGTACAGCTTCACATATTCCTGTGCGCTGCGCTTCCACGAGAAGTCCTGGCTCATTGCGTTGGCAATGAGCCGCGCCATATGGTGTTTGCGGTCGTAGTACGTGGAAATCGCCCAGCCCACGGTGTAGTAGAGGGCCCTGGGCGACGGTTCCCAGAATTTGAACCCGGAGCCGGTGCAGGTTGCTTCATCGTAATTTGCCACCGTGTCGTCGAGGCCGCCGGTTGCCCGGACGATCGGCAGCGTGCCGTACCTCAGCGAATACATCTGGTTGAGCCCGCACGGCTCGTTCATTGACGGCATGAGAAAGAAATCGCTCCCCGCCTCAATGATATGCGCCAGCCGGTTGTTGAAACCGATAAACGATCCGGCCCGGCCCGGATAGCGCTTGGGCAGCTCGCCGAAGTAGTTTTCGAGCCAACTCTCGCCGGTCCCGAGGACGACGAACTGGACATCCATGGTTTCGAGCACGTTTTCGATGCAGCGCGCGATGAGCTCGAATCCTTTCTGATGAACCAGCCTTCCCACCGCGCCGATAACGGCGACGTTCGGTTCGTCACGAAGGAGAAATTCATTTTGAAGCGCGCGCTTGCAGTCGGCCTTTCCTTTGAGGGCGGCCGGGGAATACCGTTTCGCGATCAGGGCGTCGTTCTCCGGCGACCAGATGCCGTAGTCGACGCCGTTGAGGATACCGCTGTAGTTTTCGCCTTTGTTGTTAAGGTATGGGGCGAGGCCGAACCCGCCTTGCGGCGTGGTAGTCTCCCGCGCATAGGTGGGGCTCACGGTATTGACCGTGTCGGCGAAATGGATGCCGCCTTTGAGCAGGTTTATCCTGTCGTACGACTCGAATTTATCTTCTGTAAAGTTCTGGTCTCCCAGCCCGATGTAGGGCCAGTTGTCGCGCCCGTACACGCCCTGGTAGGCAAGGTTGTGGACCGTGAGCACCGAGGCGGTGCCGCCGAGCGTGGAACTATTCCAATGCCACACCTTGAGGTACGCGGGCGTGAGCGCTGTTTGCCAGTCGTTAGCATGGACAATGTCGGGCGCAAAGCCGGTGTCGAGGCACAGTTGAAGCGCGGCGCGTGACAGAAACGCGAAGCGCCTGGGATTGTCGAGATAATCCTGCATCGATTGATCGTGGTAAATGCCTTCCCGTGAGAAAAACAGGTGGTGTTCGATAAGGTAGACGGGAACGTCTGCGTCGGTCTCAATGGACTGCACCGAGCACCACTCGCAGATGCCGCCCATCCACACGCCCATGGACGGAAACACCATTTTGACGGGGCGTCCCTGGACGGCGAGGGAAGAGTACCGGGGAATAACGACACGGACGTCGTGCCCGAGACGCTTGAGATCACCCGACAGCGACCCTATGATGTCGCCGAGTCCGCCCGCCTTTACAAAGGGTACCATCTCCGATGCGACCATCAGAATCTTGAGCGGCCGGGCGTCGTCGTGGACTGCGGACGCTGGCGGCGATGTGGTGCGGCGCGTTTTTGGGGGAACGGTGGATTTTGGTCGCTGGTGCTGTCTCATGGTTTCCGCGGCGAATGGTATCAGGTTCAAAACATCGTCTAATCTTATTGAGAATCCGGCCGATAGTCAACGGATTTCGGCGTTCGGCGAACGTATCAAACCGGAAAAAAGAAACCGCCGGAATAACCCCCGGCGGCCTTTGAAAATAAGTGAGCGCGAAGCGGCGCGAAACATCAACAGATAAAGAGCATCTCTTTGTATTTCGGCAGCGGCCAGGCTTCGTCGGGCATTTTCGATTCCAGGTCGTCCACGTGCTTCCGTATGTGTGCCATGAGCGGCTTGAGTTCGCTGAAGTAAACACGGCATTTCTCCGCAAGCTCCAAGGATTCGGACCGTTTGAGAAGCTCCATCATTTCCTTGCTGTTCTTCCGGATGTACAGAATGCCGGAACTGATGTCGATAAAAAGCTCCTTCCGGTCGGCGACGGCTCCGTCCGGAATGCCGATGCTCTTGTCGCCGGAGTAGTCGATAAGCATATCCAGCGAATTGGCGACCTCTCCCTGAAACCCGTATGCCGGAGGGAGCACCTGCGTGTTTACCATTTCCGCGAGAGTGCGGGCTTCAATCTCGATGATCTTCTGGTACATTTCGGTCCAGATATGGTACCGCGCGACCATTTCCACCTTGGAGAGCACGCCATGGCGCTCGAAAAGGTCGATATTGGCGGCGTTGATAAAAGCCTTGAGCGCCTCGGGAGTTGAGGGCTCGTTGGCAAGCCCGCGGCGCGCCGCTTCTTCCACCCAGTCCTGCGAATAGTTGTTGCCTTCAAACAGAATCGGGCGCGAATCCTTGATCACTCTGGAAAGCACCGTAAGGACCGCGGCTTCGAAGTTGCCCTGCTTCTTGAGTTCGCCACGGATGAGGGACGCCAGTTGGTTCATGGAGTCAGCAACAATTGTGTTGACAACGGCGATCGATGTGGAGATGTTGAGCGAGCTGCCGAGCGCGCGAAATTCGAATTTCTGGCCTGTAAACGCAAAGGGCGAGGTTCTGTTCCGGTCCGACGTATCCTTAATGAAGCGGGGAAGCAGGCCGAGGCCGAGATCGACGGCGTCGAGTTTCTTCACTTTCTTGATCTTGCCCTTTTCGATCTGGTCCAGAATCTCGGTGAGCTGCTCCCCGAGGAAAACGCTCATGATCGCGGGCGGGGCCTCGTTGGCGCCGAGCCGGTGTTCGTTAGCTGCCGTTGCCACCGATGCGCGAAGCAGGTCGGCATGGGAGTAAACGGCATGGATCACCGAAACCAGGACGGTGAGGAACTGCAGATTCGCTTCCGGCGTTTCGCCTGGATTGAGCAGGTTGTTGCCCTTGTCGTCTGCGAGTGACCAGTTGAGGTGCTTGCCGCTGCCGTTGATGCCGGCAAAGGGCTTCTCGTGAAGTAAGCACACGAGGCCGTGCCGGCGGGCAACTTTCTTCATGAGGTCCATCAGGAGCTGGTTGTGGTCGGCGGCAAGATTGGAACGCTCGAAAATAGGCGCGAATTCGTATTGGTGGGGCGCGACCTCGTTGTGACGGGTGGTTACCGGGATCCCGATCTTGTAGCATTCTTCGGCAACCTCAATCATGAAATTGAGAATGCGCTCCTTGATGGAGCCGAAATACTGGTCTTCCAGCTGCTGGCCTTTTGGGGAGGGGGCGCCTATCAGTGTCCGGCCGGCAAGCTGCAAATCGGTTCTGAGCCGGTAGTACGATTCGTCAATAAGGAAATACTCCTGTTCCGGGCCGCAGGTCGAGAACACCTGGCGCGACTCGTGCCCCAGCACCTTAAGCAGATTCACCGCTGCCTTGCTCACCGCGGCATCGCTGCGCAGGAGAGGAAGCTTCTTATCGAGCGCTTCGCCGGTGTATGAGATGAAGATGCTGGGGATGCACAGGGTGCGGCCGAGTTCCACCTCGGAGATAAACGCTGGCGATGACGGGTCCAGCACCGTGTAGCCCCGCGCCTCGAACGTTGCGCGGATGCCGCCGGATGGGAACGACGAGGCATCCGGTTCGCCCTGGATTAGCTTGGAGCCGGAGAATTTTTCCAGCACCTGCTCTTTGCCGTTGACAGCGATAAAACTGTCGTGCTTTTCGGCCGTAAGGCCGGTCATGGGCTGAAACCAGTGCGTGTAGGATGTGGCGCCTTTGGAGATCGCCCATTCCTTCATGGCATTGGCAATCTCGTTTGCTTGCTTTTCGGTAATGACGACGCCGTCTTCCTGCCATTGCTTGAAGCCATTGAAGGTCTTTTCGGAGACCATCTTCTTCATGACGGCCTCCGAGAAGGTGTTGCTGCCGTAATAGCTTGCAACGTTGGCGATGGTTTCCCGCTTGGTAATCGGGGAAGAGCCGATGGCAAGCGTGATGTCGGTTCTTTTGCTCACGAGGTTCTCCTTTGCGAAAAGAAAAGTAGCGGCGACAAATCCGGCCGCTCTTGCAAGCTCACACGTAAGGCGTTCCTGATTGCTGCTCAAAACGACCTGCCGTCTGCCGCGCGGGTTTTCCGGCGGCGCCGGCCGGATCACGCGGTATGATGAGGGGCCGGCTCTCCGCACGGGAGCCTGAGATCCTCCGACATGCAGACGGCAAGCCATTGAAGGTAGGTGGCCTTTGCCGAAATCTCCCCGCTTGCCGACAACGGCACAACTTCGTTGTCGGAGGCGGACCGTGATTTCTCTTTGTCAAGAAACTCTCGCAGCATCTCCGAGGCCTTTTCCGCCTCTTCGAGAAATTGAAACAACTGTTTGCGCACGCGTGAATCCATGGAGGAGGAATTCTTCGCGGCAAGCGTTCCCAACTGGGAAACGCACCGGATAAAATGTTCGCTGTTGCGCTTATTCTTGCCCGAAATGCTGGGCAGCGAATTTATGCATTCCACCGAATACCAGAGAAGGTTAAGGATCGATGTGTGGAGCTCAAGATCGGGCGATTCGATCACAAGGGCCGTAACGACGGGTTCCCGGGATTTTGTGCGGGCCGGGGCACCGCCGTTTGCCGTTCTGAGAGATGCAGGTTCCTCATACTTGATCGTCATGCTGGCCTTCCTCCCTATTGATCCGGCCGCAAATTCTTTGGCCTCGGTTAACGCACATGAAGCCTCACGACAAAAAATAGAATACGTGCAATTCCGCTGCACAGAAAAAAATGGCGACCGACTGCTCCTGGCGAAATTCTCCGGCACTGCCGGGTGAAGCCGGCGGGCAGGCGAAGCGGAAAGTAAAATCGGGCGCACGCCAAAATTTCCCTTGACCGTTCTCAAACGATCAAATAATTTTAGAGCAAAATTCCAACGTTTCTTCCACTCTTCTTGAGGAGAAAGCAATGGCCCACGTCATTACCGATGCTTGTGTAGCATGCGGAACCTGTGTCCCCGAGTGCCCGGTTGAGGCGATCAGCGAAGGTGATCCCATTTACGTCATCGATGCCGCAAAATGCACCGATTGCGGCGCGTGCGCGACGGCGTGTCCCGCGGAAGCAATAAAGGGCTAAATCCTCCGAATGCCGGTTCGTACCGGGGAGATCCCTTTTTCTTACGGGAAGTGTCTGCGCCGGGGAATCTGCGGCGCAGAATTCCCTTGTCAAGCCGTTCCTGCCGGACCTAATTTACCGGTATGGACCCCACTCTTATTATCCTCGGCGACGCTCCCGCGCAGGACCTCGACCTGGTCCGGACGACGGCGGCTGAATTCGGCATGCAGACAAAGACGCATGCGGCGCTCCAGCCGCTGTCGATAATGCCCGGCGAGGGGCCGCCTGCGGGGTGCCTGTCGTTTGTTTCCTGCACGCGTCAGGCCCTGCTCGACCTGTTCGGGGTTATGCCCATCGGGCTCGGCCAGGAAATACCGCTCTTTCAGAGAATTGACACACAAGAATACCCCGGCTTTCTCGCCGACATGCCTGTTGCCGGCTGCTTCCGTTCGCCGCTGTCGGCGTTCGAGTGCCGGAATATCATGCTTGCCATCGTGCGCAACGGCTCTCTCAGGCAGCAGAAACGCGAGCTCGTGGGCGAGATCAAGAAATACCGAAAGCAGAAACACCAGCTCATTACCATCGGTACCGCGCTCTCGCACCAAAACGACCTGGGTACGCTCCTGGCGCTCATTCTCGCCGAAAGCCGCGACGTAGTGTCCGCGGATGCCGGAAGTATTTACATAAGGGAAAAGACATCGCCGGGCGGGGCATTTACAAACAGAATTAGATTCAAGATCTCACAGAACGATTCGGTGGACATCGGGCGTACGTCTCGAGAATTCTCGGTCCCCATAGACGAGACCTCGGTGGCCGGGTTCGTTGCGCTTCACGGGAAGCCGCTCAACATTGAGGATGTTTTCACGCTCAGCGACACCCTTCCCTACAAGAAATCGCGCAAGGAGTACGAAGATCGGTTTGAATACCGGGTAAAATCGATGCTCACCGTTCCGCTCACAAACCTGAGCGGCGAGGTCGCGGGCGTCCTGCAGCTCATGAACAAGAAGTCGGACCCCAATAGCAGGCTCCACACCAGAGAAGACGCGGAGGCATGCGTTGTTCCGTTCACGCTTTCGGACGAGGACTTCGTGCTTTCCATTGCCTCGCAGGCCGCGGTGTCGATTGAGCGTGTGCAGCTGTATCAGGAGATCAAGGACATTTTCGAGGGCTATTTGCGCTCGTCGATCGCGGCAATTGACGAAAGAGACAGGGTCACCTACGGTCATTCACGGAGGGTGATGGGTTATGCCATGGCGTTTGCCGACGCGATAAACAGGGAAGACGGCGGGCCGTTTGCTCCCTTGCACTTTTCCGAGGACCGCAAGAACCGGTTTCGGTTCGCCGCGCTCCTGCACGACATCGGGAAGATCGGCGTGCCCGAGGCCCTGCTCGCAAAGGAACGCAGGCTTTCGGAAGACGCCATGGCCGTGATACGGGCACGGGCGGAGTACATCAAGGCGGTGATGCCTCGCGGCGCCTCGGCCGGACCGTTTACCTGGAATTCCTCCGCGGACATCGACGCCGACGTCGCATTTCTCGAAACGGTGAACAAGGCGGGCTCTATTCCGGATGAGACTTTTTCGCGTTTGCAGGCAGTACGGGGGAAAACATACCCGGATTCCGCCGGAACAAGGCAGCCGTTCGTCACGGATCTCGAGTTCGAAAACCTAAGCGTTCGCAAAGGCAATCTCACCCAGAAGGAACGGGAGCGGGTCAATTCTCACGCGCAGGCCACGCGACGCATCCTCTCCAGGATCCCGTGGACCCGCGAACTGGAGCTGATTCCCGAAATAGCAAGCCATCACCACGAACGCCTCGACGGATCCGGCTATCCCGACGGACTCACGGAGCATCAGCTCAGCTTTGAGAGCAAGGCGCTTGCCGTCCTCGACATTTATGAAGCGCTGGTGGCGCAGGACAGGCCGTACAAACCCAAAATGCCGCCCCGGAAGGCCATTGAAATCCTGCGGGCCGAGGCAGCGGCTCACCACCTCGACTCAGCGATCGTGGAATTCTTTGTCTCCAGCGGCACCTACAGGATTTTCCTTGACGAACAAGCATCAGATGGCCCAACTCCTCAATAACGTTTCCCTCCGGGACAAGACGAGCTTAAGGATCGGCGGCCCTGCCCGCGTATATTGCGAGCCGGCTGGCGTGGACGACATATTCGATGCATTGGCAGCGGCGCGCGTCCGAAACGACCGAATCTTTGTGCTCGGCAGGGGCACCAACGTGCTGGTGAGCGACACGGGTTTTAGCGGCCTGGTTGTCGACGTATCGTCGGCATGGACGGGCGTGCAATGGACCGGTGAGTGCGCCGTAGCGAAAAGCGGCACTTTGCTTCATGCTCTTGTCAAGGATGCGGTTGAACGCGGGCTTGGCGGCCTGGAGAAGCTCGCGGGAATTCCCGGCAGCGTCGGCGGGGCTGTGGTGATGAACGCGGGGGCATTCGGACAGAGCGTCTCGGATTGCCTGCGAAGCGTGCGGTTCATCGATCTCTTGTCGGCCGACGTGCATACGGCCGACGCGTCGGCCGTGGCCGCGTCGTACCGGCGCACGCGGTTTGCGTCTGCGAACGAACTGATCCTCGAAGCGACATTCTGTTTTGCCAAGGACCTGGCCAGCGAGGTACGACGGGCGTTCGACGAGGTCCTCGCGAAACGTAAGTCCCGCCATCCCCTCGATCTCCCCAATTGCGGCAGTGTTTTTAAAAACCCGCCGGGAGAGACCGCGGGCAGGCTTATCGAAAAGGCCGGGCTCAAAGGCGCAACGCGCGGCGGCGCCGAGGTGTCGCACAAGCACGCAAATTTCATGGTAAACCGCGGCAACGCCTCGGCGGCCGACGTTCGCTCGCTTATCGTGCATGTCCAGAAGAGCGTGTACGACAAGACGGGCGTGCTGCTTGAACCCGAGGTCGTTTTCGTGGGAGAATTTGAGGAACCACTGTTCGCGCCGTGATGGTTACCGCGTTGTTCAATGGTTTCCACTGGATCGCGGCGCCCGGCCTTTTCCTGTGTCAATCCCACCGTTTGCGGATTACAGGCTGCTCACTCGGGCGTACATCCGGTTGTAATCGNNCTCGCAGCTTGCTGCGAGGTTCTTCACTCGACGTGCTCCGGCACCGTACTACACATAGTTCCCAGGGTCCCGACCTGTACAGCGGCACGGAATCCTGGACCAGCGCCAGCGCACCGCACGGCACGACTGCCCGCGACCAGGTCCGGTTCCGTTCTGAAATCCCCCAGATGGCGTGGGCTGTTGTCAGCGAGGAACAGGCCCTGGCCGTTTCAAAAGATGATTCGTCCAGCGAGTAGACACCTGTCGTGAGATAGGTGTAGAAATTGTGCTCCGACAAGATTATGTCGGGCCGCAGTTGCTGACCGTTGACGAAATCGTGTACTAACTTGAATTCTTTCCTGCCATACAGGTACGGATCGAACGTTCCTGTGCCGAGCGAGGCAATGGCCTGGTTTCCCACCATGCAAGCGAGAAAAAGAAGCGGCATTGACCCGGCGGGCCGTGAAAGGCGCTTGGGGACGAGTTCCAGAATGGGAACCACGAAAACGAGAGCCAGAAGTGGAAAGAATGGAAAGAGATACCGGAAAATAGTCCCTGTTCTTGTCCAGCTGAACACCGGGATCAGAGAAAGAATCGTGGCGGCAAGAATGGGCCGCATCCACGGTTTGTTCTTCCACAGGAGAAATAATCCGACGCAACCATTGACAAAAAGCGACAACACGACGAGGCGTTTGACGGGGTTCATTGGGGCAAACGAGTAGAACCAGGGGAAAAGGATGTTTGCATACATTGAACCCGCGAATGACCAGATGTTGTGGCGGTAGGTGTGAACCAGCAGAGAAATTGCCGCGCCTGTGTTTGAGACCAGGGGGAAGTTGTGGATAAACGCATGGGCATAGCCGTCGTTCGCTGCTCGTGCGACCACGCAGAGGCGCTCCAGGAATATCCACAGGGCGAGGAGGATGATACCGGAGCATGCCTTGATTCTGTCCTTTTTCCAAAAGAGGAACACAATGTGGACGCCAAAGAAACAAAGGCCCACAACGCGGATCCGCGCCAGCAGCACAAAACAGAGAAGCGCAAGCCATCCGATTGATTTTGAGGAATTGCCCCGGTACACCGTGCCCCCAAGGAAGAAGCCGGCATACAGGACAGGGACAAAGAGTATCTCCGAAAGGATTGAATTCCCTATCAAAACGAACATTGGCATCGAAGAAAATGCCAGAGTGATCAAGAACGCCTCTGTCGGCAAAACGATTTGCAGAAGCCACAAATAACTGAGCAAGACGCCGGAAACAAGAAGCAGCGCAAGTAAGATTTTGAGGACCACAACATGCGGAGAAATGAATCGCCAGTAGATGGTAAGAAGGAGCGGAAATGCGGACGGGTCAGTTGTCATGCTTTCGGAATAGGGAAGCGCGATGTTCAAGTATCCCGAGCCTTGTGAAAAGCTTTTTGCAAGCGCCAGGTAATTTGCGTCGTCGTGCCTGTAGGGGATATCCGTGGAAAAATCAAGCGAGATAAATAGACTGCTCCACGCCGCGAGGATAAGGCAGGGGAGTGCAAAACGCCTCTGCCCGGAATAAAGGCTGGAGAACCAATGAAGAAATGCTTTCATGCAGGTTTCACGGTTCCGGTTAGAATCTGCCAGGGAACCGTGGCCAGGCCGAAATGATGTTCGACGGTCAAATAGGGTTCGACAAACGCCCTGAATTTTCTCCGTGTCCAGAAGTTGCAGTGCGCGGGAGTTCTCCCCAGGCGATCGACGTATCTTCCACACAACACGTTGCCGATCCGGAACAATGGTTCAAGCGGCACGGAAAGCACGAAGAATGCCTTCGGCTTTGCAACTCGGACAAGCTCTTCCATGGCCTTGTCGGGACTGGCCAGATGTTCGAGGACTTCCGAGGCGATCACGTAGTCAAAGACTCCATTCTTGAAATTCAGTGCATTCAGATTTGCGATGGAATAGGTGAATCGGTTGTGCATATGCGCAGCATAGTGGATCTTTGGCCCGTCGTAATCGATGCCAACCATGCGGTCGATATACCCTTGTCTGTGAAGTAAATGCATCTGCATACCTTCGCCGCATCCCGCATCCAGGCCCGAGAGATCCGATGCGTGATGGGAGGTGAGCACACTCCCCATGGTTGCCCGAAATCTCCGTGCAAGAAACCGGATAAGCGGATTCCTCGTTATGTACACCTCGTCCCGTTCGAAGGAAGGCGTCTTGTCTGGGCACCGGGCATTCGATGCAATCATTCCATCAGTCCTCATGAGGTTTTACCACTATGCCAATTACGAATGACATGAAAAGTTTCAATCCCAAAGTTTGCGGATTGCAGGCTGCTCGCTGTGGCATACATCCGGTTGTAATCGCGGTCCCCGAAGCTTGCTTCGGGCTTAGCAAACGACTACAAAATTCTTCTTCCCTAGGGATGGAAGATACCTCGCAGTTTGCTGCGAGGTTCTTCACTGGGGACCTCATGACTCGGGGGAAAGGGACGATCTTTGCGCACACCAACGTAACACCCGCAAGAGATTCTATTTCCACACCCGGCAACGCGTCGATATCGTCGATTATATCGCTTATTGCAAAAGAAAAGCCGAGTCTAAGCGGTCTGACAAGACGGTACATCGATTCACCGTTCGGAACAACGCACAGCATTCTGCCGCCACGGGAGATCTTATCGCAATGCGCTTTCCAAAACCTGCCTCGGTCCTTCGGATCGATGTGGAAGAACATGTCGCAGTTATTAACGATGTCGTAGGTACCATGAAAGGTTTTATCAAGATCCAGCACGCTCGCTCGCTGCACGTTTGTATACCCGAAACAAGAACTGGCAATGGAAAGAGCCTGTCCGTTCAAGTCGACCCCGTCAAGTCTTTTAATGGTAAGATGATTTCGAAAGAGCGGGGCAAGGTAGCCGTTGCCACAGGCGCTGTCGAGAAACGTGATTGGCTTGCTGCGGAGGTCCTGGGGAATGAGACTGGTCAGCATATGCCGGTACAAGGTTCGGTGAGCCCGAACTCCTAAACAGGTATGCCCATTGGCGCGGTAATCGGTCCTCCAGCGTGAGACCAAGTCTTCGTATAAATCCTGCGATGAATTGTCTTCCCTGGTCATGCAGTCTCGTTCCTGCCGTTGAGCGCTAAGGTCGTTTTGGGAAAGAGCGTCCTGAACGTTTCCCATCAGGAACTCCTCTCGCGATCGCGTAACCAGTCGCGAATGCACATGACGTTGCCCCGTTTTGCATAGTACCGAAATAGTCTTGTTAATTGCCGCTCAAACGGCGCCCCGGCATTTTGCAGAAAGAAATACGCGTTGAGCGAAGTCCTGCCGAGGCCTTTGACCCTATGCAAATCGAATGGATGAAAATAGTACAGCGTGTCTCCTGTCCTGAGTGCTGCGTCGAGCGCAAACTTGCTCCAGGAAACACCCATGAGCCTCGTTGCAATTCCCGATCCTGCTGGAAGACGAAGCACAGGAAAAACCGGAATTGGGAATTCCCAGATTTCAGATTCACCCTGACAAAAGGGACGGTCGATATCGGGGTGATAGGGGTTTTGTATCATTCGATCCTTTACGCCAAACTTTCCAAACATTCGACGGGAAAAACAGGTTGACGAGTCATACCGGAAACCGTGGTCCACAAGAGCAGCCAGTTCCCTTTTTGTGAACACCAGATTTGGATATCGAAAACCTTGCACCGGTTGCCCGGAAATGTCCTCCAGAATTTTCTTGGAATCTCCGACCGATGCGCGGAGTCCCGCGTCGTCAAGGCGGGATGCGTCTTCATGATGCATCCCGTGGCTTGCGATTTCGTGCCCCTCGGAAATTATGCGCTTTATGACGTTGGGATAGCAACGGGCAATTTCCCCTAGCACAAAAAACGTCGCCGTGAATTCAAATGAACGTAGTAGTTCCAGGATTCTGTCTGTGAGTTCAGCCAAGTCCTTTTCTATCCGGGCAGGCCCCGCGTCGCCATACAGTGCCTGTATTGCAGATTCAGTTGTGTGCCACATGGATTTTGGCCCGCCGGTGGCCCATCGACAATGATACCACATGTCAAGATCAACTGAAAGAAGCAGCGTTCTCTTGTCCGACAGGTTTTGCATGGATTCGGCCCCGGTTATTCTGTTAGAACACGAACCGCCTGATGCACTGTCCCAACGCCGTTGCAAGCGGAAATGGAATCCTCCGCCAGACTTTGCTTGGGCCGGACGATGGTACGAGGGACTGCTCGTTCCACGTTCCGGATTTTTTGTCGAAGGCCCACACGTATTTGCGCAGTGCCGCGGGCTGAGCTCCCCATTTCCGTTTGAAGCGATATTGTCCGGAATCCCGCCTGCTCCGGCCGAAATCGTACCGCTGTTTCTTCTGGTCAACCGCCCTTTTCAGGGATTCCCAATAAGCAAGGTCGTTCGCGCAGAGCGACCGGCACCGGATATCGGAGGCGCCGTAAAGATTGTAGCGGGTATTTCCCCAGGACACGTCGAAAAGCGCCGCAACCGGGTTTGTGCGATAATATGCCACAACGAATTCGGCGCAGTCCCCGAAACTGTTCTGCAGGCTGGAGAAAAACGTTGACGCATGCGGCGGGGTCCCCAGCTCGTGCATGCGGCGGGCATACAAGGGATAGAAGCGGTCCAGAAGGTCGCGTCCAATATCGACTGTCAATCCCTCTTTCTGCGGCTTTCGGATTTGATTTCTTTCTTTGTCGGGCAGGCGGCTCCAGAGCGCATCTTTCTCCGAAGGCAGCGAAACAACCATGGTGCAGCAGGCCGCCGCGTATGCACGGAGGGTAGGGGAGTCTTTTCGCGGGACCGACCGTGACACGCCCGCGTCGGAAAGGATGGATTCGGCATATGCAGGCGACGAAAGTATACCTCCGCACGGCGCGTAGGGTATGGATACAAGCGTGTCCCGCTGCCGAATGTCCTTGACGCAAAAGAGCGGAAAAACCCCGACTGTCGTTTCTCCGTCTTTAAAGACCATGCACAGGCTTGTTGCGCCATACGCGGCCGCTATGGCGCGCGCCCACAAACTGCTGTGAAACACGGTTCCGTCCGGATGTTCCAGGACAAACGCATCCCATGCGCTGCACTGCGATTCATTGTCGAGGTCCAGTGGTACGGTCTCCATAAACGAATATCCGGCCGCTCAGGTTGTTCTGTGCGCAGACTTTTCCGCAAAAAAGCCGATAACGAAATACAACGCCTCCACGACCAGGGCCCATAACCGGGAAGCGGTGGCCACCGTGACCGCAGCGCTCAATGTCATGTGTGCGTGTGACAAGTAACCTGCCAATGCCCCTTCCCGGACTCCTATGCCGCCGGGAGCAAAAAACGTGAGCGTGCCTGCAGTCGCGGCCAGGGGATATGCAAACAGCCAGGCGGCGCAACGGCCCGGGCCCTCCAGCGAAGCGGCAAGACAATAGAAACCGACGCCGACGGCGACCCAGGTGGCCATATACCTGGGAAGCACGCGCAGTGTCTGGCGAACGGACAATTGGGGAAGCACAAAACTCCGTCGAAGAACCAGACTTGCAATCCTGGATGCGGGCACATGGAACAAAGGGGTGAAAAGTACGAGGGTGAGCAGCAGCATGCCGAAAACGGCAACCCCATTGAGAAGGGCGATTCCGCTGATGAAGAACAATCCGATAAGCCCGATAAGAAATCCGCACCACAGGCTGATGAGGTTGGCATTGAAGAAAAACATTGACATGTCGGAAACGCTGCTCTGTTGGCGCGATGCCAGGTACATGCCTGCTCCGACCACGCCCCACATCTTGCCCGGCACATATTTCGCAAAAGAATTGAGCCCGATGGCGGCAATGATCCGCCGGAGGGGAACCACATGATGAGAATGCCGCAGCAGGGCTCGAAACGCCAGTGCGTCGAGCAAAAATCCACACATCGCAGCCCCCAATGAGGCCAGCAGGTATGCCGGCGAAACAATCACGGGAATTTTGAGATAATCCGCCGAATAGAGGCTCACGCAGAGGAAAGCGAAAGAGAAAATGATAAGGATAAAGAGCCAGCGTTTTTTCATCAGTTATTTATGTGATCGTGAATTGTAGTCCATATCAAGCCACATTCCGAAAAAGGCGCTCTGCAGACCTGTGATCACACAGAAGCCTAGCGCCAGAGCCGTGATGGATGGAACGTAGCCGTTCGCGATCCACAGCCAGACGAGACGGACGAAAAGCGCAAAACCCGCGCTAAACAGAAGTGCGGACAGCAGGTAGTGAAAGACAAGCGGATGGAAATCGCGAATAATGTACTTTTCCTTTATTCGCCAGAGGAATTGCTTAAAGAGAAGAATGGAGATCGCCGGGATCACCCTGTACAACCTGATTTTCGATTTTTCTCCCTGGTTATATACGGGACGAACTGGAACGTCAAGCACCCTCAGATTAAATATGTTGAGCATTACCAGAACATGGTTGGGATAGCCGAATCGCGGGTAGAGCTTGTCGAGGGGGAGTTTTTCGAGGGCCGACCGCGAAATGGCACGGTAGCCGCATTGCGAATCTGCAACGTTCCAGTATCCGCTGGCGATCTTTGTCAAGAGGGAAAGAACGCTGTTGCCAAGATACCTCACGCGTGGGATAATCCTCCATGCCTCGCCGGAAAAAAGTCGGTTCCCCTTGCAGCAATCGGTTTCCCCTATTGCGACGGGTGAAATGATGGCCTGAAGGTTCGCCGGGTCCATCTGACCATCGCCGTCCATTGAAACAGCTATGTCGACTGAATTTGCAAGGCACCATCGGTATCCGGAAACCATGGCGGCTCCGCATCCCCTGTTTTTGCCGTGATGTATAAGAAAGATGCGGGGATGTCCATCTCCTGGCGGCAAATTGCTTGCAATGGTNNCGGCATGGTTGCCAGCGTCTTGCCGATCTGCGATTCCTCGTTGTAGGCCGGGATTACCACGGCGATAGTTTTTGACAAGTACATCCGAGAGCGTCCGCATCGAAAAAGATGGTGTCGAAATTGCTCAATGCTTAATTGTATCATATGAATGGTTTTGCGGGCAAGCAGTTTTGCCGTATGGTGAGAAAGCCGGGCAAAATGATCCAAGGAGAAAATCCATGATCTACGAAGACGTGTTGAAAAACCCCGACAATTTTGATTTTGCCGTTCCGTCGCTTGGTGAACGGAGAATCGATTCTCCGGTGCACGGCAGGGAATTTATCGACGACGATGAGCAGATCACCTTTGCCAGCCAGGTGAAAAATATCGCCGCGCTCATGAAAAATGCCCGGACCTTCCCGGCGTTTCAAAAGGCAGGGCCGCGTGAAAAGATCTACCACGATCCTGCAGCCAGCCGCGCCGGCATCGTCACCTGCGGCGGCCTGTGCCCGGGTCTCAACAACGTCATCAAAGGGCTTGTGAACGTGCTGTATCACGAGTACGGAATCAAGAACATCGCGGGATTCCGGTACGGATATCAGGGGTTGGTGCCAAAATACCGCCACACGCCGCACGAACTTACGCCGATGCTTGTTGACGAAATCCACAAGTCGGGAGGAACCATGCTCGGCTCTTCGCGTGGCAACCAGGATCCCGTAGCCATGGTCGACACTCTGGAACGGATGTGGATCAACATACTGTTCTGCATCGGCGGGGACGGCACGCTGCGGGGCGCCGGGGCCATTGCCGACGAAATAGCGAAACGCAAGCGGCCCATCGGCGTGATCGGCATTCCCAAGACCATCGACAACGACCTGCGATTCGTGGAAAAGACGTTCGGGTTCGAAACATCGGTGCACACGGCGGCCGACATCATCACTTCGGCGCACAACGAGGCCGAAGGCGCGGACAACGGAATCGCTATTGTAAAGCTGATGGGCCGCGATTCCGGGTTTATCGCGGCATCCGCCACGCTGGCGAATTCGGTGGTCGATTTCTGCCTTGTGCCGGAGATCGATTTTACGTTGGAAGGGGAGCACGGGCTGCTGGCGGCGCTTGCGCGGCGGCTCGATCGCGCGCGCCACGCCGTTATCGTAACCGCCGAAGGAGCGGGCCAATCGCTGTTCACAGGCGCGGAAGTAAAGAAAGACGCCTCGGGAAATGTGCTCAAGAGCGACATCGGCGTCTTTCTCAAGGACAAAATCACCCGGCATTTCGAGGGGCGGGGACGCGACGTTTCGATAAAGTACCTCGATCCCAGCTACCACATTCGCAGCGTCTCCGCGATTTCGTCGGACGCGATTTTCTGTTACCTGCTCGCGGAGAATGCGGTCCACGCCGCAATGGCGGGGAAAACGAAGATAGTCCTCGGCCATTGGAACAATTACTTCACGCACGTGCCCATCGACCTGGCCACCAAGGACAGGCTCAAGATAGACCTGGACGGCGCGCTGTGGAAAGGCGTGGTGAGCGCGACGAGGCAGAATGATTACTTTGGGATTTAGAATGGATTGAGCAAAATGTCTTTGTGGGGGAGGTTTCCCCCTCGCTTCAGCCCGGCGTTCCGCCGGTCTTCCGCTACTCCCTCCTGGGTGCACCCCTGGAGAGTTCTGTTGCAAGAGTCAATCTGCGGTTGGGGGGCACCCGCGCGGAGTGGTCATTATATCGGCGGAGGGCCAGCCCGAGCGCAGTGAGGGGAACGCCCACATCGTCCGCTAAAGATCTGGATGTTTTTGTTTTGACACGTAGCCCAGAGCTTTCCTATTTTACTTACGCAACTCAAGAATCGATATTTCCCTGATCGTTCTCCGCCTTGCTTCACAATCATCCAACCAAGGAGGTTCTCATGCCGGGCAAGTCCGCACGACGCACGACAACCGCAAAAATAACGAAGAAGACTGTCGTAAGCAAGGCTTTGCGCAAGGCGGTTCCGATAACCAATCCGTTGACGGTCGAGGTGTCGTATCTATTCAGTTCGACTTCTCAATCCGCCATCGGCGGGCAGGGCAATCCGTTTGTCTGGAATGTCACCGTTCCGGGCTACCCAATTGTCAACATCATCTTCGGGCTGAAGGGCGCGCCGGGGAAGAGCTACAACATCCAGGTGCGGCACAGTTTCCCGCTCGGAATTTACACCATCGACTCCCGTTCCGGCACTTTGCCGCCCGGAGGAATTGCGGAAGTGGAGTTCGCCGGTCTTCGCCCGCGGAGGCCCGAGTTGAACGTCATCGCAGTGAGTATCGGCGATGACGCCAATTTCGACACCATTGCAGCAACCATATACGGCACGATCGCGTAGAGGATTTGAGAGGAAATCGTGATTTTTTGGAAATGCAGGGGCAGCGACAACCGCCGAATTGGATAAATGTGTGCGCCTTGATTTGCGCGTCCATGCTTCCGCTCAGGATCTCACGTCCTACCACTGAAACCAGAATGCCACACTCGGTTCTAGTTGCCAATATGAGCCGCTATTGAAAGTGTATAACCCTGTAGAAATTCCGACATAGGGGTTCGGATTGATATACACATAACCACCGAGCGAATGTCTGTAGAGAACAGCAGGACGGATTTCCAAACTCGGCTTGTATCCAAGCATCAAAGCGATCTTGTTCGTGAGCTGAAACCCCACATCCGGTGCAACGGAGAATGATACATATCTGACGTTTTCCGCATAAGCAAATAGTACCCCTTGCAGCCACAAGCGCTTTCCGAATGCTGCCTTGATTTGTATCCCGAGAGAACTGTTAACCGCGAATCCGGTCATCCGGGAATAGTCTACTCCTTGAACGCCGCCTTCCAGGGCCAGGGACAACCCCTTCAGACGAACGGTTCCGCCAACTGTATCTTCATTTTGCATAAGCGCGTAGCGAACATAGGGCAAGGGGAACTGAACAAATTCAAGTCTGTCCGTGAGCGAGTGCTTTGGCAAAGGAGGAGCAAGCGGAGTCAGAAGACCTGTATAGCCGTAAGAAACGTAAGGGTCAAAATAGAAATCAAAGTATACTGGAACGCAAACCTCCCACATATGGGCGGGAAGAACAAGGGGACGGTCGAGCAGTCGCTAATCATAGTCGATGAGGTGAAAGGCTGCGTCGTTGAAGAGTTAATGAGATCCTCTGGTTTTTCTAATTGCAAACCCCTCCCCCCCAATGATAGATTATCAATTGCCTCCAAACCAACCCCACAGGAGTTCCACATGACAACCCATTCCCCCAAACCCGATCCCTCATCCGCCTTTGACATTGACTTGCACCACAAATACCTGCACAATCGCCGCACAAAGATCGTTGCCACCATCGGCCCGTCGTGCTCGTCGCCCGCACAACTCCGCGCCCTTGTTTCCGGGGGGCTCGATGTCGCGCGTATCAATTTTTCGCACGGCACGGCCGAGGACCATGTCAAAACGATCCGTCTCATCAGGAAGATCGCCGGCCAGTTGAAAAAGAACGTTGCGATTCTCGGCGACCTGTGCGGCCCCAAGATTCGGGTGGGCGAATTCGCCAACGGGTCAATAGTGCTCAAAGAGAATACAACGGTGTTCATTACGACAAAACCGGTGATCGGAAGCGAATCACTTATTCCATCGCAATACAAGAACCTTGTTCACGAAGTGGTGCCGGGCCATTCGATCTTGCTCGACGACGGAAATCTCGAACTCAAGGTGATCAGAAAAAACAAGGACAAAGTCGAGGCGAAGGTGATTCACGGCGGCATCCTCAAGGACCACAAAGGCATGAACCTGCCCAACACCAAGCTCGGCGTGGCCGCGCTCACGGCCAAGGACAAAGACGACGTGCTGTATTGCATCAAGGCCGAGGTCGACTACGTCGCATTATCCTTTGTGCGAAGGGCCGGTGATATTACGAATCTCAAAAGCTGGCTCGCCAGGAACGGGTCCGAAATTCCTGTTATTGCGAAGATAGAAATGCCCGAGGCGCTCGAAAACATCCATGCCATCATGGGGCTTGCCGACGGCATCATGGTGGCGCGCGGGGATTTGGGCGTGGAACTTCCCGCAAAGAAAGTACCTATCATCCAGAACAAGCTCATCCAGATCGCAAATGCCATGAACAAACCCGTGATTGTGGCCACGCAGATGCTCGAAAGTATGATCGAGCATTCGCGTCCCACGCGAGCCGAAGTAACGGATGTCGCGGGCGCATGCCTCGCGTGCGCGGATGCGGTCATGCTGTCCGGCGAGACCGCGGTGGGCAAATATCCTCTCGAAACATTCGAAACCATGGATTCCATTTTGCGCGAGACGGAGGCGTACCAGTTCTTTTCCCAGGGCGGCGGGTTCGGCAAGAATCATCGCGACTGCGCCAACGGTTTGCTTGGTGCGATCGGCGAGGCAACGGCGCAATTGTCGCGCGACCTCATGGTCCACAGCATTTTCGTGTTAACCGTGTCGGGGTACACCGCCCGGATCGTATCGTCCGACAGGCCGGCGGCGCCCATCATGGCGCTCACGCAGTCGCAAACGGTTGCGCGCCGCATGCAGCTGTTCTGGGGCGTGTACCCGCGCCTTGTCAAGAAAGCGATGACTACCCACGACTACCTTATCTATGGCGAGCGCATCATCAAGGAACATCATCTTGCGAAAGAGGGCGATTTCGTGATCATGATTTCGGGGCTGGCCGACATCGGTGCAAAGGCAACGGCAATCATGGTGCACAAGGTGGGGTAGAAGAAAAGTTTAGGAGTTGAAAATTTGAGATGTTGAAAGGTTGGGGGGCGGCGCAGGAAGCTCATCCCCTTTGGCAAGCCGCATCGCGAGGCGTCCGGCGCAGATTTCGGTTAGAACTCCGTTGTCACAATCTTCCGCGCCCCGGCCGCTCCCTCGCTCACAATCACGCACCCGGCTCCGATCCTTTTCAACTGTTGCCTCAACTCGCGCGGCGAAATATCGGCTTTCGCCGTGAGAAGGGTTCGTCCGTGCAGGTCGGTGCACCGGATAGTTCCCGCACCGCGCGCCTGCCGTGAAAGTGTGTTTGCAAAATTATTTGCCGCAGCCGCCGAAGTCCCCTTGAGCAGCACCGCGGTGATGGAAAACGCCGGCAGGTCCAGCGCCAGCGAGGCGCCGGTGATTGCGGCGGACTTATGTTTGAGGGCGCTTGACGCTCCGGTAAAGGTCTCCGTGGCAGGCAAACCCGAAATTTCGAGCACCGAATCGGTGCCGTCTTGCGGCGTAAACCCGGAGAGCGACACCTGCACCTGCTGATCCGCGGACGCGAATCGGTTGACAAGCATGATCGTGAGCGAATCGCCCGTGGCGTTTACGGACGAATATGCCGACACCATGGAATCCAGGCCCGATGTGGAAAGAACGCGGATACTTTTCGCATAATTGCTGAAAAGGTGCAAAATCTCCCACTGGCCCGGATACCAGTCCCAGGGCGTAAAGATGGTTGCGCCCTGATCGGCAAAGGTGCCCAGAACCGAGGCATACCACAGGGCTATCGCGTTTGCGCTTCCCGTGAGCGATCCGTGCTCGGACACCGAAAACCCCACGTTGTTGTTTGCCCCCATATACTTTGCGAGCCACCGCCGGCTTCGCTCCATCACGTATTCTCTTGTCTGGTTGTCGTCCCACGATCCGCTCACGTTCTTGACGCCGTTTGCACCGGGATAGCTGTAGGATGTGTCGAACCAGACGCGGTGAAGTTGCGTGATGTCGTGATCGTTGCTGGTACCCGGGTAGAAGTGAAAATCAAGCACGTCGAGCAGCCGAACGCCCGAGGCAGTCTGTTCCTCCGCGACACGTTTGATAAAGTATTCAAGCCAGCAGAAGTTGCGGGTTGCGGTCCCGTCGGTGCCGGAAATCGTGGTGTTGTTCCAGGCATACCATTGCCATTCATTTGTAAAGACCGGGCCGACGAGTTTGACGCCGGGGAATTTCGCGCGCGCGGCCTTTGCAACGGCAAAGTACTTTGCCAGATATGCTTCGGCCGAAAGAGGCGTTGTCACGACGTCGTCGTGGGTCGAGTTCCAGACTTCGGGCTCGTTGTCCATATTCCAATAGCGAAGCAGCGTGCTGTCGAGTCCCAGGCCTCCGGTTGATACGGGCGAAAAGAAATTTGCAAAGATGCCGACCGTTGAATCGGCGGGCCAGTCCATGAGATATTTGGTTATGTCACCGCCCCCGGCCCAGTTTTTTGATACATCCGTGGTCCACTGGCACTGATTGTAATCCCAGCAGTCGAAGTTTGCGCTGTCGGTGCGGGCCGCCTTGCCCAGGAGCTGCAGCGCCCACAGGAGATTGACGCCCGGCATACGTTTTTGGACGTCCTGCGACGTAAAGCCCCAGTCGTGCGCGTAGACGTTATTGTACCAATCCGGATGAGACGAGAGCTTTCTTCGCCAGTTGTACTTGGTGCTGTTGTTGCCGCCGTTGTCGCGGCTCATGCGCAGGCCCACCGCCTTGTAGAGGGCAATGTCGCTCGCGCTCGTCGGATTTGCCGGATCGTCGGAGAAATCGTTGTTGCGTCCATAGATATACGGCGAAATGGGAAGGCGGCCTGACCTTGCGTCGACGCTGATGGATACCGCCGCCGCGGCTGATTGAGCGATGAAGGCACCGAACAGCCACGCAACGAAAATCCGAGAATAGGCGGAACGCGGCAACCTCTGCGGCATGACTGACCTCCTCGCGGAATGGACCGTTTCTGTTCGGACTGGACAAAATGGAGCAACCGGCCTTCCGAGACACGCCTTTATCATCAATATATGGCAAAATGTGATGCGGAGCGGGGAAAAAAACGCGATTACTTTGTCTGCTCGGCCACAACCGCGGTTCCGTAGCACAACACCTCGGTGACGCGATTCTATGCCCAATATTCAAACGTCACGATACTCCACAGCTTCAGCTCGGGCAGCACAAACACGCTCGTGTCTCCCTGGTTCTCTACGGTAAGCTTGAATGGTTCGGCCCCATAGGAATAGGCAGTGCCCCCGGAGAAATTGCGGTTGAATATCGAATTGGGAATCCGAACCTCCAGATTTGTCTGGGGCGCGATCCGTTTTGAGTTGACGCTATAGGAGCAGTTCACCACATGAATTGCCACCGTGCCGTCACCTTTCACCCTCGGGAATACCAGTACACCGTCACCGGCGGCGAGCGGGGTGGCAGGGCGCGCCGCCAGCGCTTCGCCGAGCGCCTTGCGTTTGTCTGTTGTTTCAAAGGACACGGGAAGGGCGTCGGGGCGGGAGAGCGGCCCGGCGGCGGAAAAATCGTTGAGAAGGAATCCGTGCTTCTTCACAAACGAGTAGAGCGGCGAAAAGGTGGCCGCCGAACCGCAAAACCACTGCGATGAACCGTTGGGTGCGGCGCAGAGCATCCGGTTTGGCGCCATGAATCGCTGGCCGCAGGCGTAGGCGAGTGCGATCCAGAGGCACACAAGCTGCTCCGCGTTCTGGCTGTTTACAAATGCCCAATCCCTGGGCGTGGCGGTTGCGGCCATGGGTATGCGCAGCGTTTCGGCCATGCGGTAAGCGCTCACCGCCGTGCCCAGTCCCATCCCGCCCTGTGCCGCGTTGTGGTCGATTTCGCCGGTGCAGTAGGTGAGCTGCGGAACAACAACTGTGTGTTCCAGGCCGGGCAGGCACACGTTTGCGCTCAGGCTCACCGGCCCGGCGGCAACGTCCTGCGCCAGCCTGCCGAGCGACGCGACATTGTCTGCGGCGCAACCGAGCTGGAAGTCGACGAATTCGGCGTGCAGGGGAATGGCGCCCTTGAGGGAAATGTACTGGTCGCGGGTCGGTGCGTAGGTCTTGACAAAAGAGCGATAATTGAAGTTCTCGAACGACGAAACTTTTGCCGTCCTCAGAAGCTCCTGGTTTTGGCGCTGCGCACAATATGCCGCAAACCCGGCCACGCAGAAATCGCAGAAACAGCCGCCAAGGCTGAGCGCGGCGGCCGCGCTGCCCAGGTGTTCGTCAACATGGAGTCCGTCCGCGCCGCCGGCCATTGCGTCGCAGACCTTGCGGCGCATGTAGGCGCGGAACGCGGGATGGTTGACGCACCCGAAAACGGCCGGCGCGTTCGAATGAGAGTCCGGCGCTATCCAGGGGATTGCAATGGGTTCGCCCGTGATGTCGCGCGCGGTAGCGGCGGCAAGGTCTGGATTTGCATGGAGGTCGTGGCCCGGGGCGGTGAGGCACCAGACCGTGCCGCCCACATGCAGCCCCTGCTGCTTGAGCTTGTTGATATAATCGGAAGAGTGGATGCCCCCCGAAGCAACAACCGTTGCCCCGTATTTCACGTAGGACGAAAAATCCGCGGCGGGCGACAAAAAAACGACATCGTCGTGGTACAGAGAACGTTTCATGGCGGAAGGACCTCCCCGTGACGCCTGCCGGCGTGTGCGCGAAATCGGTTGCAAACCTTCGACACTTCAATTATATAATTTTCGTTGCGGATGCTCCAGCTTTTCTTGCGCGGTTCCCGCCGTAGGCGGCGCGCGGGCCCCAATGCACAGGATCGCGCGCGGTCATGTACTATTTTGTTGAATGCCGCAGCCCGCGCAATCCCCGCGACTTGGCGCGGGGTTAGCGGGCGAATTACAAGTATCTTTTCTTTAGGCAAGGAAGAATCCCCGCCACTTGGGGCGGGGTTCTTCACAAAGGAGAGACCCTATGAACCGTTCCTGCGGCATCCTTCTCCATCCAACCAGTTTTCCATCCCCGTTCGGCATCGGCGATCTGGGCGACGCCGCACTTGAATGGATTTCCATGCTCAAGGATGCCGAACAGTCGTTCTGGCAATTCCTCCCTTTTGGGCCGTGCGACGAGCACGGTTCGCCGTACCACTGCGACTGCGCGTTCGCTGGCAATCCGCTGCTTATCTCACCGCAACGTCTCTATCAGGCCGGGCTATTGACAAAAGGTGAGCTGCTGACGTTCCCCGCGCTTCCGAACGACCGCGTCGAGTTTGCTCAGGTGGCCCGGGAAAAGGAACGTCTGTTCCGCGTCGCGTTCGGCAGGTTCCGGGACCAGGACGACCTTCTTGCCTTTTGCGAAGAGGAACAGTATTGGCTGGACAAGTACACGCTTTTCTGCGCCATCAAGCGGCAGCAGGGCGGCCGTCCGTGGAGCGCGTGGGAAATGCCCCTCAGGATGTGCCTGCAGGACGCGCTTGATGATTTCGGCAGGCAGTTCGGCCAGGAACTCCTGTTTCATGCATTCTTGCAGTACGAATTCTTGGAACAGTGGACCGCTGTGCGCCAGCACGCGAAATCTCAAGGCGTGTGGCTGATCGGCGACATTCCGATGTACGTGGCACTCGACAGCGTCGATGCCTGGGCCAATCCCGGACTGTTTGAATTCGACGAGGGCCGCCTCCCGCTCCGGGTTGCCGGGGTGCCGCCGGACTATTACAGTAAAACGGGTCAGTTGTGGGGAAATCCTGTTTACAATTGGGATAGCATGGGGAAGGAAGGCTATGCGTGGTGGATAGCGCGCGTGAAGAAATCCCTGGCGTTCGCCGACCTTCTCCGGCTCGACCACTTTCGCGGGCTCGAATCGTTCTGGGCAGTACCGGCCGCAAGTACCACGGCCGAAACGGGCACCTGGGCGGCAGGACCCGGCATGAATCTTTTTTCGGCAATCCGGCAGGCGGTCGGTTCGCTTCCCTTTATCGCAGAAGATCTTGGCGTCATCACGGATGAGGTTGAGCAGCTGCGCGACGAAGCCGGCCTCCCCGGCATGAAAGTATTGCAGTTCGCTTTCGACGGAAATCCGGAGAACCCACACCTGCCGTATAATATCACGGTAGACAGCGTGGTTTACACGGGCACGCACGACAATAACACTACTGCCGGCTGGCTCGACACGCTTGCGGGAACCGACCGCAGGAGAGTGGACGCCTACCTGGGAATGCAGGCGACTGCCGCGGCCGCCGACCTGGTCCGGCTTGCCTTCTCAACAACCGCGAGCCTGTGCATTGTGCCCATGCAGGACGTACTGGGCATAGGGTCCCGCGGACGGATGAATACGCCCGGCAGGGCCGAGGGCAACTGGCAGTGGCGGTGCGCAAAGGCTGATTTCACAAAGGAGAAGCTTGCTGCCGTCAAGGAATTCGCCGGGATTTATGGAAGAAACAGGCGGGAAGCCGGCGGCGCATAGGGAGGCTGGCCGAAAGAGTTCACCGCAAAGGGCGCAAAAAAGAAAACTAAACGGCTGGAGTTGGAAGCCCAAAGTTCAAACATGAAGCAGAAAGTTCGAAAACCTGCGCGACGTAAATAGATATATGAATCGCCAAGTTTGCAATCTGCACTTTGTAATTTGCAATTTGGAATTTTCATGGAACAATCCCACATAGTAATCATCGGCGCAGGCGTCGTGGGGCTCGCTATTGCGGCCCGGTTGAGCGCCGACACCTCCGATATCATCCTGCTGGAACGGCACGACGGATTCGGCAGGGAAACGTCGTCGAGAAACAGCGAAGTAATTCACGGGGGCTTTTACTATCCCGCCGATTCCCTCAAGGCAAGGCTTTGCGTCCGGGGCAACCGGATGCTGTACGACCTGTGCGCGGCGCACGGCATACCCCACAGGCGGGTGGGCAAGATCGTCATCGCCAGCAGCGAGGAAGAAATCCGCAAACTTCATGCGCTCCTGGATCAGGGAAAGAAGAACGGCGTCCCCGGTCTCGACCTTCTTTCGCAGGAACAGGTGGCGCGTATGGAGCCCGCCGTGCGGGCGCGGCTCGGCCTGTACAGCCCGTCAACGGGGATTGTGGACACACATGCCCTCTCAAGCTTGACGGCAGCCTCAAACTCGGCCCCAACGCTTTTTACGTTGATACGCTCGGCTACGATGTGGACCCCGCGCACCAGAAGGAGTTCTTCGAGACCGCACACCAGTATCTGCCCTTCCTCGAATACAACGACCTCTCACCCGACATGTCCGGCATCAGGCCCAAGACGCAGGAAGCAGGTGTTGCTTTCCGCGACTTTGTCATACGGGATGAAGGCGACAAGGGATTGCCCGGATTGGTCGATTTGGTGGGAATAGAATCGCCGGGCTTGACGGCTGCGCCGGCCATTGCCGACTACATCGAAAATGTCGTGGCGGGGCTGTAGACGGCGGCGCAGCGTGCGCGCTTAAGAGTGCTTCGGGGGACGTTCGATCATGGTGGTGTGTATCTCGATGGTTTCCCCTTCGAGCTCCAGCGTCGCCAGAACCGTTTCCAGATTCCTGACCTCCGCGGCATCCCCCAGCTTCTGTCTGAGCGCCGTTGTTTGTTTCTTGATTTCGCAGAACTTGGTGCGCAGGTCGCTGGTGAGTTCGTTGCAGTCGTCCGATAGCTCCTTCATCTCTTCGCGTTCCCGAAACCGTATCTGCGCCGCGATCTTTCCCTGGCGGATCATGCGGGCCCACTGTTCCAATTTGTAGATCGGTACCGCGTATTTTCGCGAGGCGTACAGGCCGATAAAAAACGCCACCAGGATGTTGAGGGCCACGCTCACAGCGAGGCTGGGGAGGATGAGGAAAATGATGTTCTTCGGCTCGGAAATGGTTGAGAAATGGGTCTTGGTGTCGAGGGTGACCCCGTAGTACGAAACAGATTGATAGATTACGAAGTATGTCGCCAGGAGCGTGGCAACGCACACGATTGTTGATATGATGGCGGCCACCACGATCTTCGCGATAAGCCTCAGCTGCAGCGACCGTTTGATAAAAAAGTTCGACAGCGGTTTTCTTTGGAACGGTTCCGACATTGGATCCTCGTTTGTCATGGTAGGGAATAACCTTTCTAAAATAACATTTATGCCGGCGCGATGCCACGCCCGCATGCATAATTTTATTATGAGAGCAGGAATTTAGCAAGCTGCAAATGCCGCAGGCACCGGCCAGGAAATAAAACCGTGCACTGGCCGTCGACATTTGAGTATAATTAAAGTTCGTTGCCCTGTCGGTATCCCCGGTGCGGTTGCGCCGGGCCGGGAGAGTTTATCACCATGAGAAAAAGCGTATCGCTGCGAATTCTGCTCTGCGTGTGCCTGCTGCTGCCGGCGGCCCGTGCAGTCGCCCAGCATGCCAACGACACGCTGTGTTTCACGATGTACCTCACCCCGGATCAGAATTCCCTGTTCGGATGCCCTGAAGGCGACGACCTGCGCCAGATCCTTTCCGGCCCCGTTATCATGGAGGGCAAAGCACTGCTGTTCTATTCGGAAAACGGATATGCTCTGTACAGCCAAACAGGCACGCTTCTCGACTCCGCATCCCTGTTTAAGGATAACAGAAGGCTTTCCGCAGATGATCCGCGCAGGATCCGACTGGCCTACCCGCTCGACCAGTCCACGCTTCTGTACTACAGGAGATCGCAGGACAAAAGTGTCGGCATCGAGATATTCCAGAAGAAGCTGTTCAAAAAAATGCTGATCAAGGTGGACCCCGCGCAATTTGCCACATTCAAGGATATCGAGAGCGCGCAGTTGTTCAATTTAACGAACAACTGCATCACCGACGACATGGCAACCAAGTTGTTCCTGCAGCCTAACCTGGTGGGATACACCTCGCTTTCCGGAGGCGAACGGTGGTGGTCTCTTGACAGATTCTATTCGTTCACCTCGCCCCTTATCGTCGAGAAAAACGGCGTATTCGAATCCTTTTTTCCCGGACTCCTTCACGACCAGAAGATCGATGTGCAGAAACACCTTATCAACCCGCTTGGAACCTATACCATGGACGGCAAGTGGTACTACTACGGCGTGCACACCGTTTTGGGATCGCAGGACCCGGAAAGCTATCAGAAGCTGTACTTGTGCGACGCGGCGGGAAATATGCTGTACAGCAACGAGCTTCTCAAACAGGTGATCGTGGATGCGGTGCTCGAATACGACAAGAAGAACAATACCAACTACACGGTAAAGCGGCCCGGCCAGTTCGTTTTTACTCCGGCCGTCGACAAGAACGGCGACATCTTCTACGGCCTTATCGATTACGCCAAACGGACGATCGACGTGAAGAAACGTCTGTTCTACCGGTACATTCCCCGAGTAATTTCTCCGGCCCACGAAGACCTGGTGAACGCGCAGCGCCGGTTTACCTTCAAACCGCTCGTGCTCGATTGCCCGGACGAGAATGAGAAGAAAATGCTGCCCGACATCGTGTACCGCGACGACAAGGGCAAAAAACGCAAGGCGACCGCCAGGGACCTCACCGTCAAGGGATATCGTGTTTACCTCAGCAGGGAACCAAACAGGGATCTCAAACGGAAATTTTCACAGATTTCGTCTTCCCTGCCCGCCCCGATCAAACACATGCGGGATTCTCTCGACCGGCTTCCCACTGCCACGTGCCCCTATGCGCTGTCTCTGGAACACGAGAGCAAGGGCACCGTTGCCACCTACTATTACGGGTGCGGCGACGAGGTGCTGTCGGCCCGCGTGCTCAACGTCACCGAGACCTTCGAGGTGTTTGTGCGGGTCGACCTGTTGGATTGCGCCGAGGTCGTGGTGTTTTCCCTCGATGGATCGTTTCTCAACAGGTTTACCTTCAACCGTCAGCCCTTTCTTGACAGAAAGGACATCATTGCGGTTTCGAACGACCGGACGGTCGTCGAAGAAGACTACGAACGCATCGCCGAAGATTACACGTACTATTCGTGGAACCTCGGTGTGCAGGCCGCGATGCAGCCGTAATCCCGCGCGTGCGGCGCGGCGTTTTTCCTCAATTTATTTTCTAATCAGAACCCCGCGCGCGGCATAGCCGCTTCACCGGCCCGGGCGAACCATACCATGCTAAATTGCGATATCGGAGCTATCGTCGCGGGCCTCAATCGGGAGCAGGCGGGCGCCGTCACCGCAGGTATCGACCGGCCCGTTCTTGTCCTGGCCGGCGCCGGATGCGGCAAGACAACGGTACTTACCAGGCGCATCGCCTATCTTGCCGGGACGTTCTGCCCGGGCCCAAACATCCTGGCGCTCACCTTTACGCGCGCGGCGGCGCGCGAGATGGCCCAGCGGGTTGCGGCTTTTCCGCAAACGGGCGGTGCCGCGGGCTTGCCCCTGGTCACCACATTCCACGCATTCTGCCTGCGCCTTCTTCTGAGCCCCGGCGGCGGGGCGCCGATGTACTCGCTGCTCGGCTACCCGCGGCGTCCCCGGCTGGTATCCGAGCGCCTGCGCCTGCAGATGATCGCCCGGGCCTCCACCCGCGACGAGAGGACGGCGCTTTGCGCCAGTGTGCTGGAGCTTTCCGCAATGCTATCGCGACGCGCCGTATTGAGCCGAAAGAATCCGAGCACGGAACCGAACGCCGAGGCAGCTCTGCGCGATATCGAATGCAGGTATTCCGGCGCGAAAAAGGAGCTCGGGCTCTGGGATTTTTCCGATTTCGTCACCGGAGCAATCGAGCTGTTCGATGCCCATCCTTCGGCGGCGAGGACCTTTGCGTCGCATTTCCACGCCGTGCTGGTTGACGAATTCCAGGACACCAATCCGGCGCAGATGCAGATCCTTCAGCGGCTCCTTGTCCCCGGCGTGCCGCTGTTTGCCGTGGGCGACGACGATCAGGCGATTTACGGATTCCAGGGGGCCGACCGCGCCGCAGTCCTTGACTTCGGCGCCCGGTTTCCCGGCGCGGAAATTCTCAAATTGCAAACGAACTACCGCAGCACGCCGGCGATTCTGTCTGCGGCAAACAGGATTTTCCGCGCCAAGCCCCGAATCTTTCGCAAGGTCCTGGTTGCCGGGCGCCCCGCAGACGCTGCTTCCTCGGCACGCCGGGCAGTGACCAAGACGGTTCTCGATTCCGATGACGACATGGTCCGGTACCTGGTCTCGGCCGTACGACGGCTTGTTTCCGAGGACGGTGTGCCGATGTCCGACATCGCGATACTGTTCAGACTCAACCAGACGCTGGACAGAATAGGTCCGATGTTTGCGGCCGGGCTGGGAAGCTGCGAGCGGCTGCCGCACATGCTTACCGTCCACGGAAGCAAGGGCCGCGAATTCGACACGGTGTTTCTGTGCGATCTCGAAGAAGGAGTATTTCCTAAAAAGCAAGCTAATTCCGCCCGGGGTTCCTGGCGGCAAAAGGTTGCCGACCTGCTGGGCATTTCCGGCGGCGATGACGGTGAAATGGGCGAGGAGAAACGACTGTTTTACGTGGGCGTCACCAGAGCCAAGCGGGTTCTGCATCTCGTGTCGGTGCGGCGTAAGATGCTGTACGGCAGGACAAGGACGTGCGCGCCGTCGAGGTTTGTGAGACTGGTGTAGAAGAAGTTGAAAAGTTTTAAAGTTGAAAGGTTGAAAAGTGGGCTATGGTTGCAGGTTCCAAGTTACGGGTTTACGCATCGGACTTGAGCAATTATTGAACCTGCAACCTGGAATCTGCAACTCTTTTCGGCCACCAATTATTTTACGCACATCCATGAATATCTCCATCACCAAGTTTGTTACCGGGCCCCTTGAAACAAACACCTATGTCGTTTCGAAGGGGCAGGAGCCCGCGCTGGTCGTCGATCCGTCAAGCGGCTGCGACGCAATCACCGAGTTTTTGAAATCGAAGAAGCTCGGGATCGCGGCGATTCTGCTCACGCACGGCCATTTCGACCATCTGCTTGGCATTTCGGAAATCCAGGCGTTTGCTCCCGGCGCCGAGGTCTGGGTGCATCCGGACGACAGGCCGCTGCTTGCCAACCCGCAGTTCAACGGATCGTTTATGATCGGCCGGGCGTTCTCGTACACAGGCCCGGTGCGCACGCTGTCGGAAGGACCGCTTTCCGTCGGCGCCCATTCCTTTGAGGTGCTTGCCATGCCGGGCCACAGCCCCGGCGGCGTTGCTTTCGTGTTCCGGGACGGAGGCGAAACCGCATGCATTTCCGGCGATTCCCTCTTTGCAGGTTCCATAGGACGTTCCGATTTTCCCGGCAGCGACGGCGATGTTCTTTTGCGCTGCATCAAGGAAAAGTTACTGACCCTCCCCGACGAAACCGTTGTGTATCCCGGTCACGGCGGAAGGACCACCATCGGCAGGGAGCGCCGGCTCAATCCGTATCTTGCGGAGTAGGACAGACCAGTTTCAAGGACTGTTATGGTGCTTGGAAGCGAAAGGGAAGCAAACAGCAGTTCCTTGCGAAGTCCAGCTTCGCCACGTGGGGCAAACAACAGGCAGAATCACTTGAGCCGCTGAACCTCACCAATTAGTACTTTGTCTATTTGCAGCGGTTGTGATGCTCCCGTATTGAGCAGAACGCTTTCGGGATGAGACGCCGGCACCGATAACACTCCAAAATATTCCGTCATATGCGCCGATGAACTGTCTTTCAGAAGAACACGGACTTTCTTGCCATACATGTCCCCCGGAAGTTTTTCAATCGAATTATAAGCGACGATCCTCCCGGTTTTTTCCGCGTTACTCCAGAACTCGTGAGGTCCTCCGAACTGCGCCCACATCAAATTCAGCTCCATCGGGACCTTAAGTTCGCGCTCGACTTCGCCATAATACGTGCTCTTCTTGAACTTGACAGTCCCTCTCGTAGGATTGCCCTGGTTGTCAACGAAGATGTTGAATTCCTTTTCAATTTGCAGGTAGGTGAGCGGGTTGGTTACGGTCATGGATGTCATGACGCCGCTCGCGTCCACATGCACGGCGCACACGTTGTTTTGACAAAACCCCGTTTGATATCCAAGTGCAACAAAGACAAAAGCTCCCATAAGCGTGGTCTTGAGGCTCGTTCTTAAAAGAGTCATAACAACCTCCTCGGTAAATTTGCCGGAATAGACCGCCGATTGTAAGTCGAGCAACTTTCGTGCCCCCGTTCATTCATTCTTACTTAATTGATAAGCGCTTCTTCTACGCTATATTCGACCAACGGTACCCGAAAAGGTTGCTGTCTAAAGCATGGATGGCTCCCGACACAGGCGGGTGTTTTTCTCGCTACCACGGCCACAGGCACGGGCCCAAATGCTCAGTGAAGAACCGCCCACGACTACGACTGCATGCAGCACTACAGGAGTAGACGCGAAAGCGAACCTTAGGGGACCACGATTACAATCGGATGTACGCCCCAGTGAGCCGCCTGTAATGCGCAAACTTTGGGATTCAAAGATATCAGGCGATAAATTGACAAAAAAAATAGTAACCGGTCCAGGCATCCGGTCGTCAAATAGAATTGGAGAGAGCTGCGTTGTAAATTGGGGACTCTCAACGAGGCGATGGCCCATGCCCCTAAAATGGAGGTCCAGGTGATAACAGGAAATTTTCTGAAAATCGCGCAAGTTATGTCAATTTTGGCGTTCGGCCCCGCGCTCGTCTTTGCCGGCGAGGAAATGTTTGAAGGACTCAAAGTCACCACCGACAGCAGCGGTATCATCACCTCAATTGCACAGAGTACCCCGGCGACTTACCTGAACACCGAAGCGGAATTCGCCTTTGTTCTATCACCGGCGGGGATTCCCGCAAGCGGCACTGTCACCTACAAGAACAATCTCCAGCGCTCTATGAAGCGCGACGAGGTTACGCTGCATTTTAGACAAATTGGTGGTCCAAATGCGGTATGGGACTACTATGCCCAACATGGTAAGACAGTGTCGTACCCACCCGACAACGGCAAGCTTCCCCCCGAAGCGTACGGGAAGGTTTCCCGTATAATCTGTGTCGACGGGAGCCAATACATCGGCAAGCTCTCTTCCTGGGCGAACAAACCCGAGGGTTTTTCACTCACCATTGACGGGGCAAGCGGCGGGCCTGTTGTATTCTTCAATGGCAAGGTAAAAGAGATTCAGCAAATAAAGTAATTGGCGTGGTCCAATTCTTACATTGTTCTCCTTCTCAGGCCCGGGCACCATTGACAACCATTGTTCAAGGCAGCATGCCGTGGTGATTCTTCTCCTCCATTTCGACCGGAATCGGGTCCGAAACGCAAAAGCCGCTTGCCATAGTAGTCATTGGAGGACTGATAAGTGCAACATGCCTGACACTGTTCATTTTTCCAATTATATTCAATATTGTCTACAAGCGAATCAGCAAGGTCGAGTTCTGCGTGTAGTAAAGCTCGGGTGTTAGGTTGAGAAAGGTCCTCTTTGACTCTCTTTCGCGCGTTTTCCTGGGTGTTTCCACGTCTTGGCAAAGCCGGTTGTCGCCAGCAGGGATTCCGGTCAGCTGCGGGCGGGGTTTTGCTCGCCTGGTATTCCTTTTTTGGCGCCGGCCAGTGCCTCGCGCAGGGTGACAATTCATTCAGCATCCCCGAATCACATCCGGTGTATAACCTGATTGACGCGTTGCCGCTACCCTCGATTGCCGGCGGCGTCGATCTCACGGTCCGGCCGCTTTCCGAAAAGCAGATTATCAGGCTCCTCGACTTTGCGCTTGCAAATCACGTGGTACGCGATGCCGCTCTCGTGCGAAGGTATTTGAATGAGTTTGAGCGCGAAGACAGCGTTCATGCGGCGACGCTGCACATAGGCGATTCGACAAACCGTCTTTCGGTCTACCCCTATCTTGCCACGGGGTTTCAGGTCCAGGACAGTAATTATTCCGAAAGGGGGTACAGCACCTTTTCCGTTGATTCATTGTCGAATAAGAATGAGGTGCGCAACGAAACGAATTACGGAATACGGCTGCGGGCGCTGGTGTTCAATGCCCCCGTTTTCTTCGACGGCACCATCACAACGGAATACAGCTCTGTTGCTCAATGGGTCAAAACCGACGATCCGCATCTTGGACAAAATTACACAACAATCCTCTCCGCGCGGGGAGCGCCGGGGCATTTTATGGGGTTCGACCAGTTTACCACCTACTTCAAGATTCCGAACCCGTTTCTCGATGTCACGGTCGGCAACCAGCCGTTCGAATGGGGATATTCGCCGGGCATGGGATTTCTCTTTTCCGGTCAATACAGCCCGTTTTTCAATGTGCGGATAGACAAGAAAATCGGCAAGCTCGACTACGAATTCGTGATGGGAAAGCTGGTAGCCGACACCTACGCCGAACAGAAGTATGTCTACGCGAAGCGCTTGACGTATCAGCCGTTCGATTGGGCAAGCATCGGCTTCAGCGATCAGGAAATCACCATGAATCGGGGCGTGGAGCCGCTGTATTTTTTGCCGTTTGTTCCATATTACTTCACCGGACATTATCTGGGCGATCCCGACAACTTGCTCCTGGCATTTGACGGTCAGGTGCGAATCAAATCCATTGCCGCGGTCTACGGTCAGCTGGGAATAGATGATGTTAAGGACCTGCTTGGCCCGGTTACGGACCTCACGCGGTCGGGAAACAAGGATTGGGGAAACAAGTGGAGCGGATTGCTGGGAATCAAGCTTTTCCGTCCGTTTCCCTGGTTTGAATCGCTTGTCAAACTGGAAGTTCTCCAGACCGAACCCTGGACCTACACGACGTCTGCAAACGCCACAAGCAACTATCCGGTGCAGTTCGGCCAGCTTCTCGGAAACGAATATGGGCCGCACGCCCGCGTCGTGCGAGCCGTCTGCGACGGACAGTTGTCCAATGGCGTTTCGGCGCAGCTGACGCTCGAACAACTGTGGAAGGGCAAGGATCCGTCCGGGCCGGGCTCCCCCGGTTCAAATGTGGGCGATGTCAACCCGACGGTCCTCGATACCGTGAACGGCAGTGTGAGTCAGAGCGTTGCCTATCCGTTCAAGAACGACCGCTTCACGGCGTTCAGCCGCAACAGGACGTATCTGGCCGCGAGCGTCTCGTATCGACCAAATGCCGTGTGGAATATCAATAGTGGAGCAGCGATGATTTACGAACAAGAGCCGAAGCCCGGAGCGTATTATCAGATCAGCGCAGGGGCAAACGTTAATTACTGACACAGCGGTAGGCTCGGCATCTCACTTGGTCGTGAAATGGGACCGCGACGCGTGGTGCAGACAACAACCGGCGATTCTGCCTCTTGCGGCTTTGGCTGGCAACATGGAGTGCATCGATTCCGGTACGAACAGCCTGGACGGTTCTCTCACCGCCTTTGAGGGCTAGCTTCGAACGGAGCACCTGCAGAATACTATATTCTGTGGAGAATCACCCGAACCTCCACAGACAGCCGATCATGAATGCGCTTCCGTATCTCACGTCCTTCTGCGCCTATCTCAAGCTCGAAAAGACGCTCAGTGACAACACGCTCGCATCCTATCAATTCGACCTCCAGCGGTTGGCGGACTGGCTCTCTCGAAACGGCGTCGAACGTCTCGAAGACGTCGAGCCCGACCTGCTGCACCGCTACATCCGCGACCTGCACGACGTGGGCTTTGCCGCGTCATCGATCCAAAGGACGGTTTCGTCCCTGAGGGCATTTTTCGCATTTGTCATTTCCGAGGGCATTCTGCAGTCGGACCCTACCGAACTGCTGGAAAGCCCCAAGGCGAGCCGGTATCTTCCGGCGGTGCTCACCATAGAAGAAGTTGTGCGGGTGCTTGCGGCCGTCGATTGCGCCAAGCGCGGCGGTATCCGCGACCGTGCCATGCTGGAGACGCTGTATGCAACCGGGATGCGGGTGTCCGAAATCGCGTCCTTCACCCTCGAACAGATCCTCGCAAACGAAAGCCTGGTGCGAATCGTGGGAAAGGGCTCAAAGGAGCGAATCGTGCCGATCGGCGACGCGGCGCTGTCGTGGATCGACGATTATTGCAAGACGGAACGTCCGGGTTTTTCCAAATCCCATTCCGACAGCACGGTGTTTCTCGGCAGGGGCGGCAAGGGGCTTTCGCGAATGGCGATCTGGAAGATTATTCAGCGGCATGTGCGCGCGGCCGGAATCACCAAGCATGTGTCGCCGCACACGTTCCGTCATTCGTTCGCGACACACCTTTTGGAAGGCGGCGCAGACCTGCGCGCGGTACAGGAGATGCTCGGTCACGCCAACATCGTCACCACCGAAATCTACACCCATGTGGACCGTGAATATCTCAAGGAAGTACACAGGAGTTTTCACCCCCGCTCCGCGAAGCAGGCCGGATGATCGGCTCGCTTGTCCAGATTCATTACCATAATCGTCCGGGCGGCGTGAGCGCCGTCATGGAACAGTATGCCGCGGCATTTCGCGCCGCCGCCGGCGACAGGGGCGTTTGCACGGTGGTATGCGCCAGCGACCGCGCCGGCCGCCGCATCCCGGGAATGGATGTCGTAAATGTCAACGCGTGCGGGTACCGGACGTTTCGCTCGGCCTCTTCGTTTCGCGTTGCGGCCGGCGCGCTCCTCGCGCGGGTCGAAAAGGTCGCTTTGGACCCTCACCTCCCGCGCCCCGTTTACGTCGTGGGCCACAATCTCACGCTGTGCAAGAACGGCGCGCTGTCGCAGGCCTTTGCGCTCATGGTGCTGCGGCAGGCCGACAGAAGCGATACGATCCGCTTTTTCTCCGTTGTCCACGATCTCGCCGAAGAGGGTCGATGCGATCTGATGGCGCAGGCGCATTTTCTGGAGCGACGCGGAGTCCGCATACTCGACGCCCTATACCCGGTTTCGCCCAACCTTGGCTATATCGCGGTTTCGGCGCGCACCCTTCACCTTCTTCGGCACGCCGGGCTTGACGCATGCCTCGTGCCCAACCCGGTGGCCTTGCCCGCCTCCCGGCCAGGTGCGCCGCCTGCGGGCCGTGTCGGCGCGATCTGGAAGCGGACGAATCGGGGGCCCGTGCTGTTTTGCCCGGGCCGGATCATTGCGAGAAAGAATCCGGTTGAAGCAATCATACTGGCACAGTTCTTTCTTTCCGCGAATCTTGTTCTCGGCGAAGACGGAACGTCTGTCGCAGACAGGGCCTTGTGCCGAAGTCTGCGGCACGTGTGCTCGCGGTACAACCTGCGGGTATCGTTTGGCGGCCTCGGGGCAAAGAGGCGAGGGAAAACCGTTTCGGCAGAGACGTATTCGCGGATGTATCAAGCCGCCGACGCCTGCATTTCGACGTCGGTGCTCGAAGGGTTCGGCTATGCTCTGTATGAACCGTGGCTGCACAACAAGGCGGTGTTCGGCAGGATTCCTTCCGGCCCTGCGCCCGACGAAATCCCCGATGCAAGCGGCCTGTACGAGCGGTTTCTTGTTCCGCAGGAATGGGTGGATATTCAGGGCCTCAGGAAACATTACCATGAGCGCATGCGGCTCTGCTTCGGCAAGCGGCTGCAGTGCGGCGGATTCGTCTGCTTTTCCAAACGGTTCGATGCGGCATTCATCTGCGGCGCCGGCATTGATTTCGGCTGCCTCGACAGTGCCACGCAGTGCGCGCTTCTCGAAGCGGTGTGCAGGTCCGCAGCGCTCATATCCCACTGGAAACAGCTGTTTCCTTGTCAGACGCGGGCGCTGGCGACTTCGTGGCGCAGGGCTCTGCGTTCTTCGCCCCGGATGGCGGCCGCGAACCGCAAACGCATCGAGGCGAAGCACGGCACAGCGGCGTTTGCGGCGTCCCTGGAGAGGTGCCTGGGTCACAAGGGGAGCGCAGGGCGTCCCGATCCTGCGAAAATACGCGACTATTTTGCCAGACCAGACCGGTTTCGACTGCTCGCAACCCCGCAAGCCCCCCTTGCGCGTCACTACTGCGCAATTTCTGCTTGACTTTTGTCGACAATCATTTGATATTTATGGTACCGATTTACTTTGGAGGAGGCATCCATGTCCAACGCAACCAAGCACGATCTCATTGTCGGCGTGTCGAAGTCGACCGGACTCACCCAGGCCGACACCAAAATTGTGGTAGAGGAACTCCTCGAAACAATTGCCAAGAATCTCGAGAGCGGAAAGAACATAGAGATACGCGGGTTCGGCACCTTCTACACTCGCATCCGGAAACCCCGTCCCGCCCGCAATCCGAAGACCGGCGAGGTGGTTCCCCTTCACAAACGCGTCGTGCCGCTGTTCAAGTATTCCAACGAATTCAAGGGATCCATTTCGGACGCATTGCAGCCCAAGCCTGCATCGCCGCAGTAGTCGGCTCCCAAGGAACAAGAGAAAAGGCGCCTCTCCGGGATCCGGAGGGACGCCTTTTCTTTTCGTTGGGGCCGCTAGAGGTGAAAAATCAGGCAGGGCCCAATCGGGCGCGTAAAATAAATCTTTTTGGTGGTGGAAAGGCCGCCCGGGTCGGTCACGGTAAAATTGAGTGTATCCGTACCCACGAACGACGCGTCCGCCGCCGCGACAGTGTCGATCACGATATGGCGCGTAAAGAAGAAGAGGGGACGGATGGGATTCACAACGGGCAGGCCGGCCGATCCTGACTTCTTTGGCAGGAGGATCAGGCTGGAGTACAGCGAATCCACTTTGAAATGATGCCCTGGAGTGAACGTCCAGTTAAGGCTCGAAAGCGGGTCGTTCGGGTCGTGGGCCGCCGTGATGGCGTCCAAGTAAATAGTGTCGGTCCGAAATGTCTTGAAGCATTGGTCCTGGGCGAGCGTTATCACCGGCGGATAGTTGTAGGGCGTCACGAAGAACGACGGCTGTTTCGTGTCGTACAGCGACGGCGCGTTGGTGACGAACACCCTGAAAGTCAGCAGGAATGTTCCCTGCCACATGGTGTCGGCAGGAAAGGGTATGGTGAAAAGGTGGTTGCCGGGAACTGCAATCGATCCTCCGGCGCTGTCGGTAACGACCCAGGTGAGCGAATCCTTTTTGTAAGCGACCTTGTCCTTGATGCTCGTATCGGGAAGAACAACGCATGTGTCAAGCCATACCGGCGCGAAGGCAACACCCTGAGGGGTTGCCCGGGACATGTCGCGCAGGACCGGCGGCAGTACCTTTTTCGCCTGGATGAAGGTAGTGAGCAGAAACCGGGTTCTGTTGCCCGCATTGTCAAGCGCGACGATCGAATCGACATGCTTGCCCGAGTCGGCCGGCGAAAAGACGAACAGCGCCGTGTCCCTGGCGTAGACCATGGGCATGTTGTCGAACTTCACCGAATCGATGCCCACGATATCGGTGACAAGCGCTCGCACGGCTACTGGCGAGGGGATCTGATTCACGGTGTCGGTCGGAGAAATAAGCGCGATGCTCGGTTTGGACGTGTCGTTTACAAAGAGTGAGCACAGGGTCACGGCGCTCACCTGGCTGTCGGGGTGCAGCACAACCGCGCTGCACACGATGGTGTCGGGATACGATCGCAGGAGCGTGTCGCCCAGCACACGGATAGCTCTGGTGAGCAGGGTGTGGTTGAGACTCTTGGGCGGGAAGATGGTCTGCTGGCTGCCGTTTACCGATGCACCGAGCCAGGTGTAGCCTCCCCAGAGATTGCTGTCGAGGTCGGTTGCCGTGAATGTGAAGGTGAACGAATCCGGCGGAACAAGCACGTGAACTGCCGACGATTGGGCCGCAAGCTCCGGATACCCGAGAAAGGTCTTTGTGACCGAATCGCGAGGGGCGCCGTGCCACCGCGTGGCGATCCGCAGAGAGAACGGCCCCGTTGAAGGCGCCGCGAAGCGGAACCCCACGGCGGGTGATGAAGCGCCACGAAAAACGACGGTGTCGGCGGAGCCGATCAGCAGGTGTGCGACCACGGTGTCGGCCAGCTCGGCGTTACTCACTTCGCAGGAGCAGGCATATTGCCGCCCGAACAGCAACGAATCCTTCGCGGGAAACAGGATCGAAATAATGGACGAATAGACGGTGAGGGTGCGCGATATCGAGTCGCGTGAATTATCGGTCTTGACAACAACAACTTTGAGCCCGTAGGTGCCTGGGCCGGAAACGTCAAGCGGGAAAACGAAGGCGGCGCCCGTTACGGTCCCTCTTGACACTATAGAGTCTTTCCCGCCGCTGGACATAACCACGTAGAAACTGTCGATGAGATTGGGCAGGTACACCGCTACGGTGCACGGCTGCGACGAATACGCTTTTACCGAGTCGGAGACGGCGTCGAGGGAATGCAACGACTTGTCGTTCTGGATCTTTGCGTCGGCAACGTTGGTAAACGGGCTCTGGCTCGGTGCGCACGAAAGGAACGCCGCCGCACACAATACCACCGCCAGGGTGCACTTATTCATTGGAAAACTCCCGGAAAAGGGAAACAGGTGCCGGCTCTTTATCGGCCTTCTTCAAGTCGGGTTATCAGAAACTCCGGCATCTTGATCTTTCTCATTTTTGCCTGAGCCTTCTGGACGTCGTATGCGACGCGATGATAGGTGAAGGTTTTTGCGTCGGTGTCGATGATGCCATAGCAGGATTTCGGGTTCCGGTCCCGCGGCTGACCAACGCTTCCCTCGTTGATGAGAAACCGCACGTTTGCCAGTGCGCCGTAGTCCAGTGACTCACCAGGATGCACGTACACTTCTTTTTCCTGTTCGAGCACGATGATGATGGGGATATGCGTGTGTCCCACAAAACAAAACGGAGTCTCGAAAAACTGAAAATTGAACGCGGCTTCTTCGAGCGACGTGATGTAGTACCACATGTTGGGTTCGTAGGGCGTGGCATGAACAAATGTGTGCGAAAACTTGGCTTCCTTAAGGGGCAGCGTGGCGAGATAATCGTGGCCCCATTTCTTGAGATTGTCGGTTGTCCACTCGATGGCGATCTTCGCGTGTATGTTGAAATGCTGGGTCGACAGCAATCCCACCGCTGCCGCATCGTGGTTCCCCAGGAGAACAAGGGAACAGGACTTCTTGACAAGCTCGATACATTCGTTGGGATTGGCGCCATACCCCACAATGTCGCCGAGACAGAGAATTTCGTCGACCTTGCGTGATTTGATATCGCTCAGAACCGCTTCCAACGCCTCGATGTTCGCATGGATGTCGGAGATAAGGGCGATTTTCATCGTTAGCCGTTTTCCATGTAGCGAAAGGTGCTTGAGCCCACTTCGATCCTGTCTTTGTGGGCCAACCTGTGACTCTTTGCTTTCCTGCCGTTCACTTTCAGCTGCCCGAGAAGCTTCTGCGATCTGATCCAGAAATCGGTGCCTTCACGCTGGATGACCACGTGTCCCTGGTCCACAAGGAAACCCGATACGAATATGTCGTCGTTTTCGGAGTCTCCGAGGGTGACGAGCGGTTTATCCAGTTTGTAAATAACATGCTTGTTTATCTCAATGAGAACTGCCGAAGAGGACTCGTCCTTGGGCTGCTCCGCCGCCACCGAGGTCTGCTCGTGCGGATGCGGTGTGTCGGCCATGGCGAGCTCCTCGTTGATCGGCGCCGGCGCCGCGGCCGCCGCTTCGGCCCGAATCTCTTCCTCGGCGGCGGAGCCGTCTTCAAACAGAATAGTGTACTTTCCGATGGTTATCTTGTCACCGTGAGAGATCGCTGTTTTCTTTACTTTTGCGTTGTTGACATAGGTTCCATTGAGCGAATTGAGGTCCGAGAGCACATAGCTGCCGTTGGTGGCGCGCTCTATCTTCGAATGCCGGCGCGATATTCCCATGTTGGAAATACAAATGGTATTCTCCGGCAGACGGCCTATCGTGACAACGGTGTCGTCCAGCTCGTAGGTTTTCACGAGTTCGCTGTCGAAGAATACGATGAACTTGACCATAGTTGCTTTTCCGTGGTTCTATAAGGAAAAATATACAATCTAAGCCGTCGTGGTGCAAAATATGAATTGATGACACGGGAAAATTTTAATGGTACTATAATAATGGCGTGGTTCCAATATTTTGTCAATCGCGCCACACGATTTATTTTGTTGGGGCGACCGGCGCGCAATCCGGCCGGCTCGCGTCGCGTATCCTTAACAAGGAGAATCGGTTGACCCGCTCCCATTCCGCCGCAGGCGGCCCTTCCAAACGCTCGGACCTTTCTTTTGTTTGCGGAATCGCGTTTCTCGTAATGCTCGGCATCCTTTCTTGTCCGGTTCGGGCCGACAAGGATGTTGTGAGGGAAAAACAGGTCCTTACTGAGAGACTGGACTCACTGGAACTCGAAAAGCAGATGCGGAAGAGAAAAGGTCTACCCCTGGAAGATCTCGAAAAGGCATCCGAACGGCTTAAGGACTCCATTGTGGCAGCCAGGCGGCAGCTCTCTTCCGGTGAAGAGGGAACGCAGCAAGCGGGGGACTCCGCTCAGGCCGCAAAGTCCGCCGACACGCAATCCGCTTCCGCTGCACAGGACTGGCGGCGGTTGCTTCCCAGAAACATGTTCGACTGGATTGTGGTTGCAGTCGGGGGTGTCGCAATTATTTCCGGCATTATTCTCGTGGTCGGGCTTATCGGGCTCGCCTCCAGGGGAGTAAGAAAGAAGAAGAAATCCGTCGCTCCCCTTCACGAGAAATTTCCGCACACCGCAAGTGTCGATCTCCTGCGAACGAATCCTAAAGTTCCGCCTGCCCCAGCCGAATCAGAGGATGATAGGGTTACGTCGATCCGGCAGAGGATGGATGGCTCCGTGGAGCGCCAGCCGGAAGACGATGACGTCCGGGAAACGGAGCCCGGATTGACCGCACGGCCCTCACAGCCTCGGGAAAGAAAGTCGGCAGATACTCCGTTATCCGGCGATGCCGGCCCGGACCCCGCGGAAACGAGAAAACTGGTTGTGGCTGCCTCGCAACAGGGACTCGATGTCCAGGAAATATCACGCCGGTTTCACCTGAGCGCAGATCAGGTTTCGTTGATCCTGCGGATTGCCCGCCATACTGAGGGCAAAGGCCAGTAGCAGCCGGCAGAGGAGCGCCGGCACGGCAAAGGGGAAAGTTTCATGATAACGGCCCCGCCCTCTACAACCGCCGAAATCCTGACCACGGCGGTTCTGCCCAAGGTTGCCGGAAAGGGAACCGTTGAAAAAGACCTCGACGACGGGGTCTATCTGCTTTCTTTTTCGGCGGGAAAGGTTCTTGTCAAAGCGGCAGCCGGTTCGCTGTCGGCAGGCGATGCGGTAACGGCATCCCGGCGCGGCGGCGAGTTTATTATTCAGAAGACTCCGGCGCAGCCCGGCGAAGACGCGGCGCCCCGGGTTGGCGACAGCGTCGATCGTTCCCGCATCGATCCTTCCACGCTCAAGGCCATTGTCGACACGGTCGTGGGACAGCTCAGGAACCGGATTCTCGATCCGCAAGCGCTGGAGCGGATGCAAAAAATTCTTGCCGCAATTTCGCAATCTCCCGGCACGCTCGACAACGATACCCGGAAAGCAATAGCCGATCTCAAGGCCGTTGTCGCCTCGACGCCGGACAACGGCGCCGATATCGAATCCGTTGCGTCCGGCATCACCGACAAAATAGTCGCCCTCGGCGACCGGCTGGCCAGGCAGCTTTCCAGCGGCGGCGGCGCAATAGACGTTGTCCTCAGGCCGCAGGCGCGTCCCCAGGAAGGGTATTACCAGTTCGATTCCGTCAAGGAAGCCCTGGAATGGATCGCGAAGAACAAACAGGTAAACGAAGATATCCCGTGGCAGAAGCTTTCGCAGATGTTCGGCGACGGTCCGGTCGTTCTCAAGGTGTACGATTCCGCGGTAGGCGACGTGCGTGCGTCGTTTGTCTCACCCGACAAGATCGGCGCGGATATTGCGCATTTCACCGCCAGCAGTCTTGCCGCGCGCGTGTGGAACAGTCTCCCGCAAACCACACTCGCGTCGATCCTCGCCGATACCGGGCACATCCCGCTGGACCGCCTTCTCCAAATCGACCGGCTGCTTTCCGCGTACGAAAGCGTGGGGGCGGACGCGCCCGCAGGGTCGACGCAGTCCGAAGCCGGGGCAACCGCCGTCTCGCCCGGACTCACCGGCGCCTTTGCCCAATGGCTGTCTGTCGCGCTTGACAAGAATGTGCCTGTCCAGGCAATGGTGTCACGCGCGCCCTGGCCCGTATCCCAGCAATTCGGCGCGCTGCTCGAAGCCATGGAAGCGGCCGGGCAGAACGCGGGAGTGTCCCTGGACGCAACGACAGACCCTGCCGCCTACGCCTTGTCGAAGGAATCCGTTGCCGCGTCATCGTCCCGGGAGACCGCGCTGGCCGATTTATTCGACCGGCTTGGCCTCAATCTCGAAGCGTCGCTGCTTAAGGCCGCGTCGCTCAATGACTCAGCCGTAAATCCGCAGAGTCTTAAGGCGCGGCTTCTTTCGCTTGCGGCCGCTCTGGATTCGGCGGCCGGGCAAACGCCATCGGGCGCGGCAGCTCAAACTTCGCTAACGCAGCGCGGCGCCGCGACGGTTCCGCAGACCGCTGATGCTGCCGCGAGCGACCTTCTTGTGCGCTTTGCCCGGCTCCTCGACGACACGGCCGCGCATATTGAAGTGATCCAACAGGCCACCGGCAGCGTCCAGACGGCGGCCGGGGAAGACCCTTCCGGTCTGTCAATGCCATCGCCGCCGGCGCTTGCCGCAATCCGGCAGGCGGCGGCCACACTCGACGCGCTCGCAACATCGGTTGGCGAAAACGTCCAATCTCTGTCGCGAGATCTTTCGACTGCCGCAAGCCAGGACGTTTCACAAGGAACCGCTTCTCCTGCCGCCGAAGGACCGCGGAACCAGAATGTCCAAATGCAGGATTCGCCGGTCCAGACTGCTCAAACAACCCTGACGGGCGGTCTGGAGGTTGCGGGACAGATCCGCATCCTGGCGCGGGATGTTCTCCAGGGCGTAGATCGTTTGTCAACAGACGCTGCGTCACGGGAAACGAGCCCGGCCAAACTGCAGGCGGCGATTGAGGCTCTGGCAAAAAACGTTGCGAAGGGATTGGACAGTCTCGCCGCAACCGTTTCCGAACGGTCGCAGTCGGCCCGTGCAACCGCTTTGCAGCAGGACATTGCAACGCGCTCCCCGCAGCATCCCGGCAAAACCGAGGAGGACGCCGCCGCTTCCCAGCGGACCGCGCTGGACACGCTTCGGGCGCAGGTGGAGCATGTGCTCACGCGGGTGGAGTCGCTGCAGGTGCTCGCAAAGCAGGTTTCGGTGGCCGACGGCGTGCAGCAGGTGATAAGTCTGCCCATCAAAATAGACGGCCAGTGGACCGACGTCATGGTGAAATTCCTGAAAAGAAGGAATTCGCGGGCAAAGGACCGGTCAGGGAAGAACGTGTCGGTGGTTATCCGCGTGGCGCCCGAAGTGCTGGGAAACATCGCGGTGTACATGGACTATGCCGGGAAGCAGAGTCTGGGCCTGCGCATGGAGTTCGACAAAGCGTCGAGCCGGCAGTGGTTCGAGTCCAACCGTGCCGACTTTTCCGCGGCTTTGGAAAAACTCGGCTTTCTTGGTCCGCGCATCGCCATGGCGCAAAGCCGCCCGGAAGAGGCTTCGAGCGCGGTGCCCGAAGCCGGCGGCGCCGATACCACCATCGATATCACCGCATAGGAAACATATGGCGAAAAGAAAGCCGCAGGTCCGCGACAAGGCGGTAGCGATCAAGTACCGGCCGGAGAAAGACCGCGCCCCCACGGTGGTTGCCAAAGGGGAAGGCCACATCGCGGCGACGATCAAGGCCATCGCGCAGGCGCGGGGCATTCCCATCAAGCGCGACGACGACCTTGTGGAACTCCTGGCGCAGGTGGATGTCGACCGGGAAATCCCGGCCGAACTGTATGCGGCGGTTGCCGAGGTGTTGGCGTGGATCTACCGCGCTAACGACGAGGTGAAGAAGCAGGCTTCGGGATGAATCCCAAAGTTTGCGCATTCCCCGAAGCTTGCTTCGGGGTTAGCAAACGACTATGAACTTCTTTTTCCTTAGGGATGGAAGATGCCCCGCAGCTTGCTGCGGGGTTCTTCAATGCAAGTTGAAAAGTTGAGAAGTTGAAGATGTCAACCATCTTCCGTTGAGAATTCGATAACCGGGTATCACGCGGATGCGTGCAGTCGAGAAAAGCAGCCAGCGAGTAGAAGACAATCTGGCATGCTGATTAATTCTCCCTCCTTTTTCCGCTCCAAGCGGAAGATAGAGGAACAAAACACTTTACGCGCACGTCTAATCTTATATTTATGATACGACCCCAAGAGGAGAGACGTCATGAATAGAACCTTGCAAATCGTGCTCATCGCCTTCCTGTCCTGTTGTACCCTCCCGTCAATTACCACCGCTCAGGTCCCGGACCTCGTTTTCCTCGGCCTGATGGAAGGCGGCGCGCCCGCGATCGAATCGAATTTCGACCGCCGGATCCGGGATGCGCTGTCCGTGTCGCCCGAGTTTCATCTTGCCGACTATCAGACCTCGCGCGAGCTGCGGCGGAGAATCAATTTCGACGACAATCCGGTTGTGTCGAGGCGTCTGGTGGAATCGTTGCAGCAGTTTACAAACGACAGCACAGTGTTTGCGTGGGCGGTGGTCCGGGAGAATACGATGCGGCCCGTTCGTCAGTGGGTGATAAAGAGCGCGATTAAGGGAGACTTGACGCTTACGCTCAACGTGTACAGCCTGCGGTTCCGCGATTATACGTTTATCGGCGATGTGCATGCCACCTACACCATGCCCAAGGAATTCATCTTTTTCTATCCGCTTGAGAGGGGAACGCATATTTCGGCTCTGGACAGATCCGAGATTGTCACGCATCTTGTCGACCAGGCTTCCTTTCATTCTGCCGAGCTGATTTCTGCGGTGGTAAGAAGCGAGCTACTCAAGGCGGGAAAAGCGTACGACACGGCCGAAATCGCAAAGAAGAGGGAAGAGTCAATTTCCGACATGTTCAAGACGCCGAGCGTTGAGCCGGCATCGGTTGAAGTCGGGAGAAAAAAACCGGCTTCCGGGAGTCCGGCAGCAGCGTCCCCGGGCGCCAAACAGGCGAACAAGGCGCCGTCGGCCGCTACCAAGGAAGTGGAGGCGACAAAGGTGAAGCAGGCTGCAGATTCCGGCAAAAGCAAATAGGGATGCGCCGGTGTTATTTGTCAACTTGTACAACGGGCTCTGCATCGTTGTGCCCCAGGACTTCATCTTTGCGGCCGATCCGGGCTTCGAAAGACCGACTTTGAGACGGCAGCCCGCTGCTCAAAAAGAATCACTAAATATTCTTAACCCTTAAGCGTATTAATGGCTCACTCTTGTTTTTGCCCCGGTACCGTTCATTTGCATAGTTTCCGGGAATTCCTAAAATCAGCTGAAGCGTTCAAATATTACTTCGGACTTCCGATTATTTATTATATTATCACATGTTTTGCCGAAATTGCCGGCCCTGATACCCATACCCATTCCAGAACTTTGTATGAGGGGGGATAGATGCCCGAAATAGGATCCTACAAGAATGTATTCGACGATCAAAACGAATTCAACAAGCTTAACGATCTTATTCTCGCCGCTATCCAGGACTTCTCAAACTACCGTAAGGGCAACCTCACCTACGGCGAAATCATGTTTGTGCTTGAATGCGTTCTCGATTCGCTGCGTGGCGCTTCCGAGAAGGATGCGCAGGCCGGTTCAAAAATAAAAGGGCTCAACGAGGCGCCCACGTTTTCCACTCTGTTGACCATCACTTCCAGGCTTGTCGAGGTTCTCGTGAAGAAGGGTCTTGTGAGCGCGGGCGACGAGGGCTTCATCCTTCATGGAGACAAGTAGATCGTGTAGTTGTCGGCCCAGGAAAAGGACTTGATGTTTTCTATGGATACCCAAACTCCCTATGTTTTCAAAGTGAAGTTCCCTTCGGACCTCGACTATGTTTCGCCGGTGAGGAAATTCGTGGCCGAGACGCTTGCCGTGAACAAGTTCTCTCCGAAATTTGCGTATCGCTCCGAAGTAATCGTAGACGAAATTTGCCATAATGCAATAATTCACGGCTCACGCACCGTCGACGCGACCGTAGAAATCGAATGCAAGGTTTTTTCGGATCGTTTTGAATTCCAGGTAAACGACCAGGGCGGTAAAAGGGACGATATCGAGCGGCTCAAGCATGCGATGAAGAAATCGGACGCGCGTCTCGCCGATGCCTCGCAGGAAAAGGAATCCCGGGGCCTGGGTCTGGAGATCGTGCGGCTCCTGTCGGAAGAGATCAAAATGGAAGTGGGCGAGGACAACATGACAACCGTGCGGGTTGTGCGGAAACGGGAAGATGCCTAGCAGGAGTCTTGTTTCCGGGATTTGACAATACATTCACGTTGTGCGGACACAGGCAAAGCAGCAGAAAAGGAATCGGAACCCGCATATGCCAGATCTGAAAATCCAGAGAAAGCCCCTTGATCTGAGACCCGATCTAACCATGTGGAAGATCGAAGGTCCCCTGGATGCGGAAAGCATCGGGTACATTCACAGGGAATTCGATTCGGTTCTAGAGTCGAAGCAGAATTTTCTTGTTGCCGAAATGTCCGGCGTTACGCAGGTTTCGTCGGCCGCTATCGGGCAGCTCATGGGGTGCAGGCAACTTCTGGTGGAACGCGGCGGCGATCTTGTGATCACCGGTGTGAGCCTCGACATCAAGTCGAAACTGAGCGCAATGGGCGCCACCAAGATATTCAAATTTTACAACGAATTGCGCACCGCTGTAAACGCGTACCACTGGGAAGTGGAACGCAAATCGGAAATGGTCTGGATGTCGTTTCCTCCGGAATTGCAATTCGTGCCGCCCGTAAGACAAATGGTGAGCCGCATCGCGCGCCAGAAGGGCTACACCAATCGCGATTCGTTCCGGATCGAAACCATTGTGGACGAAGTGTGTAACAATGCCGTTGAGCACGGATCCGAGCGGCTCAAGAAGAACATCGACCTCAATATCAAGATCGACCGCGAGAAGATCGAGCTTGAAGTGATCAACGCAAGCGATCCGGACAAAATCGATGCCCTTCGGGCTCTGTCGACATCCATGCCTAAGACGCCGGATGCCAAATTGGGTCAAAAACGGGGCCGCGGACTTGCGCTCATCAAGATGCTTTCAAACAAGCTCGATATCAACTTTTCCGGCGATGGCACATCGGTGCATGTTACCAAATTAAGAGAGGAATGAGTATGGAGTCTCAGATTGAACTTGAATACGAAGACATCAAAGGGCATGCCGACACCAAGATGGTGAGGTTTGTCGGCGATCTCGATGCCACAAACGTGGAAACGGTGTTGGAGAAGATTTGCAATCTCTTCAACGACGGCTTCATCAATATCATCGCCGATTTCAAAAAACTTCGCTATGTCAATAGCACCGGGCTGGGCATCCTGCTGCACTTCAGCAAATCGGCCAAGGAGAAGAACGGCAGTTTCAAGATAGCCAATGTGAACGAGAACGTCTACGAAATAATCGAAATCATCGGCGCCACGACGCTTCTGGAAATCTATGACGAGGTCGACGAAGCCATCGCGGCGCTTAAGTAACATTCAAGGGGGAAGGATTCACCGTGAAACACATGCTTTCATCGACACGTACTGTATTCACAACCTATACATCATCGGAGAGTTTCTCTATGCACATCAAAGTAGTACGATTCTGCGCGCTCGTGCTTGCGATCGCGCTCGTTTCTTTCTGCCAGAAGCAGGACAAAGCCAAAGATACCATCGCCACCATCGACGGCGCCAAGATCACCAAGGACGCCTACAACTCTTTCTGGGAGATGAGGCGGTTGTATCCCACCTATACCGGCGACTTCTTCCCGGGCGAACGTTCGCTGGCTACCTATTTGGTTCACACGATTCTGGCGTCGGACGATGGCAAGGCAAAATCGTATGCGGGCAAGCTCAAATCGAGTCCCGGCTGGGAATGGAGAGAACGGTATTTCCCTGCCCAGATGTATCTCCAGAAGGTGCTCGACGCCAACTTGGGATTTTCCGATAAAGATCTGGAGGCGTACTACAAGGCGCACCTGAGCACCTATAAGACGAAAATACAAGTGGAAGTTCCGGTTCCGGGCGCCGCCGCGGCCAAGGCCAAGGATACTTCCAAGGCCAAGATCGCCACGCCGCCGCAAACGGTCAAGAAAGACTCGGTTGTCGTCCGGACTTTCCCCGAGGTAAAGGAACAGGTGATGCGATCGATGTTCCTCGCCAAATACCCGGTTCCCGACTCGATGTTCAAGAAGCACGATCCCAAGGATACGGCCAAGGTCGACACCTCCGAAGTGCAGAATCGCTGGATGTATATGGTAAGAAGCGACCTGCCCAGTTTCTTCATGCGCAAGTCCTATGAGGAAAAGTACAAGCAGAAATTTCCCGACTCCCTCAAGGATTGGTACGGCAAGGGCAAGCCGATCACCGAAGGCGACATGGACGTCATCATGAGCTGGCTGCCTGAGACGCAGCGGGCAATGTACAACACCTCCGCCGGCAAGGCCGATCTTGCCCGTTGGTTGCTTAAATGGAAATTGTTCAGTGAAGACGCAAAGCGGACGGGCTTCTCCTCGCAGGACAATGTCAAGAGCGTTATAGATTGGGCCTGGAAGGTCGAAGTCGCCACGAACTACGTGAACTCCGAACTCGTGCCCAAGGCGAAGACCGGCGTGTCGATAGACACCGAAATGTGCGTCTACGGAATGTGGGACGACCGCGGGTCGGCGGCGACGAGAGACACCGCAAGTGTCAACCGGACCGTCACGAAGTATCTCACCAAGGCCGTGTACATCAAGGTCGACAGCATGTTATACGGTCTGCGCAAAGCCCATAACATCGTCTTCCTCCTGCCGGAATACAAAGACGAACAAGCCGGCAATCCGGTCGCGATGGCGGCGCACGCGGATTCGATGCGCGATACGGGCAACACCACCGAAGCGGCGAGCGTCTATCGAACCCTGGTGACCTCCTTCCCGTTCACGCCCGAGGGGCAGAAGGCCTACGCCGAACTGGCAAAGGTGCAGTCCGAAAAAGGCGAGTACACCGATGCGGTGAAGAACTACCGCGATTATCTGGTGCTGGTAAACGACAAGAGCAAACGCTGCAACACCTTTTTTATGATCGGCTTCATCTACGATGAGTACCTTAATAAATCGGACCTCGCCGAGGTCAACTACAAGTGGGTGCTCAAGAACACGCCCGAATGCGAGCTTGCCAACGACGCCGAATTCATGACGCTGCATCTGGGCGAGCCTATGAACAGCGTCGAAGAGCTGAGAGCCGAGGCCAGGCGCCAGGGCCGCAAGGTCGATACCTCCACGCCGGCGCCGGAAATAATGAATCCCGACACGGGATCAAAGGTGAAGGCAAAGAAGATCTAAGCGGGATTACACTGCGAGAATTTTAGAATGCACCCGGAGCGCCGGGTGCATTTTTTTTGCCGAAGCACAGTTCCTGGAAGTTACAGTACCTGCAAATGGCCTGCGACGGCGTTGTGGGAAACTCTTCGATCGGTCGCGGCCGGTTGTTGTCGATATCGCTGCATAACTGCTGCATTTCCCGCGTTTGCGCCCGCAACCGCTCGTTGAACCCGCCGAGATCCGCCTCCGTAAGGACGATTTCGAATTCTGCAAATTCCGGATGAAGATAAATAATCTTGGGGAAAATGGCGTTCCACGGAATGCCGAAGTTGCCCGCTGCCGCGGCCGCATAGCCAATAAGTTGCTGCGAGTGCTTGTAGGGGTCCCTCGCGCCCGTTTTCCAGTCGAGGATGTACACGTCGCTGTCCACGGGGAACAAAAAGTCCATTTTGCAGTAGGCCTTGAGGCCGCCGATGCGGGTTTCGCCCATGCCCGGCGGCTCTATCATCCAATTGTCCTTGTTGGTAATCGCCTTCATGAACAGCCATGTGTACACCGGGCTACCCACAAAGTTCCTCAGGCACTGCGATATCTTTTCGAACGCCTTCTCGCGGTCGATTGCCGCCTGGGAGCCATAATAGGTCTCGATGAACGTCTTTGTCGAAAAGTAAACTTCGGTCTTTTCGCGCGCGAATTCCAGGAACCTGCTCTCGTCGATATTGCTGTCGCTTTTCTGCAAACGCCGCAGAAACGCCTCGACGACGTCGTGTACGACGTTGCCGGTTTCGAGAGGAACGGACGTGAGGTTCTTGAGCTGGGTGACCTTGTAGGAAGGCACGCCGGGCACGAACCTGGGGTAGTAGTTGTAAAAATATTGCCGTTTGCATTTGTCAAATAATTCGTACCGGGAGATGGACCAGCCGAGGATGGGCGTATATTCGTAGGCGGGGTATTTGAGCACCATGCGGTTCTTCCGTTGAAACAGTAATGCAACAAAGTAACAAAGTGACAAAGTCTGGAAAGATCAAGAAGCGTCAGACCTTTTCAACTTCTCAACCCTTCAACTTTTCAACAAGAAAAAATATAGTTGATGGAGCGATTGCCGGCAGGCCTACATAACAAATGCGAGTCCCGCGCCTACGGCCAGCATCAGGATGAATCCGGGCAGGACCGCTCGTTTGAGCTGCGGCACACCCGAAATAAGAACGATGCCGCCTTTGACGACGGTGTTGGCGGTGGCGGCTATCACGATTGCGCGCGCGGCGATGGACAGGTCGAGGCCGCCCGCGGCGCGGCTAAGCTTCGCCATGGAGAAGGAGATGGCATCGACGTCGGCCATGCCGGAAAGGAAGCTTGAAAGATATACGCCAATGTCGCCGAAATACACCTGTGCAACGCGGGAGAACAGCAGGACAATTGCAAACAGCAGCCCGAACTTGATGGCCAGCCCCAGTTCAAAAGGGTTGTCAAACGGAATTTCGTGCCGGTGCTTTTCGGTTCGCTGCCGGGCGAACAAATAGCCGCAGTAGGCCAACCCGGTTGCCACCGACGCGAGGATTGGAATCCTCAGGTGCTCTATGAGGGCAACGTTAAGAATCGCAACCGCGGCCAGCACCCGCAGGTACATGACGGTCCACGCCAGGATGATGGCAAGCGCGAACGGCCGGGCGAGGTTGGGATGCTCATGGCTTCGCGTCGTGAGGCTCAGTGTGACAGCAGTGCTCGACGCAAGTCCGCCCAGAAGGCCGGTGAGTCCGATGCCTTTGTTGGGCCCCGCCACCTTGATGAGAATATAACCCACAAAGCTTATGCCTGAGATGAACACCACGAATAACCACAGTTTAAACGGGTTGAAAATGTCGAACGGCGGAGGGCCGAACACGCGATTGGGAAGAATGGGCAGCACGATCGCGGTGATCACCGCAAGCTTGAGCACGGCAAAAACGTCTTCGTGCGTGAGGTGCCGCACGAACCGGTGAAGCGGCACCTTTATGGAAAGCAAGACGGTCATGGCGACGGCGACCGCCACCGCGAGCGTGAGGGTCTGGGGCCAGTAGGCGAGTCCGCCGGCCAGGAGCGTGAGAATGACCGAAACCCTGGTGGTGAGGCCGGGTTTCCCCTTTGTTGCGTCCATGTAGTAGCTGATGGCAAAGAATATGCCCGTGGTGGCCACGATGCCCACAAAGGGCCAGGCCGACTTAAGCAGGTCGGAGAGCAGCGCCGCCGCGCATCCGACAAGGCCCAGGAGGCCAAAGGTCCGCACGCCGGCGGGCAGTTCCTTGGTGGGAGCGTCGGAGGCGTACTCGCGCTGCAGGCCCACGAGAACGCCGATCGCCAGAGCGGCGCCGAAGCGGAAAAAAAGACTTGTCGATTCGCCGATGATCATAGTGGTTTCTCGCTGCCTGTCTCCTTTATAATGGTATCATGAGCAAGTGCGGCGAGGCAACCCAAAAATGGACGGGGGTTCGCGACCGCGAACCCCCGTTGCATGCGTAAACAATCTGCGGGCCGTTATTCCTTGCAGCCGCACTTCACCTTTATGTCGTGATACCGAATGGCTTCGTCTTTGTCATTCAGGTTGAATGCCTTCTTGAGGCCGTCGCAATTGCTGTAGCCGAGCTTCTGCAGGCATTTGTCCGGGTTGGAGCAGGAAACGCAAAAAGCAAGGAGCATGGCCAGCGCTGCGAGACCGATGAACCGTTTCATGGAACCTCCTTTGGGTGATGTTTCTCACGAAGAGGATTGCCTGTCATTGGTAAAATAAATGCGGGATTGAGCGAAAAAAAGTAACATGGCGACAGAGTCTGGGAATACAAGAAGGAGTCGGCGCTCTCTTTGCAACTTTGAGCTGTCAACTTTGAACTTTCAACTTCAAAGTTCGGGGCATCGCGTACTTGTGTGGGTGACAGGGTGATGCCCCGGAAGGCCCTTGTGCAAGCGACACGTCCATACAGGAGCGGTATTTCGCTCAAGCGCTTTTCGCAAAGGGAGTTATGTTTCTCACAAGCTCCTGTATGGACGGGGTGCATTTTCGCCTTACAAGGGCCGAAAGGGGCGCACCCTGGCAGGACCCACACAAATCGCCGAAGCGCCCAAACTTCCTCGCTACGTGAGCCCTACCGCTTTCCCATTTGGCAATATTCTGATCCGTGCCGCGGCCGGCACCTTCGGCAGACCGGGCATGGTAACGATGTTGCCGCAGATCGCAACCACGAAACCCGCGCCCGCAGAAACCCTGATCTCGTTGACCGAGATGCGGAAATTTTTGGGCCGTCCGCGCAGCTTGGGATTGTCGGAGAGCGACAGCGGAGTTTTCGCGATGCACACCGGCAAATTGCCGTACCCGTGCCTGGTGATGAGTTCGAGGTCCGACCTGGTCGCGTGATCGAACGACACGCCGTCCGCGCCATACACCATTTTGGCCACGGTTTCGATCTTCTTGTCGAGCGGCATGGCAAGCGGGTACAAAAACTTGAGCTTCTTTCTGTTCCTGGCGACCGTGCGGAGCACCGCGTTTGCAACCGCAACGGCACCCTTGCCGCCGTCGCGGAAATGCGTGGCGACTTCCGCCTCGACCCCGAGCTTTTCGCAAAACGAGACTATTTTGTTAAGATCTCTCGGCTTGTCGTTGTCGAAACGGTTGACGGCCACCACCGGCTCAAGACCGAACAGCCGTATATTTTCGATGTGCTTTGCGAGATTCCCCAGCCCGCCGTCTTTTGTATACCCGCCGTGGTATGCAACGGCCCTGGCGGTTGCGACGACAACCGCCGCCGACGGATTAAGATCCGCGATGCGGCACTTGATATGAAAGAATTTCTCCGCGCCCAGGTCCGTAGCGAATCCGGCTTCCGTCACAACGTAATCGGACAACTTGAGAGCCATGCGTGTGGCGATGGCGGTGTTGGTTCCCTGGGCAATATTGGCAAACGGGCCGCCGTGCACGAACGCCGGCGTGCCTTCCATGGTCTGGACGAGATTGGGGTCTATGGCGTCGCGCAGGAGCACCTGCATGGCGCCGACGGCCTGGATATCGCGCGCGAAAATGCGTTCGCCCTTATACGTGTACGCAACCACCATTCTGCCGAGCATGTCGCCGAGGTCGAAGAAATCCCGGCACAGGCACAACACCGCCATCACTTCCGACGCGGGCGTGATGTTGAATCCGTCTTTCCGCGGTATGCCATTCTTTACGCCGCCCAACCCCACTACAATTTCCCGGAGCGCGCGGTCGTTGAGGTCGATAACGCGGCGCAGAACCACGCGCCGCTGGTCTATCGACAGTTCGTTGCCGTGCTGCAGGTGGTTGTCGACCATGGCGGCAAGAAGGTTGTTCGCCTTTGTCACCGAATACATGTCGCCGGTAAAATGCAGGTTCACGGCCTCGGCCGGCACAACCTGCGACATGCCCGCGCCCGTGCCGCCGCCCTTGACGCCGAAATACGGGCCAAGCGATGGTTCGCGTATGCAAATGGACGTCTTCCTGTCCAGGCTGCGCAAAGCGTCTCCGAGCCCGACCGTGGTGGTGGTCTTGCCCTCTCCCTGCGGCGTCGGGGTCATTGCCGTCACGAGGATAAGCTTGCCGTCGGGGCGGTTCTTGCGTGATTCATATTCGTCAATCGGTACCTTCGCGATGTAATGGCCGTACGGAAGAATGGTCTCGGGATTGAGGCCGAGTTCCCTGGCGACTTCCGCCACTTTGCGGGGGGGCAGCCCAAACGCGGAAGTAGTCTTACCTGCCATGCGAGTCTCCGGAAAAGGAATTGTATTTCGGATCGAGAGAGACCAATAAAGATAGCCTATGGATTTTGCAAAATCAACGACAATGGAAAAGGCCGGTGAGGTCGACGGTGATGGGAGAAGGCGGGCCTTGTTCGAATCTATTCAAGCTTTATGCACCTTTTGGAACGTACCGCGAACGTGAGATATATTGAAGGGGCACCTTCGGCACTCCCGATCCGGAAGAAAGGGATATTCCCATGCAGAACCCCGTTGTCCTCGGCGGCGAACTCGTTGGAACACTCTCGCATCAGCTCAAGTCCCCCCTTACCACCATACAGTCCCTTCTCAAGACTGTTTTGGACGGATTCACCGGGGAAACGAACGCGCAGACCCTTCAATTCGTGGACCGGGCGATTCGCAAGGCCGGAGAGGCAAGCATGCTCATTGCCGACCTGCTCAACTACCAGGCGTTTTCCCCGGGAGGGAAAATTGATAAAGAGGAAATCGATCTCGCCGCCCTTGTTGAAACGGAGGCATATTCGTTTGCCGCGGAGGCCTCCGACAAGAACGTGTCGCTGAGGGTCAGGATTCCCGCAGGCACGGCGATCATGGTGCACGCAAACAGCCGCGGTCTGGCGATTATGGTACGCAACGTGGTGGAGAATGCGGTCAAGTACACGCCGCAGGGCGGATTTGTTATTGTCAAGCTTGGCGTTTCGGCGCGTGCCGGCACATGCATTTTGCAGATAACGGATTCCGGGCCCGGGATTGCCGCAGGCGATCTCGGCGCCATCTTTACACCGTTTTTTCGGTCTGCGCAGCTCAAGGCGACGGCGGCGGGCACCGGGCTGGGTCTGGCAATTTCCAAGGCGATCGTCGACTCGCACGAGGGCACCATTTCCGTCACATCGAAAGAGGGAAAGGGCACATCCTTTCGCGTGACGCTGCCCTGCCGGGGCGTACATAAGCAGGCGCGCCGAGGCGTTCAGAGAAGGCGCGTTGTCATTGTCGGCGGGGTCACGGCGGGCCCCAAGGCCGCGGCGCGCCTGCGCCGCCTCGACGAGAGATGCGACATCACCATAGTGGAGAAGAGCGATTTCTTGTCGTATGCCGGGTGCGGCCTGCCGTCGTACATCAGCGACAAAGTGCATTCGCCAAGATCACTCATGTCGACCGCAGACAACACGGTTCGCGACATCAACTTTTTCGAATCCATCAAGAACATTCACGTTCTGAGCAGGACCGAGGCGGTCTCTATAAACAGGGCAAGGAAAACGGTTCGGGCTCGAGATCTTGCCACACGTGAAATGCGAGAGCTTGGCTACGATGTGCTCGTTTTGGCGACAGGCGGAGAATCGTATGTGCCGGCCATTCCGGGCATCACCCGTCACGGCATTTATTCACTGCACGGGATGGAAGACGCCGAGGCAATACGAAAGGAATGCACATCGAAGAACGCCCGGGACGTTTACATTATCGGAGGAGGCCTCGTCGGCATGGAAACCGCTGAATCGCTGGTGGATGCCGGCGCGCGTGTTACCATACTGGAAAAGAAACCTTACGTGCTTTCGTCGTTATTCGACGAAGACATTTCCGAGAAAATCCAGGATGCGCTCAACGGAAAAGGCATCAAGGTCGCCACCCGCGTCGACATTTCGCGCATAGGGCGAAAGGACGGGCGGCTGGTCCTTTTCACGAACGTCGGCGGTTTTGCGGCGGACCTTGTTATCGTGTCGGCCGGGGTGCGGCCGAATTCCAAACTGGCGAAGCGTGCCGGAATCCCGGTGAGCCCGCGAGGCGCCATAAGAGTGAATTCGCGGTTGCAAACCAACGACCCGAATATTTATGCCATCGGAGACTGCGCGGAAACCGTCAACTGCATTACGGGAAAACATGAGTACTGGCCGCTCGGGTCGGTCTCCACCAAAATGGGAAGGATCGCGGCCGACAACATCGGAGGCCGGACGTCGGAGTACCTCGGATCCATCGGCACCACCATGTTTCAGAACTTCGGCGTCTCAATAGCCCGCACCGGACTCACGCTCGCAAGCGCCCGCAACCATGGGTTTGGGGCCGTATCGGCGGTTGTCACCGGCCTTGACAAAGCGCACTATTCCAGAAATGCCGAATACGTCGCCTTCAAGCTCGTGGCGGATGCGACAACGAAAAGGGTGCTGGGGGCGCAGGCCTTTGGCAGGGGAGACGTCGTGAGGCAAATCCAGATAGCAGCGTCGGCAATCATGCGCTCGCTCACGCTCACCGAAGTCTTCGGACTCGATCTCGGGTATTCGCCGGCGTTCAACAACCCTATCGATATCGTTCAGACCGCCTGCTGCGTGCTGGCGGCAAAAATGGAGGGGTTCGTGCGAACCGTCACTCCCGCCGAGCTCATACCCAGACGAGGGAGTGTTCACCTGGTGGACGTTTCGCCCTTTTCGGAGCATGTGGTGAACTCGATCCCGGGCAGCGTAAGCGTTCCTCTGGAAAACCTGCGGCGTGAAGGAATCCCGTTTGGCAAGAAGGACGCGTGCGTGTTGTACAGCAGGACTTCGTCGCGAGCCTACGAAGCCTATCGCTTCCTTGTTACCAGGGGATATGGGAAAATTTCGATCCTGGAGGGTGGCTATGTGTTCTGGAGCAACGCCGCCGTCCGACCGCGCCCCGCCGCCGGTTCCGCGCTATAGAAGCTGCCGGACCCTGGCAAGCAGGGTCTTGGGCTCAACAGGCTTCTGGAGGTAGCCGTCTACCGGCAACCAGTCCGCGTCACCCGCCTCCGACTTGTAGTCGATCTGCATTTCCTTGTCCACGTTGGTTATCATCAGGATCTTGACATTCTTGAACTTCTTATTGACGCGAATCTCTCGCGCCGCTTCGAACCCGGCCTTCACCGATTCCATCATCACGTCGAGGATGACGAGATCGGGCCTGAATTTTGCCACTACGGAAAGTCCTTCTGCTTTCGTTCCCGCCTCTTTGACCTCATAGGAACCGGACAGCACCGTTTTCATTACTTCGCGAAGCGCTGCGTCGTCGTCGATTACAAGGATTTTCTTCATGGGAATTCCTTGGATGAGGTGAAGACCGGCCATCATGATTCACGATTATAAATTACAATACCGGCCAGGCGGTTTTGTCAATATTTTGATGCATGGCTGCCTCCAGGTCGGGGAGCCTAGTATCCGAATTTGTCAATAAGGCCGGAGATGGCCGCGATGTCGTTGTCAGGAATGTCCGTAAACGCAAAGCCCGTTCCCCAGAAGTCCGAAAACATGTTCTGCGTGAGCCAAATGCAGCGGGCGTCGAGATTTACCGGTCTGCTGCCGCCGGCATCGTCGGGCAGGAGCATCCGCAAATGATAGATGGTGTCCGGCCGCAGGGCTTTTGTGCCCATCAGTTTCATGCCGCCGGTGGTGATGTCCACGACATGGCCCACAAGGTCGTCGGTCTCCCTGTCGAAAACAAGGAGGTAATACACCAGGTGGATTCGCTTTGTCTTCCGTTTCTTCTTTGAAAACATAGCTGGTCCTTTCTCACAGTGCGGTGGGGCCTTGCGGCTGCCCCAATGCCGCCGTTGATGTGCGAAATCGGCGGCGGACTCTCCTTGACAGAAAAATGGGCTGTGCGCTTCACAAAAAGCAATAAGATTGACACATCCGCTGGCTTGGTCAGGGCAAAATGGCCCTCCGGCGGCAGGCTATGCGACGAGGGGAAAATTCCGCCGGGAGTGAACATCTCCCGTGCCGTTACCTGGCCGATGGCGGTATCCTACCGGGGAAGGTTCCCGCCGCCAGGTTTTGCGGGAGCCGGCGAGTCGATATGCTGGGGAGAAAAGAGAACTGCATCCTTCGCGGATTTTCGAAAGGAGTATTTCTCAAGAAAACCGATAAGTCTGCCAGAATACGATTCGTCAATCGATCCTTCGTGGGCGGGCAGCACAAAAACGAATCGCCCCGGCCGCTTGAGGGACTCAAATGAAATGCCGGTACGGGCCGGCCAGTTTCTGTCCGCAAAGACGTTGTCCGAACCTCGCAATGCGGCCGTGTCGCAGGCAAAGACGACCGGGCCGGGCCGGTTCTTTCGCAGCATGTTCGTGAGGAGGACGAACGCCGCAGTGTCGGTGGTGAGCACGGCAGCTCTTGTGCTGTCAAGCAGTGTCACGATGTCGCTTGCCGTTCCGTCGTGGCGAGGCTGGGGCGCCGCGGCCTTCACAAAGAATACGACAGCCTGAGTGATGAACCATGTTCCCACGAGAACCGCCGAAACCTGTCCGGCAAGCCGGAGAACTTTCTTGTTCCCCAGGACGCCGAAAACGAAAAGCGGTACAAGGAAAATGCTGGTGCCCAGGAAGAACGCGGAAAAAAGCAAGCCCCCGGACAGCGGGCCCGAAAGGTCGATGGCGCGGGTGAGGGCTATAAGGAACGACGGGCAGTAGTTGATTCCGGTGGCCACGCCCAGAAGAAACGGGCTGTCGGCAAACCGCCCCCACGCGGGAAGCGTGCAGCCCTTTTCCCTGCGGTTGGCCCTGAATGCTGAGAGAAAAAGCATAACCGAAAAGACGCAGTAGGCGATGGCGGTAAAATAGGACCTGTTGAGTTCCGCTATCTGGCGGCCCAGGAAACCGGCGGCCACGCCGAACAACGCGTAGGTGAGAAATCTGCCGAGGGAAATCTTGACTAAAGCGACAAGGCTTGTTTTCCAATTGCGCCGGCTTTCCAGGAGAAACGGCGCATAGATCGGGCCGCATGTGGCGAGACAAATGTGTCCCGTGGCCAGGCCGAGAAGAAACCCTTCGGTGAGGTATTGGAAGATCATGGTAATTTGATTGCCCCGACAATCATAACCACCAAGTCGGGGCTGCCCATGTCGCGCTCATGCAGAAGCATTTCCTTGCACCAAGTATTTGCTGGCTAAATCTACTTCCTGGATGCGCTCACGCTCATGAAAAAGGAAATGCTTCCCGGACCGCGTCGTATCTGCACTTGGCTCATGACGCGCGACGCTCTGTATACAGAAAGAATACAAAAAAGTACGCGGTTCGCATTTTTTTCCCACCAAAAGCGTCCCACAAAGATTAAATTACAAATAATGAATCTGTTAGGATTCTGTCTAAATCTCCGCTTGAACGATTAAGCTAGCATTTGTTTCTGATATCTGTAAATCCATGCGGCTTCACTTATAAAGGGGGGGAAGTATCATGAAGCAGGTTTCCCGGCATTTCATAAAACTTATCGCCTCATCCATCGTGCTCCTTGGCATTGCATCTTTTGCCTATTCTGCGGCCGCAGGGATTGTGAGCGGCGAACTCAAGAAATGGCACACCGTTACAATCACCTTCGACGGCCCTACCGCTTCCGAGTCCGATACCACGACCTTTCTCAACAACCGGCTCAACGTAACGTTTACAACTGGAAGCGAAACTATTACGGTCCCCGGCTTCTTTGCGGCAGACGGCAACGCGGCAATTTCCGGCGCAACGAGCGGAACAAAATGGCGCGTTCACTTTTGTCCCGACGTCGTAGGAACCTGGACGTACACCGCGTCGTTTAGGACCGGGTCGAACGTGGCGGTCGATCCATCGGCCACGGCCGGGGCTGCAGACGCCACAATCGACGGCGCGACCGGCACGTTTACTGTTGCGGCTTCCGACAAAACGGCCCCCGACTTCCGTGCGCGCGGCATGCTGCGCTACGTCAACAAACACTATCTGCAATTCGCCGAAACAGGCGAGTGCTTTATCAAGGGCGGCAGCAACAGCCCGGACAATATTTTTGCCTTTGGCGATTTCGACAATACGCCGGCGTCCCATGCGTTCGCGGCGCATGTCGCAGACTGGACGTCGCAGGATTCAACGTGGGGCGGGAAGGGGAAAGGGCTGCTGGGCGCGCTCAATTACCTTTCGTCAAAAGGCCTCAACAGCCAGAGCATACGCGTGTTCAACCGCCCTGCCGCCGACACCACCGGGAAAGGCGACGTGTACCCGTACCTGGATTCGGGCAGCGCGCCGTGGACCGCCGCCACGCCGCTCAAGACCTTCGACTGCAGCAAACTTGACCAATGGGAAATCGCGTTTGAGCACATGACGAAAAGAGGGCTGCTCATCAACGTCGTGCTGTCGCAGCCCGGCAACGCGTCATATTTCGAGGCCGCCGAAGGTCTGTTGACGAACGCCAACCCGTTCGCGGTCACGCGCAAACTCTTTTATCGAGAAATGGTCGCACGTTTCGCGCACCATTGCGCCGTAACGTGGAACATCGTGGAAGCAACCAACGACCTCAACATGTCCACAGGCGATCAGACGCAATCGCCTTCCGTGCAGCAGATGATAGGTTTCGCGGCCTACCTTCGTTCCATGGACCCCTACGGGCATCTTATTGAAGTCGGGACCCAGCAATTTGTGCCCGAGCCCAGCTATTTCATTCCGCTTGAGGGCGCAGATACCGGTGCAATCATCGGCGGCATCGAGGTTATTGACGACAACCATTCCGCCTACGAATATCCCAATTACTATTGGAATCAGAATCAGAGAACCGCCAGACCTTACATTTGTTTCCAGGACCAGGTCTATGGCGGCGTGCCTTATTATGCCGATACGCTCGTTGCCGATTCCGTTGCGGCCCAACTGGGAATCGACGTGCTGTGGCCGCACCTTCTCCAGGGCGGTTCGGGCATGGAATTCAATTCTGAAAACCAGGGAAGGCAACTTGAAGATCTGCGGAAATTCGACAGGCTGTGGACACAGGTCGCCATAGCACAGCGATTCATGGCGGGACAGCCGCTGCAGTTCATGTATCCCGGCAGCGGGCAGCTCACCTCACACCAAGTACGATATCCCTATATGCAAATCGGAAACGATTCCTTGTTTATTGTCAAGATTAATTCCAATTTTGACAAGTTCTTCGACATGTCCGACACAACAAAGTTCAAGGCCGGGGACAAGTTTGCCATTTTGTGGTTTATCCCGAAAACAGGCCTCTATGCCAAGGGCACTGTGGACACCATTGAGGTGAGCGATATTGCTCAGGAAGCCCAGAGGACGTCGTTCGGGGTCCCGCCGGGAGTTGCCGCAGACACACTTTGGACACAAGGCAGCACTTATCCGTATAGCGTTCAGTGGATTTGCATCGTGAGAAACAGCAAATACTCCGTTGGTGTCGCAAACACGGTGATTCCCAATAGGAAATCCTCGATGCTCCGCGTCGCCGGATCGCGCGTGTACTTTACGGCTGCGACAAAAGACCGGGTTACGATCATGCTTACGTCCCCGAACGGGGCGCGTGTCAAAACGATTTTCAACGGTGTAGCCGGTTCGGGAACGCACCTGGTTTCGCTGGACCCCTCAAGGCTTGCAACCGGAGTCTACTTTGTTACCATGCGGCAGGGCGCGATGCAATATGTTGAGAGGTTTGTAAAGATCAAGTGAGGCACCGGGACCGCTTAAGCGGTCATTCGCAAAGACTTCTTGCGTCGCGCGTGCCCGTTTGCGAGCAACTATTGAGTTGAGTGGGTGCAGCGGCCGAAAAGGGATCACCCTTAATACGATAATCCGTATTCAGCTTGAGTACGGTTAATCCGCTATTTTCGAATATTTTTTTGATTTAAGAACAAGTTGAAGTTATATATAGAAGAGAGGTGAGCTGCATATTTGCCTTCCAGCGCTCAGAGCATCAGTACGTAGCAGTGAAAGAAATTGAAATCATTTCCGCTTAAACGCTTATCCTACCAAAAAGGGGGGGGATCATGAGAGTAAGACGGCTTCCGGTCATGATGATCGTCGCAATGGCAATCTTTGGACTCTGGTCCACTGCAATGGCCAATTTTCCGAACATCTTTTACTTTACCCAGAAGCAGGATGCAACCACAACTTCAGGAAAATTAACACTCACCTACAGTCCTCAGCTTACGGAGACACCGCAGGCCGGACCGTATCTTCTTTCGGCAGACGTGACGTGGATCAACAACACGCATGGCCAGAGTTGCAACACCATGGCCATGACCCATGTTTCCGCAAACACCTTTACGTACGCAATTGACGCCATACAGGGCGATACCATCGATTACTTCTTCACCCAACATTGGGTGGGTCAACCCCAGAGCTTTTACGCCTGGATTCCTTCTCACCAGTGCACGAACACGACCGACACCAAGTGGTTTACCTATGTTATGGGCCAAGGGTTCGAACCCATGCCGAAATGGCCTCTGGTAATCGAGGGAAGCGAACGCTACCGCAACAGGCACGAAGACGAATGGCGCTTCGACCATTTTTCCGGGAATTACTTCCAGAGCACGGCTCTCAACTACAAACTCGCGGATTGGGGTGACTCCTTACTGGTTGTTCTCTTCCCCAGCGAAGCAACCAACTGGTCGAATGGCAGGTTCTTCGGAATGTCCGGTTATGACACACTCTGCGACCACGATACGTATTCGGATAACCAAGGCTCCGGTGACGCAAGCATCGACGGAACCGGATTCATGGGACCCGCCAACATTCCGTACTTTGGCCAGACCGTAGAGCCTTTTCAGGCGACGTGGACAAATACCCAGTTCCCGCAGATACGTTGGTACGTCTGGATGATTCGAGGCCTCAGTTATGGCCAATACATCGACTACGAACTGTCTGCTGCCAGATCTCTCTCCGACGGCCAACTTTATTATTCCGAACCCCAGCGTTATTACATCGGGCTTGGAAAAATAAGCCACAAATTCCAGCATCCCTGGGCGAATCCTGCGGGCGATGCCTCAATCAATACGGTTACCTTTCCCGAGTTCGCGTTTTCACAGCACGTACAAAATGCAGGGCCCGGCAGATCGTCCGATTTCATGAAGGGAAAAGCTCTTTTTGACACGGACTGGGGAACCGGCATGGTGTACAATTATGCTACACCGTTCGACTGCAACGGTTCGCCCAATAGTTTTCCGGATACTACGCATAGCCCATTCTTCAAGCCGACCATGCGCGGACCCATTTACAGGAAGGCAGCCTGTTTCGTTTGCCATTTCGAGGACGGCAAAGGATATCCCGATGATATGGTTGGAAGCGACCCCAACATCAAACATGGTTTGTTTACACCTTTCGAAGTCGTAAATCCTGATGGCTCCCTTGGCGGCCATCCCGTATTCGGTGGTTCTCTCGAAACATCTGCCACACCGCCTGCCGTGCCCCAGGGCCAGCTTAACGTGACATGGGATTCGGTTCCGGGACAGTATGCCGACGGTACGCCCTTCATGCTTCGCAAGCCGCACTATTCCTTTAGCAATCTCGGTTGGGGCGTGACCTCCATAGACCTTTCCAAGGTCAGGATTTCACCCCGCTACATTATCAACCTCACTGGCTTGGGAATGCTGGAGGCGATTGACGAAAGCACCATCCTTTCCTTTGTTGATCTGCCCGGAAAGGCCGGCACCGGTATAGCGGGAAAGGCGAACCGTGTCGACGATGGTTTCACCGGACCCAGTTCGCTCGGCAGATTCGGCTGGAAAGCAGACGTTGCAAACCTCAAGACTGAAGTTTATGCTTCCGTTGCAGGGGATGTGGGCGTTTCGAACATGTACTTCGCTAATGAACCATATATGACCGACAACGCCAATCCTCCGGAGATGTCGGTGCCGGTCATGGACACTTTGCGAACGTACATTTCTCTTTTGGCCCCTCCTCCGCGACAATTGGGAAAGGGCTACATCATTTTCGATCCCTCTATAGCGGATGCTACCCAAGGTGGAGCGATATGGCTCAGCGGAAATCTTTACAAAGGACAAGCATTTGAAGAAATATGGACAGATCCTTCCGCCATCCGCGGCAAGGCGTTGTTTGCCGACGCCAAATGTGATCTTTGCCATATTCCCGCTATAAGGACCGGAACAAAAACCGATTTCAATGAACTCAAGAATCTCGAAATCCAGCCATTCACCGACATGCTGATACATGACATGGGACCGGAAGAAAGTGATACCGGCGGAGCGGCCAATGGATATGTATCGGGCCTTGCCGGGCCGAGCGATTGGCGTACGTCTCCACTTTGGGGAGAGCTGTATTATACCTATTCGAACAAAGTTGCACTCCTCATGCACGATGGAAGGGCACGAGGTATTGCGGAAGCCATTCTCTGGCATTTCGGCGAGGGAACCTATTCACGAAACAAGTTTATCAACATGACTGCCCAGCAACGGGCAGACCTTATCCGTTACACCCAGTTACCTTTTGCGGACCGCCTGGCAAAGAATGCAATGTCCACCGCGGTGAGAGGCGTGCAGGGTGCAGCGATTGTGAAGGCCGGCGCAATTCCATCTCTCATGTGCTATCCTAACCCGATCCGGAGCGTCGCAACGTTGCGGCTCCAGAACATTGTGGGTACACGGGGCGACAGGATCGTCGTGTCGATTTACAACATGCAGGGGAAACGCGTGTTCTCGCAGGTTCTGGGTTTGGGCCAGTCGGCCGTGACCTGGAATACTTCGAGATGCGGAGCGGGGAAATACTTCGCCACGGTTCAGGCCGAAGGCAGGCTCTACAAGAAAGACCTTCTTGTGATGAAGTAAGACAGTTTCAAGGCCCACCTGGTTAGCGAGAGGGCCCGCGCGGGAAACCGTCGCGGGCTCTCTGCGTTTCGGCGCGACCGGCGGCAGGCGGCTAAAACGCAACAACTTTACAGGCCAGACACGCCGCGGTCAACTCTCAACGCGCGGACAGGGGCGTAGCGCCCGTCCGATCGATCGAATCGCCAGCGGGCGACACGGAAACATGCATCAGCACGTTGATGCAACTGAAAATGTTTTGTGCGGTGGTGAGCCCCGAGACGTCTTTATACAAGAGAGAATCCGCGCCGGTTTCGCCGCTGTGGCCGGCCAGCTTCATCGAAACAACGGGGTACAGCCGAAGATTTTCCCCCGCGCGGGCCTTGTACACCACAGCGGGTTGCCCGTTGATTGAGGATGCTTTCCGCTTGGGGCCAAATGCGCTGTTGTAGTCGAACGAGCTGTTGATCTCCACGCAGATCACCACGGGCAACGCCGGGGTATTGAGCATGGTGTTGATGTCGAATGAACCGGTCGGCGTCGCCGCGGTGACGGCGTCCGGGAGCGGCTTGTTGGTCGTGGGAGCGGCGTTTCCCGCGTGAACGTACTTGTTGAGCCAGTAGGGAAGCGAGCTGGTCCGGAAACAACTGTCCTTGTTGTGCAGCATAATTCCCCAATCCTGCTTTGCGAACTTCCGCGTCACATAGAGCGTCTGAAGATACCGTCCCTGAGTGTCTTCGGCCCATACCGCGATTTGCGGGGTAATGGTGAACTTTCCAAACAGGAATTGCTTGGCATTGGCGAAATTGCTTCCTCGGGTGAACCTGACGGTGATCTTGTTCCCCTGCGCATTCGCGTTTGTTGTGATTATGCCGCCGTCCCGCACCTTTGGCCCCATGGTGCAGGTGGCAGTCAACCACATGCAGCATAAGGCCGCGTACCGGGCAAAGAGCGAGTAGTTCATAATTTCAAGGTCCCCTCTTCGATAATGTGTCCAAGGAAGAATCCGGCCGTGTGGTGAAACTGCCGTCCAATTGCCAGGGCTGGGCTATGCCCCAGTACCCCATGATGTTCAGGTAGTACTTCTTGGCTGGGGTAAGTCCGGAATAGACGTAGGTCAAGTGGACAAATGTAGCCGTGGAGTCCGGACAATAGGGCGTATCCGTAAGATAGCCCTTGGTCAGAGTATAACTATTTGAATCCGTTCCCAGCCGTATCCGGGTAGTTCCGTCGCAATATTTCAAGAATATGTAAAGTGAGCATTCGGTTGAGCTTACCCAGCCGCCGGTGACGCACAGGGTCGCACTTGTTGTCCCGTCGGTCGGGTTTATGGAGTCAATCCAGGTGCTTGTCGGGTGGGGTGGGTGCAGAACGACGACGCCTGGCGGCGGAGCTTTATTGAATGAATCGACAAACGAATCGCCGCAGCCGACCAGCGCGATGCCGGAGGCAAGCATCATGCAAAACGCCCGGGCTGCGACTTTTCCATGCACGCCGCAGGGCCTAAGGTTGAGGTTCTTTCCTGAGTTCGTTGCTTTCACAGCCAATCGCTCACTCCCACATAAAAGTCAATATTTTGAGGGCTTATGATAACGGTAACAGGCATTTCGGTAAACCTTCTGTACAGCGCCCCGCAATTGAACGAAAGGTTCTTTAGCACGGATGCCGGTGATAAAGGAAAATCGTGGCGGAACGACAGCCCGAGATCGGTACGATACAGGGTCATGGTCGAATCGCCGTTTACAAAGTATCCGTTCCAGTGCGTAAATGCCCGGACCGATGGAATCAGCATGTCGCGCGGAGTAACAGCAATGGTGGAGGAAATGTAGGCGCATTGCCGCGGGAAAAGCCCGCCGGCCGTTGTCCAGGCGCCGACTTCAACGCTGTACCGGTTTACCCACACCTTGCGGAGCGAAAGTTCGGCCCTGAGTTTCCTCATGGTTAACGCCGATTCGAAGGCACAGTCGCCTTTGACATAAAAGCCGGACGGGATCTTTGCAACAAGCCTGAGATGCTCGGTTGTCCCGAATCTGTCTCCGTACTGCTTGAGGTCCATGATATCGCTTTCGATATATCGCGCAAACGCATCACCGCTTACGGCAAGAGTGTTCCAGAAGATATTGGATTCACCCTCCACGCCGAGAAAATAGCCGGTAATGTTATAGCCCTGGTAGGGGTTCAAATCGTCTTTGAACAAGCCGGCGGCTTTGATCCAAAGTTTTTTGTCGAGTACGTCAAACGCCAACGAGGCATTGCACCAAAGATCGGCGTCGTGACTGTTGGGCCGGGTGAGATTTATCGTATCGCGCGAAATTATGGTGTCACGGCTGTAATCAAATATCAGGTTGTTGTAGAATGCATCTCCGGTAAGCGTGAACCGCCATAACGGCACATCGAAAAATAGATCGGCCCCGTTTTTGAACCGCTCGGTGATGCTCCCGACGGCCAGGGGGGAATTGTTTTCCTGCTTTGCAACAGGGAAAGGTATGGGTTCGCTCTGGGAAAGAACGTGCGAGAACCCGCTCAGTTGAATCGTGCCGAATCCGTTGTATGCGATGCCCGCGCTCGTTATCGAGTTCACGGGATAATTGAGTTCGAGAAGGGGAAGGGTGGAAGAAACCCGGCTGTAGCTTTGGAATTCTTCGCCGCAAAGAATGGAAAAAGACTGCAAGAGGGGTACGGCGCACCGATAGTGAAGCTCAACTGCAGGCGCCCAATTTGAGATGCTGCCGTCACCCGCGCTTTTTCCCCCGCCAACCGCTCCGAAACGCAGATCGATATCCTGTCCGCAATATGCACGCAGAGCGAGCAAGAATAGCCAGCAACATGCGGCGCTTCTCATGCGGCGGATCTCTCTCGTAAATCAATAAATCGCGTCATAGGGGCACGCGTCAACGCATTTAAAGCACTGAATGCATTTTGTCGGGTCGACCACCGCCTTGTTCGAAACAATTGTTATGGCGTCGGCATTGCACACCGCAACGCATTTCCGGCATCCTGAACACAAACCGGGATCAACGCTCAGATACGCGCCCTTGGTGGGACCAAGCGATTGTTCCAGCGATTTGACGCACGCGAGACCGGCCACGAGCGCCACGGCGATTGCCAGACCGAGCGTTCGCACCGTCTTGTTCATCTCACGGCTCCGTAGGAACAAATTCTGTTGCAACTCTTGCAGCCGATGCAGGTTTCCGCGTCGATGACGGCTTTGCCGCGCACCAGGCTGATGGCCGACACCGGGCAGATTCGCACGCAGTCGCCGCATCCCACGCAGAGGGTTGGGCTCACATGCGACTTAAGCGTTGCAGCTGCTATGCACAGCGCAATTGAGATGACGATGCCCGAAGTTCGAACAAGATTTTTCATGATTGTGTACGTAATAAAACTACTTTTTGCATGGGGCGGGAGAAAGAAAATGCTCCGCACTGTTTTCCGCTGCGCGCATTACCTAACAGCAATCGATCATTGAAGCACCAGGAACATGACGCCCTGGATTTACTTATGTGAAACACTCGCCAAAGTGCGTTAAACACAATCCGGATATCCCGGTTTCGAGAGCGGGCTTTTCCACTACCGTCAGATCTTGCGCGGCGGCATCCGTGCCTGGCTTATAAAACAATTTCCTCCTTGCCCCGGAAGCATATCCGCTTATGGTCTGCAATCACATAATTTTCATTTTATGGAAGAAATCCCTCAGAGACCGGGAATCAATACCGCGTTTCTCCCCGCCAGCAGGGAAGAAATGCAGGCTCTCGGCCTCGAACAACTCGACGTCATCATCGTGACGGGCGATGCCTACGTAGACCATCCGGCGTTCGGGGCGGCCATGGTGGGCAGGTATGTGCAGTCTCTCGGCTGCACCGTGGGCATCATTGCAATGCCTGATGTAAAGAACCCGGCCGATTTTACGGCGCTGGGCGCTCCGCGGTACTTCTTCGGCGTAACTGCCGGGAACGTCGATTCGATGCTGTCGCTGTTTACGGCCCAGAAGAAGCCGCGCAGCGACGATCCGTATGTTCCCGGCGGCAGGGCGGGCGTCCGGCCGCAGCGCGCAACCATTGCCTATTGCAATGCGCTTCGCCAGGCGTTTAGCGGCGCACCGATCGTGATCGGCGGCGTGGAGGCGAGCCTGCGCAGGATTGTGCACTACGACTTCTGGTCCGACTCGCTCCGTCAGCCGATACTGCTCGACGCAAAGGCCGATCTCCTGGCCTACGGCATGGCCGAACATCCGCTGCGCGCCATTGTCGCGCGCTGCAAACGTGGGGAGCCCATAGGAGGCATGCTCGATATTCCCGGCACCGCGGTCAGGCTGGGAAAGAACGCACTCGACGCCGTCGCTGCCGACCCGAAACAACGGTTCGTGCGGTTGCCGTCGTTTGAAGAGATACAGCAGTCGCGCGCGGCGTTTTCGCAAATGACAAGACTGTTTTACGAGAATCCCGAGGCTGCGTTTCTGCAGGAATGCAGTACACTCGGCGTGCTGGTCAACAAACCGGCCGAACCGCTCACTCAGGGGGAAATAGACCGAATTTACGAACTGCCATTTTCGTATCGCCCTCATCCTTCGTACAAGCAGGCGGTTCCCGCCTACGAGCAGATTAAGGACTCCGTGACCGTTGTGCGCGGCTGCTTTGGCGGTTGCAATTTCTGCGGCCTAGGCGCGCACCAGGGGAAGATCATCCAGAGCCGGTCCAAGGATTCGGTGGTGAGGGAAATTCGCAAGCGTTCGCAGCTTCCCGGCTGGAAAGGAATCGTGTCGGATCTCGGCGGTCCCACGGCAAATATGTTCAGCCTCTCGTGCAGGCGGCCCAAGGACGGCAAGCCCTGCACGCGGCGGAGCTGCCTGGCGCCTTCGGTGTGCTCGTTTCTGCAAACCGGCCAGTCGGCGTTTGCAGAACTCATTCGCGCCGTGTGCGGGCTCGACATGGTAAAGCATGTGTCAATCAACTCCGGGGTGCGCATGGACCTTGCGCTGTTGTGGCCCGAGATCATCGAGATTGTCGCCAAGAAGGCCACGGGCGGACAATTGTCGGTCGCGCCGGAATACCTGGCGCGGGCAGTGCTTTTCGCAATGGGGAAACCCGAAGAAACGGGGTGGCAGCGGTTCGAGGAACTCTTTGCAAGCGCGAGCGCGCGCGCCGGCAAGCAGCAGTACCTTGTGCCGTATTTTATCGCCGGCCACCCCGGCAGCACGCAGAGCGACGCCCGCGAACTGGGCGAGTACCTCAGGCGCAGGGGCATCAAGGCCCGCAACGTGCAGGAATACATTCCGATTCCCATGACCGTGTCGTGCTCGATGTATGCAACCGGAGAAGATCCGTTCACGGGAAAGAAGGTCCCGGTTACGGTAAAACTGAGCGAGGTGCGGCATCAGAAGGATCTCATCATGTGGTGGCAGGACCAGCAGCCTCGTTTGCACCACGACCGCCGGGGAGCACGGCGGTGAAAGACGATTCCGCGCCGCATCCCGCAAGGCCGCTGGTCGGCGGGGCCGGTGGAGCCCGCAGCGCGATCGTTCACCAGTTTCACAAAGGCGAATTCTGGAAGCCGTGCCCCGGCACCACGAAAGGCTATTTCTGTTGCGGCTATCAGATCCTTACCCCGCTTACCGGCTGCGGCATGTACTGCCGCTACTGCATCCTGCAAGCCTATCTCGAAAATCAACGTCAGATTGTTTTTGACAATTTCTCCGATTTGGAAGACGAGGTGCGCAACAAACTGTCCCGCCGCAGCGGCGTGGTGCGGTTCGGCACCGGCGAGTTCGGCGACAGTCTGTTCCTGGAAAACGAGCTTCATCTGTCGCGGAAAATCGCCGAACTGCTCGCGCCGTACCCGAACGTGCTGGTGGAATTCAAGACCAAGAGCACGAACGTTGACGGTCTTGCCGCCGTGCAGAATCCCCGCAAGGTGGTCGTTGGATTCTCCATGAATACGCCGCGCATGATTTCGACGTTCGAGCAGGGCACCGCGCTTCTTGAAGACCGGCTCGCCGCGGCGCAACGCTGCCTCGACATGGGCTTCTGGGTCGCGTTTCATTTTGACCCGATCTTCCTGTACCCGGAATGGAAACGGGATTACCGCCGCGTGGTCGCGCGCATTTTCGAAGCGATTGCCGATACGTCAAGGATCGCCTGGTGGAGCCTGGGTGGTTTCCGCTCGTCGCCCGCGCTCAAGGCGCTGCTCAAGAAGACCGGCGACCATTTGCCCCTGTTCGCGATGGGCGAGTTGGTGCAGGGCGAAGATGGAAAGATCAGGTACTACCGGCCGATCCGGGTGGAATTCTATTCCGCGCTCCGCGAGGAAATCGGCAAGTGCGGCCACGCCATTCCGCTGTACCTGTGCATGGAAAGCCCGGAGGTATGGAACGAGGCGGGGATGATGGCGAGGATTCCGCGGGGGCTGGCGACGTATCTGGACGAGAGGGCGGAGGAAATGCTGGGAATTTCAAGAAATCAAAAGAATAATAGCCGCAGCTTATCCATTAACCATTTTTAGGATATGAAACCTCTTGCAATAGGCTCCGTCACGCTCGGCGAAGTCCCCCGCGTGGTCGCGATCGTCGATGAATTTCTCAACTCGCACCACATTGCCGAGCTTGAAAAAACGGGTGCCGACCTGCTGGAAATCCGCTGCGACCTTCTTGGGGCCGACATCCCGTCGCTCTGCGTGTTTATTGACAAAATCAAGAAGACCACGAACCTCCCGTGCATCGGCACGGTCCGGGAAACCGACGAGAATCACGCGAAACGCATGGACATATTCAAGGCCGTGATTCCGTTTGTGGATGCCATAGACGTCGAAATCGACTCGTCGATTGCCAGGCAGGTTATTGCGCACGCGACCGGGAAGACCGTTATCGTGTCCGAGCACGATTTCGAAAAGACGCCGGACTGCGCGCATTTGCACGGCATCGCCGACCGGGCGCACGGGCTCGGCGCCGATATCGTGAAGATCGCCGCCATGGCGCGCACCCGTTCCGATGTGGCGCGTCTGTTTACGTTTGCGTCGGAGTGCACGTGGCCGCTCGTGGCCATCGCCATGGGTGATTTCGGCATGATCTCACGCGTGCTGGCGCCGGTGTTCGGCTCATTGTTTACGTACGGCTATCTGCGCTCTGCCGTCGCGCCCGGTCAGCTTCCGGTTGGAAAACTCGTGGAGGAGCTCAGGATGTACTATCCGGGGTTTGGCGGAATGAAGGCGGAAGGATGAAGG
>PLWQ01000003.1 GCA_003165595.1 Fibrobacterota bacterium | reverse complement strand
AAAAAAGAGCTCGAAAAGATGAATACGAAGTAGGCGCGCGCCGCTTCCACTTGTACTTGGACCAAGAGAGAACGTAGTTTATGAACCATGGCACAAACCGGATATCGGAAGAAAATGCAGGGGGTACTATGAAGTCGATTGTGATGGCCGCGCTGCTGGCGCTTGCCGTTGTGTCAATTAATTCCTGGGCGGCCCCGAGGAAAATCGTTGTCCCCAAAGACGCGCGGTCGGTCCAGAAGGCCATTGACGAAGCGGAAGAGGGCGATACCGTGTACGTGCTCAACGGAATCTACAACGAACACGTGATTATGAAGGACAACGTTTCCCTGGTGGGCCAGGACGTGGAAAAAACGATCCTGCACGGCAACGGCGGCACGCCCGTAGTGGAAGGCGCAAACCGCGCGGTTATCAAGAATTTTACCATTGAACACGGCAGCACCGGCATCATTTGCAAAAACACGAACCCGTCCATCGAGCACAACATCGTGCGCAACAACCGCACGGGCATCCATTGCCTCATTTCCCTCCCGGAAATCAAGAACAATATCGTGCAATCCAACGAGTGGACCGGCATCTACTGCGAGCTTATCACCAACGGCCAGCGCACGGCAATCGACCACAATTTTATCGGCGAGAACAGGTACTGCGGCATCATGCTTGCCAACAAGAGCGAAGTGCTCATCCAGAACACCATCCTGTTTTCCAACAAGCAATACGGCATCTACGTGAACGAAGACTCGAAGCGGTCGCGCATCATCTACAACGACTTCTACGGGAACAGGCTGGGCTTCAACCCGTACGCGGTTATCAACGAAACCAACGTGACCAAAGACCCCGGGCTGTCCACCTCCGGCGTGGTGGGATTCTCGTTTGCAAGTTTCGGCGGCAGGGTGTTTCCGCTGTCGGGCCTGGGCAAGGGGGGCTCGGACATTGGCCCCATGAGCGACGGCGCGCTTAACAAAGTGCGCATCGATTCGGACGGCGACGGCATCCCCGACGATGTGGATCAGTGCCCCGACGTCCCCGAAGACAAGGACGGCTACCAGGACGAGGACGGATGTCCCGACTTCGACAACGACAACGACGGAATCTTCGACGCGCAGGATCAGTGCCCCAATGAACCCGAGGATTTCGACGGATTTCAGGACGAGGACGGCTGTCCCGACCTCGATAACGACGGCGACGGCATTCCCGACAAACTTGACAAGTGCCCCAACACGCCCGAGGACATAGACGGCTATCAGGACGACGACGGCTGTCCGGACGGCGGCGGGCCGGGCAAGGCGCCCGCAGGGGCGGCCCCGGCGCAGAAGCCGGTTTCCCCTGTCAAGGCAGTGCCCGCGGCGCCGGCACCCGTGAAAAAATAGGAATTCAAACTGCGGCGAATGCAGGTAGGGGCGACCGTTCGGTCGCCCCTCTTTATTTGTGCCGGGTACGGATGCGTTTTCGTGCAACCGCTTTGACCTCACCCCGGCTGTTGCGCCCTTCCTGTTGGGCGCGCCGGCTCTCCCGCAGGGAGAGGGAGAAAATATGGTGCGAAGATTATTGCAGGGGAGAGGGGAGCGCGTCGCCCCGCTCTTGAGCAGCTGCAGATTTCAGGCGGGGAATTTCCAGGAGCAAGCGTCTGGTGATTGCACGGTAGGAAATGACGTTGAAAGACTGAAAGTCTAAAGCCTAAATTGACAATTGTGGAATAGACCTGCTGCCACGCGCCAGGCAGGACTGGAACGTGCGCAGAGCGCAGTACCGCCTGACCACGGCCCGCAGGGCCTTAGTGGCAGGCGGTACCGAGGCCGGCTGGCCGAGCGTGGAAGGAGGGCCGCCGCTGCGCAGCAGCGGGGCGCCCAAATCTTTACTTAGTATTAAGTATTGATTGATTGCGAATGCAGACTAACTCAACTCCACCGTATTCTTCCCGTCCATGATGATGAGTCCCTCAAAGAATTCCCCCGCCTTCCCCGTGCATTTGAATGGCCGGGGACTCTTGCCCGCGCCGATGAAGAACCCGACTTCGTAGGCGACCGCGCCGGCCTTCACCGACTGTTCTTCGACGTGCACTCCCATGCAGTCGAGGCGGCAGTTTTTCCAGTAGGGAGGAGAATTCCGCGCCGGCGAGGGGCAATAGGCCAATCCTTTGGTGCGGCCCCACAGGAACTGGAACAGGAGGCGGCTTTCGACGCTCGCCCAGAACGAGGGGCAGCTTATTTCGCGGAAGCGGGCCAGGCGCGGCGTAAACGACTCGCGCAGCGACCCGCTGGAGAAGTCGATCTTCTCTTTTGTCCAGACATCGTTGACAATATGTATTGGGGACAAAAGCTGCTCCTCGAACACCACGTCCTGTTCGGCCACGATCCGGTCGAAAACGAGGAGCCCCTCGTCGCTCCAGGTGAGCACGCGAATGTCGCGGCGCAAGAGGCGCTGGTTTGCCGGGCCGTAGTAGAACAGGCGGCCGATGGTTTCGAAACCGTCCTTCTGGAACCGGTCGTTGTGAAAGACAACGTCCCAATGCCGGACATGGTCCCGGGTGGCCGGTATGCCGAGCATGCCGGCCTTGTTCTGGACAACGAGCTCCGGGAAGCTGTGCACGTTGAGCCCGATAATAGGATGGTCGCCGAGGGCCTTCCAGGCCACGCTGCGGGTCATGCGGACATTGCGCCGGTAGCACACCTCCACGTACGGGTAGATGTGGCGTGTGTCAACAGCGTTTTCTATCTGGCCCGAGCTGTAGAACCGGAACTCTTCGGGAAACGGCAGCACGGCCAGCATGGCGAGTTCGAACCCAACCTGGCTCTGAAAAAACAGCTCCCAGCCTTCGTGCGCCGGCGCAAAACCCAGGACCCACGGCACATCCGACGAATGCTCCGGCGCGGGCTGGTCTTCGATCCACGAAAGCAATTTGCCCGTGATGGAAAATGCGCGCGGATCGTTGTTCCACAGGCCCCACGCGAGCGAAAACGGCCGCGGCATGAAATACGGGAGATCCTGGCCGCCCGGCGCGTAGATCATGCCGGTAGGCAGGCAGAACCGGAGCAGCAAATCGAAGGTTTCCTGATGGTTCTTGCGACGGAAGTAGTCGGGCGTCGGCCTGCCGTGAAGGGCGTAGGCGGTCATGGAAAGCACCACCCACATGCCGTAGCAGAGGATTTCCGGATGAAAAAAACCGTGATTCTCCGCCGTGAGATCGGGAAACAGGGTCTGGGTAGTTGCAAAATGGGAAACCGAGCGTTCGAGGTATTCCGAGTGGTCGGCCTTGTCGTTCTGCGACGATGCGATGTTGAGCGCCCACACCGCGCAGGTCCGTTTCCAGAGCTCCGCGTTGGGATGGCCGTCGCAGAGGTTGATGGCCCAGCTCATGCACAGCGTGTCGATGGCGTTTTCTTCGAGCTTGGTGTCGACGTCGCACCCGCTGGGGGGCAGCACGCCGATAAAACGGTCGGCCTCGTAGGCCAGCACGCGCTTTACTTTCTCGACTAGTTCCGGGTCGAGCACGTCGCGGGCCAGCCTGGCGCACAGGCCGAGGAGTGCTGCCCACAGGCTGCTGCGCCAGTTCTCTCCCCAGCGCTTCCGTTCGAGAAACGTCGCCACGTCGCGGCTCCCCGTCAGATGGGTATCGCACGCCCACGCAATGCCCTTTTGCAGCATTTCCACGAGGCGCTCGCGCGTCACGAACGGCTCCAACAGCCCTGTTTCGTTTCTGTAAACAAAGGCCGACAGCGTGCACAGCGCCTGCAAATGCGGCCGGATGACGTATTCTATGACGGGCGAAGAGGAGGCCACCGATCGCATGTTGAACGATTCGGGGTCGATGGTGCCGAACAGGCCGGTTGTGCTGTCGAGGTCGTGCCACGACGCAATGCAGTAGTCGACGCCTCGGAGGAGGAGCAGGAAAACGGAGTGAGGTTCGAGCTTTTCTTCAAAGTGAAGCGCCATGGTGTCTTAGGCAAGCTCCTGCGGAACAGGGTGATCCATCGGATACACGGAAATCCGGCTTGCGCCGGCCTCGGCAGAGCATTTTTTCGCGAATTCCCGCGCCGTGTTGGAGTCGTACAGGACGACAAATCCGTCGCCGAAAAAGTAGGGTCTCCTGTCTCCCTGGAGCCACGACAGACATTTGTCCACCTGATTGCGGAGAAACGAGGGGTCGTTGCCCGAATAGCCGATACCGATGTACGCCATAGTGCCTCGCGTTCCAGTAGGGGAAAATTAGTAATTGCCGGAAGGCAGGGGATAGTTCTGGTGCCGTTATCGGAAGGCTTTCGATTCGAACGCGGATTCGGTACCGAACACCGGAATCCGTACGTCGGGATCGCGGGCCTCGAGAAAAGCATCAAGTTCGGGAGAGGGGTCGAGGATGGCGGTAAAACGGCGCATGTTGACGAACGCTTCATAAAAGGCCGCAATTGCGCCGAACCCCTCTTCGTCGATGGCTTTCACGTCGGCCATGCGCAGGGCCACGGCCTTCCAGTCGGAAGCCAGAAGCTTCCGAAGTTCGGAATCGAGCTTTTCCGCGTTGGCCTTGGTTACCATGCCGTTGAAGTCGACGACGGTGTAGCGGGTCTTTGTAAATGCGAAAACATCCAGAAACTCTTTCGGGTACGGCTGTGATGCCGACTGCTTGGCGTGCAGGTGATCTTCAGATTCAACGGGAGGAATTGGCTTTAAGTTCTCTGCCGACGACAACTTTTCGATAATGCGCTCCACCGTCCTCAGGGGAATCTTGAGGGTGTGGGCAATAACGCGAGGATCAACATTTCGTTTTGCATACCAGTAAATCCGATGATAGATGTCCTGCGGCAGGTGGTGACTTTGTTTGTGGGACATATGCTGCATCACACAATAGCGGGATTATGGCATGCAAACGGGCCGCCCTGAACGCCGGGCAGGAGTGACATCATAGATGGTCTGGAAATATTGAATTGTCCTCGAATAAAAAAGGTTTCTTGAAATGGAAGGCTTCGAATATTATTTTCTTAGCCTTGGGGCTGTAGCTCAGCTGGGAGAGCGGTTGGTTCGCAATCAACAGGCCAGGGGTTCGATTCCCCTCAGCTCCACTTCTCTTGCCTTCCAATTCCGCAAAGCCGCGAACTATCATGCTATTTTTCTGTCTATCTTCAAACCGAAGACTGGCTCGGATTTTTTCAGTATTACGTCCCGGGTGATAAGACATTCCTTTATGTCCTCGCGGGATGGGATTTCGAACATTATAGATATCAGGACGTTCTCTAAAACGCTTCTTAGTCCGCGGGCGCCGGTTTTCTTGGCAAGCGCGATTCGAACCACCTCGCGCAACGCATCCTGCGAAAACGTGAGACGAATGCCTTCCATGGCGAACAGTTTCTGAAACTGCCGCACAAGCGAGTTCTTGGGCTCGGTGAGGATCTTGAGCAGGGCATCGTCGTTGAGCTGATCGAGCCCGAATACTGCGGGCACCCTTCCTACAATTTCCGGAATCATGCCGTACTTGATGAGATCATCGGGTTCGACTTTGCGGAGCAGATCTCCAATAGTGTTCCCGTGTTTGCGCTTCAGCTCGGCGTTAAACCCCATTCGGCTTTGACCGATTCGCGCTTCGATGATATCTTCCAGGCCGACAAATGCGCCACCGCAGACAAAAAGAATGTCACGGGTGTTGATTGGGATCAGGTTCTGCTCCGGGTGCTTGCGACCGCCCTTTGGCGGAACATTCGCAATAGTGCCTTCGAGGATCTTGAGCATCGCTTGTTGCACGCCTTCACCCGATACGTCGCGTGTGATTGACGGATTGGGAGATTTCCTTGCGATTTTGTCGAATTCGTCTATGTAAATTATTCCTTTTTCCGCTTTGGCAACCTCGTAATTCGCCACCTGCAGAAGACGAACAAGCATGTTCTCCACATCTTCGCCCACATAGCCGGCTTCCGTGTACACGGTTGCGTCCACAATGGTAAAGGGCACCTTAAGCAGTTTTGCCAGGGTCTGGGCAATAAGCGTTTTGCCGGTCCCCGTCGGACCTATAAGCAGAATGTTGCTTTTCTCAAGCTCCACGCCGTCGTCGTCGATCTGAGTTCGCGACAAGATGCGTTTGAAATGATTGTACGCTGCAACGCAAACGCCTTTCTTCACCTCGTCCTGGCCGATCACATATGCATCGATAAAGGTCTTCATTTCGCGTGGTGTGGGAAGGGAATCGAGCGCGAGATCGCCGGGCGCCTTTGTCTTGTCTTCCTTGAGAATCTCGTTGCACATCTCGACGCATTCGTCGCAGATGTGCACGCTGGGGCCGGTAATGAGTTTGGCAACGGCGTCTGCGCTCTTGCCGCAGAAGCTGCATTTGATGCCCGGATACTTCGGCTTCGGATTCATTTCATTTTTCCCGTTTGGTAAGTATTTCATCTATGATGCCGTAGGTCTTCGCCTCGTCTGCATCCATGAAAAAATTGCGGTCGGTGTCCTTGCGGATGACATCCATGGGCTGGCCGGTATGCTTGACCAGGATGTCGTTGAGCGTCTCCTTGATGCGCATGATTTCCTTGGCGTGAATGGCGATGTCGGTTGCTTGCCCGCCCGCGCCGCCCGCGGGCTGGTGCAGCATGATGCGCGAATGCGGAAGCGCGTATCGCTTCCCCTTGGTGCCCGCGGCGAGCAGGATGGCTCCCATGCTGGCTGCCTGGCCGATGCAAATGGTGCACACATTCGGCTTGATGTACTGGATGGTGTCGTAAATAGCAAGGCCCGCCGACACGACGCCGCCCGGCGAGTTTATGTAAATGGTGATATCCTTGTCCGCGTCTTCGTACTCAAGGAAAATGAGCTGCGCCATGACGAGGTCGGCAATGGTTTCGTCAATTTCCTGTGCAAGGAAAATAATGCGCTCTTTAAGCAGCCGGGAATAGATGTCGTAGGAACGTTCACCGCGACCGGTTTGCTCGACTACTATGGGAACTAGCGACATAGGGCATCCTCTCGTTTATAATGTCATGCATGAGGCATCTTGGTCAAGTGCCTCGCTTCCTTATCAGGAAGGAGTTCCTTCGGCCTGTGCGCTGTTGTCGCCGGCGGCAGAAGGTGAATATTCTCCTATGAGAAAATCGAGCGTTTTCTGTTCGCGTATGTCGGAACGGATTCTGTTTGTGGTGCCGTTCGCCCGCAGCGACTGTTTGAGCTGCTCAAACGGCTGCTTGTATGCGGCCGCAAGCTGTTCGATTTGTCTATCGACCTCGGCCTGAGTAGCCTTGATCTTCTCCTTTGTGGAGACATAATCGATGATCTTGAACCGCTTGATCGCCCGCACGGCGGTCACGCGGTATTTCTGGTCGATTTCCTCAGGCGTCGGCAGCGCATCTCCCGGACGCAAATAACGCTTCACCTCTTCGGTCATATGGTCGAGATAGCTTTGGATGCGCGATTCGGGGACGTCGAAACTGTTCTTCTCGCTCAGTCGGTCGATAGCTCTGGAATAGGCCTCATTTTTTGACCGTTCTTTTTCGCGAAGCTCCAGGTCTTTGCGGACGGCGTCGGCCAGCGCCTCGGGCGTCGCAAAATCGCCGAGCTTCTTAAGGAATTCCGCGTTAAGTTCGGGCACAATCTTCTCCTTGACCGCCTTGATCTTTACAGAGAAAAATGCTTCCTTGCCCGCAAGGTCTTTTGTGGAAAAATCCTTGGGAAATCGGATTGTGAGGTCGAGGGTCTCTCCCGCACTATGGCCAATGAGGCCTTTGTCGAATTCCTTGATTTCTCCTGCGCCAAGTTCGATGGGGTACTGCGGGTTGGAGAAATCCTTGCGTTCTAGGCCGTCGATAATGACTTTGGCGTATTCGATTGCCACGCTGTCGCCCTTCTTCGCGGCTCGGTCCACGTCGACAAGCTCGGCATGACGGTCGCGCAGCTCCTCCGTGGCCTTGTCAATGTCGGCATCCTTAATTTTCTTCGGGTCGGCTTGGATATTAAGGTTGGTGTACCCTTTGATTTCCACTGGCGGGTCAATCTCAAATTCGATGGTGAATGAAACCGGCGCGCCCTCGTCCGCCTTGAGGTTGCTTATCTTGCCCCTGCTGATTGGGGAAAGCGAGTGCTGCTTGCAAGCCTCTTCAAACGACTTTTCTACCATGTCCTCCACGTTTTGGGCATAAATCGACTTGCCGAACCTGTTTTTGACAAGGTCGAGAGGAACCTTGCCGGGCCTGAACCCCGGAAGGGATATCTCTTTCTTGTACTGCGACAATTTTCTACAGTATTCGCTTTCAACATCCTCCTTTGGGATTTCGATGTCGAGAATGCGAATGTACGATTTTGGCTCAGAAACGGCTGCCTTCAATAATTCCTCCTGAAGAAGTGAAATCTGGAATGCGAGAAGGGGGAGTCGAACCCCCACAGGTCGCCCTACGAGATTCTAAGTCTCGCGCGTCTGCCAGTTCCGCCATCCTCGCAGACAGTATAACCCATTATCGAATTCGCGAAAGGTGGGCTATATGTTGTAGGGTTCTAAAATAACTGATAAGGGTGACGAGGTACAAGTTTTTCGCCGGCCTAACGGGATGTATTGAAAGAATAGCGAAGCCATACCCGGTGCTGGGAAAGATCGATCTTTGGTCCGTTAGAAACGGGCTGACTATATTGGTAGGTATACAGGTAGTCTAGCGTTACCGAGTTTGATATTCGCCACGATACCGTCGTGTTTACCCAGTATACCCAGTAGTCGGGACGAACGGCATGCATGTCGATAATCGGCTCTATTGGAAATTGGACGATGACTTCACCTTCAGCGGTGATAAACCTACCGAGCCGAAGCGTTGCGTCAATCGATGTTTCGGGACCATAGGTGAGCACTACGGCATCGTTTGATCTTTGCAGAATCTTGTAGTTTGCCTGGAAACGCGTCAGCAGCGCGTGCCGTGCGTCTGCAGAAAGTATCGACGCCTGGTTCTCGTCACTGGTCTTAATCGCGTTGGAATCACCTGGAACATCTTGATACTCGTCCCAGATATTGCGTTGAGAATATCCCAGCCCCAGCCTCACTTTTGCGTCGAACACACCGGAGGTAATCGCATCGACATTCGCGCCAACGCCGAGTTCCAGGTCCGTTGGCGACAAGGAGGGCTTGAGCCTCTTCGACCTCGAAGTCGAGTCCACACCCGTCACCGCCGAATCGGGCCGGGTGATGAAGAACAGGTGAAGTTGCGACGATTCATCGAACCGGTCGTACACGGGGAAGAAATTCGTTTCGAACTGCATCCTGCCGTATGGCCCCAGCCAGGACATGATCCGCCATATATACAGCGAATACATCCGGAAATCATCGGCCGTGTTGTTGATATCAGAGAACTTGAAATTCGAAAAATTGAGTTCTTCGTCGAAAAAGAACTTGGTGTCCCATTCTCCCTTGCTCCTGGTGTGATTGACCCTAAGGTTCGTGAGCAATACGATTGCAGAGTTGTTGGTATCGTTGCTGGTATTGAAAAGGACACTGCCGCCGATATCCAGACCGTATTTCCAGTGCGTAGTGATTTTACGCGACGCCCCGGCCACGTTGGTAACGCCGCCGCTCACGATCTTGCCTGTGGTGGAGTCCTCCACGGCTATGAATTGCGTGAGTTCGCCCGGCAGCAGCCGCACGGTAACGTAACTTGAGACGGAATTGAAACTGCCGCCCGCTCCGAAAATTTTGTACATTCCCGGCTTGAGGATCCAGGTTTTCACGTGCTGGGCCTGGTTCGGGTCCCTGCCGTAGCCGCGGCCGAACGGTTCGAATTCGTCAAGCCGCACAATCTCATAACTTCCCTTGAACGGGATGTTGCTCTCGCTCACGACCTCCACCTGAATGGCCGACCATGTCGGGAACACCGGGGTGATCCTGCCCTCGTCCACAACCACCCATTTCACAATGCGCTGCTTGGTGGTGCCGTTCCCCATGAGCACGCTGTAGGTGCCGGGAATGAGGCAGAATTTCTTTCCCGGGTGGCCGGTGACCACCACTTTGCCGAGCGAGTCCGCGATCTGCACGTCGGGCTCGAGATCGGGCTCCGACATCCGGGGAACGAAGACCGCACCTTTACCGATAGGAACAGGCGTTTCGTCTTCGTCCATCTGCTGCGACACCGACGGCGCGTCCCATGTCTTTACCGCCTCCACGTACCATTCGGGCGCATAGGGAGAGGTAATGGGGGCCCGGGTCGCGGCGGTGTCGCGAACCACGGTTGCGCTCGATTCGCCGGTTATTTCCTCGCCGGGCAGGGTGGGCGGTGGTTCCGCAAAAGCAAGCACCGAGTACAGCGGGAGAACCGCGCAGGCGCGGGACACAGTGGAGATCCATCGGGGCACGGCTCGCATATCACTCTCCGCCTTCGCCCCGGAATTTGTCAATTTCTTTTTGCCTGCTGGAATCGGCAATGCCCGTGCCGCCGCTCTTTGCGCCGTATTCGCGGGAGAAGACGGCGTCCATGTCGTGAACAGCCTGGTTCATGATGAATTCGAGGATCGCCGACATCTCGCGCACCACATTGTCGGGCGAATACTGGTACACGCGTTTGCGGTTGTCAAATTCGCGTGAGTACATCACCCTGCCGTCCGACAGCCTGGTGAGGGTGATGCGCAGCGCCAGGTGCGCGTACCACAGCTGGTCGCTGTCGTATTCTTCGAGCGCCTCAATGTCCCCCGACAGCTCGTAGTCCGGTTTGAGCCCTTCGTCGTACCGCCGGATAACGTGGCTCACAAACCCGATTCCTTCGAGGTGCTTCTGGACCATGTCGGTAATCATCTTGTTGGGCTTGACAGCCCAGAGTTTGTAGAAATAGTACCGCAGTTCAAACGGACTCTGGCGGTACACGATCTGCGAGCGGTTGTAGGCGTCCTCAATGCCGAACTCCTTGAGCCGCACGGTAAAGGGGTAGGGCGTGGAAATGAGCCTTCCCGCCGTCGAGAGGGGGACATAGTTGAGGACATAGTATTGCTTTATAGGAATTGTCCCGCAGCACACGGCTATGGCCATGGCCGCGCCCAGCAGCACGAGAACCCGTGTACGGCATGGTCTCATCACCGTTCTCTCTCTTTCTGTTGATCGTTTTTGAGCAAGAGCGACGGATTCTCGGAGAGCTCCTTGGCGAGCTGGTTCGCGTTTTCGAGCGCTTCGCGCAGGTTTTCCATCGACACCGAGACGTCTTCCCTGCTCTGCTTGATCATCATCACCAGGGTTTCCGAAAGAGTCTTGAGCGACAGGGCCGTGGAGTCCACGCGGGTGATGATGCGCGTGATCTGTTGCTCCGAGAGGCTCCTGTTGAGCGTGCCCGCCACACCGTGCACGTCGGTGGAGATGCTGTCTATCTTGCCCATCACCTGCCGGGCCGTCCGGGCTATATCCTTGAAATCCGGGCCCGCGCTGCCGAAGAAGCTCTTGGCGTCGGCGGTCACCGTCACGAGGTTGTCGAGGATCTTCTTGATCGACGCGAGGCTGTCCGGTTCCGACAGCGCGTTCAAATGGTTGAGCAGGAGTTCCACTTTGTTAACTATCACGTCCACTTTTCCGGTAAGGTTCGATATCATCGAAACCTTGGTGGGAATTTCCGAATTGGGCGGCAGCTCCGGGGAGGCGTTGGTGCCGCCCATGATGTCGAGATAGTTGAGGCCCGTGATGCCCATCGACCACGACTGCGCGTACATGTCCTTCTTCATGGGAAAATCATTTTGCACCCGGAAAACCACGCGGACCCGCGACAGATCCTTGGGGTCGTATGCTATGGACGAAACTTTACCGATAAGAACGCCGTGGAACTTGACCGTCGACCCCTGTTCGAGCCCGCTCATCGACTCGCCGGCAAAATAGGCATAGTAGGTCTTTTCCTTGTGCGACAGCCGCAGGCCGAGCGGAATGGCGACCAGCACAAAGATAAGACCGCACACCACGGCGATAAAAACGCCGAGGCGTCCGCGCTGGGCTGCGGTGAGTGCGCTCATGCGGTCTGCTCCACGAGAAACGGAAATTCCGAGGCCGCCTGCGTGCGGCCCGGCGCGCTGTCCTTGCGCATGAAGAAGTCGAACACCGGGCCCTCGGCGAGGAGTTTTGCCCCCGAGAGCGGACCTTCGTACAAGACGCCCCCTTTGTAAAGAAACACGATGTTGTCCGCGATCGCCTCTATGGACGCAAGCTCGTGCGTCACCACCAGGATGGTTATCGACAGGGACGACCGCAGCGACAGCAGGAGCTCGTCGAGCCCTGCCGCGGTCACCGGGTCGAGCCCGGCCGACGGCTCGTCGCAGAACAGTACCGGCGGGTCGAGCACCAGGGCGCGCGCCAGCGCTGCGCGCTTGCGCATGCCGCCCGACAACTCTTCCGGAAGCAGGGGAGCGGCTTGACCGAGCCCTACCTGCGACAGTTTCAAATGCACGATCTCCCGCACCAGCGCCGGCGGCAGTTTCGTGTGCATCTGCAGCGGCAGGGCCACGTTTTCCTCCACGGTGAGGGAACCGAGCAGCGCGCCGTTCTGGAACAGGATGCCGGCGCGCTTGAGCAGCGACATGGTTTCCTGTGAGTCAAGGTCGCCGACCTGCGTGCCGAACAGCCAAACGCTGCCGCTTGCCGGAACGAGCAGGCCCAAAATCGTCTTGAGCAGCGTGGTCTTGCCGCATCCGGACGGCCCCAGAATCACCCGTATCTCGCGGGGCACAACCGAGAGGCTCACGTTGTCGAGCACGGTCCGGTTTCCGTAGCGGACGGTCACGTTGCGCACTTCTATGATGGGTGAAGATTCGTTGCTTGCCATAGTTTGTTGACCAGTGCGACGATTACCGAACTCTCCCGTGCCTTGCCGTATGCTTCAAAGGCATTGGGGCGGCGGCTTTTACAGTATACAACTTGAGATGCTTTCCTGGCAAGAAACAACGGGAAACAAGAAGACTCACCACAGAGACACAGAGAACACAGAGATGAAGAAATTAAAAATTAGAATTCAAGATTAAAAATTTGTAATCTTTAATTTTCAATCTTTAATCCATTTTTTCTCCGTGTCCTCTGTGTCTCTGTGGTGAATCTTTTTCTTCTCAGAAAATAAACGAAAACGCCGCATCCGCTATGATGATCGCAAAAATGCCCATTACCACGCTGGCCGTGGTCTCCTTGCCGACAGCCTCTGCGCCGCCCCGCACCCTAAACCCGTGGAACGCGCCTATCCATATTATGAGCCAGGAAAATACCACCGACTTCACGATATTGGCCACCACGTCGGCAAATACGATGTTCTTCATCATCTCGCGGATAAAGAGTCCCGACGAGATATCCAGGTAGAAAACCGCAACCAGATAGCCGCCGACAAGTCCCACAATCGAACCGGTTATCGAAAGCAGGGGCATGGTGAGGGAGAGCGCAAAAAACTTGGGTACGATCACGAATTGCACCGGGTGAATGCCCATGGTGCGCAAGGCGTCGATCTCCTCTCCCACAACCATGGTTGCGATCTCGGCGGTTATGGCGCTGCCGTTGCGGCCGGTGAGGATAATTGCCGTCATGAGCGGCCCGATTTCCTTGATCATGGAAATCACTATCATGGGAGCAAGAAAGATCCCCGCGCCGAAATGTTCGAGCTGCATGGCGGCCTGCAGCGCCAGCACATCGCCTATGAGAAACGACAGCAGGCCCACTATTCCCACCGCCTTGTACCCCATCTGGTACATCTGCTGCTCAATTGCTCCCTTGCGGAAGTCCCGCCGCTTGAGCAACCCCAGCGAGCTCCAATACAGGATTTCGGCCAGCATCGACAAAGCGAGAACAAGCGAGTTGTAAAGAGACAAGGCAAATTCGCCGACACGGCCAAAGAAATTTTCCCCTTGCACGGCGCGGAGAGGCGCGGGCTCATGAGATTTGGCGCCCTGGCCGAGCGCGGAAAGAAGGGCGCCGGAAGCGTTGCGCAGCACAAGCTTGCGGCCGGTTTTCGCGTGTTGCCCGGCAACGTAGGTGAGGAGAGAAATGCCGGCGGAGTCTACAAGAACCGTTTTCGATGCGTCAAGCACGGGCGCATCCGCGGTCCGCAATGACAAGAGGGAACGGCCCTCGTGCTCGACCCACTCCCTGTTCACCGATGCCGGCAATTCAAACACAGGCGCCATGCGACCCACCCTTTTGGAACAATCCGTGCGCCCGGAACAACGTCACCGCGACGGCTCTTCCGGCTCGCTCGCCGCTACGCGCGCAGCCCTGCGGTGCAGTGCCGGACTCGGGTCCGCGGCGCTTCACTTGACACAATGTTCAACCGTCTTGTCAAGCAAAACCGGGCATATTAGCATGCTGTAAATTTTGCGGAATTTGCTTGAAAAAGCATACGCATCGTGTTGCAAATCAGCGTATTACGAATCACGGTAAAACCCGTTTTCCGTTCATCCGAGCCCAAAATAATACCAGATAGTTGTTGTTTTTTTTGCCTTTGCGCGATATATTTGGATGGCTGTTTAGGGCAAGGGCCGGTTCTTAAGGGAATATAAGTCTTAGCGATACATATACGCCCGAACCAGGAAAGGATGCGAAACGTCTATGCAGTTACCCAAGTCCAGACGTCGCCAGAAACTCCGTGAAAAGAAGTGTCAGTACCCGGGGTGCGGCAAGATCTTTTTCGGGATTCACATCTCCAAATACTGCCCCGAACACCGGCAGGACAGATACAGAATTCGCAAACGCACCAAGCCCGAAGACGTGAACATCAAGAATCAGACCTTCAAGCACAATTACACCGAGGTGATCACCATGGTGCTCAATTGCGCGCTCGAAGGGTGCGACAACCAGTTTGAGGTCAAGATCTATCCGCGGCAGTACATCTATCCCAAGTATTGCCCGGAACACCGGAATGAATATAAGAGAATCCGGCATCTGCGTCAAATCGGCAGGGAAGACCTTATCGAGCAGATGATGAAGGAAAGCGAAATGATGGAACTCGATCCCAATTCGGGCAGGGAGACTGAGGCCGAGACCGACGAGGTGCAGGCTATCGACGACGTCGCCTGAGATCGGGCCGCTTGTTGAGTTTCAAACGGGGAAGGAGTGAGGATAGACGCTCTTTTCCCGTTTGTCATATATAGGGCAAGGATTCTTCTTGCAGTTGTTCATTTCGGATTTGGGCGTTTCCCTCGCTGCGCTCGGGCCGGTCTCCCTCCGGGCCCGGCCAAATGCCTCGGTGCCGCCTGCCTATTTCAATTGTATGATAAAGATTACCGTCAATATCGGTAATGGTATTTAAATCTTGATGGTTAAGGGGATTTGCTCTATCACATGACTGTACCGAAAGAATTAGGCACAGTCCACTTACTCCAAGCACCAGCGAAGTCCTAAAATTCATAGCCATCCTTATGGAAAAGATTTTCAATAGATTATCTGTCATGCTACTACTATCGTTCTGTAAAATTGCCGAATTCTTTCAATTGCTGAATGCAGATCGCCCGGGAGTCCGCTCGTACCCGCCTTTGACTATCAGGTCTTTCGTGTGACCGGAAAATAGACGAGCAAGAAGACGATCAAAAGCCACATGGCGGCGCAGACGCATAATATCAATACATTAGCCGCGTTTCGTGCTGCGGCTGTTGCGGGCAGTGCTTTAACCGCTTATTTTATTTTCCGGCGTGCTCAGTTGTTTGAATTCAGATTTCAGAATAGATGTCAGTTCTTCCAATTTTCAATTTTCAGTTCTGATATCCGTTTGAATTCTTTCTCATTATTTGTTACAACAATGAGTTCATTTGCCATGGCAATTGATGCTATCAGCATATCCATGTCACTAATTGGCTGGCCTTTGTCCTTTAATTCTTTACGGATTTTTCCGTAAAATGAAGCAGCAGTATAATTAAAATCGAGGATTTCAAAAGGAAGGATAAATTCCAGCAGCGCTGTTTGAGCTTCGAAAGAACGGTTACTATTTGCGACGCCATATTCCAATTCAGCTAAAGTAATTGTAGAAATCCCGATTTTGTCAAACCCCACTCTTAACAATTTGGAAAGAATTTCTGGATATTGTTTCTTTATCAAATAGATACATATATTTGTGTCCAAAAGATATTTCATAGGCAGATTTCTCGTCTCGATGCTGACTTATTCCTTTCAATTTCAAAATCGTCCGGAAATTTCGACAGGGAACCCAAAAAAACATTCTTTAGCTCAGATTTTGAAATTAATACGACAGCCTTGCCAAGTCTTTTAATGACCACCTCGCCTTCGTCACTGTCAAAGCGATACTCCTTTGGAAGTCTAACTGCTTGGCTTCTGCCATTTTTGAATAACTTTGCTGTAGTCATAATTCCTCCTTATGGTTATACCATAATATATACCAAAATAAATAGAAAAGGCAATAATATTTAGGGTCATCGGGGTTTTGTGTGGGTGACAGGGTGATGCCCCGGAAGGCCCTTGTGCAAGCGACCCGTCCACACAGGAGCGGTACTTCGCGCAAGCGCTTTTCGTAAAGGGTGTTGTGTCTCTCACAAGCTCCTGTATGGACGGGGTGCATTTTCGCCTAGCAAGGGCCGAAAGGGGCGCACCCTGGCAGGACCCACACAAATCACCGAAGCGCCAATATTTATTCAGAAATTCAATGCTCTTGTGTATATAATTTAGCATGCCGGTCTTTTATGATAATGATTTGCGGTTAAAGCATTGAACCACAACGTGCGCCGCACTCGCTCGAAGGCGCGGCATATCAAGTACACTCAACAATCCTATAAGTCTGCCACGTTTTTGTGCTGCGGCTGTTGGTGGTGCGTTACCGAGCAGATACTTTGCGCTTGCTATTTTTAGACAGTTCATTTTCTAATTCTTCAATCGAAGGCAAACTTCCTTTTAATTCTTGCGGAAGCGTTTTGACGATTTCGGTTTCCCAATTTGAAATTCCGATTGGTCTGTTGAAACCTCGCAATGCATAATCAACAAGGACTTTGTTCTTGGATTTGCACAGTAATAACCCGATAGTTGGCTTGTCATCAGGATGCCGCAGAAGATCGTCTACAGCGGAAAGATAAAAATTCAGCTTTCCAAGGAATGAAGCATCAAAAGGTACAGCCTTCAGTTCAATCACAACATAGCATCTTAACTTAAGGTGATAGAAAAGAAGATCAATGTAGAAATCCTCTTGCACTATTGATCGATCTGGCCACGCCGCCGCAAAGGCGCGCATGTATTTGAGATTCCGAGGAGAAAAACCTTTCATATCAGGAAAGGTTTTTCTGAGGCCCAACGACAGGCGATCAATAACGCGTGCACCCCAGCCTTCCTGAATTTGTCGATCAAGAATAACGCTTCCAACATCATAGTAGAGAGCAACCATTGCGGAATTTGCTTTCATTACCGCTTTCTTATCCATGATTCTTCGGCCGTGAGTCTGCCTGTCGGCTCGACGAAAGATATCGGCTACTATCCTTCCGGCAATATCACCTATGTCGCTCTATATTATTCCGGCACAACGTGGTACTCCTATTGGGACAGTCTTAATACCGTCAACACAATCAATGAGGGAAAACTCGAAAATCTTACTGACCCAAGCCAATTTCCATAGTGTGAATGTGGGCTGGCCCTTGCTGCATTTTGATAACATCACCATGACGATGAATGATCTTCCATCTATCAGATTCCAGCCTACAGATAATTGTCACACGAAAATCTATTGGAGGTTTTCCAGGAAACACATACCGTTCAACCTGCAATAAATATGCAAAATTTCCGCTGATAGCATGTTTGATCTCCTCGGACATATACGTACCATCTTTCGAAGACTGCTGGGCCGCCAATGTCAAACGGGATTCAACGCTTTTCCATCCAGGCTCAACCAGGCCGCCATACCCGCCGAAAAGTGTGACATCATCATCGTGCGACCAAACCGTTCTTGTTGCGTCACCTAATACTCCTCTGGCGAATTCACGGTTGGCTTCTTGCACGGTGTCAACAAACCTATCCCAACCTTCGTTAGCAAGAGAACTTGTTGAAGGCGTGGCAATTGTCTCCACAGGTGTGTCCTTTCTCGTTGAGGAAAAAGAGAGGATGCTCAACCCTTCTTAGTTTACCATCAAAATCACATTTGTCTGCCGCTAAAAGCAAATCTTCGCCAGTTCTCCACCTATGCTTCACCAGCCACCTTCAGCCAACCCGAAGCACAGCCAAGCATGAGTTAAGACATCGCTTTTCAAATCTGATCGAAAATCAGACAAGAAGAAGATCCCGTCGTCCCAAGTCGACAAAACCAAAGATCAGACTGGCCCAATCGGCGATGGGGAAAAGGGAGACCATCGTTTCGCATCTTTGCAATGAACTGGGCATTGCTCGGGCGACACTTCACAGGTATGTCGGGGCGAATGCGTCCGGAAAGTGGCGAGTTCCCACATCAGAGTCAGCCAAGGCATTCCCTGCGCTTTCCTTTTTGTCCTTGCTTGAACAATTCACATGAATTGATTTTATAAAGCAGCTCGTAGCATGCCAACCAGAATGGAGTTAAATCTATGAAGACGACAATTTTTTACTTTTCAGGAACAGGTAATTCTCTCGCGGTGGCGCAACAGATCGCCGCCAAGCTGGACAGCACCTTCCTTGTCCGCATACAGAAGCCGTTTCCGAAACATCCGGATGTATCCGCCGATAGAATCGGAATCGTATTCCCCGTATACATGTGGGGCCTTCCCGGTGCGGTCAAAGAATTTGCCGCGAAATTGGGAGCCGGGGCCGGCAAATACATATTTGCCGTAACGACCTACGGCGGATTCCCGGCCGCAACCCTTCATATGCTGTCGGGAGTACTTGTGAAAGGCGGCATGAAACTCTCGGCTGGGTTCGGCATGAGGATGCCTGGAAATTACGTGCCAATGTACGGCGCGTTGGAGAGTGACAAACAGCAGGAAATCTTCAATGACTCAAAAGGAAAAATCGCGGAAATAGCGGAAACCGTTAAGCGAGGGGCTCAAGGAAGAATCGAAAAGGGCAACTGGTTAATCAACGCGGTTCTTTCGGGATTGATTTACAATCTCGGAATCGGCAGGATACCCGTATCGGACAAGAAATTCTTTTGGCAACCAACCTGCACCAAGTGCGGAATCTGTGCCAAGATATGCCCTGTTGAAAACATAAAGCTTGTCGAGGGAAGGCCCCAATGGCAACACCATTGCGAAGGGTGCTTGGCGTGCCTTCAATGGTGCCCCGTCGAGGCAATACAATATGGAAAGAAGACCATCGGCCGAAAGCGCTACAGGCATCCCGAAGTCGGGGTGAAAACGATGCTTGCCCGTTAGAATATGGGGCTGCGGTCTGAAGAACCGGGGTGGCGAAACCTATAGCTTTTGGCCGGGGTGACTCGATTTTGAAGCGACTGGAACTCTGTCGGTGATGCGGAATCAAAGGAAGTGATGATTGCTCAAGGCGCTTTCTTCGACGGGCGATGTTCAATGCGTAAGGAAAGGGACTCGAAATGAAGGCAAGGGCAACAGGAAGACTGTTTCTTTGGCTTTTTCTGAAATGAAAATCTTTGCTACATCATTCGTCACCTGCCTTTGCAAAGACAGCTGAGGACGAAAACGTCGAGTTAGCGAGAGGACCCCGAATTGGGTGGCCCAGTGACCGTCGCCCCCGTAGGGATCGTGCCCATAAGGGCGGCGTGGGGCAGCCGTTTTGGTGGGCGCCGCCTTACGCCGCGGGCACCGAAAACCTAAATACTGTTCCTTCCTCTTCCGATGATGTAAAGGAAACCTTCCCGCCGAGGAACTGTTCACCCAGAAGCTTCATGCTGTACGTGCCGAATCCCCTGCCCGGGCCTTCCTTGGTGGAAAAATACTGTTGAAATACGCGCAGCGATGTCTCCCCCGGGATGCAGCCTTTGTTCCACACGCAGAACGTGATTAAGCGTGGCTCCCGTTGCACCCACAGTTTGATCTGCCCGTCCTCGGCGGTTGCCTCGAAAGCGTTGGTGACCATGTTGGTGAGCACGCGCACCACGAGCGTTGCGTCGGTGACGAGGGTGACAGCGGCAAGATCGTTCGCAACCGTAAACAGCTTGCGCCGCGATATTCCGTGGTTGAGAAACGCGTGCTGCACGTCACGCAGAATGTCGGCAAGTAAAACCTTTGTCCGTTCCGGCTTGTATGCGCGCCCGCCGGCATGCGCAATCGTGGTTTGAACCGATAGTTCGGAGGTGAGGCGGGCGGAAATGGTGTTCATCATCGCCGCGATTTCCGGAAGACTCGCGTTGTTCTTGTCATTCATGAGGTCGGCGGCGAACCGGATGCCCATTGCGAGGTTCTTGAGGTCGTGAAGAAAAATCCGTTCAAGGGCTGCGCGGCGCTCCGGATCGGAGATATCCTGCAGAAACAGCACGACATAGTTGGCTTTGCCGACCGAAATGAGGGATGAGTGGACCGCAAGGCACAGGGTGGTTGCGGTTTTCTTCGACATGAGTTCGAGAACGCATTTGCGCTGTTGCGGCTTTTTCTGGGCAAGAGCCGCAACAATCGCGATTGCCGCGCCGCACGTGGCGCACCACTGCGACGTTCCGCATCCGGCTTCCATGTCCCAGGCGTGAACGCATCCAACGGCCTCTCCGGGCCGCAGCCCGAGAACATGGCCGGCGTCGTGGATGCCAAATTCTCTGAGAAAGGCGTCGTTTACAGCAAGGACCTGACGCTGCTCATTGAGGACGGCAAGGATGCCGGCGCTTGCCTGCAGCAGGCCGGTGATGACCTCGTTTGTGCCCGCCTGGCTGATGCTCTTCCGGAGTTTTAGTTCGTCAATCCGTTCGGGGGAAGCGAAGAACGTTTTCATGGGCGGCTCCTTTATTCGTGTAACTACAGAGCACCCGTCTTAACTGATAGGAAGTTTTTTTTGCGCATGGGTGGGCGTATAAAGAGAGTTCCTTTGCAGACGCTCACTTATACCCGTTTTCCCGCTTCCGCCGTCCGCATCTTGAACGACTTCAAAAGAAAATATAGGCATTTCCGCCCACAATTGTCAAATCTGAAAAGATCAGTCCTTTGGCTTTGCCCCTTCATGTGCTTCCGAGGGTCGCAGTATTTCGTATGCGTCGTCGTGTGGAAGCTGGACCGCCTCGGCCGTAGCCTGAAGAACCTGGTCGACAAGGTCCATGATCTGAATAACTGGGGAATCGGGCTGCGGGTGCTGTCCGGCATGGGTGCGGAGATCAACACAACAAAGGCAAGAAGAAACCGGTGTTTGGAATATTCGCCTCCCTCGCGGAATTCGAGCAGGAGCTAAAATTGTTTGCATAAGACAAATAACGACTACATATAGCACAATTCATTCCACATGGCGCAACATTTCCACCGATGTCCCAATATGCTTATCAAAGATTAACCATGCTTCCACTTTGTCAGAACCAGGATAATGGCGCACCAAATCAGCCCAGCTCCAGACAATACCATACCCGCAATACTGAAGGACGAATGATTTATTGAGCCTGGTATCCAGATGAGAAGTCCAATGAAGATCAGAAAAGCTGAAGGCAGCAGGTGGGCCATAAACGGTTTTTGCGGTTGCCCAATTGTATTGGGGTCACTTTTCATATTTCATCACTTGCTTCCATGCATTCTCCGTTCAGATTCCGAATCCAAAACAAAAACACGCCAAGTATCCCATCAACAACGCACACGAGTCAAAATTGACCATCTGCCAGAGAACCTTTACAGTTGTGTCAAAGTTGTTTCTGTAGAATCATGTTATTGCCTAGGTACTTTTTGAGCATCTTGCTCTTTGTTTTGCTTGAGGTTGATCCGATTCCGTCTTCCAACATTACTATCCTCATGTTGTTTTTCATTCCAGCTTTCCCTGTTGCAAAAACACAGGCCTGCGCCATTATTCCTTCGATATAAATGGTTCCTACTTTGTTGTCTATTACGTATTTGCAAAACGACTTGTTACTGAACGTACTCGGAACACTCTTCACAAACACCAAATTGCTTTCCACCCGGATTCTTCCATCTAGCGCAACCTGTTTCGTTCCCTGTTTGCAAACATTCTTTGTAAATAGATTAATGAGCGGATTCGACCATTCGTTTCGAATATAAACGATTGGCATTCCCATCTTCCTGGCTTTAGTGATATTGTCATTGACATTCCTGATTAAGTTGTCCACCATACCACTTTCGACATGTTGAGAGCTATTTGTGTCCAGTAGTCCCTTTTGCATATCAATTACCAAGAGAATCGAATTGGTCCACTTGCTGTCATGGTTAATGCTTAAATTGGAATTGTTTTTACCACATTGCAGGAAAAACAAGGTCGCAAAGACCAACATGATCCTAATTTTCAATCTATTCTCCTTGTCCTTGAGTAGCACAATTCAGGTCGAAGAAGGGTCAGTCTCAAGTCAGATACTTCTCCGAAATTTGATGTCCAGACATTGGGCTTACATTATTTGGCCTGAGGTATGTCACGCTAAGCCACTGAGACAATTGGTTGATTCGTTCCTCGCCGCACAGTGCTGGCAAAAGGATGGCAGTCGCTTCTAGAGAAACGGCTGCCATGAAGCTGTCCTGTAATTTGGCAATTGCTTTCTAGTCTTCCAGTTTTGCTATAAGGGCTTCGCCCTTCTCACACATCTTGTCCAATTTGTCAGTACGTTTCTGAATCTTCTTCTTTAAATCGGGATCACCTTTCTTTGCTATCGCGGCATATTCCTTTGTAATCGTTGTTGCGCTTTCTTCAAATGTTTTCAAGACCTGAACAAGCTTTGCATCCAAGGTCTGGACTTGTTTTTCCTGAATCGTCGGGTTTGCCATTAAAAAGATACTCCTTCTGGTTAATGTTGTATTCCGAACACCCTTTAAGAATTTCCACATGTGGAGGAATCATGCACACAATATACCTTTTCAGCGGATGCAAAGGCATCTTGATCCACACACGGGGCCGAACAATGGTTGGCTACACCCCCGCCCTGTTCATTAGCTGATTCAGTCCGACTCTAAGTCTTACAGAGACCAGGTTTGTGCAGAACGGCACTTGCTTAATGAAGAATTCTGCAATAATTGGTTAGGTTCAATGTTATTGTTTCGACGGGTAAAAATTCGGTCAATCTCCGAACGATGTCCCTACGCTGCGGGCGGCTTTTATCCAGCAATGGTCCAAGGGCACGAGTTTCTTTCTGCCCGCGACCTTTTCTAAAGAAACAGGTTCCACGCCGTCACCCTTTGCGCCGACCATGATTCCATACTTACGCCTATCTAGTAGTTCTGCGCATGCAGAGCCGAGCTTGGTTGCGAGCAGGCGATCTGAGCAGGAAGGCGATCCACCACGCTGCAAATGGCCCAGAATGGAGAGCCGTGATTCAAGGCCCGTGAGTTCTTCGAGCTGTTTCGTAAATTCCATTGTGTGATTGAGGTGCTCCGCATGGAATTTCGCAAGCCGGCGAGACGCCTTTTCCTTTTCCTTCCGGCCTTCTGCGGCGTCTTTTCCAGCAACAAGCTGTTTGACCTGAGTCGCCTGACGGCATGACATCGCTCCTTCGGCCACGACAATGATGCTGAATTTCTTGCCCGCCTTTGAACGCATTCGCACGGTGTCTGCGACTCGGTTGACATCATAGGCAATCTCTGGCAACATGATCACGTCAGCGCCGCCAGCCATTCCGCCGCCTAAGGCGAGCCATCCGGCTCGGTGTCCCATGACTTCTACCACGATGATGCGTCGATGGCTCATGGCAGTCGAATGCAGCCTGTCTACCGCCTCGGTGACGATGCCCATGGCAGTGTCGAAACCGAATGATATATCCGTCATGGGAACATCGTTATCAATGGTCTTGGGAAGGGTTATTATATTAAGCCCGGCCCTTTTCAGCCTCAAAGCATTTTTCTGCGTGCCGCCACCTCCGATGCAAACCAGCGCCTCCAGACCGTGGCGCTTGTAGGTCTTTATCGCCGCACCGGTCATGTCGCGTTCCCGTCCGTCAATTACCATCCTGTGTGGCTTGTCACGGCTTGTGCCGAGTATTGTTCCGCCGATTGTGAGAATATTGGAAAGCATTTTGCTCTCTAGAACTATTGTCTTGTCAAGCACTAGCCCGCGGAACCCGTCAAGAAACCCTATAAACCGCATGGCATAAGTGTCCTGACCCGCCTTCCCAACCGCCCGGATCGCGGCGTTGAGTCCCGGGCAGTCGCCGCCGCTTGTAAGAATGCCGATCTTCCTGGTCATGTTTTTTTCAATCCTTTGCTAAATCGCCAAGCGTCTTCTTGAACCGCCATATTCATTTCCACGTTTGGCGATTGCAAGTCATTCTGGCGCTGCAGGAGCTGTTCCCATTTTCAAGAATGGTGATCAGATTTGCAATGCGATCTCGATATGTATTCTCACGCTCGCTGTATAATATTCCATTTACGGCAAGCAGGGAATACCAGAAAGTAAGCGCAAAAGTGATGAGGAAGAAAATGCCAATCAGAATTGTTTGCTTATGTCTTATTGACAGATTGATGCGCATTGTCAAGAAAATAACCAGGAATTGTTAGAAATGCGCTAGGAACGGGTTAGGCCAACAATTGTGCGAACGGTTTGACGTGAAAACCGCATGGAGGCCAGGTAAGATTAGCAAGTTGACACTTCCCGGATCATAACAAAGATCTAACACTTCATGACTTGAAAGTCTTGACAGTTTGTAGGATAATTACCTCGGACAAATCCATCGTACAATTTGCAAGTGGTAAGGCAAGAACGAATTTACGTCCTCACGCTCCAAAAGGCTGCAGGCAACAATTTCATTAAGCGCATAAATTCTTTCGTTTGAATGGAAAGAATCTTCATTGATACTCGCATGAAGGAACCTTTCATGAAAATTACACCTTATGTTCAAGCGCTAGACACTGTTCGGCTCGATGCAAATGTTTGCGACGTGCTGGACTCGTTTCATGCCCACAAAGAAAGCTCATTTGTACCTGTTGTTAATACATTTGGCGAACCCGTCGGTATTGTTCGGGAACAAACGCTTAGACAATTTGTCTACACGAGATTTGGCCAAGAACTGTTAGTTCGCCGGAAGATTTCTGAATTTCTCTCCCCCTGCCCGGTCGTATCGCACGATACGAATTTTGAAGATCTTATTCAAACCCCTACCTTCCAGGAACGCAAGGAAGGATTTATTATTGTTCGTGAATGCAAGTACTTCGGATTTCTCAGCGTCTCTACACTTCTTGAAATGTATGAGGATCACCGCCTTAACACCCAACAACAGCTTTTACAAGCACAGAAAATGGAATCTATTGGCACGTTGGCAGGAGGAATCGCTCATGATTTCAACAACATCCTTGGATCTATTTCCGGTCACGCGACACTTATCAGAATGAAACTAAGAATCAGCGCAGATAATCCTGTTGACAAGTACCTCGTGAACATCGAAACTCTTGTTCAACGAGCGGCAGATCTGACGGGTCAACTTCTGGGGTTTGCAAGAGGGGGAAAATACGAGGTGCATCCATTGGACGCGAATGAAGTGATTCGGCATGTTATTTCCATTCTTAGACAGACATTTGACAGCTCTATCGGGTTTGAGCAGAATCTTTGTTCTTCCTTGTGCTCCATGGACGGAGATAAAGCGCAACTCGAGCAAGTCTTAATGAACCTTTTCATAAACGCTCGTGATTCAATGCCCGATGGTGGCGTCATCACCGTCACAACGAAAAATGTTTCCGCTTCAAGCGAAGTTGCCGCGACCCAACTTGGCAATTTTCTTGACGGAGGCATTTCGATAACTGTTCGCGATACGGGAATGGGAATTCCTCTGGAGAACCAGAAGAGAGTATTTGAGCCATTTTTTTCAACCAAGGAAAAGGGGAAAGGCACGGGAATGGGCCTGGCAATGGTCTACGGCATTGTGCGAAACCACGGAGGTAGGATCGAGCTAAAGAGCGAAGTAGGAAAGGGAACAGCTTTCACAATATATCTTCCACGAGGCGAGAATGGCTCAAAGCGTGTGGAGGAAGCAGATCAGGGTGGGCAAACACCGAAGAAAGTCAAGTCTGCAAGCATTTTGGTGGTGGACGACGATCCGAATCTCCTTCCAGTAATCAGTGAATATCTTGAACACGAGGGCTGCAAAGTATTTGCCTCTGCCGACGGCCGTCAAGCGATACGGCATTACTCTGAACACTATCGATCAATAGATCTGGTGTTGCTTGACATGATAATGCCGGTCATGTCCGGTCAGCAAATCTATCAAGAATTGCTATTGACAAATCCACAGATGCGCGCAATATTCATGTCGGGGTACAGCAGTAATGGTACTATGCAACAGCTGCTCTCTCATGAACGTACCCATTTTCTGAAAAAGCCCTTTTCTTTCGATCAATTGATGGAAAACATATCAAGAGTACTTGGAGCCCCATGATACACTTTTCAAGGAGAATGCATAATGAATGAAAAGAACATTCTTTTGGTCGATGATGAAGTACTTTTTTGTGAAATGGTTCAGGAATATCTGACCTGCCTTGGTTGTAACGTCACGGTCGCAGAAAACGGATCGCGGGCATATGAACAGACACGAGTCAAGCGCTTTGATTTGGTCTTGATGGATATTAACATGCCCAAAATGGATGGCATTGAGGCAATTCGAGCAATGCGCGAGCGTCAGCCCAGGATTCCGATTATCCTTATGAGCGGCGACATGGACCATCGCAAAATCAATGAAGCGCTGAGTCAAGGTGCGACTGCCTTTCTCAAGAAACCCTTTGCTCTTGAAGAGCTTCAGCCACTCGTTGCGTCTTGAGTTAAACCCTTAAGAATGTTTGTTGAGGCATGGTTTTTGCACAAACCTCTTCGGGCAGGACCTTCTGTTTCCTGCAGGCAGGGGGTCACATGCCAAACAATTTTGATATTGCAAGGTAAGCCGGCAAAGAGTGGAGGCTTCTCATGGACAGGAAAGCACCCGTTGACGTGGCGACCGGTTGGACTGAGCTAGATGATTATGTGCGGAGCCGCCCGAGAGTGATAAGGTATGAACAAGTCTATGTCAAAGTTACAAATCGGTCTATTGATTTCTGGACTCCTGTATACGCTGTTCGAGAAGCAGGTTATTACAGAATCCTAACTCAAAGAGAAGTTGAACATGAGGAATGGGAATTTGATACGGGAACCCTGGTAGAATGCGAACTAAAACGGTTTCCTAACGGCAAAAGGGAATTGGTGGCTACAAGAGCAAAATTATCTAAATCAATGGAACCGAAAGAATATCCTGTTGCTCAAACTTAAGTTCCAGCCTATTTTCCGGCCTCTAGTTTCCGCAATTCAGCCGGGGTGGCCGTTCTGACTCTGTGCCTGAGGCGCAATCTTGTGGGGGCATTTCCTCGAATGACAAACGATGGCAGCTAAGCCTACCTAGCTTATACTCAAATCGATCATTATCTTCTCCTGATGCTATGAACAGATCTGCACTTCGTGCTGCAATATTCCTGTTTCCTACTATGGGGAGTAAAAAGTATTCCGCATTGTTTGCAATGTCTTTCAGGAAGGCACCCAAGAGGCTTCGTTCCAGACGGGAGCGATTCTGATTTCATTCTTTTCCGATTTTCCTCCACTCGAAATGCTACTATTCTCCGTATCAATTCAACAGGAATTGGCTTGTCGTATGGAAGCTGTATTGTTCCTTTTGCAATCTTGTATTCCCGCAACTCCGATTTGAATTCATGGATACCGCTCGCAGTGGGAAAGAACCCGATATGGTTCTTGAATGCGGCAAAATAGACCAGAACTCCACTCGAGTGCACCATGGGCATTTTGTGACTTATCTTTTCCTCTGAGGCCGGAGCCGCTTTCTCTATTATTCCTCTTATCTGTCTTAGTTTCCTTTGTATGTCTGAGGTAAACAACTTGATATACTCGTCAACATCAGTAGCCTTTTTGCCTCGCATAGAATAGTTCCCCCTTATTGAGTCGAATGTCTGTAATATAGAAAACGCTTCAATCCGTATACGCCACATCATTATGAAGAGAGACAAAACCGCGGCCGCTATGGTATCCAGCAATCCTTAAGAAATTCGTGGAGGAATCTGATTGCTGATGCACGGTGATGCACGGAACTTTGCGTGGTTGTCTCGGGCGGCTCACGGTTTCCTCCCTTTAACTAGACAGAAAGATTGCCTTCTTGCCGATAGGTGAAAGAAATCAGGAAGAATCCTATTATGATTATTGCGGTTTTACCCCTCAAAAAACCTCATTACCGTTTGCCCGGTATTTGAATCGTGTTTTGATTGTGTTAGTGGCAGACAGAAGCATCCGGCGAAACTTCGCCAAAAGGATGTTGATGCACGGTGGACGAAGAAGAACGATGAGACCTTTTTCGGCTATAAGAATCACGCATCGGTAGATGCAAAGCATAAAATCATTCGAGACTATGTGGCGACATCGGCAGAGGTGCACGATTCCAACATGCTTGAACCTCTCCTTAATCCTGAGAACACGAACGCGGATGTGTTTGCCGACAGCGCGTATCATTCTGAAAAGGCGGAACAACGGCTTGATTATCTCTGGTACAGAAGCAAAATATTTGCTAAAGGGACTCGTGGCGCACCATTGACGGAAGCGCAACTGGCACAAAACCGGAAGAAATCCAAAGTCAGATCGCGCCTTCCTGCTGACCTTTCGGTTGCCCTCAGCTTGAACTGTTTCCAAAATGGAAATAGTTGGGCCTTTCTTTAGTTCGCCGGTTTCAAAAATATTGGCTAAATGCTTGCTCACAGCCGGGGTTTTCACTCCGAACAGCTCTGCCATTGCCTTCTGTGTAAGCCAGACAGTTTCGTCTTGAACAAAAACGTCAATCTTTATTTTACCGGCTGCGGCGGTATAAAGAAGGAAGTCGGACTTTTTTGTAGGAAGTTTAGAATTCATGTTTTCCCTTCGCACAAATTTCACAAACTCACAATGAACGGGCATTTCTTGGGGCAATCCGTGGGCGTATGCGCTTTTCTTAGAATAGACTTTGCATTTAAGGAGTTTAATTTCTTTCTTTTTTCATGCACCCCCATCTGAATATCCTTGTGTTTTCTCCTTCGCCGCCGCATACTATTTCATTCGTTCTGGTTTATTTCCCACCAACGTTCCGCAAACGGCAGAAGTAACGGGCAGCGATGCTGCCCGAGTTGCGGCGACAAGACGGGCGCGGACGCACAACCTTGTCTCGCTGGTTTGCGCCGTGCCCGACGAAGCCGCAACGGTTATTTGCCCCGTCGATCGAACCAAATCCCCGAACTTGACCCCGCCGAGGGGCAAGGGCGTGCTCAAATCCAAGAAATGCTCAAAGCCCGCAGCTGCCTTAGCGTGTTGGGCGATGTAAACTGCCCGCTCTTCGGTTTTGCTGCTGCCGTTCTTTGTTTTTTTCTTGCTACGCGCCTCTTCGTATTGATTCGCCGGCGTATGGAACTGCGCCGGCGGACGTATTGAAAAGTGACAGACACAGATTCTCGATAACGTTTGAATCAGCCGCGCTGAAAGCGTCGGCTGCGTTCTTTTGTTAGGCTTACAAATGAACAAAAGCTTTTTATGAACATAAATAATTTGTTTTGGTCTAGACGATCGCTCATAATTGTATTCTCCTTGAAAATTGATTTGTTTTTTACAACGGTAAGCAGGAGCACGGCGCCTGTAAAAATTAATCTGGACTAAGTGGTCCGGATTAGGTATATTGTAAAAATGGCAAGAACCCGCGAATTTGACCGCACAATAGTATTGCGTAAGGCCATTGAAGTGTTTTGGACTCGTGGGTTTGATTCAACGAATCTCCTGGAACTTTTAGAAGCGATGGGACTAAGTAAGTCGAGCCTCTACGAGACCTTTGGCGACAAAAACAAACTTTTTGAAGAGGCAATCGATCTTTACATAAAAGAGGTCGCCTTTTCAAAGGTTGAAAAGCTGCTTAATGCGAGTTCAGTAAAAGTGGGCTTTCAGGCTTTTTTTGCTGAGCAAATTCGCTGTTGTACTGACGGGAAGTTCCCCGGTGGATGCTTTCTGGTTAACACTGCCATCACCCTTAATAATGTACCTCCTCCGTTGGCAAAAAAAATACGGAAGTCAGTGGAGCAAATGCGGGCACTTTTTCTCTCTCAAATTCAAAAAGGCCAGAAAGCTGGGGAAATACCTCGGGTAAAAGACGCTTCGGCTTTGGCCTCCGGGATCATAGGCACATCGATGGGCATGAACGTGATGGCGAGAGTGAATATGCAAGATGTTCGAACGCTGGAGCAAATGGTCGAAACAACCATGAATTCTATTTTTGGTTAATGTAACAAAAACAAACTTCAAAGAAGAGGACATATGAAAAAAAATCTAGCACTCGTGAGCGGCACTACGTCTGGTCTAGGATATTCGGCAGCCAGGCAACTTGTGCAGGATGGTTGGAGTCACGTTATAGTCACTGGACGTAGCCAGTCACGGGTGGATGAAGCCGTTAATAGATTAAAGACAGAAACCGGAATGCAAAATATTACTGGTATCGCCCTAGACCTTGATTCCTTTGCCAGCGTGAAGAAGGCTGTCGCCGAGCTAGTAAAGCGAGGCGTACCCATAGATTTTCTCCTTCTTAACGCTGGTATGATGCCAGGCAAAGAACGTGTTGTGACAAGTGAGAACATTGAGTCGTCGCAAGCGCCGCTGATCGGCCACCACCAGTTAACGATGGGACTTTTAGGGGCCGGACTTCTTGCGCCGGATGCTCGTATCGTTATTGCCGGTGCGGAACCTGCACGAGGTGATGTACCCATGTTTCGATTTACCGACTTGGCGGCATTCGCTGCGAAAGAGTACAAAGGCGACCGGGTTTCAGCCGTGGAAGCGATTTTGCGCAGCTCCCCGAATGTAAAATACAAGGGCAGCACGGCTTACTCTGATGCTAAAGTATTTGTCGCGTGGTGGGTCGCGGCCCTTGCTCGAAAGCTTCCTGCGGACATGGCCGTATACGCAGTTTCACCCGGAGCCGCTCCAGATACCCTGGCGCCTCGCAATCTAGGTTTTGTTATGAAGAACGTATTTGTGCGGATTTCGAAACTTATTCCTGGAATGTCACATTCCGTCGATGACGGAGCCAAAAGATATCTCGACGCCTCGAAGTTTGGCGTCGATGTTTCTGGCAAGTTCTTTTGCTCGGCCCCTAAAAAGATGACGGGGCCCATTGAGATCATGCGCCATGAACACCTCCATGACCGCGCGAATCAGGACGCCCTTTGGCGGGCGGTTGTAAAGGTATCTGGCGTTGACGCCTGAGGTTTTCAGCATTGCTTGTGTCAATAATAATAAAACCCTTTCAAATGGAGGATGCGATGGCAACAAAAATTCCAGAAGAAGTTAAACTATTTATGACCGGAAAACCCGGGTGGGTTGCTACAGCGTCAAAAGATGGCATGCCGAATGTCGCAATTAAAGGCAGTCTGGCCGTTTTGGATGATGAGCACATAATGTTTGCAGATTTGTTTTCTGTGAAGACAAGGACAAATTTGGAGGAGAATCCGCAAGTAGCGATTATGGTTTATGACGGGGAGGCGCGCAAAGGGTACAGTTTAAAAGGTCATGCTGAGTTGATTACGGAGGGGCCTCTTTACGAGCAGACAGTGGAGGGAATCAAGAACAAAGTTGCCAATTTCCCCAAAGCCAAATATGTGGTGAAAATTGTAGTTGAATCTATTTTTGATCAATCGCTTGGAGCAGAAGCTGGTAAACAAATTGCGTAATGGGCTGATCTGTCGCGAAGCGGAATAAAGCGTACATAAAGTTCCTTTCACTCGATGCCTCTGTCATTTTGTGGCTCTCTTCTTCGCCGCATTTATGCGGCGTTCTTAGGCGCGTAGCTCTTCCTCTTTCGTTGCCTTTCGGCAGCAGCTTAAGCCTGTCTTTACGGGCAGTTTATTTCGCCCAACGTTTCACGCTTGCTGAAGTTTACGCATTGGCGACATGACGGCTGCGAGCGCAGCGAAAACGCCGACGGAGGCATCAAAGCGGCAATTTGCGGCGGCGCTTTGGCCGCCCGGCAAGCGTGTGTTGTGGGATGTTTGCGCACCCCCGTCTTTACGCCGCGCTTCTTCTTGTCTTTATGGACTTAAAATGATTTTCGGGCGGGGGCTTTGTATTGAAATTCTCTTGCGGCACGGGCCTTAAATTCTTGATTCTTGCGCCGATTTTCAGTTGCCCAGTGAATTCAAACCTTGACGACTTGGCCTTCCTTACGGGCAATTTCGACAATAGCGCGCGAGTCATCTTCCAGCCACTCGCGTTCACCAACAGGAATGGGCTCAACCCGGCTATCCGTATCTACGGTCAGTTGCCATAATAATGAAGTTTCACGCTTGTCTTTTTTTCCGTCGAAATGCTGAGAAACGACGAGAAGGTCGATATCACTTTGATCGTCAGAGGTTCCATGTGCTTGCGAGCCGAAAAGAACACCAAATGCAACCGGTATTCCATTGTCGTTTACCTTCCGAAGATATAGTCGCACCGAGTCTATAACTGATCGCATAGCCATTTAAAAACCCTTCCGCCCGTATTGATAATATCATTAACCTCAGAGGTATCAGGCAAATCCTCATAAGAATCCGGGTAACGTCCTTCGATATTGTATTTGTTCAAATTTGCAAGAAAAAGCGCATCTTCCCTTGAATGTTGCAAACCCGACAGCTCTAACAGTCTAAAAATATTATGAGACCGGGGGGAAAGCTCACCGGTCTTCCGGCAGACGTGAGCCTTCAGGATTTTCTCAAATGCAAGATGAATGAAAAAAAGGCCCTGACGAAGGCTGCCTTCTTTAACAAGCTTGACACCTACGGGCATGTCTTCTTCCGCGCCCTTGCGCCAATAGTCGATCTGTTTTTCGATATTTACCATAGCCTTTACGCCTACTAATTTGCCCTTCGCGATTAACCGTATACATAAAAATGCTTTTCGCCGAACAAAAAAGAACAAAACATTCACCGTGAGCGGGGTATTACGCCTGCGCAAGATTGTCTTTGTTCTTTGTGCCGCAATTCTTGGCTATTGTTTTTTGCTCACGCCCGCTTCAATTTTTATCTAACTTTAATTTTTCCCGCGGCGTTCTTGGGGTGCACAAATTTACCACAACAACGTTCAACGCACAGCCCGCCGTGCCCGCCTAATATCTCGCCACCCGACGGAAGCCACGACGGAGCATTTTGCGACATGACTTGGCTGACATGACGGGTGGCGAAACCGTCATGTCATGCGGGCATGGCGCGGCTGCGTGTGTTGCAGGCTTTAAACCGGCCCATGTCTTTTTCTTTCCGCCGCCGCAATTTTGATCACTATTTCAAGCAGCATAGAACCGAAAAAGAGTACCATCATCGCAGAATCAATATGCTCCTCACCTTGGAGCCAGATTCCGTTTGCACATGTAAAAAATAACAGCCGTTGGCCACGTTCCCTGCATTCCATCGATAGCGGTATTGGCCCTGACAAAGCTTAGTATCCACAAGATGAACAACGATATGTCCTGATAAGTCGACGATATCTGCGGCTATCTTACCTGGGGAAGATAACGTCAGTTCAACAGTTATACGGGAGCCGAAGCGTCTCGAAGTAACCGCTATTTCACCAGACTGTTCTTGAGTTCTCGGCTTCGATTTAGAATTCACCCCGGTCATTTCTGAAATCGCCCTTCGCCATATGCCGTTGCTCGAGGTTATGCCAGTCACCGCATACAAATCATTGTATCGTACGAGAAATGAGGAGACGATATCGGTCAATCCGGAATCAACAGACGTCCAGGAGTTTCCCAAATCACCGGATACATAAACTCCGCTGTCAGTCCCGACGAACAGGTTGCCGCCACTTACGGCGAAATCGTGAATAATAGAATTCTGTAAACCGACTGCCGTCCAGGTGTCTCCATTATCCGCAGACCGGAAAACGCCATTATTCGGCGTTCCGGGCGCACATCCGGTTCCAGCAAAGATCGTGCTGTCTATCGTTGCGAGAGAATAAGCAACAGTGCAATCCGTGAAACCTGAGTGTAAAGGTGTCCAGTTCATGCCCATATCGGTAGAACGGAAAATCACGCTATCCTTGTGATTTGTATAAATTTTGTTCGCCGCAAAGACAGTATTTCCTTTTGTTGATATTGCATGAATTTGTATGTTGAATCGATCATTGATTACGAGGCCGGACACCGTCCAGGTCTTTCCGGTATCGTTGGAAGTAAAGACCCCGTTATCCGTTCCAGTAAAAATTGTGTTTCCACTTTCGGCAAATGCCCAAACAGGCCTTTTAGGGGTACTGGAAGGAGGGGAGGACCAGGTTTTCCCACTATCATTTGAAATGAATATCCCTCCGACCGTGTCGTTAAAGTAAGAAATTCCGGTAAGAAGCGTCGTTCCAATTGTCTTCATTGTATTGACACGACAACGTGGAAGACCGGAATCAGTAGGAGTCCAATGCAAACCATTGTCAAGGGACCGAAAAATCCCGTAGTTAGAGGTTCCTAAGACGAGAATGTCGCCGATTGTTGTTAGCGATGAAACTGCTTGGGCCGAGAAACCGAATCCGGTATTAGACCAACTCGTCCCGTTATCGGTGGAAAGAAACACGCCTCCGCCTTCAGTCCCGGCAAAGATGGTACTGTCGGTTAAGGCGATAGCATCAACCTGATTGAAACCAAAAATTGAGCTATAGGGAAATCGTGAGGCGGCAATCCAGCTTGTTCCCTTATCGGTGGAAAGAAACACGCCTGAATCGGTTCCGGCAAATAGAGCTTTATTATTATTGTATGCAAGGCTCCGAACGACGGGAAGATTACCCGTTTGCACCGATTTCCAATGAAACCCATTATCGTCGGAAATGTAAAGGCCTCCAACCGTATTTGCATAGATACAACTGTCGGCCTTCAGGAAGAAAAATATATATGAATTTGTCGGAAGTCCGGTAGTCACCGGCTGTCTCCATGTTGCTCCATTATCGATGGACATGTAAATACCACTATAGTCTAATCCTGCAATAATCGTATCACCACAACTTACAATAGCGGTAGCATAGTAAAGGCTCGGAAGCCCTGAATTTGAATTCCACCAGCTTGCGCCGTTGTCAGTGGAATAGCTGATAATTCCCGGGCTCCCTCCCACAAAATATGTCGTACTATCTTTCACCGAAAAAGCTGAAATTGAAAAGTTACTTCTAGAGAAAAAGGTACTCCAGTTCGTCCCGTTGTCGGTGGAAAGGTAAACTTCATTATTTCCTACAGCAAAGATTTTGCTGCCGGTTACTGAGATATATAGGATAGTCCTATCATTTGCCCCAATGCCGCTATTACAAACTTCCCAGTTTGTTCCATTATCGGTGGAACGGAACATTCCGGAGCCCCGCGTTCCGACAAAGATAGTATTATTGCTTTTGGCAAGAGCTGCGATTTCTCCGCCCGGCGGTCTATTCAATTCCTTCCACTGAGCATTTGCCATTTGAATTGGGAAAAACAATAGAAATAAAGCGAATATGTTAAAAGGGTAACCATTCATGCTGGCCTCCTTTGAAAATCATGCGGAAGATTTTCCGTCTTTATTTCTTTATCAGATAAATTGTTCAATCCCTTTTACGGCGGCATTTTTGCTTTACGGCCTGGTTTATTGCCTGCAACGTCTCACGCAATGCCGAAGTTGCCGCATATAATTTAGGCTCGTGCCAGCGAAGCGCGGACACGAGCCTTTTCCAATGTAAACTGCGGCAATTTAAGGCAGCTCTGCGCCCGGCATGCGTGTGTTGTGGGCACGTAAATTGGAACGCTACCATGATTTAATGTCTTTCCGCCGCCGCTTCTTTATTTCTTATGTCTTTTTCTTGCAGCGCCCCTCTTTGTGTTTATTTCCAGCGCCGGAGCGGATGAGCGAATTTCCTCAATCATGTCCCTTAAAAATGACCCTCATTGTCCCTTAAGCATGTCCCTTAATGTCCCTTATCCTATTCTTGATATCTGGAGCAAGAATGTAGTATGTTCCTTTTTTCTCTCCATGTTTTTGCAGTATTGATTTCTCAACAAGGCTGGTCAAATCCCGAGTGGCGGTTCTTTTAATACTCTTGCACAAAACTTGGCATTGCTCATTATCAATGCGTTCATTAAGAAAAAGAAAACGAACAATTCTTCCCTGTCGACCATTCAGATGAAAAGCTGCGAGATCTTTCATGATATTTTCCGAGATAATGACTTTTTTGCCTTTTTCCTGAATTTCTTTCATTTGGCTTCGAAGCCCGTTTGCGAAGTACTCCAACCATCCCGTCATATTCATGTTGTTTTTTCTGACGGATTGAATTGCGTCGTAATAACTCGGTCTGTCTTTATCGTAAAACTCGGAAATGCTGAAAAGACGTTTGAAATCGTAACCGGTTTTGTATAAAATGAGGGTGGACAAAAGCCGAGCTGTCCGACCATTGCCATCAACAAATGGGTGAATATGGACAAATTGAAATTGGGCGATTCCGGAAATAAGAATTGGGGAGAGATCATCCGCTTTATTTATCCAATCAACAAAATCCTTCATCAATGGCGGAACATCAAAGGGCCCCGGCGGTGTGTAAACGATCTTCTGCGTTTTTGAATTTATGATGAAATTTTGAATTCTTCGGTAATTTCCAGGATCGGCTTTTTCACCGCGGACATTTTCGACCGTGATTTTGTGCAGCTCGCGAATCAGGGCTTCAGTGATCGGGTCTTCCTTGCCCAAATACGTTGAAATAAAATCCATTGCTTTTTTATAATTCAGCAGCTCTTTTTCATCATCCCGATTTATTCCCGGAAGCCTTTTTCCCTCTAGAATGCCTTGAGCCTGCTCAAGGGTTAGTGTTGTGCCTTCAATGTGGGTGGAATAATGGGTTTCTAAAATAAGCGCTTTCTTCTGTAAATCTGCAAGCCAATCATCCTTTAGTTTGATAGCATCCAGAAAACCCCTGACTCTTTCAATTTCAATAAGGGTCTTATTGATCTTGGGTGTAATTGAAAATCTTGGATCAAAAGGCATTGGTTACAAATCTTTCTTATTCATTTTGGCACGAATTATGTCCTCGGGGCGCTGCATCTTCATACAATTAAAATAGATTTTCCCGGCTCCAATCTTGAACTTTCTTCAGCGGCGGCTATTTGTCTTAATCGTTCCAATTTATTGACCACAACGTTCCACGCACTGCCCGCCGTGCCCGCCTAAAATCTCGCCGCCCGACGGCAGCCACGACGGAGCATTTTGCGACATGACTTGGCTGACATGACGGGTGGCGAAACCGTCATGTCAAGCGGGCATGGCGCGGCTGCGTGTGTTGTAAGCTTTAAATTTGCACCCTACTATGTCTTGAAATTTTCCAGCTGCCGCCATTCGGTTTACTATTTATTTGCACTCCGTAAGGTTGTTGGGACCCTTTTCGTTTACCAATTTGCCTTTATATATGAAACAGCATCTGGTAAATCAAGTTTATGTGTGGAATTACCTGCTCTAATGTAGAACTCGGAATTGGAATCATTGAACAGGTAAATTGGTTCTGGCGACTTCATGATGTTAATTACACAAATTTCTTTGCTGTCCAGGATTTCAATTTCAGGAAGAACGCTGCTAAATACCTTTTTAGAAAGATATTTTGTAACAATGTTATTTAAGTGTAATAGAAAACCATCTCTGTTGGCCTTTTTAAGAGTACGATAATCAGCGTCCAACCCCAAAGTGCTACCAGAATCATTAATCCCTATAAACAAAGTGCCTTGCCTTGTATTGAGGAAACCTGTAATGGCTTTGGCCACGGTAAATTCCAAATCGTGATTTTGACAACTGCGTTTATAGTCCCATCTTAGAGAGGATTTGAATTCAACGGTGCCAGATTCGCCTGCTTGTATTTTATCAAGCAATGAAGTCAATTTGGAAGAAAGGGCTATTTTGCTTGGCACCTGAGATGTTGAAAGCGAAAGGAATAGATTGATACCGTCTGATGAGGTTTTAGCAAATTCGTGCGAGTCTGAAATTACACGGTATGCGGTTCCCTTGTTGTGTCCTTTTTTGACAAGAATTCTCATAATATTTGATAGAGCCAAGGGCTGGGTTTGTACAGATAAAACTTCCTTAATATCCTTTCTGATGGCATTGGCCTTTGCATTCGTTTCGCGAGGCGCAGGAGCATTTGAGCCCATTATAAATGAATAGAAGTTCTTTCCATCTCTTACCTGTTTCGAAATGTAGCTACATCGGTTTATGCGGTTTTCAAAGGTTGCGGCACACCAAGAAATATTATTTCCATTTAGAGCTTTCAGAAGCTCTCCGGTTGGAAGAGAATTGAAATTGTGCGCTTCAAAAATTCCCTTTATTGTATTAAAAAGCTGAGGTTCGTCAATGGCTTTTGGAATGGGACTTTTGTAGTTGGTGTCATATGATTCAGCCCATTCTTTTAGAATAAATCGACCATCGGATGTTCTTGCGAATTTTGAGGAATAAAGGCCTAGAAGCCCTTGTATGGATTGCTTCTCAGTCATTGGACGTACACTCTTAACATAATTTGCAATTTCAATTGCCGTTGCTGGAGAGTTTTTTGATTGCAAGAATGAACAAATGAGTTCAAAAAGGGTATCCGTGTTAAAATTCCATTCTGACAAAGCCCAAACACCGGATTTCCCAACTGCTACGAAACGAGGGTCTTGCGTCATCTGGTTTGTGAGTCCCAGAATGTTTTGGCCTGGTTTCACACCTCTTTGAACAATTCTATGGGTAATTTCCCGCCAGATTTCTTTATACGGTAGAGCATCTTGTTTTTCGTAAAGTATCCGATAAGCCTTGTCCTTTATATTTAGGAGGTGAAAGGCTAACTCGAATCTATTGCCTTCTAGTTTTACGATTTGTGGTAGGACAGATATAACCCCCTCAACCATATCGTTGGTTACGTTCTTACTACCTAAGGAACGTCTTACAGAAACGGTAAGTTCGAAAAGGTCACATGGAATAACCTTGGCCTCCAAAGTATCTATTGCAGCCACCGCTATTGATTCAAAAAGCGGTGCTGGTAAATTGTGATCAAGCAGATACGACTGGTCTTTAAAAGTAAAAGTCTCAATTTCCCAAATGTACAAAAGAAACTCCAGCAATGCTATATGACGTGGAGTAAAATTTGTAGCAATTGCTGTTTCGATTCTTGAAATTAAAGAGGTTTTATCACTAACAAGTATAGGGGTGATTATGGCGCGCCCTTGGTTTACGCAAGAGACATACAGTGGCTCACAACTACAGAAGGGCCTTCGAAGAACATTTCCTGCAATCAGTTGCTTAATTTGAGATACATACTTATTTTCAAATTGTCTTGCCCATTCACGTGATTTGCTAAAGTAAAGTCCGATTTCTTCAAGAGTAAAGCGTGTTCCGTCAAGTCCGAACCGCTTATTGATTAGGTCACCTGCTCTTTTGTCAGGGCAAATAGAAATAAACGATAAAAGAATTTGGTCAAATGCATCTATAAAACCTTTTGGGAGCACATTGTCGTTTTTATTCGAAGCAGTTGGAAGTAGGATTTCTGATTTATGTGCTTCTATTACCTTTATAATTCTTTCTGGCCGGCTGTGAATTGTAGTCTTAACTAACCTAAGACGTTCAACCAACTTCGGCAGTAAGCTATGTCGAGAGGAAAAATCACGGAAATTCATATCATAAAAATCGCCGATTGTTGCAATGCCATTGGAAAGTAGCGTTTTGAAGAGGGCATGTGAAACGTAGGGCTTCAGGTATTCGAGGCGATATTGGCGAAAAGGTTGCAGAGCTTCAGAAGGAGAAGGAGTATTCTGGGGCGAAGGTTCCTGACCATACTTCGAACATAAGTCGACTAATTCTTTTTCTGTGCCAATACCACAATTCTTCAGTGTCAGAAATGTTCCGTGCAAACGGTAATATTCAAGAATTTTGCCTGTCGAGTCAAGGCCAGCCATTTTGCACGCATTAATTGCGCGAATCGAAAGATTTTCTAGAACTAGATCATTATTAGGGAAAGCATTAGGAAGACCCATATAGTTTCTCTTTTCTGGCGGCGGCTCATCAATTCGATGGTGCAAATTTATTGCTTACAACTACCCGTTGTGTGTACTCCCACCCCTCATCTACCAATATAAAAAAGCATCTATTAATATATCCTTGCATCTATGAATATATGCTCTTGATGTATATACCTGTATATGCATTTGCTTACCCATCTTTTTCCGTTATCCTTGTAGTCAGCCCCAGTTCCTTTACTTTCCCATAGCGAAGCTTCCAGATTCTCTTCCCTTTGTCCCATCGTCCGCCTGCCTTTTTTACCTGCTCCTGGACAGTCTTTTCGTTCCATTTTACCGTAATGAAAACAATATGATCATTGGCAGGTTCCGGCTTCCACGGTGCTTCATCCACAACCAATTCAATGGTTTTGAACCGTTTCTGAAGTGTTTCATCATACCGGTATCTCACGCAAACGAGTTTATCGCCGTATTGGCGCATTTCCTTTGAGGTTCCCTTGTGGCCTGGATGTAATGTAAGCCTTACTTTATTCATGCTGGAAAACTAATAACCGCACGGCTGCCCTGTGTGACGGAATCCAAAAAACATATGCCACGATCACCCTTGACCGTCGTTGACATACTATATCATTACCCGTGCCATAAGTCAACTCTTCTCGATCATTATATATTGTTCCGGTTCTCCGATGCCCGGGATTGATCTTCCACGATGCTTGCATCGGGAAGTTCGGCCCTGGAAATCAGGGAAAGCGCCTATCACTTGAGCGGAAGGGAGATGGTCTTCCCGGTGAACGTGCTGTCGTTCCGGGAATTGATTGGACTATGCGGGGTGCAGCGCTTCGCCTTCAATATCCGTTTTACCGGCGCGTATTTATATTCCTGTTTGTTGCATGCGAGACAGTAGCTGTTGTCTATTAACAGAGCAGAGGCTATTTTCAACACAGGCCAGTGCGCCGCATCCCGTGTTTTCAGGAATGTAAACCACCGTGTTTCACGTTTCCCCCTCACGCCGGCCGTTTCGGCGCTCCTGCCGCGCTTTCGTTATCGCATGCGCCAACCGCTGCGCCGTACCGGCGCTTTCCCTGCTGCTTGCGAGCTGCAATTTTACCACGCAATCCTACAACATGGGCAAGCTGCTCAATCCGGGAGAATCCATTTCAACGCTTGGCGTGGGCCGCCAGCCGTGGTACACCGTTACCGACAGCTCCTACGAAGCGTTTGTCGACTCGGGCAACGGTTTGTACGATGCCGGGCAGCGGTCCGTAAAATTAAGGAAACCCGCTCCGCAGGAATGGTCGTATTGCTACGACTACCGCCTGGGCATTCTCGACAAATATCCTTTCGGCAAGGGGCTGGAGTTCGGCTTTCATCTGGAAGCCCCGGTTCCCACCGATGGCGGCGGTTCCCTGCTTCTTGAGGTCGACCTCAGGAGCGGCCTGCCGCCGGCAGTCACCAAAAACGCCGTATTCCACCACGATATCGGGCTCGGATGGACCGTAGGCATGTGGGTTGACAACGGGTGGTTTGCCGAATATGCCGCCGGACTGGAATACAAACACCTGATTCCCTATGCCAATATCCGTGTCCTGTGCACGCCGACCGACGTAACCGGGGAAAATTTCAATTTTGCAGGCGATATCCTTACAACGCATTCCCAATGGTGGAACATACGCCAGTGCCTGGGCTGCGCAATCAAAATACCGCGCCTGCCTGTGCTGCCCGACTATGTCGTTCCCGAGGTGACGCTCGGCTATCCCAACTACAACAGGCTCCAGCCTGTCGGCTTTACCTATCACATCGGACTGCGGTGGCTCAATGGGTTTTAACGTCGCACTCCATGCAACGAGGGCCGCGGCCGCCTTTGCAGCCGCCCTTCTCGCCACGCTGCTCGCGGCGGCGGCCCTTGCCCAGCCCGCCGATTCCGGTACTGCATCAGCCGGCGATTCGGTCTTTGCAGTAGTCAATCAGCCGGACAGCGTCGCGATCGGCGGCCTGGTTATCGACAGGGAATCCGGCGAATGTCCGGCGCAGGCGCACGCGCGGGTCTTTGTCGACTCGCAGGCCGTGGCCCTCGATTCAACGGGTTCATTCGCCGCGCATGTACTCCGGGGGCAGTATCATGTTGTGAGAGTGGACGCGCGGGGATATTCGCCGTTTGCCGCCACGGTTGCCGCCGATCCGGCAAAAAGCAATTATTTCGTCACGTGCGCGTTGGAAAAAGCCGCGGCCCAACCGCCGCAACCCCCGGCTCCCCAATTTGCCGGTCCCGGTTGGACCATAGCGGGATGCATTGCGGATTCACGTCTGGACCTTGCCATAAAATCGGACAGCGCGCGGCTCCAATTCGACGAGCGCCCCGTGCCGCTCTCCAGGAAGGGATCATTTCAGGTTGAGACGAAAACCGGCGGCGCCCACACCTTCCATCTCACCATTCCGGGGTACCACGAAATATATCAGAACGTAATCCTGTCCGTCAACGACCCCGACCCGTTCGTCGTCATCCACACCACCAGACTCCGCGACGAGGTCACGCGGCGCGAAATTACGGTTTCGGCAAAACGGCAGCCCCTTCACGTGACGGCAACCGTGGCCGAAACCAAAATCTCCCGGGACGAACTCAAGGGCACCGCCGCGACAACAGGCGATCCCATACAGGCGCTTGCGACCCTGCCCAGCGTCGCAACGGAAAGCGACGCGTCGGCCCGGCCCATCGTGCGCGGGGGCGACGTGCTGGAGTCCCGGGCATTCCTCGACGGCGTCACCCTTCTAGAGCCGTATCACTACGGCGGCATACGGTCGACCCTCAACCAGTCGGCGCTTTCGAACATCACAATTTACAAATCGGGATTCCCGGCCGAGTTTCCGAATGCGCAGTCGGCAATCATCGCGGCGGCAAGCAGGATGCCCTGCGACGAACCGCTGTCGCTCGACTTCGACGTGAACTTGCTGCAGTACAGCGCGTACCTCGGCATTCCCATCGGCAAAGACAAGCCGGTGGGCATCTGCGCTTCCGCCCAGGGGTCATATGAGGATTTCATGACCAAGGCCCTCATGAAAGGCGTATCCTACCTGTCGGGCAACGCATCCATGAAGGACGGGGTGAACGAATACATCAACACCGTTTCCCTGCCCGACTATCAGGATCTCTCGCTGGGCTTGCAAATCAAGCCCGGCGACAAGCTGTCGCTCTTTGTAAATGAAGTGTACAACACCGACTGGGTCAACTTTACAACCAGAGACAGCGTTGAAACCACGGTATACGGGTATCCGGGCGGCGCCCGGGAAACCGGTACCCGGTCATGGCCGGCAGACCCGAATTTCTACATCGGCAGCGGGGAGAACGATCGGTTTCCCGATACCGGCTGGGACACGTCCTGGTCCGCGGGCAAAGGGGTCACCGTCGATACCATCATGGAATACAAATCGTACTATAACAATCTGTACGGTACGTTCAAATATCTGCCGGCAAACGACCAGGTCTTTACCGTGACCGCAGCCTGGCAGAAACGGTGGTGGCACCTGACCTTTCCGCGCGTGTTCTCGGATCTTTTTCCCACGTCACGGTACGATGTCTCCATCGACCAGTACAATCTGAGCGGCAGCTGGCTGTACACCGGCGCGCAGAACCATGTCGTCAAGGCGGGCCTTAACATCGATTATACAAAAGCGAAATACAATGTTTTTGTGCCGCGCATTCTCCACCAGCTCATCACCGAAGGCAGCACCAATTTCGAAGACTTCTGGGGGCCGGTTACGGGCGATTCCGGCATCAGGGTGGCCGATACCGGTTCCAATTACCTCAACGCAAGCAGCATCATGTCCCGTCTCCTGGTCCAATACAACGGGTACCGGAACTATGGCTCGGGCGGTATTTTCGGCCAGGACGAATGGACCGTTTCACCGCGGCTCACCATCGACTACGGCGCCCGGATCGAAGCGTCACTGGCCGACACGTCCATCACCTTTTCCCCTCGGGTCGATGTCAAATACAGTTTACAAGACAATATTGAACTGCTCGGGGCCGTCGGCCATTACACGCAGAACAATTACGAAATTGCGGCGCTGGCGCTTTCAAACAGCCTCAAGCCCGAAAAAGTATGGCACGCAAGCGTCGGAACAGAGCTGCGGCTTTTACCCTGGCTCACCGACAAGGTGGATGTCTACGGCAAATACTACTACGACCTCATCTCCGAAGAGGTGACGCCGCTCGGCGTGACCTCCGACCGTTACGCGGCTTTTATGGATTCATCGCTTCGGGCCCATTTTGGCAACGCCTACATAGACTCCATGCAACGGGCGGGCACCTACGACAACCTTGCCACCGCATATATGCTGAGCGGGGCGGAGTACGAATCGCATTATACCAACGACGGGTCCGGGTATTCGCTGGGTTTTGAGAATTTCCTGCGGTACGATCCCACATCGTTCTGGTACGGCTGGCTTTCCTTCTCGCTGGGAACCTCGTTGCGACAGCGGCATCCGGGATGGCGATGGTATCCCTTCTCGCTCGACAGGCCCCTGCTCATTTCCCTTGTCAATTACTACCGCCTGCCGAGGAAATACGAGGTGGCCGTAAAATACCGGCTCATGTCCGGCCTGCCGTACACGGATGTCAGCTACGACAACGGCCTGTATGTGGGTGCATCCAACGCCGCCAGGTACGACTATTATCAACGGCTCGATTTCCGCATTTCCAAAGGGTTCAACCTGTTTTCCTCGCGCGGCAACTTCTATGTTGAAGCCTGGAACGCGTTCAATTCCCCGAATTCGCTGTTGCGGGACAGCCGGACACAGGAAATAAAAATGTTCGACTTCAACATTCCGATCACGGTCCTGTTCATCGGGCTCAACTTTTCACTTAAGTAAAAGGAGCATTTCTCCATGGCCCCGCAGTACGGCGCGCCGCCGGTTGCCGTGGAAGAGCACGATCAGGCTCGGTCGCGGGGCATTGTCGTCTCCTTTGCCCTCCACGCCGGCGCAATCGCGCTTGCGCTTCTTCTTTCCCACGTGTTCTACCGGTCGGAGGAATTCCGGCGGCCGCCCACGTTCACGCTTGTAAATTTTTTGCCCCCTGCTCCCGAAACCCCGGCCCCACGGGAACAGGTACAACGCGCGACGGCACGGCAGGCGGCGCCGGAAGCGTCGGCGCCCGCGCCCGAGAGCCAATCCGCGGTGCAGGAGGCGGCGCCCGACGTTGCGGAGAAGAACCCTGTCCCGGCCGCAGAACCTTCATCCGCCCCTCCTGCCGCCTCCGCAGGCAACGGCGGTCCGGCTGCGGGCAGCGCCGGCAACGCGGGAGACATCGGGCAACCAGTTGCCGTCGCATCGGTATCCGTCCTCGACAATACGAGCTTTGCGCCCATATTCAACCCGAAACCCGCGTACCCCGCCATTGCGCTATCGGCCAATATCCAGGGCTACGTCGACGTCGAACTCGTGGTGACGCCCGCCGGCACCATCGAATCGTTTGCCATTGTAAAGGTATGGGGTCATCCGGCATTTGGTGATGAAACGGCCAAGGTGATAAGGCGGTGGCGTTTCCCCCCTCCGCGAATAAGCGGCAAACCAGTCAAAATCAAGTACGACTACCGGGTTAATTTTACGCTCAATTGAGACTCCGCTGCCCAATCGAAACCCGGGTCGACGGGTCGCCGTAGCAGTTGAACGCGGTGCGAAGCACCATTACCATACCGGGCAATAGGTACAATCGTTAGTATTGCATTCCTAACAAATGAATGCTATATTAGTAATGCAATCCTATTCAACGAAAGGGCGAGCATGCTGGAAACCATATTCGGACTGAGCCGTCGCTACATACAGTCGCACGCCAGACCATACAAGCGGTATTTCCTGCAGAAGAAAGTGCTCGACAACCGTCTTGCCGTCATCACCGGCCAGCGGGGCGTCGGAAAAACCACGGCCATGATCCAGTTTCTCCTCACCTTCGACAAAGACGCGATTACAAGCGAGAAAACACTGTACGTGCCCTGCGATCACCTGCTGGTGGGAGAAACCACCTTGTATGATATTGCCGAGGAATTCACCGGGCATGGCGGGCTCCTCCTGGCCTTGGATGAAATTCATAAATACCCTCAGTGGTCGCGGGAACTCAAGAGCATAACGGACACCTTCCCGAAGCTCACGGTGCTTGCATCGGGAAGCTCGGCCCTGGAAATCAGGAAGGGCGCTTATGACCTGAGCAGAAGGGCAATGGTCTTCCCGATGAACGTGCTGTCGTTCCGGGAATTCATCGAGCTGAGCTTGGGTATTCGGCTTCCGGTGTACGAACTCGCCCACGTGCTCAAACACCACACCGAAGCCGGCCTCGCAACGATCAATCTCATCGAAGCGAAAGGCGAAAAGATCCTTGCGCTCTTCAAGAAATATCTAACCTACGGGTATTATCCTGTGTTCGCCGACATGAAGGACAAAACCGGGACCTCACTCATTCTCGAGCAAACAATCCACACGACCCTCGAAAACGACCTTATGGCCATTTATCCGTCGCTCACCGGCAACAGTGTGAGGAAAATGAAGAAATTGATGACCGTCATCGCGCAATCCGCGCCGTTCACGCCGGATTTGCAAAAGGTGAAGAGAATGCTTGATGTCGGCGACGAAAGGACTCTCAAGACCTATCTGAAGTACTTTGAAGACGGCGGCCTCATTCATTGCATCGCAAAGGGCAAGAGCCAATACAGGCAGCTCGAAAAACCCGAGAAGATCTACTTGGATAATCCGAATTACATGTACGCGCTGCAGCAATCGGGTGTTGTGTCCCGGGGAACAATCCGTGAGACGTTTCTGGCCGACGCCATGATAAATGCGGGCCACAGCGTATCGGTGCCCGAGCACGGTGATTTCCTGGTGGACCGCATTTTCGTATTCGAGGTCGGCGGCAAGGACAAGGGTTTTTCGCAGATCAGAAACATCGGGAATTCATTTGTCGCGTCCGACGATATTGAGACGGGAGCGGGAAACAAGATCCCGCTGTGGCTGTTCGGGTTTATGTATTGATGGTGTCCCCAGGCAGCCATCCAGTATGGGAAAAAAACAGCGGGGCGCACCCGCTATCACCATCCGGATGTCAAGATGCAGGACATTATGGTACGGGATTGATTGCAAATCGCGTTGGGTGCGTAATAGCAAGCTGAAGATCGAAAGAGCACCTCTATTTGTTCGATAAAGAGTCTTGTCATCCCCGACCTGATCGGAGATCCATTTGTTCTCTATAGGGAAAATGGATTGGCAGGAGCCGCTGCTCCATCAGCAATAAAGGCAGTGGAAGTCGCGGTCCCGCTTTCGCGGGAATGACACGCAAAGCAGCGATAACTGAATCCCACAGCGAGCGCATTCCTCGGAGCTTGCTCCGGGGTTTTTCAATTTATAGAGGTGCTCATAATTTCATCATGCGGGCTTATTGGGTTTCAACGTCCCATGTGTGGAGACCGCACTGCAACCGAGTGATCAATGAGCAACAGAGGAAACCGTCTTGCAGTACAATACGGTGAAAAATTGATCTGAAATTCATTGCTGCAACGTTGCCAAACGCAAGACGTAGCAGGATTGCCGACGTCACACCGCGAGCGAAGCGAAGACGGTGAGGGAGGCATCAAACCGGCTATGTGCCGGAGGCCGAGGGCGGCTTTCCGCCCGATGCTTGCTTTGTTTGTTGCAGGCTGTAAATTTAAACCTACCATAGTGTAATTTCTTTCTGCGGCGGCTCTTCGACTTTTCTTATTTGCCCTTCAGCCCGGTTTCTTTTTCTGGCGGCGCATGTTTGTGATTGATTTGTAAGGGGGAGCATCTTTCTTCTATCGTCTTGCCACGCCTTCTACTGCCTGCGCACCCCAACATCTTCATCCTTCGTCCAATCAAGCAGTTTTCTCTTGAGCACCTCTTTAGTCGGAAGGTAAAGCTGGTATTCAGCCGCATGGATATTTGCTTTTTTAGGCAGAGTTATTTCAACCAATGCGTCATGCTTCTTTCGGCAGAGAATAATACCGACGGTAGGGTTTTCATCTTGTCGCTTTACAAATCGGTCAAAGTAATTCACGTACATTTGCATTTGCCCAAGGTCTTGATGTGTGAGCTTGCCGATTTTTAGGTCAATGAGCACATAACAGCGGAGCTGGCGGTTATAGAAAACAAGGTCAACGAAGAAATGATCGTCGTCAAAGGTGAATCGCTTTTGTCGTGCTTCAAACAAAAATCCTTTGCCGAGTTCAAGAAGAAAATGCTCTATTTTATCAATAATTGCGCTTTCAAGATCGGATTCCGAATATTCCGATTTTTCGTCGAGTCCCAGGAATTCGAGGATGTAGGGGTTTTTAATCAGATCTTCGGGTTTTTCGACTTTTTGGCCTTCCAGCGCAAGTTTCCGTATGCCGGTTTTATTGCGGCTCAAAGCCAGACGCTCATATAGCCCGGAATTAAACTGGCGCTTCAATTCTCGCAATGACCAATTCTCTTGAGTTGCTTCTATCTCGTAGAAATTCCTTTCCTCGGAATCCTTTATGCCCAACAGGAAGACATAATGGGACCAGCTAAGGTTAATCCGTGCTCGTGCCGGTTGGGTTTTTCGGGATTGGTCAGGCAGTGTCTGGCCTTTTGTTCCGGGAAGTAATTGGTCAGACAGCGTCTGACCAATGCGGGTTCTATACTGGAGAAAAAATTGCCGCATCAGTTTTAAGTTCGTGGAAGAGAAACCGTTTCCGAATTCACCTGACAATTTTACCGAAAGGTTGAAAAGCACCTTTGCGCCATACTTCGCTCGGTCTGCACCCTGCTGTTCATATTCTACAATCTGCCTGCCGATTTCAAAACTAGTAACAACCTGCAGAAAATCAATTTGTCGTACTGCTGTTTGGCGGGCAGTGAGGATAATACTTCGAATATTTTTAACAAGGGTGCCAAAGGAATCTTTGGAAGGAATTTTGGTCAGGCTCATTTGTTCCTCTTCCAAATAAAAGTTCCCATTTGCCTATGTGCCTGAGCTATCATCAAGGGCTCCTGTCATTCGTGGTTGAAATATATAGGAAAAGATTGTTTGCGCTATTAAAATTGTGTTACTCCGAAGGCCAATAAATTTTGACCAATGGAATCATTGAACGGGAATTCGAATCCAGACGGTCATAATTATCAATGAGCAAGACCGCAAGTTCATCAATGTCAATTAAGGTTACAGGAACAGTGGAGCGTTCCGCTTCATATCGTGCTTCGCGAGTAAATCCGCCCGTTGAGACATAGAGTCCGCGGTCGCTTGCCCGCAGGCCGCCAATGAAGCTTCTCAACTCGGATGCGCCAATAGTTCCCGACCTGTGCTTTACTTCTGCGCGTATACGGGGTTGTTCCAAACCTAAGCCATCGGGCGATGCAATAACATCGGCGCCCCTGTCCGGCCCTGGGGGCGAAACGCGCGCTTTGTAACCCATTCCCTGCAAAATACCAGCAAGGAGTTCCTGAACTTCGTCCCAATCAAGCTTCTGAATCTTATCCTTTATAAATTCAAATGCCCGTGATTTGAGCGCTTATGGCCAGGTTTACCGTCGGGGTAACTTTTATCGTATAATTTTTCAATGTCACTTTTATCCTTAATTCTTGTTAGGTTGTCCATTTCTATCCAGCCTATTGCAACATAACCATTTTTCAGAAATTCTTCGATTAAAAACGCCCCACCACCAGCTCTTACCATCCACATTTCAGGCATAAAATCTCCTTAAGGAATTTCTTGTTTTCTTCGCCCGGTTAGGAGGACCGGGCTTATTTTGGGGCACGGCTTTTATTAAAATAGCCTTTGGGTTTAAGGGCTTTAAATTCTTTCTTCATTCTGGCACCCCCCTGAATTTCTTTGGCTTTGTCCTGCGCCGCCGTCCGAAATAATTTTTATGTCTTTATTCTTCGCGCGCGCCTATAATTCATTCTTACCTGGTTTATTTTGCACAACGTTGACACATGGCGAAGTGCCCGCCTATAATATCGCTGAAGTGCCGTGCAGTAAAGCGGAGTGCCCGACCGAAGGGAGTGGACACGGAGCTTTACGGAACGGACACGTAAGCGCTACCCCTAGTCCAAGCGGGCATTTGGGTGGAGGGCTGCTTTGAGCCCGCAACCGCCATGCGTTTGTTGTAAGATGTAAACCGGAACGCTACCATAGTGTAATGTCTTTCTGCGGCGGCTCTTCGTCTTTTCTTCTTTGTCTTTCAGCCCGTTCTCTTCTGTCCGGCGGCGCATGTCTTTAATTGCCTTTTGTCTCTTGCCTTTTTCTTGGGGGGGGGCTTTCTTCATTCCTTTCTTATTGCTTGCAATTCTATGATTTGTTCTCAATGCCGTTGATTGTTAGATACCCCTGTCCAATCCTGCTTTCATCATACTTGAATAAAGTGTAAGAATTCTTTTTGTTAAGTGTCACTTCAAAAAACATATACCATGGCCGGTATTGGAGATCATCAACCAAAATTGATTTTGAACCAGATAGTTTTATATCTGTGTAAATCAAAAGTTCAATTATTGCGGGATAGCTAATAATGCTTTTTTGAGTTAAAGCATAAAGGCTGATTTTAACGCGTTCTATTGTATTCAGTTCAATTATCATAGGCATTAAAGCGTCCAAGGCAATGTCTAACGTCCTATTGCTGCCATATATCGAAGCCATTTTTAAATTGATAAATTGCCGATTGATTTGTGACTGAACTTTGAAACCTGTGGCTAATGCGATTAGTAGGTCATAAATTATTGGATATGTTAAAGCGGCAAGAGCCAAGACAATTGCTTTCCGGTCTGTAATGGGTAGTTTCAAGTAGGCTGGTGCTGTAATTGTTTTGTTTAGTTCGTTAATGCAGTTTTCCTGGCGCGATAATATTTGAACGGCATATTGCGCTGCTTTGTTAGCCCTGTTCTCGCCCTTAGTAAATTCTTTCAAATGAGATAAAATAGAATTCTTGTCCATATTCTTATCTCGCAATAAGCGGTACAAAGCTGCATCAAGAACATCAAATGGTATTCGCTGATTGATTCCGATATATTTGCCGGTAGCGGTCATTGGATTTCTCCAAAGGGAATCAGTACTTCCCACAGATGTGAACCGCCATGGGTAACAATTTTGACATCCTGTTCTGCAAAAGCATCTTCTTGCTTTAGAAAAACCGAATTGTCTCGAATACCTATTGATATATCCGGGTTTTGTTCTTTGAAATTATTGAGCATGGTTTCGTTGCTAAATTGAATAAATCTGCTGCCTCTTGAGAGCGAGCCTACCTTTTCTTTCTGTTTGAGGTTCTTTATTCCAATTGCTTCCACATTGCCATGGTCGGTTGTAATAAATACTTTGAACCCTTTATCACGGAGGCCAAGAACATATTCAATAATCTTGCTTGTTTGAAGCCATTGTTGCGTCGCAGTCAGCAGTTGTTGATCGCCTAAAACAGCACCATGCAAAATATCGTCGAGGTCATTGCAGACGATCCCGAGGATAGAAATGTCTTCAGATATCGAATTTACTGCCAAAGGTTTATTATGACTGTAGTTGAGGAAATCAATTTGGTGACTACCGTAACCGAACTTGCCCCAATATGCCGCAAAATATCGTGCTTCTTTGACGTTGGTTTCGTCAAGGTTAGGCTTGCAACCACTAAACAAAGCTTGTCGCGACCATGCGGTGATTGTTGGGATATATGCCATGCTTGTTTTTGTTAAAATCCCAAGGCCTGCATCGCGCAAATTGTTTTCAATTATTCGCCATTGCCAATAATTCATACCGTCGAGTACCAATAACGCCTTGCGTTTATCAGGTTGGGCTTTGATATACTCCAGCATACGGCTAATGACAACCGGCGCCCTAACACCACTGAGAGAAAATAGACTGGCATATACGTTGTCAATAAATCGCTGGAATCGCTGATTAAGCGCGGTAGTAACCTTTTGTGATCTTTCCTTTAGGCTTTGGTCTGCCGTAGCAAGTTCTTTGATTTTGGCTTTGGCCAATATTTTAACGATATCGAACCATTGGCTATATAAATCTTCGACGGTGTTTTGTTGCTGCTCCAGATAAGAGAGTAGCGCGGAAAGGTCAGCATCATTACTCTCATTCTCGTCTATGTATACGCCGACAGTTAAGGGTCTAGGAATAGTACGAAATCGTTCAGCGGTTACTCTTATCTTTTTGATATAGTCAAAAACGAACAGAAAACCGAGGCTCTTATTGAGAACAGTATCTTCAAAGTCAACTTCGCAAGAACCAGTGTTTATGTATGCAGACCACTGTTCATACAAATACTGTATAAGAATATCTTTGTTGAAATCTGCGGCAAATAATGTAGGGAAATATGGTTTGGCAAGTCTTTTCAAGAAAGAAGATAATGGCGGATTGATTGCATTCTTCTCCAGTAATACAGTGATGAGAGCATGCAGGATTCTTTCTTTCTGTTTAACGCCTGTCAGGGTGTCGAAATCTACATTGTATAGATTTTCCAAAAGAAACTTTAGTGTTTTCTCATGGCTTAGTTCTTCGTATGGTTTAATATTACTCAGAAGGCAAAGCGCATTGAAACTTAGCCCCTGGATTGCTTTTGAATCAAGAAATGGGAAAATATCCTTGAGGCCAATAGACTGAAAATGTACTGCTATGCCCATATCAGGTGGTGGAAGATAAGAGCCACTTGTTACTATGATAAACGACTTGCTGCTATTCCTGACATCCAATTCAAAACGAATACGAACATCAAGTGGGGTCACAGCGTTGATAATTGTGAAATCATTGTCAGTAACGGCCTGCTGCAATTCGGCATATTCAAATAGACGGTCAATATCAGCAACGATGATATGCTTCTTATGGCTTGAAGCGATTAGCTTTTGGTATTTATCAATCCAGTTAGCCATTAATAATCTTCACAATCACGAGTGGTATTAAGTTTGGTACAGCCTGTTTGGAAACGTCAAAGTTTGTTTCCCAGAGCTCTTTTTCTTTGAATAAACGATTTAGACGAGATTGACGAATATTCTCGATGCCGATCTTTTGCATTTGCTTTTCACGAAAAACAAAAGCTTTTTCCTTGTTCTGTCTAATTCTGCTGGTATTTGTGTTGATTTTGGCTTCAATCTCAGAATATTTAGTGAATAGAATGCCTTCAACTTTTGTAGAGAGGGCTGCGAGACAATCCTTAGATTCCGCTATTGGCAACGTTCCTGCGCTTTCAAAAATGTCTTCTTCCTGTACAAGCTTTGTCCATATATCTTGAGCGAAAGCAGGAAAGGAATCACCGTCATCGGAGATAAAAACGGGCTGAATAACATGGTGCGCTTCGAATTGGCTTTTTACATCCAAATGCCAGATCGACCAAATACCGGTGGCTGTTTTACCGTTCTTAAGCCTTACAATTGGGATGATTTGTGAATTAGTAAAAGGAATAGCATCAGATAGCATCTTTTGAACTATTTCATGCTGCAAAGACAATGGTTCGGGGATAGGATTATTTACGCTTTCTTTGATGTTGAAAGTGTAAATACTTTCCTTAAAACCGGGGAGCTTGAATTTCAAGCCGTACAATGTTGATTGGCAGGGCAGGTTTTTTGTCTGCAAGTAAGTTTTTGTCAGGCTTTCAAGCCACTTTGGAATTGGACTGTGCTTAAGAGCATCTACTTTACTGGCCTTTATATCGGATGAAACCATGGAAGGAAGGGATCCTTCTGTGCTATGGTAATCCTTCAGCTTTTGCTTTATATCCTCAAGCCAACTTTTGCTTTCCTGCTCAAATCTGGCTGGATTCAATAATGATGTTAGGTACAATTTACTGATTCCGTCGCGCTCCAATGTGCTATCGAGCACATCAGAAGTCTTATCAATACCTAACTCAGCCATTATTTGATTAAGCTTGGTTTCAATAACCTCATAAACTCTTTTGTCAATCGAATTATCAAGAAGAATGTTAAACGCTTGCACAATATGCGCCTGGCCAATTCTGTCAACACGGCCAATGCGCTGCTCAACAACCATTGGGTTCCATGGCATATCATAGTTGATGACAATATAGGCAAACTGCATATTCAGGGATTCACCGGCAGCATCGGTCGCGATAAGTATTTGTGCATTTTCTTTGAAGTTTCTAAGAGCATTCATTCGTTGATCAAAATCCATAGAGCCATTTATAGCTTCACAGATATAACCGCCGCGTTCTTCCAATACTTTCTTAAGCATAAACTGTGTGCTTGTAAATTCAGTAAATAGAAGCACCTTAACATCAGGATTATCTTCTTCTGCCTTGATGGCCGTTAATTTGTCTAATAGATATTCAACTTTTGCATCTGTCTCTGTGCTTAAGCAATCTTTTGCGTTCTTTATCAGTCCTTGCAGGATACTTAATTCTGTATCATAATTTGCCTGCGTCTCCGATACAAACGAGAATATCTTTTGTTCAAAATCAAGTTCATATTGACCATCAAAGCCATATTCTTCAATGTTCTGAATAACATTTTCTTTTGTAACATCCTTGCGTTCAGTTGAAAGCCTTTCAGCCCGGCGCTGCATAGCATCTAAAATTGCCTGGGTCGAACTGCTTATCATCCGCTGAAACAACAACATGACAAAACCGTATGAGGTGTTCTTTGTCTGCTGTGCCAGATTGAAACCATTCACAACATATTCGGTAACCGATTCATAAAGTTTTTGCTGCTTGCTGTGTTTAGCAGCATCGTAAGAAACTTCAATCTTTTGGGTTTTGCGCTTGTTGAACAATTGCTTGCCATTATAATCAATTGCTTGCCGTTTTTCGGTACGAACCACATACGGTTCAAGCTCCTGAATTTTAGGCATGCCTTCGCCAGAGAATGCATCTGCATCCAGCAACTGGAGTACTCTGCGGAAATGGTCACTTTTACCACGATGTGGTGTTGCGGAAAGCAACAAGACATTCGGGATGGCATTGCAAAGGATATCAGCCATTTGATAGCGACCGACTAATTGGGTGCTGCCCCCCACCTTATGACATTCATCTATGACCAACAAATCAAAATCAGCTTCCAGTACGCTTTGAATACGGTACCGGTTGTATTCTTCGACTTTTTGCTTGTTCCATCCTTGACGGTTTTCAATAGGCTTCAGCGCATCCATCGAAACAATAAGCTGATTGTGCTGCGCCCAGATGTTGATATCGTTGTCTGCTTCCAAACGGGAAAATGTCCGTGTGAGAGTATTGATATAATCGGTATCGTAGATATGAAATGTTTCATTAAAATGCTGTTTCATTTCCTGTTTCCATTGCAGCATCGCAGTCTTGGAAACGATAACCAGAGCCCGCTTTACAATGCCCCGAAGCTTAAGCTCCTTAAGAACAAGCCCAGTTTCAATTGTTTTTCCCATCCCTACTTCATCGGCAATTAGAAACCGGATAAACTGGCCTGCCATGATTTTTTCCAAGGCAAGAATCTGGTGCGGCAGGGGAAGAATGTTGCTCTCAATAGGTGCCAGCATGTTCTGCATGAATACTTCGTTGCGAATCTTGGCGGCAATTGCCTTGAAGGCAATTTCATGGGTAGAAATGGTTTGAGAGGCTTCTTCAAGATCAGCGAATGGTACATCCGCAATTTGGCCAGTTGCTAAAATGCGTACTTCGGCTACAGTTTTGCCGAAGATGGTGCGTTTGGAGAGGATCTCGACTTCCTGGCCTTGGTATTTCAAGCCATACTCCAATATTTTACTGCCCAAGCTGCAATTTCTTGCACCCGTGTGGCAATGTCTGTAGGAGTCCAAGCCGATTTACTAGCAGAAATTCTGGCAATAGACCAGTCTTTCAAGTGCTTTTGATAAAAAGCATTCTTTACTGAGAATTCCTTGTTCTTAACCTCATTGTTTGTTTTTGGGTCAATTACAAAAAGGTTCCCGATATTATTGACTATCTTCGCATAAACATCTTTATCTGTAGTACCGGCTGCTGTATACCAATAGTCGGTTGCGGTTTGTGGCATTAAATGCTCTAACTGATATTCTGTGATGATTTTATTACCACGTTCGCCTTCTTCGTGGTGTCTTAAAACTATTCTCGCTGGATAATTTCCATAGTCGGCAAGTTTGATGAGTTGTTCGAATGTAGTATCATCGGGCGCATCCGCTTTCATAAACGAACGGATTTTGTCCAAGGCAGCAGCCTTATCGGCGGCTTGTTTCTCTGCCGGGCTGCGAGTATCACCGGGAACGGCTTCTGAAATAAACTGGTAATCCTTAAATTCGGTTACAAATTTGCGCTCTCGTGATCTCTTCCGTGCAACAGCCATTCGTATCTGGTAGGAGGCAAATAGTTGAAGAAGATCAGGCTCAAATACACTTTTTTGTCCGAATGCTTCTGCATATTGGAAGAGAATGGTGGTGAAATCTCTTCTTCCCAAATCTCTAAGTACACGAAGTGCTTTGTTTGCTTCTAATGGGAAGTTCAAGCCACCTTGGAAATCTGCTGGTATTTCATCAATGTTTTTCAACCAGAACCTATAAAAAAGCTCGCTGTATTCTGAAATATCGACTGTCCGCATTGTTGCGGGGAATTGTTTCGTAATCTCTTTGAACAGCGCGTTTTCGGTAACAAATTTCCTTCCACGGAACCGCGCGAGGAATAGCAGGTACGCAGTTGAAGCGTCTTTAAGCGGTAGTATCTTCTCTTCCCATATTGTGCCAACCGTATCGCCAACATCAGAGCGACCACAAACAAATGCCTTTACTAAATCAGTTGGGTTTAGAGGTTCCCCTTTGCCGTTAATCCCGATAAATAAATCCCATGCTCTATTATAATCGTCTGCAACAATTACGATGAATTGAATGTATTCCCGCAAGAATTCAGAAAACACATCTGCATTAGAAAATCCGCTTAGTTTACCCCTGAAATAGTTAGCGCATATTGCCATTTTTGATGTGCCGATTATTTCATCATTTGATTCACGGATTTTGAGGAAAGTAGCTGCATCCTTGGCAGATACCTTAAGCTTAGGCGCTTTACCCAAAAACGTAAGGATATTCAAAAGGCGAGCTTTTTCGGTTTCATCCGATAGCGTGCGGTATAAATACCAGAGCAAGATATGGAAAGTCGTTGTGCGCTGTTGCCCGTCAATAATATCGTATGATTTATGCTCTTTATTCTTAACAAAAACAACGGGCCCAAGGAAATAGTATTCGGGCTGAGCGCCGTTAGTTTTTGCTATTTGGTATTCACAATAGGCATCATTCAAATCTTCCCATAATGTTTCGTAATGCTCAGTGTCCCAGGTATAAGGACGCTGGTATTGCGGGATTGTATAGAAATCGACTTCAGCATCATTAAAAGTTGCTGCGAGGTTTAAGGCAGTTGCTTTCATGTTTAAATCCTATCCTTTGCAATATCATAAAACATCAGCAACTGTTCATCCTCAAGCAATAGATTCTGAGGGATTTTATCGCCCAAGGTGACAATGGTTTGGAAGTCTTTTTTGTCGAAACAGGAGCGGAAGCCGGCGCGGAGGGCTTCTACTCTAACTTCTTTGAGTTTCTTTGTTTTGGGATTGGTAATTTCGGTAACATAGCGGTCAAATTCTTTTAGTAGGCCTTTAATTCGCAAGCGTTCACGATCTTTGGCTTCGTTCATATTGGGTAGGCGCCACAGAGCCCCTGCATCTTGTATGAAGTTTTCCTCCAATACAGTTTTTAGCTCAATCTCACGTTCACCTTTGCGGGTTGCAACATTTGCCTTGCGAAAATCAGTCATGATATCTTGGTAGGTTTGCGCTTCTTTGCCTAACCGGTCTTTCAGCCATAAAACAGCGTCTGTTTCGGAGTAAATAGTATCAAAAATTAAAGACAGTTGGCCAACTTTACCTTGTTTAGCCTTTTGTTCGTCATAAAGAACAACCTGCTCGTGCGTAAAGTACATTCCGTCTCTCTCAACAAATTTCTGTTTTAGTCCAATCTGAAAATCAGTAGCATCCAACGGGATTGACATACCCCGCATTAAATAGAACGAAATCAGACGATCATACAATATCTTGGGTGCACGCTCAATAATTGCACTGTTAGCTTGTTCTTGGTGGGCGATAATGGGCAAATGCTTTAAGTGCTCTTGAATAAAATCCCAAATGCTCATTTCAATCGGCTGGTGCTGCCACTTATTCTGAAAGTCTAAATTAGGTTTGTAGCAACTAATTACGAGATCTTGTTTTACCGCTGTTGGTGTTGTAACTGCCTTAAAAGTAATCTTCTGTTTATCCAAAGCCGCGACATTGGCAATTATAAAACCTGCTCGTTGCAGTGCAGTTTGAATACCATTCCATACTGCTGCGCTTGTGTTGCTAAATTCAACAGTCATCCATTTGCCAGGTTTAAGGATACGAAAATTTTCACTAAAACATGCTGTCATCAACTCCTGATAAACCAAATGTGATTTGTTTTGTGTCTTGTTTTCTATCGCCTCCGGTATGTTGTTCGTGCGCACTTTCAACCAAGATTCCGCAAGATAATTCAATTCAGAGTACATTAGGTTTGCACCAAAAGGCGGGTCTGTAAATATGTAATCAATCGTGTTGTCCAATAGTTGCTTTATTAGAGTATTCGAAGAAACGGTTGTCAGGTTTGAACCTTGCAAAGCAGATATTCGAATCCTCTTTTTGCTTTCGATCGCATCGGACAATTGATTAAGCACGTTGAGTTCTTTAATCAAGGATGGTACGTATAATGTGCCTGAGAGTGGCCCACCACCAGCACCCCATACCCCGTTTTGATATGTCAATCGATAGAGTTTTGTAATCTGAAAAGCAACTTTTGTAATCAGTATATTGTACTTTGTGTTAAGGCATAGTTCCTTTAGTTTTGCGAGCGTATGTAGATTGCGAATAGAATAGAAATGGTGAACATGTGTAACTCCAATATTATCGTTCCTCCTAGATTCATCGCCATCAGGCATTCGATCATGCGGAAACCAGTACGGTATCTTTGTTTCACTGATCTTTGTTATTAAGGCAAGATCATTAGCATCTGGTTTTTTCTCGAACCGTTTACCCGCAAAAGAATAATTTATAAGGACCGGAACTGTTTTTGCGCGTTTTATCGATTGCTTGAGAGTTTCGTCATAAATAGTCTCGAATGCTTTATCTAGATCACTCTTGGATTTGCTGGATTTGCAATGCGGGCATTTGAATGTTTCTTTGACTTTGCCGGCAGCTTTGTCAACCGCGGCTTCCCAAAAAATGATTTCGCCATTGCAATCTGGACATGAAAAAACATCACTCCAAGTTGTGTAGTTTATGCGCCCAGGTTTCCCATTTGTATGGTGTGTTTCGAACATCCAACCGCAATTATTTTCAACCTTTTCGATTATGCCTTTTGCTTCCTCTACAAATAAATCTGTTGTGCCAGGCGTGTTGTAATTGAATGAAATGAAGCTGGCAAGCGGACTGAGATCACCGCAAATAGCTCTGCGTTTACCCCAATTAGGTGGAGAAAAGCCCAATTTACGGAAATCATTCTCAATTTTCAGTTTGTTTTCACCGTCTGGGTTGTAACACTGCTGTGCTGCAACCCCGGTCATTCCGGTTCCTGAAAACCCGTCAAAAACAATGTCACCTGGTTGCGTATAATGCATTATGTACCGCATTATAGCTTTGTGTGGTACTTTTGTTGGATAGGGGTGGTATAGGTATATCGGATCATACTTACCTTCACTTACGTCACCGGCATAAGGTTCATCAACCTTAAACCCTTTCTTCCTCCCCGGCACCCCATCCTTCTCCTCCTCCCACTCCTCAATAAACTCATTCAACCAAGGATTCGGGCAAGCTGTGTAATAGGGCGGATCGCTCAAATTTAAAATATCCTCATCTTCCCCAATAGGAAACCCTTCAACCTTTTTCAGCTCCGGTAGTTTCTTTCGCAGTTCTTTGCGGAAATAGTCCCGGCGTTCGTCTTCGCTGGCGAAAGATTTTCCCAAACATTTTATCTCTTCATTTTTGGACATCTATTTCCCCTTATTTAATAACGATTCTAACTTTCGCACGTTCTTTACCAACGCAAAGGTTATTGATATATTCTGTAAGTGTATCAATCGCTTCCTGCGGGCTGAGCGGTTTGTTGAGTTGCTTCCGAAAATCTTCCAAGGTAATCTCAACTTTGTCGATGCCTTGTGCCAATTGGCTGATAAGATTCCGCAGCTTGGTTGCATTGTCAGCAGTTAATTCAACCTTATTGTTCCTGAAGTCTTCAACAATCTTCTTGTCGGCAGGCTTAAGGAGATCCATGTTGTCCTGTACGCTCGGGTCTTTAAAAACAGAGCGCATGGCGTTAATCCATTTGTCTAAAATCTCAGTAAGCTGTTCTTCGAGTTCCTGTATTTTAAAGTTTGGCTTACCGTAATACTCGCGAGGATTAAAATCGTGATACGGTTCTTCCTTCACGCGGGCTTTTGTAAGGTTGACATCTGCTTCACGCAAAGAGGTTATGCTGTTAATCCAGTTCTGGTACTCTGTTGCTGTAATAAATTCAGAATCCTTTACAATGTCACAAATCCTTTTGTTTTCGCTGCCCATCAGGCGGTCTTTTACGCGCGCATCAGAAGCCGAAAGACGGCATTTTGTATAATGAGAAAGGTAGTAGTCGGCGTACCTGTCAACTAATGAATTGAGCAATGCTTCATACTTTTTAGTTTCGGTGTCTTTGCCCACAGACATAACAGTGCCCAAATTGTTTATAGCGTTTACGATATCATCGTAAAGCGGCTTTTCGACCTCTACCACATACGATTGCGCAGTATAGAGGTAACCGACCAGCTTTTCAAATTTATCTGCCCGGTCACGGAGCTTCTTGATTGCTTCGCAATGCGGCCAGGCATTGAAAGCATTCTTTAGCTCATCTTCTGTGTATTTGAATGCTTTAAGTTTGCCGTAGGTATTGTAAGATTGAATGCTGTCGAGCAACGTGCTTAATGTGTCGAGTTCGGTTTTTATCTTTTGGGCTTGATCGTCGGTGAGTAATGCCACATTCCGGCAACGCAAACCTTGAGCGACTACCGATTTTGTTCTGACAACAATTTCAACACGGGTTTTTGCCTCAGTTATGATTCTGGTAATAGTCTCTGGCTTTTCAAGTTCAGATGTGAGATCGGGTAAGCCAAGACTTGTAAACAGAGCTTTCAGGTTTTTTACCGGTATCCCTTGCGGTTCTTTAATGTGCTGGAAGGTAAAGAAATCTTCTTCGCTGAGATTGAGCAATGTTTCGATATTGGTAGCAGATAACGCTTTTGACCCAGACCAGCAGATTTCAATATCGCCTTTATAGGCAAGAGCACAAAGAACAAGAAATTCCAACTGGTGGTCAATGTTAAAATCGACAGAATACCAGAGATTTTGTGACGCACAATGGGCATAGATAATATCAGTCCTGTTAAGAACTGACCCCTGGCCACGCTCTTTCATGGTTTTTCTGATGCTATCAGCATATTTACTGTTTTGAGTGTCAATACTTTGGCCGCTCCATAACCCGAGGCCGCTTAGAATTGCTTCACCATCTCTGTTAGGTTGGCCTGAAGCAGTGATTTTTTTCAGGGCACTCTTAATGCGGCCATCGAAGTTCTCTTTAGACAACGGCTGCAATAAATCCTTGAAAGCCGGATAGTGGGGAAATTTATCATTAAAATGCTTATTAAGAACACGGCTTGCCACATCGGCAAATATCATGTCTTTTGTTGAGCCTTCGCCTAAAAGGGGATAGGACTTTAATGCTTTTTCTTTGCCGTTGTAAATCACCTGTGTTTTGTCGGTGTATTCCTTATCGAAAATGGCTATTGCTTTACGTAAATGCTCATCTATCTGGCTTCGGAATAGTTGCTTCTGGTTGGATGGTGCCGACACTTCTTTTGCTTTTGCTGCTCCGTAAAGACAAATGGTGTCCTTAAACTCTTTACTTAAGCCGTTCATTTCGAAGTAGACTTCATCAGCCTCGTCATTTCTGTTAATACTGTTGAAGATTGGACAGAAGAAAATGTAATATTGCTGAATCGGCTCGGTTGTGCTCCGCTCGTTTGGATTACCAAAGAATATGTAGCCCAATCGGAAACTCTTCTTATCAGTCCATTCCAAGCTGTGCTGCCATATCTTGAATCCGGTACGGTATGTATTCTGCTGCATACTGAGGACATACTGCAAAAAGTCATAGTAGTATTGGTCTGCCTGGTCGGGGTCACGCTTGATGACATCTTCGGCATAATCACGTATAAGCTGCGGAATATTGATACCGCCTTCTGTGCGGATATAATAATCGGCGCTTATGGAATCCTGATCGACATATTGACCTGATGTCGCTGTTACCAATTGTTTGGCTGTGCTATCGATGGCGGCTTGCAATAGTTCCGGGTTATCGGCGCTTGTTATGGTAGTGCAAAGATCTTCTTTCAGACTCTGCGCATTGGCTCCATTATGCTTATCGAGGTCGTCGCATAATACTCGAATGGCAAGAGCATTAGCGATTTTGGACGCTAATTCCTTCCTGTTAGCCCTAGCGCTGGTAAAATGGCTTTTTATGCGGTCATTAATAATTTCTACCTTATCTTTCACGGCACGGATATCCGGGAATGTCAACATGGCCGGATTTTGTGAAAGGTCTGGCCAGTAAGTATCGTATGTTATCAAGCCAGGGTTGTTTTCAGGCACTTCCTGCCCAAGCAGGTCTTCAAATTTGCCACTCAAAACCTTTAAGATTTCGCGCTGACTTTTGCCGTGTTTGATGCGCTCAAAGTAGCTGATGTAATTTGGATGTACTGGAAACAGATCGACAAATTCATTCAGATTTGTGTTTATGCCTTCAAACATGTGCGCGAATTTCAGCAGATGCTCACGTATCTTTTCCTTCTGGTGAATATCTTTCTTGAGAAGACGTTCCTTGACAACAAAGGATACATCTTCTTTGGTAATAATCAAATCGGAATAGCGGTCTTCGATTTTGTTGAGCATTTCCGCTTGAAACTGAAATTCGGGCGCTCTGTAGAGAAGTTCCTGAACGCCAAACATGAATTTGAACCGGGAATTATCGCAGGCTTCTCCTAATTGCCGCAGAAGCATGAGGTCGTTGTTCAACTCTGTGGGTTTACGACCCTTAAGGTATTCCAATAATTCGTCAACAACAATCAGAAAATGGTGCTTTGGGAACTTATCTTCAAAAGCAGCCATCATATTTTTTATTTGATCCGACCAACTGTCTAATGATTTCTCATCAAATGAAAAATCAACCTTTTGTTTGCTGGTATATTTTTCAATTTGGTCAAAGACAACATCTTTCAGTGGCTGAGTATTACCAATTACAAACCTCAGAACCTTATATTGACCCGCAATTGGTTTCAGAATCTCTTTTACATCATCAGATTCTAAGTTTTTAAGCAATTCCGCATTTTCAGCAATAGCAGAAACAACAGACATTAAATGAGATTTACCCGTGCCATAGCTACCTACAATCTGCACCCCTTTTGTCTCGGCAGGAGGATTAGGGGAAAGATTTTTAATGATGACTTCCTTCACAACATCTTTTATGGTCTTAGAAAACACGAATGTCTTTACCAGATTTTTGGCGACAGTCACGTCGCCAGCATTTACTAGCTGAATAACAGAGGTGATAGGCTCAAAATGGATAAGTTCCTTATACTTCATATTCTGCTTTCTCCTCTGCCACGTGTATATCGGACAGGTTTAAGTGATATTCTTCTTGTTGAACACCCCAATGCAAGAGGCCATTGGAATAATCGTGTTCCCATACAACGACAATGGTAACGTTTTTTGAGAATTCCTTAAGCAGATTTTCAGTATTAAGACTAAGCGACTGCTCCAGAAGTATCCCTAAATTATACAAGCCAACAATTTTGATCTTGCCAACCGCAATAGCCGCAGCCTGTTTTTCTATCAACACATGAAGATATTCTTGTGCTTCTATAGATAGGTATTTGCTGGCTTCAACCGTCAAAAGCTTCGCAGACAGCTCTTTACCTACATTTATCGTATTTACACCTGCATTCGTAAGCTGTCCGATGGTTTCATATAGTGTATTTGAATCACATTTTAATAAAATGAGATTATGCCTGGCTGTGCCATCTAAATTATTCAGAAAATCAAGATTCATATTGTTTCTCTCTTAAAATAGCCTTTGCATTTCTTGCCTTGAGGTTCTTTCTGCTTCAAGCCCCCCCCCCGTCTTAATTTCTTGTCTTCCTCCTGCGCCGCCTTCTTTTGTCTTTGAACGGGCTGTCTTCATTATCTTTTGTCTTGCCGCCGCCTATAATTTCAATCGTTCCGGTTTATTTCTTACAACTACCCGTTGTGTGTCCTCTCGTCCCTCATCTACAAACATAGAGAAGCATCTACCAATATATCCTTGCATCTATGGTTATATACTTTCAATGTATATACCTGTATATGCATTTCCTTAGTATCGCTTTTCCGTAATCCTTGAAGTCAGTCCCATTTCCTTCACTTTTCCATAGCGAAGCTTCCAGATGTTTCGTTCCTTATCCCATCGTCCGCCTGCCTTTTTTACCTGCTCCTGGACGGTCTTTTCGTTCCACTTGACCGAAACGAGAACAATATCATCGTCGGCTGGTTCGGGCTTCCACGGTGCTTCATCTACAATCAGTTCAACGGTTTTAAAGCGTTTCATGAGCGTTTCATCGTACCGGTATCTCACGCAAACCAGTTTGTCGCCGTACTCACGAAGTTCTCTTGTTGTTCCGCGGTCGCCGGGATGTAAGGTAAGCCTTACTTTATTCATGCTAGAAAACTAATAACCGCATGGGGTGCCCTGTGTGACGGAATCCAAAAAACGTGTGCCACGAGCATCCTTGATCGTGCTCTAGACCGTTGTTAAATTGATATTTGCCGCAGAGAATTCATTTTCCACTCTTCCTCTCCGCCACTTTCTCGCACAGCGCCACATACTCCTCGGGCGTCTGCTGGCTCTTGCCCTCATTCACGATCCAGGAACAGATCTCGAACTCAAGCAGGTCGCTTTCCGGATCAATGTGGTCCGCAACAGGCAGAAGAAAGAATTCCTCCCGCATCGCGCCGTACGGCTTCCTTTTTGTTTTCGCGGCGGCCGATCGCAGGAGGCCGATTGCCGGCAGCTTCTTGTTCTCGTCCCATTTGCCCATCAGGTCCCATCGCAATGCGTCGCCCGTGTACGGGTCCGATCCGTCGCTCGCAAGAACAGCCGCATGGATTTTTTCTTTGTAAAGGGCCTGGGAAAATTTCGACGCAATCGCCCTCCCAAGCTGCTTGTCGCGCTTCTGCAATGCATCGGCCTTGCAGTCAAGCCACTTGTGATATGCCTTCGCGTCGCAGATCCCCGTCAAAATTCCGGGAAGGGGATATTTGGAAACGACCGGCATAAGGGACCTCCCAGGGCAAAGGTGGCTTAGGTCTTGGTGTGATTGCAATTCTCAGGTGATGCATGAAAACCGGGAACGACATCATATGAAACGGTTTTCGAATTATTAGAGGTCCCCTAAATTTGATGGACCAGGCCAATGCCCCACCATTCCCCCCAAAATCAATAATTGCAACAAAAGAAATATCGTGCGGGACAATTGACTTTTTCTTATATTATCATTACCCCCCTTGCGGATCAAGAGATCCGAATCTCCTGCATGGAATCGCAGTCAGAAAGGTTCAGACTGTCCACCCGTACGGTTGTGCTTCCGGGCGTTATGGGGCTTGCGGCATCGGAACCGGATGAGCGCAAACCAGGCTCCGCCGGCGTTGCCGCCGGCAAGAAAGGAGATAACCTAAACCGAACAAGGTGTTAACAAAGGTGTAGTTTGGGAAGAGTACTTTCGTTGTCTGCGCATGGGTGAAAACATCAATGTCCGGGAGGCAGATTCGTATGACAACTGCAACCATTGTGAGGAAAATCCTCAAGCGTCTTCCGCGAGCCTGCTGGAACATTTTCAGCGTCTTTTTGGCTTCGTTCTCCTTGCCCACGATCGGCACCCCGATCAATTACCGCGTTGGAAATCGCAGGCTCCGCGAGATCGATCTCTTGACCGCCGACAAGGATTTACTCGCCAGAATTCTTGCATTCATGTATCCGCGCCCCGAAATTGCCGACCCCGAGGCCGAAATAGCGATAGACATGCAGTATTGGCCCGCAGCCAGAACCCTCATTGTGGAAAGAACGGGCGACGGGGAAATTCAGGGGTGCATTCAGGTACTGGAGAAATCCGCATCCGTCATGCTGCCCGTCGAGAAGTCGCAAACGTCAAACGGCCTCTTTGCCGCCCAAGGCGCCACGGCTCTTTTCCCCGGGAAAGGCAAACTGGCCGAAATCTACAGGTGCAGAAAGTGCGTGGGCAATGGCGACCACGAGGGAGATTTCGCCGTTCTTAACATGCTGTTCAAGGCAGTGTGGCTGTGCGTGGTGCAGGGCGGTATTCAGCACTCGGTAATTTCCTTTGATCCGTCCCAAATGGCCCTGTGCAACATGTACACGAATAAACTTACTTTCAAAGACGCACAGCTTGAATTGCGATATGGCCAATCCGGCAAGAGCTGGAAGCTTCTTACCAAAGACTGGATCGACCACGATAGAAATTTCGCCGCGCTGAGCGAGAAACGGTTTTTTCTCCAGACATGGTGTCGCAGAAATCTTGCCGGGAAGAGGCTCCGGCCATACCGCGAAATAGGGACGGGAGCCGCTGCCGGCTGGAAGAACCTCTTGCTTGGACCGGCAGTAACGGCGTATCGCCGGGTGACACGCCTGCTTTGCATGCCGGGTCTGTGGCCGGTTCGGACGGTATCGCAAACAGACCTTGTTCATGAGTAGTCTCTGAGACATTCGTGATCCGAAAAGACCCCCTTACTTGAATAATCACGGGAAGCAATGAAACAGAACTGCAAGAAACAGGTCCTTGTCGTCACCGGCATCCCGCCTGTCCATTTGAAGGAGTTGGAGACCCTGGGCGTTCTCCTTACTCCGGCGCTGTACAAACTGGACGAGGATGCCCGCGCTTCCCTTCACATTACAATGCCTTCCCTCGGCGCCGCCCTTATCGCAACCGTTATTGCAAATCTTGGTTACCCTGTAAGCGTGGGAGATTGGTACCTTGATAAGATCAATTTTTCAACAGCGGATGTTGTGGGCATTTCGGGCGCCAACTTCGGCATGGACGATGTTGCAGGGATCGCTCAGGCCGCCAAGCAGGGCAACCCGCACTGCATTGTGGTCCTCGGCGGACCGCTCAGTTGGTCGTATTCCCCGGATTACATCCTTTCGCAGGTGCCGGACCTCGATTTCACCGTCTTCGGCGAAGGCGAGGAAACAGTTGCGGAGTTTTTGGAGTGCGTGAACAACGGTTGCGGCGACAGGCTGTATCATATTCCCGGAGTGCTTTATCGCAACGACAAACGGAGCGAAGCGGAAAAAATCAGGGGAAAAATTCCGGCGGCCGCCATCCCGACCCCGGATTGGAGCCTTGTTGACCGGAGCAAAAGGATTCGCGTATTGCCCGTTGAGACCGCCCGGGGATGTTCCTATTTGTGCGCGTTCTGTTCCGAAACAAGCTATTGGGGAAAGCCGGTGAGGTTTAAGACCATACCTCAAATCCTTGCGGAAATCGAGACGAATATAGACGTTCACGGTGTAAACTCATTCCGCATCGCCGATTCGTGTTTTTCCGCTCCGGAAGCGCGCTGCGAGCAAGTTTGCCGCGCGCTCATCGCGAAATTCGGCGACCAGGGCACAATCAGATGGTCCTCGTTTGCCCGTGTCAACAACCTGCAGAAGAAGGAATTGCTAACGTTGATGAATGAGTCCGGATGCGTGGCGCTGGACATCGGCATGGAGTCCGGCGACCAGCAAGTGCTTAACAATATGCGAAAAGACTATTCCCCGGAGATGATACGGCAGGCGGTTGCAAATGCGACGTCCGCGGGCATATTTACCCACTGCAACGTCGTGGTCGGCTTTCCCGGCGAAACCCGGGAGAGCGTAACCAACACAATCAATGTCCTCAATGCAGCCAGGCCGGATACCTACCACTGCATGCTCTTCGACTACGCGCCCAACACGCTCATCTCACAAATTGCGTCCCAGTTCGGGCTCAAGGGAAGCAGGCTTGCATGGGAACATTCCACCATGAACAGTTCGCAGGCTCTCGGGTGCATCAACGAAATACTGCAGAAAGTCGAATTCTCCTGCCTCATCCCCATGGGTGAGCTGGTGGCGCTCTTTCTGACGGCCCGGGGTCATTCCCGAAACGACGTGGCCCTGTTTTTTCAGAATATCCGGGACAACAAAATCGGCCATCGGGAGATTTCCATGCTCGACGATATTTTCAGAAAGAACACCCTGGTGCAACAGGATTGTCCGCAGGCCAGCAGCCGGCAAGCGGGCTAGATTCCGAAGTTTGCGCATTACAGGCTGCTCACAGGAGTGAAAATCCTGTTGTAATCGCGCGGTCCCCAAAGGCTCGCTGTCGCGGTTACTCCCGTAGAGTTGCATGCGGTCGTAATCACGGCGCAGCGGGGTTTTTCAATCAACCTCAAAAACACTCTGCCTGCAAGCGAGGATGCCAATCGGGCATTCTCGCTTTTCCATTAAATTATCCCTCCGGTATTGATTTTCAGCGACGGACATCTTACAATTAACAAATAGCCCCCCTGTAGAAACGGATTCTCCGATGGACGATAGCGACCGGGATATTTCGGCGTATACCACCGCGCTCATTGCAAAACATGCAGTCTCGTCCGGCGTACCGGAAGCAGCGCTCTTCAAGGGTATCGAACAGCACCGTCAACGGCTCCTTGATCCCCTCGAATGGATGAATGCGCGCGTTGTGATCCAAATGCTTGACAACTACGTGCGCGCCTGCGGCAACGACATGGACGTGCTCACGCGCGCCGGAACCGAAATTACTCTTGGGCAATTCACCAACTTTCAACTGCTGTTTCTCAAGATATCACCGTTGTCCCTCATAGCCCGGAAGATCGAGCAGCTCACCGAATCGAGTATCGCGAAATCGTTTTCGCTGCAGGTTAAGGTCCTTGGCAGAGGCAGGGCGCAGCTCATCACACGGCCCAAATCCCGGGATAGATACTCGCTCCCTATGTGCGCATACAACAAAGGCTGTGCACTGGGAACCCTCATTGCCAAAGGCTACAAGAATATCCGGTTTACCGAGACCGCCTGCGCCGCACTTTCGGATTCGCCGATATGCGTGCATGAATTCACGTGGGATTCCTCGTTCGTCCCGCTTGAGACCGTAAAATCGTGGGCTTTCTTCAGGTTCAAGTCTCAAAAACAAATTCTTTCCCACATGGAATCCGCCCACCAGCAGCTTCATGTGAAACACGAAGAACTCAAATCGCTCCAGGAATTCTATTCACACGTAATGGCGAACATGGACGAAGCCGTGCTGTGGTGCGAAACAAACGGCTCGATCGCGTTCTGCAATCCCGGTTTCTCAAAAATGACCGGCCAGCCGGATGCGGACATGATCGGGAAGAAACTGGAAGATATTCCGGGCCTGTCCTGGCCCAATGTCCGGGAGATATTCGGCGGACCGGGCGAGGGCCACCGGAAGCCCCACATAATCGAAATCGCCTTTAAGCAAAACGGAAGAAAGCAGATCATCGGAGAGGCGACCGTTCTGTTCGTGCCGCAAGGAACGCGCAAAGCGGGCTTTCTCATTGTCATTCGCGACGTCACCCGGAGCCGGATCGCCGCAAAGCAGCTTTCCCTTGCCGAAAACCGCTATCGGTCGCTCTACGAGAACTCGCCCGCGCTCATTGTCGGGCTCAACACCATCGGCAAGATCATCTATGCCAACCGGGCCATGGTCGACAGCACCGGGTTTACCGAGGAAGAACTCAAGACCATGGATTTTGTGGACCTTCTTGCGCCCGATTCCGGCATCGATCTCCGGAAAGTCTACACCGACCGGATCGAAAGTGGGGCAGGCCTGCTGGAGGTCCACTTCCGCACCAAGAACGGGCAGTGGAAGGCGGTCACCATGAGCACCTATCCCCTGCAGGACGAGGACGGCAACCTGGCCGGACTCGCGGGCATAGGTGTTGATATTACGGAAACGCAGCGGCTCAACGAACAGATCATCAAGGCCCAGCGCATGGAACTTTTGGGCCAGCTCGCCGGGGGGCTCGCGCACGATTTCAGGAACATCCTCGCGTCCATCAGCGGATTTGCGGAGTTGATACGGGTAAGGACCGGCGAGGAGAAGACCAGGAAGATGGTGAGCGTCATCCTCGACGGGACCGTTCGCGCCGACGAGCTCATCAGGAAACTGCTGTCGTTCAGCAGGGGCGATACCGGGGAGTCTAAATTTGCCAATGTCAATCTTTGCTCCGTTGTTAACGAGGCCGGCAGGCTTGTCCTCGGCGCAATATCGAGCTCCGTGAAGGTCGGCATCAGCGTTCCGGACGAGCCCTTGTACGTCTCGGGCGACGCGGGAGAAAGCCTTGATCGAAGTGGAAGACAACGGCCCGGGCATCCCGCCGCATCTCATCGAAAAGATTTTTGACCCGTTCTTCACCACAAAGAAGGATCGCGGCGGCACCGGTCTGGGCTTGTCGGTTGTGTACGGTATTGTCAAGACACACCGGGGGAAAATCACCCTGGACTCGCGTCCGGGGCAGGGCGCAACCTTTACCATAGAATTGCCGCTGGCCCCCTCGCCGCAGGCGCCGGCGGCGCAGCCGCCTCACCAGGGGATCATTGCCGTGCTCGATGACGAACCGGGAATGCGCGCTTTCTGCAGCGAGGTGTTGCAGCACTACGGGTACGAGGTGGTCACGTTCTCAAGCGTGGATACCACCATCAAATGGCTTTCCGAGAACAAGAGCAAGGCATGGTTTGTGCTCTCCGATATTTACCTGCCGGGAATGGAACACCGGGCATTCGCACACCTGTGCTCCAAAATCGACGACCGGCTCAAGATTATGTGGATGAGCGGAGCAGCGGTTCCCGCTTCGCTGGCAGACCTCATAACGCCGGTCAACTTCATCTCCAAGCCCTTCTCTCCCTACGGTTTCATAGAGCGGATAAAATCATTCGCATCAGGTAATGAACCGGCCCGCATCTGACCGGAGGGATTTTCAATTCTCCGGACGCGCGGGTTCCCGCCACGGGCGTCTTCGGTATTTCCGAGTTACTTTGCGTTCCCGGCGCTTACGCAGGAATCTATTTTCCCATCTCACCACCTCAGGAGATGCCGGATGAAGAAAACAATCCTTTTCCCGTTGGCGCTCGTGCTGTTCGTTTCGTGCGGCTTTATCCCCTACTGCTACGATTTCTCCGTGCTCGACGTGCAGCGCCATTGCTCCGCGCCCGAAAGTTCGAGCCCGGTTGCCGCGGCCCGGGAGCCGGACACAACCGCAACCCGCTACCGGCTGTCCGACAGCCTGGTGGACATCCGTCTGTTCATCACAACGTATCAGATCGAGTTCACGCTCAGGAACAAAACCGGCCGCACGCTCCGGGTGGACTGGGAAAAGGCCGCGTATGTCAATACTCGCGGCGCGCGGAAGAGAGTGATCCACAAGGGGATCATTTTTGCGCAGAAAGAAGTATTCCAGCGTCCGAGTCTGGTTGGCAAAGGTGAAACGCTCTCCGAGTATCTGCTGCCGTCCGAAAATGTCAACGTGTATTTATACGGCAGCGGCGGCTGGTCCATGCTTCCGCTTTTCTCGAATCCCGATCTGGGCAAGACCGCCAGGGCGATTATTCCCATTGAAATCGACGGGGTCGTGCACGAGTATATCGTACGATTTGTGATCAAGTCGGTGTAGAGCAAGACGACAAGATTCACCACAGAGAGGGTCCGCGCGGCAACATGTAAATGCAATCCAAATGCATCTGGATGGCTGAGCCGCGTGACCCCCAAGTGGGGCTGTCTGCAAGAATCCAATCGCTAGTTGGGGGGCACGCACGAAGNNAGACCGGCCCCGGCAAGCATCTTCAAGGGTAAACGAGCGCTGCCCGGCATGCAAAACCTCAGGTTCACTTGGAGTCGAACTTCTTGATCGCGTCGTAACCACCCGCGTTCACCACGTTCGCGAATCCGTTTTTTTTGAGGACGCCAAGAGCGATGGCGCTTCGGTTCCCGCTATGGCAATACACAACGATCTGCTTGTTGCGAAACGGCTCAAGCTCCTGCAGGCGGCCGGCAATCTGGTTGTGCGGAATATTCACGGCCGTGCTAAAGTGACCCGCGTCGAATTCGGCCTTGGATCGCACGTCGAGGACCAGGACCTGGTCGGCCGGGAGACGAAAATAGGATTCCATGGATTGCCTCTTGAAGAAGGTGACGACGAGCACAACGAAGATTGCAAGGGCCAGGGCGATGATCGTGTATTTCACGGGATGTTCCTTTGATTTTGATAATGTACATTTTGGCCGCACCAGGGAAGAAGCAAAACGCGCCCTTCGCTCCCTGGTTGCTGGTGACAGGCAGGCCAGGACTATGGAACGATATCCGTTGTACGATGTGTCAATCACCAAACCGTTTCGCACTCCGTAGACACTTCGGCAAGCCCGTGCTGAGTCTGTCAAAGGACTCTGGATGATATCGAAGCCTCGTGATTCACGCTGGGAGCTTTCTGGCGATTGTCTCCGCTTCCTTTCGGAAAAGCGGTGGCCATATTGACAATTGTGCATCTTTCTTCTGCCACGCGCCAGGGCGGACCGGAGTGGTGCGCCGAAGCGCAGTGCCGCCTGACCCGGGCCGCAGGCCATAGGGCTGGCGGCACCGAGGCCGTCGGCCGAGCCCAGAAGGAGAACCGCCGCCGCGCAGCGGCGGGGCGCCCACATCCTGTTTAATATCGAATGAATCGAAGACTTCATCTTTCACCCGCATGCAACCGCAATTATTTTAGATGCTCTTTTCTCCACATTTTCGCACCCTTGACTCGGGAAGCTTTGTCATCACCATGTCTTTATCCCCATTTCTCCGCGGTCTCAATAAAAGCCAGCAAAAAGCGGTCCTTCACAATCACGGTCCTCTTCTGGTGCTCGCGGGAGCGGGCTCGGGCAAAACCCGCGTGCTCACCAACAGAATCGCGCGCCTTGTGCACGAAAAGGTCTGCAAACCGTCGCAGGTTCTGGCGGTCACGTTTACCAACAAGGCCGCGCTCGAAATGCGGGAGCGCCTTGCAAAAATGGTGTCGGGTCAGGCCGCCAGGGCCCTCACCGTGTCCACATTCCATAGTCTTGGCGCGCGCATCCTGCGCGAAAGCGGTCAGGCCATCGGCATCCAGAAGAGCTTTACCATCCTCGACGATCACCAGCGGCTGGCGGCTGTCAAGGAAGTGGTGCGGAGCGCGGGTGGCGCCAACCTCGCCGGCAAGCACGAGGAAATCGGATGGGCCATCAGTCTTGCCAAAAACACCTCGGCCGATCCGGAGCAGGTTGAAAAGGACAATCCCCGGGCCACGCCGCGGTTCAAGCGGATTTACGAGGCGTATGCGAGCTTTGCCATCAGGCGGCAGTCCATAGATTTCGACGACCTGCTGCTGCTGCCGCTCAAGCTGTTCGAACAGCATCCAAACGTACTGCAAACATACCGCGACCGTTTTGAATTTATTTCCATCGACGAATTCCAGGATACAAACCTTGTCCAGCTTCGGCTGGCGAGGCTTCTGGCAGCGCCGGGAAACAACATCATGGCCGTGGGTGACGACGACCAGGGAATCTATTCCTGGCGGGGCGCCGACATCGACAACATCCTCTCGTTTCCCGCGCATTTTCCGAACTGCACCACCGTCGTGCTCGATACGAATTACCGCTCGACAAGCACCATCCTCGACGCCGCAATGGCGGTGGTCGGGAAGAACCGCAAGCGCACGGTCAAGAACATCGCTGCGGCGGCAGGGGCGGGCGAGAAGATAACGGTTTACAAAGCGGACGACGAGACCGACGAGGCCGACTGGATAGCGCAGGCCATCAGGGACAACGCGGCGCGGAACCGCTTCGGTTTCGCCGACCACGCGCTGCTTCTGCGCGCCAACGCCATGATGCGGCGGTTCGAAGAGGGGCTGCGCAGGCACAAGGTTCCTTACCATGTTTTCGGCGCGCTCAGTTTCTTTGACAGCAAGGAAATAAAGGACATTCTCGCGTATCTGCGGTTTTTTGCCAACCCCCGCGACGAAATAAGCCTTGCCCGCGTACTCAAGGTGCCCAACCGCGGAATCTCGGCAACGTCCATGGAAAAGCTGGAAGAACTCGCGGGCCTGCGCAGGATAGGCCTGTTCGAGGCAATGCAGCGGCACGACGACGCGGACCTCGCTGTTGCCCAGCATGCCAATTGCTCGGCGTTTCTCGAATTTGTGCAGCGGCACGCTCCCGGTTTCGCCCGCGGCGAACTCAGCGCCACCATGCGCGCCATTCTTGCCGAGTGCGACTACATGAAGCTGTTGGCGTCGGCGAGCAAGACCGAGGTCGGCGCCGGGATGAGAACCGAAAATGTCGAAGAGATACTGTCCGGCCTCTCCCGGTACGAGAACCGCGCCGGGGGAGCGGCGCCGCAACTTTCGGGATATCTCCAGGAGCTTGCTCTTGTCAAGACCGACGAGTCGGACGAAGACGCGGGCAAAGAACGCGGGGTGCGGCTCATGACGCTCCACAAGGCCAAAGGTCTCGAGTTTCCGGCCGTGTTCCTCTGCAACCTCGACGACGCCGTGATGCCGTCGCCCAAAACGGTTGCCGAAGGGCATAGTGAAGAGGAGAGAAGGCTGTTTTACGTGGGCATGACGCGCGCGAAGAAAATGCTGTATCTTACCTATCCGCACACAAAGGAATTCCGGAAGAAGCTTATCACGGTGACGCCCTGCAGGTTCATCCGGGAAATTCCGGAGGAATTCGTGGACGCGGAATTCGCGGAACAGCATGAGGCGAAGAAGCGGGAATTTATCGACAATTTTTTTGATGACATGCGAAAGAAGTTCGCGGCGCAATCAGCAATCTAAGATCATCAATTATTAGAAACCCGCTGCTTTCATAATCAAGAAGATTTGGGCGTTCCCCTCGCTGCGCTCGGGTCGCTCCCCCTGCGCGCTCGGCCATTCGGCCTCGTTGCCGCTCCGCCCTATGCCGCTTCGCGGCCGGGTCGGCCGGCAACGCGGTCCGGCGCGCACTCCGGTCCAGCTAACGCTGGGCAGAAGGTTGCTGCCACAATTGTCAAGGTCTGCTTGCGAAATGTCCAAGAAAGAGTTTAGCTTCCGGCTTTTGGCCAAGCGTCCGGACCGCCGGCTCTCCGGGCTTCTCCACTGTCAACTTAAAACTTTCAACTTCTATCAACTCTATCTCTTGGTGCCCCCGAACGGGAGTTTCGGTTTTGTCACTGCGCTCACTTGGGGGCCACCTGCGGAGGGGGTGTGGGTTCAGACAACCGGCGCGCAAATCCACAATGGGCACAGAATGCTGTGCCCCTACGAAACGCGTCGGTTGGCTGAACCCCAGGGGGAAACTTCCCCCACCAGAAAACAGAATTGTATCCCGTTATTTGTAAACTGCTCTAATCCAGCTTCTTATTCCACGCCTCTACATCTTTCCGGTGTTTCTTCAAAAGCTCTTTTGTGTCGCCCGCTATCTCGATGCTGTCGATACGGTCGTCGGCCTCGATGCTGTTGACAATCGCCATGTCCTCGTCGCCGACAACCGCGCCGAAAATGGTATGATGATCGTCGAGCCAGGGCGTGGGCAGGTGGGTAATAAAGAACTGGCTGCCGTTGGTGTTGGGCCCGGAATTCGCCATGGACAGAACGCCGGGCTTGTCGTGGCGCAGCTCGGCAACGAACTCGTCGCGGAATTTGTATCCCGGTCCGCCCGTGCCGTTACCCTTGGGGCACCCGCCCTGGACCATGAAGTCGGCGATCACGCGGTGAAACCTGAGGTTGTTGTAAAATCCGCGGGTGGCAAGGTTCACGAAGTTGGCAACCGTGAGCGGCGCCTTGTCGGCATGGAGGTTGAGACGGATCGTGCCTTTTTCGGTAACTATCGATGCGGTGATGGTTGAGGATTTTGGCATTGAAAGAGTCCTTTGGATTGGGTGAAATAAAATTGTTGCAGTATTGTAAGTGCTGTTCCTTTTCTGGAAGGACGGATAATGACTAAGCGGGTTCCAGTATTGATTTCAAAAGACCAAGAAGTTCTGGAATCTGGGCACTGGAGGTACTCCAAACGATGTTCTTGTTAATGTCGAAGTATGCATGGATCAATCTGTTTCGCATGCTGATCATGTCTGCCCAGGGCAATTGAGGAAATTCGCCCTGCGTTTCCTTTGATACCTGATTTGCAGCTTCGCCGATTATTTCCAGCAAATGGACAAGCGCGTGGAGCAGCTTTCCGTCCGTATCAAGATCTTCGCGACGTGCAGATCCGGAATACAGGCAGATTTCTTGTGCCGCCTCGAACATGTGCCGCAAACGAATCTCGTCATCTTTCTTCATATTGAACCACGGCATCCCGGACAACGTCGTCCCTGAAATGCCTGCTCAGGTCTTCGGGCGTCCGCAAATCGACCTTTCTTCCAAGCAGACCGGACAATTCATTTTCGATATGGCTCACGGTAAGAAGCCCGGGAGTGTGTTCGTCGGCAAACTCAACCAGGATGTCGATATCGCTTTTTGGAGTCATCGCGCCGCGTGCCGCAGAGCCGAATATGCTCAACTTCCGGATATGATACTTTTTGCAGATTTCAACAAGCTCGGTCTGGGAAATATGCGGTTGGAGTAAAGCAACCATAGGCTCTCCGGGTTGTGTTACCACAGAATATAGCTTGCGGCCCTTCCGGGCTCAACAGCAACGTGTGCAGCGGCTGCTGCACCGGGAGAGCGGCTCATCAAGTCCAGGGAGTTTCCTTAATCCGCTGGGCTATTGTATCTTTGGATGCTCACAAGCGCCTCTGATACTTGCGCTTGATCGGCAACAACCGACTGGAGCAATCACCCATGAACATCCCCCAACAGCTCATCATCGAATTCAATCTGCAGCCGTTCCAGGTAACCAACACCCTCTCGCTTTTCGACGAAGGCGCGACGGTTCCCTTCATATCCCGCTACCGGAAAGAACAGACCGGCAGCCTCGACGAAGTGCAGATCCGCGATTTGCAGCACCGCTTCGAATACTACAAGGATCTCAACGAGCGCCGCGCCACGATTCTCGACAGTATCAGGGAGCAGGGCAAGCTCACGCCCGGGCTCGAAAAGAAGATTCTCGACACGTTGTCGAAGACCGAACTCGAAGACCTGTACCTGCCCTACAAGCCCAGGCGCGTGACGCGTGCGACAAAGGCGAAAGAGGCGGGGCTGGAGCCGCTGGCGGCGTGGCTTGTGGAATGCGACGACCCCGCGGCGCAGATCCTGGAGAAGGCGTCGTTGTTTGTCAACGCCGAAAAAGGCTTCGACTCCGCCGCCGGGGCCCTGCAGGGCGCTCTGGACATCCTCGCGGAGCAGCTCTCCGACAACGCGGAGGTGCGCAAGCACCTGCGGGAGCTTGCCGCCGCCGACGGGATCATTGTCTCAGCCGTCAAGAAAGAGTTCAAGGACCGGAAGACCAAGTTCGAAATGTACTACGATTTCAGGGAAAAGGCGAGTACGCTGGTCTCACATCGTATCCTGGCCATGTTCCGCGGCGAGCACGAGAAAGTGCTCCGGGTGTCGCTGGAACTGCCGCTGGAAAAAGCGGCGGCCTATCTTGAGCGCACGCTCATCCGCCATCGGGAATCGGCAACGGCGGCGCCGCTGCGCGACACGGTAAAGGATTCCTACGAGCGCCTGCTGCTGCCCGCCACCGAAACCGAAATCCGTATCGAGCTGCGGCAGAAGGCCGAGGCCGAGGCGTTTGCGGTGTTCGGAGAGAATCTGGAAGCGCTGCTGCTTTCGCCGCCCGCGGGACGCAAGGCCGTGCTCGGCGTGGATCCGGGGTTCCGCACCGGGTGCAAGGTGGTTGCGCTCGACAACACGGGAAAGTTCCTGGAATACCAGACTATTTTTCCGCACGAGCCGCAGAGGCGGTCCTCGGAGGCCGCCCGCACCATCCTGGACATGATCGGCCGTCACGGCATTGCGCTTGTGGCCATCGGCAACGGCACCGCCGGCCGCGAGACCGACGACTTTATCCGCGAGGCCGCCGCCGCGTTGCCGCCCGAGTCGCGGCCGGTTTCCGTTGTTGTCAACGAATCGGGCGCAAGCGTGTACAGCGCCAGCGAAACGGCGGCGCGCGAATTCCCGGATTTCGACGTCACCGTTCGGGGCGCCATTTCCATTGCCCGGCGGCTGCAAGACCCGCTGGCCGAGCTTGTCAAAATAGATCCCAAGTCCATAGGCGTCGGGCAGTACCAGCACGATGTCAACCAGGTAACGCTCAAAAAAGCGCTGGAGGAAGTGGTGGAGAGCTGCGTCAACCGGGTCGGCGTGGACATCAACCTCGCTTCCGAGGAGCTGCTCAAGTACGTTTCCGGGCTCAACCGTTCGATCGCCGGGAAAATCGTCGCCTTTCGCAACGAAAACGGGGCGTTCGATTCGCGCGCGGCGCTATTGCAGGTGGCGGGCATGGGCGACAAAACGTTCGTGCTGTCGGCCGGGTTTCTCCGCATCCCGGGCGCGGCCAACCCGCTCGATAATTCGGCGGTCCATCCGGAACGGTACGCGTTTGTCGAGTCAATGGCCGCGGCACTGGGAACCACGGTGCGCGACATGGCCGGCAAATCCGCAATGCTCCGGGGCATCGACGCGAAGCAATTCGTTTCCGGCAATATCGGCCTCCCTACAATCAAAGACATCCTCGCGGAGCTGGAAAAACCCGGCCGCGATCCGCGCGCCACGTTTGCCTATGCAGCTTTTTCCAAAGACGTCCGCGAATTGTCTGATGTCAAGGAAGGGATGCAGCTCGAAGGCGCGGTGACCAACGTCACCAATTTCGGCGCTTTCGTGGACATCGGCGTGCACCAGGACGGGCTCGTGCACATATCGGAACTGTCCGATTCCTTTGTGACGGACCCGAAGAAAGTGGTGCGCGTCGGGCAAATCGTTCACGTGCGCGTGCTCAAAGTAGACGCGGCGCTCAAGCGGATAGCGCTCAGCATGAAATCTTCACCCGGCCCGCGGAGCGAAAGTCCGGCCGCCGCGGCAGGCTCCCGGCCCCGGGATCCGCGGCCGGCGGCCGGGAAAGACGCACCCCGGAAACTCGTAACCGTCAAGCCGAAATTCAATGTCCGGCAGTTCATGAAGTAAAGACATGTTCCGGCTGCGACTTGCGCATTGATTTCAGGAACAACTATATTGCATCATCGCGCACAGCGTGCCGTGCGCCGCAAAGGAACGCTGGTAACCGGATGAAGTTTTCCTTAAAGGCAATTCCACCGAAATCGATCCCCTGGATTTTCGTCCTCTTCTATTGCGCGCTCAATCTGGCTCAGGCCGCGCTCACCACCCTCACCAGCGATGAGGGGTATTACTGGTATTTGTCGACTCGCCTTCAGTGGGGCTATTACGACCACCCGCCCCTGCTTCCCTTCCTTATCGGCATGGGACGGCATGTGTTCTCCGGGGAACTCGGCGTGCGATGCGCGAATGTGCTCTTGATGTGTGCGGGGATTTTTTTCCTGCTCAAGCTTCTCGGCGAAACAAAATGCCGCAGGCTCTCTCTCTACCTGGTACTCCTGTCGCTCCCGCTCCTCAACTACATCACCTTCATTGTCTTCCCGGACACGCCGCTCGTGGCGCTCTCGATGGTGTTTCTCTATTTCTACAAGCGATTCCTGGAACGCAACGACTTTCAGTCGAGCGTCATGATGGGCCTTGCGCTTGCCCTGATGTTCTACGCAAAGTACCACGCCCTTCTTTTTATAGGGTTCATCCTGTTGTCGAACCTCCCCCTGCTGCGCAACAGGAAGTTTCTGCTCACCCTCGGCATTGCGGCGCTTCTGTATGTCCCGCACCTCTCCTGGCAATACATGCACCATTTCGTGTCGTTCACCTATCATCTGGCGGGCCGTTGGGGCGGTTTCAAGATCGATTCCCTCACCGAGTTTCTCGGCGTTCAGCCGCTGGTGCTCGGGCCGGCGCTCATCTTTGTTCCGTTCGTCTGCAAAACGAAGGACGCCTTCGAACGGGCGCTCAAATTCATCGCCGTCGGCACGCTGCTGTTTTTCTGCGCCGCCACCCTCAAGGGGTATGTTCAATTTCATTGGACATCGATAGTGCTGTTTCCGCTGATCATCCTCGGCGCATCCTATTATGAAACCAGGAAGAAGACGTTTCTCTACTGGACGTCGGTCCCGCTCCTCGCGTTCACGGTTTTTCTGCGGCTCTATCTGGCATTCCCGATCCTTCCCGTCACTACTTTCAATCGTGTCGACTATTTTCACAATCGGGACCTGTGGGCCCGGGATATTCGGGCTGTTGCCGGAGGAAATCCGGTGGTTTTCGAAAGTCAGCTCCGGGAGGCGCCGCTGTATTCGTTCTATTCCGGCATGCAGGGCGTCGCGCTGTACCCGGGCGAGAACAAGAAATCCCAATACGAAATATGGAACGCCGAAGACGGGCTGCAAGGACGGGACGTCACCATTGTCAAGTACGGCAGGAACGCGCATTGCACGCGCCTGGTCACCGGGATGGGCAAGGAGATCAACTACGTATCGCTGCGGCATCTGGCATCCTACCTGAATATTCAGATCGGTCTAAAAGCCGTGCAAGAAATGCCGCAGCGCGATTCGGCGCGGGTCCTGCTGGAAATTGTCAACCATCGCGACACGCCTCTCGCCTTTGCGCGCGACAGTTATTGGGAACCGGTGCGGCTCGTCTGTGTTCTCCATCGTGAGCCGGGCGCGCGCGACAGCACGATCCTTGTGCGGGAATTGTCGCCGCGGGACAGCATAGGCCCTCATTCGAAGGCGATGCTCCAGGTCGCGCTTCCCCTGCCGAAACCCGCGGCCGGGCGAACCACGATTTCGTTCGGCTTCGACGACGGGGAGTTCGCGCCGTCCGTTAATTCGAAACGGTACGATTTCCCCGGGTAAAACCGGGATGCCCACCAGGCGCAGCCGTTTGCCCGAAAATGTTGTAGCGGAATCACTTTGCAAGGTTTTCCCTCACAAGCTATTTTTCACATCGCCATGAAAAAACCCCATCAGCTTGCAGTAGACGGCATATCGGACGGCCTCAACTGGTTTTTCAGCCGGGCATTCACAAAGGTGACTGTCGAACGGAACGGATACGATCCCGAAACGCTCAGGGATTCGATGGTAATGGTCGTTTGCACGCACCGGAGCCAGGCCGACTATTTCCTTTTCGGCTGGACCCTGTTCGATCACGGCGTTCCGTATCCGCGCATCGCAGCCGGGGACAACCTTACCGGTTTTCCGGTTATCGGCAAAAAGTTCAGCGCCTACGGCGCGTTTCCCGTGCGAAGGGACATGGCATTCCGCAGAACGTACGTACGCCAGCTCTGCCTCGACGTTGTGGAGATGATGGAAGACAATGAGCCTATCCTGGTGTTTCCCGAGGGCGGGCGCAGCTACTGCGGCAACATGATGGAGATGAAGGGCGGCATTCTCATGTCCGCCATCCTTGCACAGGCGCGGAATCCGGACAAGAAAGTCTTCCTGTTGCCGGGCGCGGTTTCCTACGAATTCCTGCCCGAGCTCCCGTATTTCGACATGCTTCGAAAAGGCAAGGAGATGCGCAAGAAGTCGAACAACATTTTTACAAAGGCGGTCGGCAACCTGTACTATTTCGGCGCGGACATCATCGCCTTCGCAAAATTCATTCTGGGTACGCGCCTCGGGTTCAAGCACGGTGAGGTCTTTATTGATTTCGGCATTCCCGTCTGCATCAAGGAACTGGTTGATATCAAAGCAAATTTCAATGCCGCTGCCCGCGACGAAATGTCGGGTCATCAGGCGTCCATGCGCGCCGTGTGCGCGCACCTGTACCGGACGTTGCAATCGGTTTACCGGCTGCTCCCCCAGCACGTGGTGGCGTGCGTGCTCAAGGAAAATCCGGGAATTACCAGGGAGGCCGCGGTCGAGGCGGTGCGCTCGATGCTCGCGCGCCTCGGCGGTCAAAAGAAGAACCTCAAGACGCTGTCGACTTTGTCGCCCGAGCAGATCCTGGCAAAGGGCCTCGAACAGTTGCGGCATGTAAAGGCCGTAACTGTTCGAGGCAACGCGGTGACCATACGGAAACAATCGATTGTCGACTATTACGCCGCGGCGCTTGCCGAGTAAATAACCACGGCCGCTCGCGGCGGTGCCGGCCGGAAACCCCTGTGGGTTTTCCGCGCATCATGTACACAGGCAAAAAAGTGGAGGGTTGCGCATGTCTTTCCAGGACTATCTGAGGATTCCCACGGTGGTCGATCTCAAATCGACGGAAAAAGTCGAGGCGATACGGGAGCTTGTCAAGAAACTGTGCAAGGCGCTGGAGATCAGCCGCAAGCAGAAGGTGTTTGTCGACGAGATCCTCAAACGGGAAGAATCGTCCTCTACGTTCATCGGCCAGGGAATCGCCATACCGCATTTGCGGGCCGACATCAAGGGCGATTTCGCGATCGCGGTGGGCCGAAGCACCGCGGGAATCAAATACGACGCCGCACGCGGCGCGCTGGCCCACATCCTGGTGCTGGTAATTACAAACGAGAAGACCGACAATGCCGGGCACCTCCAGGTCCTGTCGGAGATCGCCTCGTTTTTCAAGAGCGACCAGGTACGGGAAAAGATGCTTTCCGATCCGACAACCATCGATTTCGGGGAGCTCTCCTCGCCGCAGGGTGGCGCGGCCGGGGAACCGCCCGCCAAGGGCGCAAAGAAAGGCCCCCCGCCGGTGCTCAACGCGGCCATCGACCTCGCAAAGGACATCAAGGCGACCGCGCTCATGGTATTTGCCGACACGGTCCGCGACAACGATTTCCTCGAAACGCTCAAGAACCGCGGCAAGGTGATCGTGGTAACGAGCAACAAATCGCGGTTCGATCCCGACGACAAACGGATCGCCGCCTGCATCCAGGCGCCGTCGTTTCCCGCCTCCCGCATCGGCCAGGTAAAAATCGGCGTGCTTCTGGCGCTGTCGCGCAATCTCATCGACAACAACGACAAGGTGGTCTGCATTTCGGGGAATTCCAAGGCGGGCACGTTCGACACCATCGTAGCGCTCGACGTTTCGAGCGAATACGAGTTCTTTTTTGCAAACTCACCGGCCCTGCTGCCGGCCGATATCATGCCCGAAGTCCTCGAAAGGGTACTGGGGCTGGCCGGGGAGATCGCCGTGGAGGGACGCGAGGGAAAGCCGCTCGGCACCATCTTCGTCCTCGGCGACACCAACACGGTTAACAAATACGTCACGCAGCTCATTATCAATCCGTTCCGGGGGTACAGCGAGGCCGAACGGAACATCATAGACCCCGCGCTCGCCGAAACCGTCAAGGAGTTCGCGAGCATCGACGGCGCGTTCGTGATCACGGGCGACGGCATCGTGTTGTCGGCCGGCAGTTATCTCCGGCCGCAGGCCGAAGTGGAGCTCTTGCCCAGCGGGTTCGGCTCGCGCCACGCGGCCGCGGCGGGCATCACGGCATGCACCAAGGCCCTGGCCATTACCGTGTCGGAATCCACGGGCATGGTGACGCTGTTCAAGAGCGGGGCGATTGTGTTGACAATATCGAAACCGGTGGATAGGGAGAAGAGTACGATTCAGAAGTATTTGTAAGGCGAGATTTTGTTTTGGTGGGGGAAGTGCGCTATCCGCCCTTCCTGTTGGGCGGGCGCAATCCCTGGGGTGCAGCCAACCGGCACGTTTTTGTAGGGGCACAGAATTCTGTGCCCATGGTGGATTTGCGCGCCGGTTGTCTGCACCCACACCCCCTCCGCAGGTGGCCCCCACGGGAGAGTAGTCGCGAAAAGAAACGGCGGCTGGGGGGCACCAAGAGAGTTAAGAAGTTGAAAGTTTCAAGTTGACAGTTGACAGATAATAAAATTGCGCTGAAATGATAGAACCTGGTTCTCGTGATGCAGTTTTTATAAGGGCGAAACTGCTCTTCTGCCGCGCGTTAGGTGGACCGGAGGGTGTGCCGGAGCACATTGCCGGCCGACCCTCGCCGAAGGCGAATAGGGCGGTCCGGCAACGAGGCTGACCAGCCGAGCCCGCAGGGAGACCGGCCCGAGCACTGCGAGGGAAACGCCCATTTCAAAATTTTGATAAAGAAAGCGAGGATTCACTCAATGGCTCAGAAAATTTTCTACGACGACAAATGTCTCAACGACTGGATCAGTACCTCCGAACGCGCAGCCTACGAACCGTCATTCGCCGCTGCCCAGGCAATGCTCGAAAAACGCAACGGCCCCGGACACGACTTTCTCGGCTGGCTCGACCTGCCCAAAACCATCGACCCGGCAGTGGTACAGAAGGTGTGCGACACGGCGGCTGCGCTGCGGCCCGCAACCGACGTCCTTATCTGCATCGGCATCGGCGGATCGTACCTGGGCGCCAAGGCGGCCGTCGAGTTCATGTCGCCGTCGTTCGAAGACCTGCGCAAGCCCCGCGTGATATTCACGGGACATCAGATAAATTCCGATTATGTGAACGATCTGCTCGAACTCGTGAAGGACAAGAGCGTCGCGGTCAATGTTATCTCCAAGAGCGGAACAACCACCGAGCCCGGCATCGCGTTCCGTATAATAAAGCAATGGATGGAAAAGCGCTACGGCAAGTCCGATGCGGCACGCCGTATCGTGGCGACGACGGATCCGAAGAATGGCGCATTGCGCAAACTTGCCGGTGAGGAAAAGTACGTCACGTTCGACATACCGTCCGACGTGGGCGGCCGGTTCTCCGTGCTCACGCCCGTGGGGCTGTTTCCCTGCGCCATGGCCGGGCTGGATATCCGCAAATTGCTTGCGGGCGCGCGTGAAGCCATGGACTTGTGCAGCGCGCCGTCGCTTGACAAAAACATAGCGGGCAGGTATGCGGTGGCGAGGAACATCCTGTTTCGCCGCGGAAAGACCACGGAGGTGATGGCCATGTTCGCGCCGCAGCTTCACTATCTCGGCGACTGGTTCAAGCAGCTCGCCGGCGAGAGCGAGGGAAAGAACCTCACCGGCATCTTCCCGGCGTCGGTCGATTACACCACCGACTTGCACTCGCTGGGCCAGTGGATGCAGGAAGGGCTGCGTACCGTGTTCGAAACGTTCGTGGTTTTCGGGAAGACCAACACGTCCATCAAGCTTCCCGGGCTCGCCGACGACAGCGACGAACTCAACTACCTTGCAGGCAGGAGTTTCGAGGATGTCAATGCCGAGGCGTACCGCGGGACCCTGCTGGCGCACCTCGACGGAAGCGTGCCGTGCGCAACCATCACCCTGGCCGACCGCACCGAAGAAACCCTGGGCCAGGCGTTCTACTTCTTAGAAAAGTCGATAGCCTTGTCCGGCTATCTCCTGCGCGTCAACCCGTTCGACCAGCCCGGCGTCGAAGCGTACAAGAAGAACATGTTTGCGCTGCTTGCCAAGCCCGGCAACGAAAAACAGGGCGAAGCGCTCAAGGCGCGGCTCGCGAAATTGGGATAAGAAAACACTCACCGCAGAGACACCGAGGACACAGAGAAAAAATGGATTAAAGATTGAAAATTAGAGATTACAAATCTTTAATCTTGAATTTTTAATTTTTAATTTCTTCATCTCTGTGCCCTCTGTGCCTCCGTGGTGAATCCTTCTTTTGGGAGAATCCATGAAATCCCATCGCCGAACCCTCGAGTTCTGCACCGCAACCCGGCGCGAGTTCATCAACATCACACCGCAGGTTGAGGCGGCGCTTGCCGAAAGCGGCATCCGCGAGGGGCTGTGCCTGGTCAACGCGATGCACATCACGGCAAGCGTGTTTATCAACGACGACGAACCGGGCCTGCACCGGGACTTCGACGACTGGCTCGAAAAACTGGCGCCGCATGAGCCCGTGAGCCGCTACCGCCACAACGGCGGCGAAGACAACGGCGACGCGCATCTCAAGCGCCAGGTGATGGGCCGCGAGGTTGTCGTGGCGGTCACCGGCGGGAAACTCGATTTCGGCCCGTGGGAACGGATCTTCTACGGTGAGTTCGACGGACGGCGCAGAAAACGCGTGCTCATTAAAATCATAGGGGAATAACATATGACAAATGCGAATCCTGCCATCGGCGTTATCGGCGGCGCGGAGGCTTCGGACGAAACGCTCGCCATGGCCTACGAAGCGGGCAAGTTCATCGCGAACAACAACGCGGTGCTGGTATGCGGCGGGCTCGGCGGCGTGATGGAGGCCGCGAGCCGTGGTGCGCACGAAAACGGCGGCATCGTGGTGGGCATTCTTCCGGGGACCGACAGGAGCGCGGCGAATCCCTTTGTGCGGATCGTGATCCCCAGCGGCATGGGCTTTGGGAGAAACACGCTCGTCGTTAATGCATCCGACGTGCTCATCGCGTTTCCCGGGAAATTCGGGACCCTCAGCGAGATAGGGTTCGCGCTCAACGCGGGCAAGCCGGTGATCTATCTTCCCGGCGCCTGGAACCTACAGAAAATAGGGCCCATCGACGCTTCGTTGTACAAAGAGGCGTTCGACGCGCATGGCGCCGTGGGCCTGGCGCTGGATGCGCTGCGCGGAAAGTAGGTCTGCGCTACAAGGTCCGCAGAATCTCCCGGATTTTTTCCAGGCACTTCTCCCGGTACGGCGCGGTTTCGTTGATCAGGTGATGCCGTGCGCCGGGGATGGTTGTCACGTCACACCCCGGAATTTTCCTTTGCAAAAACGGAATGTTGTACCGCCAGCCCACCGTGTTGTCGGCTGTCCCCTGAATTATTGACACGGGAAAACGTCGCGGCGTCACCGTGTCCATCCGCGCCTCCCACGCAAACAGCGCCTTTGCCCACCGCACCGGAAAATGCTTCACCTGCAGCGGGTCGCGGTCAAACCATGCGAGAAAAGAGGCGTCATGCGATTCGTCCCGCATCCATCGCGGCATGGTTGTGGCAAAGGGCGCAAGGGCATAGCCGGCCTTCGAAAGCACCCAATATTCGCTCCGGACAAGCGGCGCAAGCATGATCACCCGGGAAAACCTTGTTTCATTTGCAAAGAAAAGCCGTGAGAGCAGCACGGCGCATCCAGTGCTGTGGCCTATGGCTGCGTAGGGGCGCGGAACGTGCACATCGCACAACGCCACAAAATCCGCAAATGCGTTGCTGTATTCGGCGAATGAGTCGATGGCCGCCGGCTCTCCGGTGGAAAGGCCGTGGCCCGGGAGGTCGAACACCGCGACACAGAACTTTTCGTCCAGGCACAGGGATATAAGGTTCTTCAGAATGCCCGTATGATCGTAAAATCCGTGAATCAGAAATACCGTGCCGAGGCATGAATCCTGTTTGTAAACATGGCCTGCGAGGAGGTTGCCGCCGGACCTGAAGGTGCCGAAGTAATGTGCGCATGCTGCATGGCCGAGGCCGTAGTAGGTGAAATAGTCGATAACCGGTTTGGCGTACGTTGGTGGCGGGGACGAGAACGATAGCGGCGGAAGCGAGGCTTTGAGCGGCGCGAGGTCGAGAGTGTCGGCGGAGACGGCGAGATTCAAGAAACCAAAACAGAGTAAGGTTGACAATGCAAAGGTACGTCTTGTGCGCATCGAAGGTGGTTACAGCGATTCCAGGATTTTCTCTTTTGGTACGCCTTTATGATCTGCCACCGCGCGCAAGATTGCATTGAGCGTACCGATTCGCAGAAAACTATGGTTTGGAACTACTATGCGCTGATGAGAAGGTTGGTCGGTTTCCACCATGATATGGCTGCCCACTTGGTGCACCTGCTTGTAACCCCAGGTCTTGCACAGAACTTTCACAAAAGAGGCACCGCTGAGTTCACGTGGAATTTTCATGCTGCAGAAAGAGTCTCGTCACGGACGAGGTGCAAACGGACCGTGGTTGGTAATTGGCGGTCGAAAAAGAAAGCGGATACGGCCTCGCGAACATTCTTGCGTAATTCTTCCCATGAATCGGCCTGAGTGAAAATATTCTCAGTAAGGCATTCGGCCACGTAGCCGCCGTCGCTTTCCTGTGTTACTTCAAAAATAAGTTCGTTGGCTTCCATGCATCAAAGATACAATGGCGGATGGATTAATGACAAGTTCGGTCGGCAAACGTTGAAGTAACAATCACATCGCGAGGCCAACAACGAAAAGAGGTCGGATCGGGCCGCCTGCTTGTTGAAGGTCAAGGTTGTTTCGCAGCCGAAGTCGCGGGAGGTGAGTCCGATAAGGATGTCGGCGAGGTCGGCCCGACGTGTTCGTTGACAACACGTTGCCCCGTCACTTAATTTTGTGTGTGCTTTTCGACCAGGATTATCCTGATTTAAAAAATGCCAGCGTAGCTCAGTCGGTTAGAGCAGTGGAATCATAATCCACTTGTCCGGAGTTCGAATCTCTGCGCTGGCATTTTTCTCCCTTCCAACTTCTCCCTATGAAAACAGCGTTTTAAAAGGTCTTTTCTATTCTCTCCGCATTGCCTCACTTCTCTACAAAATAGTATCAAATACCCTGAAAATTGGTACACTGTACCAGTGAATTGGTACACTTATTGGTACACTTGCCCGAAAAACCACTTCAAAAACAATCCATGAGTATCATCACACAAAGCATAGTTCAATTTGCGGTTTCCAAAGATCAATTGCCGCGCACGCGCGCGCCAGGCAGCGAAGATGGGCCCCGCGGCATCTTGTTACACCCCGGCGGCGATCCGGGCTTCTGTCACCATAGGGCGTATGTTCTAGCGTACTCTTAGGCTGGACACGGGTTGTTGATGCGGGAATATTCAGCTACGATACACGCGCGCGAGGGAAGAAAGAACCGACCGTGTGACGGATCGGGCAAGGTACGCGCGCGTATTGGTTACGCATCCGCAGGCGGGTGAAACAGAAAACCTAGTAAAACTTAGCACGCGTACCTGACACGCCGGGAATAGAAGAACCTTCTTAGAAGAAATTCCGAAAGTCGGTGAGGGTATAATAATTGAATCGGTCCTTTTCCAGCCTGTTGGATCTTATTATTTGTGTTAAGGCTGAAGCAATTTCATTGTCGCAAGTATAAACATCGACATACGGCAAAAGCCCTGCGTAAAATATGTCGAAAGAATCTGATGGTTTGGTTACTGTAGGTCTATCATTCAGGTACTGCATCAGCTTTCTTGAAATAAAGAAACTTGGACAACAAGATAAATCGCATGTGTTAATCTTCTTGAAAAACGTCTCTGAAATTCCCTCTGAATCCGGAAAAAAACGGAGTGCATGTCGCGCCCGGCGCATAAAATACGCCTGTTCCATAAACTTCTTTATCTTCCAATCCCATACCTCGTTGGGAAAATAGAATTCCTGCATAGAGTTTTCAATAAATCGAATTAGTTCATCATACCCAGCATCCTCCATCCTTCGTACTTGATTCATGTATTGACAAAACACAGTGGTATCTGATTTGTCGGGAGCGAACCTGTCAAAATGGCGTTCTGCGTCACGTTTGTCAAAGAGCGGATGTCTTGGATTGGGTTTGGGTTTTACGAAATCCCTTACCCTTAATTTGCTTATTCCGGTCTTGTACTGGGATACTACTTTGCTGAAGATATCTCCTCCTATGCTGGCGTGGAAAGAATCCCGAACATTATCCCACACCGCCGATGCAGTATTTGCCAGATAGGCCATTTCATCGTTTGACTCGATGATGATGGTATACTTTTCCCTAAATTCTTCCTTGGACAATGTTCTGTCCAGCAAATAAAAATCCGCTATCTCATGAAAAACGACTTCAATGAGAGTCGGCACTAATAGCCTCTTCCGTGGAGCTTTCCGCAAAAATGAAATTCTTTCGTTTACGCGAGCTGAATCCGAAGATTTTATTAATTCCATCATCTGAAAATAGTTAAGTATTAGCGCCTCGTTTGTTCTTGACAAGTAGTCAAAAAAAGCACTTTGTAGGTCTTCATTACTGGCCAGAATGGAGATGGCGTTTGTATCCAAATGTACCATAATCAAAAACCTAAAATTGAAGAGGATTCCTGCCCTTAAACCGTAACATTAGAAGGCTCCATCTGTCCTAGCCCGCCTTCTGTTCTTTGCTGAGTTGGGAATTGATTCCACTGTGATATTGCGGGGACGCGCGCTGGGTCAACAACGGTCCGGCTTTCTTAGAAGGCGTCGCCACGCTTTGAAACGGACCCCCCAAAGGCCTACCATGCCAAGATTGTGTTTAGGGTCTTGGGGATTTCTCGACCGGACACGTACAGGGTTCGTTGGTATCTCTAATCTGATCATATGCTAGAATTCTCGCATGTGGGAACAAAATTGAGAATCCTGATCATGCGAGCAAGCGAATGAAGGAAATCGGCTTGATGGCATGCTAAAGCAAAGGCCTATGGGTACCGATAAAAATCATGTGGTTGAAGAGTCATTTCCGGTGAAGGTCAAATACCCGAGGTGCAAACCACGCAGGCTTGAACTATTTTACATCACTGGAACGGCATTTGCAAGAAAAAAAGTGCCAAGAAATGTGTGGAGGTTCAAAAAACTTGACAGCGGCAAGGGTATTAATTTATTATTGATTTGCCAGGAGTCTCTACACATTTTGTTTCCACCATCCATGGGTAATAAAACGACCTACATTATCGTATTCATAAAACGGAGGCTGTCATGAGTGAGGGCAAAGAGGATGTCTTTTTGAAAGATTTTTCCGAGAGGCTCGAAAAAAAGGAAAAAGTCATTGAAATTGACAGAGAAGTAAGGAACTCTGTCGAAATGGATTGCCAGAGGAAAATAAACAAGTTTGCTATCGACATGTCTAATTGGAGAGAGAAATCTTTGTCGTCAACGAATTTCGCTTTTTGATCGAAACAGCAATTTGTATATTAGGGGAGAACTTCTTTTGATGTTCTCCCCTTTGTATTTTAGGAGACAAACGACATGAGTTTTGAAGTAATCAACCCCAAAACTATCCGCGATTTTCTGGATATCGGCACCCAATATGGCAGCCAAATCGAGAAAAGACGATTCCCACTAACAAGAATATTGAGCATGATCGAAGCCTCTGAGCACAAGTGCAAGACAATTCTAGTTGAAAATGACTATGAGGACGATGAGTACGTGGCAGAATATGACATGTTTTACAAGCAAGTATTCTTTTGCGACCCCAAAGCCAAATGTAAGAAGTTGCATTTCTTTTCCTCCATGTTTACAAAAGATGAATTCGAGAAAGCCCAGGATAAGACTTTGCAGGAAAGTGCAAAGTCCTATCTCGGCTACTGCACGATAAGGCCAGAGCCCTACAAAACCATATCAGATGCTCTTGTCTCACAGAAGCTTGCAATTGATTCTGCAACAAGATTTGTATTCTTCACGTGCCTTGCCCACAAGAAATTCAAATTGTGCAATGTGGAATTGGAAGTTTGCGGATTCCCGTATTTGCAGCAAGACGGAAGGATTGCGGTTTGCGCACAAGCGGCACTGAGCATTATTTCGCAATATTTCTTCCTCAACAAGAAAATTGAAAAGGCCTATTCTGCACCAGCAGTTACCCAGACAGTGTCCAGAAGCCCGAATGCCCAGGGGCAAAGGCATCTGCCCAGCAATGGATTAAACATCATCCAAATCAGGTTGGCGATGGAAGAGATGGGTTTTAATCCAATGGCATATGACTTTTCACTGACAAGACAAGAAGAACTAATGCTTACTGTCCATCCTGAGCAAATAATCTACCGGTTTATTGAATCAGGTATTCCTGTAATAATAGGAATAAATACCGCCTCACAAGGCCATGCACTCGTTGTAGTGGGACATACATTTAATCCAGATTACTGGTGGTCCCAGGTAGAAACTCTTTACTATGGCATCCCCAAGAGCGGCCCCTACCACCTGAGCACAAACTGGATACAAAACTTTATCGTTCAAGATGACAATCTCGGCCCATACTTGTTTGTTCCTTCTTCCATATTGAGAGGCAATACTACAAATTGCATAATAGCACCGCTGTCAAAGTTGGTGTTTAACGCTGGGGATGAGGCGGAAAAGATTGCTTTTGATGCAATATCGCAGGATGTCATGCGTGAGATGATGAAGACTCATTGCAAGGTGAAGGCAAAAGATTTTCCGTTGAACGTGTACTGGCTAGGTGCGATGATTGTCGCCATGGAGAATCAGCAGCTTGTTCTAAGAACGTATTTGTCAAAGAAGGATGACTTCTTGGATTCACTGTCGCCAGACACTAACAAAGAAGTCATGGCCTGCTACAAGGCGATGGAACTTCCCGATTCCCTATGGGTTGTGGAATTGAGTACCCCTCCTATTTTTTGTTACGCAAGGTTGAAACTTGGCGAAGTCTTAATTGATCCTACCAGCGACCCGAGGTTTGATACTTGTTTTTTGTCAATTCATGTTCCGGGTATCATATTTGAAAGGAATAAGTCCAAGGGACTAATTTACAAGGAAATCAGTACGGAAGATCCTCCTTCAAAGCACCTTTATCGACATCTAAAATAAGTCAAATGCTCCAAACCTCTCTTGAATCGGCCTTCAACATCGTCAAGAAGCTTGTCGAAGATTTTGACGGCAACAAAGATTACCACCTCACCCCTGCCTATTCCGAACAATCCGCCCGGCACGACTTCATAGACAACTTTCTTATTGCATTCGGTGCGATTTGAGCCGTTCCAATTTTCCAAGCACGTTTCTTTGTTTTGCTCCAACACTTTCGTATTTTTTTACCTATGAGCCAAACAGTCATTGAAAACCCCGTAATATGCTCCGCATTCCGGGAGCCTGACCGCTATTTCAAGTTCTCCAATGACGGCATTACCGACGAAACCCTGGATGGCCGCAGGCCAAGCTCGTATTTCGTCCCCATAGCGCGCCCAAGGAATAGAAACCCGCAGCAGTTGTCATTCGACACGGAATGGACGCAAGACCGCATAGAGGAGAACAAGCTTGTAAATCAAATCCGGTCCCGCATTTCGCCCTGGCGGAAGGGTGGGTATAGCGGGGTTACGCCAACAACGGCGCGCCTCCTTGCTTATTGGAACGATCCGCAGAGAGAAAAGAAACTTTTCTTTTGCCAAATAGAAGCCCTTGAAACAGTAATTTACATAACGGAAGTGGCCCGGAAATTCGGCGATTCTTGGATTGAAAACACAATCAGAAAAGAAAATGACGTTTGGAATTCCGGCTTGCCGCGCATGGCGTTCAAGATGGCCACGGGCTCCGGTAAAACGGTTGTCATGGCAATGGCTATCGCCTGGAACACCTTAAACAAGCTGGCAAACCCGCAGGATGCCCGATTTTCGGACACTTTTCTTATCATCACCCCAGGAATCACCATTCGGGACCGATTGCGCGTTCTCCTTCCAAACGATCCGCAGAATTATTACCGGCAGCGCGATATTATTCCGGCTCAGTCCATTGAACAACTCTGTCAGGCCAAAATCATTATCACGAACTTTCACGCGCTCCAGCTCCGGGAGAAGGTCGCGGCGGGAAAGATTACAAAGCAGATTTTGGCCGACGGCGGCCCGGCAGGAGCATTTACAGAAACGCCGGATCAAATGGTGCGGCGCGTGTGCCGCGAACTTGGGAACAAAAAGAACATTATCGTTATCAACGACGAGGCCCACCATTGCTACCGTCGAAAGCCTGATGCGGTAGACGAAGAATTGAAGGGTGATGACCGCAAGGAAGCACAGAAACGGGAAGAGGAAGCCCGCGTTTGGATAAACGGTATAGAGTCTGTGAAGGCCAAAATCGGGGTGAAAAATGTTTACGACTTGTCGGCAACGCCGTTTTTCCTTCGAGGCTCCGGGAATCCTGAAGGTACACTCTTCCCATGGGTTATCAGCGATTTCTCATTGATCGAGGCCATCGAATCCGGCATAGTCAAGGTGCCAAGAGTGCCGGTGAGTGACGATTCGATGACCGGCGACCAGCCTACCTACCGTGATTTATGGCTGCGGATACGCGAGGATTTGCCGAAGAAAGGCCGAAGGACAGATTCGATCAGCGGAGAGCCGAAGCTTCCTGCCGAGCTTCAGGGAGCGCTACACAGCCTTTACAGCAACTACGAAAAGTATTACAAGCTCTGGGAGAAAAACACCAAAGCCCGCGCCAAGGGAATTACACCGCCCGTGTTCATTGTCGTTTGCAATAACACCAACGTTTCGAAGCTGGTTTACGATTATGTAGCTGGCTGGGAAAAACCTATCAAAGAGAAAATCATTGTCCAAGCCGGACAACTTCCAATTTTCCGAAACGACGACGGGAAAGGCGGCTGGCTCCAAAGGCCCAATACAATCCTGGTTGACAGCACACAATTGGAATCCGGCGAGGCCATGAGCGACGAATTCAAGAAAATCGCCGTCCACGAAGTCGAGGAATTCAAGGCCGAATACCGGATACGATTTCCCGGACGTGATGCCGACAGCCTCACCGACGAAGATTTGCTTCGTGAGGTGATGAATACCGTGGGAAAAGCGGGCAAGCTGGGAGAACACGTAAAATGCGTTGTAAGCGTGTCTATGCTCACCGAAGGGTGGGATGCAAATACGGTCACGCATGTTCTGGGAGTGCGCGCCTTTGGTACGCAATTGCTTTGTGAACAGGTTGTCGGGCGCGCCCTTCGTCGCATGAGCTACGCGGCTGATGAAAACGGTTTTTTCTCGCCGGAATATGCCGAAGTCTATGGCGTTCCATTCTCGTTTATTCCCTGTAGCGGTTCCACGAAAGACCCAAAACCAGGCCCGCAGCCGACACGGGTTAGGGCATTGGACAACCGTAAGAGCGCCGAAATAGTGTTTCCGCGCCTTATGGGCTACCGTTACGACTTGTTGAGCGAACGGCTTTCCGCGACGTTCACAAAAGATTCAAAGCTTACCCTTTCCACGGCTGATATCCCGACGAAAACGGAAAATGCCCCGATAGTGGGGGAAACAAGCATTCACACACTCGAAGACCTCAAGAGGCGGCGACCAAACGAAGTAGCGTTTCTACTCGCAAAATTGACACTTGAAAAATATTTCCGTGATGATGAGGGTAACGACAAGCCTTGGCTGTTCCCACAGCTACTTGTTATTTCCAAACGATGGCTTGACGAGTGCGTCACGCTCAAAGACAACACATTCCCACAACTCCTTCTTCTTGTCGAATTCGCTCATGATGCCGCAGACCGAATCTACAAGGCTATCGTGCAATCCGCAGGGGATACGCCCGCCTTGAAGCCGATTCTCCGGCCATACGATACGCTTGGCTCCACCAGCTACGTTGATTTTGACACCACACGCCCGACCTTTTCCACGCGCGCAGACAAATGCCACGTTTCGCATGTTGTCGCGGACACCGATTCCTGGGAGCAGAAACTTTCCCAAACGCTCGAAGACATGCCCGAAGTCATCCGATATGCCAAGAACAACAAAAGCCTTGGGTTCAATATCCCCTATACGCTGAATGGTGAAGAAAGCAACTATGAGCCTGATTTTATCGCCTGTATAGACGATGGAAAAGGCCCTGCCGACCCTTTGCAACTTATTATCGAAGTGACAGGGGAAAAGAGAAAAGACAAAGCAGCCAAGGTTACAACGGCCCAAACGCTATGGGTTCCTGCGGTCAATAATCACGGTGGCTTTGGCAGGTGGGATATTATCGAGGTTCTTGATCCGTGGAACGCGGCGAACCAGATTCGAGGGTGGGTGCGTGAGAAATCGAAACAAACAAAAGGTGCGTGAGATGCCCAAGAGCAAAGAAAAGAAAATTGCCGAAGGCGTAGCGATTGAATCCATCCGGCACAAAGATGGACGAGTGAACATACCCACCGAGGAACTACGCGACTTTGTTGCCGAAGACGAAGCCACCCCCAAGGCCATGCTTTACCCGCGCGACCCTTCTCTTGATCCGCAGCTTGTGTGGAAAGGTAAGGACGAACAGGACGCGGCTGACCTTGCCGTTCCCGTGGTACCCATCTACATTCAGGAAAAAATTCATCCGCAAGCCATCATAGATTCTCTACCACGCATGGAGAAACCGGCAGACAACCAAATAGACCTTTTCGGAGACTTCAACGGCTTACCGGCAGATTTTGACCAGCGCGTAGACTTTTACAAGCACGAGGGCCATTGGTCAAACCGTATGATTCTTGGGGATTCGCTTCTTGTGATGACAAGTTTGGCCGAAAAGGAAGGGCTCAAGGGGTCGGTGCAGACGATTTATTTTGACCCGCCGTATGGAATAAAGTTCGGCTCGAATTGGCAAGTGAGCACGAGAAAGAGGGACGTGAAGGACGGGAAGGCTGAGGATGCGACAAGGCAGCCGGAGCAGGTACGGGCGTTCAGGGATACATGGAAATTGGGGATACATTCGTATTTGGCATATCTACGTGACAGACTGGTTGCAGCTAGGGAATTGCTGACGGAGACAGGAAGCGTTTTTGTGCAAATAAATTCAGAAAACAGCCATCTGGTTGCATCCCTTCTTGATGAAGTGTTTGGAAGCGAAAACTTCGTTGCCAATATTGTCTTTCGCAAGAAAAGCCTTCCCCTTGGTGCCGCATTGCTTGAAACAATGCATGACCACATTCTTTTCTATGCAAAGGACATTGAGCATGTCAAGTACAGGCCACTATATCAATACATGGATGATCTTACGGCGCATTGGAGGTATGCCGAATATTCAGATGGAACGATCAAAAAATTCGATCCTGCGGAGTTCAATGGAATCCAATCATTGTCAGGTACGCGACTTTTTCGTCTTTTCTCCTTAATTGCACCTTCTTTTTCACCACAAACAGCATTCGATTATAAATTTCAGGGTAAAAATTATCCACCACCAAGCGGTGGCTCTTGGGTTGTCAATAAGGAAAAGCTCGACAAGCTTGCATTCGTGGGTAGGGTGCAGGTAGAAGGAAAAAGTCTTAGTTATCGCCTATATCACGAAGATTTCCCCTATAGAAAAATCACTAACCTATGGCCTGATGTGGGCGTCTCATACGAAAAGACGTATGTTGTTCAAACTTCTCCGCAAGTTATCGAGCGCTGTCTTTTAATGACTACCGATCCAGGCGATTTAGTTCTTGATCCAACTTGCGGAAGCGGTTCAACCGCCTATGTCGCCGAGCAGTGGGGCCGCCGCTGGATCACCTGCGACACGTCGCGCGTTGCCCTGGCGCTCGCGCGAACGCGCCTCATGGCGGCGCGCTTCCCGTTTTACTACCTTGCCGATTCTCCCGAAGGTATAAAGAAGGAAGCAGAAATCACCGGGAAGATACCGCCGTCATACCCGACTGACAACGATATTCGAAAAGGCTTTGTTTACAAGAGAGTGCCGCACGTCACCTTGAAATCAATCGCCAATAACCCGGACATCAAGGCAGGCATAACCCGAAAACAGATTGACGAGGCCATTTCCCGGCACGCTGACACGGAAACTCTTTTCGACCAACCGTATGAAGACAATAAGACCGTTCGCGTTTCCGGCCCGCTCACTGTGGAAAGCCTTTCGCCTCACCGTGTCCTTTCCACTGCCGACGAAAACATGGACGGCACAGTATCGGAAAAGGAAGCCCAAAAGCACCAAGATTTTACTTCCATGATCCTTGAAAACCTTCGCAAGGCAGGCGTCCAAAACACCAAGAAGAGCGAACGGTTGAAATTCGATAGCCTGAATCCTTTTGCCGGAACCTGGATTCACGCAACCGGAGAATACACGGATGCAGCCGGGAAATCAAAGCGGGTTGCGGTATCCATAGGCCCAGAGCAGGGGACAGTCGGCCCGATGCAGGTCAAGGAAGCGGCAAAGGAAGCCGTGCAGGGTGTCGGGTACGATCTTCTCCTCATGTGCGGCTTTGCCTTTGATCCGCACGTATCCGAAGAGGCCAAACGTTACGGGAAACTTACTGTCCTGGCTGCTCGCATGAATCCCGACCTGGCAATGGGTGACGAACTTCTCAAGAAGACCGGCGCGGGCAATCTGTTTATGGTCTTTGGTGAGCCCGATGTCGAGATAAAGAAACAAAAAGGCGGACAGATCGTCGCAACCATAAAAGGGCTTGACGTTTACGACCCGACAACCGGCGAAGTCCGGTCTTCTTCTACGGATGACATTGCCTGTTGGTTCATTGACACCAATTATAACGGCGAAAGCTTTTTTGTCCGGCATGCCTATTTTACCGGTGCCGAAGAGCCCTATGATAAGCTCAAGCGCGCCCTTCGGGCCGAGATCGACGAGGCGGCTTGGTCAAGCCTATACAGCACAGAAAGCCGTCCTTTTGACAAGCCCGAGACGGGGAAGATTGCTGTGAAGGTGATTAACCATTACGGGGATGAAGTTTTGAAGGTGTTTGCGATGTGAATTTCATGATGCAAAGCTGAGAAAGGGCCTGAAATAATTCCATGATCATTTCCTCAAGTTCAAGTATTGAACTGCTGCATCTTGGTTCGTGGACCGAACTAAAGGCTCGTCTGCTGCAAGATCATCTGAACGGGTTTCTGTTCCGCGGTCACAAGAATATCTCCTGGGAACTTAATTCCTCCTTGGAAAGAAATTTCGTTCAAATAAAAATGGGTGATTTGGCTACGTACTACGTAAATGCCTACAGGCAAATGGTTGAGACTGGTCTTTTTGACAATGGCAATCACTCATTAAACGAAGAATGTCTAGGAACCTATTGTCGGCATCTCAAAGACGAGAGTGCAGATCAGGAACTGCCTGAAGGGACAAAAACTCCACATGAGGCTTATCAACGGGCAATACACTTGATTTGGCAAATGCAACATCATGAAATCAATACTCATTTCATCGATTTTACTCTTTCACCCTATATTGCCGCATATTTTGCGCTTTTCTACGATAACAAACCTCTTCAAACCGATGACCCACGTAAATTTCCTGGGATAGCTGCCGTCAACCACAAAAACCTAGCTATGGCACGTCTGGTGAAAAGAATAGTTGGGAATAGAAAGGTGTCACCTTACATTCACGAAAGAGTCTTGAGGCAACAGAGCCATTTGTTGGATTCTTTTGGAAAATCTCATATGTCCGTCGTTACATATGCAATTCATCCTGATTGGACTTCCGAAGTGTATACTGATTTAATGTTAATGAATATCTCTGGGTACAAGTTATTCGGGACCAAAGAAAAGGCTGCCATGGACTTCTTTCATGCCTACAGGTTTGGCAATGTCTCTAGAGGGGTTTAGTTGTCGGAAAGGTACTACCCTCGAAGAAACAAGAGAGGCTGCGAGCTGCCTCCCAATTTTTCCGTGCAATATTTTGAAAATGGGCACTTTGGTTGTGCACTATGAATCATGAGTAATGAAGTGGAACAAAAGAAGAGTCCTGTTGAGCTGGTAATTCCTACCGATATCGACCGTGATTTCCTTAAAAGAAACCGCAGTATTTACACCCGCCAATTGCGCAAAGAAAACTGTTTCAACCCTCTCTTGGCATGCACTCAAGAAGATTGCGACGTAGTAGAGGTTCGAGGTTTGAACTTGGAATGGTTCAATAGCCTCAAATTAATTCGCGGCGGAATTGTGCAGCCTAATTTGCAATTGACAGTAAGGGGTCTTGAACGAATATTCAAGGCCTTTCAAAGGCTCAGTATTCCATTCAATCACTTCCTTGGATTTGAAGGCATTTTTGCGCAATGCCACTGGTTCTATCGCAACGGTGAACAATCTATTCAAGACGTAATCTTCTATCCTGAACTTGACGATAAGGGCAGAATACTAGCGCCATCCAATTGGAGACTATTCGATGTTCGGCGCCCCAAGGATATTCTTGCTGGCGCGTTCGGCGGGATTCAAGACAGGGAAACGCAGACAATCGGGGCTTTGGGTTTCGAGAATCCATTTGCACAGATATTGCAAAATAAAATTGAGCCGCAAACATTCAAGAATGCTCATGAATACCTAAGGAACGCGGAATTGTTTCCAACGGCTAAGACGACAACGGACAACAATTCTGTGAAAACAGAACCTCCGGATTTTGGGCATGAAATCTCAGAAGACGACCTGAGAAAAGACCTGCTGAAGTACCATGCTGAAACGCAACGATTAGTAGAAGAAAACGCGAAAAGGGTAGTCCGTGAGTCAAGGTATGGCGTTGCCACAGAGTGGCAGGACGAAGAAGCATTTATACAATTCTATACCGATAAGATAAAGACAGACGATTTCTTCAAAGAGCGGGAACGGATTGAAAGAAAAATGTTGATTGAATTATATGAGAAACAGGGTATTCCCAACGCGGCGGAAGTGGCGGACGAAAGACTGAGAAGGCTGGACATCGAGGCGCGGATGCAATTAACCGAAATGCTAGGTGCCATGAATGCACAGAAACAGGACGGCATGCCGGAGCCGAGAGCGGAGGGCGGCAACGGCATGGCGGCGGCCTTTGTCAAAGCAGACTTTCAGAGATTGAAAAAGCCCTATGAAGCGTGGCACGAAGCGTGGAACAATAGAAGATCGCTTATAGAAATCAAAGACAAGCACGTAACTTATGCGCAAGGTTATCAAGAAGCCTGTAAAGAGCAAGAAAGAAGTTGGAACAAACTGCTTGACGTTCTCAACACAACTGAATTGAACACCAATGACGGTAGGGCGCTAATGGAGCTTGCCAAAGACCTTGATGCCTTCCGAAGAAACCGTGTGATAAACGGCTCAGTCTATCAACCTGGACAATACACGGATGGCATTGAACTTCAAGATTACGAACGCAAGAAATATTCACTTTGCCACTACCTTGACAGGTTTCTTGAAAAACTTGATGATACAGAGGAAACAAAGCAATGTTTTCATATCGGATTGAGGGGGCTTGTTGAGGGAATTCTGACCGGCAGCCACCTTGCCCTATTTGCTGGTCTTGAAAATCTGGCGGATGTTCTCCTTCCTAAAAAGGAAGATTACGAAATCCTTTTGAGAGGATTTCCTACAGGATGCGTTTATTATCTTGGAGAACCTGGGAAGGATGGCTTTGAGGTGTTCACATATCTGGCAGGGAGAAAGAATATTATTTACAATAGGAAAGTGCTACCCCAAGAAGCCAAGGTTTTATCTGATAGAAAATCTCTTTCCGAAATGGCCGGAGAAACAATACTGTCATGTTATTCGACAATGAACAGAGACGACAAAGACAGAGCGGGAATTTGGATAGATCGTTTAAAAATGGAAAGCGTTCGCATGGAAATACAAGCGCAACAAATAGCCAATCAGAAAGCAGCAACAGAATCCGCTGTGGATAATTCGCCGGGACTGAAGGCAGCCGAAGAAAGCATTTGGCGCAACAATTTCAAGAAGAAGTACCCATCCTGTTCGAAGCTACCTTACAAGATACAAATTACTTATTCGGAAATAACAAACAGCCAAACGGCATCAAAAAGAACATCAGATTCATGGGAGACATTCTTTGGTTGGTGTTCGTCAAACCAAGTTGAAAAAACGGAGATATATCGAATACTTTTCTATGAGGTAGCAAGCTTGGGCGGTTGGAGCCAAAAGGATGCCGCAAGCTTTTCCAATGGTAATCAAAGCAACCTGAAAAAAGTATGGGATAAACTGAAAAGGAAATAGATTCATGTAACATACCATTTCATACCATTTGATACCACTTGGTACCAAAGCTTTATCTTACGGCTTGTTGTATTCTATAGACGAATGCGACAGGCCGTTTCCTTTTATTGTTTCGTAAATGGTAATGGAGGTGAAGATGGTTTACCAACGTCAACTGGACCTTCTGGAACGTAAACGCCGCTTGAATTGGACTAACCGAGAGATTGGAAACGCCATAGGCGTTGCGCCGGGCGTGGCGTCTTCAAAGCTGAATGGTTTTATTGTATTAACAAGTGAGGAAAGACGCCAGCTTGAAAAAGCAATGAGCAATGCGGAAGCCTCAAAATTAACGGCTATTGTAGGATGCCAGGACTAGATATGGACCGTTTACAGCTTGCCGAAAAACTTCTTCCTTGGTCGGAAGATGATAAAGTCTGCCTTCAAAACGCCGATTTGGTTTTCGGTTGGCTCTACAAAAAAGGGGAATGCCAAAAGGCCATTGAATGCTGGAAACACGGCACATTGCCGAGCGTTTCCTTTGTGACCCGAAACAAATACGATAAACAGTTTACAATTGCGCATCCAGTTCGCCCTGGTATTGTGCCGCATCAAGCCGGAAAGGTATCATATTTTGCCTTGGATTTTGACGCCCATGAAGGACAAAAACCAAACGTTGATTTGCAGCCGAAAACGGCGCGCTTTTTTCAAACGGAACCGGTTTTATTCAAGAGCAAGAGCGGTCGAGGAATACGGGCAATTTTCCTCTTACCCGGCCCGATGGACGTTTTAGAATTCTTGGGAATAATCCGCTCATGGGGCTTCAACAGAAGAGACCGTATCGAGCTTTTTCCAAAGACTGAAAAGCTCACACAGTTTTGGCTTCCTAACGATCCAAACCCGGAGACGGGAGGAGACACCTTCATAAGCGGGATGTGGGAAAACGCGGTTGCAATCCTTCCTCAAAAAGTCCCCGCGAGTTTAACGAATGCAACGCTTGATTGTCTTCTCGGATTCGTTGAACCGGGCAGCAGGCATAATGCCCTTTACGCGGCAGCGCGGGAAATGGGACAAAAACGAATTCAAGAAAAGGTTTCCCGGAAATTACTCGAATGCGGCGCGCAATTGTGCGGCCTTGATCCACGAGAAGCCAGTGAAGCAGCAAGGGACGGCTATGCAAGGGGTTTGACGGACAATCAAAGGCCCACTGCTTTTCAAGAACAGGAAGAAGCATGCAGCCTACCGGAAATAGTATGGGGCGCGCACTATATCAAAAATGGCATACCCGAACGGAAGCCCGAACTCATCTGCGGCATTCTCCGGCAATCCCACAAAATGCTTATTGGCGCTCCCTCGAAGGCCTGTAAATCATTCCTTGCAATACGGCTTGCCTTGGCTATCGCGTCCGGGCATGATTGGCTTGGTTTCCCTTGTAAAAAAGGGAACGTATACGTTGCAAATTTCGAGATTGACGAAGGATCATACTTGCATCGTGTCCAGGCAGTCGCGGATGCTTTACGCTGGCCGATGCCCGACAATATCGCCTATCATCATTTGCGGGGCTATGGTCAAAACATTGAAGAGCTATTTCCCTCCATTGTTGCTGCGATTGATGGGCATGCCATTTCAACCGTGATTCTTGACCCACAGTATAAGCTCTTGCGGTCCTCAGAAATCAGGAACTTTTCAGAAAATGACACTGTGGCGATGGGCTATTTGTACGGTGAATTGGACCGGTATTTTTCACGAAACGGCTTTTCCACGATAATAATTTCCCACTTTGCCAAAGGTTTAGCAGCGTCAAAGGAAGCAATAGATAGGATTGCCGGTTCGGGCGCGCCCATGCGTGACGTAGATGCGGTATGCACCCTTTCGGCCCTTGAATCCGATGATGCTTACCGGATGGAATTTTCACTTCGGGAATTTAAGACACCTGACCCCTTATCTCTGCAATGGGGATACCCCATACATACGGCTGACCCGATGCTTGACAGTGTGCCGCTAAAGAAGCCAGGTAGGCCAGGAGCCAACACCGGCAGTGATGATGATCTTGTTTTTACAACCGTGCAAGGATTGAACGGAAGCGCAACACAAAGCGCAGTACGGGCTGCGGTGGCTGGGCAACTTGGCCGAAACAGGACTGTTGATGCTCTTGAACGGTTGGTAATTGCCCGCAAACTGACCACCTCGAAAGGGAACAAGAATGCCACTGTTTATCACGTCGCTTAGTTGTTCCTGTGTGCTTGCAGCCCTTAAGTACAATTGCAAACAGCAAACAGGAAATACCTGTTTTGCCTGTTTGCACATTTTCTGTTTGCAGAAAATGCTGTATGCTGTTTGCAGCAAGCAGGGGGGCTTTCCTGCAAACATCGGAGCATGATCGCGTACAAGAACCGAAACACCGGGCGTACCCCCGGCCTTGTTAAGTAACCAGAGTAGCCAAAAACATGGAAAAACAGCGAACCGATAAAACCCCATGTAAGGCCCAAAAGCCAGATGGATCGGATTGTCAGGCAGTCGCGCTTCCGGGATCGGAATACTGTTTTTTCCATGACCCGGAGAAAGCGGAACGAAGGCGGGAAGCGCAATCCCTGGGCGGGAGACACAACCACATGAAGACGCTTGACGCGGACACGCCGGACGTGAAGATCGAAAACTGTCATGACACCGTTCCCCTGTTATCGGATACCATTAACCAAGTCAGGAAGGGCCAAATCGACCCACGTGTCGCCAATACCCTCGGATACCTTGCAAGCGTGCTTATCAAAGCCGTTGAACAAAGCGACATTGAGAAACGCATTGAAGCAATCGAAGCCGCCGTAAAAACAAACAGACCTTCAACATCACTGGACATGACAGGAATTGACGTATGACCACCAATCAAATATTGAAGCGCATCGACAATTTGGAAATAAGGCTCACCCCAAAGGAATGGGCCATAAGGCTTGCAGATGAGCTTCGAAAATATCCGTCCGAAGACGAGTTCCATTATTCCTTCTTGAATTATTCGAGTCCTGAAGAAACGCCATTCGGAAAACCGTTTTTTATGCTGAACAAGCAGGCGGAAGAACAGCATCCGGGACACAAACCGGACGACATACGAGCGCAATATCGAATTGCCTGGAAACTGCGTGGAGAATATCAAGCTTTTAGGTTATTAATAAATCAAAGCAATGAAAAAATGAAACACAAGTCCGAAATCTTGAAGCTGAAGGCTTCTCTTCAATTGTCAATTATGAACGCCCTAATTTTGCAGGATATAGTGGCAATGGCAAACACGATAAAGGGCAATGACCTTGCCGAACAGACCTACGATCTTGGGTTTCCGTCAATGCTTGAAGACTGGATGCCTAAGACGTTTGAATTGATTATCGACTTTTATCTATTCGACGCTGTGGTAAGAATAGTTCAGGATAAATACTTAGACGGACATCCTTTCATTTTTCGTGACGTGGAAAACAGGCTTTCGGAAACTAGAATTATGATCGAAGATGCGGACGTGACATTCAATGAATACCTGAAAAAATTGCAAGCCAAAATCAAGACCGTTGAGGATAAGAACGGAACCAAAGATACGGCAGGATTTCTAAATCGATTTGCCCTTGATATTGAAGGAACTAAAAATCGTTTCGACCAGAAATCAATTATTGCTATTGCGGATAAGTGGGCGAAGGATGCCAAGGACAAGGCAATCGTGGAAATTCTTGATGGAATGGGTAAACATGAGGAAGCAAGCGACTTTCTTTGGAAACTTGCAAGGGAAGAAATCAAGGCTAACCAGGCTAACCAAGAGGAACCTGGCTCTATTCATATAGTGGTTGAATAAACAACAAGGCGGTTCTTATGAAAGTGGCGGTTGTAGGAAGTCGGGAGTTTTTGCAGCTAAAACTTGTCGAATACTTTGTCCGAGACCTTCCACAAGGCATTACAGTCATCAGCGGCGGTGCCAAGGGCGTTGATACTGCGGCGGCGGAAACAGCCCGTAAGAACGGCCTGAACGTCGTGGAGTGTCTTCCTAACCTTGAAGGGTGCAAGGAACGTCACGAGTACACGCAACGCTATTATGACCGAAATCAGAAGATCGTTGATGATGCGGATTTGGTTGTCGCCTTCACGGAAAAGGATCATGGCGGAACTTGGGACACAATCAAGCGTGCCGTAAAAGCAAATAAGCCGGTCAAGATTATCCGACCGTCTTTGTTTTTCCCCGGAGAAGCGGAAAAGCCGGACAAAGAACCGGGAGACGAAGAAGGCGAGCAGGAAGAAAAGCAGATCGGCAAAGGCCCGTTTTCGATCCGTCGCGTTTCCCTTGGAAGCTATGCTTTGCGCTTGAAAAGGTATATGGAACCGACCGAATGGGCTTCGCTGATCGTAGACAAGGAAAACAATCCCGAAGCGTTGGCCGACCGCATGGCCCCATATTTCATCAAATTCTTTGAATCAAATAACCGCTTTGGCACTATTCACGCCGTAACAATGGCTCCCCGCTCAATTCGGAACCAGGACAAACCGCATGTCATGGATTTTGTTTGTCAATTGGTCGCAGGACATTTCAACATTGAATACGCGCCGATGTTTGCGGCCTGGGACAAGAAGAGCCGGGGACGTTTCGCCGCACATCCAGACATTGCCGTATTGCCGGGCGTGGAGAAATGGATAGGAAAGGTTGTATTTGTACTTGACGACGTGACAACAACAAACTACACACTTCAAGCGTCGGTCCGGGCATTGACGGCCCTAGAAATTCACGCGCATGGCGTGTGTTACGTTATGGCGCATTAAAAGAAGGCATTCATTGGACATTGACGAGCAGTGGAAGTCTTGAGCCTTGAAAGGGGTTAATGATGTAAGACAAGTATGCAAGTGTATATGGGAATGGAGAATTGCAGCCCCAAGAGGGAAGTGTCATTCAGTAAAGAACAAGGATTAGCGTATTTCGGGTGAAGGTGAAGGCGATGGAGAAGCATTTTGAATCTTCTCTTGTTCAAGCTCTTGCCTTTTCCTTTCCGCATCATCCAACGACTTGAAATGGGCGGCTATCTTGTGAAAATGAGAAACGTCTTGAGCTATGGAGAGTCCTGGAAGAGTATCGCCAGACTGTCTATTTGCTTGATACGCGGTAATGGAACCGACAATTTGAACTCCCTCCGATTCTGTCGAATAAAGAACGGGACCGCCGCTGACGCCGTTAATTGCTACTCCATCGATCAGGTAGGCATTTCTGATCTCTTGGGGAGCGCTAATACTACCGGAGAAGAAACAAAGAGTATAAGGGGCTATTGCAGGGAAACCCAGCCACCCAACCTCAATTCCAATGCTGAGGCGGGTACTGACTGGGAGAAGTGGTACAAACACCTCTGGAAGCTTAAGGTCATTCTTTTGAAAAATAATTACAGCTGAGTCCTTTGCTAAATCAATGAAGATAATACGATCATTCTCTTTAAGCAAAATTGTTTCAGCAAGAGTCTGAAAATGTATTCTAATTGGTTGTTGCCATTGCTCAGCATAATTCACAACATGAGCAGCCGTCGCAATGCCATAAATGTTCTTGTTCTCATTGCAGAGAGTTATGAAGCCTGTGCCACTTCCTACAGGGGTATCAATTTTTACTATGTAAGGCGCTACCTTGTCAACAATCTGGTTCCAATGCATGTCTGTTCCTATGCAACAATGACAATTGATTATGCCGTCAAAATAGATAATAAATTAAGACAAAACAAGAATAGATCATAAGAAGGTCAAAAGCCAAGAGGAGGAGGTGAAGCCTTAGACCAGAAAACAGAAGGCCAACAACGGAAGGATTTGAAGCATCTGTAAAGTAACGTCCGGAAGTTACTGAGATGGCGGGAGCCTGCGCAAAAGTCACTTAACATGACGCATAATTTCGTATTATGTAAACTTAACAAGAAATATTGTCGAAAATCAATCAGAAAAGGCAGTTTTTAGAATTTCCTAAAAAGGGGTAAATCTATGAATGAAACGACCACAACGGCCCGGCATGAGGGCGACGGGACAAATGAAGCCTTCTCTTGCCCGGATGAACCGGCAGGGCGGGAAGAAAGGGAAGCGGGGGAGCCGGAATATCTGACAGCGGGCCAGGTTGCCCGCAAGCTATCGGTGAGCCTGGGAGCCGTCCAAAAATGGACAATGCAGCGCAGAATCCCGGCGACTAAATGCGGCTACCATTGGCGTTATCCGTCGCTAGAGATCAATAAACGGCTTCTGTCCGGGCAATTGCTTTCCCCTATGGCGAAAAGGTAGATCGAACTGTTTTATGTGCTTTTGTAGTATATTATATGTGTGTGATGATATTCGTGGAAGAAAGGAATTTCTTCCATGAGTATTAAGCAGATCGGCGCGGACCAGTTCTATCTTGATGCCAGGGTATTTAAGGACGGCAGGCAATACCGGCAGCGGGAAAATTTCACCGGGTGCCGGAAAAATGCAGATCGTCGATACCACGCATTAAAGGAAGAAATGCAGACCGCGGCGAAAAACGGTCAACGCTCTTTCTCATACAACACTACTTTCAAGCACATCATCGACTATTACCTCGCCAGAAATACCATTGATTCTCATTCCGAAACCTATCTGGAAAAATTAAAGAGTGACCTGGGGAACGTGCAATTATCGGAATTGCGGGACAAGTTCGACAGATACCTTTTGCTTCTAAGAAAAACGAAAGTGAAGCATACTACTCGTTTCTTGTCGAACGCCACAATAAACCGATACATGGCATGGGCAAAAGTGGCGGTTAATTGCGCGGTAAGGGCCGGACTGATCGAAAAGAACCCTTTGCAGCACTTCCAGAAACTTTCTACACATCCGCGTGATCGGATGCTGAATGATGCGGAAAAGTTACGGTTGATCGACGCGGTAAGAAAAGAGGCACCGTATATTTTTCCGATAATGCTTTTCAGTCTCCTTATTCCTTCCCGTCGAGGTGAACTGTCCACGTTGAAAAGGACCGATTACGATATGGTCAACAACGTGGTAATCATACCGGCAGAGAGAACAAAGATGAAGCGGCCCTGCATTAAGCCCGTACCTGAGTGCCTTGTCAACTACATGCGAAACGTACCCAAAGAGAGTGAATGGTTGTTTTATCGGCAAAAGGGAGCGCGGTATCTTCCGATAGGAAACTTTCGCAAGTCATGGATGAAATGCCTTAAGACCGCAGGCATTGAGAACTATCGCTTCCATGACCAGAGACGCGGTGCCTATACCGATCTTCTCTTAAAGGGCAATGCACCGCATATAGTCATGCAGGTGTCCGGCCATGCGACGGATATGTCGAAGGTCTACTTCGGCAGGAATGAAATGAACGCGGCAAAGTCGATAGATTTCAAGGAAAATGGTACATTTATTGGTACACTTGAAGGTAGTGAGTCAATGCAAAACGCTATCAATCATAGCGATAAACAATTGTCAGCAGTGGAATCATAATCCACTTGTCCGGAGTTCGAATCTCTGCGCTGGCACCATTTTTCCCTCCAGTTTCCTTCCCGAACGCCCCTATGTTTCAACACGGCCTGCACGAAATAGTCGAGCGATTCTTCCGCGAGCATTGCACGGCGCCCTGCTCGGTGTGCGTCGCGGTGAGCGGCGGCGCCGACTCGGTGGCGCTTGTGCGTCTTGTGAGCGAGATGAAGGAAACGCTGGGCATCACACGGCTGGGGGTCGCGCACGTAAATCACAGGATTCGCGGCGCGGCGTCGGACGAAGATGCGGCATTCGTCAAGCGCCTGGCGCGTGAGGCCGGGGCGGCATTCCACCTGCGCCGGGTTGACCGCAGGCGGGTGCCCTCCACGGGCGTGGAAGAATGGGCGCGAAACATCCGGTACGATTTCTTTGCGAAGGTTGCGGGGAAATTCGGGTACACCTGTGTGGCAACCGCCCATACCCGTAACGACCAGGCCGAGACGGTCCTCGCGCGCCTGCTGCGCGGCAGCGGCGTGCACGGGTTGTGCGGCATCGCGCCGGTGCGGCAGGACGGTGTAATCCGCCCCCTGCTCGAAGCGGACAAGGGCGACATCCGGGAATTTCTTTCGGCGCGCAGGATTGCTTTCAGGGAAGACTCAACGAATGCCGACACCTCCTACACCCGCAACTGGTTGCGTCACAAGGTGATTCCGCTTCTGGAACAAAGGGAGCCGTCGGCGGTGCGGCACATCGCGGCGGCAGCGCAGAATGCCCGGAGCATATCCCGCATCGTTGGTCCAATAATAAATAAATGGATCGATGACAACGTAGTGCTCTTGGGTCCTCGCCGGTTCCTGGTAAAAAGGACGGGGCTCATCAGCGATGCGGCCGGAACCGAGGCCATTGTTCGGTTGCTGGCCGAAAAACGCGTGGGTTTCGACCAGGACCATGTGGTCGGCATTTTCCAAAACGCCGGGCGGTCCGGCGGAGTTTTCCTTTTACCGGGCGGGTGGAGGTATACGTGCAAAAAGGAGGGTCTGGAGTTCAGCTCGGGCCGCGATGAACCGGCGCGGAGGAATTTCCGGTGCAACATCGTGCCGGGCAAAATTCTAGTGTGCAAGGCGAAGAACTGCTCCTTGAGCGTTAGGGTTTTTGCCAGGAGGAAAAACGAGCCAATCTCATTTGCCGATCCAATGACCGCACTGCTCGATGCCGCAACCTGCCGCGGACCTCTCGAATTCAGGTCTATCGGACGCGGCGAGCGGTTTTGGCCTTATGGCGCCAAGGGGCCGGTAAACTGCGCCGAGTTTCTCAAGAAGCAGGGCATACCGGCAGACCAGCGAAGCGGGTGGGGAGTAGTTGCCCGGAAGCGAGGAGAGATCGTCTGGGTGGTTGGCCTGCGAATCAGTCACGGTTTTCGCATCACTTCCGGGACAAAGACCGTGATCCAGATTTCCTGCAAGCCCATAGGCTGAAGGATATATTTTTAGGGCACCTCTAAAAATTCAAAAACGCGGTCTGTCATTGCGAACGAAGTGAAGCAATCTCGCGTTTTTGAAAGGAATCAAGGGAGATTGCCACGTCGCTTCGCTCCTCGCAATGACATTTCGGCAATTTTTAGAGGTGCCCTTTAGTATCTTTTTCGTATCCTGGATTGTACTATAGATTTACGAAGCGGGAGGTTGTTTTTGTTTAATATGGCCAAGAAAAAACAGGGCGCGGGCGCCAACAAGCCGGTCAAGAGGCGCGGCACCGCAAGCGATAAGGGCAAGAAGCCTAATTTCAAAGAGCCGACGCGCACGTTCGGCATGTGGTTGCTTATCATTGCCGTGGTATTTTTCGGGTTGCGATTTTTTCAAAAAGCCGGCGACATGAAGGAACAAACTCTCACCTATTCCCAGTTCCAGTCGCTTGTCGCCATGCCCGATGCCAAGATATCGAAATTGGAAGTTGATCTTAAGGGAATAAACAGGGCCGTCGCCCATGGCGAAGTCGCGGACGCGAGCGCCCTTCCCAAGATTGTGCCGCAAAAGCAGCTTACCGGCGCACGGACCTTTACCGTCATTCTTCCCTTTCTGGATTCCTCCATGCTCAAGGAGTGGGACAGCCACAATATTCAGTACTCCTTTTTGCCCGAAAAATTCAATTGGGGCGACATGATATGGAGCAACCTGTTCTGGCTTCTTCCCATGGTGCTCATCTGGATGTTCATGCTCCGGCAGATGCAGGCTGGGCAGAAGGGAATATTCTCTTTTGGAAAGAGCAAGGCGAAACTGCACACAATGGACAGGCCGCAGAACACGTTTGCCGACGCCGCAGGCCTCGACGAAGCCAAGGCCGAGCTCGAAGAGATAATAGAGTTTCTCAAGAATCCCCAGAAGTTCAAGCGGCTGGGCGGAAAGATTCCCAAAGGAGTTCTGCTTCTGGGACCGCCCGGAACCGGCAAAACACTGCTTGCACGCTGCGTTGCGGGCGAGGCGGGCGTGCCCTTTCTCTCCATGAGCGGATCCGACTTTGTCGAAATGTTCGTGGGCGTGGGCGCTTCCCGCGTGCGTGACCTTTTCGACACTGCCAAGCGCAATTCTCCCAGCATCATCTTTATCGATGAGATCGACGCTGTGGGCCGCCAGCGCGGCGCAGGCCTCGGCGGCGGCCACGACGAGCGTGAGCAGACCCTCAACCAGATCCTCGTCGAAATGGACGGGTTCGAGGTAAACTCGGGCGTCATCCTTATCGCCGCAACCAACCGTCCGGACGTGCTCGACCCCGCTCTGTTGCGGCCGGGCCGGTTCGACAGGCAGATCGTGGTTGATGTGCCCGACATCAAGGGCCGGGATGGCATCCTCAAGGTTCACGCAAAGAACATTCCGCTCGCCCCGGACGTGGACCTGCTTGTTATTGCAAAAGGAACCCCGGGGTTCGTGGGCGCAGACCTTGCAAACCTGGTAAACGAAGCCGCGCTCATGGCTGCGCGGTTCGGTCAGGAGAAGGTGTCCATGCTTGACTTTGAGGAAGCAAAGGACAAGGTGCTCATGGGCGTGGAGCGCAAGAGCATGGTGCTGTCGGACGACGAAAAACGGAAAACGGCATATCACGAAGCGGGGCATGCGATCTGTAATATCTATTGTAAAGAAGCCGATCCGCTGCACAAGGTAACAATCATTCCGAGGGGACGGGCGCTGGGAGTCACCTTCTCGCTGCCGGGAGAAGACAAGCACAGCTACACCAGGGATTACATCATCGACCGGATCTGCATCTTTATGGGCGGCCGGGTGGCCGAGGAGCTGGTGTTCTCCACTATGACCACGGGCGCAGCCAACGACATCAAGCAGGCTACCGAAATGGTGCGCAAGCTTATCTGCGACTACGGGATGACCAACGAGCTGGGCCCGCTCTCGTACGGTGAAAAGGACGAGCAGATTTTTCTGGGCAGGGATTTCAACAGGCGCCGCGACTATTCCGAGAGAACGGCGGAGGTCATCGACAGCCTCATGCGCAATATCGTGGAAGAGCAGTATGCGCGCGCGAGAAACATCATTACCCAGCACCGTGACGAACTCGACAGGCTTGCCACCGCGCTTCTCGAATACGAACTTCTCGACCGGGAGGAAATTCTCAAGATCATCAAAGGCCTTCCCATGGAAACGCCGAAAAAGACACGGTCGATTGTCAAGAAGTCGGACGTGCGGGAGGAGCCGAAGGAAGAAAAGAAGGCGGAGGGCACCGTTGTTTCCGGTCCCGCGGTCGACGGCGTCGGCACAACCGGCGCGGTTGCGCCCTAGCGCTCCCGCACCGAATGCCTGGTGACGCTGCCGCACGGGGACGCGGTCCGGTGCTCCATCGAACCCGCCGCTTCCCGCGTCGAAACGGAACATGCGCGCAAAGCGCGCCACGTGTTCCGGGCGCCTTTTTCCCACGAGAACACAAGCGGAGCAGCTTTACAGATAGTGCTATTGATCTGTCTTGATTGTTAACCGGTAAAATCCGGTCGCCGGCTTACCAAGCGCGACAAGGAATACGATGCACGCAGTGCTCGCCCAGCCGTTTGTTATAATGGGAATTGTCAACGTGACGCCCGATTCCTTCTTTGACGGAGGGAAATATGCCGCGGCCGGCGCAGCAATCGAACATGCGCACGCCCTGGCCGCGCAGGGGGCCCATATACTTGACATCGGGGGAGAGTCCACGAGGCCGGGCGCGCGGCAGGTGACGGCGGAGGAGGAATGCAGCCGCATCCTGCCCGTTATCCGGGACCTTGCCCGCGACACGGCGCTCCCGATAAGCGTCGACACAACCAAGGCCGCCGTAGCGCGGCGCGCGCTGGACGCAGGGGCAACGTGGATCAACGACGTCTCTGCGGGCAGGTTCGACGCCGGCATGCCGCGGGTGGCGGCGGATGCGGCGTGCCCGGTTATTCTCATGCACAGCAGGCAGACCCCGGCAACCATGCAGTCGCAGCCGTCCTATGCCGATGTCTTTGCGGAAGTAAAGCAGGAGCTTTTGGCGAGCGTCGAGATTTTTGCGTCTGCCGGCGTGCGCCGGGACGCCATGATTCTCGACCCGGGCATCGGGTTTGCAAAACGGCTCGAAGACAACCTGCGCCTGTTGCGCCGCCTGAGCGAGCTGTCGGCGCTCGGGTTTCCGGTGTGCATCGGCGTGTCGCGGAAATCGTTTGTGGGCGCGGTTACCGGCCGCGACAAGGAAGACCGCCTTGCCGGGAGCCTTGCCGCGGTCGCGGCGGCCTGGCACGGCGGGGCCAGGGTGTTCCGGGTGCACGATGTACGGGAAACCCTTGACGTTCTGCAGGTGCTGAGCGCCGTTAAACAGGCCTAAACCGGTATCTTTCCCGGGCCGGGCCCTATTGAAGGACCCCGCAGCACCACGACTACGACTGCATGCAACACTACAGGAGTA
>PLWQ01000039.1 GCA_003165595.1 Fibrobacterota bacterium | reverse complement strand
TCCGTGAATACGCCCTCGGGCACGATGGCGTGGATATGGGAATGCCAAAGGGCAAGCGACACAATAATATCAACCCGCAGGGTTGGACTTCCTTGCCCTTAAGAACGAAGTGACAATGTATGAGATCGCCGAACGTCTGCACCGCGCCTACCATTGCGGGAACGCCGCAATCGCCGTCTAGCTCCAGCGCGTAAACGGCGCACACGGTATCGTAGGCGGCCCGGCAGAGCTTGCCAAGCAACTTTCTGTCGTAGCGGAAGTAAACCCGCAGCCGCTTCGGTATAGTGAACACCCACTGCAAGTGTGGAACCTCAGCCAGAACTTCTTCCTGCAGCCGAAGCCCCAGCAGCAGCGCCCGCTTCTGGTCGCATGACGGGCAGCACGACCGCTGACGGCAGGAGAACGCGACAAAGAACTCCTCCCCGCAGTCCTTGCACTTGACGCGAGCGAAACCTTCTTTGACGTCGCCACACTTCAGAAACTTGTCGATGGAGGAGCGGACAACCGGACGCCAATATCCATAACGTTGCTGAAAACGCTCCGGGTACACGCGCTCGAACTCGTCAAACCGGTTGCGTACAATCTTGAAAAACGCCGAGGCCTCGTGGTCACGTGGGTGGTAGAATTTGCGGGGCAACCCTGCCTTGCCTTTTGGCGCGGCGGGGCTTCGGCAAGTAATTGCGGCTTGCGGCATGACACGTTCTCCGGAGGGTGAAACCGGAGAAACAAATCAAGCGCCGTGCCGTAAAACCCGGCTTTACGTAATCAACGGAATAAACAGGCCCTTACAGGACATCCGGCATATCATCTGACAATCGCGAAAATGCTTCAACCCGGTAAATATGTGACGGGCGTCACCACGGTTTTGCGACTGTGAAGGGATTGCCGGAAAAATCTGGACGGACCCAATCGCCGGAGCGTATCTTAATGACAAGAGACAAGAAAAGAAAACAAAAAATACGAATACATGCCTAACAACAACTTCAAGCCATGACCGGCTACTGCGGTATGCAGTCTTACCGGCGGCTTAAGCCGGGCGTTGAGCCTGTGGAAAAAGTCCCTTTCAAGCGGCTCTTAAGGAATTTCTTGGCGCAAGAATGGCGAAATTGGACAGATTTCGTCACTTGACATCAGCGCGGCAAACGAATAAATGACTTTTTCTACAGCCTCGTTATGCGTGGAATAAGAATACATACGGTATATTTTTGTTGCCAAAAAGGTATATTTATTATATATTATGAAGATGATGCATGAATTTGATGAGAATAAAAGTAAAATTAATAAGGAAAAACACGGCATCGACTTCATAAAAATTCAACTTTTATGGAATGACCCGGATTATGTAGAAATTCCGGCGCGAACCGAAGATGAATCAAGAAATTTAATTATAGGAAAAATTGAAAGCAATATTTGGTCTGTAGTAGTAACTTATCGAGAGAATAGAATTAGAATTATTTCAGCACGCAGATCCCGTGAAAAGGAGATATTTATTTATGAAAGCTAAAGAATTTGATAAAATATTTGATGAAGGCAAGGATATTACCGATTCCTTAAATCTTAAGAAAGCAATCCGCCCTGGACAACTTCAAAAACGGGTAAATGTTGACTTTCCTTCCTGGATTATTGACTCCTTGGATAAGGAAGCAAGAAGACTTGGAGTTACACGACAATCCATAATAAAAGTCTGGATAGCAGAACATTTATCAAAAAACAAAGCCGCCTAACACGTCAATCATGACCCTCCGCGTTTGCAAACAGCTTTGGATTGCGGGGTTTTAATTCTTCATACAAGATTCATGGTTTGCAGAGAGAAAATGTGGTCGTAGTCCGGCATGTTAGCGCGGCGTTCGGCTGCGCCTATGGCCGCCGAACGGGCCGAGCCGAGCTTAGCTCCGCCTGTTTGCATTTGAAATCATGAGTGAATCGGAGGATTGATGAATAGGGTTATTGTTTTTATCATACTCTTGATTTCGTCGTCGCAAGCCGCTTTCTTTGATAGTGGTAGGAATGAAGTTGGGGGGACTATAGCAATTTCTTCCTATGGAAACCCGATGTACGCCATGGACGTGTATCAATTGTCCTTGGATTATAACTTCTATTTGAATCGGTTTATTGGATTCGGACCAATCATATCCTTTTATAAGACCTCTTTTGCTTCCTACCTGACACCCTACGAGCTTGATCTTGGAATTGAAACAACAATTGGAATGCAATTTGGAAATTCCTTCGTTTTTCTCTCTCCTGGAGTTTCCTACGTTGAATATCCCTATCTTAATGGGCTGATAACCTATGTGCGCCAGGAAACTGCTCAAAGTAGCCTGGGAATACCGGTTCATTTGGGATTGAAGACCATGATATCCGGACATTTTGGATTTGAGGGGTCCATCAAATATGAGGCTGTATTGGACCCGCACGAATACTTTCATGACCTTGGACTTGAAATTGGCCTTATAGGTCTATTCTGACAAATCGGAAACAATGTCAAATGGTAATCGGGTAAAAGGAGGTTTCCGACTTCCCCTCCCCACACCACCGGAAATGCGGGGTTGCTTCCGGCGGTTCATTACTAAGAAACGAACGCGGGCCTTGCCTTTGTGGCATAGTGGATATTATTTGGAAGATAGTTTTTCTACAGGCTCGTTAGACCCATAATGCTGTTGCGAAAAGGAGAACATTCAATGATTCGAAATGAAGTAATTGACTGTATTCGCACTCGGAGAAGTACGCGCCAGTTTCAAGAGCGGCAGATTCAAGAAGAGTATTTGGAAGCAATACTTGAGGCCGCTATATGGGCACCCAGCGGAGGAAACAATCAAAGTTGGCTGTTTACTGCAATCCAAAACAAGGATATTCTTGCCAAAATCAATGAACTGTTGCGAGAAGGATTTCAACATTGGACACCTGATAGCAATTATCCCGGCAAGCTCGGAGTCAAAGCCTATGCCCAAAAAGAAGACTCTCATTTTTTCCATCATGCACCTACCCTCATAATTGCATCTAACAAGCCTGATTACGAAAATGCCATGGCAGATTGTGCGCTCGCACTGGAAAATTTATTTTTGGCTGCACATTCATTGGGTTTAGGCAGCTGTTATGTCAATCAACTTCATTGGTTGAGAAATGACACAGAATTACGCGATTATCTTTTTGAGTTGGGTATTCCTAAAGAATACACAATTTGTTCTTCAGCTGCGGTGGGATATATTGCTAAAGAATCCAATGTTCCGGTTCGTAAAACAGGAACTACACAAATAGTAAAATGAACGCAGTATTGCATTACGTCCCGCAAAGTGATGCGGGGGGGGCCGAGCTTGCGCTTTTTGGCGGGAATCAGCGGTCACTTTGGTGGGAACAGGCCCCGTCCCGGGTCTGCTGGCCCGCAAATGGCCGGCCGCGGCCCTGAGCGGCCAACGCTCGGCTCCGCCCGTTTGCGAAGGGAAAATATCCTTGGATTCAAGAAAACCGGCAAAATGGTAACGGTAGACCGACCTTGCCTTACGCTTCTCCGCATTGGGTTGATTATTTGGGGGATCTTTTCGTGAAGAGCATATATCTGATCTGTCTGTTGATACCCCTGATGTGTTCGCATTGCATTGCCAGGATCACTTCTGTATATATTGTCAAGAAAGTCACGATGCAACCCGATTCTATTGCAGGGCCTGCGTTGTGCAGAACGGTCATTGATACGGTTTCACGATATTTCGCCGATATTTTTACCGTCGTTGATGCATCGCCTGTGAGCGATTCTCTTTTGCTTGCAGCACACGGAAACGCAACAGCCAAACCGCCCCGGAAAGTTGAAGGCCTCGCCGGAAGCGCAAACGTTGATTACTTCCTGTGCCTGGATGCCTGTGCAAAAAGCAGTTTCGGCGGGACCGACAGGAACCTTTTTATTCCCGTTCCCATTGGAAGCAATGTTGGTGTCGTCATTGTAAAATATTATGATTCAACCCGGGTCCATCACGACACGACGACGCTGACGTTTTCTTTGCACCGGTATTCCGACGGCAAAAGAGTGGCTTCATGGAATGACATGAGGACAGGCGAAAATAACAGTGCGAATTTCGATTCGATCTTTATTGATGATGTTTCGAGTATTGCACATTTCATTCCTGGGAAACTGAAGTCTTTCAATCCGTTTTGCGTGTTTGTCGGCGGCAATATCGGATTGGCCGGCAACATTGTCCCCTCCGCGGAGACGGATGAATATCATCAGCCAAAACCGGTATTTGTTGTCGGTGCGGGATACGGGATTTCGTTAAAGGCGGTTATCGGCCCGGTTTTCGGGTTTGAAGGCGGCTATACCTTTTATCCATCCTTCACAGGTGCCTATTCATACGAAGATGCCTATTTGGGACTGTGTTTCGGGAAAAAGGTGTACCTGAGGAATAAACTATCCTTCATTTATCCGAACTTTTCAATCGGGTATTCTGCCATCATGAAGACCGACAACAAGGTCGACACGGAGAGAATTGAAACTCCCGGAGCACGGCCCGGAATTTCCGCAAGCGTATCGGCGATTATCTGCAGCAAGTATCAACCGGTGACCTTTGAACCATTTGTGAAGTTAGGAATCCTGGATGAAACCAACCCTCCAATAGGGGTTTCCATTGGGGTGAGGGCCGGATACACCATTGATTTTAGGAGATTCTAGCGGTATTTCGAAATTGCGCAAATGTCGGGAAGTGGCCGACTAAGAGATAAAAAGGTCGCACAACATGTCGCCAAGTCATCACCGTCTGCATTTGCACGTAATGCGGTCGTACCGGCAGGCCGAGTCTTCGTGCGATAGGGCACACGTCAAGCAATATGCCTTTATGAACAATAAACGTCCTTATAACCCCTAATGGTGGAAATTGCGCCAGGGAAATTGGAATGAATTCGGAAACGCAGCCTTGATTGACCGATGCGATGCACATTAAAGTAGACAGGAATGGAACACTGCTATGGTAACGCTCCAATCAACAATGAGGCTTTCGTCATGCATCGTCGCGTGCTCCGTATTCACGATCATCACTTGCACCACAAACCCTTTGTCTCCTTCAGCAAACACGCCCGTACCGGGCGACAGCTCCCTTGCAGGGACATGGAGGGAAGACAGTTCCGCATCATACTATAATTACTACCGGACAATAACATTCTCGGGCAGCGGAAAAGTGCGGATTCAGGACAATCAAATGCCCGAATTCGGAAACTATTCCGGCAGGTGGCGGACGTCGAATGACAGCATCCTGCTCATATCCGATGCCAACACCGGCCAAGAGGCAAGGGGTGACACCCTTCTATACGGGTTCAGCAGTTCGTATCAGTTTCTGTATTTGCAAATCAATTACGAATGGAACAGGTATTCACGTGTTGATTCGTCCGCCGTGGTCACACCGTGGGTGATCCACCGGGCCTATCCCTGCGTAACAGGCCCCAAGGATACAACGGTGGCCGTTATGGACACCATTGTGCTGCATGCTACCGGCGTTGATTCCGGCCCGGCGACGATCGAAAAGTACCTATGGTCCCATGAGGGCGGCTTTGGTTGCGATACGGTTCTGACCCCGGCAATGTCGATGATATTCGGAAAAACAGATACTGGGTCTCGTCTGTTTTCAGTCAAAGTCATCGATGACCATGGTAAGGTTTCGTTGCCTTCATTCTTTGAGATCACGGTAAAGCAATATCCCCCCTCGGTCCGATTCCAGGACACGTCGTTTTATTTAAACCAAAAGACGGTCATTCATGCCCTTGCGACGGACACGAACGGTACGGTTTGTAAATATTACTGGTCCCTCACCAGCGATACCTCCACGGCGACCGCCACCCCGGCGGATTCATTGGAATGGCGATTTACGGATTTAGGTACGTACACTTTCCAGGTAATTGCCGAAGACGATGACGGTATTAAATCCCTGCCGGCAACCGGCACCGTATCTATTATGCCGCATACGTACGGCACCGCGGCGGCAGAAAATGGCGTTGCCGTGGCGCGGGCTTTTGACGGCGGATTCATTATTGCAGGCAATTGTTCCCCCAGCGGGCTCATTGTGAGGACCGACAGTGCAGGATTCGAATTGTGGAGAAAACAATATGACGGCGGCAACTTCCAATTCTTTGATGTAATCACCACCGCCAATAACGGAATCGCTGTGGTTGGTTCGGGGGGAAACCGGAACGTGGTGTTTCTTTCATTGGATGGCGATGGAAACGAGCTGGCCGCGAAAACCATTCCCAGTTCGTCTTTTGAAGAAGGAGAATCGATAACCCAGCTTCCCGACGGCGGATTCCTGATCTGCGGCTATTCCCGGAACCCGGCCGATACCACCACGGCCCTGGTGTATCGCATCGATAATGCCGGGAACGTACTATGGACAAAGAGGTTTGCAAGAAGCCAATTTGATTATGCGCAGAGAATCATTCTCACTTCCGACGGCGCTGCAATGGTTTTGTGTTATTCGATGATAGAAAGGGGGTACCTGGGAAATTTAGGCGCTGCCAGCTACCTTATGAAAATCAACCTTAACGGCGATCAGCTGTGGTCGAGCACCTTAACTAATGCCTTCTTCAGCGATCTTCCCTTTTACACACTCGATGGCACGTATCAAGCGACTTCCATCCAGGAAACCTCCGATAATGGTTTCATGATTGCCGGGTTGTGCAAAGGAAACGGGACCGGCTGGCACCTTACCGGCGTATTCAAGATCGCCATGGACAGCAGCATCGTGCTCTTCAAGACCCTTGGGTCACAGGTGGACTACCTCAACACTGTGGTCCACAGGCTTCCCTCCGGAGGATTCCTTTTTGCCAATACGGCGGACGGCGGGTATTACGCCCCGCCGTCCATATCCCTTAATTATACCGACGGGTCTGCAAACGAGACAACCACCAAATACCTGGGTGAGGGAACTGTCAACGGGTGCTGCACCGCTTTGGATGGAAATATCGTCATGGTCGGACAGTCGAAAAAATACGGCATGGGAAACGGCGATATTGTATTGATGAAAGTCGATGCGACGGGCACCCGCATGTGGTAGCAGGAACATTTGCTATTGTTAAGCTGAGAGGGTCCGGCACGCCTCCTCCCCAGCTATTTCCCCTCACAATTGTCAAATCTGAGACCTTGTGGTGAGCCCGTCGAACCATACCAGTCTCGCCGCTTCGTGGCAGGCTTCAAAGCCGATTCCCCGATGAAAAGAATGTTCTCAGTCAAATGCACACCCTTGTGTTGCTAAATGCGCAGCCATCGAGTATTATTATGGGTGCAAGGGAGACCTTCCATGACACCACGGCCGAATATCTTCGACTACAACAATTTTCGCGAATTCCTGAGGGACATGTATGCATTCAGGCGCGATGAGGACAGGCATTTCACAAAAGCGCACATCTGCAAGCAACTCGGTCTTCCCAACAGCAGAAGTTATTTTCAGGATGTTCTCAATGGGAAGGGTGTCACGGACCTTAAAGTACCCTTGTTTATCAAACTTTTCCGGATGACACATGATGAATCGCTGTATTTTCGCGTGCTCGTCCGGTTCAATCAATGCGATACCGCCGATGAAAAGGAACTGCTTCTCGATCAGCTGATATCCCTCAACCGGACGCCTCAAAAACATCTGACTCTGCAGGCATTTTCCTACTACAAGGAATGGTATCATGCCGTGGTGCGCGCCATCCTGGACATTATTGAATTCGATGACGATTATGCTGCGCTTGCAAGAAGCATCATCCCTCCGGTCAAGGTAAACCGGATACGGGAGTCCGTTAAACTGCTGGCCGGGCTCGGACTGATTGCAAAGAACAAACAGGGGTTTTTCAAACCGACCGACAAGGTGCTTTCCACGCTGCCGTTCGCCCGCGACCCGATAGTCCATCAGTTTCAGGTGCAAAGCCTGGAGGCTGCGCTTCGGGCTTTCCTTTCGGGAAACAAACAGCCGCACCGCGTCATGACAAAAACGATAAGCATTTCCGAACAGGGCTATAAACGGATCGAACGGCACCTGGACAAATTCAATTCCGAAATCCGCTCGATTGTCCACAAGGACGAACAACAGGCCGACAGGGTATATCAGCTCACTATCACCCTTGTTCCGCATCTAAGAAAGGTCCAGTCATGAAAACATGCATCCGCGCTTTATCCGTTCTTGCAGTATGCTGTTGGGGCATTTCCTGCCAGAAACAGGTTGCCGGCACCATCACGGAAACCGATTCCGGCATTGTTGGGACCGTGAGCAACCCGAACGGTTCGGCGGCGCCGGATGCGTACGTAAAACTGTTTACCGCGGGAGATACGTCCAGGACGCCTATTTCAACAGTCGTGACAAATGCGAACGGCAGGTTCGGGTTCACCAGTCTGACGCCCGGCACCTACAATGTCTGGGCCGACGGTGCAGATTCATCCGTCGCTTTTGTCGACAGCATCGTCGTGCCGGAGAGCACCCAGGTCCGGGCAAATGCAACGCTCGGGAAGCCGGGGTCTGTCGGCGGCATTGTTGCGCTTCAACCGGGGCATTCGCCGCTCAGCGTTACGGTGCAGGCGCTGGGCACCCAGAAATACGTGAATGTCAATTCGGACGGCTGGTTTACGTTGCGGGGCCTTGCGCAGGGTGACTACACGATACGGTGCGTCACAACCATAAGCGGCTATACTCCCACCTACCGGGAAATTTCCGTTGTCAGCAACAGAAACGACACGCTTGCGGATACCATTTTCATGGTGTATTCCGGCATACCGCCGGTAACCGGAATCGCAGCCGTATACGATCCACTTTCCGGAATCGCGGCAGTAACTTGGAACAGGATGCGATACGCATTTCTATACAATTATCATGTGTATCGCGACGATCCCGCCGCGCTTACCATTGCGAAGAATTTGATCGGCGCGAGTTCCGATACGGTGTATTTCGACACGCTTTTTACCGCCCCGGCTGTGGATACGGTGATACGCAAGTATCGCTATCGGGTGTCCATTTACGACAAAACCGGAACCGAAGGGCCGGTATTCGACTTCGCGGACATTTCGGCATCCGACCCCAAAAACCTGATCCAGATACAAAGCCCGGCGGATGACAGCGTTTTCCAGAAGGGCGCGGCTGTGACTGTTTCCTGGAAGTCACTCTATGCCGCCAAGTCATTTCAGGTCCATGTATCCACAAAACCCGATTTTGCGGATACCGTAAAATTTGCGACCACATCCGACTCGTCCTTTATTCTCCCGAATCAAGTTCCCGGCGTTTACTATTATAGAATTAGGTGCCTAAGCGCCGACAACCGGTTCGGGTATTGGAGCGGGACGAAACGCTTTTCCGTCGACCTCTTCACGATGTTGTATTCCGGCCTTGCCTCCACTATGATAGGAACGATTGACAGCGGATTTCTGATACTGGGGAATCCGGTGAGAAAAACCGATAGCCGGGGAAGTGTTCAGTGGACCTATACGCCTGCTACGTCGTTTGGAAACGAGGTGACCTGTGGCGTCCAATGCGCCAACGGCGCTTTTGTCCTTTTGGGAGGAAATGATTTGGCCGGCCCGTCCCCGGAAGCTGTCTGGGTGTCTTCCACAGGCACGGTGCTCTGGGAACAATATGTTCCTAAGAACGGATACGAGCTTTCGCCGTCCTCCCTTTTGGCCCTGCAGGATAACGGCGTCGTCTGCGGGCTTATGGCCGATTCCATGCCGATTTCGGCCACGTCCCTGTGGTGGCCGGTGCTCTGCAAAATGGGAGCATCCGGCAATGCGGAGTGGACCCTGTCGCTTGACACAGTATATTCCAATCCAATGCTGGTGAGAAATGGAGACACCACCTTTACGGTTTTCCTGCAGAAGCATGCGTATGGCGGTCCGCACCAGTGGGGTGATACCGTAACCATGCAACGGTACGACATAAGCGGAAAACTGCTGGGTTCAAAGGACATACCGATGCCCAACCTCAACCAGATGATGTCGGTTCATCTTGCTTCCGGTGCGCAGTATATCTTTGTGGGAAGATTTTTTTACGGCATGCCTCCGTATACCTACCGTATCTGCACCATAGATGGCGACGGTAACGCAGTCACTCTTGCCGCCATGAACCTCGATTATAACGCAATGAGTCCGGGATGTTGTGTCGACAGCAGGGATAACGGGATGTACTTTATTTCCAGCTCGTCAACAACCCTCAACACTTCGATGACTTCGGTGAAGAAGTTTTCCATGAGCGGCGCCCTGGTCTGGGAGCATTTTCTCTGGGAAAATGACGCTGTTGCGGTCAGTACCGGAGTTGCCTGCGTCGTCGGTTCCGACAATTATGTGACGGGCTTGAGCTACGGACACGGCCCGGACGGCACGGCGGCAGACAACAAGGTTATCCTGTTCAGAATGTCGCCGGACGGCGTTACCGCGCCATAGGGTTCCTGGCGGGCGTCACCCGCGGTGTCTCTGTGGTGGGAATCAGCAGTCACTTTGGGCGGAGGTATCCCAAGCCGTTCCTCTGCGTTGTGCACCACGCCCAACGGGCATGGTCTCTTTTCGATAAACGCCATAGGCTTTTCGTTTACGCTGTACAAAATATCCTGATAAATCTGGACGAAACCAATTCTTGAAGGATTGAGTCCGAAAGAAGTCCTGTTTCCACCTGTCCGTCGCAGATTCATCAGAGCAGGACAAATTCATGGACATCCGGTAAGAGGAGATCATCTATTATATTACTGGCGAGTTCCAACGACCGAGATGGAGCCCTTGTTGACCAAACGCGCAAAAATCCCAACCGTCAAGGCTGAATTTTTCAAAGCTCTCTATTTGGGCTGCCTTGAAAAACTCGACCCCGCCGATATCGCGCGGGTGTTTTCTTCAAGTCTGGGTGAGACGCCCGGTACCTGGGATGCAGGCCGCCTGATCCGGGCCGTCTGGCATGACAAGGGCGCCGTTCCGCTTGAATACTTTTTGTCATTCCTGGAGTGCCTCGAAACCGTCCTTGTGCAAAAGGGAATTCGGCCCGACCAGTTCTTTTTGGAGACCATTGTTTCGACTAACGACGGGGCAATGGTATCCGCATCCACGGTACTGCATTTCTTCGGCTCGTTTTTGACCCAGCTCCTCACCATAAACATGCGCGAGATTCTTCTCGACGCGATGGTTCAGCTTAATTCGTATCTCTTTACCGGCATTCATGCCGAGATTCTCCGCAAAACAAGAACGAGGGACCATCTTGAATACCTCGTGCTCTCCGAATTCCCGTCAACGATTGACAAGAAGATAGTGGCTGCAACATGGCTCAAGCCCTTGTTTCAATCACTCGGCACCGGATTCGGCTTCCCCCCTATCGAGGAAGTGGATGTGCTGGCCGAAACGTATTCCATTGATGAAATGCGGGAAAAGGGGAAATTTGATGATGATGTGTTCGCGGAAATCATGTCCTCCTCGACTCGCAAGACTCTCTACGAATTTGCGTCGGATTCCGGCATTATCATCCCTAAACACTATGCTTCACCCGATGCGATTGTCGTATGCTGTAACCGTACGATCCGGGAAGAAACGACGGGGAGAACAATTGCGCCGGAGGGGTGTGCTTACGGCGCCCCGTTTTTTCTCTTTAGAATCCGCGCAAAAAAGAAATACCCCTCTGGGAAATTGTCCCTTACCCCTATTATCGACGGCGCGATAAGGGGCAAGGTGTCGACAACTGCCCGCTTCGGACAGCGGCACAACAGGGTTGCGGCGCTGTTGAGCCATGTACCCATCGTCAATTTCGTCGCGGGGTCCGGAAAATTGTTCGTCAACGATCATCTCGTGTGCTGCGGGGTACCGGCCTGTATACTGGCCGCCATGTTGCGGGAGAGTAACGGCGCCGGCGTCCACGAGTTCCGCAAGGACGATTTCGCCTGCGACGGACGGATCATCAGGAATAAACTTGACAAATCATTCAATATCAACGTCAAACGCGCCATGAACCACGCCGATGCGCAGATGCCGTTTGTGACTATCGAACGGCATCTGGGTACGGGGAAAGTGATGATGACGGTGAACGGGGAATTTTTGTTCAAAGCGGGGTGACGCCGCGCCTCTGCTTGGGCGGATGCCGAACATCCCGGCCGGGCGTGTTTTACTGTGCGTCGAGGACCAGCCGCGCAACGCCCGTATGCGCCGCAGTTTTTTCCACCCCGTAGGAAAATTTACAGATAAGAACCCCGCACGCCGGTTTCAGCGATCCAAGTGCGATTTCGCTCCTGCGGCCGTGTACAGGCACCTGTGCCGCAAAAAACAGTTCGCGCCCGGACACGTCGAAAATCCGAAGGCCGGACACGGTCTGGCCCGGCGTGCGCGTTTCGACGACCAAGGCGCGCCTGTCACGCGACAGCCGTATGCGCGGCGCGGCATTGGACGCCGTTCGCGGGCCGGCGGTTGACGGGAATACTCCGTTGCCTGTCAAGTCGCGGATGATGCCGGTGAATGACGTGGTCACGTCGTAGTACCAGCCCCCCTCCTGACCCGACATCATAGGCACCACATACGACGTATCGGTCATGGAATTGATGACATATCCGGAATCCGTTACCGAGATCGATGTCCCGTGTGCGTCGATAATTGTAGACGTCGTATCATTGATATCGTTGCTCGACGACGAACCGGATTCACTCGTTTCCTGATCGGTGCCGGTCCTGTGAAACGCGACAGTGATGTCGGCAACCGCATCGGCGGGTTTTGCCGGATCGTAGGAGAAAAAGAAGGCGTACTTACCAAACATGGCGGGCCCGCTGGCAGTAGAGACGCCGCTGCTCGACGTGGACACCGTGCCTAAAGTGGGTAAACCCACATAGGTATCCGTTTTACGGCCCTGCGAAAGAATGGTGGTGCTTCCGTTGCCGATTATGTCAATCATTGGTTTCGAATCCGGAGTAAAATAGAATGCTCCTGTTATGGGGTCGATGGCCGGGTCGAACCAGCCAACGAAGCACGCTGTTGAACTCCAGAGAGTCCGTCCATGATTTGCCAATTCCCACGTTACGCCGCCGCCAATGTCTGCGGAAAACGACGTGTCGCTGTGCATTTCGCCATGTTCGGTGACGCTGCCTTCCACCTGCCAGGACGGCGGGGGGCCTATAAAACATGTGCCGACATAATCGGTATAGTTTGTATCATTTCTTGGTTGATAATACCACTTGAGTATTCCGCGCACGTTTGCCACGCAAACAGTCTGCCCTGCCGTAACCCCAATAGTTGCAGATCCGGATTGGTCGAGAATAACCGAATCTTGGTCAAGCGTGCATCCTGAGGCAATTAACTGAACGGTCCTGTTTCCCAGATTCTGGCCGTTGCTGCCGCATTCGAATGCTTCAACTGTCACGGTGTTTTTCGTACCGGGATTGCAGTGTATGTTCTGAAAGGAAACCATTAACCTTGGATCGGATGCATAGGGCGGACCTTTGTCGATAAGGGTTTTTTCATACGCCGAAATAACAGACTTGAGAGGGGTCAGCTGGGTCGCCATGGCGGTTATCGCGTTTGGAATAGACGCGCTCGCCTGGGCCGCGTCTGAATACGTGACCGATTGTTTGATGTTTTTCACGATAGTCCGATCCGCTACGGTCTGCAAACAAACGGAAAGCACATAATCCGTCAGGGATGTCGAGGTTGCTTTTTCCACGCTGGTAACGACAACATAGTCAAATCCGGTATTCTTGAGCGAACCGTCGGGAGGCACGGATGCATCATTCGGATCGAAATTGCCGGGATTATAAACGCCAAGAAACGCGTTGTCGTCTATGTCAAGTGTGTAAGGCGACTGCTCGGCGGACATGAGCGCCAGCCAGGTTTTGACTCCCGTGCAATAGATGGGGCCCGATAGCTCAGTGCTCATCGCGCTGATGTTCACAATCGCGTCATACACGGTTACCCTCTGTTTCCGGCAGCTCAGTTGCGGCATTATGGCCGCGGTTGCGGTAAAAACGATGGCAGCTACGGCAAGCGCCACTCGCGGCGCGTAAACGTTGAAACAGGAATTTTCCCTAACCATGGAACAGCCTCATTCTGTTCGAGTGACGCGTGCCGGACATTGCCGGCCTTCGGATATGGCTGTTAAAAAAATTAATTGCGGCCCTTCCCGCTGTTTGTTCCTGCAGGGGATACACAGGGGATACGGTTTTGGTATCCCCTGTGTATCCCCTGCGGCGGCCAAACGGACTACAGTGGAAAAGTATCTTGTTGCACAGCAGGTATCGTGGTTCCGGGTTGCGCCGCTGTCAAGCAACAAGCATAACTGCCGGATAAAACATATCTCGACGCTCTGCAATAGTCACATTTCAATAAGAGAAGGGGGTTTCTTTATGCGTATGATCAATGGAGTTCTGTTGGTTTCCGTACTTGTCGCAAGCGGCTTTGGGGCTCCCCCACAACATGTAAAAGGCGCCCAACCTTTTCCGTCGATGCTGTTGTCGCAAAATGCGAAAGGCACAACGCACGTTCAATCGCTCCGCAAGGGGCTTGCAAAAAGGTCTGCGCTCATATGGGAACAAATTGCGTCGACATACTATGTCAACGACGCCACCTCCGGAGACCCGGTGGACTGGGCTTATTCGTCGCGGGATACGACCGTTTACGATGCCAACGGCCACGAAACTGTCTCCAAAGCGAGCTTGGCAAGCACCGGCTGGACGATTGACAGTTTGATATCCCTGGATTCTTCCGTTTACGCAGGAGGCAACCTTGCCGAAAGCATTTATGAAAGTTTTTCGAGGACATTCGACACCGTCCATGTGGACGGCACTCGCAACACCTACACCTACCCCGATGGAGGAAAAAGTTTTGTCAATATCTACTATAATTGGAGTGATTCGAAAAAGACATGGGTGCCAAATGACAAAGACTCGATGGCCTATTCGGCTCCGATCGGAAGCAGCTACGCACCGTACTACTACACGGGTCTCATCGGCAATTATTTGTGGGTTTACGACACAACCGGTTCATCGTGGGCAGCGATGCAGGGTTTCGCCAGGGTCGATGCCGAATGCAACGCAACCACACTCACTCTGGGCGGACAAAAGCTTGTAGCCCTCAACAAACTGGCGGATGCCAAGGAAATTCTCACCTTCAAATCCTCAGACTGGACACATGAGAATTTGATCCAGGATGAAATCCAGGTGAAAGATTCTTCAACCGGGACCTACTATGATTACAGCAAAACCACCTACACGGTAAACGCCGATGGATCCGAAACAGACCAGTATTTCTACTGGAACGCAACATCGAAAAGCCTGGTATGCCTCAGTAAAGACAGCACCGCCTACGACGCCAAAGGCCTCGAGACAAGCTATATAATTTGGAGCGCCGCGGCCAATGGCAGCCTGGCGGTCTCGACAAAATATCTTTACTTTCACGACGCTCATGACTACGATACCTTGGACATTGATTGCGATTTTGACAGCTATACTCAGACATGGGACACCACAATGTCCCGCTACGCCCGAACCTACGACGGCAACGGCAATAATTCCGTGACAATAATTTCCGACTACGGCCCTGTCTACGATGCCGATTACAATATTGTCGGCATGGGCTGGACCACAGACCGCAAGACGGTCAATACCTTTGCCCAGTTTGCCTCAGCGGTCCTTCGTTCGGCGCAACCCGTATCAAAGCAGGCGATATCTATTGCCGCCACTAAAGCGCGGGTCACTATCACGACCCCGAACATAACGGGTCTCACGCTGTATAATGCCGCAGGCAGGATGGTCGCCTCGGTCAAGCAGCAGGCGGCGGAATCGATTTCGCTGGAATTTTCGGGAAGCAGCGTTCCCATTTCTTCCGGCATCTACGTTGCGAAACTCACCTGCGGAGCGGGACAATCTTCTTTTAGATTGCCGATCCAGCGGTAGTTTAAAGGGTCCCCGTCCCGGGTGGCGGGGACCCTGACTCTCGCTGCCTATAATTACTCCCGGAGCGGCGGTTTCTCCAAATAGTAACAAGGAGATTCACTCTTGAAAACAAAACGTTTCACCCTCCTGGCAATATTTGGTTTAGTCTGCATTTCTTTTTTATTTGCCGGTTGCTGCGGAAAAAAGGAAACCAATCCGGTTTCCCCGCCAGGTTCCGCCAAGACTTATTCCGTCACCATTACCGTCGTCGATTCATTGAATCAACCGCGCAAGGGCGCTAAAGTATGGGCGACGGGCCACAGTGATACGGTCACCACGGATTGCTCGGGTAAGGCACTGTTTGAATTGCCTGCCGGGACCCAGGCAATCGGGCTTGCATTTGGCCAGGAACAAAAAACGGCCACTGTCTCAATAACATCTCAAGACTCTGTTTCAATCCCGCACCTTATCACCTTCGGCCCCATAACAATGATGCCGGTACATGCCGTACTGGACGATCCGCAGGGAAAACCTTTCGGCGGAGTGAGAGTGTGGATCGATAGCACCCGAGATACGGTTTTATCCGATTCCTCCGGCAAAGCAACCCTGGAATCACCCTGCGGTTCGAGATTGCTCAAGGCGCGACTCGGGGTTTTTATAGGACAGATACCTATCATGGTGAGCCCTTGCGATACGGCACTATCCGTGCCGGCACTTCGTCTTGTTCTGGATCCGGCGGTGAGAGTATTGGTGGCTACTACTCCTGCCGAAACGATTCAAACCTTGCTTCCGACCATCGGATTCACCTCTATTGATTCAATCTCGGCCGATTCCCTCACCGCATTGGCAAATCGCGATTCCGCCAAATGTTTCGATTTCCTCAGAAATTATCCCATGGTATTCTTAAATTGCGATGGTCAAGACGGGATATATAACGCGAATATATTTTCGGTTTTAGGCCAATATATTTCGAGTGGCGGCGTGGCCTATGGCGGTCATTACGCATTCAGAGGGCTACAACAGCTTTTCCCGGGATATTACCAGCAAGGTGATATTCAAGATTTAACCCCCAATGATACTCTCCTTATAACCGATCCCGCCCTGTCGTCGTATGTGGGGTATTCTTCGATTGCCTGGCAATCGACCGATGATAGAGGTTTGTCCGGCTACGAAAAATTCACCGACCTTCCTCCCGACGCAAAAGTTCTCGCTGTTATCCAGAATGCGCATCCTCAGGTCGGGGTGATTGTCGAAAACCGCCTCGGCCTGGGCCGGTTTCTCTGGACCAATTTCCATAGTCAGGATATTGCATCGTTTTCGGAACAGATAAAACTGTTGAAATATGTGTTGTATGATGCAGCGGAGCTGCGGTAAGCCTGCGTGTTTTGGGGAACCGAAAGCAAAATCGCATACGTTTGTGACAACAAGGAATCCGTCCGCGATCGACTTCATCGAAGAGGAGGTGTTATGAGGGGCATTGCACATAAAGCAATTCTATGTTTGATGATGTGCATCATTTTCCGGGTATCCGGTCAGACGGTGATTCAATCGAATATTTCCGGCACCATAACCGACGGCAAAGGCAATCCGCGCCCCGGAGCGATAGTCATGCTGATGAACGCCGGATTAGTGGACACTGCCGACACCAATGGACATTTCTCCCTTCAAGGAGCCGTGGGCGTACATCCGCTCCAGTCTCCTTCTGCTGCAGATAACGGAGTGGGCATACGCAATGGCAGGCTTTACTTCACTATCCATCATGTAAAGACGCCTGTCAAGATTGAATTGTTCAATTGTCGCGGGAGAATGCTTTTCTCCATGCCTCCGGCGGATTTTTTGCCCGGCAGCCATTATGTTACAATCGGAACGCTTTCCTCGCAGAACATCGCATTGATTGCCATTGCCCGGATCACCATAGGCTCGAATGAAACAATCCTCCGCTTTGCCGATCTCGGCGGTCCGTCTGTTCAATCCCCATCGGTTCCCCAGGGTCCCCGGTTTCTCGCAAAAACCCAGGCAGTGGTCGACACGCTGCTGGTGTCCGACTACGACTTTCTAACATCCAGAACTGCCATTACCGAATATACCGGGTCCTCGCAAACCATTTCATTGACAAAAGATAATCGCACCGACAAGCTGGTCCTTAATGATGTCTATGCATTAGGCCCGGGGAAAATAACGCAATCAACCGATGAAATCTATCGGGCCCCGGGGGGCGATTCGGGCACGACAATGTCGTTCTATGCAAAACGGCGACTTGAACCACCCGACAATCTGGATGTCGACTATGTCTCATTCAGCAACCCCAAAGGCCCCTGGCCGCATCGGATAGTATACAGTCGCGAGTTCCTTCCGATAAACTGGGCCATCGACTCGTTTACCATCGTTGTCTTCAGCCACGGGCTCGACACCATCAATCCCCACCAGGTTCTCCACGCGCTGTACGGCGCGGACACAACCGGCAGCTCCGATACGTTTACCCTTGATTTGCATCCTGGAGATTTGCACGCGTTTCTCGGCCGGTGTAAAGTGGCTGTTCCAGATTTCGATACGATGCCGGTGCATAATTTCCTGGCGGCAAACGGAATCAACAACTATAACGATCTTCTTCATTTAGCATATTTCGATTCGGTCCAGATGGCCTATTACCGGTACCTGTGCGTTGTTGTTTCAACCGCCCACGCCTGTATCGAAATGCAGAAGATCCTTCCCCTGCGTCTTGCTAAGAGAGCGGGAAGATCCGTTTCCCCCGCGCGGTTGGCCAAGATAATGGAATTCGGCCCTACCACCATCGCCGAGGATCTCCTCAAAACGATGCTTAAAAATGTCCTTAGGGAGATTGCCCGGGATCTTCTCGCAAAACCACCGGAATCGGGTTTTGACGCCTTGCTCTGTGAGGGCGCGGATCAAAATTGGGATGAATGTAAATATGAATACGTACGCTATAAGAAGGATTTCTATGGCGACGTACCGCAAGAGGCAATTGATAAGTGCATGAAAATTTGTACCTGGGCAACGCTGGCATGCTTTAGCAATATTTGCGAGCCGATGACCCTTGAAGAAGTCGAGGCGGGCGATATCAAGAAGCAACTCGCTATTTTTGACGAACAATATTTTGGGGGCGGGACATTTGGCCCCGGGGGCGTTTTAACAAAGAAGAGCCAGAAACGACTACGGTAAATTTCCGCAGTATCTTTGCGCGGCCCGGTTTGATTGATTGATATTTACGCACAAATATTGTGGTGCTTGCACAATAGCTTTCAGTAGTCTAATACGGATTTGCGTTCAAATTGACCGTATGTCATTGCGAGGAGTCCGCGACGAAGCAATCTCAACCGTATGAGATCGCCGCGCTGCGCTCGCGATGACACCCATGCTCAGAATCATCTTGAAAGTAAATTCGTATAACATCACCTTATCCGGGAGGATATCATGCGTGGATTTCTTGCAGGAGGTTGCGCGGCAATGCTGCTTGGCCTTTCAATTGCGGCACAGGCCGACATGACTATAACCCAGGTCCAAACAACCCAGGCCATCAAAGACGGCAAAGCCGACGGCGACCCAAAAATGCAGACCAGCACCCTGTGGATTGCCGCGGACAAGGTGCGCATGGATGGGGAAAGTGAGTCTGTGCTGCTTAAGATCGCTCAAGATTCCATATACCTGATCGACAACAAGAAGAAGACCTATACGGGAATCTCTCAGTCGCAAATCGCCGGCGCGTCCGGCCAGAGTCAGGAAATGCCTGCGGGGATGCCGGAGGCGATGGCGAACATGATGAAAATGGAGGTGACGATAGAACCAACCACGGAGACGAAAGTCATCAACAAATGGAACTGCACGAAACATGTGCAAACCATGAAGATGATGGGAACCGTGACGACGTCGGAGTTGTGGGCGACAACGGACATCAAGGTGGATCAGGCGATCGTTAAGAAGATCAGTTCGTCGCTTCTGCTCAAAGTGCAAAGCATGAAGAACCTGGCCGCCCAAATGCAGAAGGAATACGCGAAAATCAAGGGGTTTGTGGTGTATTCCGTTTCGACAAGCTCGGCCGGTGGAAAAGAGAACCGCTCGACGATGGAAGTGCGCGAAGTGAAGGAATCCGTTGCGCCCGCGGGCACGTATGAGGTCCCGGCAAAATACAAACTCAAGCCGTGGGAGTGAGCCGCGGGCTTGCTTACTTTGCCTTATTGTCAAGAATTCTACACCTATGGCGGTCTCTCATGAAGGAACCTGAAACGGAGAAAACCATGTCTGCACTAGCGCGATCCCGTGGCCCCCTTTGGCTCTCGGCGGCAGTTCTCGCAGTAGTTGTTTTTTCTACAACCGCAAAGGACAATCCCGGCCTCAAGAGGCGCATTGCGGTGATGACCTTTGAAGACAAGTCGGGGGGCGGTGACCAGCTCGGCGCCGGCATTGCCGACAAGGTTACAACGGCATTGGTCAAGTCGGGCAGCTATATCGTGCTTGAATCCGGACACCAACCTGCCGCTCAGCACCGTGGAAACAAAAGCAGGGACAATCGAGGTGACCGACGTGAAAGACAAATTGGCCAAGGCCAAGATCAAGGCAGGCAGCGGATTCAAGATAGGTGACCGTGTACGGGAAAATTAGACACTTTTGTCAACCTGCAGGGAGACGATATGAATTAATTGCTAATGGCTCAGGGGGGTTTACGCTATCAAGAGTCCGCCGATACGTGGACGGGCTGGTTTTTTGGGAGAAGTCATTCGATTTAGCAGTGATTCCGGAGATTCGCTTTTTTAAGAAAGCCTCAATTACTATTAGCCCTTTATCCTTTAAATATTATTTCCCGCAAAATGAAGTTAATTATGTTGCAACAACAGTAACGAATCTGCCGCAATATTCATTTCTAAACACGTCTCTTGGAATAAAACTATACTATTAGGAAAATATCGGGCCTAGCGTATAGATAAAGGTTCGGTGCCAAGAGATACCGAAATATCCGCTTAGCCTGGCACCGGCTACGCGCGCGCCCCACCGCAGTAAATGCAACAGATGATTCAAACCAAGGCGGTCGGCGCCGGGCGGCGTTCGCGATCCTGCCGGTCCACCATCCAGCCTGGATATTCCCCAGGTAATGCACTGGCCGCATCAAGGTCCTCAATATGGCCGGACGAGAGCTTCGTACTGGTTGACAAAAGATTATCGGCAAGCTGCTCACTGGTTTTTGCCCCGATGATTACACTGGTAACAAATGGGCGGGTCAGGAGCCAGGCAAGCGCAACGCGCGCAACAGATATGTTCATCGATTCAGCGACGGACCGCATGACCTTGAGGACCGCCATTGCGCGTTCCTTATTAACAGGAGGGAAATCGAATGATGTCCGCCGCGCGCCGGCAGGTCCGGGTTTATCGAGATCGAACTTTCCTGAAAGCAGGCCTCCGGCAAGCGGGCTCCATGGAAGTAATGCCAGGCCCTGATCCTGGGCCACAGGAACCACTTCACGTTCGATGTCTCGACTTGCAATAGAATAGTACATTTGCGCACTAACAAAACGCGCCAGATTATAAAAATCGGCATATGCGATGGCTTTCATGGCCAGCCAGGCAGGAAGATTGCAAAATCCTACGTAACGTACCTTGCCGCTGTCCACAAGGTCATCAAGTGCACGGACCGTTTCTTCTATCGGCGTATCGGCGTCAACGCCATGGATCTGATACAGGTCGATGTAGTCCAACTTCAATCGGGCCAGGCTGGCGTCAACTGCGTGAAAAATGTGACTTCGGCTCAGACCAACCTGATTTGCTCCCGGGCCGGTGCGGCCGCGAACCTTTGTTGCAACAATAACCTGATCTCGCGGCCTGGCAAGTTTTGCGAGCGCTCCTCCGAGCAGCCTTTCCGATTCGCCTTCCGAATAAACATCCGCCGTATCGATAAAATTGATTCCCGAATCAAAGGCCATCCCAACCATCGTTTCGACATCAGCTGCGGAAAGCTTACCGATATTCTCCCAGTATCCTTTTCCGCCGAAGGTCATAGTCCCCAAACATAATTCTGAAACGTAAAGACCTGTTCTGCCGAGCTTTCGATACTGCATAGTCGCCTCCAAAGTTAAGTGTTCCAAATTGCGTTCCTAAGCTGTTCATAAGCAGGGGCTCTCTTTCCGGCCGTCATTTCGGGCAGACTCGCCCACGCGTGTTTTATAGTGCAAAGTCCATACCATAACTGAACTTTTGCGGCAAGAAATATGCCATACTTTGCGAGACGTATTCGTATTCCTGATAGGGAAAAAGATCAAATCACGAGCGAACCAAAGGAGACATCATTCATTTGGAACCTTGCTCAAAGGAGGAGCTTATGTCACGAAGAGCTACAAAGCCAATCCCCGAGGGGCTACGTTCAATCACTCCTCAATTGTGGTTTGACGGGAACTGCAGAGAAGCGGTTGATTTTTACAAAAGAGTGTTCGGAGCCGAATTGGTTGGCGAACTGGATACGATGCCAGACGGCAAAGTGATGCATGCCGGGCTTCGCATCGGCAACAGTACGATATTTTTGGCTGATACAATGGGTTCGGAGTATACAAAAGGTCCCGGACGCTTTACAACGGCGAGTTTGTATTTGTATGTCAAAGACAGCGATGCCGTTTTCGAAAAGGCAAAGCGGTCCGGGTGTGAAGTGTTGATGACAATCCAGGATGTTTTCTGGGGAGACCGCAGCGGCGAAGTGAGGGACCCGTATGGTCATGTCTGGGACATTGCCACGAACAAACGGATCTTATCAAGGGAAGAGATGAAAACAGCGGAAGAGAAATGGCTTATACAGCAGCATAGCCCGATTGTATGAGATGGGCGAAGCTGTAAAGGAGTAAAGAACCACGCCCAAAGGGCGTGGTTCTTTACGAGAAACACTCCAGGCTATGTGCATGTGGAACGCGGTCCAGGCGCGTTGTACTTCAATACTTATGACACAAAGGCTGGTACCGTGCAGTCGGTTCTACTCGGGAAGCAGGTCGGACAACTGGCCCTCGAGTTCGCTGTAGACAGCATCCGGCTCCGCCCCGAGTGCATCAAATGTCTTGCTGGCAAAACAGCGCATCGTTGCCGTTAAGGTAACATCGAGAATCTCGACGTCTTCAAGATCCAGCGCATGTAGTGCGTCGATATCCGCCGGAGTTATTTCGCTGGCGCTCCGCACGATTTTCTGGGCGAAATCCATAATCGCGACTTCGGCGCGTTCTAACCCTGCATCATGGAAATCTTTGAGGATCGCGCGCAACTGATTCACGCTGACGCCGTTCTTGCTTAAGATCGCGCCGTGCGCGAGAAGACAGTAACGGCATTTCAGGTCCATTGCCGCAGCCAGCGTCACCAACTCATAGCGCCTCAATCGCAGGTTGCCGCGAATGCTCGACTGAAAGGCTCGCCATGCTCCCAACACCTCGGGGCGCAGGCTAAAGACTTTAGCGTGATTCGGCACATATCCCATGGTTTTCCGGTCGTTCTCATAAATCTCGTGGAGCTTCCCGTCAGCCTCTGTTTCCGATACAGTTTGAATAAACATGAGCACCTCCATCGTCTGAATGATGGCCTATTAAGTTCGGCGGTCCATTTTCAGCTTGCGGCTTTCCCGGATATTCGTTGCGATTCTACCGGGGAAGAACAACACGAAACCCCTGGTCTTTGTGTCCGTAGGCAGGGTTGCTAACGTAACGGAACCCGGAACGGACGCCGATGCCGCCCCCGCCGTCGTCGTTGTACCAGGAGCCTCCGCGCAGAACGCGGTATGATCCGGTTGAAGCGCCGGTCGGATCGGTTTCCGCGCCTGCCGTATAATCGCCATACCAGTCATTGCACCACTGCCATACATTCCCCGTCATATCGTACAGTCCGTAAGCATTTGCCAATTTCGTGGCCACCGGATGTGTTGTGCTGTCGCTGTTATAATACGACCATGTTCGCGCTCCCATGCCATTTGTATCAGACCCCCACCAGTATTCTGTAGTTGACCCTGCACGACACGCGTATTCCCATTGCGCTTCCGTTGGCAAACGGTATCCGGTCTTCGAAAAGTCCGCAGTCCACGCTGATGTGTCATACACTGCGGTAAAGCCGGAAAGCAGGCTTAAAGCGTTGCAGTATTTCACAGCGTCGTGCCAGCTCACGTTTTCAACCGGCCTGAGTGATGCACCTGTTCCCGTATCAAAGTGCGACGGGTTCGTATCCATCACCGCCAGATACTGCTCTTGTGTCACATCGGTCTCCGACATCTTAAACGCGCTCAACGTAACCTGATGAGGCGGATACGCGCCAGGATCATCCACAGTATCCGACGATCCCATGGTAAACGCCCCGGCTGGGATCTCCTTCATGACTATGGTCGACACCACTTTTGTTGGAGCCGCCGGATTTTTGTTGCAACCCCAGAAAGACAAAGAGCAAATCACGATAAGAGCGGCCGGTAACGAATTGCAAAAAAATGTTGACATAATCATACCTCCCGGAGATGGTGATAACCTGAATAATGTGAAGATACTATATCCTGCTATCGAAACCCAAGTAAAGAACCACGGCCACAGGCCGTGGCTTTGGTGAGCGGTAAAAGGGCAAACGACATAATGGATGGTGCGCAGCACCACTGCCAAACCCTTACGAAGCTATTGTGAGATGGGAACACCTTCTTTTGCGTTTTGACAAATAGCTAAAGGCTCATGGAGCGATCACCGAAAAGGAAGGCCGGAACAGCAGGAATTGCCGCGACTACACCAGCATACATATGACGCGAGCAGAGGTTTTCCAATCCATTTTCCCTATGAAGAACAAATGGATCCCGATCAGGTCGGGGATGACAAAACTCTCTACCGAATAAATAGAGGTGCCCTTAAATGATAGGTCGATGCCGGTAATAAAAACAGGAAGGCGAAGCCCTAACACAGAGATACCCGTGTGCCTTCAATCTTGGATCGCGGTTCTTCCTTCCGCTTCGAACGGAGGAGCCCGGAATCACAGATCCCCGGCCACACGGCAGCCCTTTTTGTTACAAGTGCAATGAGTCTGAATTACCCATGCATTTGTCATTCCCGCGAAAGCGGGAATCCAACCTGGAATCGCCACTGGATGCCCGTCTCCACGAGCATGACAAATAGTATAGCCATTCGGGAAACACTTTACTGGTGCGACGGATGGAATACCATCCGCCGCCTATTAACAACTGCCTTATCCCAATTTTCATCACTCCTCAATGACAGTAGCTATTTTGTCAAATAGACCATTTGTTTGTTAGAGAATTCACCGGCCTTAAAGATAGCCACGTAGGGACCCGCGGCGGCCGCCATTTGTCGCCGATTTACGGAATAAATACCCGCCTCTTGCTGCCGACCGATTATTTCCGATTGCAAACGGCCGTTAAGATTGTAGAGCCTGAGCGAAACAAATTCCGCTTTGGGCAACGAATAGGTAATTTGTCCTGCACTTGAAGCGTGGAACGTGGAAACCCTTCTGACGGCGCCATGGTTGGCAATGGTACCTGTTCCGGTTGCATTCCAGAGTTTTGCCAGCAGTGCGAGCTTCCTCGAGTCCGTGCCCGACCATGTACCCCAGCCACCCGTATTGGTCACGGGGTCGTAGGGTGTGGTGTAAATACCGTAGGTGTCGCTGGATTCCGGGTTGATCGACCAGTAAAAGGAATCAAAAATGCCCACCTTGAGCAGATAGTTTACAAAGGCGTTCTGCCACTGTCGGTCAACCGTTGTGTCGGTGATGTAGTTGTAACGGTTCTGCATGCGCGTCTCGGCCTTGTGGGGCCAATCCATATTGCCGCCGAACTCCCCGATGCAAACGGCATATCCCAGTGCTCGCAGGTACCCGAAGTGCTCCTGCCACCCTACTTCGAGCTTCGGCGGATCGATCACGATTTGGCATTTCGCGTCGCCAAAGGCGTCTTCCTGGAGGCTCTTGCACTGCGGCTGGGCATTCCAATCAGCGAACATGGGTTGCGTAGCTACCGACGGACCATAGCAATGCGGCGAAAACACTATCTTACTCTTTGGCACTGCCGGTGGATTGCCGCCCGTTTCGTACAGGTTCTCTCCCCAGTTGGGGTTTGAGGTGGTGTCACCGTGAGGTGTCTTGTTCACTGTGTTGGGAGTGCCGTCCTGGTTGCCGTTGGATCCGCCAATCCCCTCGGCGAAGATCAGAATGTTGGGATTCACGGAGCTGACGGCAGTGTAGGCTTGCTCGATGAGCGATTTCCATTCACTCCAGCTGTAGTCCCAGGGTTCATTGAATATGTCGATGCCCATGATATTGTCCACGCCGATTGACGAGCCCAGGCCGGCCAGTGTCTTCAGGTTGGCTGTCCACTTTGATACGTCGTATGCCTGGATGCGGGTGACGGTGCTCGGGTTCCCGGTCGCTGCGCAAGAGCAATCCTCCCGTTTGAAGTCATAATTATCCCGGTTCGCGTCTGACCATGGTGGACGAGCGTCCAAACGGCCTTTTCTCCAGCCCACGTAGTTGGAGCAGGAGTGGATGTCGAGGAGGACGTAGAGGCCGGCATCGGAACATGCCTTGATAACCGTCTTGAGTGCTGTAAAAGCGCCTTGAATACGCACAGACGAGGTATTTTTCAGGACCGGGTCCAGGCCCTGCGGATCGTTGTCATCGAGGGTCTGGGGGACAAGCGGTAGCCTGATACAGTTAAATCCCATGTTCTTTATCTCTATTGCATCCCCGGCGATGGTGCGGTTGCTCGATGCCCAGAACACGTTGCCCATGTACAACTCCATCGGGGCGCCACTCGGGTTGTTCGCATCGGTAGAGAGCTCATACCTTCCTTCGAGTCCGAACCAGGATCCACCCTTAATGCGGAAGACCGAGCCATTTAGGGTAATGTTGCCACTGGAATCGACCGCCCACATATTCGCGGCTTGGGCACCTGCGCAGGTTATGAGTGACAAAATTGCCGTAAGTAAAATCACTTTGTTTCTTTTGCTTTTCATTGATAGAACCTCCGTTTTGATTTTGGGTGGTTAAACGTGTCATTATATTTAGTGGTGGGAATTGAAAAAAAGTTCAATTGTCATTATTTCCTTCCGTATCAACATGTTACAACTAGAGATTTACTTATGGAGGTAATTTGATTCTTCAGGAGAGGGTGTGAGGCGAAGGGGGCGAAGCTCCTGACAAATGCGTGAACACCCACCCTTCGGTATTCAGGGCCGTGGGCGAACTGTTCAAGACAGCCGGCGCGCGCGTGTGGTACGGCGATTCACCCGCGTTCGGCAGCACGCTCGGGGCGGCGAAGCGCTCGATGCCACCGTGTGCAGGATTATCGGCCTCGACCCCGACCTCGTCCCCACGGTGAAATTCGGCACAGAATGCGGCCGCGGGGTTTCCGCTCTTGACGCAATAGAATTGGCCGGCGACGGTTTTGAACAGTTCCGGGCAGACTCGTTCGACATCGACCGCTCCCCGAACACCGGTTTGCATTGCCCAGCCCGCCCGGATGGTAAGAAACGTTCAATCACCCAAAACAACATTCTTGGGCTCGCTTTCGTATAGAATCATTGTAACTTATTGGTTTTAAATGAAATGATGTAAACAAACAGTGTACGCATTGTATTTTTACCACGCAGGTATCTGGTGCTTTTACGGTATATTGATTATGGGCACATGCGCGCTCTAGAAAAGGATTGCACTGTTTATGAAGTCAGTCTTCGAATATATTGACTATCGCCGGTTTCTTAAAGACTTCTACGACGATGAGAAGAAGACCAGGAAATACTTTTCCTACCGGTTCTTTGCACTGCGCGCGGGGGTCAATGCTCCCATTCTTCTCAAGATGGTCATTGACGGTAAGAGAAACCTGAGCCGTAAAACAATCGACAAGTTTATCAAAGGCGTTGGTCTCAAAGAGAAAGAGGCGGTGTTTTTCCGCAACCTCGTTTATTTCAATCAAGCAAAATCCTCGCTTGAAAAACAGGAATACTACCGTGTGCTCAAGTCCATGTCCGACCAGGTTCCCCAGCACATCATGGAAGATGATCATTTCGATTATTACGACAAATGGTACGTGAGCGCCATCCGTGAGGGGATCTGCCAGCACGATTACAACGACGACTGGGACCTGGTGGCGAAAAGCGTTCATCCGGAAATATCCCCGGACGATGCGCAGAAGGCCGTAGCGTGGCTCCTTGCCCATGATCTCCTCAAAAAACAGAAGAACGGCAGATACGAGCAGACCCACAAGGCAATCTCCACGCGTTCCGAAGTGAAGTCGATGGTCGTGAGAAATTTCAACCGCGTCATGCTGCGTCTTGCCGAGCGGTCGCTGGATGATGTGCCGGTAGAGGAACGGTATGCGTCCGGGATTACCGTTGGACTCACGAAGGACGCGTATGATATGATTGTGGCTGAGATAGAAGGGTTCCGGGATCGGGTCGTCAAGATCGTTGATTCTCTTGACGCAAGCGACAGCGTGTATCAGTTGAACATGCAGATGTTTCCCTTGATGCGTTCGCCGAGAACCAAGGACAATCGCCCATCATGAAACAACTATGTCTGGCCATTCTATTGGCAAGTCAGCTGCTTTTTTTTGAGTGCGGGACTACGCCCATCATGGCGGCAGGTTCAAGTGCAACCGGAAATGCCAAGGTTTACGGCAGCGTCGGTGATGGTCTGGGAAATCCTGCGGTGGGGGTGACTTTATATTTGCGTACTTTTAGAATTACCGCACGCGGCGACAGTATTACGGAAAATAAAAGCGTTAAAACCGGTGTAAACGGGTCGTATCGATTCGACAGCGTCGCGGCTGGTGGTTACGCGCTGTATTGCAATGATTCGGCCAATGCACGGTCCGCGATCCTGCAGAAAATCGTCCTTGCAAGCGACTCGGAATCCGTGATTGCAGATCTTGTCGTCAATCGCGAAGCTGTTGTGAAGGGACGGATTGTCTCTTCGACAAGGTCCGATTTGCAGAACATGCGGATCGTGGTGCCGGGCATGGGAAGCACATTTTATCCCGACTCCCAGGGAAATTATGCACTGCTTGCCGCGCCGCGTTCGGCGTACGACATCGCCTTTGTCAGCGGCTCCTACGCAGATTTTCTCCACGTCGATATATCGGCCGCCCCCGGCGATACTGCTTTCGTAAACGACGTCCTGTTCGCAAAAACGGTTTCGGAGGCTCAGGGTGCGGAGAACTATTATCCCAGTTCGCTCAACAGTACTTTCACCGTGGTGCCGGTCGAAGCGCAGGCTCAGGCGCTTCTGTTTGACGATTTCGAGAGCCCTCTTGTCGGCGGAGTGGCGCGCAACGCCATCTACAGCAATCTGCCGTCACCGGGCGGCGCGGGAAGCGGACAGTGGGTCGTGCGGCCCAACGCAAACGGCCATGTTGTTTCGCCCGCCGTGTTCCCCTCGAATTTTGACAGCTGCATGATCACCGACGGCGCATTTCGCGGAACATCCATGCGGATCTTTGTCTCCTTCAACCAGGGACAACCTCCCACCGGCGGCATCGGCGTTGACATTTGCACGCCGCGTGTGTACTACGACCTTTCCAAATTGACCGAATTCAGCTTCTATGCAAAAGGTTCGGGACGCCACAGGGTCGTGTTTCATACCGACACGGTGGAATACGGCGAAGGAGAATTCATTTACGAATTCACGATACCGCCCGATTGGCAAAGGATTTCAATAAAGAATACCGACCTGGTGCCGAATCCGGGCTCCCAGACCGAGGCGCGCGGTGTGACATGGGCAAAGGCGTCGCGCGGCGTAACTTCAATATCCTTCTTTGCATTGACAAATGATACATTGTACATGGACGACATGTATATGTTCGGCATTACCGCGGCCGATATGACGGTGACATCGCCGGGGAATCAGATGCCGTAAAAGGGCTATCTATACTGTAACGAAAGAGGGCGTGATGTCGTGAAGACGGAGCGCCCTTTTGTTTGGTCATGTAAACAAAAAGTATACGGTATCTTGTCCTGGCCGGGGACTTTTTAGCCTAAGACAGGTAAATTTACGAGAAGAAAGAGAAGGCCAATTACCTGTAAGCACAAAAGGGGAACGAAAATGTCTATTTTACGTTTAGTAAATAAGTTGGCGGCAGCAGTTGTCGGAATTGCACTGACATGGTGCGGGGTAGCACTGGGTGCCGATACAATACAGGTCAATGTCAAATCGATCCTCAATGCCCGGGCAGTAACAACATTTTCCAACGGAAAGTTGTACACCTGGTCAAAAGGAATAGACGGAAATGGCGGCAGTGACGGATACATTACTCATTCCGCTGCCGTGTTTCTCAACCGTACCGACGTGCTGACATTGCCCGACAGCGCAAGATTCCCTGCCAACGGCAATCATCCAACCATGATCTTGAATTATTCCAACACCGACAGCACGGGATTCCAAACCCATTATCTTGGAGCTCCATCCGGCAGCTATTCGGGGATAGACTCGGTCACTTTTTCCGTGCCGCAGGGAAATTATTCAAAGGTGTATATAGCGTTGACCAGTTCAGAAGGATCAACGTCCCTTGATGTTGTTTTGAGCTATGCTGATGGTCCGGTTACCACCAATTTCACGTGCCCGGACTACGCACAAGCGCTTACACCAAACTTCTTCTTTGTAGATTCCAATCTTGCCAAGTGGACCCCTCAGAATACCGTAAACGAGACTGCCGGTCACAACATTAACGGGCTGAATCTTACTGCAAATCCGGCAAAAATACTCACGAGCGTCAAACTTATCAAGAGAACAACCGGAAGCTACCTCGTCTTCTGGGGCGCAACAGGTGTCGGCGCCGGCACAACGGGGGCCGCACGAGCTTCAGAGCGAATTGCACCTTTGGGCGCACTTTCCGCAGTACGCTGTTTAGCAAGACGCAACATCGGCATGCAGTTTGTCAACATTCCCGCCGCGACGCAACTCACGGTGTACTCCGCAAACGGGAAGCCGGTCGATCATGCGGTTTCCGCAAACGGCGGGTCGGTTACCTTTGACCGAGGCGCCGTAACCGGCGGTGCGGTCCCCACCGGTGTTTATTTCTGCGAACTGCGCTCCGGAAATGCGGTAAGGATCATGCGTCTTATTGACGCGAAATAACCTTTCGAAGCCAGCAGAGGAAAGTTTATAGTTTCGCATGAAAACTCCATTCCGGTTCATTCCCGCGTTCTTCGTTCTGCTGTTTGCTTTCGGCGACTTAACATTGTAAGGGGGAAATAGTATGGGTCTTTACCAAAAAGCTGCTGTAACGGCAGCTGCAAGTTTTCTGTTCGCGTCGTACCTTTTTGCCGCCATGCCTCCGGGATATGCCGGAACGGTTTTTACGGGTGACACGATAAGTGGACACCCTCAGCAAATCCCCGGCCTTGTACTTGCATCGTATTTCGACGAAGGTCCGGATGGGGTGGCGTATCATTATACCGATGCCGCCAACAGTGGTGATTGCACGGTCCGCAATGGTCGCACGGGCGCAAATGTCTCCATACAAAATTTCGGGGCCGAAAAGGATTTTGTTTCGGGAAACGTTCTCGTGGTCGACTCTGCATGCTATCCTCCGGGCGTCAATAATCATCTCGGGTGGATCCATCCCGGAGAGTGGGAAAACTATACCGTTCGCGTAACTACCGCAGGCGACTACAAAATGGTATTTCATGAATCCGTTACCACGACTCCCAACCTTATTGTCGTCACCTTCAGCGGTTTCACGCCCGACTCCGTTGTGAATGAGCCGTTGAGCATCAGGCCCCCGGGCGATCACGAAATCTGGCATGATTGGAAATGGGACACGGCAGCAAATCTGATTACACTCGATACCGGACTTTATGTTATGAATCTTGAGTTCTTCCAGGAGGCCGGCTGGAACTTCGCCGCCCTTAACTTTATCCTGCAGGGCGGCGCATCGGCCGTAAGGGAAACAATCCAGAGCCATGTGCAAAAAGGGTTTGCGGTGATGCCTATTGTCAATGGAAAAGGCCTGTCCGTTTCCTATTCGATCGCCCAGGCAGGCATGACAACCGTTTCTGTTTTCGATTGCGCGGGCAGGGCTTTGGTTCCCGCAACAACCATGAATCTGGCCGCAGGCAGCCATGTTCAGAAATTCGATTTGAGCAACAGGAGAACGGGAGTACATTTTGTCCGCGTCGAACAAAATGGCTTGAGCGCAACAAAATCTTTCAGCATTGCGCACTGATCCGTTTCTTTGAATGGAAGGAGGCGTTGTGAAGTGTATCGGATTCCTGCACCATAGCGCGGTAACCATGGCGGCGCTGGCAGTGGTTTTGTTATCCGGGCCGTGCTTTTCCGCGATCCCGCCCAATTATTCGGCACTGCCGTTTCGCAATGTAATTCAGCAGATTCCCGGAAGATTTTTTCCCTGGCGATATGATTCTGCCGCAGTCAGGGGTATTTCCTGGGAAAATCCCGGGACGGACGTGATGACCGGCGATTATTATCAGTACGACGGCCGCAAAACCGCGGGCGCCGAGGATCATATCATCAACAGGATTCTCAATCCTGCCTGGGACGTGTACGGAGATTCGGTTTTTCAAAACCCGGCCGATTCCGCCGACACTGTTGCCAATCCCGTGTCAGATACGACCTTGATCTATAACGATATGAACGCCACAAAAGACGGGATTTACATCGGCTACATCGATCATGGTGAATGGGTCAAATCGACGGTGAATGTCGCCAAGGACGGGCTTTACCAAATAGACCTCATGCTGACGTCGCGCACCGGCAGCCCTTCGATTGCGATTTGTTCTTTGAACGGCACCGATTCAGTTTCAACAGGTACAATCATCTTTAAGAGTACGGGGTTTTATCACTATTATCAGGACGAAAAAAACATGGCGACCATTCGTCTGAAAAAGGGAGTCCAGTTGATTCGGACCGACATTACCGGTGCAGGTCCGTTCAATCTTTGGTTTTACAGATTTACGCTTATCGACAGTTCCACGGTTGCGGCTCCGACAGCCGGCGAGCTGCATGCACGGCGGGGAGAGGTCGGAGCGACCGTTCTTCACGATGGGACCATACAATTGTCTTTTCCCTCTGAGAATAACAATTCTGTCAAGGTCACCTTGTTCAATGGGATAGGAATGGAATATGGTTCGGAAATTCTCACATCTGTCCAACGCGGCATGAATACCGTCCGGTGCCGAACCCGGCCGGCACCCGGAGTGGCATTCGTTCGCCTGAAACAAGGTGATGCCGTCCTTGTTATAAAGGCGGCCGTTGCCGGGGGAAAATGGTGATTACCAGGGGCCATTGACAGCCTCGCTTTTTGGGAGTATAATCAGGTGCCACCGAATCGGCTGTCGAACGTGGTCAGGGTACACTGTCAAACAGCATAATTTGACATATTTACAGAAAGGACCACCTATGGTCAGGAATGTCAAGCCGCTCATGCTTGCAGCATTGGCGGTCGCGATCTTTTGCGCCGGTTCCGCCCAATCGGCGGAATACCCGAAAACCGGTGCAAGCTGCTCGACGCTGGCAACGCAAGGCATCTGGACGTGGTACCAGGATTCCAGAGCGGTCTATTACAAGGGAACGCATGAGAAGACGTATGTAGGCTATTTCGGCAGTTCAAGCAACCCGGGCGTGGCGGCAATTGCCTCATACGATCATGCAACCGGAGAAATCGACACGTTCTACCTCAAAACCAATTGGGGATTCGACGACCACAACACCACCACGGTCCACGTTTTGCCCAACGGCCACATCATAACATTTTACAGCGAGCATAACGGCGGGGCTTGGTTCACCCGCACTTCCACGAATCCGGAGGACATCACATCCTGGGGACCGGAATTAAAGGTCAACGTTGGATGTACCTATCCTAATGTGTGTCAGTTGAGCGCGGAGGGCGCGAACGGCAACAGGCTCTACGTGTTCTTCCGGGGACCGTCAACGCAAACAGGCGACTATGGAATGCCTTATTACCAGACCAGCGACGACGGCGGCGCAACGTGGAGCGCGGCGGTCAGGTACTTCTTCGGAGGTACCTCCACTGTGGGAGGAGGCATAAGGCCCTACTGCAAATACGTTTCCAACGGCAAAGACAAATTCTACATGTTGATTGAGGGGGATAACCGTAACAACCCGCCGCCCAAACCTACCTACTTCATGTATTACTACAACGGCGGATTCTACAAAATGAACGGAACACTAATTGCAACAGTAGCCCAGGATAAGGCCGCACCTGTCACGACTGGTCAGCTGGATACCGTTTACGATCCGGCCAATCCTCCGGACGGCTTGAAAGGCACCATCGGCACGGGTTGGGATATCGCACTTGATTCCGCCGGCTATCCGGTATTCGTCTATGATATTTATGACCCGTCGGGCGCCAACCATCGCTACTATTACTACCGATGGGATGGGACCAAGTGGAACCACTATTTCCTCATCAACAGCGGCGGGCCAATGAGCGAAGGGACAGAAATGGGCTTTGGCGGCGGGCTGGCTCTGGACCATGCCAATGTCAACGTGGTGTACCTGAGCACGCATGTCAACGGCGTTTTTGAACTTGAGCGCTGGCTCACCGCCGACAAAGGCAAGACTTGGAGAACATGGCAGATTACTTCCGGTTCCGCGGCAAAGAACTGCCGTCCCATTGTGCCGCGCAACACGCCCGGCAACAAGATCGACGTTGTCTGGAACTACGGGACCTACATTACCTGGGGCGGACCGTTTTCCATGGACGTCAAGATGTACACGTTTGATTCGACGAAAATCGCGTCCGGCGCGACTTCTGTCAAGACCGGTTTCGAGCGCCGTGCTGCAAAGTCGACCGGGTTCAACCTGCTGGCCGATGGCTTGTCGTTCACGCTGGCGGCCTCGCCTTCGTCAACGCTCAAAATTTACAATGTGCAGGGCCGGATCGTTTCCGACCTGACAGCCGGCGTGCGACGCATGCAGGCGGGCGTAAATTCCGTGCGGTACAAGTGGGTGGGGCTTACGTGCGGCGCGTATGTAGCCACACTGTTCGACGGAGCAAACTACTATTCACAGTGTTTTGTCGTTCAGAAATAATCCGGGTGCTCAGCGGCAGTTGTAGTGCTTCGGGGTTCTTCAACCAAACAACGGAACAGGGCTATACATAAATGGAGCAGGGGCGCTGTCACCATGGCAGCGCCCCTGCTCCATTTTCTGGAACTCGCTTCCCGACTGGTTTGTCCATGATGTAAACATTGTAGTGTTATCTTCAGGAACAAGAATATGTAACTCATTCAAAATCAACATTATTATGTAAACAATAAGTATACGGTATTCTACCTTCCATCGGGATTTTTCAGCCAAGAGGGAGTAAATTTATGGAGAGAAGGAAATGGGTGAATCCCACAGCGAGCGCAATCCTCGAAGCTCTGCTTCGGGGTTAGCGAGCGACTATAAGTATGTTTTCATTCCATAGGGATGGAAGGATTCCTCGTAGCTTGCTGCGAGGTCTTTCAATGCCGAAGAGTCGAAAAGTCCACCGGCAGAGGGAGCGGAAAATGAGTGAGACAGAAGAAAGAATGGTTCAGCAGGCATTGACGCGGTACGGCTCCATTTATCCCCCTGACTATAAAACTTCTTTTTCGGATTGTTTTACCTGGCGAAACAACAGACTGATCTTCTGGTTCAACACAGAAGACCATTCAACGAATCTTATCGCGGAAAATGAAGAGTCATAGAGGTTTGAAAAACCTATTTCTCAATTGACCGAATTGGTGTTTAAGCGTATAATTAATCACGCACGAATCAGCATAAGTTTTGATAAAAGGAGCAATGCAATGAGCAAAAAGCATCGTATACGCATGCTGTGTTTCTTGATGGCAGGGCTGTTCTCCTTTTCCCATGGCCAAGCCGGTTCAATTACGGGAACAGTCAAAGACGAAGGAGGCAATGCCATCGCGGGCGCAACGGTGCGTCTTGTCGTGAAAGGCATAACGACTTCAACGGACACCAGCGGCTCCTACAGCATCCCATTCACACAGAACGTCCATGTATCTCTTGCCCCGTCATTCGCCGAACCTCCGGCCATCCATGGACTTTCTCTTTCGTTTGCTGTGGCAAAAGCACAGCCTGTCCGGATACAGTTGTACGACCTGACCGGCAGACTGGCCGTCGATCTTGTCAATGCGTCGCTCGCTCCTGGCGAATACCGACTGCCGCTTGTGAGCCCGAATCTCCCGGCAAAAATGTATGTTGTAAAAGCGCGGATCGGCGCCGTCACCACCACGCATGCGCTTACCTATGTCAATAAATATACAGGCATGCAAGGCGGTCTTGTGTGCGTTCACGGTTATTCCGCGGCGCCGGCGTCTGCAAAGCGTGCAGCCGCGGTGGATACCCTTATCGCAACCGCGTCGGGGTTTGTCGAGGGTCTGAGCGCAATAAGCGCGTATTCCGGCACCTTTAATTTTGTTCTGCAAAAAGCTCCCTTCAGCATAACCTATCCCGCGGACGGAGCGCGTGTTTTCAAGTCTCCGGGCGGCTCGATAATCTTTGAGTGGAATACCATGGCCGGCGCAACGGGCTATGCCATAATGGTTGACGGAAACAAAGTGGCCGACAGCATTCCCGCGAGTGTCACCTGCGGTGAAGTCGTGGTTACAACCATTGCCGCAACACCCATTGGTTCTTCCCATACATGGAATGTCGTCGCCCATATTGCGGCAGGCGACAAGGCCAGCAGCACCGCAAGCTTCTCCATTGCGGAGGCCGTGGACGGCACAACAGGAGCGCCTCTGGGCGGCGCGGGCGCGGGCGCGGTAAAATTTTGCCCGTGGAACGGCCAATTCGCTTTTCAGTCAAAGACGCCGGCGGGCCAGGAGGATTATGTTCAGCAGCAGAATTGGAAATTTTCGCTGTACACAAAAAGCGGCTCGACGGTTCTGACTCAGGCCGTAATGAGCGCGGTAAAGCGCACCTATAATGCGAATTCCCGTTATGACGACGACGCCATCTTCCCGGTGGAATATGCAAATTTCGGCACGACGAACAACGTGTCGGTAACGCTCACCGCATTCGCACCGTACAACCTTGCAGACCAGACGAAAATGACCTGGCCCGTTGCGTTTTACCACTTGACGTTGCGCAATACGAAGGATACCCCGGTGGATGCGGCCTGCGCATTCCAAATTTCCACCGGTTCTACGCCGACGGTCGTTTCCGGACAAGGTTTTGCCGCAGAGGGTGGGGCCCCGTCGAAGGCGCTCCTTGTAAAAAGCGGCGATCCGTCGGCGGTCGTGAGCGTGGGAAACGATGCCGGTTTTCTCACGACCGGCACGCTCAACAATACTCCGTCCGGTACGGTTAATATGGTTGCGGCGAAAGTCACGCTTGGCCCGGGCGAGAAAAAGGACATCGAATTTGTCCTTTCGTGGTACGAGTCCGACGACCCGCCCGGCTACTATTATGCAAATTCCGGGACCAATGCGCAATTCTTTGCCAAGACGTGTCTTGACAGTTTCGACAACCTGGAATCGCGCGCCGTACAGTTCGTGGAGCGCTTCCGCTCTTCCAATGTTCCCGATTGGATCGTGAACACCACGCTGGACCAGACCACGTGGACAAACAGCAGCATCTATACCAAGGACGGCCGCTACAGCGAATGGGAAGGCATCTATACATGGTTCGGCCAGATGGACCAGGGGTGGCATGCGTTCGGTTCCGAGATATGGCGTATCAACGGCCCCATGTTCTCCTGGCCTAGCGCCTCCGAAATGGAATTCTGGGCGCGTACCGAAATGGTCGGCGGCGATAACGACGGCCAGATCTCGCACGATTTCATTCCCGGCGCCGGACAAGTAACCGATCATAAGACATGCGTATGGGACGCACCGGGCTATCATGGCTGGGGCGGCCCCAATTGGGCGGACCTCGATTGCGGATTTCTCTTCGGCGTTTACGAATCGTTTATCGCAACCGGCGACAAGACGCGGATGGACACCTACTGGCCGTATTTCAAGCGAACTGCGCAACGGCTGTACAGATTGTCAACCATTGACAACGGGAATACAACGTATCCCTTTACTTTCCAGGGTACCGGGGCAACCTACGACAAGGGCCCGCAGGACCATGATCTTTACAATTCCGGACTTGCCCTTACGGCGTTCAAGATCATTGCGGAAATGGCCGGAATTTACGGCGATGCCGGGATGCAGGACAGCTTTACAACGGCATATACCACCGGAATCGCCTCCTTTAAGAGGCGGTATCTGGCCAATCCGTCAACCGCCATCGCCTCAAACGCAGAAACGCCGTTTGCCGGATTGGCGATGTCTCTGTACTTTCATGAAGACCAGATGTTCTCCGATGCCGAGATCAACACCACGCTCTCCTATCTGATCAACAACTTCTGGCACCCGCTCGACCTTGGCATGGCGGCTTCGGGCTCCGACGGTGAGGCGGAAGGATGGGTTCCGTACGTGATGGGCCACCTCGGCGCCGCTTTCCTGAACACCAACCATGTTGCCGAATGGCGGGCCATACAAAGGGACTTTTACAACAGGTATTTCGGCAACCGCAACAGAGTGTTCGACGGCGGAATTTACCTGGTTTACAACGGGCTTGGCGACAATTTTGCTTCCACCGACTGGAGCGGCCACAGTTTCTACGTGAGCATGCCGGTGGTATGGCGAAACTATTATTCCCTTATCGGTTTCTGGTATAATGCGTATACAAACGCATTGTATGTCGAACCCAAGCTCCCCTCCACAACCGACAAGTGGGGCGCCTCGATGAATCACGAGCTCAAAAATGCGCTGTTCTGCATGCCGGGAAATTACGGCACGATTTCCTACAAGGAAGACGGGAGCACCTACCAGAACCAGACCATCACGGTTCGTTTCGACAAACCGCAAAAAGTCTCGTCAATTTACATTTCGGACAGATTCCTGCCTGCCACCACCGTGAGCGTCACGGTCAACGGGGCAACCGCGCAGTTTTCCCGCATCGGAAGCGGCACGTTCGACCGTCGGATCAAGATAAACTGGACCGGCACGGTTGATTCAACCGGCGTCCTCATCGGCGCCGCCGACCAGGGGTTTAACGATGCCACCCCGCCGCTGGCCTTCAACCTCGTAACGCCGGCAAACGGTTCTACCGTCCAGAGCACGATGCCCATTCTCGTGTGGAACCAAAGCTCGGACCCGGAATCCGGCATCCAGGAATATGATGTGTATGTAAACGGCAACAAGGTCGCGTCCACAACGGACACGTTCTATGCCTTCACCGCTATCACGCCGGGTTCTTTCTCGTGGTATGTTACGGCAATCAACTGGGTAAACAAGGGCACGTCGTCGGCAACGCGGACCTTCGCGTATTCCGACACTATCCCGCCGTCTGCATTTTCACTTTCGGCGCCGGCAGACAACGGTACGGTTTCCGGCCCCGCAGTCTCGTTTTTCTGGCAGACCGCAACGGACAACGGAACCGGCATGGACCATTACGAGTTTTCCCTTGACGGCGCCAAAGTGGCCAACGTGGTTTGCGATACCGTCGCAACATCGTACGGGAACATTGCGCTCGGAAAGACCGCCACAGGATCGTCGGTTGCGCAGGGAAATGTGGCGACAAACGCGGTGGACGGAAATGCCACGACCCGGTGGGAAAGTTCGGCGGCAGACAGCCAGTGGCTTCGCATAGACCTCGGCACACCGTCACGGATAGATTCCGCAACGATCTCGTGGGAGGCGGCCTATGCCTCGTCGTATGAGATAGACGTTGCAAATGACACATTGAGCTGGACGGGAAAGGCCGTGTACCAGACAACTACGAGCGCCGGCGGAAAAGAGTCAATCAAGGGCCTCAACGCCATCGGCAGATATGTTCGTCTCTTTTGCATCAAACGCGGCACAACGTGGGGCAATTCACTGTACGAGTTCAGCGTCTATGGAATGCCTCTTGCAACCTACCTCGCCGCGTCCGTTCCGGCGGGAGTACATTCCTGGAACGTAGTTGCCGTTGACAAGGCCGGAAACAAGACGGCTGCGAATAAGGCTTTTTCCGTGACGGTCCAGTAGGCGGCGGGACGGGCATGCGGCAGCCGCGCATTCTTAAAACGCAAGGATACTCTTTACCCGCGGTTTTTGAGCAACGGTACAATGGTTCTCTTTTGCCGTTGCTCAAAGGTCCGGCTGCTCCGGGATTCCCATAAAAGAATCCGCTGTCCAAACCAATTGTTCCTCAAATAACACTAATTCGTTGTCAGGGACACCGTTTGTTTCGCTGTTCGCTCACAACCTCAAAAGGAGACGTTTTGTATGAAAAGGAAGGGTATCAAGTTCTGTACTGTTTCGATTGCGATTGCAGCGGCATTCACCGTTGCCTTCGCCCAGAGCGGCGATTTCACGGTCACCGGAAAAGCAGTGACCGCAACCGGCCAGCCCATCGCAAATGCGACGGCTACCTACACAAGCATTGCCAAACGCCTGTCGTGGGACTTTTCGGATGCGAACGGCAATTTCGGCACGGGTAACACGGCCGTGGCCGGACCGGTCTCACATGAGCCGGCATTCCCGGTTTTTTCGGCGGGATTTGTCCGCGCGGAGCTGTACGGACTTGACGGAAGGAAAACAGGCACCCTGTTTGAAGGGTATCTTGACAAAGGAATGTATTCCATCAAGCTGCCTTCAACGTTTGCCCGCACCGTGTATGTGCTCAAGACGACCGTGGGCGACAAGACCACCTTTCAAAAACTGATGAATACAGGCGGGAGGAACGGTATCGCGGCCGTGAGCCCCGCGTCATACGGCGCAGCTTCTACCGCTGTGGCCAAGAAACTGGCAGCTGTCGACACGGTCCGCGTCGGCAAAACAGGATACTTACCTGTCAAGATCGCGATCGATTCCTATTCGGCGAATGTGGGCAACGTCATCCTGACCCCCATTGACATAGAAGGCGAGGTGAACACGCTGCTGGGCACGCTCAGCCAGGCTGAGAAAGTGGGTCAGCTCGTTCAGGTGGACTGCCCGGCCTCCAGTTTCGTGACGAGCGCGCTTCTGGGTACGATTTTCGGCGGCGGATCCGACGGCCCGGGCGGCGGCGCGGGACACCCCTCGGAATGGGCGAGCTTCTGCACCAACTACCAGAACGCAAGCCAGACCACCCCCAAGAAAATTCCTCTGCTCATCGGCTTCGACATCGTCCACGGGTTCGGCAAGTGCAACGGTGCAACAGTCAATCCGCACAACATCGGACTGGGGTGCACCTTTGATCCGGTGATTGTCCAGAAATGCTTCAGGGTCGCGGGAATCGAGGCGCGCGGCGGCGGCGTCAACCTGGCCTTCGGCCCGTGCATCGCGGTGCCGAGGAACGACAAATGGGGGCGGGTGTACGAAGGTTTCTCCGAATCGCCCGACCTGACGCCCGTGATGGCCCGCGCGGCTGTGCTCGGGTTCCAGTTGTCCGACTTGTCAAATCCGCTCGTGGTTGCGGCATGCACCAAGCACTTTGCCGGTGACGGCGGCACCGACGGCGGCGTCGACCGCGGCAACACCACGGGAGTAGATTCAATCCTCCGGTCGATCCATCTGCCCGGCTACACCGCGGCGGTGCAGGCCGGGACCGCGTCGGTGATGGCATCGTTTTCCAGCTGGAACGGCGTGCGCATGCACGAGAACAAGGTGCTGCTTACCGACTGGCTCAAGACGAGCCAGGGATTCGACGGGTTTGTCAATGGCGACTGGGATGGCCACATTACCGGAACGTCAAGCGCGGCCAATTGCATCATAGCAGGTCTCGATATCCCGATGAGGGGCGCGAGCAGCGACGGAATCGGCGATTTGCAGACCCTGTTTAACGGCCTGTACACCAGCGGCAGCGGCGCACGGGTCGATGATGCCGTGAAACGCCTGCTCCGCATCAAGTACCGGATGGGACTTTTTACCGCGCCGCTGGCCACGGACCTTTCGGTAACGGCAACCGTCGGAAGTCAGGCACACCGCGATATTGCCCGCGAGGCGGTGCGCAAGTCGCTTGTCCTGCTTAAAACATCCGCAGGCGTTCTTCCAATTTCCAAAACCGCAAAGGTCACCCTTGTGGGTCCGCACGCGCAGGACGTAGGGCTGCAATGCGGCGGCTGGACTCTGGGCTGGCAGGGCGCGGCAGGGAACTCAATGCCCGGAACCACCATCCGCCAGGGATTTGAAAGCATCGGCGGCGTGGCAAACATTTCCTACAGCGCAGACGGCAACGGCATCACCGGCGACGTGGCAGTTGTCTGCATTGGAGAACAGCCGTACGCGGAAATGATAGGTGACAGGACCGATTTGACCATTCCGGAAGCGAGCCTTGTTACCACGGCCAAGAATTCGGGCAAAAAGGTGATATGCGTCATGATAACCGGTCGTCCCATGGACATAAGCACCATTGCCGACAAATGCGATGCGATCGTTGCCGCGTGGCTGCCCGGCACCGAGGGAGGCGGCATTGCCGAAGTGCTGTACGGCAACTATGAGTTCAGCGGCAAGCTTTCGACGTCGTGGCCGAGGAACACGGCGCAGGAACCGATCAACGTGGGTGACGCGACTTACGATCCGCTGTACCCGTACGACTACGGCCTGAATTCCGCGGGCCAGCAGTTGCCGAAAGGGATATATAAATAAAGGATGATGAGTAAAAAGAGTTGAGGAGTTGCAGGGGCGCAGCAATGGCGCCCCTTCTTTATTCCAAATATGATTCTGGTTTGCTAAGCGGGTGCCGCGTGGAAAAAGGAGCGACAATCGAGAAGCGAGGAGCGAGAATAAATCAACATGCCTGTTTGTTTTCTTCTCGCTTCCCGCTACCTGATTCTCTCTTGTGCGTGCACCCTAATGTAGTGTTTCTTGATTGGCTCTAACGATCATTCTGCGCCGTCATGCCCGCGAAAACGGGCATCCATTGTCCACCTTGGCACCGGCTAACGCCGGAGCGCGCACTACCGTAGAAAATGCAAGCAGGCTGGCTTTTACATTAGCCAGCCTGCTCATGGGCCTTCCCCCCTTTGCGTTTAGATCAGGTTGAACACCTAATTTCTCATCAGTATCACGCGTCTCGCGGCAAGGTTTCGGCCATCGGAAGTAAGGCGTACGACAAAAACACCATTACCCGTAGCGCCGCTTTGCGACGGATCCGCAAGCGACACCATGTGCCATCCTTCCCCGCGCAGGGTGCGGGGGATTTTCTTCACTATTCTTCCATTGGCGCTGAGAATCTCAACCGACAAATATGTAGGTTGACTTATGAAATACCGTATGGTTTGACCGACAGCCTCGATCCGGCAATCCGGAAGTGCGCTGCGCGCCGGTAGTCCGAGATGCGTGCCTACCGGAGTGTCAAAAATCGGCAATTCAATAACGGGCGCAACAACGCTGTAGGAGGCTGTGCCCTGGCCAAGTCCTGCCGACGTCGCGGTTACCGTTACTGTGCCGGTTGCAAAGGTGGAAACCACGGCGACTTTGCACATGCCGCCCTGTGCGGAAAGTTCGGGGTCGCCCGGCGCGTGGACCGTTATGGCGCCCGGCTTGACGTCGCCGTCCGCGCCGCCCCGGTAGGTTCCCGGCCCGGAAACCGCAAAGGTGATGTTGTGGCTGTCCTCCGGGCACCAGTTGCCCTGCGCATCGACTACCGTTGCAAGAATGAACGCTGCATCGGAGCCGTTGGCGGTAATCTGGAATTGGCTGCCGTCGGGCTTTACCAGCGGCGGTTCGACGGTGAGGAGAATGTGGTCGGGATTTCCCGCGGTAACCTTCTTATCGGAACAAACCACGTTGTTGTTTGCGTCAAGCCCTTCGGCAAGCAGGGTTCCGGCTGCAAACGTGACGTTCCATTGGCATTGCGAGGGCATGAGGCTGCCGCCGCCTGCAGCGGGAACAACCGGGGTGCCCTGCTGCGTGCCGTTGATTGACAAGCGCACTTTGGGACAATTGCTGAAGGCGTTGACTTGAACCGCACCGGAGCGGTTCCAGTGGTTTGCAAGGCTCACAACCGGCTTGACGGCGAAGGGCATCCAGTTTGCCTGGTAGATCTTTGCAAGCATTTTTGGAATGCGGTTTTGATCGAACATGGCTTCCTGGAACCCTCTGCCGAGTCCGGTTTCACCCGGCGTCTCGGAAAAATACCAGTGCGCCAGTCCGAAGCATTTCGCCTGCTGGTATCCGTACCAGTTATTGACAAAGACGCTTGCGAAACTGAGTTCATTGTCGTAATCCCAGCGATAGGTGCGATGGGTATAGTCCCACTCCTCCGCGCCCCATATCGGAGTTGTTGCATTGCCGTTTTTGAATCCGATCCCGCATCCCAGGCCGGAGCACGACCATATTTCGGCAATGTTGTTCGTGGCCGCATCACCGTATCCCCGGTCCGACATCGGGTGATAGCTTATGGGGTCCCAGACCTTTTGAATGCTGTCGCGCAGATATTGTTCAAAAGTCTTGTCGATGGGCCCGTTGCTGACCTCCCACGAAAGGATCGAAGGGTTGTTCCGGTCGCGTACTATCATGTCGCGGTGGACTTCGGTCTTGAGTGTTTTCTTGTAAGTCGGCGAGGGTCCGGCGGTGATTTGTGCCGTGGCGAAATTCCCTTCGAGATCACCGCTGGGCTGCATGAGCATGATGCCGTATGCATCGCAGGCTGCCGTAAGCTCGGGGCTTCCGGTTGAATGGCCGGGACGCCAGAGCCGGCCGCCATATTCGGCGCAAATCTTGGCGTCACGCCACTGCTGTTCTTCGGGAACGGCGGTGGCAAGCGCGGGATAATCGTAGCGCGAACCTACGCCCCACATCTGATGCGCATGACCGTTTATAACCGGTATTCCGTTGGCGTCCCATGTTACGGTCCTTATGCCCAGCGGGCTCTTGAACACGTCGACAGTGGTGCCGGCGATCTTTACAATGTGATATACCTTGTACATGTACGGTGTGCCATAGGTGCTGGCTGCCGGATACCACAGGTGCGGATTGACTACGGTGTGGTTCTGGTCGAACACATAGCTCTTGCCTGGGTCTATGGACTGCGTGCTCGTCTGAGTGGATACCACGGCGTTTGATGCGTCCACGATCTCCGTAACAAGTGTCGCATTCTGCGCCGTGCTGTACTCATTTTGCACGTGGGTCATGACGCGCACCGTGGCAGAGGCATCGCTGGCCGCTGTTGCGCCGACGCAGGTTCCCCAGTTATTGACAACAGAGTAAACGTTGGCGGGGATATACAGCTTGTCGGTGATGTGCATCCACACGGGACGCCACAATCCATAGCAGCCCTGGCCGAAACGGAAATCGTATGAAAACGTTGGTGAAGAAAAGAACGACCCGCCGTCTCCGATACGCACCGCCAGCACATTGTCTGCGCCCCCGAAAACGACATAGGGAGTAAGGTCGACAATGACGGGCAGGAATCCCACCACATGCGTTGCGTTGGGATTGACCCCGCTGTTGCCCTTAATCAAACTATCATTAATGTACACCTGCATCCCGATATGCGACGCCTCGAACTCAACGAAAATCTTCCTGGTGGAGTAGCTCTGGTCGAGGGTGAAGTGTTTCCGGTACCAGGAGAGTCCGCCCATGTTCGGAGCCGGCCCGCCGGCAGCCATGTTGACGAAGATGTCGTTTTCGTTCCATGTATGCGGCAGCCCCACGGTCGTCCACGCCGCATCGTTTGTTGTTAATCCCTGGCCATTGATTGCATCGCCCCTGATAAACTTCCACGGCGTTGCCCCGAAGTTGATCTTTAGCCTGTTTCCCTGGTCAACAGTCGCTGCATTGGTGGCAGTGAGAGCCAAAGCAACTACTAGAAGCACTGCTGCTGCAAATCCTTTAAACATAAAACTTCTCCCCCTTTTTGTTTAACTGATTCGGATATTTCTATATACTAAAGCTTTTTCGCAAGCTCGTGAGCGCATGAGAAATGCATCGTTTAAGCGCTCAACTTCCCTCCGTTTTCTCGTTTTTCCCTGCGCACACTAACAGCCCACAAAAGTAAATATAGGCATTTTTAAGCATAATTGTCAATTTTGATTGTTGGAAGGTTGGGGCTAGCCACGACTTTGGAAGACAAACGGACGACCCCAGGTCGCAGACATGAGGTTTCGGGCCTGGGGCAAATCATTACAGATTTTCTTTTGCAAAACGCCTTACCGCCTCCGTCAGCCTTGCGATAGCCAATCGAAACATAGGAGGATTATTGAAAGTGTTTCTGATCGGTTGTGACCAGTCTTCACAAAATGCCGTGTATTGTATAAAAGCTTCGTAAGGAAAATCCTCCAGGAAGGGAAAGTAGAAATTTACAAGTATTGGTGACACGTTGCTTGAAACAAAAGCCCACGTCACCGGATAGACCTCGACATAAAGCGCACAAGCTTCTGCAATCTCTCCTATGCGCCTTTGCCTTGCAAATTCACGAAGCAGTTCAAAAAATGCTCCTGTTTGATGGATATATCGTCTGTCACCCTTTTCCACAATTGCTTGAACAGTGCCTTGAACATCCTCACGGGTCAACTTTCCGCCCCGTAGTCTCAGTCTCTCAAGAAGTTCATCGACAATCCTTTCCGGCTCATTACCACTTGACATAGAAACCTCCTCATATTTCATTATGTATGACGCCGGTTTGTCCCTATGTGGGACCCGGTTCTTCGAGTTGTGCCCGAGCCGGGCGGTTTCGCCCCGATCGGGCAATGGCCTCTGTCAATCTGCCGTTTCCGGTTCCTGTTCGGATAGAAGGCTCTGCAGTTTTTCCTTGAATCCCAGCACTGTTTCCATCGCAGTGATGATCGCCTCGGACAACTCCGCAAGGTTTCGCTGATCGCCATTGATATCTCTCAGAAGCTCGCTTCTTTCGCTTGAATCCATTCGTTCCATTGCCCCCTCCTTCACGTTACGTTACGGTGTGGTCACAAATTCCTCGCTCCGTCCCGAATCACTTCGTGCTGGTAAATGTTACTGCAAATATCCTGCCACAACGGGCCGCCTTCACTCTCACTCCTCGACAACGAGTTTACACCTTCTCCGAGCTTCTGGTGACAGCGAAAAAGTTGCCTTGGAAACGCGAAATATCTAGTTTTTTCAGGGCATAGGCGCAACGGTATGTATGCCGGTTCATGTCGGAAATACGCTTCAACGTTCTCGATCAAGCGTTCGACATATTTGCGCAATGTGTTGCCTCGTTGAACACCATTCAGTATATTAATAGTGTTAATTTGCTGAATGCCTTTAACCTGAGTGGAGTTCGGATGAAAGCAATCCAGGAAGAACGCATGAAGGGCTATTTCCTTACCGCCGCAAAAGAGTTAATACGCGGTGAGGGGCTTGCGGTGGTGAGCACAAGAAATGTTGCGGAGCGTGCGGGATACTCCTATGCGACGATGTACAACTATTTCAAGGATATCAGAGATCTGATCTTCAGCTGCGTCGAAGATTTCATGGCTGAATGCAGAGAATTCGTGGCAAAGGAAGTCCCGAGCGCTCTCTCCGGAGAAAAGGCGCTCATTGCCATAAGCAGCAGCTATACTAAATTCTTTGTCCAATACCCGGGGATTTTTGACCTTTTCTTCCAGGAGAAGGCAAGCAAGATATCCACGGCAAAGTCCAACGTGAATGCAATTGATGCGCTATTCGATTCTCTTGTCGAACAGAGGTGGAAGACTATTGTGGACCGGAAGAAAAACACACAGGGCGCGTCTTCGCAGGCACAGGAGTTCCATAAATTGGCGCTGCATGGTATTCTCCTGTTTTATCTCAACAATAGAACAACTCATAGCTACAAAGCACTCATGAATCAGGTTAGTGAGGTAACACAGGTTGCAATCAGGGCTCTTTAGGCGAACACGAATCGTTCTTATCCTTTCAAGAAAGCAGTATCTTTGATGGCTATTCTTTAGCCATTACAAGACTAGCCGATCTTGTGGAAACAAGTGAAGTACCAAACACTTTTGCGGAAGGAACAAGTGTGAGCACGCAACGATCTTTGACAATGGTTCTTGTGGCGTTTGTCGCGTCAGTCTGCGTGATCGTCGGATGCGGCAAAAAAAATCCCAATCCGGCAGCGCCGAAGGTGCAGGAATATACGGTAAAGATCACCGTGGTCGATTCCGCGGGTCAGCCGAGCAAAGGCGTCAAGGTCTGGTTTGACGGGCAAAGCGACACGGTGATCACCGACAGCCTCGGCAGGGCGACCCTCACCTCGCCGTCCGGCAGCCAGGTTCTGGAAGCGCAATCCGGGATGCTCGCTGTCAGCCGCGATGAAACGGTTCCCGCCGTCGACAGCGCTACGGTCCTTTCGCCGGTAATTCTCGGCCCGGCGCAAACGGTACCGGTGGGCGTGACGGTCGACGATCCGCAGGGACAGCCTTTCGGCGGCGTGCGCATCTGGATCGACGGGGCGTCCGACACGGCTGTTTCGAATTTCTACGGGAAAGCCGTGGTCTACGCTTTTGCCGGAACGAGAACCGTTTCCGCGCGTCTGGGCATTTTCGGCGCGCAGGGTTCGGTCCGGATTTCTTCCGGCGACACCGCGGTCACGGCACCCGTGCTTCGCCTTTCGCAGAACTCATCCGTCAAGCTACTGGTCCTCAAGGCCCCTGCGGAATCAATTGAGGTGCTGCTCCCGGCAATCGGGTTTACAAAATTCGACACCATGTCGGTCGACACCTTTGCCGCGCGCGCCGATTCTGACACCGTGCAAGCATACAACATCCTGGTGCAGTACGGCATGGTGTTCCTCGATTGCATCGCTCCGGAAATCCCCGCGGACCTTGGCGGTACCTCACTTTATGTGGCCATGAGTCATTACATTGAGCAGGGCGGGGTCGTGTACGGAGGTCATTGGGGATATTTCGCCCTGGAGTCGATATTCGCCCCGTACTACCAGAATATCGACGACGGCGACCAGCAGCCTGCCGATACGCTGATCATCCTCGACACCGCAATGGCCGCCAACGTCGGATACACCCGGATTGCGTGGCAGTCCACCGACAACGGCGGCAGGATGTTGACAGGATACGAAACGTTCTCCGATCTGCCTCCGGATGCGCGCGTGATGGGGGCCATAAAGAACCGCAGCCCGCAGAGCGGGGTTATTATCGAGAATTATCTCGGCAGGGGGCGATTCTTGTGGACCAATTACCACAACCAGGACATCGCGTCCTTTCCGCAGCTCATGAGGATCGTCAAGTATACCCTGTACAATCTCTCGAAGATCAATTGACAATAACAACATAATGCATTGGGCGTTTCCCTCGCTGCGCTCGGGTCGTTCTCCTTGCGGGCTCGGCCACGGCCTCCAGTCCAACTAACGCAAAACTCAACTACAGAATTTGCCCGGTGCCTCTAATTACGTGTTAGTCAACATACCGTTTGTCAGCAGTGACTCACAGCGTATGAACAGAATCTTCAAGCGAAGATTTTTCATAGGTTACGGGCCGCATTGCCGGTAACATACAAATAGGTTTTCGAGCGGTACATATCCCTCAACTCAACGACCCCTCGCGGTTTCCAGAGCGGCACGGCAAAGGTGTTGCTCACGACCACCGTGCCGGCACGCAGTTCGTTCTCAAATTTCGATTTAAGCCTTACCATGGCCCCGGAATACAAATAGCAGAGCACCAGGCCGGCCTCGTGAAGCGGCACTGCATAGAAGTTTCGACGGACAAATCGCAGATTTCTCCGCCTCACCAGCGCGTTGATCAAAAGACAATAAATGTAGGGAACAGGGGAATTCTCATACCCGCACACCTCCCTGTCCGGAAATGCGGCCGCAACAGCGAAACACAATGTTCCCCAACCCGAGCCGAGGTCAACAATGCTGCCGCCGGTGTCGGCTTCCTTTATTAATTCCAGGACCGCTGCCAATGCTTTTCGGGAGGAAGGCATGGGAGAGATGCCGTTGAAAACGGAAAAGGCCACGATCAACACCGTGGCGCAGACGACTGCTACCAGCAAGGCTATTTGCAGAAAAAGAGTTGCGGACACGATTTCGAACTGCATACGCGTTTGGATCGCTGAGCCCGTGCAGCTGAAAGACAATACTTACCGCAGTCGTTTCTGGATCTTCTTTGTTAAAACGCCCCCGGGGCCAAAGGTTCCTCCCCCGAAATACTTCAGATCAAAAGCAGCGAGCTGCTGTTTCAAGTCCCCCGCCTCGGCTTCTTCAAGGCTCATGGGCATGCAAATATTCGTAAAACATCCGAGCGTCACCCATGCACAGATGTTCATGCATTTGTCTATTGCATCGGACGGCACGGAGCCCGTGGGGGTTTCCGGAAACTGTACATATTGATATTTGCATTCATCCCAGCTCGCGTCCGCGCCTTCACAGAGCAATGCGCCGATTCCTGAGGGCGGTTTTGCAAGCAGGTCGCGAATAATATCTTTGATCACGCTTGCCAGCATTGCCTTCAGCAGGTCCTCCGCAATGGTGGTCGGGCCGAATTCCCCGGTTCGTTTTGCCAAATGCGAAGGCAGGACTCTGGTCTTTGCCAAATGTGAAGGAAGGACCCTTGTCAACTCAATACAGGCCTGCGCGGTGGAAAAAACCACGCACAGGTATCGGTAATACGCAGTCTGAGCCGACTGGGTGTATGCCAAGCGAAGCAAATCGACGTATTGATTGATTCCATTTGCCGCGAAGAAATTGTGCACCGGCATTGTATCGAAACCGGGAACCGCGGTTTTGCATCTGCCAAGAAGCGCGTGGAGATCACCGGGATACAGGTTCATGGTAAACGTATCGGTTTTGTTGCCCGTGTCCGCGCCGTACAGCAGATGCAGCACCTGGGTTGGATCGATGGTGTCCAGGCCGTTAGCAGTGACGACGATGGTAAACGAGTCGATCGACCAGTTGATCGGAAGAAACTCCCAGCTATAGACGATCCGGTCGGAATACGCGCTGTTGGGCATTGAAAATTGCACGTAATCGACATTCACGAAATCGGGCAGTTCGATTGATCGTAATCCCATAAACGACATGGTCGTGCCCGAATCCCCGCCCGGGGCCCGGTAGAGTTCGTCGGTGGATCGCATTACCAGCCCGTCGCCATTTCCTGCTTTTATGACGTCGTTGAGAATCAGCTTATCGGTGCGGTTGTCGTTTGGAACAGCTATCTGCAGCGAGGACGTCGTGTAATCGGTGATGGGAACTCTCACAGTCAGGGAATTGTAGTCGGACACCAGCAGCGTGTCAACCACGGCCTGGGTCTTTGCAAGATATGCAGGCTGCCCGGAAACGGATGCGGATTGTGCGAACGCGGAACCAAAGCCGGGGAAACGAAGGATCTTTTCATTCCGGCCGATGGTGACCCGGGCGATTGCGCTTACAGCGATCGCCGGAGATTGTGGAGAGACGATTGATATGCAATGGCTGCCGGGCAGAAAATCCACGGGCGGCATATTGAAAAGCATTCTGCCCCGGTAATCGAATATTTCAACCGCAACCGGCGTATTTGCATAATGAATCGTAAAGTAGAGCTTACCGCCGCGCACACCCACTTCGTTTTTCGCAAGTGCGGCGGAAAGCCGCTGTTTCACGCCGACATCGCCTGCGAGCGTGAAATCTCCGTCGGCATCAGTTGAGTCGATGAGTCCCGCGTTCAGCAACACTACAATTGCTCCGGAGCGCGGATTCCCGTGGCCGTCGGTTACAGTGCCGGAAATGTTCGATTGGATGACAGTCTGGCCGAAGGCGCAACAAACAAGGCCTGCCATCAGCAATAATTGTTCTGGAAATTTCATGTTGTGCATAGATGACCCCCTTCTTCTTAAGAAAAACGCTGCTTTCGTTTACGGAGCAGTTGGTGCGCCAAGCATCAGCGGAGTTTGCCAACCGGTCTTGATGAGAGCGACTTCGCCGAGCAAATTTGCGTCTATGCCGCTGAATATAAATGACAGATTGTCGGCGTAACCGTCGTTCGCAGTGCCGTCGGTGCGGACCATGGAGATAACAACGAGTACTTTTCGCGTTCCCGACGGCACAGTGCCATCCGATGACCGCGGCAAAAGCCCCGTTTGGTTCGAACGGTCGCTCGCCGTGACCGGACCGATGCTCCCGGTGCCAAGGGGGTTGCCCAGCGCGTCCTGAAAAGTAGCGGTCACCGTCGCGTTGTCTCCCTGGTCAGCATAGCCGCCCAGCCAGCCGGACAACTTGTAGGTGGCATGATTCTTGTCGATCGAGCCGGCGTAGTGGCTCACGTTGACGGTTTGGGTGAGCGATGATGCCGAGTCGACCGGTCCGCCGGAAAAAAGGTTCAATCCGCGATCCGCCGGACCAGAGTCTGTTGGCGCAGGCCATCCATTCACGGCATATTGGGCTGCGGTGGCCTCGCCGGCCGATACCCAGTTCGGGGTCGAAACGGGCGTTCCGTCGTCGGAACCTACCGCCGCTTCGGCGTTTCCATTGACAATCAAATTGCCCGTTGAGCCGGTGCCCGCGGCCCCGCTCTTGGGGCTGCTGCAGCTTGCCAGAAGCCCCGAGAGCACTACGGCCGCGAAAAAGAATACCCGGGCCGATCCCCCAAAAGTCCGAAGTGATGCTGCGTCGATCATCAGGGATTCCTTTCCAAAAGCTAGACGGTTTCCTTTATGAGTGCAGGTGAACCTGGGAAGATAATTTCCTTACAGACACTCAATTCTTGCCTCTTTTCGCGCTTCTGCACGCGGCAGTACGAACAGCTTTGCAAAAATATAGGTATTCCCGCCAGCCATTGTCAAAATCTATAAATCTGCGGAATCTTCTCTTCCGTGAGAACTAATTGCATCCGGCGATTAAATATGTGTAAGAACAAATATCCGTTCGTGGTGAGCGTGTCGAACCATGAACGCTCATCCTTCGACAAGCTCAGGACGAGCGGTATTGTGTATATTTAGTTGCCGGAGTAATAACCTCGTTTGCAGTTCGGAAGTTGACGGGCTTATCACTTGCAAACTAGCCATACCTTAGCAATAGAAGCGAATATGGACAAAACAAAATTGATCGCCGACCTGAAACTGGTGCGCGAAAAAGCGCCGCTGGTACACAGTATCACCAATTATGTGGTGATGAACAGTACGGCCAATGCACTATTGGCAATTGGTGCCTCCCCGGTGATGGCGCATGCTATTGAAGAAGTCGAGGATATGGTTGCCGTCGCATTGTCACTTGTAATCAATATGGGAACGCTGAGCGAAAAATGGGTTGAGTCGATGCTGCTTGCGGGAAATGCGGCTCGCGAAAAGGGAATTCCCGTTGTTTTCGATCCTGTCGGCGCGGGAGCAACTCCTTATCGGAATCGAGTCGCTGCCTCCATAATAAGTGTTTGTAAACCATCCATTATCCGGGGAAACGCCTCCGAAATAATGTCGTTGGCGAAAGGAACCGCCTCCACGAAAGGAGTTGACAGCACGATTTCGTCCAACTCGGCTTTGGACGCTGGTACGCGTTTGGCGCGAGAAACAGGGGCAATTGTTGTGATAAGCGGAAAAGAAGATTTTATAACCGACGGAAAAATCGTTCGCTCGGTAAGAAATGGTTCGGCGCTCATGTCAAAAGTAACCGGCATGGGTTGCACTGCCTCCGCCATTGTCGGCGCTTTTGCCGCTGTAAATTCCGATCTCGTGGAGGCTGCTACACATGCCATGACGGTTATGGGTGTTGCTGGCGAACTGGCTGCTCAAAAAGCCGAAGGCCCCGGCACGATGCAACTTTACTTTTTGGATGCATTGTATAACCTGACGCCCGAAGTCCTGGCGCAACGGGCACAAAATGGATAAGACATGTTTGATTTGAGGTTATATCTGGTCACCGACCGGCCGGCCTCGTTGGGGCGGAACATTGAATGGATTGTCGAAGAAGCCGTAAAAGGAGGCGTGACGGCGGTGCAGGTGCGCGAGAAGGATTGCAGCACACGTCAATTTATCGAACTTGCCCTGAGGCTGAAACAGAAACTTGCCCCGCACCAGGTGCCTCTGATTATCAATGACCGGTTGGATGTAGCCCTGGCCGCCGGCGCGGACGGACTCCATATCGGACAAAGCGACATACCCTACGCAATGGCCCGTCGACTGTTTGGCAAAGAAAAAATCATCGGACTTTCGGTGGAAAATATGGAGCAGGTGCGCGAGGCCAATGCGATGGATGTGGATTATGTCGGCATATCTCCCGTTTTCGATACAGCCACCAAGACCGATACGGCTAAGCCTTTCGGTCTTGAAGGAATTCGCCAGGTAATGGCAGTGACCAAACATCCGGCTGTGGCCATAGGCGGCATAAACAAAGATAATGCAGCCGCTGTCATGCAGGCCGGCGCAAATGGAATAGCAGTTGCGTCAGCAATATGTTCGGCAATTCATCCTCGGGACGCCGCGGTGGAATTAAGAAACAAGACAAAATCTTGTTAGCGATCAACTCATTGCCGGCGCAAAGGATTAGCGGAAATCCCTTTGGGAGTTTTGTCGCTGCCGCTTGACGCGGCTTTTCTTTATTCCAACCCTTTCAGGGGTGAAATAATGCCACGGCCTTTGGCCGTAGTTGTTTGTTGCTGGCAGGCAGTTTACCCGCGACATTGCTTTGAGAGGATACCTTGACTAAAAAGAACATTGTTTTAATCATACTGTCCCTAGTAATCCTCTTTTGTCATTGGTATTTTGGAACAAGGGTATTTACCAGTTATTCGTATCCGATCTTCAGCAAACAACACTGGTATGCGGAAATATTAAAGGTTTGGATTCAGGAAGAAGACAAAGAGATGCTACGCGTTTGGAAAGATACTATCCCGGTTTTCATGAACGACCGGGATATCAAATTGCCGGGCATAAACGGCTTTACAATAGTTTCGCTCAATCCAAGATCCGCATTATGGAATACCTATCGAAACAGAAGATTTTGCCAGATCATCCAGGAAAAGGACTTTCATAATCCAATGAAGAGACAAATCAAATTACGAGTAAGAGACAATTTCAATGCAGATACGTCAAGGTTCAACTTCACCGACTTTGCAATTGCCAGGCCAAGAGACTGGAATTTTGTATTATTGGGAATCAGGTACAAATGGTTTATTGCCGAGCATTTGAGACCGGCGGCAAGGAAGGGCTAGATATCTTGGGTGCGCGCACCCGGGAGAACCAGGTGCGAGTAGGAAACAAATCGGCGCGTTGATTTATTCTCACTTCTCGATTCTCGCTCCTTTTTCCACGCTTCACCCGCTCAGCAATCCAAAATTGAATCCCACAGGTTGCGCTAACCCCGCGGTTTGCTTCGTGGTTCTTCACTTCAAATGATTTTATCAGAGTCTTGCCGGCCGGGAAAACCTCACCCGGGCTTCCGGGTTGTGCCCGGGAAGTCCTAAAGGGAGGGAGAAACGGGTGAGGTTTTCCAGCACCGGCAAAAGGGGAAACAGGCGCCGGGCTTCAGGTTTTTGGCAATTCCGCTCTGGAGCCCAGCCGGCATTTCGACATCCTACCACGTCGCAAGCATCCTCTTACTCGCAGCCAATGCTCCGTCTTTTCCGTACAATGCGATAAAATATACGCCTCGTGCCAAAGTAAGCTTGTTTGAAATGGCCCGGCTCACCTCTTCCATTGAAGTGGCAACGCCGGCGCGTATTGTTTTCCCGTTGGGCGCGAAGAGTGTATATCGTATGAATTTCTCGTCTTGCAAGCGCATGACGGGCGTAAAATTCGCCGCTTTCGTTGCCGCCAGTACGTCATCAGCGCACCCGTGCTCGCATGGGCACCAGGTGATGTCGAGCTCCCCGCAGTTCGGGCACGCCTGAAAACCGCTCTGGTTCTGATGGTCGTCGTTGGCAAAAGCGTAAACCTGGGCGTTCATGGTTTTGTGTATCCATTTAGCATAACGGTTGTAGGGATTTACCCATTTTCCGGTTGAGTCTTGTTCCGGCTTTTTCCAATAATCGGCGGAATCCGCGTCCTGGTAAAATGTTCCCCTTTGCCAGGCAGCAATCGAATCAAACAGTGAGTTTGGTGAACCGGGATTAAGCGAACCGCCGTATACTTCGGTACCGTGGTGGTGGTGGCCCAGCCACATCTTGTTGCAGTAAATGTTTCCGGTATCGAATCCAGGCTGAACGCAGTAGTCGTAAGAACCAAGGCATATGCCTAATCCCACGGTGCTATCAAAAAAATTGAGCTGTGTGGGACACCCGTGTTTGAGTTGGTATTGCATCTCCGCAAAGGTGACAGGAATAATTGTCGGAATACAACTAGCGGAACCACCCACAACCTTCACCGGCAGCGTGGTGTAGTCGACACAGGAAATGTTGTAGTTCTGCACACCGGTGGCTCCGCCGCTTACGGTCATTTCCACAAACCCATTTTGCGGCATGATCGGTGCACTCCCATTGGTCTTTGTGCCGGGATCGAGATAATAGGCCCAGCATCTCCCGGCGCCGAAATCCGGCCAGTTAGGGAAAGTGAGGGTATCGTTAGGAACCATTTTGTGGGTTATTCCGCCATCGGGAGCAGGATTGCCGGTAAAATGGATCCATAGCGTGACGGGGCAATCATTGGCTACCACCACTTTCTGATTCCCTGCAGGCGCTGAGATGGCGAACACCGATAGTGCGGTTAAAGCGAAAGACAATTGGCGTGCGCTTTGTCTTGAATATTTCATAAAGGCTTACATCCTTTCGGTTAGAAACAGGAGCATCTTTATCGAGATCACGAGTCCTTTTTTCCGCCGTGCGAACGCAGGGTCGTATTCATGCACGCACATTTACTTTGGGTAAGCAAATCATCGCCTGCATCGGTGCGCACAAACTTTCTGGCGAGCGCCAACCCAAAAGTTTGCTTCGGGGTTCTTCACTTCAAATGATTTTATCAGAGTCTTGCCGGCCGGGAAAACCTCACCCGGGCTTCCGGGTTGTGCCCGGGAAGTCCTAAAGGGAGGGAGAAACGGGTGAGGTTTTCTTGCACCGGCAAAAGGGAAAACAGGTGCCGGGCTTCAGGTTTTTGGCAATTCCGCTCTGGAGCCCAGCCGGCATTCCAAGATCCTACCACGTTGCAAGCATTTTTTTGGTTGCGGCCAAAGCTCCGTCTTTGCCGTACAGGGCGATGAAATACACACCCCGTGAAAGCGATAACTTGTTTGAAATCGCCCGGCTCACCTCTTCCATGGAAGTGGCGACGCCGGTGCGTATTGTTTTCCCGTTGGGCGCGAAGAGTGTATATCGTATGAATTTCTCGTCTTGCAAGCGCACGACAGGCGTAAAATTCGCCGCTTTCGTTGCCGCCAGTACGTCATCCGCGCACCCGTTCTCGCAAGGACACCATGTGATGTTCAGCTGCCCGCAGTTCGTGCACGCCTGAAACCCGCTTTGGTTCTGATGGTCGTCGTTGGCAAATGCGTAAACCTGGGCGTTCATGGTTTTGTGTATCCATTTAGCATAGAGGTTGTAGGGATTTACCCATTTGCCCGTTGAGTCTTGTTCCGGCTTTTTCCAGTAATCGGCAGAATCCGCGTCCTGGTAAAACGTTCCCCTTTGCCATGCGGCAATCGAATCAAACAGTGAGTTTGGTGAACCGGGATTAAGCGAACCGCCGTATACTTCTGTACCGTGGTGGTGGTGGCCCAGCCACATTTTGTTGCAGTATATGTTTCCGGTATCGTATCCCGGCTGTACGCAGTAGTCGTAAGAACCAAGGCATATGCCTATTCCCAAGGTGCTGTCGAAAAAATTGACTTGTGTGGGACACCCGTGTTTGAGCTGGTACTGCATCTCCTTAAAGGTAACGGGAATAATTGTCGGGATGCACGATGGTGAAGCTCCCACAACCTTCACCGGCAGCGTGGCATAGTCGACACAGGAAATGTTGTAGTTCTGCACACCGTTGGCTCCGCCGCTTACGGTCATTTCCACAAATCCGTTTTCCGGAATTAAGGGCGCTCCTTGACTGGTTTTTGTACCAGGATCATGATAATAGGCCCAGCATCTTCCTGACCCGAAGTTCGGCAGGGAATCGTATATCAGCGTATCCATAGGATTCATTTTTTTAGCGGCCGCGCCGTTGATGGGCGCGGTATACGGCGTCTCGGTAAAATGGATCCACAGCGCGATGGGGCAGTCGTTTGCTATCACCAGCTTCTGGGTCCCGCCCGCGGCAAAAACGGATCCCGAGAGTACAAACACCACAGACAGTGCAGTGAGCGCCAAAGACCATTCATGGGAAAGGCGCTTCGGAATTCTCATAAAGCCTCCAAATCTATTGGTCAAAAACAGGTGATTGGTCGACGGATGTGCCGGTTTGAGCCGAGCCGTGTGCGCGAAGGCACGTTCACATTCGCGAAAAAAATCATCGTTTGCGAGACTGTTCGCATAGGGCCCTTGGGTAATAACATAAACACACGTAGACGCGTTCGGTGGAAAATGATGCCCCGAAATCCATTATCCGTTACATGAACGTGTAACGGAATCTGAGCCCAACCGGATGAATTTAGGTCGCAAAGAAGTCCATTCCATTATGTTATACCAATAGCGGGTGAAACGGGATCTTGCAGCTGTCAATATGTGATCCGCAGCGACAATGGCAGCCGACCCTTGCGTATCCCGCGGATTAAACCATCGTTGACAAAACAAGCGCGTGCAGGGACCCATAAACCGGAGGTGCGAATAATCATGTTCATCAGGCTTACCGCTTTATCTTGTCTGTTCTTTGCCGTGTCGTGTTTGATTCCTCTGCAACCTGCGGCACAAACAATACCGCAGCCCGGCGAAACCTTTACGTCAATCACCGATAACGGCGTCTGGACCTGGTACGGAAACCCCAAGGCCGTTTACTATGCGGGAACCCACAAACGCACCTATATCGCCTGGACCTCCAATACGACAAACCAGTACCTCGGCTATTACGATCACGACACTAAAACCACCAGCCAGGTGCTGCTGCCGTGGCATTACCCGGCCGACGACCATAACCATCCGTGCGTTATTGTGCGGCCGGACGGTCGAATCATGACATTCCAGTCGGGTCACGACGGCACGCAGGTCAGTGAGTGTATTTCCAAACAGCCTGAAGACATTTCCGCGCTCGACACGTTTACGGTAAAAATTCTGGCCTGGGCCTGTTACCCGAGCATTTGTTTCCTCAAGAATGAAGGCACTATCGGTCGTTACTATCTCTTCTTCCGCGACCAGAATCAGGAGCCCTGGTTCCGAACCAGCGACGACTGGGGAAAAACATGGGGCACCGAAATGCACTTGTATACGAACAACCCGGCCGGGTATAAGCCCTATTTCACATGCGCTTCCAACGGCATCGACGAAATCCATATCGACGTTGAGCGGGAAAACCGCGCCATTGGGGGTACTGTTCCTACCTACTACATGAAATACAAGAACGGCTCGTTTTACCAGGCAAGCGGAAAGCTTATCGCCACGATGGCCCAATTGCCTATTGTAAATACAGTGCTCGACACCGTGATATATCCCGGCGCCTACGGCGCGGGGGGCACGGTGTGGGACATTGCTTACGACAAAAACGACAATCCCGTTATTCTCTACGACATGTTCTTCAGCAATAACGCGATTCATGTGTACTGGTATTTACGGTGGACCGGAAGCTATTGGTTCAAGCGGCCGCTTGTCAATAGCGGCGCGAACGACGGCGTTACGGGGCAGCAATTCTGCGGCGGCATGACTTTCGACCACGAAAACCCGAACATTATTTACCTGTCGCGTCAATCCGTGAAACCCAGTGCAACCCCGTTCAATCTCGCGGATACAACCTTTGCAAATTACAAAAAGATCTCTACCGCTAATTTTGTTACCGTTAACCCCAACTTCGAACTTGACAAGTGGACCACCGCCGACAGCGGCCTCACCTGGGACTCGGTGGCCATCACGCGCGGATCGGCCGCAAAAAATGTCCGTCCGTCCGTACCGCGCGGCCACATAGACGGCATGAACATCAATCTTGTCTGGCTCGATGGCACCTTAACGAGTATGAGCGGCGACGGGTATAACATGTCGGTGAGAATGTATCCGACCGATAAGGTGGTCCCGGCAATTTCGGTGTCTCCAAACGGCAAAGCGGGCCAGGAATTAAGGATAGCGGGATCGCGCGTCGCATTCACTCTTGTGAAGCCCGGGTTTTCGTCGCTCCGGATATATTCGCTCAAAGGTTTGCTGGTAGCCGATTTTTCGAGCGATCTCAGGCGCATGAGCGCCGGGCCTGCTTCTATTCCTGTGGAACGAATTCATGCTGTTGGCGGGGCGTATGCCGTTGTTTTTAACAACGGAGAAAGCCGGCAAAAGACGAGCATCGTTCTTACGCGATAATGTCCCGCACTGGATCTGTCTTGGAAAAAAAACAGCTGCTTTGCCAATCCACTTCTTCTAGGAAGAAATGGATCCCCGATCGGCGTCGGGGACGACAGAAGGATCTTGCGTGATAGTTTAGGGAGCTGCATAACCGTCACGCGGACATAAACGAATATTGAGCGATTAAGCAAACTTGTCATGTAAGGAGGTCGAAATGATTGCCGGTAGAGTTGCAGGTTTCATTGGCATTATCCTCTGTGCCGCGGGCTTGACCAATGCCCAGGTTGTGGAAAAGCTGAGCGCGTCTTTCACGTTCCCCACGACCCTGACCTCGGTCCGCGGTAATGGCACCGACCCAAAAGCGGTCTCGTTTTTCCGCATGGCCGGACGCTCCTTTCAAAAAGGGAAGATTACCCTGGAATGGAGCATGGCAGGATCGGCGACCGAAGGGACCATCTCGATTTTTTCAGTTTCCGGAGCGCTCCTCAAGAAGGTGGCCATTTCGGCCAAGACCGGCGCTACGCAGGTTGATCTTGGAAAAGCGATGGCTGGAGTGTACTTCGCATCGATCTCATACGGCGCGTACAGGCAGAACCTCAAGCTTGCCATGTATAGATAAAGGGAGAAAACCATGCTGAGGAAATCCTCCATCGTTCTTCTGGCAGGCGCGGCTCTTCTTTTTGCCCAACCGGCCTCCACCATAGACACCGTGCTCGTTACGCCCGTGTTTCTCAAGCTTGTGGATAACTCCAACAACGTGTACAAATTTGTCGGCAAGGTAACCTACGAGTTGGTGGGTTGGAGCAACGACCAGTTTAACGCATCACTCTCAATTGTGCAGGATGGTTCCGGCGCCGTGGTGCCTTTAACTTCTGTAAAGGGCGACGGCTTGGGGTCGTTTACTAGATGGGGAACCAAAGGAATCTTTTTTACCTGCCAGTTTAACGGGCCGCCCAGTGGAACGTACAAGGCAAAGGTGAGCGTAAACGCCACCAAGGGCGACACGGCTACGTTTGTTGAAGGATATGTCAACAGTCTTTCCAACAACGACAAGCAAACCATAATCAACGGCGGGGCTGCGGGCGGCGTGCCGGCAGTTTCGTGGATGGACGGTCCTTATGGCGACCGCGGCGCATATGCGTTTCCGTGCGGTGAGGCAATGGCGTCCACATTCGATACCGCTATTGCCGAACAAGGAGGGTATTACAAGGGCCAGGATTTTAGGGGGTTAGGAAACAATATTATGCTTGGCACCACCATGAACCTGGTTCGTGACGGCCGGGGTGGGCGCACGTTCGAAAGCTACGGCGAAGATCCTTATGTAAACGGAAAGATGGGTGCCGCTGACTGCCGCGGATGCAGCAAAAGCGGCCTCATGGTAACCGTCAAGCACTACTGCTGCAACAACGAAGAGCGTGATCGGGCCTATTACCCCGCATGGGTTTCGGAACGGAGCCTGCGCGAACGGTATACCTATCACTTTGGCATGGCTGCGGTGGAGGGTGAAGCAACCGGAATCATGACTGCGTACACATCGGTAAACGGTTCCCTAAACGCAGAGAACAAGCACTGCTTGACCGATATTCTCAAAAATTCCTATGGACTCAAAGGATTCGTTCTCTCCGACTGGGGCGCGGGCGGCAACGCTCCTGCTAATGCACTGGCCGGGCTCGACCTGCCCTGCCCAAACACCTGGGGCGGCGGGCTGGCTGCGTTGGTTCCGAACACAATTTCCCAAGCCTACTTTGACGACAAGGCGCGCCGCTGGATTTGGGCCCGGTATAAAACCGGATGCTTCGCACCAAACTATACGATCCAGTCGACCTACCACGATTCCATCAACAACGCAACGCACTACGATTACATGCGCCGCGCAACACGCGAAGCGGTGATCCTTGCCAAGAACGACAACAATCTGCTGCCGATTGACAGATCGGTGCCGGTCACTATCGCTGTGGTGGGTCGGTATGCCAGCGACATGCAGTGGCTTGTAATGGCAAGCAGTCAGGTGAACCCAATGCATCATACTTCCGATGCGGCGGCGATAAAGAAAATCGGCGGCGCAAACGTGACCGTAACCAGCGACATCCAGAATGCCGACTACATAATAGCCTGCATCGGACCCGACGATCTTGGCGAAGGATTCGATAGGGTAATCGTCGGCTTGCGCGATTCCGACCAGCAGGTGTGCGCGCAGGCAATGGCTGCCAAGCCGTCGAAAACCATAGTGTTTTACGAAGGCGGAAGCACGGTGGATTCGGGCGCGTGGAGCACTGCACCGGCCATCGTTATGTCGCTTTTTGCGGGTGAAGACCACACGCTTGCCATGGCCGAAGTTCTTTTCGGCGACTACAATCCGGCCGGCAGAACGCCCTTTACGTTCCCGCACGACTCGCTGCAATTGCCGCGCTGGGGCATCACGCCTCCGTGGGACAACACTGGTTTGACAAAAGACCAGTACGAAGACTCCTGGGAAGGCAGGGGATATCCATACTACGATTATCACCATTTCAAGCCGTTGTTCTATTTCGGCCACGGTCTCAGCTACACAACGTTCGCATATAGCAACATTAAGGTCTCGCCGGCGGGAGGATATCCCGGCGACACGTTCCACGTAAGCGTGGATGTGAAAAACACCGGCGCGCGCGACGGCGACGAGGTGGTGCAGCTGTACCTGCACGACGAACAGAGCGTTTTACAGCGGCGTTACAAAGACCTACGCGGCTTTGCCAGGGTCCCGCTCACCGCGGGTCAGACAAAGACCGTAACCTTCGGGATCACCGAGCGCGATATGGAATACTACGACGATACGCACAGTGCATGGGTTGTGGAGCCCGGTCCAATAGATGTACTCGTGGGTGCATCGTCCAACGACATTCGGCAGAGCGGGACAATAACGATTTACTAAGTAAGAAAGACTCACCGCAAAGGCGCGGAGAACGCAAAGAGAAATCCGAATGTTGATTGACAAGAAAATACTTTGCGTGTTCTTTGCGGCCTTTGCGACTTTGCGGTGAATGTTCTTTCTCTTTTCTTATTTGGACAAGAGCACACTCAAGGGGGAAACATGCATTGGCGATTTCTAGCTATACTAATTGCGAGCGCGTCTTTACTTTTTGGTCAGCCAACGGCCGTCGATATTGTCTCGGCCATCGACACGGTGCAGGTGCCGCTCGTGTTTCTCAAGCTCACCGACAATTCCGGCGGCGTTTACAAGTACAGGGGCAAGGTGAGCTACAGGATAATAGGCTGGAGCTACGACCGGTTCAACGTTACGATGTCTCTTGTCAAAGACGGCACCGGAGATATTGTGCCGCTCACGATGACAAAAGGCGATATCGGCGCCGTTAATTGGCCCGGGACAAGAAGCATTCACTTTACCTGCCAGTTCACAACAGCGCCCACCGGAACCTATAAGGCGAAAATTTCCCTTGTTCCCAGCAGGAGTGACACCGCCAATTTCATCGAAAACCTCATAAACACAATGTCCAATAACGACAAACAGACCATCATCAACGGCGGAAGCGCGGGCAGCGTGCCGGGCTGCGCCTGGCGAGACGGCCCGTACGGCATCGGCGCCACGTGCGGGTTTCCTTGCGGCGAGGGCATGGCGGCTACGTGGGATACGGCCATTGCGGAACAGGGCGGCGTTTATAAAGGATATTGTTTCAGGGGATGGGGGTATAACATCATGCTTGGACCCTCGTCGAACCTTGTGCGTGACAACCGGGCGGGGCGTACCGCCGAATCGTATGGAGAAGATCCGTTCCTTAATGGAAAGTTCGCGGCCGCGGACGAGCGCGGTGATACCAGAAGCGGCCTTATGGTCACTCAGAAACATTATTGCTGCAACAACGTGGAGCGCGCGCGCGGGTTCTACCCCGTGCTGGTGTCGGAGCGCAGCCTGCGTGAACTTTACACATACCACTTCGGCATGTCCGCGCATGAAGGCCCCACCACAGGCATCATGGTTGCCTACAATTCCGTGAACGGCCTCCATAACGCCCAAAACAAGCACACCATGACCGACATTCTCAAGAACTCATGGGGACTCAAGGGATTTATCCTTACCGACTGGGACAATGGCGGTACTAGCGATCCGGCCGTAAAGGCATTGGCAGGGCTTGACCTGTGCACGCCCAACACGTGGGGCGGCGGGCTTGAGGGCCTGGTGCCGAACATCATCTCGCAAGGTTTTTTCGACGACAAGGCACGGAGATGGCTCTGGGCCAGGTATAAGACCGGCTGTTTTGAACCGGGCTACACTATGAGCAGGTTCAAGGATTCCATCCTCAACACCAACATGTACAATTACATGCGGAACGTTACGCGGGAGTCCATGATACTTGCCAAAAACGACAACAATGTTCTCCCTATAGACAAAACTAGTCCTGTGACCATTGCCGTTGTCGGTCCCTGGGCCAACACAGCGCGCTGCGGCCCTCCCGGCAGCGCCCAGAACTGCCCGGTTCACACCACACCGCCAACGCGTGCCCTCACGCAGATCGGCGGCGCCAATGTTACGGTCACCTCCGATTATCAGAACGCGGATTATGTTCTCGTGTGCATCGGTCCCGACGACCTGGGCGAAGGCTGGGACAGAGACGCTGTTTCACTTCCGGATACGCAGGACCAGCTTGTCAAAAAAGTGCTCGCTGTAAACCCGACAAAGACCATTGTTTTTTACACAGGCGGCAGTGCCACGGACTCGGGCAACTGGTCTAAGGCGCCGGGTATCATAATGAGTTTCTATCCAGGTGAAGATCATTGCCTTGCAATGGCAGAAGTGCTTTTCGGCGACTACAACCCGGGCGGGAAAACTCCGCTCACATTCCCTGCAGACTCGATACAGCTTCCGAGATTCGGCATTCCCCTTTCCGAATGGGCGCAGGGCGACACATACGAGGTTGCGTGGGAGGGCAGAGGATATCCGTATTTCGACTATCACAACATGAAACCGCTGTTCTGTTTCGGCCACGGTATCTCCTACACCACATTCGCATACAGCAATCTGCAGATTTCACCCGCCGGCGGGTATCCGGGCGATACGTTTTCCGTTTCCGTTGATGTCAAGAATACCGGCACCCGCGACGGCGACGAAGTTGTCCAGCTGTATCTGCACGACGAACAGAGCAACCTGCCCAGGCGATATAAAGACATTCGCGGCTTCAGGCGCGTCCCGCTTACTGCCGGGCAAGCCAAGACCGTCACATTCAACCTGACGGAGCAGGACATGGAATACTACGACGATACTGTCTCTGCGTGGGTGGTGGAGCCGGGGCCGATAGACGTGCTTGTGGGTTCATCGTCACTTGACATAAGACAGAGAGGGACGATTACGATTTACTGACCCAATGATTGCTCTTTGGCATCGTGTAACCTCACCCGGCCGCCAAGCGTCCACCCCTCTCCGACACAGAGAGGGGTAAATGCAGAATTTCCGGTTATTCCTCCACCCTCCCTGCGTCGGGGAGGGTCGCCATCGCAAATGGCGGGGAGAGGTTACACGGGGGTAAGAAATGAAGAGTGGAAACGGAAGTTATGCAGCAGCTTGTTACCTTGGGATTCCTTGATTTCTGTCATGCCAAATTATCAAAAGTGTAGGGAGGATCATGCGATCACTTATCATTCTCGTATCTATTGTCATCACATTGACAGGCGCTTTTTCATCCTGCTTTGCCCAAGCCTACAGCGGCGAACCGAGCAACCGCGCAAAGATCAACATGAGCGGATTCCAGGGAGGCTGGAAATTCATCCAATCCGACCCGATAAACGCCCAGGACACGAGCTTCAGCGACGCGTCATGGAGCACGGTTGGAATCCCGCACACATGGAACGACATGAACACTTTCCTGAACATGGATGCGGGCGGAAACGCGGGCGCGCTTCAGGGACAAACCGGCTGGTACCGGAAACATTTCACCTTGGACAACGGGTATTCGGGGAGAAAGATTTTCATCGAGTTCGAAGGCGCTCATATAGGCGCACAGGTGTACATCAATCAGACGTTTATTCCAGGCAATAGCGCGGTAAACCCGCAGGCCACGCACGTTATCGGGTTCCTGCCGTTTGTGGTGGACATCACACCCTATGTGAAATTCGGCGGCAGCGACAATGTTCTGGCGGTCCGGGTATCCACCGGCTCGGGCTGGTTCACCTATCCGTTTTTTTCGGAAAATTTCCGGTTCGGCCAGGGCGACGGCGGGCTGTTTCGGCCCGTGTGGATGCACGTGACCGACAAAGTGCACATTCCCATCAACGTGTTTTCCGTTGTCAATAACTGGGGCACGTGCGTGGCAACGATGTCGGCGTCGGATGCGTCGGCCACGGTGCGAATCCTCACGAATGTGCAAAACGAAAGCGGCGCGGCTGCCACCGTTTCCCTCACAACGAAGGTTGTGGACTCAACCGGCGCCGTGGTGCTGTCGAACACAGATTCTCATTCCGTCATTGCTGGCGCGTGTTACGTGTTCGACCAGACAGGAACGGTAAGCAATCCGCATCTGTGGTATCCGAATGCCAGTATTTACGGAAAACCGTATATGTACAAGGTGTACCATATTGTGAAAGTGGGCGGGGCGACTGTGGACGTTTTCACGAGCCCGCTGGGCATCCGGACGCTCACGTGGGACACCAATTTTCCTATTTTCAACGGCCATCCGCACTATTTATGGGGTGCTGCCCAACGGTACGATTACCCGGCCCTGGGAACCGCGGTACCGGAGGAACAACTGTGGCGCGATGCCAAAATACTCGCCGATTGCGGCGGACGATGGTTGCGGCCCGGCCATTCCACCTGCTCGCACGAATTCGTTGAAGCCGGCGATGCGTTTGGCGTCTGCATCATCCAACCCAGCGGCGATGACGAAGGGACGTTTATGACCCAGGCCTTAAGAGCTAATTATACACCGGCGCAGGCTGCCTACAACATGGCGCTCAAGAGCGAATGCCATCGCGACATGATCGTGCGGGACCGAAACGACCCATGCATCGCCGCCTGGGAATGCGCCAACGCGCCCATCGACCACGATTACAATGTCACGCTCTGGGATACGGTTGTCAAATGGGACACGCTCATGCCCCGCGCGCAAAGCGACAGGGGCAACGACCAGTCCGATATGGCCGTGGATCAGGTGATATCGTGCTCTCTTAACGGTTGCGAAGTGGGACTCAAGGGAATGGAGCCCAGCAAGCCCTGTTACGGCGCCGAAGGCTGGGGCAGACAGGGGACGCGGTTCAACTACGATGATGAGCTCGGTTTCGCCCAGTACTACATGTCGACTTGGAAAAGCGGCAAGAACGTGAAGGCGTTCGGCATGTGCCAGTGGTACATGGCCGAGTCGCCCGGCGAAAGCGGTCTGGGCCGGAACTTCGCCTGCTCCATGATGGATGGCAGCCGCATCCCGAAAATGCTTTACAAAATATACGCCTCTTGCTGGTTTCCGTATTCGGTGAAGCCCGTGGTGTATCTGGCGCACCACTGGAACCGTTCGGGCGGCGTCACGGTGAATGCGTTCAGCAACTGCCCATCGGTTCGGCTGCTTATCAACGGGGTTAAGCAGGGCACCGATCAAACGCCGTATCCGGACTCCGGCACAGGCACCGCGCTCCTGGCGCATCAGTGTTCGTGGAGCGTTACCGCGCCGGGGACAGTGGGGGGAACGGTTACGGCCCAGGGCTTGGACGCAAACGGAACAGTGGTGTGCTCCGACCAGAAAGTTACAGCCGGAAATCCGGACCACATACTTCTTACTGTGGCTGCGCCTATTGTGAATCCGGCAACAGGGGACACCTTCAGGATCACGGCAAACGGCTCGGACGCGGCGTTCGTTCTTGCGACTATCGTCGATGCGCAAGGCAACTGGTGCCCCACGGCAAGCAACAATGTCACCTTCGCCGTTTCCGGTCCCGGGAATTATCGCGGCGGCGCGGATCAGATGATCGGCGGCGGCGGAGCGAACTATCATTCGCCCGGTGACCCGGAGCTTACGGCGGAAGGCGGCATGTGCAAGGTGGCAGTCCGGTCCATGTTTACACCCGGAACCGTGACCGTCACCGCGACCTCGGGATCACTCACGGGAACCACGTCGTTTGCCGTGTATCCCGTTCCGGCGCCGCCCCCGGTGTCCGTTCGCGGGACGGTGCATCCCGCAGCGAGCGCGATGCCTACCTCTGTGCGCATTGCAACAGCAGGCGGGATCATACGGTATTTTATCAGTCAAGCTGCAACAGTTTCTCTTGACATACTTGACGCAGCTGGAAAGACGGTTCTGCGGATTCCCGCATCGCGGCAGAAGGAGGGCTGGCATCCGGTGAAGGCCGCGCAGCCGGGCGTGGCGTCCGTAACCAACAACGGCGTTTACTTTGTGCGGTGCGATGTTGACGGACAGCGGATCGTGAAACGGGTTTTTGTGGCGAGATAGAAGATGCTGTTTTTGTAGAAAGCGAGAATGTTGGGAGCGGCGCTGATGGCGGTAGGACACCCGGCAAATCTTGCATTGGTCATTAAGAATTCAGATTCAATCCCCTGTGGCATTGAACCTATGCCCGGCGTTAGGGGCGACCGAAAGGCGCGCAGAGCGCGGTACCGCCTGACCGCGTACGAAGTACATTGCGGCAGGCGGTACCGAGGCCAACGACCGAGCCTTGAGGAAGAACCGACCCGGCCGAAGGCCGGGGAACGCCCAATAACCTTAATGTCTTCAGCAGCGGGGCGCCCAGCTGCTTTGCAAGAGAGAGTAACATTGAGCCGAAAGGAAGCTCATGCCCCGGTCATCACCGACTCCACGGCGCGTATCGCATCAATGGCGGCGGAATTGATGCCGCCGGTGTATCCTGAGCCTTCGCCGATCACGTAGAGATTTCGCATGTTGACAGATTCAAACGTTTTCCGCCGCTTTATGCGTACGGGTGACGAGGTCCGGGTTTCCGCACCCAGAAGGACGGCCTCGCCGGTCACGAACTGCGGACTTTCGGTTTTCCATACATTAAAAGCCTCGCGAAGCGTTTCGCAGATGAAGGCGGGAAATATCGCGTCCATGGTTGCGCTGTGCGTACCCATTTTGCAGGAATTACGGTTCAACGCGGCAGACTGCTTGCCGCGCAGAAAATCCGGCAGGTTCTGGCCGGGAGTTTCCCAGTGTGACCCACCGGCAAGAAATGCCTTTCTTTCTATGTCCCTTTGAAACGCGATGCCGGCAAGTGGATTCTTTGATTTGTAATCCGCCTCGTCCAGGGTCACCAGAATGGCGGCATTCGAAAACAAAGAGTTTCTGGCCGAGTAACTCATGCCGTTGAGCGCGAGCATGCCGTGTTCCGAGGACGCATTAACAACCTCGCCGCCGGGGCACATGCAGAAGGTGTAGACGTGGCGCCGCGTCGACCTGTTTGTGAATGAAAAGGAATAACTGGCCGCACCCAGCCCGGCGAAGTCCCGATACTTGCTGCCGTAACGCATGAGGTTGATGGTCCGGGCCGGATGTTCAATCCTCACGCCGACGGAAACGGGCTTGGACTGAAGGACGATGCCTTTCTTGTGGAGCATTTCGAACGTGTCCCGCGCAGAGTTCCCCAGTGCCAGATAAATACTTGACGTGAGGTACTCCCTGGAGCCGTTTATGACAATGCCCGCGCAGGCATCCTTGAGGACAAGGATATCCGTCATTTTCGAGTTGTACAGAATTTCTCCGCCGTGCAAAATGATGTGGTTGCGAATGTTGGCCACTATGGTGCACAAAACATCGGTTCCCAGATGGGGTTTGTACAGGTACTTGATTGAAGGCGGCGCACCAAAGCGGACAAACGTGTCGAGCACCTTGTTTGCATCTTCGGAATTGTTCGGCCTGGAAAAGAGCTTGCCGTCGGAATACAACCCCGCACCGCCCTCGCCGAACTGAATGTTGCTCCCGGGATCAAGTATCCTGTCGTGAATGAATCGCTGGACATCGACATGCCGGTCGTTCAGGGTTTTGCCTCTTTCAAAAATCAAAGGCTTGCAGCCGTGCTCGACGAGCGAAAGCGCCGCGAACATCCCGGCCGGGCCGAAACCGACAACAACCGGTCTCGGTGCGGGTAACGCCTTTTTTGGAACAGGTGCTGTGGATTCCTGGTATGCAACAAAACCCGCTTTGTTGTCGTACGCGGCCGGAACGCGAACGACAAGTGACAGTTCATAATAGAACTGTTCGGGGTCGCTGGCTACCAGCGACTTGTAGACGATCTTGACAATAGAGATGTCCGCTTCGGGAACATCCAGTTTGCAAGCGGCGGCGCGTGCGTATTCCCCCGGTTCATCTTTTTCAACGGGGACAAGCAGGCCGTCTACGATAACGTCGAGGTGCTGTAAAGTCATGGGAAACCGATTGGGTCAAACTGGGTGACGATTGATGCCGCTCAAATATCTGATTCTCAACTGTAAATTGTCACAATCAATTTTCCAGACTTTCGACTTCTCGCTTCGCAGCCAGAATTCCTGGTCTTCTTCCGGGGTGATTTCAAAACCAAGCACGGCTTTCTGGAGGTCCGGCCTTACGATGTACGCGGCGTCCCGGCTTCTGCCGAAACAAACAGCCGCACAACAGCACAACACGAAAATGCAATACGACACTTTATTCAACGACGTCCTCCGTGGCTCCGCGGTTAATCTTTTCTTCTTTGAGTCCTTTGCGCAGTACCTTCTTGTACAGCCTTGCCATTTTGAGCATCTGCGGTTCACCGGCATAGAACGTCTCCCAAGCCCAGTGATACAGCTCTTGCAGCTTTGCTGCCCCTATCTTTGCCGGTTTGTAAACGACTTCGCCGGCGTTGTATTTGGAGAAATCATTCGTCGTTATCCGCCCTTCTTTTTCCATTTGTTCGCGCGCGGCGGTGTGCGCAAACGGCGTGAGTATGGTGAATTCGGCAAGATCAAGATTGATTTCCAGGAGAAACTCAACGAGCCGCTTGATTGAATCCTCGTCGTGATCGTCCAATCCCAGAATGATGGTTCCTTCCACTCCGAGTCCGAAGCTCTTGTACCGTCTGATCCGCTCGCGGATGAAATCGGAGGTGTCGAAAATTGCCTGATACACGTACCAGGCGCCCGCATCGACCGCGGCAGCCAGAACCTCATCGTCGTCTTCAATCGGATGACAGCAGAACGATTTCTTGAACGGCGCCATGGTTCGAAAGAGCGTGAGCTCCCATTGCTTGTCCTGGGCGAGTGAATTGTCAACGACGAACAGCCGTTCGTTGTCGATGGTGGCAAGCTCTTCAGCAACCCGCTCCATGGGTCGCGGACGAAACTGACGTCCCCCGAGAAACGGCGTGCAGCAGGGATAACAGTTGAACTTGCATCCCCGGGAGGCATGAAAGAGGTCCACCATACGCACGCCCTTGTGTTCATAACGGCTGTAGTCGAGAATGGAGCGCCGGGCAGGCCCGACGTCTTCGATGGGTGCAAAGGAGTTGCGGTAGTCGTACAGCGGCTTAAGGCGGCCGTTCTTGCGGTCTTCAAACACCCGAGCAAGACGTCCCTCCGCTTCGCCGAAGAAGAGGCTGTCGGTGTTGGACTGTACCTCCGGCGCGTGCAGCATCGCGGAGATGCCGCCGAAAATCACCGGTGTACCGCGCGCTCTGAATCGTCCGGATATCTCAAATGCCCTTGGCAATTGCGCCGTGAGCATCACCGAGATTCCCACGAAGTCCCAGGTCTTGTCAAAGGGAACATCCTGAACATTGTCGTCGACAAAGGTGACCGTCACCCACTGCGGAATCGCCGCGGCCATCACCACCGGCCCATGCGGAGGAAGATTGAATACGGTCTGGTGCGCAAGCTTTGGCCAGCGCGGGTATACAAGCAGGAAATTCACTCTGTCTCCATTCGTTATAGCGCCCTTTTCGGTGTGCGCTGTTTTCGGATCATTGCCCTGCGATATCCCATAAACGACAGCGCATGTCTCAGAAGACGCCCGTAGCTGTGGGGTGCTTCCCAGAGCATGCGTCTGTACATGCGGTTCATGGCGGGTCTGCGGTAGAAACCCATCACGAACTCACGCCACCGCCGTTCGAGCAACTGCTTCGATTCGATCTCTTTGGGGACGAAGACGACGTTGACGCAATCCATTTTCGACCAGTCGTTGTCAAGCGTCCCGAGCTTTTCGATGTCACCCGCGACAGGCGAACCGGGAAAGGGCGTAAAAGCCGTAACGTTCGCGTCTTTCAGCGGCAGCGACTGCGAGAATCGGATCGTTTTGGTAATTGACAAATCGGTTTCGCCCGGGAAACCCATCATAAAGAGCCCCTTGACGTAGATGCCTGCGGCATGCAATTTCTCGACGTCGCGACGAATGTCGTCGAGGCTCATTTTTTCCTTGAATGAATCCAGGATGGCCTGGTCGCCGGATTCGATGCCCACATGCACCATCCAGCATCCGCTTGATTTGAGCTCTGCGATGAGATCATCGTCGATATGGCCGATCCGCACGATGCAGTTATAGGTCAGGCGAGGTTTCATGCCTCGCATAAGGGCGCAAAGCCGGGCCACCCGGTCGCGGTTCAGCGTAAAAAGGTCATCATAGAACATGATGTGCCGCACCCCGAAATCCCGGTTGAGAAACCCGGCCAGTTCGGCCGTATACTCCGGCGAATTCCACCGGAAGCTTTTGCCGAAAACGGACCGGTCGCAATAGGAACATTGATAAACGCAACCACGCGAAGAGATGATGCTTGCGGCCGGAAATCGAGGGTAGCTGAAGAGCGCCGGCGCATAGGCGCGCGGAAAGCCCTCAACGAGATCGTAGGCTGGAAAAGGCAGATCGTCAAGCGAGCGCAGCTGGGGCCGGTCCATGCCCGTTATTTTGCCATCGCCACCTCGGGAAAAAACTCCCGCAACGCTATCGGGTTGAACGCCATCCGCAATGTCGCGAAGCGCAAATTCGCCTTCACCGGCAATTACCAGATCGATGGCCGGATAGTCGCGCAAAAGACGCTCGCGTCCCCACGACGGGTGAACGCCGCCGAACACGGTCCGGATATTCGGATCGATTTCCTTGACTAATTGACACACGTTATAGGCGTCGAAAAAATGCGACGTTATGACGGAAAACCCGACGATATCCGGTTGCCAGGCAGTAATGCGGCGGGCCCATTCGCGGTTAGCAATGGTGAAGCGCAGCGTAGCATCGATAATGCGGACATCGTGACCGGCCTTTCGAAGGACCGCCGCAATCGAGGCTATGCCGAATGGCGCCATCGACGCAGCAAGGGTCCCGACCGACGCGGTCGAGATTGTATTGTCGTATCCCCGGGGAAAGAAAAGAAGAATGCGCATGTGCGGTTGAATCCCATAGCGAGCGCATTCCCCGAAGCTTGCTTCGGGGTTAGCGAGCGAATAAAAATATTTCTTCTTCCCTAGGGATGGAAGGATTCCCCGCTGTTTGCTGCGGGGTCCTTTCAATATAGGTGTTTTTGCGCTGCTCAATCAACAATTTGCTCGGCTTTTCCGTACAGTAAACGAATTGCGGTTTTGGATTGCTGAGGTGCCGACCCCACATTCACGCAGCCGCTTTCGGCAGGAGCTCGGAAGTCTGGCAAAGCCCGGGGAAATATCCGACCCCGCCGCAATTTCTCACCGGCCAAACGCGGCTCAGCGGGCCGGCGGGGCCAACGGATCTTTAGGATCGACCTGGGAGAGGATTAGTACTTCTTCTTCTGATTCTGAACCGGCGGCTTTGCCTTGGGCGCCTTTTCTTTGGCTATTTCGGCCATGACTTCCTTCTCGGCCTTTACCCAGTCGTCAAAATGGTGACCCGGCTGTGCGCCGCGATGCAGGAAAAGCTCGTAAGCCCGTTTCTCGATCCTGTTCTTGAGTGATGCGTCCATATGGACCTCCTTATTGATTGTGGGGGTGAATTTTCCAGTTGTTGGGACTGGCCGGCACTTATTTAACGAGTTAAATAAGTATACTTCTTTCGTGGGGAAAGGTCAACAGGTAATTGGTCCGCCTGGGCCAGGCAGACTTTCGAGGTAGGCGGACGATAAATTGAAGGATTCCCCGCAGCAGGCTGGGGGGAATCCTTCCATCCCTATGGAAGAAGAACTATTTGTAATCGCTCGCTGTGGGATTCCATATGGCTGCCGGCTCCCGGGCTCAAGCCGAAAGGATTTTGTCCAGCCATACAAATGAAGTATTTTAGCAGTCGCTTTCATACCGGCCTCGATTCCAAACGGTTGCCTGCACATAAACAATTTTTCGGAAGGACTGTCGCAATGGCACAAGAAACCATAGTCACAAAGTTCACGCTCAAGGGCAGGGAAATTCTTTCGTCGTATGCCAATTTTACCCTGGAAGGCGTGATGACGGCCCGCGTGACGCGGGGCAAAGACAATTGGACCATCGAAGAGAGAAACGGCATTGCCAAGGGAACATCCGACGGCGAGAACGAGGCCATTTACATAGACAACGACAAGGCCATCAAGTCCATCCAAAAGAACATCGTGCCGCTGTTGCCCAAGAAAGTTGTTATCAAGACGCCCGCCGACATCATCAAGGCGTGCGAAGAGTTCGACCTCTCCCTCGTCAAAGGCGCGGGTCCCAATAAAAAAGTATGGGGCGGCAATGCGTGCCTTGCATCGTCCACCGTATTGTTCCAGACCCTGCTCAAGGCCTCGGGTTTCAAGGCCTGGCAGGTTCTCGCGCCCAAAGGAATGAAGTCCTTCACCATGCCCAATATCGCCTTTAACATGGTGTGCGGCGGCGAGCATGTTCCGGGCACCAAGCAGGACATTCAGGAAATGTTCTTCTTTGCCATGAAGGATAAATCCATCAAGGACGTTTTCGTCACCGCCACAAAGTTTTTCCGGCAGTTCGAAAAGAACCTTGTGCGCGACAAGCTGCCCACCGGAACCGCCAAGGAGCGCGGATTCGTTTTCCCGGTCAAAGACAATTTTGAAGGCCTCACTCGCATCAAGGAATGCGCGGGCCAGCTCGGACTTTCCGATAAGGACTATGCAATCGGCACCGACAATGCATTCTCGGAAATCCAGAAGGGCGACGAATTGCGCCAGAAGGGTTTGTACGATATGCGGTTCAGCGGCGAGGGCATCAAGACGCGCGAACAGCTTGTTGAATTCGACTACTCGGTTGTGAAGAGCGCCGACAATTTCGTGAACATGGAAGACCCGGGTTCGGAAAGCGATATTATAGCACACAAGCTCATGAACGAAAAATACGGCGACCGAGTGCAGATCGTCATCGACGACGCGGCGGTAACGCAGCTTCGGTTCATCATTCCGTTCCTTGCGGCAAAAAACCGCAAGGATCGGGCCGGAAACTCCGTGCTCATCAAGCTGAACCAGGCCGGTACGTTCACCGAAACCTGCCTTGCCACCGAAGTGGTTCTCGGCGTGGCAGACGCCGTCCGCGTTAAGAAATTCCTTGACGCGCGCGGCGATACGGGCCTCGTTTTGTCCGAGCTCGCCAAAGTGGGCGTCTCGTCGCTCGACGAAGCGCTCAACAACATGAAGGCGGGCGGGTTTTCCGCGTTCTTTTCGCATCGGTCAACAGAAGGCTCGTCGGAATTTCTTCCGTATATGCCGCTCCTGTATGGTGCGGTGTGCAAGCGGGTATGGCTCAAGGCCGGCGCTCCCAACGGCGAACGCAACCTGCAGAACTACAATCCGCTCATCCGTGCGGAAGAGGAAATGCGCGACGCGGGCATAAGGACCGTGGTTGCTGGTTTTGGCGGACTGGCCAAGGGCGTCAAGATCCCGGCTGTGAACGGCTAACACACGGGAAAGCATTTCTCGGGCCTATTGTTCTGCACAGCCCGGTCCTGCCGCATTCTGTGCGAGGGACCGGGCTTTTTTTGGTACAAGAATCCCCCGTGCAGGAGGGGGCCTTGCTTGAGCACCGAATCCCCGTAAGTTTTCCGAGCCACCTATGAATCCTTGTCCAATCTGTAAAAGTACCGCCGACCCGGCCGTGGTCACCGCCTTTGAAAAGATGTTCGGCACGCTCGCGCAGTACGAGTATTCGGTCTGTCCGCAGTGCGGGGTGATGCTCCTTCGCGACCGGCCGGAAGGTTCCAGGGCGCTGTATCCGGACAATTACTACAGTTTCACCTCGAAAGTCTGCCTTACCAAAGGAATCAAAAGACTCTTTCGGAGAGCGTGCCTGAAACTGTACAGCGGACAAAACAAATTTGCCGTAAACTTCCTTAACAAGTTGCGCAAACCGCCGAGCATTTACGAGTGGATACGGCTGGCCCGGCTCAATTCCCGTTCCCGAATTCTTGACATCGGCTCGGGCAATGGTCTGATTTTATCCGCATTTTACAATGAAGGATTCAATTGTCTCCTCGGTATTGACCCCAACATACCTGAGGCGATACGGTACGCCAGAAATTTCACAATCGAAAAGAGGTCTATTCAGGAAACAGACGGCTGCTTTGATTTTGTCATGTCAAACCATGTGCTGGAGCATATCAGGAACCAGGATGAGTTCTTAACGGAAATCGGCCGCGTCCTGGACCCCAAAGGAGTTGCCATGATCAGGATTCCCATCAAGGACACCTACGCCTGGCGGCATTACGGCGCGAACTGGGTGCAGCTGGACGCGCCCCGCCACCGTGTCCTGCACACGCTCTCCAGTTTTGAAATGCTGGTTCGAAACAACGGTTTTGAAATAGCCGACATTCTTTTCGACTCAACCGGATTCCAGTTCTGGGGTTCCGAGCAATACGAAAAGAACATCTGGCTCACAGCGGAAAACTCCTATTCCGTCAATCCCGGCAAATCACTGTTCAGCAGCGGGGACATTGCACGGTTTGACCTGCGGGCACAGGAATTGAACGCACAAAAAGACGGGGACCAGGTTTGCTTTTTCCTGAGAAAACTGTAGACGGTTTTTGCCGGTGAAAACCATTGCATCATGCGCTTTCAAATTATCGTATCCGTTGTATCCGCGTTTTTTGTCGTAAATTATTTTACTATAGTATTTTTATAACCGTATTAACAGATGGTTGTGTTTTACTTCTCCCGGAGTTTCTGCTATGCTCAAAGTAGGATTTGTCGGCTGGCGCGGCATGGTCGGTTCGGTTCTCATGGAACGCATGAGAGCGGAAGGCGATTTCAAAGGGTTCGAGCCGCTGTTTTTCACCACGAGCAATGTCGGCGGCGCCGCTCCCGACGTCGGGCTTTCGGCCCCGCCTCTCGTTGACGCCCGCGACCTAGCGAAACTTTCCCAGATGGATGTCGTGGTTACCTGCCAGGGCGGCGACTACACCAACGACGTGTATCCGGCGCTTCGCGGCCAGGGTTTCAAAGGCTATTGGATCGACGCTGCCTCGGCCCTTCGCCAGAAGGACAACAGCGTTATCGTCCTCGACCCCGTTAATCTCAAGGTAATCAAAAAGGCGCTCAAGGGGGGCGTCAAGGATTATATCGGCGGCAACTGCACCGTGAGCCTCATGCTCATGGCGCTGTCCGGGCTGTTCCAGAAGAACCTGGTCGAATGGATCTCCTCCATGACCTATCAGGCTGCGTCGGGCGCGGGTGCAAAGAATATGATCGAGCTTGTCAAGCAAATGGCGCACCTGTCAAATGCCGCAGGTCCGCTGCTCGGCAATCCAGCGGCAACGGCCCTCGAGTACGAGGCGCTCATAACGAGCGAGTTGCGCTCCGGGAAAATGCCGGTTGAAAATTTCGGCGCGCCCCTTGCGGCAAGCCTCATTCCCTGGATCGACAAACCCATGGAAAACGGCCAGACGCGCGAGGAATGGAAAGGATGCGCCGAAACCAACAAGATTCTCGGCACCAAAAAGCCCATCCCGGTCGACGGGGAATGCGTGCGTGTGAGCTCCATGCGCTGCCATAGCCAGGGCCTTACGATCAAGCTCAAGAAGGACGTGCCGCTGGCCGACATCGAGGGGTTGATCGCCGGAGCTCACGAGTGGGTAAAAGTCGTTCCAAATACGAAAGAAGCTACGCTTGCTGAGCTCACACCCACGGCAGTGTCCGGGAGGCTTGCGGTTCCCATCGGCCGCATGCGAAAAATGATTATCGGACCAAAATATCTTACCGCGTTCACCGTTGGCGACCAGCTCTTGTGGGGCGCGGCGGAGCCGATACGGAGAATCCTGAAAATCGTGCTCAAGTTCGCCCGCTGATTTTCTCCCCGCGATCCTTAATGAAAGGGAGGACGGTTTGTCCTCCTTTTTTGTTTTCCGACAGACGAATTCGACCTTATTTCGGTTGATATTTCCCCCTTTTGGTGGTATCTTATGAAGGGTCGCGGTTGCGCTCAGCGTAGCGTCCGTGCAAGATTTTCGTCACTCATTGCCGGGAGGCAGCATGAAAAAGGGCTACGTAAGAATGCTTGTTATCGCTGGAATTCTGAGTCTTCTTGTCGGTTGCAGCGCCGACCGCGCCCAGCTCGTGTCTCAGCCTTCGGCGGCAAAACCCGGCGACACGATACCTGTAGTGCTCAGCGACGTGTACGTTATTATCTCCACAACACCCACTACATCGGCGGCTTACAAACGCGACAGCCTCCACGTGGTCTACGGCCTTCCTGCCGGGTGGTCCGTAATTTCTTCGGATTACTACGTTGCAAACGGGCTCAGGCTCAACCAGATCGCCGGCATCGCGGCCGATTCGGCGCTTCTCCTCACCTTGCTGCAAGACTCGCTTGCCGCTTATACGGCGCGAGAGTCGGCCATGGCGGCCGACCCCACGTGGAAAAGCTTTTTTGTCCACAAAACGCTCAAGGCGCACGGTTTCAGCATGGATTCCATCCAGGTCGCGGTCGACAGCGTCGGTCAGTGGGTTTCCTATGGCGCAAAAATCAACATCAATATCCCGGCCGGGACCGCCATGGACACCTCGTTCCCGGTGAGCTCTCTGCCCATAGACACGAGTACGCTTACATCATCCGAAAAATTCTTGTTCGGGTCCATCAAGACAATCTGGGTCAAAACCGTCCCCATCGTCTGCTTCGCGCGCATTGCGGTTGGCCCGGTCCAGAGCTCCTTCAATCTCTATTACTTCACCAAGACCGACAGCCTGCCGCCAGCTGTAACGCCCCTTCTCGACTATGACATCGGCGACATGGCCTATGCGGCAATCAACGTCAACAGCAACAACCCGGTGATTCTCCAGCCTTCCGCCCGCAGCCAGCACGGTCTGCTCACGGTCGGAGCCGGGCCGGCTGCAACAACGGTAATTAACGTGGGTGACCGCGAAGGAGGCCGCATTTCAATCTGCAACGCCGCCGGAAAGACAATCAGGCTCTTCCAGGCAGGGTCGGGGCAGAGCAGGCCGATCGTGTGGGACCATACGACTTCGTCGGGCGAAGCGGTCGGGACCGGCACCTACGTGATCCGACTTGAGTCAGCGGGCAGGGTGCTTTCGCAGGCAATACGGATTGTCAAGTAAGGACCTTGGCTGCGCACCAACGAAAAACGGCGCCCGGGGATACCCGGAGCGCCGTTTCTTCTTGGATGTGCCACTTTCTTCTTCCGGCTTTCCCGGACGCTGTTCTAGGCGCAGCGAAGTCCATCCGAAGCTTCTTAGTGAATGAACCGGCAGTTCATAACATCCCGATGGAATGGCCGAGTATTCAACGTCGGCCACAGCAATCCTGTATCGCGGTGAGTCTGCAGAAACGGGGTGTCGGAACAGAGGCCGTATGGTCCCCTGTTATCGCAGGAAAAGAATTCCGCGCGTTATGACGTGCGAACCGCAGTGGAATACGAGCACGTATTTTCCGGCTGACAACCCAACGCCAGACAGCGGAAGACAGTATTGTCCGGCTTGCATAGCGGAACCTGTCAATAGTAATGAGACACTTCGTGTAGCTGCTTAGCACACAGGCAGAGCAGCCGGTTCTTTGACATTCGGTTTATT